>NZ_JABBPC010000012.1 GCF_012927485.1 Polaromonas sp. | reverse complement strand
CCGCTGCCTACCCAGGCGAACATGATCCCCGTCGGTCAGTGGCGCAACCCCGTGGTAAGCCAGGCGCGCGGGTCCGCCCCATACGACCACGTCGCCGTGCACCAGTCGGTAGCGGGCTGGGCGGTCGGTCCGCTGTGTCGTACCGAATAAAAAAATGGCAGGCAGCCCCAGTGAAACCGACACAATCGGCGCCGTCAAATCGCCTTCATCCTTGTCCTGGTGCAATGAAAGTCGTGCCCCTGGCGCGTAGGAGTTGATGAGGCAGGCGTCTGGTTGGAAGCTTCCGAAGCCGGCCTGCGCGCCAGCGCGCACCGCGACGTCCACAAAGCACTCGGGCATCGGGGGCCAAGGCTGACCGGAAAGCGGGTCTGCGCTGTCGTAGCGGTAACCCGTCTGGTCTGAAACCCAACCCAGTTCGCCGCAGTTGGTCATTCCAACCGACATCGTGCGGCCGCCCGGCGTGGTGAGATGGCGCAGGGGGGCTGCCGCAATGACCTGCTCTGCCGCTCGCACAAGCGCTTCATCCATGGCCCAGGCAAAACCGCGCAACAGCACGGCACCAGGCGCGATTGCGTCGGGCGCGACGTAAGGCGTGGGCGTTTCGTCAAAAAGGCTTCTGGTCAAAAAAACTCCTGATTCCTTGCTACTTTAGTTGCTAAGCCCAGTCAACTTACCTGCTCGTCGGAAGAAAGCCTATCCGGCCAACTCATTCAAAATAGGACAGTCCGGCCGACTGTTGCCTTGACAGCAGTGTGCCAAGTGCTTCAGGGTTTGCCGCATCGCTTCCATCTCGGCGATGCGTCGCTCCAGGTCGACAACGTGGGCTTGCGCGATGCGCTTGACGTCCGCGCTGGCGCGGCGCTTGTTTTGCCACAGTTTAAGCAATTCGGCGATTTCGGCCATGCTAAAACCCAGCAAGCGTGCGCGGCGGATGAAGCGCAGCGTATGCACTTCCTTGTCGCCATACTGGCGATAACCTGCGTCGGTACGGTGTACGTTTGGTAGCAGGCCAAGCGACTCGTAATGCCGGATCATTTTTGCCGAAACGCCCGAGCGGGCACCGGCCTGCCCGATGTTAAAGGGGCCGCTTTCCGCTACGACGGATGTTTGCGCTTGAATCATTGGGCTTTTCCCTTCCAGCGCCGTAGCAGCAACGCGTTGGACACCACGCTCACGCTGCTAAGCGCCATGGCGGCGCCAGCAATCACCGGACTCAGCAGCCCAAACGCCGCCAGCGGAATACCCACTACGTTATAGAAAAAAGCCCAGAACAAATTTTGCCGGATCTTGGCGTAAGTCCGGCGCGAGATGTCGATGGCGTCCGCCACCAGCGCCGGGTTACCGCGCATCAGCGTGATCCCCGCCGCATGCATCGCCACGTCGGTGCCGGTCGACATTGCAATGCCGACATCGGCCGCCGCCAGGGCGGGCGCGTCATTGATGCCGTCTCCCACCATCGCCACGCGGCCCCCCTTCTCCCCGATTTGGTCTTTCAGTTGGCCAATGATGGCGGCCTTGTCTTCAGGCAAAACTTGGTAATGCACCAGATCAATCTCAAGCTGTTTGGCAACGGCTTCGGCGCTGCCGCGGTTGTCACCGGTGACTAGCGCAGTCTTAATTCCCAATGCATGGAGCTGTGCCACCGCCGGGCCTGCGGTCGGTTTGAGGGTATCTCCAAAGGCCAGCAGGCCCAGCAGTTTGGGTTGTTCCGTCACGTCGGCCAGCCAGGACACCGTGCGCCCACCCGCTTCCAGTTCCTGGGCGCGCGCGGCAAAGGCGCTGAGGTCGACTTTGAGCTCCTGCATGAAGCGCGGGCTTCCCAGCCGCAGCTCGCGCCCCTCCACGACGGCAGACATGCCGCGACCGGCGACCGCCCGTACCTGCGCTGCCGCAGGTACCAGAATTTGTTCCTTGAGGGCCAGTTGTGTCACTGCTTTGGCCAGCGGATGCTCGCTGCCAGCCTGGATGGCGGCGCTCCAGGCCAGAACGGCATGACGCGCGTGGTCGGTGGGCTCCAGCGCGACTAAATCGACCACTTCCGGTTTGCCTTCGGTGAGTGTGCCGGTCTTGTCGAAGGCCACCACCTTGATCTGGTGCGCCACTTCAAGCGCTTCGGCGTCCTTGATCAAGATGCCGTGGCGTGCCGCCACACCCGTCCCGGCCATGATGGCCGTCGGCGTAGCCAGACCCAATGCGCAGGGGCACGCAATAACCAGCACGGCAACCGCGTTGAGAATGGCGACTTCCCAATTGCCCGCCAGCAAGCCCCAGCCCAGCAAGGTGATAAAGGCGAGGCCAATGACGACCGGTACAAACACCGCGCTGACCTGGTCCACCAGTCGTTGGATGGGCGCCTTTTTGGCTTGGGCCGACTCCACCATTCGTACAATGCGGGCCAGCGTCGATTCGGCACCAATCGCCGTGGTGCGAACCACGATCAGACCTTCGGCATTGACCGCCCCGCCGGTCACCCGGTCGCCCTCGTGCTTGATCACCGGGAGGCTCTCGCCGGTGATCAAGGATTCATCGACCTGGGTGGCACCTTCGACGATCTCGCCGTCCACCGCGACCCGCTCGCCGGGGCGCACCACGACGAGGTCGCCAACCAGCACCTCAGACACCGCCACCTCTTCGTCTTTCCCATCGCGCCGACGTCGGGCGGTGTCGGGTCGGAGCGCATTAAGTGCCCGAATCGCTTCGGTGGTTTGACGCTTGGCGCGCGCTTCCATCCATTTGCCGAGCAGCACCAGCGTGATCACGACTGCTGACGCCTCGAAATAAAGATGTGCCATCCCCTGATCGCCATGCACCAAGAGCTGGTAAACACTGAGTCCATAAGCGGCCGATGTGCCAATGGCGACCAGTAAATCCATGTTGCCAGCGCCCGCTCGCACCGCTTTCCAGCCGGCGCGATAAAAGCGCGCGCCCAGCCAGAACTGAACCGGGGTAGCGAGCAGCCACTGCAGCCACCCGTCCAGCATCCAGTGCTTGCCAAACAATCCGCCCAGCATTGGCAACGCCAGCGGAGCCGATAGGGCTGCTGCGAGCGCGATCGGCCACCAAGTGGCGCCAGGCTTTTTGGCGGAGTCCGGATCAGTTCCCGATCCCACACCAGACGCCTGGATCTCCCAGGCCCGGTAACCCGCTTTATCCACTGCAGCGATGAGTTGGGAGAGCGTGGCGGAGCCCCCTGAAACCTTCACCTCAGCGGTTTCAGTGGCCAGATTGACCTCGGCCGAAAGGACGCCCGGCAACTGCTTGAGCGCCTTTTCGACGCGGGATACGCAGGAGGCGCACGTCATGTCGCCAATTTTGAGCCGCAGGGACTGCTCCCCGACGGCGTACCCAGCTTGCTCCACGGCGGTCTTAAGCGTTTCCATGCTCACCTTGCCGCTTGCTTTGACGCTGGCCTGCTCAGTCGCGAAGTTAACGTTGGCTTCTGCGACCCCGGGAAGGCTGCCGAGCGCCTTCTCCACGCGGGCCACGCAAGAAGCGCAGGTCATGCCCTCCACGGGGAATTGCCATTCGTTCAGAGGTGTTGGGGAGATAACGGCCGGGCCCGGCTGCTTAAATGTGTGCGTAACGCTCATAAAGGCTCTCGTGAGGTGGATCGCGCGAAGCGATAACAGCCAAAGTGTGAACCTTACCACCGTGGCAGGGTCAAGGTTCTAGTTGATACGTGCACCTTGTTCCTCATAAACAGGGCGATTGCTAAAAGTTTATTGACTCTCCCCCAGTGGGAAGGTTCACACTTGCTTCATGGTGTTCAACTCAACTATTTAAGGAAGCATATGGAATTCGATATCCCTGCAATGACCTGCGGTCATTGCGTCAAGGCCGTTACCCAGACGGTTCAGTTGCTGGATCCCGACGCCAAGATCAGCGTGGAGTTAGCCACTAAAAAGCTGACGCTGCAAACGACGAAAGACCGGCAAACGGTGGCAACGGCGCTGACAGAAGCCGGCTACCCAACACACTAATCCGGTGCGTCGACACAGGCGTTTTGTTGCGACCCTATAAAATGCCGCGACCCCCACTATCGCGAGCGCCTGTGTCCGACCGTTTCTTCGTTCTTTTTCAATACCTGTTACCGAAGCAAGCGCTGACTGCATTCGCGGGCTTCGTCGCCTCGCGCGAGCGCGGCTGGGTTACCACTGAAATCATCCGCTGGTTTGTCGCCAAATATCAGGTGAACATGAGCGAGGCGCTTAATTCCGACATTGCCAGTTTCCGAACTTTTAACGACTTCTTTACGCGCGCCCTCAAACCCGGTGCGCGCCCCTTGGCCCAGGCCGATCTGATTTGCCCGGTCGATGGGGCGATCAGTCAGTTTGGCGTGATTGAGCGCGATCAGATTTTCCAGGCCAAAGGACACCACTACTCCACCACGGCCCTGGTGGGTGGCGATGCGGCGCTGGCAATGCAGTACCAGAATGGCAGCTTTGCCACCCTCTATCTGAGCCCCAAGGATTACCACCGCATTCACATGCCTTGCGATGGGCGCCTGACACGAATGATTCATGTGCCGGGAGATTTGTTTTCAGTCAACCCGGCTACGGCGCGCGGGGTACCCGAATTGTTTGCGCGCAACGAGCGGGTCGTGTGCGTGTTCGAGTCAGCGCATGGCCCATTTGTGTTGATTCTGGTCGGTGCCACGATTGTCGGCAGCATGGCTACGGTCTGGCACGGCGTGATTAATCCGCCGCACGGCAAGACGGTGCGCGAATGGCACTATCCGGACGTCCAAGAAACCCCTATCGACCTGCGCCAGGGTGAAGAAATGGGCCGCTTTTTATTGGGCTCTACCGTTGTCATGCTGTTTCCCCAAGGGCCGCAGCACTTCAACCCCGCTTGGACGCCTGGTGGAAGCGTTCGGTTGGGAGACCTCATGGCCAGCTACGCTTAGGACGCCGCCGCATTTCCACGACCTAGCGTTGAAATTTCAAGTCGCCTCAGCAGCGCTATTGATGAAAGAAATGGATACGGCAAGGGGCTCGGAAGGGATCGGTAGCAGGGCCAAAAAAGCCTCAAAGGCTTCGGTCTCAAACGATTTGCCGGGCATAAATTGCCAGCCGCCCACACCCTCCCGAATTTGTGGGACCGACGGTCTGTGAGCTGTCGGGGCTGACGTGTCCGTAGCCATTAATTTGCCGAGTTTGCGCGTCATGGCGAATCCGGTTAGGAATCGCTTTCCGGCTGAAGTGAAGTGAATCATCAGATACGGAGAGGGAAAGTGCTGCAGGCCGGAGCCGCAAACAGCCTGAATTCGCCATGGGCTGCACCCTTTTTGCCGGAAGCGTACAGTTAACGAAACCGCTGAAAATTGCCAACCTTCCCGCCCCGGAGCTTTTCCATGAACGCCCCTTTGCACCGAGAAATTCCAGCCAGCATTCTTAATGCGACCCAAGCCCTTTCCCAGGTCACCTCTCAGTGGGACGACGACATCGTTCGACAGGTCAGTGACTACATTTCCATTCCCGCCAAATCCCCCACTTTCGACAGCGACTGGGCGCAGCACGGCTTTATCGACACGGTTATGCGCAACGCGGCGGCCTGGGTCGAAGCCCAGAAAGTCGAGGGACTTGCGCTGGAAATCGTGCGGCTGGAAGGGCGGACCCCGGTACTTTTTTTTGAAATTCCCGCGACCCGCGCCGATTCCACGCAAACCGTATTGATGTACGGCCACCTCGACAAACAGCCCGAGTTCACGGGCTGGCGCAACAATCTGAGTCCTTGGGCGGCGAAGTACGAGGACGGCAAACTTTACGGCCGCGGCGGCGCGGACGACGGCTACGCGGTTTACGCCAGCATTGCCGCCGTGCAAGCGCTTAAAAGTCAAAACGTACCGCATCCGCGCATCGTCGGCCTGATCGAAACCTGCGAAGAGAGCGGTTCCTACGATTTGCTACCTTACGTGAACGCGCTCAAGGCAAAGCTGGGCGAGGTCGGGCTGGTGGTGTGTCTGGACTCGGGCGCCGGCAATTACGATCAGCTGTGGCTGACCACCAGTCTGCGCGGCAACGCCGGGGGCGTGCTCAAGGTGGAGGTGTTGACGGAGGGGGTTCATTCTGGCGATGCCAGCGGTTTAGTGCCCTCAAGCTTTCGCATCCTGCGGCAAATCCTGGATCGGCTGGAAGATAGTCACACGGGGCGCTTGCTGCCGCCAAGTTTTCACTGTGAAGTTCCTGCGGAACGGTTAGCCCAGGCGCGCGCCACCGCCAAAATCTTGGGCGACGAGGTTTACAAGCGTTTCCCCTGGGCGCATTACGACTGTGAAGGCTCGACCAGTTTTGCGCTCCCCACCACCACGGACCCGGTGGAGGCGCTGCTAAATCGAACATGGCGCCCCACCCTGAGCGTCACCGGTGCCGAAGGCCTTCCTGCGCTGAAGGATGCCGGCAATGTGCTGCGTCCTTACACCGCCTTCAAGCTGTCGCTGCGCTTGCCGCCGTTAATTGACGCGAGCACGGCGGTTCAGACGCTGAAGACTCTGCTGGAAGACAACGCGCCGTACCAAGCCAAAGTAACCTTTCAAAGCAATGGCGGCGCTACTGGCTGGAACGCACCGAGTACCGCATCGTGGTTTGAGAATGCGCTCAACGATGCCTCGCAAAGCTTTTTCGGTGCCCCCTGCGGCACCATGGGCCAAGGCGGCACGATTCCTCTGATGGGAATGTTGAGCAAAGGCTTTCCAAACGCGCAGATGATGGTCTGCGGCGTACTGGGCCCCAAAAGCAATGCGCACGGACCCAATGAGTTTTTGCACGTGCCTTATGCCAAAAAGCTGACCGCGGCCGTCGCCCAGGTCATTGCGCTCATGCCCGGCTGAGCCGAGACTTTTCTCCACTAACCGCGGAATGTTCAACGCGGTTTTTTACAAGCCAACTGCTGCCGTATGCCCTCGACTAGTTTGACCCCGTTTACCGCCCGTGATGGTGAGAACCTGGCCTTGTACGACTGGTCTGTAGACGGATGGAGCCCTGAAATTGCGCCTCCAAATCCGATAGGGCTGCTACCGCGCGCGGTCATTTTGATAGTTCACGGCTTGGGCGAGCATGCGGCTCGCTACGCGCCTATCGCACGTCGCTTGCTTGGCTGGGGATTTGCAGTGCGGGCCTACGACCAGCGGGGCCACGGGGAATCAGGCGGCGTGCGTGGCGTGCTGCCGAACGAAACCGCGCTGCTTGACGACTTGGCGGAGGTGGTGGATGACACGCGGCAGCACTTCTTGCGGCAGCAGCAGGGGATTGGCGGCCCGGACGCTTCAAAAGCGCCGCTGCCCTTGATCCTGCTCGGGCACAGCTTGGGCGGCTTGGTGGTGGGCCGGTTTGTCGTGCTGAAAATGCGTCCCGTCGAGGGGCTGGTGATGTCGTCCCCCGCGTTGGATGCGGGACTCAGTGCGGCGCACAAGCTGCTGCTGGCCGTTTTGCTCCGATTGGCGCCCGATCTGGCTGTCAGCAACGGGCTGGATGCTCGCGACTTGTCCCACGACGGGCAGGTTGTCAAAAACTATCTCGCGGATCGTTTGGTGCATCACAAGATATCTGCGCGGCTAGGCAAATTTATTGCGACCGCTGGCCCATCCACGGTAGCGGCGGCCGTCCACTGGTCCACGCCCACCTTGTTGATGTACGCGGGCTCGGACCGGCTTGTGAACCCTGCGGGCAGCCGCGCCTTTGCACAAAACGCAGTTGACTCGCCGGCCGTCAAACCAGGTACGGTGACCGCCCAATGCTTTGACCCGCTGTACCACGAGATCTTCAACGAAATCGACGCGGGCCCCGTGTTTGATCTGCTCAAAGCCTGGCTGGATGCAAGATTTCCATTTAAAAGTCGCAGCCGTGCAAACCAGTCAGGCGTGGCAAGCTACAAAAATAGTAGCAATCCGGTAGCGGTTTAGCCGCGTAGCGTTATTAAAACAGGCCGCCCAGATCCGCGATAGCTCAGGCCTCTTGGCGTCTGCGTCGAGCCAGTGCAAGCCACGCCAGCGCCAGCCCGGTAAGGCCCAGCGGCAGCAGGGACCCCCAGTTCAGCAGCGCCCATCCCTGGGTCGTCACCAATACGCCCGAAGCCAGCGACGATACCGCGAGCACCGCAAACACGCAAAAATTGAGGGCGCCTTGTGCTTTGTCTTTCTCCTCCGGCCGATAGGCCGTCAGCGCCAGGGAGGTGGCGCCGGTAAAGAGAAAATTCCAGCCCAGGCCGAGCAAAAAGAGGGCTGCCAGAAACTGTTTGAAATCGATACCGGAGAGCGCAATCCCGACACATACCCCATTCAACGCCAGTCCCACCGCCATGACGGGCAGGGTGCCAAATCGCTTGATCAGGTGACCGGTGAAAAAGCCCGGCACAAACATGCCAATCACATGCCACTCCAGCACCAGCGCCACGTCCGAAAACGGCAGTCCGCAGGTTTGCATCGCGATCGGCGTGGCCGCCATCAGCAGGTTCATGACACCATAACCCAAAGCACTGGCCGCGGCCGCGATGATAAAGACAGGCTGGCGCACGATCTCACCGAGCGGCCGACCGCCGCTTGCCGAAGTCCGAATGGGCGCCGGAGGAAACTGGATGAAGGCGAGCAGCGACATGGACAGCAGCGCAACGCCGGCCAGCGCCAGGTAGGCGCCGGCAAACGGCGCCTCGGTCAGACCGCGTGTGCCTGCCGCCAAATTCGGCCCGGCAACGGCACCGATCAGGCCGCCAGCCATCACCAGGGAAATCGCTTTTTCGCGAAAGGCGGGTAGCGCAAGCTCCGCGGCGGCAAAGCGGTACAGCTGCGCATTGGCGTTGTAATAACCCGCAATCACGGTGGCCGTGACCAGCAGCCAGAAGTTTTTGCTGTAAACCGCATAGCAGCAGAGCAGCGCGGAGGCGACCGCCACTACCAACCCGAGCTGAAACGAGGTTCTTCGGCCAAATCGATGTTGCGTGCGCGCGACCAGACCGGTCGAGAGCGCCCCGCCAATGACATAGCCCATAACCGGCAAGGTCGCCATCCAGCCTAAGGGGGCAAGACTCAAGCCGACCAGCCCATTGATGGCGATAAAGGTGACGTTGTTGGTGAGAAACAAGCCTTGGCAGATGACCAGAAGCCAGAGATTGCGGTTCATGCGCTGAAGCCCAAAGTTAGCAATGTGAGGCACGCCAGCGGTGCGGTTTCGGCCCTCAGCACGCGCGGACCCAAGGTCACGGCGGCAAAACCGCAGCCGATTGCGGCGGACTCTTCTAATGCGCTCAGGCCGCCTTCCGGGCCGCTCAGAAGAGTCAAGGGACCTGTTCTTGCAAAGACTTGCGCCAGTGGGCGCGAGCCGTCTTGCAGGGATAACAGCAGCCGCGTGCCCGCTGTATCAGCAGTCGCGGTCGGCGGCATGTCTTTCAGCCAGTCGGTGAGGTGGGTGACGTCGTGAATCAGCGGCAGACGGTTGCGGCCGCACTGTTCGCAGGTCGCGATCGCCACGCCACGCCAGTGCGCCAGTTTCTTGTCGGCGCGCTCGCCTTTGAGGCGCAGCACACTGCGTTCGCTCATCAAGGGCTGGATGCTGGTCGCCCCGAGCTCGGTGGCTTTTTCAATCAGCCAGTCCATCCGTTCGTTGGCGGGCATGCCCATCGCCAGATGAAGGGAGCGGCCGGCTTCGCGTGCGGTGGGCGTGTAGGCGCCCACAGTGACCTGTACCTCGCTGCGGCCCATGCGTTCAACAGTGGCCTCGAATTCGCCTTCGCTGCCGGCTTGACCATCGCCTTGTCCGTTGAACAAGGTGATGCGCTCGCCGGGTTGCAAGCGCAAAACCTGCACATGGCGTGCGGTCTGCTCCGGCAGGCTGACGGAGGTTTGGGGCAGCAGTGCCATGTCGGCGTAGAAACGGGCGGTCACGAGATGAAGCTACCTTGAAGAAAAACCAGCGGTACGGTTAAAACAATAGCTCGTACTTGAATGGTATGGGCAAGCACAGTGGAGATATTCAAAATGTATAGCCCACCCGGGTTTTGTTGCCTTCAATCTCGTCCAGTAAAACCATCAAAGGACCTAAAGGACGGTAGCGGGCGGCGGTATCGCGTGCGTATTTCATGAAGCGCGGCGCGTCGGCCAGATACTTTGGCTTGCCGTCGCGCAGGGTAAGGCGCGCAAAAATGCCGAGCACCTTGAGATGGCGCTGCAAGCCCATCCATTCCACTGCGCGGTAAAACTCGCCGAAATCATCGCCCACGGGAAGTCCGGCCTTGCGGGCCTTCTGCCAATAACGCACGGTAATGTCGAGTACGAAATCTTCTTCCCAGGTCAAAAACGCGTCCCGCATCAAGCTGGCAATGTCGTAGGTGATGGGGCCATAAACCGCATCCTGAAAGTCCAGGACGCCAAGGCGCGGTTCGCCTCGGTCTGCCAGCATCAAATTTCGGGGCATGAAGTCGCGGTGCACGTACACCCTGGCGCCGCCCAGCGATTTCAAATTGCTGGCCTTTATTTGCGCGAACATTCCATCGAGCTTTCCCTGAAGTCCCGTATTCAGTGGGAAGCGGCGGTATTGGGCGACATACCAGTCTGGGAAAAGCGCCAGTTCGCGTGACAGCAGCGCATCGTCATAAGGCGGCAAGACACCCGGTTGGGAAGCGAGTTGCCAGCGTACCAGTAGATCTAAGGCCTCCATGTAGAGATCGAAATGCGCGGCGGTGGGTTGCGTAATGGCCTCAACGGCGGACGGCGGCGCGATCACGTCGAGCATGGTTTGACTGCCCAAATCGCTCAGCAACATAAATCCCTGCGCTTCATCCCAGGCTAGCACCCGGGGGGCGTTCAAGCCGGCATGAAGCAGCAAGTCCCCCACCCTGACAAATGGCTTGCAGTCTTCCAAAGCCGGTGGGGCGTCCATGATGATGTAACTGTCGGCAGTGACTTCACCGGCCGCACCACCGACGGCATCGACCCGGAAATAACGGCGAAAACTGGCATCGGCGCTGGCCAGTCTGACGCTCCCGGCTTGCAGCGGATGCTGCAAAGCGATGGCGGCTAGCCAGCGACCAAAGGCGTCCGCACGTGTCGGGTCGGACCAGGTGATAGATAAGGAAGTCATGATTTTTGAGCTTCTGCGAGGGTCGAAGCCTTGCGTTGGGCCGGTAGGGTGTGGATTGCGTGGAGGGTCATGGATAATCAGGCCTGCTTTTACAAACGGGTTTATCTCACATAAACGATGCGCCGTGCATCCCGCTCTCCTTTTATTCTTTCCCCGGTCGCTCATGGTGCCTCCTGGTTGGTGTCTTGCGCCATGCTGGGGCTCGCTTGTTCCGCGCCGGCGCAGGCCCAGCCTTTGGCGCTCCCCTCGGATCCTGCAGCGCTGCCGGAGACGCCTGCATCCGCTCCCAAACCAGCGGAGACGTCCGTGGCGGAAGGCGCTTCCAAACTCAAAAGCACACCCATGCTGGCCGAGCAAGTCTCCAATTTGCCGGAGGACCAAGGCCCGACCTTTGTGTTTGGCGACCGGATCTCGGGGCGCCCCGACCTGGAAACCGTGATCGAAGGCAACGCAGAATTGCGACGGGGCGCCACCTCGATGCGCGCGGACCATATTGAGTATTACCAGCCCGATGATTTAGTCAAAAGCAGCGGCAAGGTTCGCATCAATCGTGCCGGTAACCGGTTTGAAGGCCCGGAGTTGGAAATCAAGCTGGACCGGTTCGAAGGTTTTTTCACCGCCCCTCGCTACCGATTTCTTTCCAATGGTGGTAACGGGCAGGCCGAGCGCGTTGATTTCATTGACGAGAAACACCTGACGGCGCTACGAGCCAGTTACACCACCTGCGAAAGGGACAACGAAGCCAGTTGGGAGCCGGCCTGGGTATTGCGCGCCAGCAAGTTCCAGTTTGATCTGGAGAACGATGTCGGCGTGGCTACCGGAGCTGTCGTTCGATTTAAGAACGTGCCGATTCTGGGTTTTCCGGTGGTAAGCTTTCCCCTCAGCGACAAGCGGAAATCAGGTCTGTTGCCGCCAACGCTCGGCCTCGGTTCGGTGAACGGCTTTGAATACCGACAGCCTTATTACTTCGATATTGCGCCCAACCGCGACGCGACGTTTTCACCGGCGATCATGACCAAGCGCGGCATTGATCTTGCCGGAGAGTTCCGCTACCTGGAGCCGGCCTACCAGGGGACCTTGCGCGCCAACTTGATGCCCGGGGACAAACTACGTGACCGTGACCGCTGGTCTTACAGTCTTCAACATACCGGAGCGATCAATAGCGGGCTGCCCGCTATCGGCAATTTGGGGCTCGCCCTCAATCTGAACCGCGTCAGTGACAACGATTACTGGCGTGATTTTCCCGTTGCCAATCCGTCGACAATTCAGCGGCTGCTGTCTCAAGATGCCACCCTGTCGTGGGGGCAAGGCTTCTTTTCAACGGCGGTACGCGCCCTCAAGTGGCAGACGCTGCAGGATGTGAGCGCCCCCATCATCCCGCCCTATGATCGATTGCCCCAATTCACCGCTACCTATACCCGCGTCGATGCACCGCTGGTGGGTTTAGGCAACGGTTTTGACTGGTCGGTGGAGGGCGATTACACGCGTTTTTCGGCTGACCGCCTGCTGACCAACCAGCCCAACAGCAACCGGGCGTTCACCCGGGCGCAGGTCAGCCACCCTTGGTTGTCACCGGCCGGATTTATTACCCCCAAATTGCAATTGCACGCAACGAACTACCAGTTTGATGCGCCGCTGGCGAATGGCGCCAGTTCGGCATCGCGCGTTGTTCCCACCTTCAGCCTGGACAGCGGACTGCAGTTTGAACGCAATGCAAGCTTTTTGGGCCGCAACGTGACGCAGACGTTGGAGCCGCGGGCTTTTTATGTTCGCACGCCTTTCCGCGACCAGAGCGGGCTGCCCAACTACGACTCAGGTGCCAACGACTTTAATTTTGCAACGGTATTTACCGAAAATGCGTTTGTAGGCAATGACCGTATTTCAGACGAGAACTTGCTCACGCTGGGCGTGACCTCGCGTTTGCTCGATCCTGCAACCGGCGCTGAGGCCTTGCGCTTTGGCGTCGCGCAGCGCCTGCGTTTTGAGGACCAGAAAGTGACGTTGCCCGGGGCCTTGCCCGTTACGGACCGCATCAGCGATTTGTTGGTGGGCGCATCAGTCAACTGGGTGCCGCAATGGGCTTTCGACAGCATAGTGCAATACAACCCCAAAACCAAACAGTCGGACCGCTCCACTTTTGGCGTCCGTTACAACCCCAGCAACTACCATGTCATCAGCGCGGCCTACCGGCTACAGCGCAATATCAGTGAACAGGTTGACGTAGGCTGGCAGTGGCCGATCAATGATCTGTGGGGCGACAAAGGCCGCGACCTGGGCGCCGGGCAGGGACAGGGCGGCGGACGCTATTACGCGGTGGGTCGCTTGAATTACAGTGTGTTGGACAAAAAACTGGTTGATTCGATCGTGGGCGTTGAGTACGATGGTTGCTGCTGGATTGGCCGCGTGGTGCTGCAGCGCTCACAAAACACCACCTCCAGCTCCAACACCCGAATTTTGTTTCAGCTTGAGCTGGTCGGTTTTTCCCGCATCGGCGTAAGCACTCTGGAAACCCTTAAGTCGAATATTCCGCGTTATCAAACCCTGCGTGAGAAAACCAGCAGCCCCAGCCGCTTTACTACCTATGACTAACTATCGTTCTTTAACTGGATTTTTTTCGACCCGACTACTTGTCACCGCGCGGTTGCTCCTGCTCACGCTACCCCTGATGACCGCGCAAGCCCAAGGCCTCCGGCCTTCCAGCGCGTTGCGTCTCTCAGACCCGGCCGCCAGCACGGGCGCTGCAGGCCGGGAAGCCCCGTCAGGACAGCGGCAGGCTGATTTCATCGTCGCGGTGGTTAATTCGGAACCCATTACCAACAGCGAAGTGCGCACCAAGCTGGTCCGAACCGAGCAGCAAATACTTCAGCAAGGCGCCGCCATGCCGCCGCGTAAGGAGTTGGTCCGGCAACTGCTGGAGCGCCTGATCAGCGACAAAGCGCAGCTGCAAATGGCGCTCGCCTCCGGGGTGCGGGTTGACGACAATGCCGTGGAGGCCGCAGTCCAGGGCGTCGCACGCCAGAACCAGATCACCGTGGATGAGTTACGCCGTCGCTTGAAGACGGACGGCATTGACTTCAACCAGTTCCGCTCTGAGCTGCGCGATGAGCTGCTGGTTAGCCGCCTGCGCCAGCGCGAGGTCGAATCACGGGTGACAGTGACGGAGCAGGATATTGACCGGTTTTTGCGGGACCAGCAAGGCAAGTCCGGGCTGGCCACGGAGCCCTCCTCGCTGGCTCTAAATTTGGCTGAAATTCTGGTAGCGGTGCCCGAAAAGGCAACACCTGACCAAGTCGCCGCACTGCAAGCCAAAGCCCAGCAGGTCATGGACCGTGCCCGGTCCGGCGCCGACTTCGCGGCATTGGCCAATGAGTTCTCCAGCTCACCCACCCGCAGCAACGGGGGTCAAATGGGGCTGCGCAATGCGGACCGTTACCCGCCCTTGTTTGTCGAAGCGACGCAGGCGTTACAAACCGGAGGACTGGCCGGACCCGTGCGCAGTGCTGCCGGGTTTCACGTCTTGAAGGTGGTCGAGAAGCGACAGGCTGGCATGCCTGATGCCGCCATCACGCAGACCCACGCGCGCCATATTCTGTTGCGCATAACACCCGAGTTGAGCGAAGCCGCCGCGGTCGCGAAACTGGCTGGGTTCAAGAAGCGCATTCTTGCGGGACAGGCAGACTTTGCCACGCTGGCGCGCGAAAGCAGTGAGGATGGTTCTGCCAAAGAAGGCGGCGATTTGGGATGGGCCAATCCGGGTATGTTTGTGCCCGAGTTTGAAAAGGTGATGAACAGCCTGGCGCCCAATCAGATTTCTGACCCGCTGGTGTCGCGCTTCGGGGTGCATTTGCTGCAGGTGCTGGAGCGGCGCGAGACCCAGCTGACCCAGCGAGAGCAGCGTGAGATGGCGCGCAATGCGCTGCGCGAGAAAAAGCAGGAAGAAGCGTACACCGCGTGGGCGCAGGAAATCCGGGGCCGCGCGTACGTGGAATACCGCGATCCGCCTCAGTAAGCATGGCCTTGAGGTTCGTCACTTTGTTGACTGCACTGCCGCCTTTGAAGGCAGCCCGTACCTGGACCGGCCCGACGGCCTTGCACCGATTGGCTGGGAGAGCCCAGACGCTGCTGGGTGATGGGGCTATTACGAGATTACCGGCTCAGCTGCTTCAGCGCGACCCCTCATGAAGCATATTCCGCGCAAGCGTTTTGGCCAGCATTTTTTGACGGACCGGAACATCATTGAAAGCATCGTGCAGGCGATTGCGCCCAAGGCCGGTGAAGCCATGGTGGAAATCGGTCCAGGGCTTGCCGCCCTGACGCAGCCTCTGGTCGAGCGCTTGGGGCACCTGACAGTGATCGAGTTAGACCGTGATCTGGCGCGGCAACTCCGGTCGCATTCACAGCTAACGGTAATCGAGTCCGACGTTCTCAAGGTAAATTTCAGGCAATTGGCAGAAGAGGTCGGTGCAGCGGCTTTTTCGAGGAGCGGGGAAGCAGACCTGCCCGGTTCGGTTCCCTCGAAACTTCGTGTAGTGGGTAACCTGCCTTACAACATTTCCACGCCCATTTTGTTTCTTTTGCTCGACGCGGTGGACGTGATTGAAGATCAGCATTTCATGCTGCAAAAGGAAGTGATTAATCGGATGGTGGCGGCTCCCTCCACCAGTGACTACGGCAGGCTCAGCGTGATGTTGCAATGGCGCTACGCGATGGAAAACGTCTTGTTTGTGCCGCCCCAAAGCTTTAATCCACCGCCGCGGGTGGACAGTGCGGTGGTTCGTATGGTGCCGCATACCGACCCGGTGGCGCTCCCTGTCAAACAGTTGAGTGAACTGGTGCAGGTAGCCTTTAGCCAGCGCCGCAAGTTGCTGCGCCATACGTTGGGCCAATGGCTCACCGCGCGGGGCTTTACGGGATCGTTTGATGTGCAGCGGCGGGCGGAAGAAGTCCCTGTGGCCGACTATCTGATGCTGGCGCAGCAAGTGGCGGCTTGCCCGGCGCCGGTTGTCGGGTTGGACGTACGATAGAAGGTGGCGCATTCCCTTCCCGTAAAAGGTAGGCGATCGCCGGATTTCTGACCAATAAAAAGCCCGCAAGAAGCGGGCTTTTTATTTTCAGCTTGAAGCGGTTACTTCAGGCGGCTGCGAGCCAGTAAGCCGCATTGAACGGGCTGCTCATACGCAGTGCCATCGGTGATATGTCTATCAATTTGTCAGTAGGCATGGGCTCATCGCCTTCTGAAACTACTTGCAGGGCCTCATTCGCCCGATCCCCTTGGCCAATGTCTGGGGAGCGGGCTACAGAAAAGAATAGAAGCATCTGAACGGGATCTTGCGATCTGCCCAGTAGTCCGCGGCATCCCGGAAGATGTCCAGCAGTTGCTCGCGCGCTTCTTTGTCAAACTTGGCATGCGCTGGAATTTGTTCAAGCACGACGATGAAGCCGGTCTGCGGGCCAGATTTGTAAACCAGATCTGTCATGCAGTCGTACAAGGCGTCGAAGTTTTTGCCAAAATGCGCCGGAAAGGTGTATTGCGCCGCGATCATGTCCAGTATGTCCTGCTTGCTCTGGGCATTGCCCAAGTTGGCATACAGGAAATGCTGGTTCAGTTGCGTGGCGGCGTCCTGCAAGTCGGGTACGCGGAAGGCACGTATGGACTGCACGATATTGGGCCGCACGCCGCGCAACGGCGTTTCGTCATTTTTGCGCAGGGGCGTTTCGTGGCCCTTACGAAGTGGTGTATCCATCTCCGCTTCTCTTTCTTTGAAGTCAAAACTCAAAATAACCACCACAATTCATTTTATTGAATGATTCTGCGAAAACTCGCATAGTGATCGTCGGTGTAATAACAGGCATCAGGGGCCGCAGGCTTCAAGCCACCGCAGACGATGCGCCGCGCGCCTCGTCTACGTTCACCGGCCGTTCTGACGGTGTATTCGCGGTAGAAACCGCGGTTTTTGGCAGGAAGAATTCGCTCCCGGTTGCCAAACACCACCCCGTCCTTGACTTGGCTGAACGGTCCACCCTGGTAAATCAGCGTCAGCATGCCGCGTCCTTGCTGCGGTAATTGAGCCAGTGCAATCGTGTCCGCCGCACCAAAGGGGACCGAATCTTTGGCCTGCACCATGCTGGGGCATAAACCTGCCAATCCAATCAGGGAGGCCGACACCGCAAGCAGCACAGCCGCTCCGGTCTTTCGCCAACGTCCCAACCCATTGCCAACCATGAAAAAATGCCTTTCTTGAACTCGGTGTTAACCTGCCGATGTTTCGGGTTAACCCTTAAATTTCAAGAGGGATAGTTTGCCGCATGTGCGGAAAAAACGCAAGGCCCTGCCGAAAGGGTAGGCCCTCAACGCAAGGGGTTGAAACGCTGACAAGTTAGTGTGTACTTACAATCAAGCCTGTCGAACCGCGTTGGCGTCTGCGACCGTTAATGCTGTCATATTGACAATTCGGCGCACGGTCGCGGTCGCGGTCAAAATATGCATCGGCTTGTTGGCGCCCAGCAGCACGGGGCCAATGGCAATGTTGCCGCCTGCTGCGGTTTTGAGGAGGTTGTACGAAATATTGGCGGCGTCAATGTTCGGCAATACCAGCAAGTTTGCTTCGCCCGTCAAGGTGCTGCCGGGCATGAGGGCGACGCGAGCGTCGGCGTCCAGCGCGATGTCACCGTGCATTTCCCCATCAACTTCCAGCCAAGGGGATTGTTCGCGCAGCAACTCCAGCGTACGGCGCATTTTCAGGGCACTGGGCAGGTTGGACGAGCCGAAATTGGAATGCGATAGCAGCGCCACCTTGGGCTTGATGCCAAAGCGCAGCATTTCTTCGGCGGCCATGGTCGTGATTTCCGCCAGTTGTTCGGCGGTCGGATCGTAATTGACATGGGTGTCCAGCAGAAACACCTGACGGCCGGGCAATAGCAGGCCGTTCATGCACGCATAAGTATTCACGCCTTCGCGTTTGCCGATGACCTGATCGAGATAATCCAGATGGTGGGCGGTCGTGCCCCAAGTTCCACAGATCAGTCCGTCCACATCGCCTTTGTACAGCAGCATGCCGGCAATCAGCGTGAGACGGCGGCGCATCTCTATCTTGGCCATTTGCACCGTCACGCCGCGGCGGACCATCATGCGGTGATAGGTTTGCCAAAAGTCGCGGTAGCGGCGATCTTGCTCGACATTGACCACGTCGTAATCAAGCTCCTCTTTCAAACGCAAGCCGAATTTTTCAATGCGTTGGGCAATCACGACGGGCCGGCCAATCAAGGTCGGCCGCGCCAGACCTTCGTCCACCACGATTTGGCAGGCACGCAGCACGCGCTCCTCTTCACCCTCCGCATAAGCTACGCGCTTGCGGGCTGCCGTTTTAGCAGCGGCAAAAATCGGTTTCATCAGCGTGCCGGAAGCATAGACAAAACTCTGCAGCCTTTCCCGGTAAGCCGTCATGTCTTGAACGGGTCGCAACGCCACGCCGCTGTCGGCGGCGGCCTGTGCCACGGCGGGTGCAATCTTCATCATCAGACGCGGGTCAAACGGTTTCGGAATCAGGTATTCAGGACCAAACGCAAGTTGCTCGCCTGCGTAAGCGGCCGCCACGACTTCACTCTGCTCCGCTTGCGCCAGTTCGGCAATCGCGTGTACTGCGGCGATCTCCATTTCAAGGGTGATGGTGGAGGCCCCGGCATCCAAAGCACCGCGAAAAATATAGGGAAAACACAGAACGTTGTTGACTTGGTTGGGATAGTCCGCACGACCAGTGGCCATGATCGCGTCATTGCGCACGGCTTTCACCGCCTCTGGCGTGATCTCGGGGTTCGGATTAGCCAGCGCAAAAATAATCGGCTGAGCCGCCATCGTCTTGACCATATCCGGCTTGAGCACGCCGCCGGCCGAGAGCCCCAGAAAGATGTCGGCATCGACGATGATTTCCCGCAGCGAGCGAGCTGACGTTGCCTGCGCAAACTGGAGCTTGTCTTCGTCCATCAGTTCGATGCGGCCTTCATACACCACCCCGGCCAGGTCGGTCACGTAAATATGTTCGCGCGGGATGCCCAGCTTGACCAGCAGCTTCAGGCAGGCCAGTGCCGCAGCGCCCGCACCGGAGGTGACGAGCTTGACTTTCGTCAGGTCCTTGCCGACCACTTTCAGCGCATTCAGGATGGCTGCGCCCACGGTGATGGCCGTGCCATGCTGGTCGTCGTGAAAGACCGGAATTTTCATGCGCTTGCGGAGTTCTCTCTCCACATAAAAGCAGTCTGGCGCCTTGATGTCTTCAAGGTTGATCGCGCCGAAAGTGGGCTCCAGCGCGGCAATAATGTCGACCAGCCTAGCGGGGTCCTTCTCGTCGATTTCGATATCGAACACATCGACACCGGCAAACTTCTTGAAGAGCACTGCTTTGCCCTCCATCACGGGTTTCGAGGCCAGCGGGCCGATGTCGCCTAGACCCAGTACCGCCGTACCGTTGGTTACCACCGCCACCAGGTTTCCGCGGCTGGTGTACTTGAAGACTGCGTTGGGGTCCTTGACGATTTCCTCGCAAGGCGCCGCAACGCCGGGGGAGTAGGCCAAAGACAGGTCGCGCTGGTTGGTCAGTTGCTTGCTCGCGGCAATGGCCAGTTTGCCGGGTGTCGGAAACTCGTGGTATTCAAGGGCCGCACGGCGCAACTCGGCGCGCTTTTCTTCTTGGTCGTCGGGGGTCGCAGCAGGTGGGGTTGGCATTAAAAGGGTCTCCAGCAGAACGGTCGGTGTGGCCGCCAAATCGATGCAATTTTTAAGATTGTAGGCCGTCGAAAGCGGGCGTTTGGGTGGTCGATCCCCCAAAAACAGGTAATGCGCTTTTGATTTTTTAGCTGAAATCAGGCCCGCTTAGAGCCGATTTCAACACGAGACGAAACTCGGACGAAACGATTCTTCAGCCCACGAACGGGTGATCCGGGCCCGCATACTGACTAGCCGAGGGCGGCAACACGGAGGGGCTACTGCGTGACCAACTTGGACTGCACCATGCGCTGGGCGGTCTGCGCGCCCGCCAATACAAAACCGCGCTGCAATCCAGCCTCATCCAGCCATTGCCAAAGGCCGGGTTCCGGTGCGTTCCACTGGCCGCCTGTTCCCGGCTTGGGAGTGGCTACAACCAAGGGCAGCGCTGGAGTTTTCACCGAAACCGGCATCACCACAAAAGCCAGCTCGCAAGGCGTACCCGCCAGATTGGCCGCAAGTACCTTGGCCGCCGCCATGATGGGCATGACATAAGGCAAGGTTAAACCGTGCGCGGAAAGCGGCGAGGCTGCGCTGGCGTATTGGGCACTGTCCCCCAGCGCATAGACGTCGTTAGCGCTGGTCTGGAGGCGCGTGTTCACCGTGATGGCGCGATCCACCGTCAGGCCAGCGGCCTGCGCCAGCGCGGTATCCGCCCTTAATCCGATGGCGCTCAAGACGCAACTGGCGGCGATGACGTCTCCGTTCGCCAACAAGATCTCGAGCGGGTCGATAGGGGTTGCGCGCTCCACCGCCGAATTGATGGCACGCACGGAGGTACCGAAATGAAAGCGCACACCGAGTGCCTCTAAGGCGACCTGCAAGGCCGCACTGGCGGCCTCTGGAAGCAGCGCCATTAGCGGTCGCGCGGCCAGGTCCACAACACTTACGCGGTAGCCTGCTTGAGCCAGGTCGTTGGCAAACTCGCAACCAATCAGACCAGCGCCCATGATCAGTACGTGGTGCTGGCTGTGAGTTGGTTGAAGCCGGGCATGAAAGGCTGCGAAATCTTCGAGCGAATTGACACTGACGACCTGGTCCGCTGCGTCGCCCGCGACGGCTACGCGAATGGGCTGTGCGCCGGTAGCCAGCACCAACTGACTGTAAGCGAGCGTTGCAGTGGATGTGGTGATTGTTTTTCCGGCGCAGTCTAAGGCGTTCACCCGTGTGAAGGGCAGCAACGTCACCTTCAGCGTTTCGGCCATTTTGGCCGCGGGCGTGCTGATCAGCTGGGCAGGTAGCCGGCCCTGCGCAAAAGCATTGGACAGGGACGGCTTGGCGTAAAAGTCGCCGCTGTCCGCTGTGATCATCGTCACCGGCGTGGTGGGGTCCAGTTTGCGGAACTCGCGCACCGTGGTCCAGCCAGCCAGACCGGCGCCAATGATGAGAATCGGATTCATGCTATTAATTTCAATTCAATTTAGTCAGTTGAAGACGATGCAATGCGTTGCGCAACTCACGATGGCGATGTTCGCGCTGCCAGGTTTCCCGTTTTTCAGATCTCGATCACTTCGAAATCTGCCTTCGCGACGCCGCAATCCGGGCAGGCCCAGTTTTCGGGGACGTCGGACCAGCGCGTGCTGGCGGCAATGCCGTCTTCAGGTCTGCCAGTCGCTTCGTCATAGATAAAGCCGCAAACGATACAGAGATAAGTTTTCATGAAGTTCTTTGGGTGTTGGCTATAAAAATGGTTGCTAGACCAAACGTGATTTCTGCAACACGCGATAGAAAAAGTAGCAATTGGCAGCGTGCCGCTGGCTATAGGTTCAGGTGGTCTGCGTGATTACCGTGGCCAGCTGTGCCTTGTAATGGTTGGCATGGCGCTGTTCCACCTTGGCCAACGCGGCGAAACGCTTTTGAGCCTTTTCAAGGGTAGCCTTGAACTGCGTTGCGTGGACTTTGGACTCTTCGATTTGCTCGTCCATTTCGGCCACGGCCGCAGCATGGCCCTCTGCTTCAGCCGTGGCGCGAAAGCCAGGATACATCTCGGTGTACTCATACGTTTCACCCTCAATGGCGATTTGCAGCGCTTTGGCGGGCGTCATCGTGGACTTCGGGTACAGCAGGTTTAGGTGGCCGAAAGCATGCATGACTTCCTGGTCGGCCGTCTCTTCAAAGGTCCGCGCCGTGTCTTCGTCCCCAGCTTCGCGGGCCAGCTTGGCGAAATAACGATATTTAATGTGGGCCATAGACTCGCCCGCAAAGGCCGCTTCCAGGTTGGCCATGGTCTTGATTTTGGGTCGTTGTACGTTCATCGGGAATTCCATTGATAGTTTATATTAATATATATCTACGGAATGATAGCCAAATCGTATTTCCCGTGTGGGGTGACGGTAATTTGACCCTGCGCAACGCTCCCAGTAGGGGAGCTCAACCTTCGATCAAGGCGCAGTAGGCGTTGCGCGTAGTGGCGGCCACCGACGCTAACAGCAGCGCATAAGACGTTTGGTGTCGTACCAGCATCCGGGCGGAAGCTACTGCCTTGGACTTGCAGAACCAGTGGCAGGAGTGCTGCATCAAAAATATCTCGGCTGATATCGCAAAGGCCTTGTTTTTGGGCGGTCGATTGAGGCTGTTTTTCGCTGCATTTGTGATCCCTTCGGCATGAATGCTCAAAACCTTTCGGAAGTCAAACGTTGCGGTTGGGAAAAGTTTGTCGGCATAGGGGATGTGAAAGGCGAGTTTGCTGACGCGAGCGTCGGCCTCCTCGACCCTGGAAAACTCAGCGACGAAGCTGTTGAACTGATCACACAACTTTTGCTCGGAGCTGTCTAACAAACCCCAAATCAGTTCACGGCGCTCGGGATTAACTTCCCCCAGCGCTCGCAGGTAGCCTTCCGTCAGGCTTTCCATCAGTTTTTCAATCTGGTACTTTCCGAGGTGGCTTCCCAACAAGCCAATACGCCTGCGCTCGTCTTTCAACTTGAGCGTGTAAGCGCCAATGGCGATCAGCAACGCCAGAATAAAAATGTCCATTGTTTCTTTGGGTTGGGGGTCGTTTGAGAAGGATCTCAGTGTAGTCAACTCAGAATTTTGACGCGGTCAGACATGGAGGCCTCGCGGGACCTAAGACGGCAGCGAAGGCAACACGGAAAACTCGCGTTTTTGCGTCTTTGCGTCTTTGCGATCACATCCATGAAAGCAGTTCACGGGTGCTGTGCACGAGCTACTTGCCGGGCATATCGCCCTGATGATGTTCATGCCCAGCCATCGCATCAGCACCATGGTCAGCCAGTTGGGCATCAAACCAGGCGTGCAACGCCTTGACCAGCGCGGCGGTTTTG
Source organism: Polaromonas sp. (assembly GCF_012927485.1). GTDB lineage: Bacteria > Pseudomonadota > Gammaproteobacteria > Burkholderiales > Burkholderiaceae_C > Polaromonas. The sequence goes on along the minus strand of NZ_JABBPC010000012.1, from coordinate 375,726 downwards.
GTTTGATACGTAAGCTCAGCGCCGGCGCTTACCTCTCGATAAGCAATCGTGATTTGACCAGGCTTGGCCGCTTTGAGCTGGGCCATGCCGGGCATGTCAGTGCCGTGAATGCGCGCCGGTCCGGAGAAGTCACTTTTTCCAAACTGAGACTGAATTTCGCGCAGGTGTTCTCGCACCAGCCGAATTTGCACCGCATCGGACGCATCCTTGGCAATCACCCGTTGCGTTCCACCGTCTTTGGACTTGGTAAAGAAGTGGGTGGTGGCGGAAAGTTCAAATGGCATCTCCTCGGCGCCTCGCTTCGCGACGTCCGCCTGGCGCTGGGTATCGGTCGAAAACGCGGAGAAGGGCAGGCTGCAGCCGGCGAGAAGCGCAAGACAAGAAAGATAGTTTTTCATGAGGAAAAGCTCCGATTGAATTAATTTGACGCAGTACGATGATGTACCGGTTCTGTCTTGCCGCGCTGACCGGTCCGGGCGCACGTAAAAAACCGCCGTTCAGTCGTTCAAGGCCGCCTTTATGAACAAGCCAAGTGCAACGGTAAAAAGCACCGTTGCGAATCCAATCTGAACATGGCGGGCCGACAGTCGGTGGGAAACATAGCGCCCGACGAGCATCCCGGCGGCCGTTGCGGCCGAGAACAGAAGGGTCACTGCCAGCGGTAACACGGCGCCATAGAGAACTGCGGTGAGCACGCCACCGGCCCCCACGATGGCGACGACCAGTAATGAGGTCGCTACGATGCCATGCATTGAGACATTCGTGAACTTGCGCAGCAACGGCACGATGACAAAGCCGCCACCTACACCAAGCAAGCCCGTCATAAAACCGGTCAATGCGCCGATGCCGGTCAGCAACAGGCCGGTCGACCAGGTCCAGACAAAACGTCCGGTGTTCGCGTCGATGCGGGCTAGCTTCGACGACGAATCGATGTCGTTTCGCCCATCCTTGATGGCTTGCCACAAAAGTCGAACCGCCACCAGCAGCATGACGGCCGCAAAGAGACCGAGCAATATCCTCTGAGACATGGCGTGAGCGACTCGCAGGCCCAGCGCAGTCACCGGAATGCCCGCGACAGCCATCAGCGCCGCAGCCCGATAGCGCACCAGCTTGTTCCGTAAGCCCTCCGCCGCTCCGAGTCCAGCACCTGCCGCGACCGCAATCAGCGCGACCGGCGCGGCCTGTTGCATCGACCATCCCAAGCCCACCACCAGAGCGGGGACCGCGAGAATTCCACCGCCGGCACCGGTGACTCCGAGCACCGCCCCGACCAGAACGCCGAGAAGAAGAGAAATCAGCATCGGGACTGCTCCTGGGGCGGCCGTAATCGATCTCGCCACCTAATTGCAGGCAGACTGGACACGCCCCGGACGGAGCGCTTGCGACGTCTCTTCGCCGCAGCTTTAAATTTGCCAGGGTTGCACATCGAAAACTCAGCCTTGGAAACTCCCGGCCATGTGTTCACAGTATTGGCGCATTTGTTCGGGCAGGTCTTCCGGGCACATTCCGCATTGGCGATTTCCCGGCACCGCAAAGTCAATGAACTTGGGGTAGGGCAGATGGAGTCCGGCCATGAGCGCCTTGAATTCGTCCACCGAGCGACCTTGGCCAAGGCGTGGGTTGCGGCTTTTCTCCTGTCCGATCGACGACACGCGACGATTCTTGTAATCATGCGCCGGATAAACCAGCACGTCGTCGGACAGCGCGAACAACTTCTCTGTGACGCTCTTATAGAGGGCTTCAGCGTCGCCATTCTGAAAGTCGGTGCGGCCGCAACCGTCGATCAGCAACGCGTCGCCACTGAACAGACGGTCATTGCAACGATAGGCGAAGTGGCCATCCGTGTGGCCGGGCGTGTGCAGCGGGTCCAGCGTGATACTCCCCAGTTGAAACGGCATGCCTTCGACGATACCGACATCAGTGCAAGGCAGGCGGTCGATGGCGGGCCAGGCAATCTTGCTTTCGACGCGCTCCTTCAGGTGCCGTGCCGCCGTGATGTGATCGGCATGGATGTGAGTGTCCAGCGTGTAAGCCAAGGTGAGCCCGAGCGACTGCAAGACTTGGAGATCGCGATCGATCGAATTGATGACCGGGTCGATGAGCATCGCCTGCCCGGTTGTTTCGCAGCCGAGCAGGTAGGTGTAGGTGTTCGAAATGGGTTCAGAGAGCTGACGGAAGATCATGGAGAGTTCCTGTAGAGCGTTAACAATTAATATAGCAGTAGCGGGTCCAGACCAGATCCGGGACGCGGCGGCAGGTTCGGCAAATAAGGCTCGCAGGACAAAAATAAAAGGCGACCGCGTAGGTTTGCAATCAACTGCGAAGAACTGAGTGGGGTACTGTGCGATGGCGCACTTGGTATCGCTGTTTCCATGGAATCGCAGCCGCCATTCTTAGTTGCCTTGGTAGGGAAAACCTTCTTTTCCCGACCGGTGCGCGACAGTCTGACGGTCAGGCCCGTTTTGACCCAACGGTAATTTTTAGCAACTCCGCAGCATGAAATATCCGATCCAAACGGGTGCTGCATAAGCGTTCACGGCGTTGACCGATTGCGCGTCTTGATCGGCGGCGCCGAGCCCTTGCCCAACGTCTGTCCATGGACGGTTTGCCCATACATGTCGTCGGGCGAGTCGTGAAATTTCTTTCGCGTTTCGGCGATGGAGCCCTGGAATCGGGGGTCCTGAGGACGCTCCTGACTGTCTATGAACGCCGCCACATCCCATGCTTGCTGATTGGTCAGCGTGTTGCCCTGGCTCAGCGGCATGTTCGCCTTGATGAAGCCGGCCGCGTTTTTGATCGAGCCCATGCCCGCCCCCCAATTGAACGACTTCGGCCCCCACAGCGGCGGAAACACCACCGCGCCGTTCGCTGTCTGACCTTGCCCATCGGCGCCGTGACACAACGAACATTTCTGCTGGAAAACCAGCGCGCCGCGTGTGAAGTCCATGGCCAATGCCGGCTTTGCCGGGGTGGGATACCCGCGCCCGGGAAGCGAGGTGCCGACTGGCGCGCTTTTGGCCAAGAAAAAGGCATACGACTCGAGCGCGACCAGCACTTTGTGACCGAGCGGCGGTGCCGTGCCATTCATGCTGTAGCGAAAACAGCCCTGGATGCGTTCGGCGAACGTGTTCACATGGCCGTCCTTGCTGCGGTAGGCCGGGTACTGAACGTAGCCTCCCCACAAAGGTGCGGAGTTCGCCAGCCTTCCCGCGTCAAGGTGGCAACTCGCACAACGAAGCGAGTTACCGACAAAGGCCGCCGCAAGCGGGCTGGTGCCGTTGAAGATGGCCTGCCCGAGCTTCACTTCCTTGCCGAATTCGTTGTTGGGAATCGCACTGTCGGGAGGCGGTGCAAAGGCTCGCGTTGGCGTGCTTGCTGCAGGCCGGGGTGCTTCGACCGGGGCTACCGCAACCGGCGGCACCGCGCTTGCCGGTGCCGCCGGTGCCATTGCTTGAGCGCCCTCGCGAGGCTCGTCGCGCGCGGCAAGAACGGCGCTCGAGCCCGCCAGGCCGAAGATCAATACGGCGGCTGAAACGGAGAAGACGAGCTTCATGGGTTTGCGCTCCGCGGCTTGTCGGCGACGCTAGACAGCGTGGCGTAGTAAGCGGCGACTGCGCTGACGTCCGAAGCGGACAACTTGAGTGCAATCCCGTGCATCAGCCCCATCGGGTCGTTTTTGCGCGTACCGGCCTGCCACGCCAGTAACTGATTCGAGAGGTAGAGCGACGATTGGCCCGCGATCTTCGGAAAGGTCGCGCCGACTCCGAGGCCCTTGGTGCCGTGGCATTGCGCACAGGCCGGTAAGCCTTTACTCCAGTTGCCGTTTTGGGCGAACGTTTCGCCGCTGGCAACCGTCGTGGCTGTCGCCGCCGGGCTGACCGCCGCGTCAATCGCCGGCAGCCCAGCGTAGTACGTGGCCAAGGCCTGTCGGTCGGCTGCGCTGAGCAGCTTGGCGACCGGCCCCATGATCGGGTTCACGCGCGCCCCGTCCTGAAAGTTTTGCAGCTGCCGCACCAAGTAGCCGGCATTCATACCTGCCAGGCGCGGAAACCCCGTTGTCGATTGACCTTGCCCGCTGGGGCCGTGGCACGTCACGCAGGCCGGTGCGCCAGCCGCATTGCCAGCCTTGGCAATCTTTTCACCGCTCTGTGCGCAGACCGATCCAGTCAGCATAGCCAGGCAAGCGAACAGGACCTGCAAGGGCATTCCATACAACGCTTTAACTTGCTTGAGCGCTGCGAAGTGGGCGCCAGGCTTTACCGTCCAGGTCCTGTCCCCGGCAGGGCGGAGCTGCCATTTCCCCTTTGCCTGACAAGCGGACCGAAAGCGGAAGGCAGTATTCCGAAATGGGTTTGGCCCCTGCGCTGCGGAATTTTCGATCCGGATCATGGCGGTCTGGTGCGCCCGTCAACGCGCGTTCCAACCCCACTTTGCGGTCAGCACTTTCACCCCGGGTACCAGCAAGTCGCGAAAGCCGCGTATGCCCCTGGGGTTGCCAGGACGAACGAGGATGGCGACCGGCCGCAGATAGAGCGCGTGCGCCCAAACCCGTGTTGCAGCGGCGAAGATTGAAAGAAGCTTTAGAAGGTGGATCACTTGGTTAGTTTCGGATAGCGGAGGGTTCAGGAATTCATTGTCTTGCGTCAGATCGACGTTGCAATCAGCATGATCCGCGCCTCTTGACTTGAGTGTAAGACAGTGCCGCGTTTTCCGAAGGCGTGAATTTTTAGCGCGTGCAAGCCACGATTTCCAAATTGCATCTACACGTCGCGGGGCGATCCGTCTGGTACCACTGCCTGGTATCCGCGGCAGGGACATCCAACCGGCTTCAAGCGCTTTTCGCGCGACCTAGCGGGGTCAAAGAGAATTGGGCGCTGCACCGACCGAGCGAGCGTCTTTCACTGTTGGAAGCGTCAATTTTGCTTCCAGCCCGCCGTCTGGGCGCTGCGCCAGTTCGAGCGCGCCACCAAAGCGCTCGGTGATGGCAGCAACGATAGACAGTCCCAGCCCGGTACCGCGACCGGGGCCGCGCCGCCAGAAGCGTTGCGTCGCCAGCGTTAACTCCTCGGCGCTGAGTCCTGGCCCACTGTCGCATACCCGGAAACAGATGGCGTTCTTCAAGGGCTGGAGTTCCAGTCGCACACTATTTTCTGACGGCGAGTGACGGATGGCATTGTCAAGCAGGTTACGCAACGCGGTGACTGCCAGCGCTTGGGGCAGCGCGAGTTCAGCCGAGCAGCCCTGGTTGTCGAAAACGACCTGCTGGTGGGCCTCGGGCGCCGCATCGCGGATCGCCAAACGCGCCACTTCATCGGCATAAGCGACACGTCCGTCGTTCCAGGAAAACGGACCTTCTACCTGCGACAGTGTGAGCAGTTGCGTCAGCGTGTGTTGCAATCGTGCCACCCCTTCCTGTGCGTATTCCAGGGCCTGTGCCGCCTCCGCACCACGCGTGATGCGCGCGACCTGCAGGTGGGTCTTGATGGCGGTGAGCGGCGTGCGCAACTCATGAGCGGCATCGCTGGTGAAGCGACGTTCGCGGCGGAGGGTGCCACTCATCTGCTCCAAAACCTGGTTCAGGGTCGTGACCAGTGGCAGCAAATCACGGGACATCGGGGCGGCGGGAAGGGGCGTCAGCGTATCCGGTGCCCGGCTGGCCAACGCCTGGCGCAGGCGTTCCAGTGGCAGCAAACCCTTCTTCACGCCAAACCAAAGTGCTATCAAGCTGCCGATCATGGCGACTACAAAGGGAACGACAGCGGCTTCCATGACATTGCGTAGCAGCGTGTTCCGTTCGGTCAGACGGTCAGCCGTGGTGACGCGGAAACCGTGCGCTTCAACGGTGTAGCTGCGCCAGCGTTCTCCCCTAAATTCGCGCTCGGCAAAACCGGGGCCGAATGCCGCCACCGCCTCGGGTGCAGCACCTGGGGTGCGCGCGATGACCTCACCGCGTAACGAAACCTGGCAAGCCAATCCTTTAGCGGCTGCCGCAAGGCCCAACATCGATGCGCCCGATTTTCCTGTGCGGCCATCCCACGCGGCAGGGTTCTGCGACATTAGTCCCGCCACCATTTGCGCCGACATCGCAAGGCGCTGGTCCAGGGTGCGGTGCATCTCCTTGTCCAGATCACGGAGCATCCAGAGTGCTATGCCGCCCCACAGCAGACTCAGCGATATGCCAATCATCAACAGTAGCCGTAGTCGTAGACTCACGCGCCGACCCAATTGAAGCGGTAGCCCACGCCGCGTATCGTTTCAACAATGTCTGGTCCCAGCTTGCGCCGCAGATGATGGATATGCACATTGAGTGCATTGCTGCCAATCTCCTCACTAAAATCGTACAGGCTGTCCTTGAGCTGGTCGGCGCTCAGAATGCGTCCCCGAGCTTGCAGCAGTGCCGCCAGCAGGGCCAGTTCGCGTCGAGACAATACAACGGCGCGACCCTGCAAAAAGACTTCCCCGCTCGCCGGATCGAGGCGCAGGGGGCCCTGCGCAATGACATTCACGCTGCGCCCGGCGGCACGGCGCAGCAGCGCGTGCAGACGGGCGACCAGTTCATTCAGATCGAAGGGCTTGAGCAGATAGTCGTCCGCACCGGCACGCAGCCCTGCAACGCGATCTTCCACGGCGTCGCGAGCTGTCAGTACCAGCACGGGTAGCGCCATGCCGCTGGACCGCAAGCGATGCAGAAGGGTCATGCCATCTTCGTCGGGCAGCCCAAGATCAAGAATCACCACATCGCAATGGACTGTCGAAAGCGCCGCCTCGGCCTGGGTCGCCGTCGCCACGCCATCCACCGTCAGACCGTGCGCACGCAGACCGGCCAGGATGCCGTGGGAAATGAGTTCGTCGTCTTCTATCAGTAGTACGCGCATGGTTTGTCGTTGGCGCGGAAAAGTAGCTACGCTATCGAGCGTCGCATCGTTAAAGTTGTTAACGTTGCCTTAATCCGGTCGCGCAAAAATGCGAGTCTATCTTGATTCGGAGGCGCTCATGTTGCGTTTGTTATGGTCGATTCTGGTGCTTGCCATGCTAGGCGTGCTGCCGGCGCGCGCCCAAAATGATTTCCTCCGGCCGGAACAGGCCTTCCGGCTGACTGTCAGCAACGAGGGCGGCGGTCAGGTGCGTCTGAACTGGAACATCAGCGAGGGCTATTACCTCTATCGCAAGCAGATAAAAATCGACGGTGAACCGGCCGGCAGCGTGCCCGCTGTCACGTTACCCGCCGGTACGCTCAAGACGGACGAGTCTTTTGGCGACACCGAGGTCTATCACGATCGTCTGAATGTTTTGGTCAAAACGTCAGATGCTCAGGCACTTCAAGTCGGCTGGCAAGGCTGCGCCGAAGCGGGCCTGTGCTACCCGCCGCAAACTCTGCGAGTGAGGGTGGCCGATATCGCCGAAACCGCTAGCGGTGCAGCCGGCGCGTCCACGGTTGCCATCAATCAGCCCGGCAGCCGCTTGCTTGGCGACGACCAGAGCCTGGCCAGGCGTCTGTCACGCGGCAATCTGGCGTGGATGCTGACCGTGTTCTTCGGCTTGGGGCTACTTATGACTTTTACCCCCTGCGTACTGCCGATGGTGCCCATTCTCTCCAGTCTGATTGCGGGGAGTGAGGCCAGCCCCAAGCGCGGTTTTGTCCTCTCGCTGGCCTTTGTACTGCCTATGGCCTTAACCTACGCCGTGCTCGGCGCCAGCGCCGCGCTGGCCGGCGCGAATTTGCAGGCGATGCTGCAGAACGCGTGGGTGCTCGCCGGCTTCGGTCTTATTTTTGTCGCGCTGGCGCTGGCGATGTTCGGATTTTACGAACTGCGATTGCCTGCTGTGCTGAACAACCGCCTGAACCGGGTAAGCCAGGGCCAGCGCGGCGGCAGCTTGGCAGGCGCTGCTGCGATGGGCGTGCTATCGGCGTTGCTGGTGGGTCCCTGCATGACCGCACCGTTGGCCGGCGCGCTGCTCTACATCGGCCAGACCGGCGATGTACTGACCGGCGCCCTGGTGCTTTTGTCCATGGGGCTGGGCATGGGGCTGCCGCTGCTGTTGGTAGGAACACTTGGCGCGCGGCTGTTACCCCGCCCTGGCCGATGGATGAACCGGATCAAGGTCTTGTTTGGATTTATGCTGCTCGCCACCGCGATTCTGTTTCTGGCACGGCTGCTGCGGCCCGCTCTGGCGCTGGGCCTGTGGGGCGCCTGGCTGCTGGCCATCGCAGTCAGCCTGCTGGCATGGGCAAAGAACGTAGATATCGGCGTCGGGCGTTCGCTGCCGCGCTATCTGGCGCTGCTGCTTGGACTGTGGGGTGGGGCCATGGTGATAGGCGCAGCCGGCGGCGCACAGGATCCCTTGAAGCCGCTGGCCTTTCTTGCGGGAAAAGAGGCGCCGGCCCAGACCGTTGTGGCCCAGCCCTTCATGGACCGATTCGCATCGGTCAAGACACAGCAAGCGCTTGACGCGCGTGTCGCCGAGGCGGGCCAACGCGGCCAGTGGACGCTGGTGGATTACTACGCGGACTGGTGCGTCTCGTGTAAAGCGATCGAGCGCGAGGTGTTCGCCAACCCGCGGGTTCAGCAGGCGCTGGCCACCACGCAGTTGTTGCGCGCAGATGTGACGGCTGCTAATGCGGACAATCGGGCGCTAATGAGCGTCCACCAAATTCTCGGTCCACCGACCCTGCTGCTGATTGGCCCCGATGGCCAGGAACGCCGTGCGGAGCGCGTCATCGGCGAACTCAATGCCGATGAATTTCTTGCCCGCCTGCTGCGCGCAAGGCAGGGCAACTGACCATGCTGACGGTTAATCTAGGGCCTTTCCCGGTGTCGATCCAGCAGCTGCTGGTGGCGGTGGCGCTGCTGGTCGCACTCGGGATCGGCCACTGGGTCGGGCGTCGTCAGCAGACGGGCGGCATAGGCAATGTCCTGTCCGACATGATGATCGGGGCGTTGCTGGTAGCCCGCATTGGCTTCGTTGCTATTTGGTTTGACATTTATCGCCTTGCGCCCTGGTCTGTTCTCGATATCCGTGATGGCGGGTTCACGCTTTGGGCCGGGGTGCTCGCGGCCTTGTTAATCGCGATCTGGCACGGCGGTCGCCATGCCGCACTGCGCAAGCCGCTGGTCCTCGGGCTGGCCGCCGGGGCGTTTGTCTGGGGCGGCATGTTTGGTGCGTTACGCCTGACGGAAAAGGAAAGGCCGGCTCTCCCCACGGTGCTGTTGACGACCCCTGCAGGCCAGCCGGCAGAACTCCAGAGACTGGCGGCTGGAAAGCCGATGGTCGTTAACCTGTGGGCCAGCTGGTGTCCTCCCTGCCAGCGTGAGATGCCCGTGCTCGCTACCGCACAGCAGCAGCAAACTAATGTGATATTCGTCTTCGCCAACCAGGGTGAGGACGCGGTCAAAGTCCAAAGCTTCCTTTCCGCCCGTCGGCTTGATCTTGCCAATGTCCTGCTTGACCCAGGCACAGCGCTCGGCAAGGCGGTCGGTTCGACGGCCTTGCCGACCACGCTGTTCTATGACGCTGGCGGACGATTGGTCGATGTCCATTTAGGCGAGCTATCGGCTGCTTCGCTGGCCAGTAAATTAAGGCAGCTGCGCGTCTCCCCGATTCCCTCGTTCGACAAGTAGCCCCTTGGTAATTTAAAAACCTTCGCCTGGTGGCGGCTTTGTTTTCCACGCGGCTCAGAACTAGTTTTAACCAGTCCTTTTTTTGACAACTCAAAATAGAAAGCCATGCGCAACTTACCCCCTTATCCCCTCCCATTCTTCGGGCGACTCGCAGCCTCCGTTTTGCTTGGCTTGGCGCTTTCGGGTGCCCACAACGCCGCTCGCGCGGCAGACTACCCAAAACAGATTCAAGGTGCGGTAGCACGGGGCATTAAAGTGGTCAAAACCTTTCCCGCCGTTTCTTCCCTGACCGGCTGGGTGCTGTCGCAGGGAGGCCAGTCGTCAATTGTCTATACGACCCCTGACGGTAAAACGATGCTGGTAGGTGAGTTGATCGATGAGAATGGCAAACCGCTTAATGCCCAGTATGCAAGCCAGTTCGTCCCGCCGCCCAACTATTCGGCAAGCTTTACGGAATTGGAGCGCGCGGACCACGTGGTGGAGGGGACGCTCAAAAATCCAAAAAGCGTTCTTTATGTTTTTTTCGACGCCAACTGTCCGTTCTGCCATTTCACGTGGAAGGCATTGCAGCCCTATGAAAAAGCCGGCTTGCAGGTGCGGTGGATTCCGGTCGCCGTGCTGGGCGAAACCAGCTTGCCAAAAGCCGCTGCCATCATGGCGGCGAAAGACAAGACTGCCGCATTTCGCACCATGCAGGCGCAGTATCGTCCGGGTGCACCACCGACGCCCGGTCCCCGCATGGCGTTGCAACCTGAGCTTACGGAGAAAATTCGCAAGAACGGGGAATTGATGGAAAAATTTTCGATCAGTGGTACGCCGGGAATCGTGTGGAAAGATCGCGACGGAAAAATTCAAGTCAAGGGAGGCATGCCGCGCTTATCGGAAATTCCCAACATGATTGGACTGCCCGAGCAGAAAATAGACGATCCGGAACTGCAAAAATTTCGCTGACTTTTGCAGCGTCTTGCCGCCCATTTCCAAGCGCTGCTCTCCGCGCTCATTCCCGCATCAGCGCTTCAATCTCAGCCGCGTCGACGGGAACGTCGCGCGTCATCAGCTCGCAGCCTTTGGCGTTGACCAGAGCGTCGTCTTCCACTCGAATGCCGATGTTCCAGAATTCCCTGGGAACGTTTTTGCCAGGGCGCACATACAGACCGGGCTCAATCGTCAGCACCATGCCGGGCTTGAGGATGCGGGAGGGCTTGCGCATGACGGTTTGGCCCAGGGCGTCTTTTTCTTCGCGCGGCTTGGCGGTGGGCTCGGTGTAGTCGCCGCAGTCGTGCACATCCATACCCATCCAATGGCCGGTGCGGTGCATGTAGAACTGCCGGTAAGCACCTGATTCGAGCACGTCGTCCACCTTGCCATGCTTGGCTTTGGGCAGCAGGCCGGTCTCCAGCATGCCTTCAATCAGCACGCGCGTGGCGGCCTCGTGCGGGTCGGTGAACCGCTTGCCGGGGCGCGTGACCTGGATGGCCGCTTCCTGGGCGGCCACCACGATGTCGTACAGCCGGCGCTGCGCTGGCGTGAATTTGCCATTGGCCGGAAAGGTGCGCGTGATGTCGCTGGCATAGCCGTCCAGTTCGCAGGCCGCGTCAATCAGGCACAGCTGGCCTGGCTTGAGCTCGGTGTCGCCGGCACGGTAGTGCAGGATGCAGGCGTTGGCGCCCGCTGCAACGATGCTGGTATAGGCCGGAAATTGCGAGCCGTGGCGGCGAAATTCGTGCAGCAGTTCGGCTTCGAGGTGGTACTCGCGCAATCCACCCTTGACGCCGTCACGCAACATGGTCGCCGAGGTCTGCATGGCACGCACATGCGCAGCTGCAGAAATTCTTCCGGCGCGCCGCAGGATCGCGATTTCGTGGCTGTCTTTAAGCAAGCGCATTTCATCGAGCAACTTGCACAGGTCATGCTGGCTTTGCGGGCATTCAGCACCCAGCCGAACGCGGGCGCGCACGGTGTTCAGCCAACCATCGATTTGAGTTTCCAAGCCTTTGTGGGTCGCAAACGGAAACCATACGGCGTTCTGGTTGGCGAGCAATTCCGGCATTTTTTCATCCAGCGTATCGACGCTGAAAGCGGCGTCGATGCCCAACTGCGACGGCGCCGCTTTAGGCCCTAAACGAATGCCGTCCCAGATTTCTCGTTCCAGGTCCTTGGGTCGGCAAAACAAGGTGCTTTTCGCCGTCTTTCCCGTGGCTTCAATCACCAGCCAGCTCTCCGGTTCGCTGAAACCGGTCAAGTAATAAAAGTAGCTGTCGTGCCGGTAAGGAAAGTCACTGTCGCGGTTGCGCTGGACTTCGGGCGCCGTGGGCAGCACGGCAATGCCGCCGCCAGCCGCTTTGAGGGCGCGCGCGATGGCGGCGCGGCGCTTGGCGTAAATCGGGGAAGTGCTCATGGGGTGGGTGTTTCAATTCGGGGTGGGTTGATTTAATTCATCCAGGCGGGCTGGTGTGCCCACATCGGTCCACGCGCCTTCATACAGCTCGGCGCTGACCTGGTGATTGTCCATCGCCGCGCGCAAGAGCGGGGCCAGTGGGGCTTTGAGCCCTCGCGGGTTGCCAAAAGGCAGCCCGTCGAATAACGCCCGCCGATACAGGCCAATCGTGCTGTAGGTGAAGCGGCGATCTGGCGTCCCGCTGGCCAGATTCAAGGCCAGCCCTTCGGGACTCAAGCCGAAGTCGCCGCAAGGGTTGTGGGAAGGGTTGGGGACCAGCCACAGGTGGGCCAGGTGATGGCTGGCTTCAAAGCGCCTGACGGCATCTTGTGAAAACTCAAAATAGGGAACGAAGACGTCGCCTGCCAGTACCCAAAAAACCTCGCCCAGAAGCGGTAAAGCGCGCGCAATGCCGCCTGCCGTTTCCAGCGCAGCGCCAAAATCTACCCCTTCATGGGAGTATGAAATGGCTAGCGGACGGCCACCGCATGGCGAGAGGCAGGCGGAAAAGTGATCTGAAATCTTCTCGCCCAACCAGGCGGTGTTGATCACCAACTCGTTGAAACCGCCGCGCGCCAGGGCCTGCGTGTGCCAGTCGATCAGGGGCTTGCCGCGCACGACCAGCAGCGGCTTCGGCGTGCGATCGGTCAGGGGGCGCATCCGCTCGCCGCGACCGGCCGCAAGAATCATGGCTTTGATGGTCATGCGCAGCCTGTAGCCACTCCGGCGCGCAGGCGGGGACGAACGGGTAGGGTGTGGTGAGGTCTGTGCATGAACAGGACTTTAGAGCATTCGCGGTGGCCAGGTTTTAACCGCCCGCACCAGGCGCACATACACTCCGCGGAACGTGTTGCAGGCAGTCGCCCGGTAAAATACTGCTTTTCCCTGATTTCCGAACTCCCCGGACCTTTTCCTGATGGCCAATACTGAAATGATGGCGAATGCGATACGCGCACTCGCGATGGACGCTGTACAACAAGCTAACTCGGGACATCCCGGTGCGCCTATGGGCATGGCCGACATGGCCGTCGCCCTGTGGGGCCAGCACCTCAAGCACAGCCCGCACAATCCGCATTGGTTTGACCGCGACCGTTTCGTGCTGTCTAACGGCCACAGCTCCATGCTGCTGTATGCGCTGCTGCACCTCACCGGCTACAAGCTGCCGATCAAGGAACTCAAAAATTTCCGCCAACTCGGCTCGAAAACCCCTGGGCACCCCGAAGTCGATGTGACCCCAGGCGTAGAAACCACCACCGGCCCGCTCGGCCAGGGCCTGACCAATGCCGTCGGCATGGCGTTGGCTGAGAAGCTGCTCGCCAAAGAGTTCAACCGCCAGGATGGCGAGGCAAGCCACGTCATCGTGGACCACCACACCTATGTGTTCATGGGCGACGGCTGCCTGATGGAAGGCATCAGCCACGAGGCCGCCGCGCTGGCGGGCGCCTGGAAGCTGAACAAGCTGATCGCCCTCTACGACGACAACGGAATTTCCATTGACGGCCCGGTCGCCCCGTGGTTCATCGACAACACCGCGCAACGCTTTGCCGCCTACGGCTGGAACGTCATTGGCCCGGTGGACGGCCACGACGCCGGGGCCGTCTCTACGGCCATTGCGAGCGCGAAAGCGACTAACGACCATCCGACGCTGATCGTTTGCAAAACGAGTATCGGCCAAGGATCGCCAAATCGTGCCAATACGGCCAAGGCCCACGGCGAGCCCTTGGGCACTGAAGAAATCAAGCTGACGCGTGAAGCCCTCGGCTGGCCTTATGCCCCGTTCAAAGTGCCCCAAGAAACCTATGACGATTGGGACGCCAAAGCCAAGGGCCTGGTGCTGGAGGCCGACTGGGACGCCAAGTTTGCCGCTTACAAATCGGCCCACCCCGAGTTGGCTGCAGAGTTTGTGCGCCGCATGAAGGGCGAGTTGCCGAAGAGTTTTGCGCAACTTGCCGTGGACACCGTGATTGGTGCGCACACCAAAGCCGAAACCGTCGCCTCGCGCAAAGCCTCGCAGTTGGCGCTTGAATCCTTCACCGCGGGCCTGCCCGAACTGCTCGGCGGCTCGGCGGATCTGACCGGCTCCAACCTGACCAACACCAAGTCGACGCCCGGCCTGCGCTTCGACGACCACGGTGAGGTTGTGCAGACCGACGCCGCGGACGGCAGCGGCCTCAAAATCGGCGGTCGCCATATCAATTACGGCGTGCGCGAATTCGGCATGGCCGCGATCATGAACGGGATCGCGTTGCATGGTGGTTTCATCCCGTACGGCGGCACCTTTTTGACCTTCAGCGACTACAGCCGCAATGCCATTCGCATGGCTGCACTGATGAAGCTGCGCGTGATTCATGTGTTCACGCATGACTCGATCGGTCTGGGCGAAGACGGCCCGACGCACCAGTCGATTGAGCACGCCGCCAGCCTGCGCCTGATTCCCAATTTAGACGTATGGCGTCCGGGCGACACGGCTGAAACGGCTGTAGCCTGGGCCGTGGCCTTGCAAAACAAAAATCACCCCACTGCGTTGTTACTGAGCCGTCAGAATCTGCCTTACGCGCCGAAGGATGACCTGGGCCACATCAGCAAAGGCGCTTACGTGCTGGCCGAGCCGGCTGAAGTGGGCCTCCAGAAAAAGACCCAAGCGATCCTGATTGCCACCGGATCCGAAGTCCAGCTGGCACTCAAGGCCCAGGAGCTGTTGGCCACTTACAAAATTGCCGTGCGGGTAGTCTCCATGCCGAGTACCACCACGTTCGACAAGCAAAAGGAAGCCTACAAATCAGAGGTTTTGCCCCAAGGTATTCCGCGTATAGCGGTTGAAATGGGCGTGACCGACGGCTGGTGGAAATACGGCTGTGCCGCGGTGGTCGGCATCAACACTTACGGCGAGTCTGCGCCAGCACCCGTGCTGTTTAAACACTTCGGCTTCACGCCGGAGAACGTAGCGGACACCGTGCGCAAGGTATTGGCGAAAAAATAGTTCCGGGCGGGCCGAGCCGGCCGAACGGGTGATTGACAAGTTAACTTCCAGGAGCAAAAGCAGATGACGATCAAGATGGGTATTAACGGCTTCGGCCGCATCGGACGCAACGTGTTGCGCGCCGCCGTACAAAACTTCAGCGACATCGAGGTGGTCGGCATCAACGACTTGCTCGAGCCCGACTACCTCGCCTACATGTTGCAGTACGACTCCGTGCACGGCCGCTTCAAAGGCGACGTTTCGGTGGACGGCAACACCCTCATCGTCAACGGCAAAAAAATCCGCCTGACGCAAGAGCGCGACCCCGCCAAGCTCCAATGGGCCCAGGTCGGCGCCGACATCGTGCTGGAGTCCACTGGCTTGTTCCTGACCAAGGAAACGGCCCAAAAACATATTGACGCCGGCGCCAGAAAAGTGATCTTGTCCGCTCCCTCCAAAGACGACACCCCGATGTTCGTCTTCGGCGTAAACGACAAGACCTATGCCGGTCAGGCCATCGTCAGCAACGCCAGCTGCACCACCAACTGCCTGGCCCCCGTGGCCAAAGTGCTTAACGACAAATGGGGCATCAAGCGCGGCCTCATGACCACCGTACACGCCGCCACGGCGACCCAAAAAACCGTCGACGGCCCGAGCAACAAAGACTGGCGCGGTGGTCGCGGGATTCTGGAAAACATCATTCCTTCCAGCACCGGTGCCGCCAAGGCCGTCGGCATCGTGATTCCCGAACTGAACAAAAAGCTCACCGGCATGTCGTTTCGCGTGCCCACGTCAGACGTGTCAGTGGTTGACTTGACGGTCGAGCTGAACAAGGAAGCCTCTTACGCAGAAATCTGCGCTGAAATGAAAGCGCAGAGCGAAGGCGCCCTCAAAGGCATTCTCGGCTACACCAACGACAAGGTCGTCGGAACCGACTTCCGCGGCGATGCCCGCACCGCCATTTTCGACGCCGATGCCGGCTTGGCGCTGGACAGCACCTTTGTCAAGATTGTTGCCTGGTACGACAACGAATGGGGCTACTCCAACAAGTGCCTGGAGATGGTGCGGGTCGTCGCCAAGTAATTGCCCCGACAGGCCATTTAAAAACGCGTCTCAGGGCGCGTTTTTTGTTTGGAGTTCCCGGCCAACGAGCGGTTGAGCGCGCAGGTGATTCCGATCAGCCCCGGTAGAAAGATAAGCCGATTATTGCCGACCGCCCGGATGGCGGGCAAATCGCGCCGGGTCGCGCCCATGCACCGGCGCGCTGTCTGGCCAGGGCCAACCGCCAAACTGCGTGCGGCGGTAGTCGTCAATCGTTTGCACAATCTCGGCCTGGGTGTTCATTACAAAGGGGCCGCGTTGCGCCACCGCCTCGCCAATCGGCCGACCTTGCAGCAACAGGAATTCGCTTACTTCTTCGCCATTGATCAGCGCGGTTGAGAGGTCAGCGCGCAGCTCGATGGCGCTGTGAGAATTCACGGTCTGTCCGCCCACCGTGACGGAGGTGCCTTTGAAAAAATAGAGCGTCCGTCGCGTGCTCTTACCCGTAGCGGGTGGCAATGTCCAGCGCGCACCTGGCGCCATGCGGAGGGTCCAGATCGCCACATCGGCCCCAGTCTGCGCCGCCCACGAATCAGGCGGCGGGCTGAGCGGCGCGCCCACGCTCGCGTCGTGAAACTGGCCCGCGATCACTGCCACTTCGGTGCTACGGCCTGCAGCGTCAGCGACCGTGATGCGTGGAATGTCCTGCGACCAGAAGATGGTGAAGTGCGGCGTCGCCATTTTGCTGCGTGCCGGCAGGTTCAGCCAGATCTGGAACAACTCAAGCGGATTCGCCCCGGTCTGCTCCAGTAAGGGAAACATTTCTGAATGCACCACGCCCTTGCCAGCCGTCAACCACTGCACATCCCCCTGGCCAAAGCGGGCGCTGGCGCCGAGTGAATCAGCGTGGTCGATCAGCCCCTTGCGAACGATCGTCACGGTTTCGAAGCCTCGGTGAGGATGCGCCGGAAAGCCCGGAACCGAGCTGCCGTGGTACATGCTCCAGCCGTCTTTGCGGCTAAAGTCCTGGCCGATGTCGCGCCCTGCCAGCGACGCCTTGGGTCCCAGTTGCGCATTGGCCTGCGGATAAGCGTCGTCGTGATAGACGCAAAAAAGGAAAGGGTCAACCGTTTCCCAAGGGAATCCGAGCGCTTTAATCTGCACGATCGGATTCGGTAAATTGATCGGATTGTTAGGATTGCTCGTCATCGCTGCCCTTTCAATCAGCCCAGTTGGGGGCGATGCCTTCGTCATCAAGATGATTGCATGCAGCCCCCGCCCTCACGCTTACGAGGTCCTGGTTTTTCGCAGTGTTGGCAGCCCCACGCCTGCGGCGTCAAAGCCGCCGTCCACCGCAAGCACCTGCCCGTTAACGTAGCTGGCGGCCCGGCTGCACAAGAAGCCGGCCGCCGACGCGATTTCTTCGGGCGTCCCGTAGCGTTCCAGCGGAATCACATCGTGATAGTCGGAGCGAATCGCCACGCTATGAACCAGTTTGGCCATTTCGGTCTCGACCGGCCCGGGTGCAATCGCGTTGACGCGAATACCGACAGTCCCCAACTCGACGGCCTGCTGCTTGGTAAGGTGAATCAGCGCGGCCTTGCTGGTGCCATAAGCCACGCGCAAGGTGCTGGCACGCAAGCCGGAAATGGAAGCGATGTTGACGATGCTGCCGCCCCCCGTTCGGAGCATGATCGGCACGCAGGCCTGCGTACACAAGAAGGCCCCGTCCAGGTTGGTTGCCAGCACCCGCCGCCACTCCTCAAACGTCGTCGCGCCAATCGGTTTGAAGACGGCGACTCCGGCGTTGTTGACCAGAGAATCGATGCGACCAAAATGGGCATCGACCTGTTCGATGGCCGCTTGCACCTGCGCGGGGTCCGATACATCGCAGTGGACGGGCAGGACGTGGTCGGTACCCTGCAACCTGGCGGCGGCGGGCATCAGCGTGTCGGCATCGATGTCAAGCAGCGCGATGCGGTACCCGTTCGAAAGAAACCATTGACCGATCGCGAGGCCAATGCCGCGTGCGCCTCCCGTGACGACGGCCACAGGCGCGGATGAATTGGTTGCAGTCATGAAGCGTTATGCCTTTATCGTGGTTAAAAAGTAAATGGTTGAGGGCTTGCGGACAGACCGATTGAGCAGCGAACATACCGCGACACCGGCATTTTTAACGTGACTTCGGCGTTCGTTCCTTGTTGCTGCGGCCACGGTCAGCCTGCAAGGCCGTAATTTCGCGGCTCGCTTGCATCAGCCGATTTCCCAGGGCGGCGCTTCGAGCGGCTCCCAGGCGCGTTTCTATTGCCGCCACACTGATGGACGCGACCGGGCGGCCTTGCGCGTCGTACACCGGCACGCCCACCGCCCACGAGCCCTCGATCACCAGGCCCGGTTGTACGCAATAACCCTTTTCGCGCGTTTCCCGGATCAGCAGGCGGATCGCGTCATCGGTGCAGCGCGGAAAGCGCTCGGCCCTGAAAACGGCGTTACGCATCAGCACGTCATTCACCTGTTCATCGTCCAATGCAGCCAGCATCGCGCAGGCGCCGCCCCCCACGCCCAAAGGCCAGCGATCACCCGCCTTGATGAGCTGGTTGCGAATTGGAAAATCCCCCTCGTCGCGTGACAGGCAAATATTTTCGTAACCATGAAGCACCGAGAAAAACACCGTGTCACCGGTCTCTGCGGCAAGGTTTCGCAGCGTCGGGGCCGCCAGTCGCTGGAGTTCATAGCTGGGCTCTGCGGCCAGTCCCACCGCAAACGCCTCAGGACCCAGGCGATAACCGCCCGAGGTGCCGTCGCGCAGCACAAAGCCTTCTTCAACCAGCGTGCGGGTCAGGCGGATGGCGGTGGCCTTGTTCAGTTCCAGGCGGCGGCCGATGTCGCCCATCCGCAGGCCACCCGGTCCGACGCGGGTCAGCAGACGCAACACCGCCAGACCCCGGCGCAGCGTCTGAGCGCCCGCAACTTTGCCAGCGGGAGAGGAGAGGGTGCTTAACATGAAGCGATTTTGGGTTCATATGTTGAACCCGACGATCGGTATAAACCCGTGCCGACCCGATCACATAGTGGACTGCTTTTTGGTGTCGCAGTGTCAAAATGGGCTGTTGCGCGAACCGTTTCAGCCTAAGCTAAGGGGCTTTGTCATGACTTTAAATAGGGAACCGCGTAACCGTAACTTTCTGCGCAAGCAAATTCGTTTCACATAGTAAACCTTGAGGGCATTTCCGTGACTACCCACAGCACCCCTGGCGTTCATATCGTGGGCTGGTCCCACTCCAAGTTTGGCAAGTTCGACCAGCTCGACCCGGAAACACTGATTTCGGATGCCGTGCGCGAGGCCCTTGCGGATGGCGGACTCACGGCCGCCGACGTCGACTCCGTGGTGGTCGGCACATTCAACGGCGGCTTTGTCGGTCAGGACTTTCCGTCTTCACTGGCCATCAACGCACAACCCGGCTTGCGCTTCAAACCCTCCTTGCGGGTGGAAAATGCCTGTGCCACCGGGTCAGCCAGCATCTACACAGGTATTCAAGCCATTCGCGCGGGCGCGGCCGATGTGGTGCTGGTGGTTGGCTACGAGCGCATGAATGGCCTGCCTACGGCGCAAGTCGGTGACGTGCTGCTGAAATGCTCGTACGTCAAGGAAGAAACATCGAGCACCGGGTTTGCCGGCGTATTTGCCGGCATCGCGCAAAAATATTTTGATACCTATGGCGACGCCAGCGATGCACTGGCACACATCTCGGCCAAGAACCACCTCAATGCTGTCGCTAATCCTTATGCGCATGTGCGACGCGACCTGGGCTTTGACTTTTGCAACACGGTGAGTGACAAAAACCCGATCGTCGCGGGTCCATTGCGCCGTACCGATTGCTCACTGATCTCCGATGGCGCAGCGGCTTTGATACTTTGTAGCGAGCGAGCTCTGGCCCGCGGCAATTTCAAGCGTGCCGTGAAGTTCCGCGCGGCCCAGTCGCTGAACGATTACATGCCCGTTTCCCGGCGCGATATTCTGCGTTTTGAAGGCGTGCAGCAGGCGTGGCAACGCGCCTTTGCCGAGGCTGGTTGCGCGCTGGACGATTTGTCGCTGGTTGAAACGCATGACTGTTTTACGATTGCGGAGTTACTGGAAGTGGAGGCGATGGGCCTGGCCAAACCGGGTCAGGGACCCGCCATCGTGCGCGAGGGTCAAACCCGGCGCGGTGGGCGTTTGCCGATTAATCTTTCAGGGGGATTGAAGGCCAAAGGGCACCCCATTGGCGCCACGGGCGTGTCCCAACATGTACTGGCCGCCATGCAACTGGTGGACGAAGCTGCCGATATGCAGTTGCCTGGCGCGCAGCTGGCCGGGGTCTTCAACATGGGCGGTGTCGCTGTGGCCAACTACGCCAGCATTCTGGAGCGTTCGGCATGACGAGTGCGCGCCGTCCGCCCGAGATGCCGCAAGGCTTGGCGCAAGTGATGAACGTCGGCAACTTGCTGACGCAGACCGCCCGCAAGTATCCCCGCCGCCCCGGCCTGATTCATGGCGAGCGGAGCCACACCTGGTGGCAGATCAACCAGCGTGTGGATGCGCTGGCCTTTCATTTGGCGACGCAGGGGGTTCATGCCGGCGACCGTATCCTGGTGCAAATGGTCAATGGTTTGCCGTTGTTGGAATCGGCTTGGGCGGCCTTCAAACTCGGTGCCGTTTGGGTTCCGGTGAACTACCGGCTCACGCCCAGCGAGGTGGCCTACATGGCCCAATCCAGCGGTGCGTCAGTGATGCTCACGCAACAGGCGTTTGAGGCCCATGCAGCAGCGGCGCAGGCTGCATCGCCCGCGTTGCGCCAGGTCATCCGATGCGATGACCCGGCGTATGAAGAAAAGGTGTCCGGCCCTCACTCCGTTTTTTTCGAGGCTGTCGAGGTCACCGCCCATCACCCGCTCTGGTTCTTCTTTACCTCCGGCACCACCGGGCAGCCCAAAGCCGCGGTGCTGACCCACGGTCAGATGGCGTTTGTCATCACCAACCATCTGGCCGATCTGCTGCCGGGCTTGCGTGAAACCCAGTCCTCGCTGGTGGTGGCACCGCTTTCTCACGGGGCCGGCATTCATGCGCTCGTCAATACGGCGCGCGGTGCAGCCAGCATTTTGTTGCCGGGAGAAAGCCTGGACTGCGCGGCTGCTTTCGAGGCCATCGAACGGCACCGCGTGGCCAATATGTTTACCGTACCCACCATTCTCAAGCGCCTGGCCGAAGACCCTGCGGCGGCGCGGTTTGATCATTCCAGCCTCAAACAAATAATTTATGCAGGCGCGCCCATGAGTCGCACCGACCAGCGCAAGGCGTTGGACGTCTTCGGTGCGGTGATCGTGCAGTACTTCGGGTTGGGGGAAGTCACCGGCAATATCACGGTGTTGCGTCCGCACGAACATTTGGAGGGTGGCGGTGCGTTGCTGGGAACCTGCGGCACTGCGCGCGCCATGATGGAGGTGGCCGTACTCGATGCGCATTGCCAACCCGTAGCGACGATGGAACAAGGTGAAATTTGCACCCGCGGTCTCGCCGTATTTGCCGGTTACTGGAACAATCCCCAGGCTAATCAACAGGCCTTTCGCGGCGGCTGGTTTCATACCGGCGACCTCGGCACTATCGACGAGCGCGGCTTTATTACCATCACGGGCCGCTCCTCCGACATGTACATCTCGGGTGGCTCCAACGTCTATCCGAGAGAAATTGAAGAAGCCTTGCGCACCATTCCCGAAATTGGGGAAGCCGTGGTGTTTGGCATACCGGATGCGCAATGGGGTGAAGTCGGAGTGGCGGTGCTCTCACCCCGCAACGCGGGGGTGCACCTTGCCATTGAAGAGGTGTTTGTCCGCCTGCAGCCGCAGCTGGCCAAGTACAAATGGCCTCGCAGCATCGAGTTTTGGCCTTCCCTGCCGACCAGTGCTTACGGAAAGCTGGTTAAAAAAGACATCCGTGCCGAGTACCTTCGTCGGCGAGATGTCCGGCTTGCACAACCGCCGCCCACCGCACTGAAACCCTGAAAGCGGGCGTTTTCACCAAGCAGAGCTGGCGCGATCCCGTCGTACATTAGTCAGTTCTGCCCCTCCTTGCATCGGTCGGCCAACTCACTCACCTATCCCTCAATAAATTCAGGAGACAAACCCATGAACATCACACGACGCACCCTGATGGCCGGCGCAAGCGCGCTGGCGCTGCCTTTCGGCAACGCATTTGCACAGAAAGCAGAGTTCACACTTAAGTATGGCAACAACTTGCCGATTGCCCACCCTATGAATGTGCGGGCCGCGGAAATGGCGACCAAAATCAATGCCGAATCTAAAGGGCGCATTGCCTTCGAGGTGTACCCGAACAACCAGCTCGGCAATGACACCGATATGCTGTCGCAAGCTCGCTCCGGCGCGCTCGACTTTTTTACCTTGTCACCGTTGATTCTGGGGACGCTGGTGCCCGCTGCGCAAATTAGCGGCGTCGGTTTTGCATTCAAAGACTACGGCCAGGTTTGGCCGGCTATGGACGGCGACCTGGGTGTGCACGTACGCAAGCAAATCGAAGGTGCGTCCACCTTGTTTGCTTTCGAAAAAATCTGGGACAACGGCTACCGCCAGATCACCACCAGCACGCGGCCGGTGAATCAGCCTGAAGATCTCAAAGGCATGAAGATCCGCATTCCACCGAGCCCGTTTTGGGTCTCTATGTTCAAGGCTTTTGAGGCGGCCCCCGCAACCATCAACTTCGCCGAGGTCTATTCATCGCTGCAGACCAAGGTGGTGGACGCACAGGAAAATCCGCTGGCGATTATTGCGACCGCCAAGCTGAATGAAGTCCAGAAGTACTGCTCCCTCACCAACCACATGTGGGATGGTTTCTGGTTCCTCGGCAACAAAAAATCGTTCGAGCGTTTGCCCGCAGATTTGCGCGCTATTGTCAGCAGCAACGTCAACGCGGCCGGCCTGAAGCAGCGCGACGACGTCCGTCAGCTCAACGACAACCTGCTGGCCGATCTCAAAGGCAAGGGCATGATCATCAACACCACCAATGCCGACCTGTTCCGCGCAAAACTGCGCTCTGCCAACTTTTATGCCGATTGGCACAAAAAATTTGGTGACGAAGCCTGGGCTGTCCTGGAGAAATACACCGGCAAATTGGCGTGAGCGCTGGCCTGGCAGCCGACAAGCCGCAGGCTTCGGGGCCAGGCGGGCCTCGCTGGGTGGAAAAGCTCGATACGCTACTCGGCCTGATGGTCGCCGTGCCGGCCGCGCTGCTGGTGCTGACCGACATCCTGGTGTTATTTGCGGGCGTGGTGGCGCGCTATGCGTTTCATTCGCCGCTGCTGTGGTCCGACGAGCTCGCCTCCATCCTGTTTTTGTGGCTGGCGCTGCTGGGCTCGGTCGTTGCGTTGCGGCGTGGCGAGCACATGCGCATGACGGCGTTTGTCAGCGGTGTGGCCGCGTCACGACGCGCCGTGTATGAACTGGTTGCCACCGCTGCCTGCCTGGCTTTCCTGGTCATGGTGGTGGGCCCGGCGTGGGAATACGCGCACGACGAAATGGTCATCACCACGCCGGCATTGGAAATCTCGAACCTCTGGCGTGCTGCGGCCTTGCCTGTGGGCATCGCGCTGATGGGCGTGTTTGCGCTGCTGCGCCTGCTGCGCTCGGCGTCCAATCGCCAAGTGCTTCAGTCGGTGGCTATCGTCGCGGCCATCGTGCTGGCCTTCTGGTTGGCCAGTCCCCTGTTCGCCGATCTGGGGCGCATCAATTTGCTGATCTTCTTTGTCGGCGTTGCGGGCGGCTGCGTATTTGCCGGTATCCCGATTGCATTTTCGTTTGGCCTGGCGACTTTCGGCTATCTGGCGCTCACCACGGCAACCCCCATGCCCGCTTTGGTCGGACGCATGGACGAGGGCATGTCACACCTGATCCTGCTGGCCGTACCGCTGTTTGTGTTTCTCGGCCTGCTGATTGAAATGACCGGCATGGCCCGCGCCATGATCAGCTTTCTGGCCAGCCTGCTCGGCCACGTCAAAGGCGGTTTGTCGTACGTGCTGGTTGGGGCGATGTACCTGGTGTCGGGTATATCGGGCTCCAAGGCGGCGGACATGGCGGCCATTGCGCCCGCTCTTTTTCCGGAAATGAAAAGCCGCGGCGCCAAGCCGGGCGAACTGGTCGCACTACTCGCCGCCACCGGCGCGCAGACGGAAACGGTGCCGCCCAGCCTGGTGCTCATCACGATTGGTTCGGTCACGGGGATTTCGATCTCCGCGCTGTTCACCGGAGGCTTGTTGCCCGCGCTGGTGCTCGGCCTGATGCTGTGTGTCGTGGTGCACCGGCGCAATCGTTTCGAAGATCTCAGCCAGGTTCAGCGCACGCCTTGGGCGCGTGTGGCTCGCCTGGGTGTCATCGCTTTTCCCGCGCTGGCCCTGCCTTTTGTGATTCGCGCCGCAGTGGTGGAGGGCGTAGCCACCGCAACGGAGGTATCGACTATTGGCATTGCGTACTCGGTGTTGGCAGGGCTGTTTATTTACCGGCAGTTCGACTTCAAACGCCTCGGCCACATGCTGGTCGACACGGCCGCCTTGTCGGGTTCCATTTTGCTCATCATCGGCACCGCCACCGCCATGGCGTGGGGCCTCACGCAATCAGGATTCTCGCGGCTGCTGGCCGAAACCATGGGCGGCTTGCCCGGCGGTGCGCCCATGTTCATGGCCGTGTCCATCCTGGCGTTCGTGGTACTTGGCTCCGTGCTCGAGGGCATCCCCGCCATCGTGTTGTTCGGTCCACTACTGTTCCCAATCGCACGTCAGCTAGGCATACACGATGTGCACTACGCGATGGTGGTCGTCTTGTCGATGGGCCTGGGGCTGTTCGCCCCGCCGTTGGGTGTGGGCTATTACGCCGCCTGCGCGATTGGCCGGGTGCCGCCAGACGAAGGCATTCGCCCCATCGTGGGCTATATGCTCGCGCTGTTTATCGGCACCGTCATCGTGGCGGCGATTCCATGGCTTTCCATTGGGTTTTTGTGAGCGGACTGTGAGTGCGCGAACGCATCGCAGGCTGGGTAGCTAACGAGACTTTGCCCGCTCGAAGCTTCGCGCTATCAACGCCAGCAGGTCGCGGAATCCGTTGTCGCTCCGGTATTACTTTGAACGCCTTGTTCGGTGAGTTGATACGTTCCGCAGGTGTCATTTACCTGATCTCCGTTCGGAGTCGCCGTAATCGTGAAGGTGCTCGTGCCTGCAGCCGTTACTGCCAAGGCATAGTTGAACGTCGTTGCACTTGGGACCGCGACCGGAAAATCGCTTGCGAAGCCCAGGTTGGCGTACGCGATGGTATAGGAATTGTTGGTGGTGGAGTAGCGCTCCTCGCGGCTCGCCAAGTCCAGCAGCGACATCTTTGCATCAGTCCTTTTGGATTTGCGGACTTGCGCCCGGTAGCTTGGTAGTGCAACCGCCGCCAATAAGGCCACCACAGCCACCACAATCATCAACTCAATGAGGGTAAAACCGAAAAGCCCTGCGGGCCTCGATGACGATAGCCCGTGGTGCTTCCGAGCGCGTGAAACAGCCATCTCTTTCAGGCAAGCGGCAGGCTCGCTACCGAGGCTAAAACCAGCAATTTCCATAGATCGCTCCGTTAACGCAGTTGCTGCCATGTCAGCCGCTTACCAAGGGTGCCTCCGGGCGGCGCAATTTTGTCCACGTGCCCTGTGCCGGCACTGGTTTGATTCACCAGATAGGGGCTGTTCGAGGCAGTGACCACGGAGGGACTACCTACCGCGCCGATCTGGATCCCGCTGACCTTGGCGCCGTTATAGCTCACAAAGTTATTACTGGCATCACCGAAAAACGACTGTTTGAATGCCCCACCCGTAGCAGGATCGACGGCCATCGTCCAACCGGTGTTGGGGTTGATTGAACAGGTCAACGCAGAATTGTTGGCCGGTATGGTCGTGTTGACGATGACGGCACCCTGGGCAAGAATCGGGCTGTAGATGACCTGCTCGCTCGACGTCGGCAGAACGAGTTCCCATCCCCATTGGTTGTTGCCGCTGGTGCACGTAGTACTGCCTTGCCAGCACACGGCGGTGTTACTGACGGTGCGATACCCCGATACCCCGTTGGTCGTGGTCGTTGGATAGGTAGCGGTCACGGTTTGTTGGGTTAAATCTGTTTGAGCGATTGTTTTTCTACCCGTGGTGGCGCTTTTCGGCGCAGCCGGATTGAGTAAATTCCAAGCCGCCATATCCCAATCCCAAATCCCATACAAGGCCTGAGAACCGCTTGCATAGGTTGCGGGGGACAGTAAGGTTTGAGGGACTTGCTGCCCGGTACCAAAACTAACAACGACACGAGACGCCCCGGTGGTGGTTGGGACGATGGCTACCAGGGGCTTCGTGGTAATCGGCTGGTTGCTGGCCGCTGTAAATAGCGGCGTGGCCGCGGCGTTGCCGTACTTGGAGGCGGCCCAGTTGCTCGGCGAAGTACTGGTCACGTCAAATCGCCACACGTTGCCTTTAACGTCTCCGGCGTAGATATAGTCAACCGTGTGATCGCCGTCCAGATCAGCCGGTGTCACATACGTGATGCCGTTTGAAGTGGTCCCCGTGTCGAGGTAGTAGACCTTCTGCGCCGCAGTCGTGGGGTCGATGGTGACTATGAAAATTCCGGCCTTGCCGTTTGTACTGTTAAGGCCATTGCCAAAGACTAGGCCCCACATTCCGTTGTGAAAGCGGCGAATTTGGGGCGTACCGAATGTTTGGCCCAAATTGCTGCTGCAGTTTGGTGTCCCGCTATCTCCAACACAGGCAAATGATCCAGCGGACCAATCGCCCATCACCAGGCTGGAGGCATTCGCCTCCACAAAATTAGTGGTGCTGGGATTTGTAATATCGAGGGCCCAAACATCGCTGCCCCCTGGCCCAATGCCACCCGTCAACCAGGTGTGCCAGGCATTTTTGTAATACAGATCGCCAGCGTAGGGCGTTCCGTCGACGCTAAACGCCTGCGCATACTGGGTATTGGAGTAATCCGCAGTAGCCGTGGTGCTGTGAATAGTTTTCAGCACAGAAGACGGCATATAGGCAAGCACCTCAGCCCCGTCATTTGGAGAAGTACTGTTGTTGACAAAATTGCCGGTCGTGTCGTAAGCCCCCGCGCGAAACCCATGCAGGAAGCCATCGTCGGCCCCCACGTACACCACATTTTGTCGCGTCGCGTTGGCCATTACGAATGAAGAATACGGAGACGCTGCATTCTCCGGCAGCGCGGACGCGGCCGCTCTAGGTTGGGTGCTGTCGACCCACACGTCGGCATAGGGTGCAGAGGGACCACCCACCCATGTCGGGCTTGAATCAATGATGTCACCCAGCACGCTTGTGCGCATACGGTACATATTTGCACCGGTGGTCGTTAGTTCCTTGGTGCGGTCACCGCGCAAGAAGTTCAAGCGGTCGGAAGTGGCCGAAGCATCACCTGAAGTTAAAGCAGTTTGCTGCGAACTCGAAAGACTGGTCCACTCAAAGGGAATGCCTACGGCGGGACTGCCTACTGAGGGAGTACCTGCTAGCCCACTCCATGTCAGCATGACCCTCTTGACCGGCGATTGCGGCGTCATGGCGGCGACATTGGTGGCATCGCATTTACCGCCCGTCAATACGCAGGAAGCATCCCAATTCGCGGTCGGACTGATGGACACCGTGCCGTTGTTGGCACTGGAATACAGCAAGTTCTGCGAGGTTAATTGTCCCCACCAATTATTGGTGTGGTAGTAGGCCAGATAAATTTGAGTGCCGGTCTTGACCTGCCCTGACTGCTGCGTGTTGATGCCGGCGCTGCTGGTTGAAATTTCGGCGGGGCCGGCCTGGAAGCACAAGACTTCGTGGATATTATTTGAGCCACCGGTCGCGCCTGTGAATCCAAACTTAAACCTGTCGGGCATGGGGCCATTGGATGCCGAGATGGATTGATTGGTCAGCACCGGCTGGTAATTCCCCCCGTTCACGCTGTAAGACAAACTAAGCAAGCCCGTCGCGGTAAGTTTCAGGTTGTAGGTAATGGGGGTGGCGTTCGGCCGAAGGGCGGTATTTTTCCACAGTGAGGCACTGTTGGTGTAGCCGCCTGGGATCAGTGGGTAATCCAGAATCGTAGCTTTAGTATCTTGGAGTTTCGAATTATTCTTTGAGTAGTCCCACACGGTTCCCGTTTTACAGGTGTTTTGAACAGCGAGTTTTTGGTCGTTTGATGAGAGATTCGAAGGATAAATGCCAATACTTTTTAAGTTATTCCACGTAATATTTCCCGCCCCGCGCAGACCGATTCGATTTGCCGAAAACCCGGCCCCGGTAGCCGTGTTGTCGCTGGCGTTCAAAAAATTTCCGTATTCATCCATCCCCAGCCCGATGTAAGCCCCCGGTACACCCTCGTAGAAATCGTTAACGTTACTACATGAATACGCCAGACTTCCTCCTGAACCTCCTAGCGCTGGGGTGGCGGTTGAATCCATTAGGAAAAACGACATGCCATCGGCGCCATTTCCGCCATAAGTGACGGTTTTGAAAACAACGCTCAAACCGGCATCCTTCGCAAAGTCGAAGTTAGAGATGATGGCGCCCCGCTCGTCATTTCCAACGGCGGTCAACCGTAGCGCGCCATTGCCAGCGGCGTCAGGCAAGGTCCCGGTTTGGCCGCCGCCCATGGTTCCCCCCTTGATGCGAAAAATATCGGTGTAATAAGAGTTGTTAACGCAACCCGGGATATTTCCACTGGCAGTACTGGTCGAGGTGGATGCGGTCAGACATGCGCCGCCGAAAGTTTGCCAGGGATTGGTGGCCGTAGTGCCGGTAAAGTCGTCAGTGACCACCACCGGGGCTGCACTGGCCCAATCCGTCAGAAGCAGGGTGAGCAACAAAGATAACTTGCGGCGGCGGAAATTCTTGGATTGCATTACAAACCCCCTGCGTCAACGACGCCAGTCTTGATGGAATACACACTTTGAACCACTGACGCAGCAACATTGTTACCGCCAGTACTCATGGCACTGATTTGATAAAGTTGAGAGTTGCCCGTCGAGTCGGCTGGGTCGGCGCCCAGCGGCGTGATGTAGAACCGGGCCGACGCGGCGTACGCGCCTGCTTGCCCGGCTGCCGCGACGGTCATTCCAGGCGGGGTGTAAGCCACGCCAAGGCTGGCACCACTGCTGGTCTGCCAGGGCACCGCAGCGGTTTGCGGGGCGGTCATTGCGTTATTACAAACTTGCGTTGTCGGTGTCGTACCGTCTGCGGTTAAAAGCCCAGAGCAAGTCGTCCCCGCTGAGCCGTTGCCTTGCGTCAGCCACCACTCAGCGTATTGCATGGCACTTTGCGCCGCATGAAAGGCACGTTGTTTTTCTCGGGTGTTGCCCGCGATTCGTTCGGATAGCCCGAAAGTGCGGAACATGCTCACCGAGAGCAGTGTCAGAACGACCAAAATAAGCAGCGCGGTGACCAGCACGATGCCGCGCTCCTTTTGCAGTGAACGGACTTGCGCCGCGTTTGGATTAACGATTCCTGGCTTCATGATTTGCCCATAAGACTGATGAATCTTGTTAACGAAATCGTGGCATTTTGCCCAGGCTGTCCGGCCAATGGGTTTTGAAACGTCATCGTTACAAGCGCTGAGAGCACTCCCGGCCAAGCACTGGCGGCAATGCTAGCGGCCGGGAGATATTGATTGACTGATCCATTGCCGTCCGAGTCCACGCCAAAAAGAATGGTTAATCCGGTAATCCCGCCAACAAGAGGTCGCTGGACACCGCCGTTCACTGAACAGGTCAACTCCTTGTTCGCGTTGATCGCAAAGGTGTTGACAAAGGTGACGGTCAGAGCGGTGGTGTTCAGTTTCCCATTGCAGTCGGTCATGCTGTCGCCGCCATTTGCCCCAGCCAGGTAGCGCACCGTCAGCGTATCCGGAGCGCCAGCAGTGTTGACGCCGCTAACGGACTGCCCGACCGCCGTGAAGGGCGCGGCGACAGGAAGCGCCACGGCGACCGTGGTAGTTTGAGGCGCAGGAAAAAATCCGGCTTCCTGAAGAACGGTCGTGACGATCCCCATGGCCATTCGCTGATCGTCCTGCAACTGCGACATCTGACCTTGCGCGGTAAAGTTCTGGCGCGTCGCAGAAAACACCGTGATGATGCCTGTCAACAAGAAGAACCCGATCGACAAGGCCACTAAGATTTCCAACAAGGACATGCCGGATTGATGTCTTTTTGGCGCCTGACTTCGTAGGGGGTTGTAACTCATGGCTCAACCAGCAAGGCGACGCTTTGAATCGAGGTTTGCTTACTGGTGTCCACGGTCGCCTGGTTGAGCCCGATGTATTTCTCGTTCCAACTAACGGTCACGGTGCAAGTCACGGCAACGCCAACGGCGTTTGAGCATGCGATGGTTCCGGTGCCGCCGGGCAGCTGCTGCTGCACTGCCGGACCCCATATAGTCTTCAGGTCGTATCCCGCCAGTTGAACGGACGTGCATGAGCTGGCAGTGCAATTCATACTTTGGCTATTGAGGGTGGCATCAGAGACGGTTGTATTCGATATCGTCAAACTGGCAGGCGCCAATCCAGAAGCCCAATAGCCCTTGTTTGCATGCATGGCAGAAGCAATACTTGCCGCATGGAGCGCTGCAAGTGAGCGAGAGCCAGCCGTTTTTGTATTGCCGATGGCCAGTGCCTGCGTTTTTGCTACACCCAGCAAACCAATCGCAATGACCAATAGCGAAATCATGACTTCGAGCAGACTGAAGCCGCTTTGCGAACGGCGCGAGGAGCGATCAATCATGCGCACGCCCCGGTACCCGACCGTTGTACCGTCATCCGACCAATCATGGCAACGGCCAAACAACGAGTCCATTTAGTGTCCGTGCCGTTCACAGGTTTTAATGTCAGCGTTACCGGATCAGCGGTTTGATTGATAAGGAAACCGTCGCGATTAAAGGTAAATGCGGCCGCGCTATTGCTCGCTAGGAAGCTGTCAAAAGCGGCGATAGAGGGATACTTGCGAAGCACTGTGTCGCCAGAGTCGACAACCGCATTTCCCGGCACCGCCGTCCCGGCAGTCGAGTTGTCAACGAAAACAATCCAGCCACTGCTCCAGGCAGCTGACCCGCTGCAACTGGTGCCATCGGTAGACGCGCAAACGGTCACCGGGACGCCTTCTTTCGCCGCTTCCGATCGAGCAAATTGCAGATCACCCAGCAAGGAATTTATTTCACCCGCTATTCGGCTGCTATAGGTGATGTAACGATACGAGGGGACGCCTATCGCCATGATGATCGCCACTAGCGCGATCGCGACCATCAGCTCAATCAATGTCATGCCTCGAAATTTCATAGAAGAAAAGTCACGGTCACTATTCGTTGGGCAACAAGCCGGTGATCCGGCCTTGCGAAGAAACTTCATAAAAACAAATGCGGATTAAAGAGGGCATACGGATTGTGCAATAGTTGTTCGCATATGTTGCATGAACTTGTATGCAAACGCATAACAACTATTGCCGGAAAAAACACTTATTAATCGTTGTTACTTTTCAAAACAACCAGAGCAATAACGGTATTAATAATTCGAGCCGTCAAATTCAATAAAGTCAATAAAGTCAATAAATTATCGAATTACCAAATTGGTTATTTTCTAAAAGCGAGTTCTGAGCGCGAGGCAAGAGATGCCTAGTTGCCTCGCTCGTCTAGCGCCCATCTAGCGCGCAAACAGCCCGGTCCTTTTTGCGGAGCGCTTTGACTGAAAAGACGTGAAACGAAATACTGGCGGCTAAAAAGATGGTTAGCCCGTTGCGCCGCGCCGAGCTATCGCCATCAGAAAAAAATGGTGCGCAAGTGTGAGGGGTTGGTCAACGAATCTTCGATCAGCCACTGGACGATTCAGCTGCTGCCATTACTTGAAGAGGTGCCGCAAGCGGAGTCCCGCAATGCGGGGAAGCGAAAGACCGGAAGAAAGTTAGAGCCATAGGAGCACAGGCGTCTGTAAGACTCCTTACGCATCACAGACATGGCGCCTGTGACGTTCCAGGGAAGGTCAGCACGTGAGTCAGCGGCTGGAGCGCTACAACCGCCGGCGGCGGAGGTAGCGCTCGGGAGTGCGCGCTGCGCGCGTCAACGTAAATGTCAACTGCGCAGTCTGCAGCTTTATGACTGAAGCGACGCCATGTCGATGACAAAGCGGTATTTCACATCGCTTTTGAGCATGCGCTCGTAGGCTGTATTGATGTCCTGAATTTTGATCAGTTCAATGTCAGAAGTAATTCCATGCTCGGCGCAAAAATCCAGCATTTCCTGCGTTTCCTGAATGCCGCCGATCAGCGAGCCCGCCAGATGGCGACGCTTGAGGATCAGGTTGAATACTTGCGGGGACGGATGCGGCGTGGCGGGCGCGCCCACCAGGGTCATCGTGCCTTCGCGTTTGAGCAAGACCAGAAACGCGTCCAGGTTGTGCGGCGCGGCGACCGTGTTGAGGATGAAATCAAAACTGTTCAGATGCTGCGCCATTTGGTCAGCGTCTTTGGAAATTACCACCTCATCGGCACCCAGGCGCAGCGCATCTTCCTTCTTGTCCGGCGAGGTTGTAAACAAAACCACATGGGCGCCCATCGCATGCGCAATCTTGACGCCCATATGGCCCAGCCCGCCCAACCCGACGATACCGACCTTTTGGCCTTTGCCAACTTTCCAGTGGCGCAGCGGTGAGTAGGTTGTAATGCCGGCGCAGAGCAAGGGCGCCGCTGCCGCAGGATCAAGTTTCTCTGATACCCGAAGCACGAATTTTTCGTTCACAACGATGTTGTTTGCGTAGCCGCCGTAAGTCATGCCGCCGGTCTGTTTTTCCTCGCCGTTGTAGGTGCCGACGAAACCGACTTCGCAATATTGCTCCAGTCCTTCGGCGCAGCTTGGGCAGGTCTGGCAGGAGTCGACCATGCAGCCGACGCCAGCGATTTGCCCGACCTTGAATTTTTTAACATGCTCGCCGACCTGGGTCACACGGCCAATAATTTCATGCCCTGGCACCACCGGATAAACCGTGTTGTGCCATTCATCGCGCACCGTGTGCAAATCGGAATGGCAGACGCCGCAATACATGATCTCTATCTGCACATCGTGCGGACCCGGCTCGCGCCGTTCGAAACTGTAGGGGGTCAGAGGAGTCTGCGCCGTTTGGGCAGCATAGCCAACAGATGGGAGCATGACGTTTCCTTTATTTAACAAAGTGAATGGGGGTGTGAGGCGGATGTAGAGGCGCTGACTGCGCAAGCGCCTGACCGCACAATCAGTGTATGACGATGGCGGATTCTTTGCCCAGGCCGCGGGTATTGCCGAGCCCCCGCGCGTCGGGCGAACTCGGCTTAAGCATCCGAAAGACCGCTCCTACCCCGAATCGGGTCCCCCATGCGCCGGCATGACCGAAACGCCAGATTTGCAAAATTAGTTAAACAGGCTGTAGTGCCTGGCCCATAGGGGCAGCCAGCTATCGAATCAGGACGTTGCGTGAATTCGCGGGCTTCAGCCGACCCAATATTGCCAGCCGAAAAATACCAGTAGCCCGCTCAGGATGGTCAGCAGCTGATGCCGGGTTAGGGCGCACAGCACCACCGAAAAGAGAGCCGCCACCAGTTGCGGGTTGTGCCAGCTCAACTCCGGACCCCGGCCATGCGGCGCCAACACCATCGGCACAATGATCGCGGTCAGCACCGTCACAGGCACAAAACTCAGGGCCAGCTTCAGGGTCGGCGCAAACCTCACCCGGTCACCCAGAATGAACACCAGCGCCTTGATCACAAACGTGATCAGGGCCATGCCCAGGATCGTCACGGTGGCGCTCATGTCACACTCCCGGGCATTGACTTGTGCAGGCGCCATTGGGTCAGCAGCATGCCGATGGCGACGCCGACCACAATGGCGGCCAACAGGCCCAGCTTGAAAGGCAGGTCGTTCAGCCCATACGCCACGCTGCCCGCCGCCAGAGCCGCCGCCAAGTGGGGCAAGCGCAGCAATTGCGGCACCACGATGGAAATGAACGTCACCACCATCGCAAAGTCCAGACCGAGTGTCTGCAACTGCGGGAACACCGCACCAAACAACAGCCCCACCAGAGTCCAGCACTGCCAGTTCGCATACATGGACAAACCAGAGCCCAAAAAGTACCAATGCCCCAAACGCGCCTGAGGATGCTGGCGGTAGTAGCTGTCCACTACCGCAAAGGTTTCGTCGGTCAACAAAAAGCCCAGCAGCCAGCGCCAGCGCGGCGGCAGATGGCCCACGTGCGGCAAAAGGGCCGCCGCGTACAGCATGTGACGCAGGTTGACGATGAAGGTCGCAAACCAGATCACCAGCGTTCCGGCCAGCCCTGCCATGAGCCCGAGGGCAATGAACTGGCTGGAGCCGGCAAACACACTGAGCGACATCAACTGGCCTTGCCACGCCGCCAGCGCTGTGGTGCCTACCAAAGCACCAAAAATCATGCCGAAGGGCGCGGCTCCCACCAGCATGGGAACGGTATCGCGAACACCAGCCATGAAGCTGGAACGTGCAGAAGATTGAGGCATACGAGGTTTTTGTCAGAAGGCGTGACAGGCATCATAAATGGCGCTGTCCGGCAACCACGGCTGCGCCAAGGCTTAATCAACTGCTGGTGGAGGTTGGGCGCGGCAGCGGTTCAACTCGACGGTGGGTCCGGCGGATCAAGCCCCCGCTGGAATCCCAAGCCCCCGCACCACCGCCGGGCGTGCCAGAAACGCCGTCAGTACCCGCGTGACGTTCGGAAAATTTTGAATGCCCACCAGATCACCCGCCGCGTAAAACTCGAGCAGCCCGCGCACCCAGGGAAAGGTGGCGATATCCGCTATGGTGTAGCGCTCGCCCATGATCCAGGCGCGGTTTGCAAGTCGCTGGTCCAGCACCGCCAGCAAGCGCTTGCACTCTGCCACGTAGCGATCACGCGGGCGCTTGTCCTCATAATCTTTGCCGGCGAACTTGTGAAAGAAGCCCAACTGGCCAAACATCGGGCCGATGCCGCCCATCTGGAACATCAACCACTGGATCGTCTCGTAACGCTGCGCCGCATCCTGCGGAATGCATTGGCCGGTTTTGTCCGCCAGGTAGAGCAGGATCGCGCCGGATTCGAACAGCGCCAGCGGCTGGCCGTCCGGCCCGTTGGGGTCGAGAATGGCCGGGATTTTGTTGTTCGGATTGAGGGAGAGGAATTCTGGCGACAGCTGGTCGTGGTGCTCGAAGCTGACCAGATGCGGCTCGTACGGCAGGCCGGTCTCTTCCAGCATGATCGACACCTTGACACCGTTGGGTGTGGTCAGGGCATAGAGCTGCAGCCGGTCGGGATGCTGAGCCGGCCATTTGTGGGTGATGGGGAATTCGGAGAGATCGGTCATGGCGGTTCCTTGAAATGGAAACGGGCGGTGCGTGCCCAAAGGCCGCCATTTTGGCTAAAAAGCGATTGACTCGCTGCGCAGAGGGGCAGCGCAGGCCAGAGTCAGGAGCCCAACAGGGAGTGCGCGCCGACTATTGCCCCACCACCGACCAACCCGCGTGGAGATTGACCTTGTCGTTCTCGTACTCCCAATGTGTGCCGCAGCGTTCACAGCGGTACTTGGTAACGGTGACCTGACCGTGGTTGCGCGGTTCCTTGCGGTTGACGCCTTGCATCAGTTCGGGATGGCCGGGCGCCCCGCGCCAGTTGCGCTGGATGCCAGCGCACGAATCGCACAGCGCCATCTTCTTCAATGCGTTCTTGTGATTTAAGTCTTGGGTCATGTTGTAGCTCTTAATGTTGGTGATGGTGGCGTGTTGGCCATTCATCAGCGGGTGAACCACCGTATCCGTCTGGCCCTACGTCAACGAGGCACTAGCGCGGAAATTGCTTTGAGTGTTGATGGTAGATTGTCGCCTCTCAGGCCCTGAGGTCGAAGCACCTGCGGCGCACGGTGAAAAGTCGCCACACCCAAAGTAAAATTAGTCTCCAGCACGATTTCTGCCAGCTCGAGAAGCTATTAAATCAAGTGTGATGAGCCGGCAGTTCCTTGCACATCCGCGCGTTTGCCAGAACGACGCCACGCACCTCAACCAGCTGACGCGCCTCGACCACAAAGCCGCTCTTCCTAAAAAATGGCTCGGCGGTAAGACTGACATCGGCGAACAGTCGGGCAATGCCACGGATGGCGGCCGTCTGATGGATATGCACCATCAGCGCCCTGCCACACCCCGACCCGCATACGCGCCCGCGACAAAGAAATGGTCGATATAGCCGGACGGCTGAAGGTCTGCATAAGCCGCGATGTGACCCTCGATCTCGGCAATGAACGGTTGGTTGCTGCGAACCCGCTCGCCCCACTGCGCCGCATCGTACTGGCGCGGCGCCCATGCATCCAGTTGCTCGAGTGTGTAGTTTTTGCGGGCCAACGCATGCACCGATGAGTGGAAGATGGCGCGAAGCGTAGTTTCGTCGCCACTGCGGAAAGTTCGGATGTACATTTTGAGTATTTGTTTCAGAAAAAACTGGACCGGCGCGTTTTGAGGTTGCCGTTAAGGTGCCCGTTCAGGTCAATAAAGTGCCCCATGTCCGATTGTCCGTGCGGTAAAACTCCATCGGCTCAATGCCTTCTCGCGCCTCTCCCTGCAACCTGAATTCATCTTGCCATGAGGCGTTTGGCGCATAGCTGATCCGATAGCACCCAAGCGGCACCTGAAGCGTGACCGTTTCACCGCTGCGAATCGGGATCATGACGACGGGCGCATGGGCCTCCCACGTATCGAGCCTGACCACCGCATGGCGGCCCGCCTCAGCAAACCCGGTGATCGTCAAAGGTGCCATATCGTTCACTCCATTGGCCGGTGCCGGGATAAACCAGCGAACCGCACCGGTCATGGGGAATGGGGCTTTAGCTTCTCGGGATTGGAAATACGCCGAAATTTGCGGCACGCGTTTAAACAGCATGGCACCCATGACCAGCACCAGCAAGATAAGCACAAAGCGTTTACAACCCGCCTTGGTGACAGCAACCCGATTTGGCGAGTCGCTGTACTTTGCAAAACGTTGTTTCAGCTGTTCTGCTTGACGGGTTTTATGCTGCTCAGATGTACGGAATCGTCGGGACTCCATGGCGGAGGCGCAATGTCGATCACGCATGTAGTCGCGGTCGTCAATGCTCATGCTTTCCTTTCCCTTTTACCAACATATCCAGCTAAAAAACGAGACTGGTAACTGCACGCCCTTCGTACGCGGCGTTGATGAACGGCTTAGCCGCATCCAGATCGGCCATGGTACTGATGGTTACTTCCAGGTTGCCCGTGCCCCAATGCCCGATGTGCGTCACATCGCGCGCGTTTGGTAGCACCGCCACGGCAGGTGCAGGGTCTACATGCAGAAACAGCTGCAGACAATTCTTCTTATGCAGCACCACGGTGGCAAAATTCTTCAGGCGCTTGAAGGCTGCGTACAGACGCAACTCTTTGCGCTGCACATCGTCGCCGAGCGAGAGTGTGTAATCCTCCAACGAGGCCAAAAGTTGCTGTGTGGGCTCTGACAAACCGGCCAACAGCTCCGCGAACGACTTGTCCGGCCCCGTGGGTTTGACGAGGGCCGTGTTTAACGGCGCGCCTGGAAGCGCCGCAGGCGCGGCAGCTAGCTTAGTCTTGGATTGTTTGTTGGGCGTGACTTTGGCCGTCGTGTCGCCCCCGGCGTTGGCAGACTCAAGCAGCAGCAAATCGTCGCCAAAGCGGCGGTAGCGAATCAGCTCAATGTTGCGGCCAATCTGCTGCACTGCGTGGCCGTCGTACTTGGTGAAGTCTGCAGCGATACACACCACACGCGGTGCGCTCCAGTCAATGGCATCGGCGGCGGTTGCGCCCAACTTGTCAAGCACCAGCAGCTTGAACTCGGCTTGGTGGTCCATCAACCAGTCCAGATAAAACAGGCCCTGGTTGATAACGTTTTCGCCCACCGAGCGCTTGTATTCCAGAATCACCGGGCAGTCGTTCTCGTCCAGCCCCAGCGAATCAATGCGCCCTCCGTGGGTTTTGCCGGTGGAGTGCTCGCCGGCCAGAAACCGGATGTTGAGCAGCGGCCCCAGGTTGGCCTCGATCAGTGTTTGTAGGGGTTTTTCTAGGTCGGAAGCACTGCCTTGCAGTTCGGTGGCGTTGCCTGCAGTAAGACGGAAAAGTTTGATGTCGCTCATGGGTTAATTACCTGATTCGCTTTCTTCTATCTTGAGACGTTTTGGCTCCGCTACCTTCGATCACGGCAAACATTGCTGACTTCCCTCCCCGCTGCCCTTCCGTGATGACTTGCGAAATTAAGGAAAAACCTCGCTGGTCACACCCAATCCAACCTGCACGCGCTAACTCCACAAATTGCGAGTTGTTCAGATACCTAGGGCAGTTTCCGTAACCAACGCGTTGCCCGCCGTCCTTTCCATGCGAATCGGGTAGCTGAAGAAATTGCTTGAGGTGCGAATGACCCAATGTAATGCCCGCCACCAAAGCGTCGTCGCGCGCATCAGGACGAGTCGTCTCACAGAATTTAAAAAAGAAAGCTTCGCTGCTCAATCGCCAGTCCGCCATAGACGGTGACGAGGGGGTAGGCAGTCTGGTGAAGGCATTGACCGCGTTGTTCATTGCCTGAATTTGTTTGTGCAACTGTGGATCAACCAAATACGACCACGTCCTTCCTTCCTCGTCGCTTTTTGGCTCCATGCACTTATATTGCAGCAGCAGGTACGACTTGTAGTCCGCCAAATAGATCAGTAGATCGATACCAAGCACAGTTTCCAAGGGTTTTTTGTCGTAGACGTGTACTCGCACTTTGCGTCCGCCAAGGCCATCAAATTGGGCACTTCGCATATCCTCTTTGGACAAAAGTCCTTTGAAAACTTTTTGGTCGTCTCTAATCAAATCTTGTTCTTGTTGCGGCTCTTGATCCAAGAGATCCAAAACAGACTGGGCACTTTGGACCCGCTCAAGGTGCGCTTCACGCAAAATGGTTTTGCGATCCAATGAGGCGATGTCAAATGCTAATCCAATCGCATCACGTTGTTCGGTCAGTCGCAGGATTTTTGTGTCATTACCTGTCAGGCGATTCTGCTCGGCACGCAACGCAATCAAAGTATCTAAAAGCTCTGCCACAACAGGACGCAGGCGCTTGATTGCATCTATGGCTCGGGACCATTCGTCATGCGGTATGCGCCGAAATGTCTCCGCAGTACACAATCGCTCTGCAGCGGGAAAAGCATCAACAATTTCAACGGGATTAATCGATTTTTCGATCATTACCGGTGCCCACATTCGCATCTTTAGCTTGCCAGTACCACCGGTTCCGTGCATGCGCTCCATGAGCACAACCGCGTCTATGCAGACTTCACCGGGTGTCAATGACAAAAATGCGATTTCTCGACGTTCGAAAGTCCAGTCCATGGCCGAAAATGACTCGGAGGCCTCACCTGGGTAATACAGGCTCTCTTTAATCTTGTTGATGCGCCCTAATTCAAACGTCAAAAAATAGCCAGAGTAAGGTGGTTTTTCTTTCTTCTGCGCATGTGCCATATAACTTCCTTCAAAACTCAGACATCACCAACGGAGAGCGCCAATGTTTCCCCTGCGGTTCTTGTGCCATGGTGAATGAATACTGACCTTGGGCAGTGTATCCATGCGGTCTTGCGCTACAGCGTGTTTGTCGAGGCAGGCTCGAAGCGTAGCGGTCGGTCATCCCAACCTCCGCCCAAATCCCCCATCCCCACTAGCCCCAATCACCAACCGCTGCGTCGCCCTCGTCGCCCCGACATAAAACAGCCGTGCCTCATCCCGCTCGTCCTCCCCCGCAGCAGGCATCTGCCCCACGCCCATCAACGCCACCAACGGAAACTCCAGCCCTTTGCTGGCGTGCATGGTCATCACCTTGATGGTGTCGTCATGCGGGTGAAAGCTGCCGGATCTGGCGCGCACTTCGAACGGCAGTTGCGAGCGGCTCAGGGCCTGGGCGCATTCATCCATCTCGTGGTGGTGTCGGCACAGTACCGCCATGTCGCCCCACGCGTGGCCCTCCTGATGCGCGGCGTTCAGCAGGTCGGAAATCTTGGTCGCTTCAGCGCGCAGATTCGGCAAACGGATGATCAGCGGCGCTTCCCCATCGCGCCCGCAGCTGATGGGTTTGATCAGCGGAATGCCGTCGTCGTCTTTGTCGTCGGCGGTGAGCAGGTCGGCTGCAATCAGGCTGGCGGTTTGCAGGATCTGCCGGGTGTTGCGGTAGTTAATTTTCAAAATCGTGGTGCGGCCTTGCGCCTGAATGCCCACGCTTTTGAAGCTGAACTGTTTGCTGCGGCTGCGCTCATAAATGCTCTGCGCATCGTCGTACAACACCAGCAGGCTGTTGGTCGTCGGGTCCACCATTTGCGTGACGAGTTTTAGCCACTCGGGCGCAAAGTCGTGGCCTTCGTCGATCAGCACTGCCTGGTATTGGCCGCTGGGGATTTGCTTGCGGTCCACGCCGTGGATGACGCGCTGAACCATGTCCGCCATCTTTGTGTCCACTGGCATGTTTTGCGCAGGTAGTGTTTGCCCAAAGGCCACCAGTTGGTCGCGGCACCATTTATGAAAATGCCGAGCATGCACCCGGTCGGCCAGTCCCTTGGCTTCCATCACCGAATCCAGCTTGACGGCCAGCGGCTCGTTGTAGCAAAGAATCAGGATGGGTTTGCTTGCGGCGGTGTGGGCCTTGGCCAGGTATTCGGCGCGGTAGCCCAGGATCATCGTTTTGCCAGAGCCGGCCACGCCGTGAATCACGCGGTGGCCGTCGCCCAGGCTGCGGGCGAGTTGCTCTTGCTGCAGGTCCATCACGCGCATGATGCTGGGCAGTTCGGCGTCCACGTCGCCGTCGTCAAACAGCGCACCTTGCGTCTGCACGCGCACTTCGGGGAACATGATCCAGCGCACGCGGTCAATCTGCGGCAGGCTCATGACGCTACTAAATGAGTAGGGAAACATGTTCCACAGTCGCTGCTGAAATTCCTCGACGTCGGCCGACTCTTCCATTTCGTCTTTGCAGATGACGTAGTGCGGCTCGATGGCGTCGCCCAGCCCGGCGGCATCAAACTGTTTGCGGGTAATGTGGGTCAACACCACGCCGTGGCCCCACGGAAATGCGAGTTTTCCGTGGTGGGCGCCAGCAGGCTGCACCAGTTGTAGGTCGCGTTCCAGCACGTTGACGACCTGAATGGCGCAATGACGCGCCTGCGCCAGCGGGTTGATTACCACCTTGAACTGGCCATCGGGTGCGATTTCAAACATCTGGCGGGTGGCGCGCTGGATGGTTTCAAGCTTCCAGTCTTTAGTTTCGAGGATCAGCAATCCTCGGCGCGGATGCATCACTACAAAGTCGGGGTGCGTTTGCTTGGGGCCAATGGGCACGTCGTACCAGAGCAGGTAGTCGTCATCGAGTTTTTGTTCGAGCCGTTCGGCCAGCCGCCGCTCGCCGCTGGTCATACGCGAAACGCACGAACCCATCGCAGGAATAAGAGTCGCCATAGAGGGGCCACCAACTTTTCAATACATAAACTAACATTTTGCGACATATATCATGCGTTAAATAAGTTTGTTGACCAGCGTTGAGGTGCTGCGTTGAGGACGTAGGAAACCCACTCGAGACAGGTAGGACCTTGCCCTATAAGCGCGGTAGCGAACAGACGCAGTTCTCCCATCTGGGAATAGTGATTTATGCGGGTATCTGAACCGCATACAACCAAAAGAGGAATTGTTATGAAATATTCATTGCCATCACTGCTGTTACTCGCGTTGTTCGCACTGGGTGCATGCACCGGGCCAATGGGACCGCAGGGTAGTCAGGGAAACACCGGAAATACGGGTTACACGGGGGCCAAGGGTGCCACGGGTAATCAAGGCAATACGGGCAATACCGGCGATGTGGGCGCCACGGGTAATCAGGGCAATACAGGCAATACTGGCGAGGTGGGCGCGACCGGTAATACGGGCAACACCGGTAACACCGGAGCCGCGGGCATGCAAGGCAATACCGGCAACACGGGCAACACCGGGGCCACAGGCGCCAAAGGCAAAACGGGTGCTGGCGGCTCGAGTGGCAACACCATTGTGGTGGTACCGCCCAAGCCGTAATCCGGCAGGGGTCTGAAGCGAGAGGATGAATAGCCTGAAGCTCTGTTCCAGACCCGCTTGCAGACGCTGCACGGTGGAAACCAATGCGCGCAGCAAGGGGCGAAATTCCTTTAAAAGTCACGGCTGATAATTGGCAATTTCGCAAATGGCCGTTATGCAGCATGCTGCATAACGGCCATTGACTTTTTTTTCAGAGACTTTTGAAAGCTGGCGTCGATAGCGCGGACTTTATGGACGCCATCGCAGGGGTCTGGCACACTGGCCGAGACAGTCATCTGCAGCAGCACACCCACCCACTCTCAGGGAGAAAACCCATGAAATCCGTAGCCGATATCCTGAATTCAAAAGCGGACGCTGATGTTTACAGCATCAACCCCTCCGCGACGGTCTTTGATGCACTCAAATTGATGGCAGACAGAAACATCGGGTCGCTGCTGGTGATGGAAGGGGCGTTAATTGTGGGAATCATCACCGAACGCGATTACGCCAGAAAGATCGCGCTCAAGGGGCGTACCTCCCTGCAAACGCCGGTGCGGGAGGTGATGACCGCGGCGGTCATGTTTGTAGGCCCCGAACAATCTACCGAGCATTGCATGGCGCTCATGACGGAAAACCGTCTGCGCCATCTGCCGGTCGTAGACGAAGGCAAGTTGCTAGGCATCATTTCTATCGGGGATTTGGTGAAAGACATCATCTCCGAGCAGAAATTCATCATTGAGCAGCTCGAGCGCTACATCACCGGCCAGCGAGAGTAAGGCCGCTCCGGCCGGACTTGCCCCCTGTGCCTTGTTTACACCCAACAGCCCGCAGTTCCTGCACAGAAGGTAGCGCCAGCTATAAAAAGTAAGGTAAACATTTTTGGACGCTGCGGCTGCTGCCGGTTCGGGTATCGTCTGCTCCAGATTCACCGTGGAGCTTCCAATGTCCGATGCCATTCATTTTTACGAACCTCGTGACGGCCACCGATTGCCGCACGACCCTTTTAACGCCATCGTCGGGCCACGCCCTATTGGCTGGATTTCTTCCCGCAATGAAGCGGGTTCGCTGAACCTGGCGCCGTACAGTTTTTTTAACGCCTTCAACTACACCCCGCCCATCGTTGGTTTTGCGAGCATCGGCTACAAGGACACGGTACGCAACATCGAGCAAACCGGCGAGTTCGTCTGGAACCTGGCCACCCGCCCGCTGGCCGAGGCCATGAACCTGACCTGCGCCGCGGTACCACCCGAGGTCAGTGAGTTTGAGCTGGCCGGATTGACGCCGGTGGCGTCGCGCGTCATTGCGGTGCCGCGGGTGGCGGAGAGCCCGGTGTCGTTTGAGTGCCGCAGTACCCAGATCGTGCAGCTTCAAGGCGTCGATGGTGAAAAGGTGCCGACCTGGCTGGTGCTCGGCGAGGTAGTGGCCGTGCATATTGCGCAGAACCTTCTGAAAAACGGTGTGTACGACACCGCTGCTGCGGGGCACATCTTGCGCGGTGGCGGCGCGGGTGATTACTTTTCCATCGGCCCGGAGCAGTTGTTTCGCATGTATCGCCCAAGCTGAGGACCCGACGATGATGATTTGCGACTTGTTGATTTTCGACGCCGCCGATGCTGCTGCCAGTTGGACGGCAGTGGACGATCGCGTGATGGGTGGTGTGTCGCACAGCGGCATGCGTTACGACGTGGCCGGGTACGCGGTGTTTGAAGGCACCGTGTCGCTGGACCGCAATGGCGGCTTTGCCTCGGTTCGTTCAAAGGCGTTGACGCCGTTGCCGCCCGGTTTTCCCCGATTGACGAGCTACTTGCTCGAGGTGCAAGGCGACGGTAAGCGCTACAAGCTCACCTTGCGTACCGACGACGCCTTTGACGGTATTAGTTACCAGGCGCCGTTCGAGCCCCCTGTGGGCGTGTGGACCACGGTCACGCTACCGCTTTCGGCATTCA
The DNA here is from genome assembly GCF_012927485.1 of Polaromonas sp. GTDB lineage: Bacteria > Pseudomonadota > Gammaproteobacteria > Burkholderiales > Burkholderiaceae_C > Polaromonas. Next base: position 331,556 of record NZ_JABBPC010000012.1, on the reverse strand, counting down.
CCCCAAGCTTTCGCGGTCAAAGCGTTCCCGATGCGCCGGCGCTGGATCCGGCGCGGGTTCGTCAGGTCGGGTTGATGATTGCCGACCGGCAAGACGGCGACTTTGCCTTGGCACTGCGCGCCATCCGGGCGGATGCTTCGACTGATTAATTGGCGCGGCTTGGCCCTGGCAATAGCGTGAACGCCAGCGCGCCGGCCGTCAGCAACGCCGCAATGCTCGCCAGTACCGCCGTGAAGGGGTCGGTGCCGTGGGCGATCGCCACAGAAGCCACGATGCCCGTCAGCCACTGCATGGCTGCAACGCCCAGGAACATGGCCATGGTGAAGACGGCCATGGCGCGGCCTGTGATGGCCGCCGGGTAGGCCGTGCGCACGTCGGCGTATTGGAGCACCAGGTACCCCGACAGCGCGCCGATCAGTATCGGGCCCGCCACGTCGATGACTGTGCTGTGCGTCATTGCAAATACCGCAAACAAACCCGCCAGCAGCAGCGTGAAGCCGACGATCCAGCGGCGCCTGTGAATCGGTCCGGGGTCGAGGCGGCCAAACAACGGTGGGCCGAATAACGAGGCCAGCGACATCAGCAGCGCCACGTTGCCACTTTGCACCAGTGAGAAGCCGTGGCGTTGCATCAGCATCGGCCCCAGCCAAAGGCCGCGCAGCGAAATGAAAGAGGCATAGCCCACGCTTCCCAGCAGCACAATACCCAGCGTATGCGGAAGCATGAACAGCGCGCCGAACTTGGTGATGGCTTCGAGAAAGGTTTCTTTTTTCTGCGTCGCACAAGCCTTCGCCACCGCTGCCGGGCGCGCAGGCTCGTAAACCAGCGACCAGATCAACAGCCACGCCAGCGTCGCCAAACCGCCAAGCACCCAAAAGCCCATGCGCCATGACGTGGCTTGAATCAACCAGGCCAGTGGCGTGCCCGTCAGCAGCATGCCGATGCCGCCCAAGCCTAGCGTCAACCCGGAAATTGCGGCAAAGCGGTCGCTCGGCAGGTGACGGGCAATGAACACGGTACAGACCAAAAACGCAGGCGCGCAGCCAATGCCGATCAGCACTTGCCCGGCCACCAGCACGCCGTAACTGGTGGCCAGCGCCGACACAGCTGAGCCGGCAATTGCAAGGGGAAACGCCGTCAATACCGTGCGCCGCACGCCATGCAGGTCAATCCCGATGCCCATGAACAACTGCATGGCGCCAAACGCAAAGTGAAAGGCGCCCGCAAAAAGGCCCAGGGCCTGCGCGCTCAAGTGAAAGTCGGCCTGTAACGGCGCGGCCATGATAGCGGCTACGGTGCGGTAGGCCTGGCTGAGCGCAAACGCGGTTGTCAACGCAAACAGCATGATCCACACCGGGCGCGTCGAGGAATTGCCCTGCTGAAGGGTAGTTTCAGATTGCGGCTGTGGGTTGGGCTCCATGGTGTGCACCGGCTACGACCTGTCCGCCTGCTTCGCCAGTCGTTCAGTGGTGATGACCGTGCTCGCCATGCACGTGCTGATGGGTAATCTCATCTTCAGAAGCGATCCGCACGTCGGTGACCTTCAAGGTAAAGCGCAGGGCCTTGCCCGCCAACGGGTGGTTGCCGTCCAGCAGCACGATCTCGCCCTTGATTTTGGTGACGTTAAACACCTGCTCGCGACCATCGCTGCCGCGGCCTTCCAGCTGCCCACCTACTTTGACGCCCGGTGGAAACTGGCTGCGAGGGATGGTGCGCACCAGGCTTTCGTCGCGCAGGCCGAAAGCATCTTCGGGTTGCAACGCAAGGATGGTTTGAAACCCGGGCTCTTTGCCTTCCAGCGCTTCTTCGATTTTTGCCAGCGTATTGCCATAACCGCCATGCAGGTAAACCATAGGGTCGCTGCTTTCTTCAAGAAGCTTGCCTTGTGCATCGGCTACTTTGAAGCGCAAGGTGACGGCGGTGTCTTTTTCAATTTTCATGGTGGGTGCTTTCGGGGTGCTTTCGGGGGGCTTGAGGCGGAGGCCGGCTGAGCAGCACGTTCCGGAGTTGCACGATCTTATCAACGATGGCCGCCGCATCGCTGCCGCTCGTCGGCGCGGGGCTTGCAAGCCGCCATGGCGTGCCTATCTAGTCCACCAGACGTAGACTTGCCACACCAAAAAGCACCTTCATTAATCAGTTGTCGCATGAATCCACTTGACCTTGAAACCATTGAGTTGCTGTCCATCGCAGCAACACCCCGACCCTTGTTTATTTTGGTCCACGACGTGGAGGGAACTGCCGCAGACATGCTGCAACTAGGCCATTTGCTGGGGGGTGCATTTGCCGAAGCGGCGGTGCTGATTCCAGAAGGGCTTACCGGCTCGTGCACGGGCATCGACGAAGACGCTGGCGCGCTGGCCGTGCGTGTCGAGGCGCTGGCCTCGTTTGTTCGTGCGCAGCAGCAGCGCTTTGACGTGCTGCAGTCTGATACTGCGCTGGCCGGCTTTGGTGCCGGGGCCAGCCTGGCCCTGGCCTTCAGCGATGCGCACGACGGCTTGGTGGGTCGGGTGCTGGCGTTCGGCGGCAGCCACCCGGTCTGGCCCGACAAAGCCCCGCTACTGACCACGCTTCACCTGTTGCACGGGCAAGACGACAACGTCGCACCGGTCGCCCGGGCGCGTGAAGGCTTTGAACGCCTGATGGCGCTAGGCGCTGACGCCACCTTCGACATGGCCGCGTCGTTGGGTCACGAACTGCATCCGGCGCTCATGGACCAAGCCATCACACGACTGCAGACCTGCGTGCCGCTGCGCTACTGGCGCGCCGCGCAAGCTTGATGCGTAGAAAATAAAGCGAACAGTGCGCTTGCCAGAGCAGAAAGGCCTTAGCGGCAGGTCAGCAGCGCCTTGCCCGCGAGTTGTGGCCTGAGTGTTTCCAGCTTGGCGCGCAATGGCGCATCAGCGGCGTCCACCTTGAGCAGCAGACCATTCACTTCAGGCAGCTCTTGCACGACCTTGGCGGTGCGCACCCCGCGCTTGACGGCCGCCGCCAGTTCCCTTTCGGCATCGGCTTGCGAATTGAAGTGACCCAAGGAAAGGCCGGGGCCCAGCTCCAGGTTAACCAGCGGTTCGAACGACAAGCCGCGCTGGCGCAACTCGGTGCGCTTTTTGGCTGCAACCTCTTCGCTGGCGTATTTGCCCATGTAGATAATCCAGCGGCCCGGTTCGACGCTGCTTTTGAGCGACCAGCTACCGACAGGCAGGCTGCTTTGAAGGCGTAGCCGAAGGGTACTGGCCTGCTGCTCGTTGAAGAGGCCAGCTTGCAAGCAGGTGACAGCAACTTGTAGGGCGGGCGGCTCGACTTTGTCAAGTTGCGGGGCGTCGCTCACGCCCAGTAGATGCATGGTCTCGGGCCTGATCTGCTGCGCCAGGTGTTGCGGTTCCGATTGAATGGGGGGGGCAAAACCGTAGTCGGCTAGAAAACCTCGGGTCCAGGCAAAGTAGCCTGCATTAGCCAGCACCAGGGCAAGCACCAACCCCCTCAGCATGGACGTGGGTCTTTTAGGACGGTTGCCGGGTCGCCCTCTGAAACCGGCCGAACGCTGACTTCGGAGCTGGTGATTTCTTTCATACCAGCCGCAGTATGCACTAACAAGGCACCGTTTTCGCCGACGCCTTGTGCCCGGCCCTGGGTGCCGTCCGACAACTCGATCGTCCGGCCTGACAGCACGTCGCGTGCGGCAAAGCGGTTCTGAAACGGCGCAAAACCGAATTGTTCGAAAGCCTGCACTGCCTGGACCAACGGCGGCAGAATACGCAACAACGTCTGCGCCGCATCAATGCTGGGAAGCAACTCCTGGAGACCGCCTGGCGGAATAGCAGCGACTGATGGTGTGGCCATCGAAGGCGTGGCAAGGGCGGAGACTGCTGCCAGCGGCAACGCCCGGATGTTGATGCCGATACCGATCACGACAAAGCGAATGCCTTCCCAGCTGGCCGTCTCCACCAATATCCCGGCCAACTTGCGGTCACCTGATGGTCCGGAAAGCCAGAGGTCATTGGGCCATTTCAAGCCGATCCTGGCCGGGCCGGTGTTGCCGGGGTCCAGGCTTTCGGCCACGCTGATGCCTACCACCAAGGACAGGCCCGACCAGTCGCTGGGTTGCAAAGGCAGGCCCAGTGAAAAAGTCAGGCTGTCGCCGCGCCGGCTTTGCCAGCTTCGGCCCAATCGTCCGCGACCGGCGGTTTGCTGCTCGGCCACCAACAGCAAGGGCTCGGGCCGGGGCCGCGTGCTGGCGCTTCCCCTAAAGCGCCGCATCAGCTCCGTGTTGGTCGAATCGATCTCGGGCAGTACCTCCACCGTAAAGCCGGGTAAGACTGGTGCCAGGGCTTCCCAAATGGCCTCAGCAGGCCATCGAAGGGGAGAGGGGAGGAAAGCGCTCACAAAGAATCAGGCCTTCGGGCTCTTCTTCTTAGGTTTTTTTTCGGACTTTTTTGTAGCTGTCTTGTTTTTGCCGTTTTTTTCCTTCGGCGCGAGTAGCGTGCCGCGACAGCTTTTAGCGCCGCACCAGCAGGGGTATTCAGCTTTCAGTTTCTGGGTGTACTTGGCGTCGATGATCAAGCCGTAGTCATAAAACAGCTCATCGCCCGCTTTGATGTTGTGCAGTGCCTTGATGAACACGCGCCCCTCGTCTTCGTCTGCTTCACAGTTCGGCTTGCAACTGTGGTTGATCCAGCGCGAGGAGTTGCCACCGTGCTTGGCGTCGATCACGTGGTCTTCATCGATGTGAAAGTAAAACGTGTGATTGGGGTCGGTCGGGTCGTGGGGGTGGCGGCGCAGCGCTTCTTTCCAGCTAATGACCTCACCCACATATTCAATCAGCGTTTCTCCTTCGGCCAGATCCTGCAGGGCGTAAACGCCCTTGCCGTGCACGCCCGAGAGACGGGTTTGAAGGCGGCGACCAGCGCTGCCGGGTAGTCGCAGACTGGGCGAAGAAGGGAGCGCAGAGGCCTGTGGTTTTGACACGGTGTATTTTTTTGGTATGGTTAATTCATGCATGTGTGCGTGTGGGCGTGCGCACCGGCGCGCGTACATGCGCGAGAAGGCCTGATTGTAGTGAGGCATTTGAGTCGCCCTCTGCAGAACGCCTTTTGGCGCGCATGATGCGAAAGTTGTCTAGGCCGAAAGCGGGGAAATGTTTCCCGAAGAGGCGGAAGGTTTTGAAGAAGTACTTATGAAAACTCTGGTGATTGCAGAAAAACCCTCGGTGGCACAAGACATTGTGCGCGCCATCACGCCCACGGCGGGCAAGTTTGAAAAGCACGACGAGTACTTTGAAAGCGACGATTGGCTGGTCACTTCGGCGGTTGGCCATCTGGTGGAAATTCAGGCGCCGGAGGAATTTGATGTCAAACGAGGCAAGTGGAGTTTTGCCAACCTGCCGGTGATTCCGCCTTACTTTGATCTCAAGCCCATCGACAAAACTAAAACCCGTCTCAACGCCATCGTCAAACTGGCCAAACGCAAAGACGTGGGCGCGATTGTCAATGCCTGTGATGCGGGCCGCGAAGGGGAGCTGATCTTTCGGCTGATTCAGCAGTACGCCAAAAGCAACCACCCGGTCAAACGCTTATGGCTGCAGTCCATGACGCCCGCAGCCATTCGTGATGGATTTGCATCGTTGCGCAGTGACGAACAGATGCGGCCGCTGGCCGACGCAGCGCGCTGCCGTTCCGAGGCCGACTGGCTGGTCGGCATTAACGGCACGCGGGCCATGACGGCCTTCAATTCCCGCGACGGCGGTTTCTTTTTAACCACCGTGGGCCGCGTCCAAACGCCCACCTTATCGGTGGTCGTCGAGCGCGAAGAAAAAATTCGCAAATTTGTCAGCCGCAACTACTGGGAAGTCCACGCAACTTTTCTGGCCGAAGCAGGTGAATACAACGCCAAATGGTTTGACCCCAAGTGGAAAAAGGCCGCTGCCAATGCAGACAACGCCGAACCTGACGCAGAGCTGCGGGCAGATCGGGTCTGGTCGGAGCGTGAAGCGCGGGCCATTGCCGAGGCGGCGCGCGGCAAAACCGCCACGGTGACCGAGGAGTCCAAGCCGACGACGCAGGCAGCGGGGCTGTTGTTCGACCTGACCTCCCTGCAGCGCGAGGCCAACGGCAAGTTTGGCTTTTCCGCCAAAACCACGCTTTCGATTGCGCAGAGCCTGTACGAACGCCACAAGGCGCTGACCTATCCGCGTACCGACTCCCGCGCCTTGCCCGAAGACTACGTTCCGGTGGTCAGGCAGACCTTTGAAATGCTCGCCAACAGCGGCATGAAGCATCTGGCGCCCCACGCGGCCACAGCGCTCAAGGGCAACTACATCAAGCCCAGCAAGCGCATCTTCGACAACGCCAAGGTGAGCGACCACTTCGCCATTATTCCCACGCTGCAGGCACCGAGCGGATTGTCCGAGGCTGAGCAGAAGATTTACGACCTGGTGGTACGCCGTTTTATGGCGGTGTTTTTCCCGAGCGCGGAGTACCTGGTGACGACGCGCATTTCATTGGTGGCCGACCAGAGCTTCAAGACCGAGGGCAAAGTGCTCGTAAGGGCGGGCTGGCTGGCTATCTACGGCAAAGAAGCCCAGGACGAAACTGACGACAAAGACGGAAAAGACGGCAAGACATTGGTGCCCGTCAAGCCCGGCGAGCGGGTGCTTGCCGAAACGGTAGACGCCAAGGGGCTGAAGACCCGGCCACCGGCCCGATACAGCGAAGCCACCTTGTTGGGGGCCATGGAAGGCGCCGGGAAAACCATTGACGACGATGAGTTGCGCGAAGCCATGCAGGAAAAAGGCCTGGGCACACCGGCCACCCGCGCGGCCACCATCGAGGGCCTGATCGCTGAAAAATACATGTTGCGCGAAGGCCGCGAGCTGATCCCCACGGCCAAGGCCTTTCAGCTGATGACGCTGCTGCGCGGTCTGGACGTGCAAGAGTTGTCCAAAGCCGAGCTGACGGGCGAGTGGGAGCACAAGCTCGCGCAAATGGAACATGGCAAGCTGAGTCGTGAAACGTTCATGGCCGAAATTGCAGCCATGACGGAGCGCCTCGTCAGCAAGGCCAAGGGCTACGACAAAGACACGATTCCCGGTGACTACGCAACGCTACAAACCCCCTGTCCCAATTGCGGCGGCGTGATGAAAGAAAACTACCGCCGCTACACCTGCACCGGCAAAAGCGGGGAAAACGGCTGCGGCTTTTCCTTTGGTAAAACGCCAGCCGGCCGCACTTTTGAAACGGCCGAAGTCGAGCAATTTTTGCGCGACAAGAAAATCGGCCCGCTGGAGGGCTTTCGTTCCAAAGCGGGCTGGCCCTTCAGCGCCGAAATAGTGATCAAGTTTGATGAGGAAACCAAAAACTACAAGCTTGAATTTGATTTTGGGGATGACAAGAATGCCGAGACTGGCGAACTTGTGGACTTCGGCGAACAGCACTCTCTGGGCGCTTGTCCCAAGTGCGCCGGCGCGGTGTATGAGCTCGGCAAGAACTACGTCTGCGAAAAGTCGGTTTCCACACTGGCGCAGCCCACACCCAGTTGCGACTTCAAGACCGGGCAGGTCATCTTGCAGCAACCGATCGAGCGCGAGCAAATGAGCAAGCTGTTGGCGACCGGAAAGACCGATCTGCTCGACAAGTTCGTCTCCATGCGTACGCGCCGGGCCTTCAAGGCCATGCTCTCCTGGGACAAAGAAGCCGGCAAAGTGAACTTTGAGTTTGCGCCGTCGAAATTTCCTCCGCGCAAACCCGCTGCTGCCCGGACTGGTAGCGTCAAGACGCCATTCGGCAAGACCGTGGCAGCCAAGTCAGTGGCTCCGGCAGCCAAAAAAACAGCGGCTAAAAAGGTTGCCGCCAAAAAAGTTGCCGTCAAAACCGACAAACCCAAGGTCGCCCGCAAGACCACGCCGGGCACCGGACTCAAGCCCAGCGATGCACTGGCTGCGGTGATTGGCGCCGAGCCGGTGGCACGCACCCAAGTGATCAAAAAGCTATGGGACTACATCAAGGCCGAGGGCTTGCAAGATGCTGCCAACAAACGCGCCATCAATGCGGACGCCAAGCTGTTGGCCGTGTTTGGCAAACCGCAGGTGACGATGTTTGAACTGGCGGGCATTGTGGGCAAGCACCTGAGTTGACGCCCTGCACGCAGGGGCCCGACTTTCTGTGCGGTGGTGCGCCAGTTTTTTGAAGCCGGGAGGCTATTTATTAGCCGCCGCTCCCTTGTCTCACTTCGGTAGTTTGATTTTTGCCGCCGCAACGGCCTCAAGGAAATCCTTCAATACGGCGCCATCGTCGATGGTGTCGGAACCCGGCTTGTGGAACTCGGGGTGCCATTGCAGCGCGGCAATATAGCTTTTGGTCGGATCTTTGCGGCGTATGGCTTCGACGATGCCATCGGTGACGCTGTAGGCTTCGGCTACGAACTCCGGCGCGAGGTCTTTGATTCCCTGGTGGTGGATGCTGTTGACGCGGACTCGTTCCACGCCCGGATAAAGGGCTGAAAGGCGTGAACCTTGCACGATGTTCACGCTGTGAAAATTCAGGTCGTAGGTGGTGGCATCGCGGTGCGCAAAAGAGTCGGGGACCTGCGTCACGATGTCTTGGTAAAGCGTCCCGCCGAAAGCGACATTGAGTAACTGAAGACCGCGGCAAATCCCAAAAACCGGCTTGCCGGTGGCTTCAAAAGCGGCGACAAGCGCTTTGTCATAGTCGTCGCGCATGCGGTCACCCGACCATTGCTCGTCCAGCGGCGTTTCACCATAGGTGCCGGGCCAGACATCCGATCCGCCGTGTAGCACCAGGCCGTCGAGCCACGCTGCGTAATGTGCATAAGTCACGTCGCCGCGCTGCGTGCTTCCCGTCGGGCACGGCACCATCACCACCATGGCGCCGGACGACATGAGCCAATGCGCAATCGACTGCTCGACATATTGCAGCGTCTTGCCGGTAAAAAGAGACCGGGTAGGGTCGGCATGTAAAAAGCAGGCCGAGAGACCAATTTTGAGGCGATTGGCGGCCGTCATGACGACGCGACCTGCACCCGTTTAAGCCTTTGGATTGCCCTGCATAGTGAGGAGTTCATAGTGCTCGATCAGAAGTGTTGGTTTCCAATTTATCCCACTCGGTGGTCAGGGTGGGGTAGGCGGGTTCATACCCACAAAGCGCACCATGACGCGCGTGCCGGAGGACTGGGGGTGACCCGGAAGGTCGGCGTCTTCTATCGCGATCGTGGCGCCGTGCTGCTGCGCGATTTCCATAACAATGGCCAGGCCTAACCCTGAGCCATCCACGTTTGTGCCGAGCGTGCGGTAAAAAGGCTGGAACACCAGCTCCCGTTCTGATTCCAAAATGCCCGGTCCCGAGTCTTCTACCAGCAGCACCAGCACGCCGCTGAAGCGGTCGGTCAGCAGCCGCAGCGTCACCTGTCCATGGTCAGGGGTGTAGTTGATGGCGTTGTCCAGTAGGTTGCGCACGAGTTCTTTGAGTAAGGTGGGGTTGCCTTCAAGATAAGTCGGTTGCGCCCCGGCGGCCGGCCCGTCGTAGCCGAGGTCAATCTGCTTCTCGAGCGCGCGCGGCACCGAATCCGCCATCACTTCCGAAACGACGTGGACCAGATCGATGCGCTGCTTGGCCAGACTGCGGCCGGTGGTTTCGGTACGCGCCAGCGCCAGTAGTTGGTTGACGGTGTGGGTCGCACGTATGCTGGCAAGACCAATGTTTTTAAGCGATTTTTTGAGTTCGTCGGCGTCGGTTTCCCGCTGCGCCAGGTCGGCCTGCATGCGCAGGCCTGCCAATGGCGTTTTAAGCTGATGCGCGGCATCGGCCAGAAAGCGTTTTTGCGTGGTCAGCGAGACTTTCAGGCGGCTCAGTAAATCGTTGATCGAAGAGACCAGCGGCGCCACTTCTTCCGGCACTTCCGTGTCGTCCAGTGGGCTCATGTCGTCGGATTTTCGCGCCCGGATGCGTCTTTCAAGCTGGGCCAGCGGCTTGATGCCGCGCACCAGCGCCAGCCATACCAGCAGCACCGCCAGCGGCAGCGTCACAAACTGCGGCACCATCGTGCCCTTGACGATTTCGGTCGCTAGTGTCTTGCGCTTTTTCAGCGTTTCAGCCACCTGCACCAGGATCAGCGCGGCGCCCTTCACATCCATCTTGATCCAGGTGTAGGCGACGCGAATTTCTTCGCCTTGAACCACATCTTCGCGCAGCCTCACCTCCCCGTCGGTCGGTTTTTCCTCGTCCGGGGGCAGGGGCAAATTGCGTTCGCCGCCCAGATGTTCGCCGTTGATGCCCACTACCTGGTAGTAAATAAGGTCAGTGTCATCAGCGCTCAGAATTTCGCGTGCAGGTGCTGTGAGGTTGAACTGGACCTTGTTGTTTTTGACCACCAGCAGCTTGGACAGTGCCTGCACGTTGTATTCAAGCGCCCGGTCAAACGGCTTGCCGGCAATGTTTTGCGCAACCAGCCAGGTCAGCGCCAGACTGATGGGCCACAGCAGCAGCAGCGGCGTGAGCATCCAGTCGAGGATCTCGCCAAAGAGACTGCGCCGCTCGCGCTGAAAGAGTCTTAACGCCATGGTGCTTACGGCTTACTCCGGGAAGTTTGTGCACACCGCCTCACCCCAGGCGACCCGCGTGGCGACCGCATTAATTTGGGATTTTCTCGAGGCAATATCCGAGCCCGCGCACCGTGGCGATTCGGATCGGGCCCTTTTCTATTTTCTTGCGCAGGCGGTGGATGTATACCTCAATCGCGTTGTTGCTGACCTCTTCTCCCCACTCACAAAGGCGCTCGACGAGTTGGTCCTTGCTGACCAGTCGGCCCGCGCGCTGCAGCAGTACTTCAAGCAGCCCTAACTCGCGCGCAGACAACTCCAGCATCTGGCCATCGATGGTGGCAACGCGCCCGGCTTGGTCATAAACCAGCGGTCCGTGCTTGATGGTGCTGCTGGCACCGCCCATGCCGCGGCGCACCAGAGCACGAACACGGGCTTCCAGCTCCTGCAAGGAAAACGGTTTGGCCATGTAGTCGTCAGCGCCGTAATCCAAGCCCTTGACACGCTCTTCAACGCTGTCGGCAGCCGTCAGAATCAATACCGGCAGGGCCGAGCCGCGGGCCCGCAGCCGCTTGAGTACTTCCAGACCATGCATGCGTGGCAGGCCGAGGTCGAGTATCAGCAAATCGAACTCCGTATTGGTCAGCAATGCGGCATCCGCCTCGGTGCCGCTGGCGACGTGGTCAGCGGCGGCGCCCGAAGCGCGTAAGGTGCGCAGCAGGCCGTCGGCCAGAACCTGGTCGTCTTCGGCTATCAGAATACGCATGGTTGTCTCCAGACAGCAGTCCGCCGAACGCACGGCGGATCGTTTATTACTTATGCAATGAATTTTAGGCGTTTGCCAGTCCGTCGGGGTTGAAAGAGATCGCCGCAACCGGTTCTATTTTTTGGCGTGGTGCAGGTGAATGCTCTATTTAGCCAGGCGCCGACCAAGCGCCCGAATAGGCCTCTAGCCCCAGCGCCACCACGGTCGCAACGTCGGCCCCTACCGCCTGCCGGAACTCTTCTTCGGCCTGCGCCACAGCGCCTTTGAACGCGTCGAGCCACAACAAACCAGCGGCGGTAAAGACCACTTGCCGCGCCCGGTGGTCGTGCAGGTCGGCTTCCCGCCTGACCAAGCCCCAGGCTTCGCACTGGTCCACCAGATCCCCCATCGCCTGCTTGCTCATGCCCGCACTGGCGGCCAGGTCCGTCAAGCGCGACCCCCCGACCGCCAAGTGCCGTGTAATGTGGACGTGCGCGGCGCCGACCTGATTGCGCGCCGCCAGATTGGAGAGCGCCAGCGGCACCTCCACATCGCGGGCCATGAGCCAGAGCACGCGCGCATCAAAGCGGCGCAGGGATTGGCCAAGCAGGCGCCCCAGATGGGTGAGACGCCAGCCCTGATTCCCGGCGTCGGAGAGCGGTTTCACTGGGGGTATCTGCATCCGGTCATGTTACTTTACCAACCCCTGTTTAGTCAGTAAAACTGACTAAAAATAAGGTTTACTTATTTATACAGTGCCCATAAAGTACTGGTTATGCATCCAGCTCGCGATTAAAGACGAACGCTGGAGCGGAGGCAAAAGTTTTTTATACCATTGATTCTTAAGGACACTTTCATGGACGCACCGATCAAAACCAATCCCGCCCTGAACACCGAAAAAGCCAAGGCCTTGCAGGCTGCGCTGGCCCAAATTGAAAAGCAGTTTGGCAAAGGCACCATCATGAAGTTGGGTGCCGGCGAAGTGATCGAAGACATTCAAGTGGTTTCGACCGGTTCGCTCGGCTTGGACATTGCTTTGGGCGTTGGTGGCCTGCCCCGTGGCCGGGTGGTTGAGATTTACGGGCCGGAGTCGTCTGGTAAAACCACGCTGACGCTGCAAGTGATTGCCGAAATGCAAAAGCTGGGGGGCACTTGCGCTTTTGTGGACGCCGAGCACGCGCTGGACATTCAATACGCGCAAAAGCTTGGCGTGAATCTGCAAGAGTTGCTAATTTCACAGCCCGACACCGGTGAGCAGGCGCTCGAGATCGTGGATTCTCTGACCCGCTCCGGCGCCGTCGACCTGATCGTGATCGACTCGGTGGCCGCGCTCACGCCCAAAGCTGAACTCGAAGGCGAAATGGGCGACTCGCTGCCCGGCCTGCAGGCCCGTTTGATGAGCCAGGCGCTGCGAAAGCTAACCGCCTCCATCAAGAAGGCCAACTGCATGGTGATCTTTATCAACCAGATCCGCATGAAGATTGGCGTGATGTTCGGCTCCCCTGAAACTACCACCGGCGGCAATGCGCTGAAGTTCTATGCCTCGGTGCGTCTGGACATTCGCCGCATCGGCTCCATTAAAAGGGGCGACGAGATCATCGGCAATGAAACCCGCGTGAAGGTGGTCAAAAACAAGGTGGCGTCGCCTTTCAAGACGGCGGAATTTGATATTCTTTATGGCGAGGGCATCAGCCGTCTGGGCGAAGTGCTCGATTTGGGCGTGGCGGGCCATATCGTTGAAAAAGCCGGTGCCTGGTACGCTTTCAACGGCGAGAAAATCGGCCAGGGCCGTGACAATTCGCGCGAATTCCTCAAAGAAAATCCCGTGCTCGCCATCGAGATCGAAAACAAGGTGCGGGAATCGCTAGGCATTCCGCTGGTCCAGGCCACGATTGACGCGGGCGACACCTCAGACAAGGCTGGCAAAGCCGAGAAAGCCGAGAAAGGTGAGAAACCCGTCAAAGCAGCGGCATGACGCGGTTTTATCTGGCACGGCAGGCGTTAGCCCACGCAACCATCTGCTGCTGAACAGTCCCATCGCAGTCTGATGAACACCGCCCGACCAGCAGCCCGAAGGGGCTTCGGCCTTTCACTCAAGGGGCGCGCGCTGCGTTATTTGGCGGCTCGCGAACATTCGCGTGCCGAGCTAGAGCGCAAGCTGGCACCTCATGAAGAAACGCCGGGCCAACTGGCACAGGTTCTCGATGAGCTGCAAGCTAAGGATTTCATCAGCGAAGCGCGTGTGGTCGAGTCGGTCATCAATCGACGCGCTGCACGTTTCGGCGCAGCGCGCATACGCTACGAATTGCTGAACAAGGGGCTCGACCCTGAGACGGTGTCAGGCGCCATGGACAGGCTCAAAAGCAGCGAAATGGAGCGCGCCCGGGAAGTCTGGCGCAAGAAGTTCAAGAACCTGCCACCGGACGCGGCGGGGCGCGCCAAACAAATGCGATTCCTTGCCGCCCGTGGTTTTGGGGGAGACGTTATTCGACGCGTGGTGTCTCAGCCGGACGACGAATAAAGACTTGAAAACCCCGACAAACTAGTGCGTTCGTCCAACCAAAGGGCTGCACCCTGCCCCGAGAGCAGGCGAACCTACCGCGTCAAAGCCCGAGCATGAGCTTGAGGTTTTGCACCGCTGCGCCCGACGCACCTTTGCCTAAGTTGTCCAGCCGCGCAATCAACACGGCCTGGCGATGGGTTTCGTTGCCAAACACGCGCAGGTCCATCTTGTTGGTGCCGTTCAGCGCCAACGCATCCAGCTTGCCGGATTCGGGCGCATCCTCGACCGTCACCCATTCGCTACCCGCGTAATGGCTGGCAAGCACTTCCTGCAACTGCGCGGCGGTGGGGTGGCCGGGCAGCAAATCAAGGTGCAACGGCAACTGAACCAGCATGCCCTGCTTAAAGTTGCCCACTGACGGAATCAGCACCGGACGGCGCGTCAGGCCCGTGTAACGCATGATTTCAGGCAGATGCTTATGTTCCAGGCTCAAGCCGTAAATCTCAAACAAAGGCGCGCTGCCGCTTTCGTAGGCCTCGATCATGGGACGGCCGCCGCCAGAGTATCCGCTCACAGCCGGCAGGCTTAATGGGAAATCAGCCGGAATCACACCCGCATCCACGAGCGGACGAATCAGCGCGATCGCCCCGGTGGCATAGCAGCCGGGGTTAGCCACGCGCTCGGCGGCAGCTACGGCTTCGCGCTGGCCTTTGACCAGTTCCGGGAAGCCGAAGACCCAGCCCGACGCAGTGCGGTGAGCGGTTGACGCGTCAATGATCTTGGGAATTTTTGGGCTACCTCCCTGCCGGAGGCTGTCGATCATGGCGACCGATTCACGCGCCGCGTCGTCGTGCAAGCACAGGACGACCAGGTCCACCTGCGCCATCAGGTCGCGCTTGGCGGCTGCATTTTTGCGCAGCTCAGGGGCCAGGCTGGCCAACTCAATCTGCGGCATTGCTTGCAGCCGTTGACGGATCTGCAGGCCCGTCGTGCCGGCTTCACCGTCTATAAAAACTTTGGGCATCAAGAACTTTCAGCGACAAATCGGTGCCGGGGGGCACGGATTCAGGGTGGGTCGGGTGTCTAAGGTTTGTAAAATAATTGTGCGTCGCACCATGATACAGTTCTGCCTTGCTGCCTGTAGTGATCGCGATCAGCTTGTCTTTAGGCGGCGGCGCTTTGTTTTAAACCGGCCACACCGCCTTGTCAAAAACCTTGTCGCACCCTTTTTTACTGAATCCTGAAGGTTTTTCATGAAAATTCACGAGTACCAAGGCAAGGAAATCTTGCGTAGTTTTGGCGTGCCTGTGCCCCGTGGCATTCCCGCGTTTACGGTGCAGGAAGCGGTTGAAGCCGCACAAAAACTAGGCGGCCCGGTGTGGGTGATCAAAGCGCAAATTCATGCCGGTGGTCGCGGCAAAGGCGGCGGCGTCAAGCTGGCACGCAGTATTGACGAAGTGAAAAAGCTGGCTGGTGAAATTCTGGGCATGCAGCTGATCACGCACCAGACCGGTCCTGAGGGTCAAAAGGTACGCCGCCTTCTAATTGAAGACGGCGCTGATATCAAAAAGGAATATTACGTCTCGGTCGTCACCGACCGCGCTACCCAGAAAGTGGCGTTCATGGCGTCTTCCGAAGGGGGCATGGACATTGAGGAAGTGGCCCACGCCACGCCTGAAAAGATCATCAAGGTGTTTGTCGATCCGGCCATTGGCCTGACCGATGCCCAAGCCAAGGAGCTGGCCGACGGCATGACGGTGCCGGCGGGCTCCACCGCCCAGGCGATTGATGTGCTGAAAAAGCTCTACAAGTGCTACATGGAGACCGACTGCAGTCTGGCTGAGATCAATCCGTTAATTCTCGAAGGAAACGGCAACATCAAGGCCATTGACGCCAAGTTCAACTTCGACCCCAACGCGCTGTTTCGTCACCCGGAAATCGTGGCCTACCGCGACCTGGACGAGGAAGATCCGGCTGAAGTGGAAGCCAGCAAGTTCGATCTGGCCTACATCAGCCTCGACGGCAACATCGGTTGCCTTGTCAATGGCGCTGGCCTGGCGATGGCGACCATGGACACCATCAAGCTGTTCGGTGGCGAGCCCGCCAACTTTCTCGACGTGGGCGGCGGCGCAACCGCTGAGAAAGTCACTGAAGCTTTCAAGATCATGTTGAAGAACCCCGATGTCAAAGGTATTCTGGTCAATATCTTCGGCGGCATCATGAAGTGCGACACGATTGCCGACGGCATCATCACCGCCTGCAAAGCCGTTAACCTGTCGGTTCCGCTGGTGGTGCGCATGAAGGGCACTAACGAAGACCTGGGCAAGAAAATGTTGGCCGACTCCGGTTTGCCCATCATTGCCGCAGACACCATGGCAGAGGCCGCGACCAAAATCGTCGCTGCCGTCAAGTAAGCCCCGCGCCAACGCCTACCGATCAGGAACAAGCATGTCGATCTACATCAACAAAAACACCAAAGTTATTACGCAAGGCATTACCGGCAAGACCGGTCAATTCCATACCCGCATGTGCCGCGACTATGCGAACGGCAAAGCAGCCTTTGTGGCGGGAGTGAACCCCAAGAAAGCGGGCGAAGACTTCGAAGGCATTCCAATCTATGCCGGCGTGCTGGAAGCCGCTCAAGCGACGGGCGCGACAGTTTCGGTCATTTATGTGCCGCCTGCAGGCGCTGCGGCCGCCATTTGGGAAGCCGTGGAGGCCAACCTGGATCTGGCCATTTGCATCACCGAAGGCATTCCTGTCCGTGACATGCTCGAAGTGCGCAACCGCATGAAAGCCCGGGAGGCCGCTGGCGGCAAAAGAACCCTGCTGCTCGGCCCCAACTGCCCTGGCCTGATCACGCCCGACGAGATCAAAATCGGCATCATGCCGGGTCACATCCATCGCAAAGGACGCATTGGTGTGGTTAGCCGCTCCGGCACGCTGACCTACGAAGCCGTGGCGCAACTCACCGAAATCGGCTTGGGCCAGTCAACTGCCGTGGGCATTGGCGGTGATCCGATCAATGGTCTGAAACACATTGATGTGATGCAAGCCTTTAATGACGATCCCGACACCGATGCCGTCATTATGATTGGCGAAATTGGCGGTCCGGACGAAGCCGAAGCGGCGATCTGGTGCAAAGCCAATATGAAAAAACCGATTGTTGGTTTCATCGCCGGCGTCACCGCGCCTGCCGGTAAGCGCATGGGCCATGCCGGTGCGCTGATTTCTGGCGGTGCCGACACAGCGAACGCCAAGTTGGAAATCATGGAAGCCTGTGGCTTCACCATCACGCGCAATCCCTCCGAAATGGCGAAACTGCTCAAGGCGTTGCTGTAAGCATCACCAAGTTGCTCAAAGGCGTTGCTGCCCAGCGCTTCGCGGCAAGCCGCACCAAAAAAAACCGGTTGTTATCACTGACAGTCGGTTTTTTTCTGCCTGGAAATTGCCTGGGAGGACGGTAATCGCACCGCCCCGCAGCGCACGCCTTACCGGCCCGAGGCGACTGCTATCGTTAAGCGGTGGTCGCGAGGAGATGGGCGGTGCGTGCTTGCTGCAGGCAAGCCAAGACGGCATTTCGTCAAAAAACCGGACAACGCCATCAAAGGCCGGATGCGATCTGGCTACAAAAAGAAGAAGACGATTGACTGCGCCAGAATCTACTTGCAACAAAAAGTAGGAAAGTCGTGAAAAAGACCCTTGTACTGCTGTAATCCGTCTGTTAACGTCCCTTTCTGGGTAATTTGTTATGGCTATGTAACAACAAACCTGCGCGGCAATCGTGAAAAATAGGGCGAGGAAAACGGAGATGGGCAACAAATCAGTACAGACATGTCATGTCAATCTTCCGGACGGATCATCGTCGTTAGCCTGTGGCAATGACCGACTTTGGCGTCCCTTGCCCGGGCCGTTAACCTGCCCTCGTGGTCGGCGCTAACGCGATGCGCTACGACATTTGTACCCAGATAGATGTGGGTTTGGTGCGGGATAACAATGAAGATGCGGTTGCTTTCGATGCCGCAACACGGCTTTGTATTCTGGCCGACGGAATGGGCGGTTACAACGCGGGCGAAATCGCAAGCGGGATGGCGGTGGCTTTCATCAATTCGGAAATGGGACGCTGGCTCTCCGACGCTGGCAGGCAGGTGAATTCCAGAGAAGTGCGCCGGGCCCTCGAAATCTGCGTGGAAAATGCAAATCACTCGATTTTTAATGCGGCCAGTTCTAACCCCCAATACGCGGGTATGGGAACCACGCTCGTAGTGGGCGTATTTCTGGACGGTCGATTGATGCTGGCCCATGTCGGCGATTCGCGCTGCTACCGATTACGCGGTCGGCAGTTCCTGCAAATAACCAAGGATCATTCCTTGATTCAGGAGCAGGTGGACGCGGGCATGATCACGCCCGAGCAGGCAAGCACTTCATTGATCAGGAACCTCGTTACGCGTGCCCTGGGTGTTGAAGACATGGTGCTGGTTGAAGTCAATGAGCACCGCGTGGAGTTGGGCGATGTCTATTTGATGTGCTCGGATGGTTTGTCAGACATGCTCGCGGACGACAGTATTGCAAGTATTCTTTCAAGTAGCGAGACGCTCGAGCACAAAGCCGAGCAACTGATTCTGGCGGCCAATGAAGCGGGTGGACGCGATAATATTTCGGTTTTGTTGGTGCGCGCGAGTGAGGATTTGCGCAAACGGGGCCTTCTTTCCAGGATACTGGGAAAATAGCGCAGTATTTAAACTATTAAAAATTGACAGGAGTCGGCCATGCCGAAAATGATCGTCTCGATTGACGGTGTCGTGATCAAGGAAGTCCAGTTGACGAAAGACCGGACCTCTCTAGGCCGGAGGCCTTACAACGACATCGTGATAGACAACCTCGCTGTCAGCGGTGAGCATGCCGTTTTACAAATGTCCGGTGCCGAGGTTTACCTGGAGGACCTCAACAGCACTAATGGCACCCATGTCAATGGCAAGGCGATCAAGAAGCAGTTACTGCAAAACAACGACCTCGTTGAAATTGGCAAGTACAGGATCGAATATGTAAATGAGTCCGCCCCACTCGGGGGGGCAAAGCCCACGCGGGGCCAGGCGGGGTCCGCGGCGCCTGTGCTACCGCCTTTTGAAGCTGCTTCGGCGGCTTTGCCAGGATCCGCTGCCGGGTCGGCCCCTGCTCTCAATGCCACCATCAAGGTGATGTCGGGCGCGGCAGCAGGTCGCGAGGTGGCCTTGGTCAAAGTGGTCACCACGATCGGCAAACCCGGTGTGGCGGTGGCGGCTATTACCAAAAGGCCCCAAGGTTTTGTAGTCGCCCATGTGGAAGGGGCCGGCAAGTTGACGCTGAACGGCGCGCCGACTGACGCTGAACCGGCGATTTTAAAGAGCGGGGATATCCTCGAACTGGCCGGAACCCGAATGCAGTTTTTTCTACACTAATGGATGCGCCTAACCGGGCTGTACTGGAAACCGGAGGCCACTTGGGGCAGAAGTACCTTTTACCGCCCGCGAGCAAGGCGTGTAGCCCTCCTAAGGTTGTCACCTGTCGATACAGCTTGGAATGGCGCAGCTAATTAGCTGACAAAGTCACGTCAAAGCCAGCCAGAAATCCCATGAAAATACGTGTACTTGGCTGCTCAGGATCGATTGTCAAAGACTGTCGTACCACGTCTTTCTTGCTGGATCAGAATGTGTTGATCGACGCCGGCACCGGCGTTGGAGATCTCACCCTTGAGGAGATGACCGGCATCGACCATGTTTTGCTAACGCATTCCCATCTGGACCACGTCGCGGGGCTTCCCCTGATGGCGGACGCAACGGCCAGCCGGCGAACCACTCCGATACACGTACATGCCCTGCAAGACACGATTGATGCATTGAAGGCGCACATTTTCAACAACATCATCTGGCCTGATTTTTCGACCATGCCTACCCCCGCCGCTCCCTTCATCAGTTTTCACCCACTGGAGCCCGGGCAAACTTTACGGATAGCGGATAAGGAAATAGAAGTGTTGCCCGCAGTGCATACGGTGCCCGCCGTGGGCTACGCGGTGTCCACCTCCAAAGGCTGGTGGGTATTTACCGGCGACACCGAGAAAAACCCCGCATTGTGGGCGCGTCTCAATCAAATAAATGTCGCGATGCTGATCATCGAAACCGCCTTCAGCAACCGGGCGCGTAACCTCGCAAAACGTAGCTTGCACCTTTCGACGCACTCTCTTGCCGCCGAGCTTGATTGCATCGCGTCTGGCAACCGTTACCCGATTTACCTCACCCACGCCAAGCCAGTCGAAACAGAGTTCATCATGGCGGAAGTAAAGGGCCTGGATCAAATGGGCGAGCTGGACCGGCGTGTAACGCACGACATCCGCTGGCTGCAGGGCGGTCAGGTGTTTGATTTATAGATCGCCTGGAAAGCAGGCTTCGCTAACGCGCTTGTAAAAGCGCTACCACGCAGTCACCGCCTCTCGAGAACCCTAAGCGCTAGCCGAATCAGTCACATAACAAACGCAACGTGACATGAATGTCACCAAGTTTCCGCGTGTAAGTCAAAAATGTAAAATAGTTACCGTCTTTGACACTTAAACACGGGATTTGTGGGGTGGAACGAGGTGGCACACAAACTGCTGCAGTTGATTGCAAGTCTATTAACCAAGGAGTTCTTAATGAAACGTTCCATGCAGAAGATGCAAAAGGGTTTTACCCTGATCGAATTGATGATCGTGGTTGCGATTATTGGTATTTTGGCCGCGGTGGCGTTACCGGCTTATCAGGATTACACGAAGCGTGCGAAGATGTCCGAGGTCGTATTGGCGGCATCGGCCTGCCGCACCAGTGTTACAGAATCTTATCAAACTAACAACGCTGCGTCCTTGCCCGTCGCTGGCGCTTGGGGTTGTGAAGTCTCTGGTACGGGTGCAACAAAATATGTGAAACTGGTTTCAACCAACAACATGGGATCGGTTCAAGTAACTGCGCAAGGAACTAACGACGCTACCATTGATAACAAGACGATGATCCTTACTCCAGTTATTGTGACTGGGACTAATTCAGTAACAGGATGGCTTTGCGGCCCCGGTACCATTGCGGCGAAGTTTCTCCCAGGTTCTTGCCGGGATCCCTCGGCTGCAACTGTTGGAACTGCCGGTGGCGCAACATACGCACCTTGATGATTTTATAAATCGGGATGTGAAATTTTGAAAATTATTTCAAATCCGAAAAAAACGCCTCTATCGAGGCGTTTTTTTTATGGGGTAATTATTTCGCTCAGCTTTCTGTTGCTGTTCGGGAGTTGGATGACGTCTGTGCACTTTCTCCCGTGGAATAGTTGGCACAACGAAGTGCTTGCGTTCGCATCAATATTGCTCTTGTCCGGCGTGCTTGTAAAAAATTGCTTTGATCATGGTAGACGCACGATTTATCTGCCAATGATGGGTTGGCCCATCGGGTTGCTGTGTGTGGTTGTTGTCATACAGGTGTTGACGGGACGTATCCTATTCCTAGGTGACGCGGTAGTACTTAGCTTCTATTTATTGCTGTGCTTGCTTGCATTGATCCTTGGTTATGCGGCCATAAGTCTCAATGAATGTGGACTGACTTCAGGCGCGAAACTTGTCGATAAACTCGCAGTGTTGCTTGTGGTGGGTGGAATGTGTTCGGCCATCGTGGCGCTGGTACAAGCGTTAGATATCTGGGAATTGGGTGGTTGGATTACTCCCCTGCAGAGCCTTCGTCGCCCCGGTGGCAACTTGGCTCAGCCGAACCATTTGGCTACTTTGCTTTTGTTTTCCATTGCCAGTACCACGTATCTTTTTGAATCCAGACGATTGAGTGCATTGGTCGCGCTGCCCGTCGCAGCGGTGTTACTGGTGGGGCTGTCGGTGACCGAATCTCGGACTGGCGTATTGGGGTTGTTATTGATAACCGCATGGTGGTTTGCCAAGCGTCGCCGCCTCGGCTTTACCCTGTCCGTGCCGGCGGTCAGTTTGTGGCTGATTTTTTTTGGCGGTTGTTTCTGGTTTTGTCCTACTGGCCTCAATGTCATTCAGGAAGGCGGTTGGGCTGAATCGACTGTCGCGCAAATTAACACCGGTGACAGTGGTCGTTTGGCAATATGGCAGCAGCTTTGGCAAGCTGTCTTGCTTCGACCCTGGTTTGGCTGGGGATTGCGTGAAGTGTCATCCGCGCAAAATGCCGTAATCCACGTCTATGTGGAAGGCTTACCTGTCACCTATGCACATAACATCATCCTGGATCTGGCGGTGGGTATAGGGCTCCCTCTCACGCTACTGCTGGTCGGTGCTACTTTAGCCTGGGTATGGCGAAGAGCCAGTGCTGTCAATGATCCATTGACTTGGTACTGCATTGCTGCTGCATTGCCATTGGCTGTGCATTCAATGTTGGAATTTCCCTTTGCTTATGCCTATTTACTTGCGCCGGTCATGCTGCTGCTAGGCGCTTTGGAAGCCCGTCTAGCCCCTAGCAGGGGCGTAAGGATGCGCTGGTGGCCCGCTGCAACGGCTTGGTTGCTCATCGGTGCCGCCATGGTCTGGAGCGTGATCGAGTACATCCCTATAGAGGAAGATTTCAGAATCCTTCGCTTTGAGGCCCTGCACGTTGGACAAACACCTCGAGACTATGAACGCCCGCACATCGTGATGCTGACGCAACTGGATGCGTTGTTGCACGGGGGGCGCATAGTTCCCAAACCGGGCATGAGTGCCGATGAAGTGGAGGTGGCCAGAAAAGTCGCCTTGCGCTTTCCGTGGCCCGCCACGCAAAATCGTTACGCCCAGTCGCTGGCACTGAATGGCAACCCTGACGAGGCCATCCGCCAGTTGCTCGTCATGCGGGCACTGCATGGCGAAAAATCCTACGCGCAGATCAAGGCCGGATGGATCCTGCTAGCCAATGAAAAATACCCGCAGCTGAATGCGCTGAAATTGCCTTGAGATGGTCCGGCTATTCGGAGTCAAGCCCTTCTTAAAGTCAAGTTCCCGATCACGAACCCGCCGCAAGTTCGAACGAAAATAGGGGCCTAAATCTTTCCCCCCTGTTTCCGTACGCCAAAGCACTCGCACCGCTGGTGTCTGTTCCCTCACCTTTATGCCATCCCTTGCCGTTTTCGTTTTCATAACGTTGCCCTGGCTCAACCCATTTCCCCCCGGCCCTTCGCCGTCCGTAACTCCTTTGCTGGTTACTTTGGGTTGCCTCGCGTTTGTTCTACTGGGACTCGCGCGGTGCGCCTGACGGAGGTGGCGGCCTTGGCATGGACCTTTGAGCGTAGGCGCATCGGACGTTTATGGCTCGTTGTCGGCATCACTTTCATGACAATGGGGTTGGTTTTTGCGCAGTCACGGGCGGGTATGTTGAGCGCGCTAGTTGCTCCAGTTTCCTGATTTGGAAGAGTCGCTCGTCGCAAACGCGAATTACACCCACGTATTTGGTTGGCTTGCTGTGCTGCTGCTTCCCTATCTGAGTGACCTGCTGCTGATGGGCGGCGGTCGAAACATGAATCCCGGCGTTGACAGTGCCCGGATCACCATCTGGAAACAAGTGCTTAGTGGCATCAGCCAGGCACCATGGCTAGGCTATGGATGGAACCAAACCCCCACCGCGCATGCTGCCGGTAGTTTGGCAGTCCCGGGCACCATGACCTACACCAACGCCCACAATATCGTGCTGGATCTGTTGGCATGGAATGGCGTGCCATTGGGCCTGTTGCTAACTGGGGCGTGTGTTTACTGGTTTGTCTCGCGCATGAGGGGTGCAATCGAATCCAGTGCGGTTTATGGGATGGCATGCTTGTTGCCCATTGCTGTCCACAGCATGGTGGAGTATCCGTTTGCCTATTCTTATTTTTTTCTGGCTGCCGGATTAATGGTTGGGATCGTGGAGGCGTCGCATCAGGGGATTAAGACGATTAGGCTGAAACTGCGCTGGGTGGGCGGCGTAGTAGCCATATGGTTTGTTCTTGGCAGTTACATGATCTATGAGTATTTACTGATCGAGGAGGACTTTCGCGTGGTCCGATTTGAGAATTTGCACATAGGTCAGACTCCCACGGAATATGAGGTACCCCACATATGGATGCTTTCGCACATGGGTGCCATGCTCAAAGCGGCGCGCCAACAGGCAGTGCCGGGTATGGGCGCAATCGAGTTGGAAAATCTTCGCAAGGCATCGTTGCGCTTTCCTTATGGCAGCTTGGCTCTGCGATACGCATTGGCATTGGGCCTAAATGGAAACCCGGTAGCGGCGGCGCGCCAGATGGCTGTTATTCGTGGAATGTACGGTGACTACTATTACCACGCTGCGGTCAGTGTGTTGCGGGGGCTACAACACGAGAAATACCCCGTACTCGCCCAAGTACTTACGCCCTGAATGCAGTTAATTTAAACACACGGCACAAAATTTTCTAGCCATAGCGAAACAGAAAAGTACACACATGGATACACGTCTTTGGAAAGATCGTTTGGGGGCCGCTTTCATTCACTTAGGAATCAGCTTGGCGCTGGCCGCTTTGGCCGCTCTTTTGGTATTTTTGGTTTGGTATCCTTATCCCTACCGGGAAATTTCCGGCGGACGCAGTCTGTTTTTGTTGGTGGTATCGGTTGACGTCATCATGGGGCCGCTCATGACATTGGTAGTGTTCAATCGCAGCAAGCCGCGCCGTGAGTTGCGCCGGGATCTGACAATTATTGGGTTACTACAATTGGCAGCCCTAACGTATGGTTTGTGGACGGTGGCGGTTGCCCGCCCGGTTCATTTGGTATTTGAAATTGACCGATTTCGGGTTGTGCATGCGATTGACATTCCGGCTGATCTGCTCAGTCATGCTCCGGTAGACTTGCAGCAACTTCCGCTTATGGGGCCGACGCTTTTGTCGGTGCGTGAGTTCAAGGATGGCAAAGAAAGCTTTGATGCCACCATGGCAGCGTTGCAAGGCGTCTCGCTCAGTGCCCGACCAGATCTGTGGCAAAGCTACTTAAAAGCGAAGCCAAAAGTTATAGCGCACGCGCATCCGCTGGATGAGCTGAAAAACCGGTTTCCGGCTCGCTCGGCCGAAATTGACCGTGCTGTGGCAGATTTGTCGCCCACAAGACCCGCGACCTCTGTGAGGTACTTACCGATGATTGGGCGCAACTCATTTTGGACGGTGTTGATTGACGTGAACACTGCCGAAGTTATTGCTTTTGTTCCCATTGATTCGTTTTAATGCTGACTGGTCGAGGGGCGGTCAGATTTATTAATCTTCAAAATAGGTGTAACTCAAGTAGTCATTAATGACATGGAAAATCAGCGCAGAAGGTGAGCCGAAATACCTTGCGACAAGCTCACGGCCTGCTGCATAGCCTAACTTTGCAATTAACCAATTGATTCTTGCCCTTCACGTCAAGCTAATTTTCCAGTGCCGCAAACGCTAAACAATCGCCATCTGTCGGCCTGGTGCTTAGGCTGGTTACTGGTCTTACCCTGGATTAGTCCCTACACGTCGGGGCCAACGCCTAACGCATGGCCGTGGCTAATCTCCGCATATTGCGCAGTTCTGTTGTGGCTGCTTCGGCGCAGGCTCAACGTCAGGATCATCGCCACCGCCTGGCTGCTGGCCGCGGGCATCAGCGCTGCATTTGCACTCTTGCAATACTTTGGTCTTGCACATGCCTTCAGCCCTTGGGTCAGTCAGACCAGCGCCGGTGAGGCATTTGGCAACTTGCGCCAGCGCAATCAGTTTGCGACGCTGACCAGTATTGGCCTGCTGGCCTTGCTGGGCTTGCTCTCACGGCAAACCGCTGGACAGAGAGTGCCCTGGTGGGCGACTTTCTTCGCGCTGCTGCTGGCGCTGGGCAATGCGGCCAGCAGTTCACGCACGGGGCTGTTGCAATGGGGGCTGATTTTGGTGATGACCGCGTGGTGGGCGCTTTCTGCTCCCCGTGGGCAACGGCGCTTGCTCATGCTTGCTTTGCAGGCGATGTTGGCCTATGGGCTCGCCGTGGTTGCCCTTCCGTGGCTACTCGCGGCTGTAACCGGGCTGACCAGCGGGGGGCTGTTTGGCCGGCTGGTTGAAACGCCAGGCTGCGCCAGTCGACGGGTGCTGTGGTCCAACGTACTGACTCTGATTGCCCAAAAGCCATGGCTGGGCTGGGGCTGGCGTGAATTGGACTATGCCCACTTCATGACGCTCTACCCGGGCGAGCGTTTTTGCGAAATCCTCGACAACGCTCACAATCTGCCGTTGCATCTTGCCGTGGAGCTGGGTGTTCCTGCCGCTGTAGCAATTTGCGCGCTTGCAAGCTGGATCGTCTGGCGGTTAAAGCCTTGGCGCGAAACGGACTCGGTGCGTCAGATGGCCTGGGGGGTGTTGGCCGTCATCCTGCTGCACAGCCTGCTTGAATACCCGCTCTGGTATGGGCCGTTTCAAATCGCTTTTGGGCTCTGTGTGCTGTTGCTGTGCGCGACCCCTGCGTCGGTGCGCGGAAACGAGGAAGCGCCAACCAGCGGGCTTCAAGAAAAATCTCGGCGAAATGAGGCGTTAGTCCGATATTTCAATCTGCTGGTCGCTACTTTATCAATAGCACTTCTGCTTGGCGCGTCCGTCAGCTATTACCGGGTGAGCCAGATTTATCTGCCGCCTGCGGAACGAAGTGCGGCCTATCGCGACGATACCCTCAACAAAATACGCGGCACCTGGCTGTTTAGCGACCAGGTCCGCTTTGCGGAGTTGAGCGTCACGACCCTCAACCCGGACAACGCTGTAGCGATGTATGACCTAGCACAGCAATTACTCCACTATTCGCCAGAACCCCGGGTCGCTGAAAAGCTGATTGAGAGCGCGGTCATGCTCGGTCGAGACGAGGATGCGGTGCTGTATCTGGCGCGCTTCCGCGCCGCCTACCCCGAGGAACATGCGCGCTGGGCCAGAGAGCATGCGAACCATGGGATGCCGTCGAGCAGGCAGTAAAGCCCGACCGCCGGTGTCGGTTTACCTCGGCAATTTCATGCGCCCGACACGTAGCGCCCCGATTTCCCGCCACGCTTTTCGAGCAGTTTGACGTCGGTAATCGTCATGCCGCGGTCCACCGCTTTGCACATGTCGTAAATGGTTAGCAATGCAACGGTGACCGCGGTCAGCGCCTCCATCTCCACGCCGGTGGGGCCGACAGTTTCTACTGTAGCGGTACAGGTCACGGCCCCTTTTTTATCCTTTTCAAGGATTGCAACAGGGGTGCCTATTGAAGGCGCGGCCGCAAAATCAATCGCCACACGGGTTAGCGCCAGAGGATGGCAGAGCGGGATCAGGTCGCTCGTTTTTTTGGCAGCCATGATGCCTGCAACGCGAGCGATGCCCAGTACGTCACCTTTTTTAGCGCTGCCTTCGAGAATGATGGACAGGGTCGCCGGATTCATGACAATACGGCCCTGTGCGATAGCAATACGATGCGTAGCGGCCTTGGCGGCTACGTCGACCATATGCGCTTGGCCCTGGTCATCAAAGTGGGTGAGGGCGGAAGAAGACGTTGTCATGCTGTTACAGAACCTTTACAACCATCCCTCATCATAAGAGCATGCCTGTAAATCCACTCCCAGCGCAGAGGTGATTATTTTTGTTGTCCTCGATGAGTCCTAAAACCCCACGGTCAGCGCCGCGCCTTGCGCTGTGCCGACTGATAACAGCCGCTCTGGTTTTAATGGCTTCCGCCCCTTTCGCGTTGGCGCAATCGCCGAGCGTGGCGCCGCTTGCTGCTTCGGGTTCCCTGCCATCACTGGGCGACAGTTCTGAATTATCGTCGGCTGCAGAGCGCCGGATTGGGGACCGAATTGCCTTGAGCATCTTTCGCGATCCGGACTATATCGATGACCCGGTGCTTGGAGATTACCTTCAAAGCATTTGGCAACCTCTGCTGGCCGCTGCGCGCGCGCGGGGGGAGTTACAACCGGAGCTGGACGAGCGGTTTTCCTGGCAACTCTTTCTGGTTCGCGACCGAACCATCAACGCGTTCGCACTGCCCGGTGGATATTTCGGCGTACACCTCGGCTTGATTGCTTCGGTGAGCAGTGCGGATGAAATGGCCGCTGTGCTGGCGCACGAGCTTAGCCACGTCACACAGCGGCATATTTCCCGGCTGATCACGCAGCAGAGCCGTCAGACCCCGTGGATGATTGGCGCGATGATTTTGGGCGTCCTGGCTGCCAGTAAAAGTCCGGATGCCGCCAGCGCAGCGATCGTCGGCGGACAGGCGGTGGCGGCGCAAAATCAGCTTAACTTTTCGCGGGACATGGAGCGGGAAGCCGACCGGATCGGTTTTGGCGTTATGACCGATGGCGGGTTTGAGGGTCGGGGGGTGACGACAATGTTCGAAAAGCTGCAGCAGGCAGCACGCCTGAACGACAACGGCTCTTTTCCCTACCTGCGGACGCATCCGCTGACCACCCAGCGAATAGCCGAGGCGCAGGCGCGCCTCCAATTGGCCGCAGACTCGGCTGTCAAGCCCTCCAAAGAAAGTCAGGCAGAGGCTGGCAGGGCGCATGTGCTGCATGCCATGATGGCTGCGCGCGCGCGAATCCTGGCGGTTCCAGGGGTGGATGCACTGCGCTCGATGGTGACAGAAGCGCGGCACCGCGCCGCCGCGTTGCAGCCGGTGGAGTCCCCTGCTTCGGTGGCAAACGTCCGGGATGCGGGCGCGTTGTATGCCGGCGTGTTTGCGTCGGCGCAGCTGCGTGATTTTGGGGGCGCGCGAAGCCTGTTAGCGCAGCTCAAACCGCTCGTCACCGAAATCCCACATGCGAACAAGGTGGTGGATCTGCTGGCCATCGAGATTGATTTACTCGCCGGTGTCGTGCCGCCCTCGGCGTCTTCGGCCGATATAGCCAAGGCCAGCTCGCGTGCTGAAGTGTTGACCGAGGCCCAGTCATTGCTGACGGCGCATCGGGCACAAGAGGTGTCAAGCCGATTGCAAACCTGGGTCACGGCTCATCCCAAAGATGCAATGGCCTGGCAAATTCTGGCGGTGGCGTATGGCAATCAAAACCAGAATGTCCGAGCCATTCGCGCCGACGCCGAAAGCCGCGCTGCCCAGTTGGACTACCCGGCGGCACTGGATCGTTTTAAGGCCGCGCAGGCGCTGATGCGCAGCACGCCAAGTGGCTCCGATTATGTGGAGGGTTCAATCCTTGATACGCGAACTCGCCAGACTGAGCTACTGATTAAGGAACAGGCGCTCCAGGACAAAATCGATCGCTAGCTGCAGCACGGAGTAAATTAGCGAGCCGATCAGGGCGGCACCGAATCCCCTGACACTCAGGCCGCTAACCAGGCTTGCGGCGGCCCAGAACATGAGCGCATTGACAATGAACAAAAATAGACCCAGCGTCACCACCGTGACGGGCAAGGTCAAGATGACCAGAACAGGGCGCACCACCATATTCAGCGCTCCCAGCACGGCCGCCGCAATCAGCGCTGCCGTAAAGCTGGTCACCACGACGCCGGAATAGAGGTAAGCCACCGCCAGCAAGGCGGTCGCACTTAAAAGCCAGTTGATGAGGAGTTTCATGCGCGGAGAATACCACCGCGCCATGGCCGGCAGGGATGAATGCCGAATCGCCTTTCAGTCCTTCCTCCGGCAGCGATCAGGTGGTTGTCGTTTGCGCATCGCTGGCCTCGCGTGCGAACCTGGCGCGCCGCGTGGCCCACCAGCCCGCTCCCAGCACGCCCGCAATGGCTACCGCATAAGTCGCCCATTCGGCAGCGAGCTGCAGGATGGTCGCGGGTGGCGAGGCGTTAGGGCCACCGTAAAGGGGGTCGAGCAACGGCTCGCTCACCACCATCTTTGCGGCAGTGAACGCCAGCACGGCGGCTCCGATACGAATGATGCTCGGGAAGCGCTCGACAAGTTTGAGCACCATCGTGCTGCCAAACACCACAATCGGCACGCTCACCAGCAGGCCAATGATGACCAGTACAAACGAGCCGCGGGCCGCGCCAGCCACGCCCAATACGTTGTCGATTCCCATCAGGGCATCGGCCACCACAATGGTCTTCATGGCGCCCCAGAAGGTGCTGACAATCGGGCCGTCGTGCGCTTTGTCGCCTTGCTCGGCCAGCAGCTTGTAGGCGATCCACAGAAGGCCCAAGCCACCTGCCAGCAGAAAGCCCGGAATCTTCAGCAGCCACACGACACCCACAGTCATGGCAGAGCGAACCACAATCGCGCCAACCGTACCCCAGAGGATCGCCTTTTTTTGAAGATTAGTCGGCAGGCTGCGTGCAGCCAACGCAATCACGATAGCATTGTCGCCAGCAAGTACCAGGTCAATAAGGATGATGGCCAGCAAGGCGGACCACCAGGGGGCTGTTAATAAATCCATTGTTCACATTCCATTTCAAGTTTCGACATAAAAATCCTAAGTGGATTTCCGGATTGGTGAAACTGTACAAGTCTGGGAGCGTGCGGATGACATGAAGAAAAATGCGAACGCTTCGATCAAACCGGTTCAGGTTTCAATCGAAGGTCTGGCTCGACATGCGGTGAGGCTGCATGCCCAACAAACCGGAAGCGTGAACTTCGTGATGACGGCTTGTTGATGCGATTTTGCTGCAGCGGCTGTTTGAAGCACTGCGGCAAAACCAGGGAGTTACTCCCCTTCGGGCCTCTATTGGACATTAAAAAGGAATTTTCTGCAAAGGCCGGGGCGTTTCCTGGGCATTTCTTCCTCTTTTAAAGGGCCACCGCCCGACTCGCCGATAATAAAAAAGTAGTGCGGTACAAGCGCATTCACACGCCCAAAACACCTTTTTCTGCTTCTCTTTTTCACCATGCCCGGCATCCACATCACCGACATTGAAGCTGCCATCAACTTCTGGCGCGACAAAAGGACGTCATCCGACGGTGTAACGCTGACGCCGGAACTGCGGACGCTGGCCGAGGTGTACGCGCGCATGGTTTTCCACCATGAGGAAGAGGCCGAAGCGATGGGTTTGCCGGCCGAGGCGCTGGCTGCCTGGGGCACCTGGTACGACTCGACGGCCGACACCCCTTGCATCGCCATCTGCTCGACCAGTCAAGGCGACGATACCTGCAAGGGCTGCGGGCGTACCTTTCACGAAGTGCAACACTGGCCTGCGATGACACCCGTCGAGAAGCGCAGCACCTGGCGCCGCATCACGCTGGAAGCGACTGCGTGGCGCTTCGGTCGCTATGCGGACCGCGCACTTGAAAACAATAAACGGTCTTCGGCCGCCTGAGAAACGTCAAAAACCAGGATGTCTCCCCTCTTGTCCGATAAGTCATTGGTCGGCAGCTATCAATTTTGTAGTGGACTGCAGTCATCTAGCCTACACTGCAGACCATGCTTCGATTAACCCAAGCTCCCAATATCGCAATCGCCGCCTTGTGGGCGGATGCTTTACAGCAGGCGGGTTTTGCGGCCACGGTGCAGCGTTACTTTCTGGGCAGCGTCGCTGGACAGCTTCCCCCCGATCAATGCCTGCCGGAAGTCTGGCTTACCCATGATGAAGAGGAATCCGGCGCGCGGGCGTTGTTGCACGCGCTGCAAAACATGCCGCAGCGGCGCTGGCTGTGCCGTTGCGGCGAGACCGTTGAAGGTGGCTTTGAGCAGTGCTGGAACTGCGGCGCGGCCATGCCGGTAGAGCTGGGCTAGCGGCGGGTGGCTGAGTCTGTCAGCCCCGCGCAATCCGGAAGCTTTAAACCCGTTTAGCCAACGTCGCTGCCATGCCCACATAGCTGGCTGGCGTCATAGCCAGCAGGCGCTGCCTTTCCGGCTCCGGAATTTCCAGCGACTTGATGAGGCTGTGTAGCGCTTCGGTGGTCACTCTTTTGCCGCGGGTCGCTTCCTTGAGTTTCTCGTAAGCCCCCTGCACGCCGTAGCGGCGCATCACGGTTTGAATCGGTTCAGCCAACACTTCCCACGAAGCATTCAGGTCCTCGTCGATGGCTTCGCGATTGAGTTCTAACTTGCCCAGCCCTACTCCCAGCGACGTGTAGGCCAGTGCGCCATAACCGAGCGCCACACCCATGTTGCGGAGCACGGTAGAGTCGGTCAGGTCGCGTTGCCAGCGGCTGATCGGCAGCTTCTCGCTCAGATGCCGGAGCAGCGCATTCGCCAGACCCAGGTTGCCCTCGGCGTTTTCAAAATCAATCGGATTGACTTTGTGCGGCATGGTGGACGAACCTATTTCGCCGTCTTTAAGCCGTTGCTTGAAGTAGCCCACACTGACATAACCCCAGACGTCCCGCGCAAAGTCGATCAGGATCGTATTGGCGCGAGCCACCGCGTCGAACAGCTCTGCCATGTAGTCGTGCGGCTCGATCTGGATGCTGTAAGGCTGAAAGGTCAGGCCCAAGCCCAGCGGTTCCGGCGTTTCGACCACCTTCCTGCTGAAGGCTTCCCAGTCAAAGTCGGGCCAAGCCGACAGGTGTGCGTTGTAGTTGCCCACGGCGCCGTTCATTTTGGCCAGAATCTTGACCGCTGCAATGCGGTCGCAGGCGGTCTGCAGGCGTACCACTATGTTGGCGATTTCCTTGCCTACCGTGGTGGGGCTGGCGGTTTGGCCATGCGTGCGGCTGAGCATCGGCACCTCGGCGTAGGCGTGGGCCATTTCCCGGAGCTTCAGCACCAGGCGGTCCAGCCCTGGCAGCACCACCAGATCGCGCCCCGCGCGCAACTGCAGCGCGTGGCTGGTATTGTTGATGTCTTCGCTGGTACAGGCAAAGTGCACAAATTCGCTGGCGCCCTGCAACTCTGGCCGCGCTTCGAATTTCGATTTGATCCAATACTCCACGGCTTTAACGTCGTGGTTGGTGGTTTTTTCAATCTCCTTGATCGCCGCCGCATCGGCTTCCGAGAAGTTCTTGATGAGGCCGAGCAGGTAAGTTCGCGCGCCCGGGCTCAACGGCTTGAATTCAGCGAATTTGGCATCCGAAAGTGCAATAAACCAGGCAATTTCGACCTGGACCCGGCGATGCATGTAACCTTGCTCGGACATCAGAGGGCGCAGGGTGCTCAGTTTGCTGGCGTAGCGGCCGTCCAGCGGAGACAAGGCGTTAATGGTGGAAAAGCTCATGCCACAATTGTAGGCTGGGCGCTGACGTTTGGGGGCGCGCCGCCCGCAAGCGGTTAGATCCTGAAACCTTGCAGATTTACGTGCTTTTCGTCCCCCGCCAGTGGGGTTTGCCGCTTACTCGATAGAATAACCTTCCCTCGGACCACGATTTAAATTCACCATGAAACTTATCGGATCCGCTACCAGCCCCTACGTACGCAAGGTACGCATTGTGATGGCTGAGAAAAAGCTCGACTACCAGCTGATACTCGAGGACGTCTGGGCGGCTAACACCACCATTGCCATCTCCAATCCGCTGGGTAAAGTCCCTTGCCTGATCATGGAGGGAGGCGAGGCCATTTTCGACTCGCGCGTGATCGTTGAATACTTGGATACCCTCTCGCCCGTGGGCAAGCTTATTCCTGGCCTGGGCCGTGAGCGTGCAGAGGTCAAGACCTGGGAAGCGTTGGCGGACGGCCTATTGGATGCCGCCATTCTGGCCCGGTTGGAAGCGACCTGGCCGGGTCGCGGCGCTGCAGAGCGCAGCGACGCCTGGATCGCCCGCCAGATCGGAAAAATAGAGGCGACGCTGAAGGCCTTGAGCAAGGGCTTGGCCGATAAGGTTTTTTGCAATGGGGTCCATCTCAGCCTTTCCGATGTGGCTGTCGGGTGTGCTCTGGGCTACCTGGATTTTCGTTTTCCGGAAATCCTTTGGCGTGAAACTTATCCTAACCTGGCAAAGCTGCAGGAAAAACTGATGCTTAGAGCCAGTTTTGTGGAAACCCATCCCGATTAAATTTTAGAGTTGCACCAGCTCTTCGTTCGCCACCTACCCGCGCAGTTCGCTCCTAAAAACAGCACACTGCGCTTTTTTTATTGGGCCGCACGTTTTTTGAGCCAGCGCATCAAGCTACCTACCAGCGGCAGCTTTTCATACAGCTCCTCTGCCGCGTCCCAGTAATCGCGGTGAAAATCTATTAAACCGTCGGCGGTAAATTT
This sequence comes from Polaromonas sp., assembly GCF_012927485.1. Lineage (GTDB taxonomy): Bacteria > Pseudomonadota > Gammaproteobacteria > Burkholderiales > Burkholderiaceae_C > Polaromonas. The sequence goes on along the minus strand of NZ_JABBPC010000012.1, from coordinate 297,698 downwards.
CAGATGTGAGCCGCCACGCACCGTTTGCAATGTCGTTCGGTCAAAGTTCTTGAAGTGAAATTCAAAGTTCCATGTCAAGAAGCACTGATTTCCGTCCACTATGCGTTCCGTGACGACAAACCGGGGCTGGTCGAGCGCTTCGTACATGTGGGTGTAAATGCGCAGCACCTCGGCGAGTCCACGTACCTCATTGAAGGGGTCTTTGAAGTAGGCGTTCTGCGTGTAAAAGGTGTCAAGACGGGTCAGGCTGTCTGGCGTCAGGGCTTCAAAAAATTCAACCACGTGCGCTGCTACGGCGTGCGTTGAGCCGTCTGAAGCCGCAGCGCCTGTGGCAGTAATGGAAGGCAGATTCATGGGTTGAAGCTTAGCGCGTCGTGACTCTGCTTACGATGGCGAAATACACCGCATACGGCAACACGCGCAAGGCTTTTATCCAGCGCGTAAAGCGTTTGGGAAAGTGGATTTCGAACAGACCTTTGCGCCAGCCGGCCAGGATCTCTGCGGCGGCTTGATCGGGGGTAATCAAAGCCGGCATGTTGAACTGGTTATGCGCGGTAAGCGGCGTTTCGACAAAGCCCGGGCATATCAGGCTGACGCCGACGCCAGTTCCCTTCAAATCCAGGTAGAGTGTTTCCGCCAGGTTGATCAGCGCCGCTTTGGTGGGCCCGTAGGCCAGACTTTTCGGCAGACCGCAGTAACCCGCCACACTACTGATAAGGCTGACATGACCCGCCTTCCGCGCCACAAAATCCGGCAGCACGGCATCTAACAGATACAGGGCGCCGATATAGTTGACTTCGCAATGTCGCAACATTTCAGTCAGGTCGTACGCCGTGGCGCGCAACTCTTTGTAGTAACCGGCGCAGTACAGCACCAGATCCAGCGGGCCCTTTGCGAAAATGGTTTGTGCGGCCGCCTGAATGGCCGCGCGGTCGGTCACGTCCAGCGGCAGGGCTTGGGCGCCGGGGTGAGTCGCGGTGAAGGCCGACAGCGCATCGGCATTGCGCGCGGATACGAACACGTTGGCACCCTGCGCATACAAGGCATGGGCGGTGGCCTGCCCGATCCCGCTGGAGGCCCCGACCAGCCAAACGGTCTTACCGCGCCAGTCGGTAATAGGAAGATTAAATGCCATGACGGGTACTTTTCACTGTGAAAATAGAAGCGTGTTGTGTAGGTATCAGAGGCACTATGGGATTTAGTGCGCTTTAGCGCTTGATGAACGACAGGGTGACCTCGCCCAGCTTGAAGCCGAACTTGCTCATCTGAGCCTTGTTGAGCATCACCTTGTCGCTCATCAGGTACATCCAGTCGTCGAATTGCACTTCAACAATGCGACCATCGACAGGCAGCTTGAGCGTGTAGCCCCAGCGGAAGGCGTTGCCTTTTTCCTCGCCAGCCGCCTCACCCAAAACGTCTGCGGCGGTGCCGGTGTAATGACCATCGGGCGTGCGCTTGAGGGTCCAGATGCGACGGCCCTTGGTACCGTCCGAGTAAGTGAAGTCCTCATCCAGAACACCGGTCTCGGCGCCCGGCACCCCGACCCAGCTGCACTTCATGACCACGGTAAAGCGCTTGACGACCTTGCCCGAACGGTCCGTGAACATGCCGTAGGCGTCGAGCGTGCCATTGAAGTACTGGCGCATGTCGAGCACGGGCTTCTCGGCTGCGTAGTCGGCGATTTGTGGGCTGGCGCAACCTGCCATCAGTGCAGCAGACAGCATCAGGGCAGGTAATAACCCGAGCACGCGTGGTTTAAAGTAAGTCATGGGCAAAGCTTTCCGGTTTTTTGATGATGAAGAAATAAACACCCGCTGCTGCCGCGAGCTTGAGTACGCAGGGCAGCACGCAGTAAGCCACCACGAGCGCATCCAGGGCGGCGGTATCGCGTACGCCGGGGGCGTAGCCAAAAAGAGTCAACAGCGGTAGCGCCAGACCCGCAGCCAGTGCGAGATTGAGCTTGGTTGCAAAATTCCACCAGCCGAAGTAAGCCCCTTCGGACTGGCCCGACTGGCCGTTGGCCTGGATTACGCCAGTCAGCAGGGCACCGGGCAGTGCGAGGTCGGTGCCGAGCGCAACGCCCGAGAGCATGCAGACCACCGCAAATTCAATCGTTTGCCCGGCGGCGATTTGAGTGGCCCAAGCAAACACGGCAATCGCCAACAGCATGCCGGCCAGCCAGGTGCTCGCCAGTCCGAGCCGCTTCACGACCGCGAGCCACAACGGAATGGACAGCGCAGCTGACAAAAAGTAACTGCCCAGAAATAACGGCTCCATGGATCGAGGGGCTTGCAGCCGGTCTTGAATAAAAAATAGGACCAGAGTAGCGGGGACCGCGCTGGCAATTCCGTTCAGCATGAAGACCGCCAGCAGACTGCGAAAAGCGGTCGATTTGAACGGCAGCCAGAGGGCTACGGTACGACTGGCATTGATCGAATGGCTTACCCGCCGCGCGACCGGCCTAACCGCGCGGGTCCAGGCCAGCCAGCCCATCAACAACGCGACAAAGAAAATAGCAGTAGTCACTTGCAGGCCAAGCGCAACTGGCGTGATGGAGGCCAATACGACGCCGATCAGACCCAGACCTTCCCGCCACGCCACAATTCGGCTGCGCTGCGCCTCATTGCCGCCCAGCATGGCACCCCAGGACTGATGGGACACGCTGAGTGCACTGTAGGCCGCGTACGTCACCACCAGCATCACGCTGGCCCAGGCGGCCAAGGCCGTGGGCGCTTGGCGGACGCCCGCTAGCGGAAAAAACAGCAGGGTAAATCCCAGCGCCAACACCAGCGCCGCCCCGGCGCCGAGCAGTAGGACGGCTTTGGCGGATCGCGCAAACAGGCGGTCACTGACGCGGCCCAGCATCGGATCGATCAGCGCATCAAAGAGCCGGGCGCCGAGCAAAATGGCGCCCAACGTGGCCAGCGGGAGGCCAAATTCGCGGGCATAGTAATTGGGCAAAATGACATAGAGCGGCAGCGCCACGAACGCCAGAGGCAACCCCAGCAATCCGTAAGTAAGCCCATTACGCACTGAAAAAGCCTCTTCGCCCGCGCTGCGCCCCTTGCTTTGTCGGCCCGGTGGCTGCGCAGTTTCTGTCACTTGCAGTGCGGGGCTTTGGGCGTGTTGAAGCGTCACCCTCCTGCCCCCGCCAAAAGGGCGCCACGCAGCTTTGGCTCAGAGGTTTTAGGCGACAGCCATATTCCAAAAAATCGTTTTGCAAATTCTTCGTCCCGAATATCGCCGCTGGCTTTGCCGTTGACCCAGAAGGACGCTCCGACGCCGGGTCGGTGGACGCCCAGGATGCGATCGCCCTTGCGGACGTTGGGAATTACACGCAACATTTCAGCCGTCCATTGCGCCGCTTGGTTCTCGCTGATGGGCTGGCTCCGCCGCATTTCCTGCAGTGAACGTCTGGCGATATCGGTCGCATCAAAGGCGCGCAAGTACGCAAGTTCCAGCGCCAATGGCTGGCTGGCGTAGTTTTCGGCGGCGAAGCCTGCAGGTACCCATAGACGGGCGTCATAGACCTGGAATCCCCAGATGGTGAGGCGCCCCTTGCCAATCAGCTGGCCTTGGGGCAGAGCTTCTTTTAGCTCGGGCCGAAAGTCGGACGCGCTGGTATTGACAGCCGCTTCAGTCACTGCAGAGGGGGTAGGCTCCGTGGGCTGTGCCAGCACCGCACCAGCGCACATGGCACTCGCCAAACCCGCCAGCAACCAGCGCTTCAGCGTTTGCGCAGCGTGAACTGCATGACGCTGGTGCTGGCCTGGGTGAAAGCAGCTTCGCAATACGCCAGGTAGAACTCCCATATACGTATGAACCTCTTGTCAAACCCGAGTTGGAGCACCCGTGACTCTTGGGCCAAAAAGTCATCGCGCCAGATCTTCAGGGTGCGCGCGTAGTCCTGGCCAAACGAAAACTCGTCCACCACCTCGAAGCCGGCGGCCTGGGCTTGCTTGCGAAACTCTCGCGGACAAGGCAGACAGCCGCCGGGAAAAATGTATTGCTGGATAAAGTCGGTGGAGCGGATGTAGCGCTCGAACAGTTCGTCGGCAATCACGATGCTCTGAATACATGCATGGCCGCCGGGCTTGAGAAGACGTGCCACGGTCTGGAAATACTCGGGCCAATATTCGCGGCCCACCGCTTCAACCATTTCAATGGAGCAGATCGCATCGAAGGGCGCGTCAGCTGTGGTTTTTCCAATGTCCCGGTAATCCTGCAAACGCAAATCTGCTTTGCCGGTAGCCCCGACGCGAGCCATTCGGGCATCGGCCCAGGCCAGTTGTTCCGTGCTCAGCGTGACGCCGACGAGGGAGGCTTTGAATTCCGTCGTCGCCATCTCGGCCAGTGCCCCCCAGCCGCAGCCGATCTCCAGCACACGGTCGCCGGGCCTCACCTGCGCCATGCTCAGCGCGCGGCGTACTTTGTCATCCTGGGCATCCTTCATGGAGGTAGCCGGGGTCGCAAATATCGCCGATGAGTAATTCATCGTATCGTCCAGCCACAGCTCGTAGAAGGCGTTGCCGAGGTCGTAATGCGCGTGGATATTTTTCTGGCTATTCGCCTTGGTATTGCGATTCAGGAGGTGCTTGATTCGGTAAGCGAGGCGTCCCAGCCAACTACCGTAGACCACATCTTCAACTTCCTTGCGGTTGACGATAAACACCTGCAGCAGGTCGGTCAGGTGAGGCGTAGTCCAGTCGCCAGCAATGTAGCTTTCCGCGAAACCAATATCACCTGAACGTAGCGCCGCGCTGCACGGATTCCAGTTGTGCAGGTGCAGGCTCGCCATAGGCGCAGTGCCGGAGCCAAAACGCTGCAACGAGCCATCCGGCAGCTGCACGGTGAGCGTGCCGTGTTTCAAACGCAGTAGCAATTTCAAGGCCGTCCGAGCGGCGCTCGGGGCATCGCCTGGCATTTCAAACGCTTGGGATACGGAGGGGGAGCGGAGTGTGTTCATCGCGTCACAAATGGTTCAGTAGGTTTCGGTTTTCGGATAAAAGGGACGCGTTTGCGCCACAGCTTGAGGGCCTGCCAGTGAATGCGAGCCATCACACCGAGCGTCATGGCGGGGTACCCCCACAAGGCCTTGCGTAAACTGGCGCTGGTAACCGGCTCCAGCGTGCCACTCACGCTGGTTTCAAGCAGGGGGCCATCCTGATCGTCGTAGTCGATGCGGGCCAGGGTTTTAAGGATTCCATGGCTGCTCGTACGCATAAAGCGAAAGCGGTAGCCACCTTCGAGGGTGCAAAAGGGGGAAACATGAAATACCTTGTCCGCTTTCAGTTCCTGCCCGTACTTCGGCGCATCGAGCAGATAGCAGTGGCGCTCTCCGAAGGTGTTGTTGACTTCCACCAGAATCGCCCGCAAGGTGCCATCGGCGTGATGGCAATACCAGAAACTCACCGGTTTGAAGGTGTAGCCCAACACGCGTGGATAGGTGTGCAGCCAAATTTCGCCTTTAGCATCTTCTACGCCTTCCCTCAGCAGCAGTGCGTCCAGCCACGCCACGGCATTGTCTCCGCCGTCGCCATGGTCTTTGTCAAAAAAACTCAGCGCCCCACGGCGGTTATGGGCCAGCGCGCCGCTGCCATTCGCGTGCAGGCTGCGCATAGGCAACATCAGGAAGTAGGTCGGATAATTAAAGGCGTTATTGGCTGGGCGCAGACGGGTGTGGCGTACCTCGCCAAATCCGATTAGCGCCTGGGCAGACGGAACAACCAGATTCATACGGTCGCCTCGGTCGGTTGTTCCAGCAACAGCTTAGCCGCTTGCAGCCCCGACTTCAGGCCATCCTCGTGAAAGCCATAACCGGTCCAGGCACCGCAAAAGTAGGTATGTTGCAGGCCCTGCAGTTTGGGCAGCTCTTTTTGCGCGCGGATGGCTGCCGCGTCAAAAACTGGATGTGTGTATTCAAATTCGCCCATGATATGTTTACGCTCAATCTCGCTCGTCGGATTCAGTGAAACCACCACGGGTTGCTTAAAAGGCAGCGGTTGCAGCTTGTTCAGCAGGTAATGAAGGCAAACACGCGCCGATTCGCGCCCTTGGTCTTGTGCGCGCTCGTAGTTCCAGGCGGCCCAGGCCAGCTTTTTTTGCGGCAGCACCGAGACGTCGGTGTGAAGGACAGCTCGGTTCGCCTGGTAGCGGATTGCACTTAGCACGGCGCTTTCGATCGGGTTGGCATCGCGCAGCAAGGCGAGCGATTGGTCGGAGTGCGCGGCGAGCACCACCTTGTCAAAACGCTCGATCTGGCCGTCCGTCGCGATGGTTACGCCGTCTGCATCGCGCTCAATCCAGCGGACCGGTGTGTTGAGCCGTTTGTCGGCGATACGTTGAATAATTTTTTCAACGTAATGCCGCGCTCCGCCCTTGACCGTCCACCATTGTGGTCGGTTGGTAATCTGGATCAGGCCATGGTTGTGGCAAAACCGGATCATGGTGGCTACCGGAAATTGCAACATCTGATCGGTCGGGCAGGACCAGATGCAGCCCATCATGGGCAGGAAATACCAGTCTCGAAACTCGACAGAAAACTTTTCAGCCCGCAAAAATTCGCTCAACGGCTGCAACATTGCGGCGTCGGCATCGGCGCCTGACTCGGCCAGTTGAGTGGTGATGCGATTGAAGCGGACGACGTCGCGCAGCATCCGAAGGAATTTCCAGTTTGCCAGATTGCCGCGTTGAGCAAAGACGCTGTTCAGGCTGGCGCCGCTCCATTCGAGGCCCGGACTGTTTGCGGCCTTCGACGCGCCGGGCACCTTGACTGAAAACGACATGTCTGACTTGGCTGTTTCCACGCCAAGTTCGGCAAAAAGATGGATCAGTTGAGGGTAGGTGCGCTCGTTAAACACCAGAAAGCCCGTATCCACGCCGTGACTTACAAGGCCTTGTTCGCCTGGCAGCGTGACGTCGACGGTATGGGTGTGACCCCCGAAGTAGTTGCCCGCCTCAAAAAGGGTGACGTCGGCCAAGCCGTGCAGGGCATGTGCGGCGGCCAATCCTGAAATGCCGGAGCCAACGATGGCCACGCGCCGGAGGGCATTCATGCCGCCACCCGAAAGATAAGAATGCTGCGAAGCGCCCCGGCGCGAACTGAGGAGGGAGTGAGGAGGAGGAGCGCCCCGGGATTGCGTCCGAACCGAATCGGCTCAGAAGACTTCGCAGCAATAAAACAGTTATGCAGCCGACGCCGTCCGGCGTGTCGAACTGCGTGACTATCTCTGGGAGACCGGCAAGGCTTTAGTAGTTCCCTGCATTGGCCCACGGCATACGGTAAATTTCTGTAAACGTAGGACGGCCTTGGCAGGTCGCCGTCGTTTTGCCAGACAGCGCCGGCGCGGAGTGTTTCGCAGGGGGACATGACTGCGCTTGTAAGCGCCGTCGGCAAAGCAGTGTGGTCCATGGAGAAATTGCCCATGCCCCATCATACAAGCTAAATTACTATTTAGTAGAAATAGTGACTAAGTGGTATTTTTACTGAAAATGAAGACTGCGCGGGGCTATTTGCTTGCCAGCTGTTTTTCAATTTCTTTGAGAAATTGGCGGCTTGCAGGGTCGGCCATTGAGTTGAAGCTGACTGCGCTCAGGCCGTCCCGGGCAATCACGTACTTGTAAAAGTTCCAGCGCGGTGCGGTACCGGTTTTATCGGCCAGCTGCTTGAACAGAGGGCTTGCGTCTTTGCCGGTCACGGTGGTTTTCGTGAACATCGGAAATTTCACTCCAAAGGTGTTTTCGCAAAAATCTGCAATGTCTTTGTTACTACCGGTTTCCTGGGAAAAGTCGTTGGAAGGAAACCCGAGCACCACCAATCCTCGGTCCTTGTATTTGCTGTACAGCTCTTCGAGACCCTTGTACTGAGGGGTAAACCCGCAAAAACTGGCGGTGTTGACCACCACCACGACCTTGCCGCTGTACTGGCATAGCGACTGGGGCTTTTCGTCCTGGAGACGCAAGAAGTTTTGTTGCAGAAGACTGGAACACGCCGCCGATGGTGGGGCACTTCCCGATGCCGTAACCGGCACCGGTACGCTGGGCACAGCTGACAAGACGCTTGTCGCCGAGCCGGTCAAGAGCGTCATCAGGAGAATCAGTTTGAGAGGAAATGGGGACATGGCAGTACTCGGTGACAGTGATTTAAAACACTTTATTCTGGCAGTTTTCTTCTAACTGCGTCGCCTCAGCCTGAGACAGTGCGTACGGTGGTGCGGACATCGAAGGCTGGCTTTAACTGCAAAGCGCCGGTCGCTGAAAGACATGCAGTAATTGTCAAGTCGACGCCCCTGTCACATTAGCCGCATAAAATCGAAGCAGTACCCAGATAGCCTGACAGGACATCCAAAGCAGACTTTTCTGCGTATTCGTTGCAAGGAGCTTCTATGCTTTACCCCGAACTTTTTAAACAGCTTGAATCCGTCCGCTGGAACATGGACACGGACATCCCGTGGGCAAGTTTTGATGCGTCCAAACTGACTGACGAGCAAGCCCAGACCATCAAGATGAATGCGATCACCGAGTGGGCGGCTTTACCAGCGACGGAAATGTTCCTGCGCGACAACAAGGACGACAGTGATTTTTCGGCCTTCATTTCAATCTGGTTTTTTGAGGAGCAGAAACATGCGCTCGTGCTCATGGAATACCTGCGGCGCTTCCGGCCTGATCTGCTGCCCACGGAAAAAGAATTGCATGAGGTTCGCTTTGAGTTTGAGCCCGCGCCTCCGCTGGAAACGCTCATGCTTCATTTTTGCGGCGAAATCCGCCTAAATCACTGGTACCGTTGCGCGAGCGAGTGGCATACAGAGCCGGTAATCAAGCAGATTTATACCCAGCTCAGTCAGGACGAAGCGCGCCACGGCGGGGCCTATTTGCGCTACATGCGACGCGCCCTCGGCAATTTCGGCGATCAAGCCAAGACCGCCTTCGCCAAAATCGGGGTATTGATGGCCAGTGCCCGTCGCACGGCGCAGGCGCTGCACCCGACCAATTTGCACGTGAATAAAAACCTGTTCCCGCGTGACACGATTCAAAGCCGCTTGCCCGATCCCGAGTGGCTGGAGCATTGGCTCGACACCCAGATCCATTTCGACTCCGCCTGGGAAGGCAAAGTGGTTGACCGGATCCTGCACAACCTGAGCCTCTTGATGGAGCAGAGTTTTAAAACGGTGCAGGAGCTCAACCGTTACCGCAAGGAGCTGAACCGCGAGATGGCCGAGTCCGCGACGCCCGGCGCGAAGCCGCAGACCGTATGAGCGTTCCCGCATTTTTGGCCAAGCTGGTTGCGCGCGAAGACGTGTCAGCACGCATGGCAGCGTTGCAACGTCCCGTCGTGTTTACCAATGGGGTGTTTGACGTGCTCCACCGGGGCCATGCGACTTATCTTGCCAAGGCTCGCCAGCTCGGTGCCAGCCTGGTGGTGGCGCTCAACACCGATGCGTCCGCGAAGCGGCTGGGCAAAGGGCCGGATCGGCCTTTGAATAATCAAGACGACCGCGCGGCGGTCATGGCGGCGCTGGAGTCCGTTAGTTTGGTGACCTGGTTTGACGAGGACACGCCGCTGGCGTTAATCACCGAGCTCAAGCCCGATATTTTGGTCAAAGGCGGCGATTACGACATGAGCAGGCTGGCCGAAACGGCGGTCGTGAAGGCTTATGGCGGCAAGGCTGTGGCGATTCCGTTTGTGGCCGGTTATTCAACCACCGCCCTGGTGAAAAAAATCAGAACAACGCCTTAACGGAAGTCGCTGGTGCCTTATCGCTTGGTTGAATCAGAACAGGGTGCTTAGGCTGCGCTGGCGATCAACACGGCGTTGGAGCCGCCAAAGGCGAACGAATTCGACATCACCACCCGCAAGCCGGGGCAATCCCGCGCCGTCTGCGGAATGTAATCGAGATCGCAACGCGGATCCGGGTGTTGCAGGAAAGCGGTCGGTGGCAGCTGCTCGGTGCGCAAAGCCATCACACTGGCGATAAATTCCAGGGCGCCCGCTGCACCCATCGCGTGTCCATGAACCCCTTTGGTGGAGCTGACCGGCAAGCGTTGGGCAGCGTCCGGAAAAGCCAGTTTGATGGCGATCGACTCCACCACGTCGCCGACTTCGGTCGCGGTGCCATGCGCGTTGAGATAACCGATTGCCGAGCTGTCGAGTCTGGCGTCTTCCAGTGCGAGCCGCATCGCCCGAGCCTGACTCTGGGCCTCCGGCTGCGTCAGGTGATGGGCGTCGCTTGTGGACGCATAACCCGAAAGCTCAGCCAGAATAGTCGCACCGCGACGCTTGGCGCTTTCCCACTCTTCCAGAACCAGCATGCCTGCACCTTCGGCTAAAACCAAGCCGGTACGGTCAATTGAAAACGGGCGGCAGGACGTCTCGACGCCGTCGCTGTGAGGTTTCGCCAGGGTGTGCATTGCCTGCCAGGCCTTGAGGGACCCCCGGACTAGCAGCGCCTCTGAACCGCCTGCCAGCATGGCGTCTGCATACCCATGTCGAATCTGGCGAAAGGCTTCGCCGATGGAGTTGGCCGAGGAAGCGCAGGCGTTTGAAATAGTGCTGCTCGGGCCCTTGAGCCCAAATTCCATTGAAACATGGGCGGCAATGGCGTTGTTCATTGCCAGCACGACCGTCATCGGACGCAGGCGTGCCACCCTTTGCTCAAGCAGTGCCGTGTAGGCCGCTTCAATGGAGGAGGCGCCGCCACTGCCGGTGCCCATGGAAACGCCGAATCTCTCCCGGGCCAGGCCGGAGGGCCAGATGCCAGCGACGCTCAGCCCGGCTTGCGCCATGGCCTCGCGTGCCGCCACCAACGCAAACTGGCTGACACGGTCCATGGTCAGCGACTGGGCGCGCGAGAAGTGAGGATCGGGATCAAAGTCAATGGCACCCGCCAACACGCTTTCAGTGCCGGTGGGGAAAAGAATGTCTATAGACCGGATGCCCGAGCGGGCTGCAAGCAGCGACTCGAAGAAGGCAGGAGCGCCCGTGCCGGTGGCGGAGATGACGCCAAGACCTGTAATGGCAACACGGCGAAGGGCAGTCATGGCAAGCCCGATTTAGCGCTCAGACAGCAGGCTTGCCGGCTGGCAACAAGGGGCCAATCAGCTGCATCATCTCCGCAAGGGTGCGGGGCGGGTTGGCCTGATCGGGAATTTGAATGCCGAATTTGTCTTCAATCTGGAAAAGAAATTCAATCACTGCCAGGGAGTCCAGTCCGAGGCTCTCCAGCGTTGCCTCGGGCAGCAGCTTTTCTTCACTGATGCCAAACGTCTCGGCAAAAAGAGCAACCAGATCAGTATTCATCGTCAAGCCGTAAATTTTTCATCGAAATGGATTGTCACACTTTATTGAGGGGCAAAATCTGTGGCGCCATACGGTGGGGGGTTTATGAGGAACGGTCGCCCCATTCTCGCTGCATCGCGTGCCGTTTTCATGCTCAGTGCGTCTTTTTCCTGCTTGCCAAACTACCGCTTTGCCAGTGAAAGTCCTTGGGCCGGCGGGGATACCGATCCTACGCTGGGCGCAATGTCATCTTGCGACAGGAATTGAATCATTGCAGAAATCACAACGTCTTTTTCCTGATCAATGCTGACCATGTGGTAACTGTTGCTCAAGATTACAAGGTGAATTCGCGTTGAGTTAACGCGATCTGCCACTTCAAACGAGCTCTTTGTCGATGCAATTTCATCTTCTTTTGCATGAATCAGTAGCGAATCGCATTTAATTTTATCGAGTGATTTTCTTGTAAGGGAGATCAAGTCTCTGGCGATCAGCAAGTCTCCAACGCGCAGAGATGCCGCGCCCGCATTCGATTGACCGATCGTGTCCATTTGGCGCTTGACCCAGGCGCGCATTCTTTCGTCCTTTAATCCGTAAGGCTCACGTTCTTTGATAGAAATGCGTTTTGCAAAGGGGGTGTAGCGGGCCAGATCCAACAACTGCGTGTACCAGGGATTGCCCCACCCATCAAAGTGCAGCGCGGTGGAAAGCGCCAGCACCGAGCGGAGACTGTCAGAGCGCATGGCAGCAACTCGCAAGGCTAATACCGCGCCAATACACAGGCCGCCAACGGAAACGAGGTCGCATTTCTTCGACAGCCAGTCAAGCTCCTTCAAGGCGACTGAAATCCAGTCTTCTACGCAGTGGCTTGCCCCTTGATCATGGATCAACCCATAGGTGTAGCCAGGAATAACAGGCGCATGCACCGTGTAGCCCGCTCGGTGGAGCCCGCGAGCGACAAACTGCAGTTCCAGCGGGCTGCTGCTCAGGCCATGAAACAACAAAACGCCATGGCGGCCCCCTTTCAGCGTCAGTGCCTTGACTGTCGTTTGTGAAGCGCCGCTTGCAGAAATGCGATTGACCATTAATTCTAGAAATAGAGGTGTTTGTAACGTGTCCCGGCTATTTGCGCCTGCGAAGTCGCCTCAACAGAGTGGTGGCCTTACAGGTGGTGGTTGAGCGGCAGACGGATCCACCCAAGTCTTTATATCAGGGGTTGTATTAGACCTGCACAATTGCTATGCCATCAAAGGCGGCAGACCCTGTTAGGGTTTGACGATGCCTATCGGGGTGCCGCTACCTTTCCGCCGCGGGGGGCTTGTCGTGTCCGCGCAAGCGTCCGACCTGTCGATGGCCCCATTGGGCCATATCGTCGACGTAAGTGAATACCACGGGAACGACCAGCAAGCTGAGTACCGTGGAAGTCATCAGGCCGCCAATGACTGCAACCGACATCGGCGAGCGAAAACTTGGATCGGCCGCACCGAAACCGAGTGCAATCGGCATCATTCCGGCGCCCATGGCCAGCGTGGTCATGATGATGGGCCGGGCCCGTTTGTGACAGGCATCCAGCAGCGCCTCCCAGCGCGACAGTTTGTGGTCGCGCCGAGCAACGATGGCATATTCAACCAACAGAATGGAATTTTTCGTCGCAATGCCCATCAGCATGATGAGGCCGATCAACGAAGGCATGGAAAAGCTTTTTTGCGCGATCAGCAGTCCCACAAAGGCCCCGCCCAAAGACAAGGGCAGCGCCGCCAAAATTGTCACCGGATGCAAGAAATTTTTGAACAGAAGCACCAGAACAATGTAGATACACAGTACGCCGGTCAGCATGGCCAGACCAAAACTTGCAAACAGCTCGCCCATCACTTCGGCGTCGCCGATCTCCACCACCTTCACACCAGCGGGCAGGCTTTTGATAGCGGGAAGTTTCTTCACGGCGTCGGTGACATCGCCGAGCGCCCGCCCCGAGAGTTCGACTTCAAACTTGACGTTGCGTGAGCGATCGTAGCGGTCGATGATGGCGGGCCCGCCGGTCATCTCCAACGCGGCTACCTGTCCGAGCATCACCGGGCCGACCCCCTGCTTGACGCTGGGCACCGCGAGGCGTTCCAGGACGCTGAGGTCTTGTCGGGCGACATCGTCGAGCTTGACGACAATCGGAATCTGCCGCTCCGGCAGGTTCAGTTTTGGAAGCGCCTCCTCATAATCCCCGACGGTGGCAATGCGCAGTGTCTCGCTGATCGCCGCACTGGTCACGCCCAGATCGGCCGCGCGCGCGAAATCGGGACGCACTGCAATCTCGGGCCGAACCAGACTGGCGCTGGACGAGATGTTGCCCAGGCCGGGAATGGTTCGCAGGTCTTTTTCAACCGCCAGCGCCGCAGTTTGCAGCGCGTTGGCGTCTTCCGCTGTCAGCACCAGGATATAGGCCTCGCCGGCACCGCCAAGCCCGACTTTGCTGCGAACGCCTGGCAGCGCTTCGAGCGCAGTACGCATTTTGCTTTCAATGAGTTGCTTGCGCGGGCGGGCGCTGCGCTCGGCCAGCAGCACCGTCAACGTGGCCTTGCGGGTTTCTGCGGCGCCCGGGACGGCAAATGGATCACCGCCGGCCGACCCGCCGCCAATAGTGGTGTAGATGCTTTTGACATATTCCAGCTTGCTGATCAGCAAGCGCGCCTGCTCGGCGGAGTCGCTCGTTTGCGCCAGCGTGGCGCCCGGCGGCAACTCCATGTAGACCTGTGTTTGGGAGTTGTCGTCTGGCGGAATAAAACCGGTCGGTAGCAACGGAATCAGCATGACCGAGGCGATGAAAAAGAGGGTGGCCAACAGCATGGTCGTGACGCGGTGCTGCATGCACCAGGTCGCCATACGCAAGTAGCGCTTCATCCAGCGCGGGTCTGGATGTTGGCCCACGATGGGCTTGAGAATGTAGGCGGCCATCATGGGCGTTAACACCCGGGCCACGACGAGCGAAGCAAACACCGCCAGCGAGGCGGTCCAGCCGAATTGCTTGAAGAATTTTCCGGCCACTCCGCTCATAAAAGCAGTCGGCAAAAATACAGCAATCAAGGTGAAGGTGGTGGCCACCACCGCCAGGCCGATTTCATCGGCGGCTTCCATGGCGGCTTGGTACGGCGTTTTTCCCATGCGGAGGTGGCGAACGATGTTTTCAACTTCCACAATCGCGTCATCCACGAGGATGCCGATCACGAGGGACAGCGCCAGCAGCGTCACCACGTTAATCGAAAAGCCAAGAAAATGCATGCCGATAAAGGCCGGAATCACCGACAGTGGCAGGGCGACTGCAGAGACGAATGTAGCCCGCCAGTCGCGCAGGAACAGCCACACCACCAGCACCGCCAGAATGCCGCCTTCGTACAGAAGGTGCATGGCGCCGTCATATTCCTCTTGCACCGGTTGTACAAAATTGAAGGCTTCCGTGAGTGCCACGTCCGGGTATTGCCGCTTGAGCTCGGCCAGCGCTGTTTGCACGGCCGCGCCAACGGCGATTTCACTCTCGCCCCGGCTGCGCGCGACCTCGAACCCCACGACCGGCTTGCCGTCAAGCAAAGCGGCGGCGCGGGGCTCGGCGGTGGTGTCGCTGACGGTCGCCACCTGGTTGAGCCGGATGTGCCGGCCGTCGCTGAGCGCCAGTTCCAGGCGACCGAGTTCTTCGGCAGTTTTGACAGTCGCCAGGGTGCGCATGGGCTGCTCGCTGCCGCCCAGGTCAGTGCGTCCGCCTGCGCTTTCCGTTTGGACTTGGCGCAGCTGCCGCGAGATGTCGGCCGCGGTCGCGCCCAGGGCCTGTAGGCGTGACGGGTCGAGCGCGACGCGTATTTCCCGCGACACGCCCCCCACGCGATTGACCGCCCCCACACCGCGCACCGAGAGCAGTTTGCGCGATACCTCGTTATCGACAAACCATGACAGCGCTTCCTCGTCCATGCGTGGCGAGCTGATGGCGAAGGCCAGCACCGGCTGACCGGCCAAGTCCATTTTGGTGATGACCGGCTCGCGCACATCGGCGGGCAGATCACCTCGTATGCGGGCGACGGCGGCACGCACGTCATCCACGGCTTCCTGCACCGGCTTTTCGAGCCGGAACTCGGCGGTGATGTTCACGCCGCCATCCTGCACCTTGGTGTAGAGGTGCTTGAGGCCCTGAACTGCCGCCATCGAGTTTTCAAGTTTGCGAGCCACTTCGGTCTCGAGCTGGGCCGGTGCCGCGCCTGGCAGCGAGGCCGACACCGTCACGGTAGGCAGGTCAATGTCTGGAAAGTTCTGTACCTTCATGGCCCTGAACGACAACATGCCCGCAAATGTCAGCAGTACAAACAGCATGACGGCAGGGATCGGATTTTTGATCGACCAGGCAGAGACGTTCATTCGGGGTGCTCTTTATTGAATAGCTGCTCGTACGCCGCTGGCAGGCGTAACAGGCTTATCGATGGTCGCTGCGTCGTTCACCCGCACCAAATCGCCATCGTTCAAAAACCCCGCGCCACTCACGATGATCCTTGCGTCGGCAGTCAGGCCCGACGTGATTTCGATCCGCTCCCCGGCCAGCCGGCCAGTCTGCACCTTGATCTGGCTGATGCGATTGTCGGGAGTGAGGCGAAACACATAGCTGAAGCCGTCGCGCACCACCAGGGCCAGTTGCGGAATGGTGAGCGCCGGCGTGCTGCCAAGATCGAAGCTACCTCGGGCAAACATCCCTGCTTTTGCCGGCGAACCTATGCCGGCATACGCGGGCAAATCCACATAGACCAAGGCGGTGCGGGTCTGCGGATCTACGGTCGGCGCGACCATGCGTACTCGGCCCGTCAGCCGCGTGCCATTGGCCGCGATGACTGTGGCGGGGGTGCCCACGCTGAGACGACCCAACTCGGAAGCGGTCACTTCCGCGCGCCATTCGAGGCGCCCGCCGCGAATCATCCGAAACAACTCGGTGCCCGCGCCGACGACCGCGCCCACGGTGGCGGTGCGTGAAGACACCACCCCGTTGTCCGGGGCAAGCACCCTGGTTTGTCGCCCTCGCAGTTGCTGCGCGTCCAGCACCGCTTTGGCGGCCTCGGCGCGTGCCTTTGCCGTTTTTTCAGCGGTGCTGTATTGGTTGATCTGCTGTGCGCTCAAGGCGCCTGAGCTTTCCAGGGTGCGCGCACGCGCAGCGTTGTCTGCCGCATCGGCGGCGTTGGCTTGCGCTTCCAGCAGGTTGGCACGGGCCTGGGCCACCTCTGCCTGCACGCTGTCGCCCGAAAATACTGCCAGGACTTGTCCGGCTTTAACCGGGTCTCCTACATTGGCGAGCACCTGGACCAAGCGGAGTCCGTTCGATTCAGAGCCAATGATGGCTTCCTGCCAGGCGGCGATGTTGCCATTGGCGCTGAGTTTGACCGGAAGACTCAATTGTTTGGGCCGGGCCGTGGCTACCGTGAGGGCTGGTTTCGCTGCGATCGTTCTTTGTTTATCCGCCGCCCTGAAATTGAATAAATAGACAGCGGCTGCAGCTAGCGCCAAAACGATAACAGCTGTCAAAATAATAGCTGCCGGCCTCTTTTTAAAATTTTCCATGGGGGTGTTCGATTCGTCGGTCGGGTGAGATAAAGATCAACGATGGCCGCGTTTTCAGGGTGTGGCGGCGGCAGCGGAAGCGGAAGCGGAAGAAACGTCGAGGTCAGTTAATGGGGCGGGTGGCGTAGGGCTGGCGCTTGTCCAGCCACCGCCGAGTGCCCGGTACAGGGCCACCCAGGCGTTGGAGCGTTCGCGTTGCAGGGTAACGACCGCCGTTTCGGAGGCCAGCGACGTGCGCCGCGCGTCTTCCAGTTCGATCAAACTGGCCAGGCCGCTTTTGTATTTTGCTTCGGTACCGGTGAAGGACGCACGGTAGCCTGCGGCAGCGACCTTGGCGTCGTCGTTGCGTTCGGCGGTGCTCTGCAGATTGACAAGCGCTTCCTCCACCTCGCGAACAGCCTGTCGCACGCTGCTGCGGTATTGGACTGCGGCGTTCTGGTAACGCGCTTTGGCCGCCTCAACATTGGCGGCGCTAACGCCGCCATCAAACAGCGGGACGGTCAACTGCAGTGGACCGACCGACCAGGTGTCAAAGCGTTGCGAAACGCCGCGCGCTATCGATTTGGCGGTTTCAATGGAGCCGCTGAGACTCAAGCGTGGATAGCGTTGGGCCAGCGCGCTGCCCACCTCTGCGTGAGCGGCATCGACCTCGCGCGCGGCGTTGAACACATCCGGCCTCTGTGCCAGTACTTCCGCAGGCACACTGGCAATGGGTGGCATCGTTTCTTGCGCCGTATCGGCGGCTGGCTGGGCCAGTTTTTGCCGCAGGGCGGGCTCGTCGATGGCCGTCATGGCTACCAGCGCTTTGATATCGAGATCACACAATGCGCGTTGTGCAATCGCATTGCCATTCCCTTCCGCTGCACTGGCACGCGCAAGGGCTGCCGTCGCCGGTGCTTGGAATCCCGCCTTGGCACTGAGTTCTGCCAAGCGCGCCGTTTCAAGCCGGGAGGCTGCATCGGCGCGTGCGACGCTCAAAAGCTTTTCGCAGGTTCGCCGACTGTAGTATTGATTGGCCACCTCGGCGGCAACCGAGACACGCGCCGCATGCCACAACGCTGCGGAGCCTTCCAGCCGTTGCTGGTTGGCATTCTGAGTGTCGCGATACCGGCCAAACAGATCTATTTCCCACGATGCCTGCAACCCTGCCTGTTCGGTCGTGGCAATCGGCGGGCTGGCCCGGTTCACGGGGGGTGAGCGGCCGCGGGTAGCGCTGGCGGTGGCGTCCAGCGTCGGCAGCAAAGCCGCACCAGAGGCGATGCGGGAGGCGCGCGCCTGTTCGATGTTGGAGCGCGCCGACGCAATAGTAGGACTGATCGTCTCGGCGGCCATGATCAGCTCGACCAGTAAGGGGTCGTTCTGCTGCTGCCACCACTGCGACAAGTTGGTCAGGGTGCCTTGATGTGGCAAGGGCGCCTGCCAGGTCGTGGGGATTGCCACGGAAACAGGCGTATAGGCTGGCCCAACTGCGCAGCCCGCGAGTCCGAAACCGGATAAGACGCCCACCGCCAGCGGCTTGGAAGCCCTGAGGGCGGCGTAAATTTTATTCATGGGTTGCGGTTTCCCTCGTGCGTTGCCACATCCTGCAGGGCAACAGAAGGTTTGCGCGCAGGCTACGTGGATTAAAGCAGGTTAAATCAAGGGATCGATTTAAAGATAGCCGCCCAAAGCGCCTGAATGGCGTCGCACTCGGCTTGCAGCAAAGGCGGCGTCACCTGCGTAGGCTCCTCGTTGAGGCGGGCGCGGTGCTGCACGCGTCTGAGTTCCCGATAGGCACTGGCCGCCCGCTCGCCGACGCCCGGCGGCAACAAGCCGGCCGCTTCGGCGCGCTGCAACAGGGCGATATTGCCGACATTGTGAATCAGCTCGGGGTGCCGCGCGGACTGCGACAGCACCAAAAACTGCACTGCGAATTCGGCATCCACCATGCCGCCGACGCTGTGTTTAACGTCAAACTTGTCTCCCTTGACGGGATGGGCCGCGCGCACCTTGT
This sequence comes from Polaromonas sp., assembly GCF_012927485.1. Classification (GTDB taxonomy): domain Bacteria; phylum Pseudomonadota; class Gammaproteobacteria; order Burkholderiales; family Burkholderiaceae_C; genus Polaromonas. The sequence continues at coordinate 278,856 of NZ_JABBPC010000012.1, read as the reverse complement.
CGCGCATGGCCATGATTTCATCGCGCAGGGCCGCCACGTCGCGCGGCGCCGAGATGACCGCCTCCCGAACCTGGTCGAACCGCAAGCGCAAGGATTCTTCACCCAGGACGAAACGGGCGCGCGTCATGGCCTGGTGCTCCCAAGTCCATGCGGTGTTGCTTCCGCGCTGCTGCTGATAGCGGGCATAGGCCTCAAAGCGGGTCACCAGCAGACCAGAGTTGCCGTTGGGCCGCAAAGCGGTATCGATCTCAAAGAGGTCGCCCTCGCCGGTCTTGATGGTCAGCCAGTTGATCAGTTTTCGCACGAAGGTCGCATAGACCTCGGGGGCGCGCTCATCCTCGTCTTCGAAGACAAATACGATGTCCAGGTCGCTGCCATAGCCGAGCTCCTTGCCGCCCAGCTTTCCGTAGGCAATGATGGCAAATTGCGGCGACTCGCGGTGCCTGTTTTTGAGACGCTGCCAGCACCAGTCGGCGGTAATGCTCAAAACGGCTTCGGCCAAGGCGCTCAGGTCGTCGGCTACCTGTTCTACGGTAAGGACGCCTTCTACGTCCCGGGCCAGTGTGCGAAACACTTCGGCATGGTGGGCGCGACGCAGCAGGTTGAGGCAGGTTTCCTCATCATCTTCGCCCGTGCGTCTCAAGGCGGCCAGCCGCTGTTGCAATTCTTTGGTGAAGCCGGCGGCATCAAAACGCTCGTGCATCATCTCGTCGCTGGCGAGCTCGTCGATCACCCCCGGATGCTGGAGCAGGTAGCGTGCAGGCCATTTTGCCGCGCCCATCAGCCGCAATAGACGTTCGTGCACCGCGGGGCGTTCGAGCAGGAGCGCCAGATAGCTTTCCCGCCTGAGCAGCGGTTCTATCCAGTCGAGGAAGCGCAAAGCGGCTTCTTCCGTCACGCTACGTTCGCACAGCCAACCCGCAGTGCGCTGAAGCAGCCTGGCGAGGCGGGCACGCGAGTCCTCGCGCAAGGCAAGGATTCTGGGATGTTGGCGCCACAGCGTTAAACGATGGCGAAATTGAGCCGGCCACTGCGCGGGTAACTGTTCGAGTAGGTCGTCCAGCTGCGGTGGCGGCTCCGATGTCCCTTTCCCACAGCCTTTGCAGTCGATTTTGCCGCCCAGCAGTTTGTCAAACTCTGCGGCGACCAGCTCGCGCTGTGCGTCCAGTTCGATCAGGAACAGGCAGTAATTATCGAAGCCCAAGGTCTTTGAAATCCAGCCCAGATCGTCATCGCGCGTCGGTAGCACATGGGTTTGCTGGTCATCCAGGTACTGGATGCGATGCTCTACACGGCGCAGAAAGTCATAAGCCTTCGCCAGCGCATCGGCGGTGTCCTGAGGCATCAGGTTGGCGTGGGCGACGCGCTGAAGTGCGTCGACAGTTGGGCGAGTGCGCAGTTCGGGAAACTGCCCGCCGCGCACCACTTGCAGCAGTTGCACCGTGAATTCAATTTCGCGTATGCCGCCACGCGACATCTTCACGTCGTTGGCGCGCTCGGGATGGCCGGCGCAGCGTTTGGTGGCGTGTTCGCGAATTTGCCGGTGCAGGATGCGCAACGCATCAAACACGTTGTAGTCGAGGTAGCGCCTGAAGACAAACGGCAGCACGGAACTGCGCAAGGCTTGCGCCGAACCGCTGCGGATGCAATCCTGGGGCGCTACCACACGGCTTTTAAGCCATGCAAAGCGTTCCCATTCACGCCCCTGTGCCTGAAAATAGTCCTCGAGTGCGCTCAGCGAGATGGCGGCGGCGCCGGAGTTGCCGTTGGGCCGCAGCGCAAGATCGACCCGGAATACAAAGCCGTGCTCGGTGACGTCACCGATCAGGCTGAAAACCGATTTGACCTGATGTGCAAAATACTCGTGGTTCGATATTTGACCGCGGCCATCGCTACGGCCGGCTGTTTCACCGTCGTGGTCATAAACATAAATCAGGTCGATGTCGCTGGAGACATTGAGTTCACGTGCGCCAAGTTTGCCCATACCCACTACCCACATGCAGGCGCGCTCTCCGTTGGGTGCCTGAGGGGCACCGTGCAACGCGTCGAGCATTTGGCCCGAGCTCTGCATGGCCACATCCAGCGCCAATTCAGCCAGCTCGGTCATGGCCTTGGTCACCATGAGCAACGGCGCCTGGCTGTCGCAGCTGCCATCGCAATCGAGCACCACCAGCCGTTCCAGGACCAGTTGGCGAAGCACTCGAAGGGCCGCTCCCGTTTCGAGGCCGCTCGCCAAAAGCGCCGCTAGCGTGAGCTGCATGGAAGCGCGCGCTGGTGCGCCCTCTGGCAAAAGCGGCAACTGCTCTGCATAACGGCGGCGGATGCGCTGGACAAAACGGGAATAAGCCGACGCACCCACCAAGGGCGACTCCGTGGCGGAAAGGATGTCCGGGCGGACGGTCGAATTCATGGTCATCACACTACTTCACAAACTTCATGGTGTTGCGTCGGGCGAACATTACCACCGGCGGTCATAATTATCTAGCCAATGGAACCCACGATAACCATCCCGATCGACCCGCCAGCCTCGCCGTCCAGACGCCTCCGATGGATCGCTTTTCTCATGCGCCTCTTGCTCTGGTTGGTTGCAGCGGCCTGGCTTCTTTTTGGTCTGAGCTGGTTCGTGCTGCACGGGTGGATTGTGCCGCGAATCGGGGAGTTTCGTTCGCGTATCGAACAGGAAGCCAGCAAGGCGCTGGGGGTGCCTGTTCGCATCGGTCAGATTACAGCCTATTCGCAAGGCATGATTCCTGCCTTTGAGTTGCACGACGTGACCTTGCTGGATTCGCAAGGGCGGGAGGCGTTGCGCCTGCCCCGTGTTCTGGGCGCGTTGTCAGCGTCCTCAATTTTGGGCTTGGGCTTTGAGCAGCTTTATATCGACAAGCCCGAACTCGATATCAGGCGTGCTGCCGATGGAAAAATCTACATTGGCGGACTGGATATGTCGCAGGGTCCAGACGCCAGGCGCAGCCCGGCGGCGGACTGGTTCTTCTCGCAGACCGAGTTTGTCATACGCGAAGGCGCGGTGCGCTGGACCGACGAGTTGCATCGGGCGCCGCCCCTGGCGTTGACGCAGCTGGACTTGGTATTGCGCAATGCCGGGCGCCGCCACCTGGTGCGACTGGATGCCACGCCACCGGTGGAATGGGGTGACCGCTTCACACTCAGAGGAATTTTCAGGCAGCCCTTGTTGTCAGGCCACGCGGGCGACTTTACGGACTGGGCCGGGCAGCTGTACGCCGAGTTTGCCCGCGTCGACGTGTCCCGCGCCAAGCAATACGTCGGCGAAGATGCGCTGGGCGTGGAATTAATACGAGGAAACGGGGCGCTGCGTGCCTGGGCTGATGTCATCAAAGGCAAGATTGTTGGCGGCACCGCCGACATGGCGCTGCGCGATGTCGATGCCCGGCTAAGCGCCCGGCTGCAGCCGCTGGCGTTTGAATCGGTGGCTGGGCGCATTGGTGGCGGACAGCGCGCCAGCGGCTTTGATTTCAATACAGAAGGCCTGCGGTTTCTCACCCGGGACGGCTTGCAGTGGCCGGGCGGCAACGTCGCGCTGACGCACACCAACGATCAAGCGGGCGTGCCGCAGCACAGCGAACTTAAAGCCGACAAACTGGACCTTGCAGCGCTGGCACAGATCGCCAGTCGCCTGCCGCTCGACGCTGGTGCGCAGGCACTTATCACCTCATTCGCGCCCCAGGGATTGGTGCAAACCATCGAGGCCCGCTGGCAGGGACCAGCGGAGGCGCCGACTACTTTTTCGGCGAAAGGCCGCGTGGTGGGGCTGAGCGTTGCCGCCTTGCCGGCAGCGCCTGCAGCGCTGCAACCGGCGTCCAGCGCGGGCGCGGGAAGCGCCCCGCCCGACACCCCTGGGAGGCCGGGTGTTAGCGGGGCCAACGTTGATTTCGACATGACGCAGCAGGGCGGCCAAGCCCAGGTCAAGATCGTTAACGGTGCGATTGATCTGCCGGGTATTTTCGAGGACGCGAAGGTTCCAATGGATCAACTGTCGGTTGAGGCGCAATGGAAGTTCTCGGGCCAGAAAATTGAAATGCAGTTGCGCAATTTGCAATTTGCCAATGCCGACGCGCAGGGGCAAGCTCAGGTTAAATGGCATACCGAGGACGCCGCCCCCGGCGCTGCGACGGTTGACAAGTCCTCTGATCGCCGCTTCCCTGGAGTGCTAGATCTGCAGGGCACCTTGAGCCGCGGCAATGGAACCAAGGTTCACCGTTATTTACCTCTGGTGCTGCCCGAGCCGGTGCGCCATTACGTCCGTGACGCCGTGGTGCAAGGCGAGGTCAGCGACGTGAAATTCAAGGTCTTGGGTGCGGTCAGGCTGATTCCTTTTGTCAACCCGGCCCAAGGAGACTTTCGCGTCTCCGCTAAAGTGCACAACGGACATTTTGCGTATGTCCCCAAGTTCCTGCAACCGCCGGGCGCGGCACCGTGGCCAGCCCTGACCGAGCTCAATGGGGAATTGGTTTTCAACCGCGCGGCACTTGAGGTGAATGGCGTCAGCGGAAAAGTCGATCGATTGCCCGGCCTGCAATTGGTCAAGGGCGCGGCGCGAATTCCTGACCTGACTCATGGCGCAACGGTCGAGGTCAGCACTGACATCAAAGGGCTGCTTTCCGATGCGCTGGGTTTTGTCAATACCTCGCCGCTGGCCGGCATGACCAACCAGGCCTTGGCAAAGACGGTTGCAAGCGGTATTGGCGACTATCGCTTTCACCTGATCTTGCCTATCCATTCGATCGATAAATCGCGGGTTGAAGGCACGGTCACGCTGCCTGGTAATGACCTGCAGTTTGCGCCTGCTACGCCCCAGCTGACAAAAGTTAAGGGGGTGGTGACGGTGAGCGAGCGGGGCTTCACCGTGAGCGGTGCCCAAGGACGCCTGCTCGGAGGGGAGATTCGCTTTGACGGGGGTACGCGTGCCCCTTCACGAACTCCGGCGGGCAATCCCGACACAGAGACTGGCGTGGCCTTCAAGGCTCAAGGCACGGTCACGGCAGAAGGGCTACGCCAGGCCAAAGACATGGGGTTCGTCGCACGCATGGCGCAAAACGCCAGCGGCAGCGCCGCGTACTCGGCCTCCCTCGGTTTTAGGCGCGGGGTGTCGGAGCTGGTGGTAGTCAGCAGTCTGCAGGGTATGGCGTTGAATTTGCCCGCGCCCCTGAGCAAAACCGCTGAAGCGGTGTTGCCACTCCGCTTTGAGAATGCGCTGTTGCCGGCCTCCATGAGCCCAGGGCAGACGTTGCAGGACCAGCTTTCATTGAGCATCGGAAGGGTCGCTTCCCTCCGCTATGTGCGCGATGTGAGCGGTAGCGAACCGCGCGTGATTCGAGGCGGCATAGGCATCGGACTGGAGCCCGGGGAGACGGGTCCGGTGCAGGTAACGGGAGTCGGCGCAAACATTAACCTGGCCCGTGTGGATTTGGACGCCTGGGGGAAAATTCTGGCCGACGCGCCCAGCGGCAACGTATTGGAGGCCGCGCCAGTCAGTTCTGCCGCTGCGTCCCTGGGCTATGTTCCCTCGGTGATGGCCGTGCGGGCCAAGGAATTGATAGTAGGCGGCCGCCGGCTGAGCAATGTGGTGGTGGGCGGGTCGCGCGACGGCTTGAACTGGCGCGCGAATATTGATGCCACTGAGCTTGATGGCTACATTGAGTTTCCCCAGCCCGGCGGCGTAGGTGCCGATCGTGTGTACGCACGGCTTTCACGTTTGAGCTTGGCGCCCAGCACGGCCAGCGACGTGGAGGCGCTGTTGAACGAGCAGCCCGCCAGCATCCCGGCCCTAGACATTGTGGTGGAAGATATGGAACTGCGGGGCAAGAAACTGGGCCGGATTGAAATTGAAGCGGTCAACCGGGGCGGATCTGCTGTAGCCGGGGGGGGTATCCGCGAGTGGCGCTTGAACAAGTTCAATATGATCTTGCCCGAGGCCATGCTGACGGCGACCGGCAACTGGGTGGCATTGAACCCGCAGGCCTCAACGGTCAAAGCAGCAGCAGGTGGGCCACGGATACCGCATGGACCTTCGGAGCGGCGCCGCACCGAGATGAATTTCAAGCTCGACATTGCCGATTCGGGTCAGTTGCTCAAACGCTTTGGCATGGGCGAGCTGATTCGCCGCGGCAAAGGCAAGCTCGAAGGCCAAGTCGCCTGGATCGGCTCTCCGCTGAGCCTGGACTATCCCACCCTGAGCGGGCAGTTCAACGTGAACCTCGAGTCCGGGCAATTCGTGAAGGCAGACCCGGGCATCGCAAAGCTGCTGGGCGTGCTGAGCCTGCAGTCCTTGCCCAGGCGCCTGGCGCTGGATTTTCGGGACGTCTTTTCCGAGGGCTTCGCCTTTGACTTCGTTCGCGGCGATGTCACTATCAACCAGGGGCTGGCACGTACCAACAATCTGCAGATGAGCGGTGTCAATGCCGCGGTGCTGATGGACGGCAGTGCCGACATTGCCCGGGAAACGCAAAACATCAAGGTGATCGTGGTGCCTGAGATCAATGCCGGTACAGCCTCGTTGATTGCCACGGTCATCAATCCGGCTATCGGCTTGGGCAGCTTCCTGGCTCAGATGTTTTTGCGCCGCCCCCTGATGGAAGCGGCGACCCAGGAGTTTCACATTGATGGCACTTGGACGGACCCCAAAATCACCAAGGTTGATCGCAGAAGCCAGGCACCAGGAAAGTCCGGCGTTGCCCCTGCGGAGACTCGCTGATCATGAAAATTGCCGCTATCCAGATGGTTTCAGGCGTCAGCGTTCAGGGCAATCTGGACGCCGCCGCGCACTGGCTGGCGCAGGCCGCAGCACAAGGCGCCGAGCTGGCGGTTCTGCCCGAATACTTTTGTGTGATGGGTTTCAAGGACACCGACAAATTAAAGTTTCAGGAGACGCCTGGCTGCGGCTTGATCCAGGATTTTTTGAGTCATTCGGCCCGTCAGTTGGGACTCTGGATTGTTGGCGGAACGCTGCCGATGGCGACCGCTGACCCGAGCCGCGCGCGCAACTGCTCGCTGGCGTATGCACCGTCAGGCGATTGTGTGGCACGCTACGACAAGATCCATTTGTTCAGGTTTGCGCAGGGCCAAGAACACTACGACGAAACCCGCGTGCTGGAGCCCGGTACACAGCCGGTGCAGTTTGAGTTGGCCTCACAAGACGGTCATGTTTACGCCATCGGCATGAGCGTTTGCTACGACCTGCGTTTTCCAGAGCTCTATCGGGCTTTGAAGGCGGACCTGTTGCTGGTGCCGAGCGCTTTTACTTACACTACCGGACAAGCCCATTGGGAAGTATTGTTGCGCGCCCGCGCGATTGAGAATCTGGCGTATGTGGTGGCAGCCGCCCAAGGCGGTACCCATGAAAATGCGCGCCGCACCTGGGGTCACAGCATGGTGGTGGATCCGTGGGGCCAGATTTTGGCGCAGCAGCCGCAAGGCGCAGGACTGGTGATGGCTGAAGTTCTTGGGCCTCATCTGCAAGCTATGCGGCGTCGCCTGCCGGCGTTAAATCATCGCGTCTTGTAAGCGGTGCTTCATCAGCGGGCCAAACCAGCGCCCGTCGCTGGCCCGGTAGGACACTCCTAGGTGCGTTGCGCTGGAGTTTTTGACAAAATGGGGAACGAGTGGTCGCTAAATCGAACCAACTTATTGTCGAGCCGGTAACCCAGCGATTTATTTTTTTTCAGCGGACTGGTCTGATTCCAGGCTGGACGCAGAGGATTCCGAACCGCGCTGCAGTTCACCATTTTTACGACCGGAAAACATCGTCCACCACACAATGAACACGAACAGCAGCAACGCGCCCAGGGCTTCTAGCAAGAGTAGGGACATGACATTTCCTTGGGTTGCAAATACGGTCTTAACGCGGTCAATACGACTGGCACCCATTATCGCCATGGCGGCGCTGCTAGCTTCATGCGCCAGCCCCCCCATGCCGCCTTCATCGTCTATGCCGTCGGTGCCTGTTGCTGCGCCCGTGACCGCCGGGAGTCGTCCTGGCGATAGCGGCCCTTTGCCCGCGCCTCTGGTGCAAGGTAAGAGTCGCTGGGTTCCGGTGCGTTGGGCCGAATTGCCGGGATTTGAAGAGGATCAGTTGTTTGAGGCCTGGAACGCCTGGCTCAAAAGCTGCGAGCGGCCGGGTCCGATTTTCGCGCCCCTGTGCGGTGAAGTTCGGCGCCTGAGCATCGCCTCGGCGGAGGAGCAGCGTGTCTGGATGGTCGCCCGGCTGCAGCCCTATCGGGTTGAGACCCTGCAGGGCGGGTCCGAAGGCTTGCTCACCAGCTACTACGAACCGGTGCTGAAAGCCAGTCGCATGACTGGCGGGGCGTATGAAGTGCCTTTGTACCGCGCACCCAGCACGCTGGGCAGCCGCAAGCCGTGGTTCTCGCGGCAGGAAATCGACACGCTGCCCGAAGCCAGAGCGGCGCTAAAAGGTCGGGAAATCGCCTGGGTGGCAGATCCTATTGATGCGCTGATGCTGCAAATACAAGGGTCGGGCCGTCTTGATATCAGCGAGCCCGACGGTTCGCAGCACGTGGTCCGCGTCGCGTTCGCAGGGTCCAATGACCAGCCCTACCGGAGTGTGAACCAGTGGCTGTTGGCGCAAGGCGTCACAAAAATCAATCCGTGGCCGGACGCTACGAAAGCCTGGGCGCTGCAAAACCCGCAGCGCGTGCAGCAGTTGCTCTGGAGCAATCCTCGGTTTATCTTTTTCCGCGAAGAGGCGCTGAGTAATTTTGATGCCGCGTTCGGCCCCAAAGGCGCTCAAGGCGTGGCGCTCACGCCGGGACGATCCATTGCCGTGGATCGCGACAGCATTCCTTATGGAACGCCAGTCTGGCTAGCGTCGCGCGGCAACGCGGCCAACCTGCAAAAGCTGGTGGTGGCGCAGGACACCGGAAGTGCCATTGTGGGTGCGGTGCGGGCGGATTATTTTGCGGGAACCGGACCACAAGCCGGTGAGATGGCTGCGCGCGTCAATCAGCCACTGCGGCTCTGGGTTCTCTGGCCACGGTAGCTGCCCCACTGGTTTCCAACACCAGCGCGCTTCCGTGGTTTGACGGTGCATCCGAATGGGTCTTTGCCGGTTGTTAAAGCTATAGTTTTTGACAACTATGCCCGGTTGGCTGCAATCGTATTTTGTGAAAATTTAAGCTTTCCCGCGCGCCAGATGGCCTAGCGGCAGCGCGCTGCTGGCTTTCACCTCGCCGAGCGAGAAGCTGGTGTGCAAATCCTTGACGTTGGGCAGGTTGATGAGCACGTCGCGCGCGAACTGACTGAAGGTGTTCAGATCGCAGCTCACCACCTGCAATTCGAAGGTGCCGGTACCGCTGATGTAATGGCAGCTGATGACCTCGGGAATTTTGCGGATCGCCTCTTCGAGGGCTGGCAGCACGTGGCCGGTACTCTGCGCTGCGTCGAGCCGCACAAAAGCCAGTACGCCCAAGCCGATCTTGTGGCGGTTGATCTCGGCCCGGTAGCCGGTGATGAAACCCGACTCTTCCAACGCCCGCACACGCCGCCAGCAGGGCGCCGCCGACAGGCCTACGCGGGACGCCAACTCGGTATTGGTCAGGCGCGCATCTTTTTGCAACTCATTCAGGATCGCGAGATCAAACTTGTCTAATGTTTCCATTTATCCTATTTTCTAGCAAGAATCTTTCTAGGGATAGTCTAAATCGGGCAAAGAACGCAAAGACATATCTTGCTGCGCGGCATACACTTTGCGTTCAGTTGGAGACTTGACCCCACCCGGGTTTGGCCTCGCTTGCAGCTGCCCAAAAGGCGGTATTACAAATAATTTGGAGACAACGACATGAACGCACCACTTCCCGAGCACATTCGAAAAGCGCTAGAAACGGTCACGCTGGACGACAAGTATTCTCTCGGCCACGGCCGTGCTTTCATGAGCGGCGTGCAGGCGCTGGTCCGCTTGCCCATGCTGCAGCGCATGCGCGATGCCATGAGTGGCCTGAATACTGCCGGGTTTGTCAGTGGCTACCGTGGTTCGCCACTCGGCGGTTACGACCAGGCGTTATGGGCGGCCAAGAAGCACCTGGCGGCACAAAATATCGTGTTCCAGCCGGGCGTCAATGAAGAATTGGCCGCAACGGCGGTGTGGGGCAGCCAGCAGCTCGACCTTTATCCGCAGAGCAACAAGTTCGATGGCGTGTTTGGCATCTGGTATGGCAAGGGCCCAGGGGTGGACCGGTGCTCGGACGTGTTCAAGCACGCCAACATGGCAGGTACCGCCAAACACGGCGGCGTAATCGCCATTGCCGGCGACGACCATGTCGCCAAGAGTTCGACCGCTGCGCATCAAAGCGACCACATTTTCAAGGCCTGCGGTTTGCCTGTGTTTTTCCCGTCGAGTGTGCAGGACATCCTTGACATGGGTCTGCATGCATTCGCCATGAGCCGATTTTCTGGCGTCTGGGCCGGTATGAAAACGATTCAGGAAGTGGTGGAGTCGTCGAGCTCGATCCAGGTCGATCCTGAACGCGTCAAGATCATTATTCCGGAGGATTTCCAAATGCCACCGGGCGGCCTGCACATTCGCTGGCCTGACGCGCCGCTGGACCAGGAGGCGCGTCTGATGGACTACAAGTGGTATGCCGCGCTCGCCTACATCCGGGCCAACAAGCTCAATCACAATGTGATTGCGACAGCGACCGACCGCTTCGGCATTATTGCCAGCGGGAAAGCTTTCAACGACACCCGGCAGGCACTGGTTGATCTCGGGCTGGACGAAGAAACCTGCCATCAGTTGGGCATCCGGCTGCACAAGGTCAACGTGGTGTGGCCTCTAGAAGCCACCATCACCCGCGACTTTGCGCGGGGCTTGCAAGAAATCCTGGTGGTTGAGGAAAAGCGCCAGATCATCGAATACCAGGTGAAGGAAGAACTCTACAACTGGCGCGACGACGTGCGGCCCAATGTTCTGGGCAAATTTGATGAACCCGAAGGCGATGCCTCGGGCGGCGAATGGGGGCGGTCCAATCCGAGCGACCATTGGTTGCTACGTGCCAAGGCGGACCTGACGCCCGCCATCATTGCGAAGGCCATCGCCAAGCGCTTGACAAAGCTGGGCGTGCCGGCGGACATTGTTTCTCGCATGGACGCGCGACTGGCGGTGATCGAAGCGCGCGAACGTGCATTGACTGAGCTGACGGTTGAAACCGGAGACCGTGCCCCCTGGTTTTGCAGCGGTTGTCCCCACAACACCAGCACGCGTGTACCGGAGGGTTCCCGCGCAGTCGCCGGGATCGGCTGCCACTATATGGCGGTGTGGATGGACCGTTCAACTTCTACCTTCACCCAGATGGGCGGCGAAGGCGTGACGTGGGTGGGGCAGTCCGCGTTCACCCGTGACCCGCATATTTTTGCCAATTTGGGCGATGGCACCTACTTCCACAGCGGTCTGCTGGCGATCCGTCAAAGCATAGTGGCCGGGGTCAACATCACCTACAAAATCCTCTACAACGATGCGGTAGCCATGACCGGCGGTCAGCCTCTGGGTGAGCGCCCTGAGGGCCACTCGGTGCTGCAGATTATGCGGAGCCTCGATGCCGAAGGCGTGAGCAAGCTGGTGATCGTGACCGACGAGCCGGAGAAGTACCAGGGTGCACGGTTGCTGGAGGGGGTAGAGGTGCATCACCGTGATGAACTCGACCGCATCCAGCGCGAGTTTCGGGAGCTTAAGGGCACCACCGTCATCATTTATGACCAGACCTGCGCCACTGAAAAGCGCCGCCGCCGCAAGCGGGGTACTTTGGTCGACCCCGAGAAACGGGTGGTGATCAATGAACTGGTGTGCGAGGGTTGTGGCGACTGCTCGGTGCAGTCCAACTGTTTGTCGGTGGAGCCGGTGGAAACCGAATTTGGCCGCAAACGCCGCATCAACCAGAACACTTGCAACAAGGATTTCTCCTGCGTCAAGGGTTTTTGCCCGAGCTTTGTGACGGTTGAAGGGGGGCAATTGAAAAAACCTAAAAAGGAGAAAAAAGGGCTTCCCACTGGTTTGTCCGAGATTCCCGAGCCTGTTTTGCCTGTGGCTGAAACCGCCTGGGGCATCGTGGTGGGGGGGGTGGGCGGCACCGGGGTCATCACCATCGGCCAGTTGCTGGGCATGGCCGCGCACCTTGAGGGCAAGGGTGTCGTCACGCAGGACGCTGGCGGACTGGCGCAAAAAGGCGGCGCCACTTGGAGCCATATCCAGATCGCCAACCGGCCCGAGGCTATTTACACCACCAAGGTTGATACCGCCAAGGCTGACTTGGTGATTGGCTGCGACCCGATTGTGGCTGCGGCCAAGTACACCCTTGCTGTCATGCAGCCCGGGCGTACCTATGTGGCGATGAACTCGCATGGCACCCCGACGGCGGCGTTCGTAACCAATCCTGATTGGCAATTCCCCGGCGGCAATTGCGAAAGCGCGGTGCGTAACGCGGTGGGCGCGGAGTTGATGGGTAGCTTCGATGCCGAAGAAGTGGCCGTGCAGATGATTGGCGACTCGATCTACACCAACCCCCTGATGCTGGGATTTGCCTGGCAAAAAGGGCGTGTACCGCTGTCGCACGCGGCGCTTATGCGTGCGATTGAGCTCAACGGCGTGCAGGTCGATAACAACAAGGCGGCTTTTGAATGGGGCCGTCGCTGCGCGCACGATCTTGCTTCCGTGCAGTCCATGTTCAAGGCAGCGCAAGTGATCGAGTTCGTCAAAAAACCGTCTTTGAATGAAATGGTGGCCAAGCGGGTGGACTTCCTGACGGCTTATCAGAATGCTGCCTACGCACAGGCCTATCAAGGCTTTGTGGACAAAGTGCGCGCCGTCGAAGCGCCTCTGGGGAAAACCACATTGACCGAGGCCGTGGCCCGCTACCTCTTCAAGCTCATGGCGTACAAAGATGAGTATGAGGTGGCGCGCTTGCATACCGATGCCGGTTTTCTCAACAAGGTCAACGCCATGTTTGAAGGCGACTTCAAACTCAATTACCACCTGGCAGCCCCTTTGATAGCGCCCAGAAACGAGCGGGGAGAGCTGCAAAAGCAAAAATTTGGTCCCTGGATGACGACGGGCTTCAAGGTGTTGGCACGACTCAAAGGTTTGCGCGGCACGCCGCTGGATATTTTTGGGCGCAGCGAAGAGCGGCGGACGGAACGCGCGCTTATCGATGAATACAGGGCGAGCATGGAAGAGGTGCTGACAGGCCTTAGCGCTCGGAACCATGTCGTCGGACTGGAAATCGCCAGGATTCCCGAACTGATAAAAGGGTACGGCCATGTCAAAGCTCGCCACCTTGCGTCGGCACGGCCGCAATGGGCGGCGTTGATGCAATCATTCCGTCAGCCTTCGTCTGCCATCGAACAGAAAGTGGCATGAGCCGAGAGCGCAGGAGCTGCTGTGGGTTGCGGCGGCTTTCGAATCCGGCTCGAAAATGGCCGGGCGCGCGCCTATGACACCTTTTAGCTCCGCCCGCCGCATACAATCACACGATGTTCGTTCTGGCTCTACAGGCCGGAGCCCCTGTCAGTGTCTTTTTAAATAGTTGTGGAGTTAGCTGTGTTCATTTCTTCTGCTTTTGCCCAAAACGCTCCGACTGCCGCCGTAGGCACCGACTGGATGTCTTCACTGACCGGCATGCTGCCGTTGGTGCTCATGTTTGTCGTGCTGTACTTTGTGATGATCCGCCCACAAATGAGGAAGCAAAAAGAACACCGTACCATGATTGAGGCGTTGGCAAAAGGCGATGAAGTCGCCACCGGAGGCGGTCTGTTAGGCAAAGTGACCAAGTTGGGGGAGGCTTATCTGACGCTTGAGATTGCCCCTGGCGTTGAAGTGCAGCTGCAACGCAGTGCCATCGTCCAGGTGTTGCCCAAGGGCGCTATCAACACCACCAAGTAAACCATACGGCATTACGCGTAGGGGCCCGTTGAGGTAATCAAGGCCCCTTTCTCTCTCCGCCCATCAGGAACAGCCCTCTCATGAATCGTTATCCGGCCTGGAAGTACGCCATCATTGTGGTCGCGTTGCTGATGGCAGCTTTGTATACGCTGCCCAATTTTTTCGGTGAAGCGCCGGCAGTGCAGGTTTCCAGCACTAAATCCACCACCAAGGTTGACAGTACCACCATGGCCCGGGTGGAGCAGGCGCTGAAGGACGCGGGCATCAAGGCGGATGCCATCACGCTAGAAGGCAGTTCCGTAAAAGCCCGTTTTGGCGATACCGATACGCAGCTGAAAGCCAAAGATGCGGTCGAGCGGGCCTTGTCGCCGGACCCCACCGATACGGCTTATGTGGTGGCGCTTAATCTGCTGTCGCGCTCACCGGCGTGGTTGACTTCGCTGCATGCCTTTCCTATGTATCTGGGGCTGGATCTGCGCGGCGGCGTGCACTTCATGCTGCAGGTGGACATGCAGGCGGCACTTACCAAGCGGGCGGAGTCCCAGGCCGGCGATCTTCGCTTGTCGATGCGCGAAAAAAATATTCGGCACAGCGGCATTAGTCGCAACGGGCAGGCCATTGAAATCAGATTCCGCGACTCCGAAACCCTGGCGTCTGCCAAAGCGCTTATCCAAGATCAGTTTCAGGATCTCCAGACGGTCGATGTTCCAGAAGGTAGCGAGTACAAATTAACCGCCACCATCAAGCCCGAGGCCGCACGTCGCGTGCAGGACCAGGCGCTCAAGCAGAACATGGTGACTCTGCACAACCGGATTAATGAGCTGGGCGTTGCCGAGCCGGTCATTCAGCAGCAGGGTAAAGACCGCATTGTGGTGCAATTGCCGGGTGTTCAAGATACGGCCAAGGCCAAGGACATTCTTGGACGCACGGCCACGCTGGAGATGCGTCTGGTAGAAGATGGCGCCGAGGCGAGAGCCGCAGAGAACAACACCGGGCCGGTACCTTTCGGATCCGAGCGTTTCCTTGAGCGCAACGGGCAAGCTGTGATTGTCAAGAAACAGGTGATCCTGACCGGCGAAAGCCTGACGGATGCGCAGCCGGGCTTCGATTCTCAGAACCAGCAGCCCAAGGTTGACTTGACGGTTGACGCCAAGGGCGGACGCATCATGCGCGATACCAGTCGTGAAAACATCAAGAAGCGCATGGCAATCCTGCTGTTCGAAAAGGGCAAGGGCGAAGTGCTGACCGCACCGGTCATCCAGAGTGAACTCGGCAACCGCTTCCAGATTTCCGGATCCATGAGTGTGACTGAAGCCAATGACCTGGCATTGTTGTTGCGTGCGGGCTCGCTGGCCGCCCCGATGGAAATTATTGAAGAGCGCACGATTGGCCCGACGTTGGGGGCGGACAATATTTCTAAAGGCTTTCACAGTGTGTCTTGGGGCTTCGTGGTGATTGTTTCCTTCATGGCGGTCTATTACATGCTGTTCGGCCTGTTTTCCGGATTGGCGCTTGCCGTCAACTTGTTGCTGCTTGTGGCGGTGCTTTCCATGCTGCAAGCGACCTTGACGTTGCCCGGTATGGCGGCGATGGCGCTTGCATTGGGCATGGCCATCGACTCTAACGTGCTGATCAATGAACGCGTGCGGGAGGAATTGCGCAACGGTGCCTCCCCGCAAGCGGCTATTCACACGGGGTATGAGCGGGCTTGGACCACCATTCTGGATTCCAACATCTCCACCCTGATAGCCGGGCTGGCGCTATTGGCGTTTGGCTCTGGCCCCGTCCGCGGTTTTGCCGTTGTGCATTGCATCGGTATTTTGACCAGCATGTTCTCGGCGGTGTTTTTCTCGCGCGGCTTGGTTAACCTCTGGTACGGCCGTCAGAAAAAGCTCAAGACGGTGTCCATTGGCACGGTGTGGAAGCCTGCGGCTTCCGGTACCGTGGCGAAATAATTCACCTCTTTTTGCTGAGCAGCTTCCCAAGGACCCCAGATGGAATTCTTCAAAATCCGACGTGACATTCCGTTTATGCGGCATGCCTTGATCTTTAACGGCATCAGTTTTGCGACGTTCGCGCTGGCGGTGTTTTTCCTTTTTTCCCGGGGTCTGCACCTGTCTGTAGAGTTCACCGGCGGCACCTTGATGGAGGTCAATTACGCACAGGCCGCTGACGTCGAAAAAATCCGGACGACGGTGGCAGGACTGGGCCTGACCGATGTTCAGATTCAGAATTTTGGCACCTCGCGTGATGTGATGATCCGCTTGCCGGCTCAAAAAGGTGTCAGCACCTCTCAGCAAAGCGACAAAGTTCTGGCAGCGTTAAAGACTGCCAACAGCGATGTGGTGCTGCGCCGAACGGAGTTTGTGGGCCCTCAAGTGGGCGAAGAGCTGGCTCAAGATGGGTTGAAAGCTCTGGCCATGGTGGTTTTTGGCATCATGGTCTACCTTGCCTTTCGGTTTGAATGGAAATATGCGGTGGCGGCCATCATTGCAAATCTGCATGATGTGGTCATTATTCTCGGATTTTTTGCATTTTTTCAGTGGGAGTTTTCGCTCGCGGTACTGGCTGCGGTACTCGCCGTGCTGGGTTATTCCGTCAATGAGTCCGTAGTAATTTTTGACAGGATCCGGGAAAACTTCCGCCGTTACCGGAAAATGAATACCGTGGGGATCATCGACAACGCGATTACTTCCACCATCAGCCGTACCATCATTACCCACGGGTCGACCCAGATCATGGTGTTGTCCATGCTGTTGTTTGGCGGGCCCACCCTGTTTTACTTCGCCCTGGCGCTGACCATCGGCATTCTCTTCGGTATCTATTCGTCGGTGTTCGTGGCTGCCGCGATCGCCATGTGGCTGGGTATCAAGCGCGAAGATCTTATCAAGGGCCCTCCAAAGAAGGAAGAAGACCCCAACGACCCCAACGCAGGTGCCACGGTGTAAGCTAAAGGCTAACCATTCAGGGTAGTTGTGGCTTCCAGTATTAACAAGAATAGTCTTCTAGCCAAGCAGGCACGGGCGTTATTTAAAGAGCTTGCCGTGCGGGTGTTACCCGAGTTGGCTAAAGCCATTGGAGACAAACTGGCACTCTTGGCCGACCAGCCTGGCGGAGCCCGCGAAATGCAGGAACGGCGCGACGCCTTCCTGGTTTTCCAGAAAAATGGTGCGGTCTGGGTGCAGGGCACGGGTCAGGCCTGGATGAAAGCGCAAGCCGCTCCTTCGGTGACTTCCGAAGCTAGAGTTGGGAACAGCGGCAAACTCGAGCTGGTGAGCGACGACATGATGGAGAGCAAGATATTCGCCTCCCGGCTGGCGTTGCGCCTGCTCGATTTCATGAGCTGGGAGTTGAATGATCTGCGATTGCGCGTGCAAAATTTGGAAGCCATTTCCGAATTGGATAAGCAGGATATCTTTCGCCCCGAAGTGCTGGCCCAGCTGTTGGTCGAACAGTGGACGCGGGCACCTCTCCCGCAGTATTTATGGTTGATGGTCCAGGACCTGATTTATAAAGGCATGGGCGAGCACATGCTGAAGACCTATCACGCGACCAATGAATTTCTGGTCCGCCAAGGGGTGATGGTAGAAATTGATCTGCGGCCATTGGTCAAGCGCACTCCTTCGGCTACAACTGTTAGGTCAGGTTTAAATAGCGCTCTGGAGCCTTCGTACGAACGATCGAGATTTGAGCCGCGAAGTTCAGGCGATGGCGGCGGGCGCACTGCGGGCTCAAGGACTCCTGACAGCCTATCGGCGTTCAGGAGCGCCGCAGGTGCTGGGCAGGGGTTCGGGAATGGGGGCTCAAACGACTCCATTGCTAACGAGACGCGCATGCAAACTGCCGCCACACCTTTGGCCAGAGCGCGCCAACGCGCCCAAGACGTGATGGGGAACCTCAAGCGGTTACTTTCAAAGCAAGTTTCGGATTTTGACATCAAGCAGGCCACTCGGCCTTCTGTGCCGCTCGCTCAGGCGATGGCCAGCGTTCTACGGGCGGAAGAAAGTGGCGCGGAGCGTACTTTGCTGGCAGAGGCCCCAGGCCAAGTGTACGGTCAGGCGGACATCGCTCAGGCTCTGGGCGCACTGCGCGAGCGCAGCAGCACGCTTAAACAGGCGGCTGCCACATCTGCGGAAAAGGCGACCATCGAAATTGTGGCCTTGATGTTTCAGAGTATTTTGGCCGAAGAGCGGATTCCGCCCGTGATCAGGGTCTGGTTTGCGCGGCTGCAAATGCCCGTGCTGCGTGTGGCGATTGCCGAACCCGAGTTTTTCGGATCCTTGCAGCATCCGGCGCGTCGGCTGATCGACCGCATGGGCTCCTGCGTGCTGGGGTTTGGTGTCACGGTCTCAAGCGGAGCGATAGAATTTGAAATCAAGCGGATTGTGCAAGTTATAGAGCAGTATCCAGAAACCGGGCGCCGGGTATTTCAACTCGTCAGCGAGGAGTTTGAAAAGTTTTTGTCGAAGTTCTTTTCCGAACAAGACAGCACAGCCCGCGCGGTCAGTGTGGTCCAGCAGGTCGAGCAAAAAGAGACCATGACCATTCAGTACACCATTGAGATGCGGAACATGCTCAATGACATGCCGGTGCGCGAAGAGATCCGAGGGTTTCTATTCAAAATATGGGCCGAAGCGCTGGCCATTGCGGCGATGAAAAATGGCCCGCAGCACGCAGAAACCCTTACGCTCAAGCGGGCTGCTGCGGACTTGGTCTGGGCCGCAAGCGCCAAACCAAATCGGGTTGATCGTGCCCGTGTCATTGCCGATTTACCCAAACTGCTGCAACTCCTGCGCCTCGGCATGTCTCTGCTGGGCTTGGGAATACCCGCACAGGACGGTCATTTGAAAGCAATCAGTGACATCCTTGCGGACGCATTCATGTCTAAAACCGACGCGCTCTCGGTGGAGCGGGTTGAAGCCATGGCCAAGCGGCTGACAAATCTGGAAGACTATCTGTCGGATGACGATGTCGGCGACTTGCCGCTGGATACGGCCAGTCTGGTGACGATGATTGGCATTGATGCCGCAGATATTGACGTCATCACTGACGGTGGCAGCTACCCCACAGACGCCATGCGCGCTTGGGTAAAAGAACTTCAGTTGGGCGCCTGGTTCAGCCTGGACACTAACGGCCAAGTCAGACAAGTTCAGTTTGTCTGGTGCAGCGATCGAAAGCATTTGCATCTGTTTGCGGCTGCCGACGGGCGCAACTTTTTGATTCAGGCGCGCCGGTTGGCGTCCTACTTGCAAGCGGGTTTACTGGTGCCTATGGAAGAAGAGGCCCTGACAGTCCGCGCCACACGCGACGCTTTGGCCAAACTGGACGCCAATCCAGAGCGCTTACTGGGGTAGTGACGGCCCTGCGCAGGCGTTTAGTGGGCGACGCGAAACGCCGTGTCGTCACACAATTCGTCGAGAACCAGTGCATCGGGCTCCTCGCCAAAGCTCCAGTACACCATGAGCACGATAATTTTCAGGTCGTCCAGCGTTACTGGCTCTCCCGGTGCCGCCATGGCACGGTCAATAACAATCTCTCGCATATGGGAGGGGAGCACGCCGGATGATTCCAGGAAACTCACAAATCCGAGGCTTTGTGCACCGAGATGAGCCTGTTCGGCCGTCGAGTAAACACGAAGGCTGTCGGCCGACTGCGGCTGTATGCCGGGATGAACCGCAAGGGCTCCGGCAATGCCCGCCGGCGTCTTTGCAGGGAGGCCGATCTGCGTCACCTGCGCTGCGATATTCAATCCGTCAAGCCAAACAAGAGCCGCCTGGATCTCTTCCGCTTCAAATCCAGCTGCAGTGAGTTTGCGACCCAGCCGCTGTAGTTCCGGACACGCGTCACCTTGCCAATAATTCTCGTAAACATAGACCAATACTTCAAACATAGATTCAATATAACGCAGATAGGGGCGACAGTGTCAACGCCGTTAGGGAGGATTGCGTGGGAGGCTTCAGGCCGCTGTCAGGCGTTGAAACAAACCGCCGGGCAGGCGCGCGACCTGTCCGTTCAGTTCGAGTTCAAGCAACTGTGCTTGCAATTGGGCAGTTTCAAGTCCAGTTCTCGCCTGCAATGCATCCAGGCTCGCGGCATCAAAGCCAAGAGCCGCAATGAGCGGGTCATTCGAGGGCCAGCCGGCACCCGGATCATCGCCATCCGCCGCGTGTGAAGCGCCGTAACAGCTTTCGACCAGGCTGATCAGTGGAAGATTCAACTCTTCCAGCACGTCTTGCGCCAACTCCACTAATTTGGCGCCCTGCTTGATGAGTGCGTGGCAGCCGCGTGATTGGGGTGAATGAATGGATCCGGGAATGGCAAAAACTTCCTTGCCTTGTTCTGCAGCCAGCCGCGCCGTGATCAGCGAGCCTGATTGCAATGCTGCCTCAACCACCAGCGTACCTCGGGACAGCCCGGAGATGATACGGTTGCGCTTGGGAAAGTTGGCCATCAACGGAGGCGTGCCGAGCGGAAATTCACTGATGATCATTCCCTGCTGGGCAATCCGGTGCGCCAGCGCCAAATGTCTTTTCGGATAGACCCGGTCCAGTCCGGTTCCAACCACCGCAATCGTCTCTCCCCCACCCAGCATTGCGCCGTCGTGGGCAGCGCCGTCAATACCCAGAGCCAGTCCCGACACGACACACAGTCCGGCGCTGCCAAACGCCTTGGCAAATTGCCGGGCGTTGTCTTCGCCCTGGGGTGTGGGATTTCGGCTGCCTACGATGGCCAGGTTGAGCGCTATTGCTTTTGTCGCTGGTTGTAGCCGGATCGCGGCGGTCCCAAGCATGTAGAGCATCAGGGGCGGATCTTCGATATCGAGCAACTCAGACGGGTAAGCAGCATCGCCCAGGGTCACCACGCGCCGGTCGTCGCCAGCGTGCAGCCAGTCGAGGGTGGTTTGCAACTGGGCGGCCAAAGTCAGCGGCTCGATCTGGAGCGCACTGACCAGCTTGTCGGAACCGACTTGTCGCAAGGTCACTGCGCTTTGATCAAAAACGGCCTGTGCCGACCCGAAGGCAGCCAGTAACTTGCGTGAAGTGGCGTTACCTACACCGGGCGACAAGGTCAACCGTAGCCACGCGCGAAGCTCGTGAGAGTCCACTAAAACGCTGGTTTTAAGAGGAGGGGGCTGGCTTCGTGGCAACCGTTGAAAGTCTCAATTCGGGTTGGTGAAGCGGTCGCCGGCCTTGACGCCCTCGGTCGTTTGCAGAACCAGCGCATAAGACAGGTGCTCAAAGCTCTTGAACACCATCATTAAACCATTGCGTTCGTTGGGCAGCTTGATCTGTGGTCGGGCGCTGTCGGTTTTATCCTGCAGGCGCTCGCCGTCCCTGATGAGGGCCATGACGTGACCCTTCTCGATCCCGTCGCTGCTGCCCCGGTTAATCACCACAATTTGATTTTCTGCCGCAATGGCAACGGCGTTCCCATAAACCGCGACAATCTGCCCGGTGATGGCGGTAGCAGGTGCGCGAGGGACGTAGCTGAGCAATTCACGGGCTGGTTCTGGGATCAGACGGTCACCCGCCCGCATTTCCTCTTTGGTGGCGACGATGTCGATGGTCGCCGGCACAATTTCGATTTGCTCTTTCCCTTCTTTGTCAGTTGTGTGGTCGGTGGATTCACCGCGCACCAGTTCGGCTTTGCCCACATACTGCGCCTGATAGCCCAAGATTTCCTGGGTGGTCGGATCTTTCAAGGGCGTGGCATTGCGAAAGACTCTGTAGTTAAGCGGTTCGCCTTTCGCGTCGCTCAGGGGCTTCCCGGTGGTGTTGGCCCCCGCGTATCCGCCTCGCGCGTACGCACGGTCGCCACGGCTGAGAAGCACCCGACCTTCCTGCGCAGCCACAATCCGCGGCGCCGTCGCAAATGCGACTTCGTCCACAATCATGGCTTCGCTCAGGAACGGTTCGATGGCATTGGGGGCCAACGTGGGGATGGAGGTGTCCGCCAACGATTCGACCCGGGTGGTGGGAGAGACTCTTACCGTGTCGGTGGGCGGACCGTCGCTTGCTGCCTGGCGGGTGCGTAAAGTTGCCCGACCATTGGTTTTTTCAAGATAGAGCTGCTGGCCAGGGTAAATGCGGTGCGGGTTGCGGATGTCCTGAAGATTCATGCCCCACAATTCTGGCCAGCGCCACGGACTTTTGAGAAAGATGCCAGAGATCGCCCAGAGGGTGTCACCACGCTTGACGCTGTAGCGGTCTGGCGCATTGGGTGCCAAGTCAGCCAAGGCCACGCCGGAATCTGCGACCTGGGTAGCCGTCGCCCTTTGATTCGGGGTAATCGGGAAATTTTGCGCATGTAGGCCAACTGTGGTTCCCAACAAGGCGGCGGTTGCTATTGAAATATGACTAAAACGACCAAAAATAGTTTGCATCTTGAAGGCCCTTGAGGCTGGCGTGGTTCCAATTTAGCGAAATTGAACTCGCCGGACCCTGTTTTTATCTTGAGAAGTGACGCACGATTCTGACCTTAAGCCCTTGATTAAGCAACGATTACCCGATTCTGGGAAGATCGTAACGTTTAAAAAACGGACAAAAGTGGCGAAAATAGCGACATCTCACTTGTTGCCCCCATGACCCAACTGACCATTCTTCGCTATCCCGACCCACGTTTGCACACAGTAGCCATTCCTGTGACCGCTGTAGACGCACGCTTGCGCAAGCTCGCTGGCGCCATGTTTGAGATCATGTATGAAGCGGCGGGTATTGGCCTAGCGGCGACGCAGGTGGACGTGCACGAGCGCTTGATCGTGATTGATGTGAGCGAAAGCCGCGACCAGCCGCTCGTGCTGATCAACCCCGCGATCGTCTGGGCCAGCGCCGAGACCCGCGTCGGTGACGAAGGCTGTTTGTCGGTGCCTGGTATCTATGACGGGGTCGAGCGTTCAATCGCCGTCAAGGTACAGGCGCTGGATCTGGACGGCAAGCTCTGCGTGCATAGCGCTGAAGGCATGCTGGCGGTTTGTATCCAGCATGAAATGGACCATTTGATAGGAAAGGTATTCGTGGAATACCTTTCGCCTTTGAAGCGCAACCGCATCAAGACCAAAATGATCAAGCAGAAAAAAGACGAAGAACGTGATTCGGTAAGTTGAAGACCACGCGGCGGTGCGGCACCGCGGGATTTTTTTGTTGAGTCTTTAGAATCGGCACTATGCGCATCATTTTTGCCGGTACTCCCGAGTTTGCCCGCGTGGCGTTGGCAAGATTGCACGCCGCCGGCTTTGAGATTGCTCTGGTGTTAACCCAGCCGGACCGACCCGCCGGGCGTGGCATGAAGTTGCAGCTGTCGGCCGTCAAACAGTGGGCTGAAAACCAGCGAGTCCCGGTGATCCAACCCCGCAGTCTGCGATTGGACGGCAAATATCCTGACGATGCGAACTTGGCCCGTCAAGCGATGGAAGCGGTTCGCGCCGATGTCATGGTGGTGGCGGCATACGGGATTATTTTGCCGCAGTGGGTGCTTGATCTCCCCAGGCTAGGCTGCCTGAATATTCATGCTTCCTTGCTGCCGCGTTGGCGCGGGGCGGCACCGATTCACCGCGCTATCGAGGCCGGTGACCAGGAAACGGGCGTGGCCATCATGCAGATGGATGCCGGGCTGGACACTGGCGATACGCTGCTGGTGGAAAAGCTTCCCATCGTCCAGACCGGTGCGACGCCAGATACCACCGCCACCCTGCATGACAAACTTTCGCAGCTCGGTGGCCGACTCATCGTGGAGGCATTGGAACTGGCGGCCTGTGGAGGCCTGCGCCCGGTCAAACAACCCGACCAGGACATCACCTACGCTCACAAGATCGAGAAGGCGGAAGCGGCAGTGAACTGGAGGCAGCCCGTGGCCGTGATTGAGCGGCATCTTCGCGCCATGAACCCTCACCCAGGAGCCACTGCGCAGTTCGGTGCAGACACCCTCAAACTCTGGAGCGCTCAAATCGATAGCTGTTCGTCCCCCTCAGGTAAGCCCGTTGGGACTATCTTGTCTGCAGAGGCCGCCGGTGTGCAGGTAGTGGGCGGGGACGGGGTGCTGACGTTGACGGAGCTGCAGCGCGCAGGCGGCAAGCGCTTGCCCGCCGCTGATTTTTTGCGCGGCTTTCCCTTGCACGCGGGTCAATCGTTCGACCTGCCGCCTCTGTGAGATCCTATTAGCTCCGTAGCGCGCCTCCGTCTCGCCCTGTCCAGGCTGGTTCATCGTCCTGAGTTCCGGCTCGGCGCGCGAGAGATTTCCGGCGTGGCACCCGGTCTGGCCGCTTGGGGCATGATGACCGGCGTCGCCATGGTCAACTCCGGGATGTCGGCGACTGAGGCCGTAGCGATGACGTTGCTGGTATATGCCGGAAGTTCGCAACTGGCAGCCATTCCGCTCATTGCCGCCAGCGCCCCGGTATGGGTCATTCTGGCGACCAGTTTTTGCGTGAACCTGCGGTTTGTCGTATTCAGCGCACATCTGCGCAGCTATGTCATGCACCTGCCCCGTCCGGTGCGTTTGCTGGCGGGGTACCTTGCCACCGACATGTCTTACGTCCTCTTTGTGCGCCGCTTTCCCCATCCTCCCGTGGATTCGGCCGAGCGCCAGGCGCAATTTGCCTATTTGGCCGGCGGTGGCGGACTGAACTGGTTGAGCTGGCAAGCAGCAAGCCTGCTGGGCATCGCGTTGGCACAATGGATTCCGCCGCAATGGGGCTTGGGTTTTGCGGGTATTCTGGCCCTGATCGGGGTGACGTGTTCGCTCGCCTCGACTCCGATGCGTCGCGTCTCGGCCGGCGTGGCAGGCGCGGCAGCGGTGGCGGCGGTTGCCTTGCCATTCAACCTCAACAGCGTGGTGGCAATCGCTGCGGCAGTAGCGCTTTGCTTGCTTTTTGAAACGCCCGCGCGGCCCCCAAGACCCCGACATGAAAACGAGTAGCGGACTGAAGGCCTTATGACCAATTGGGGGACACTCGGCGTCATCGTGGGTCTGGCGGTCGTCACTGTCGTCACGCGCAGCTTCTTTTTTATCTCCAGCCGCCCATGGCACCTACCGCGCTGGGCGCAGCGGGGCCTGCAGTACGCACCGGTTGCTGCCTTGGCGGCCGTCATCGCACCCGCGCTGGTCATAACGCAGGGGCAGCTGATCGCTTCTTGGCAGGACGCGCGCATCTACGGCGCGGCTGCGGGCGTTGCGTTTTATTTCTGGCGCCGGGGGGCCGGGCAAGCCGTGCTGGGCACCATCGTGATCGGCATGGCGGTTTACCTGCCGCTGCATCTGGCGTTAGGCTGGTAATCTAGGCCGGGGAATCGGTAGCGGGCCTGCAGATTTCCGCCGCAACTCGCCCGCCTACAATCACAGACATTCAGCATGGCCGCTCGGCCTGCAAGACCATTCATTCATTTTGTGAGCGCTCATGAATTTCATCCGTTTTTCCGACTTGTGTAGCCGCGGCAAGGTTGCGGGCCAACGCGTTTTCATTCGTGCAGACTTGAATGTTCCGCAGGACACCAGCGGAAACATCACCGAGGACACCCGTATCCGGGCCTCCATTCCGTGCTTGCAAATGGCGCTGGACGCTGGCGCCGCCGTGATGGTGACCTCCCACCTCGGCCGCCCGGTAGAAGGCGAATTCAAGCCCGCCGACTCACTGGCGCCCGTGGCCAAGCGCTTGGGCGAGTTGATGAAACGCGAGATTCCGTTAGTTTCCAACTGGGTCGATGGCGTGGACATCAAGCCGGGCCAGTTGCTGCTGTTGGAAAACTGCCGCCTCAACAAAGGCGAAAAGAAAAACAGTGAAGCGCTAGCCCGCAAGCTGGCCGCTCTTTGCGACATTTTTGTGCATGACGCGTTTGGGACGGCCCACCGCGCTGAAGCTTCAACCTATGGCATTGCGCAATATGCCCCGATTGCCTGCGCCGGTCCGCTGCTGGCGGCCGAAATGGACGCTATCACGGCCGCACTTTCCAACCCGCGCAGGCCGCTGGTTGCGATTGTCGCGGGCAGCAAGGTTTCGACCAAGCTGACGATCCTCAAGTCCCTCGCAGCCAATGTCGACCAACTGATTGTGGGTGGCGGCATTGCCAATACCTTCATGCTCGCAGCGGGTCTGAAGATTGGGAAAAGTCTGGTGGAAGCTGATCTGGTGCCAGAGGCCAAAGTCGTGATGGAGGCCATGAAAGCGCGTGGCGCCGAAGTGCCGATTCCCACCGACGTGGTTTGCGCCAAGACTTTCGCCCCCGACGCACCGGCCACCGTGAAGGCCTCGACGGAGGTTGCCGACGACGACCTGATTCTGGACATTGGCCCCGACACTACCGCCAAACTGGCGGCCCAGCTTAAGGCGGCCGGCACGATTGTCTGGAACGGCCCCGTCGGGGTGTTCGAGTTTGATGCCTTCTCCAAAGGCACTGAAGGCATCGCCCGCGCTATTGCCGAAAGCAGCGCATTTTCGATTGCTGGCGGAGGGGATACGCTCGCAGCCATCGCCAAATACGGCATCGAAAAGCAGGTGGACTATATCTCCACCGGCGGCGGTGCTTTCCTGGAAATTCTGGAAGGTAAAACGCTGCCCGCATTTGAGATTCTGGAGCGCCGGGCGGGTGGATGAAAGAAGCTGTGAAACGCTTCGATACTATAAAGCCAGGAGCGTACCCGCGTTGTTCGCGCCTTTGTCGTTGTAAACACTTGTCCCGTCCGCGCACTTTGCAACTTAGTGGCCGCTTTCGAGCCAGGTCGCCAACCACCGTCCTGCCGCTATGACTCAAACCAATCCCGCTTTCCTGGTCTTTATGGAACAGCAGCGTGCGGATTACCGCCGTTCCTTGCCCCAACGACTCGCTGGCATCGAAACGCTCTGGCGTCAGATCCTTGACGACCGGCAGGATGCACACGCGTTGGACAGTCTGGAGCGACAAGCGCACAGTTTGGCTGGCTCTAGCGCGACATTCGGCTTTGCTGCGCTTGGAGAAGCCGCTCGAGTGGTTGAACTGGCGGTCCATCCGCTTGTCAATTCGACAGGTTCTTTGACACCGGCAATGACTGTACAGGTGGGTCTGGCCATTCAAACGCTCTTGGGCAGCCTGCCTAGTTATAACCCCGTCCACAGTTCGCAGTAGCGCCACCGCTGAGGCCTGTAGTCCGGCACAAGGCCCCGTTATGGCGGTGGGAGGGCGCGGCTTTACGACGGCCTGACTCGGCCCGCAGACCGATGTGCCCAGTGACCAGATACCTTCGGCGTTCCTAAGGACTGCTCAAAAGAAAAGGGATCCATTGCGTCGGTCTTCCTGATTACTTCAAGCCCACCACAGTACGTACCGCCTGGAGCAAGGAGTCAGTCTCGACAGGTTTTGTGACGTACCCGTCAGCGCCTCCCGCCAGACCCTTGAGAACTCCCTCCCGGCTTGCCTTGGCCGTCAGCATGATGACGGGTACGTCTTTCAATGCTGGATGAGACCGGATTCTGAGCAGGATGTCAAAACCGTCTGCATCGGGAAGCGTGACGTCAAGCAAAACCAAATCGGGGACCGGCAGTTTACGAAACTCCGCCACGATCTCGGCGCGGCAGCTGGCGACGCGTACATCGAAGCCTTCAAACGTTAGGAAGTAACTCAGGAACTTGGCGAGCTGCGGCTCATCATCAACAATGACGGCTGACATCCGCTCACCTGCCGCACGCTGGCGGGGCGCGCCCCGCTTACGCGCAATGCGGACATAGTAGTTGGATTTTTTAAGCGATGCGGCGCATATATCGGCTTCCGCGTCGGCCTGATGCAGCGCCGAACTGCTAAGACCGAACTGCAGCGATGCAGCAAAGGGGTCTGGCTGGACAAATGCCGCGAGTCCCTTGCCTACCACCAGCGCCACGGTTTTATCGAAGGTTTCGGCAACTGCAGCATCCATGCCCTGGTAAATCTGAGCCAGTGACAAGTTGCCATCGAGGCGCACCAGAAATTCGACCTCTAGCGGTGAAATTGTGGTGGCCGAATTGCGCAACTCTTGTTCGCCTTTCGGTGTAAGCGCAAAAACGTCGGTGTAGCGCAAGGTGTAAATCCTGTCTTAGATAAGGGCGTGACATCCGCCAGGGGCTGCCAAATTCTAGTGGTTTCCGCATACCCCCCTGGGCTTTGGCGTGCCAGCCGCGCAGGCCCGCCGCTAATAGGATCCGCGGCCGACCTTCACGGATCGCTTGCTCAAGCGCCTGCTCATTCATGTCGCCGTTTTCGGGACCGATGCATTACCTGTCGGCTCAACTCGGTGATTGAAAACAATAAATCCAGGCCGGTGTTTAAAATGTAAGCGATTGTTGATTCCAGCACTGCATTTTTTTATAAAGCTTGTTGGCGAGGCCTTTGGTTCGCAATTGATAAATCACTTCAATTCCGGCGCGAGGGTTAAATCAAATAACCCTAAATAAATCGGAATTTCATTCATAGGTTGATTCAAGAAGGCTGCGCGGCCACGGAAGCGCCAATCAAGCACTTTTTCAAGGCGTCAGAGGGAAGCTTACATCAATAGGCTTTTGATCAGGATTCTCTGCGCACATGGCCGCTTTATCAGGGAGTCAGCGACGGACTCGTCCAGACCGAGACAGACAAATCATTGAATCGATCTATCGCCAGCTTTCCGGGTACCGGAATCGCGCTTTGCCAGCAGTGACGAATGGCCCCTAAGGGAAGGTCGGCATGGCAGCAGAAAGCAGCTCGCAGCTGAGAGAAACGATTTGAAAATACCTTCATTTTGGCGGACTTCGTGCTGGCGATTGGGATTATTTCTTCGTGTGCACACTTGGGAAAATGAAACCGCTACCCGATCTAAAAAGGTTTAAGGTATCAAGCGTAGGATGCCGTGAATAGACGCTCGGTCCGGCTATTTTCGGCAGAGCCTATTGGACAGCGTAAGGAACCGGCACGGGCATCCGCGCCGTGCAATTCAAAACCGCATAGTTCCCGTTTTTTTTGCACTTTTCGCCGCTTCCGCAATAACAATTTTCAGGGCTGCAAGGACGGGTACGGCCAGGAAGATGCCGGCTACCCCGCCAAGTTGGTCGCCTGCCAGCAGCCCAATGATGACCATTAACGGCGAGACCTCCAGGCCGGCGCTCATTAGATACGGGCTCAATACATAATCCTGAAAGATCCGGTACGCGAAGATAAACACCACCAGCCAAAGTAGATGGGGATAGCCGCTAAAGGCTGAAACCAGCACCACTACGACGGCCGCGATCAGCGGACCGACAAACGGAATCACTTCCAGCAGGCCCGCCACGACGCCAAGCAGCAGCGCGTAGGAAACTCCCATCAAGGTAAATCCCGTGCTGTAGACGATGAACGTCACTATCGACAAAATCAGCAGTGCTCGCACATAGCCCGCCAGGAGCTTATCCAGGTTTTCAATGATGCCGGCCCACAACGAGCTGTTGGTGTGGCCTATCCATGCCAGCACTTCACGCTTCAGGGTCGGCGCTTCCTTGATAAGCAAAAAGCTCAGGATTGGAATCAGAACGAGGTAGATCAGGTTGGAGGCTGCGTGCATGACGCCAAGTCCCAGTTTCTGAGCAAAAGGAACCGCCTGTCCGGAGCTGCTTTGCAATTGCTCGCTGACAAACGCGACCAGCCGAACACGTTGCGACTGTAGAAAATTTGGCAACGGTATTCTGTCTGAAATATTCTTGACGTCTAACAAACTTGGTAACTGTTGGCTGAGTCGGCTCGCTTCGTCCGCGACTTGCGAGCCAAACAAACTGGCGGCGATAGCGAAGATTCCGAGTACCAACACGAACACGGCGCAAATTGAAACGATACGCGGAATCCTGGGTGGTTTGTAGCGCTCCGCCAACTCAATCAGAGGATAAAGAAGATAGCTGAAGAATATTGCAAACGTAACGACAAGAATGGTCTGTCGTACCGAGAAAACAATGAACAGCAGGAGCCCGATTACAAAGACGGTCCAGACAATTTTTGCGATCCGTGTATCAAAACCTAGCATCGAAACTCCGTGTGCGATTTGCTTTGGACGGGCCGCGAACTGTGGACGCTGCCGAGTGGCGACGCGGGCCTTGGTGGAAAACTGATCATACCGTGCGGTGTCTGCATTTTTGACCAACTTGGCTAGCGTCCCGGTCTTGGCGGCGCAGCCTTTGTGCGCGCCGCATTCGCATTGTTCGCCAGAGCATCGATGTTGCGTTTTTGCAGGGGCCGACCTGACCCAATCAATTGCAGCCTGATGCCGCTGCCCGACACTCACCCACCATCACCCGGCCCTCGTTTTGATGTCTCGGTGGTGACTGATTTCGTGTGAAAATCAGAGACTAAATTACGGGAGACCTTCAATGACGCGTCGTGCCACCAAAATCGTTGCCACCCTCGGCCCTGCTTCCAGCGATCCCGCGATGTTGGAAAAAATGATCCGTGCCGGTGTCAATGTGGTGCGCCTGAATTTCAGCCATGGCACGGCCCAGGACCATGTCGAACGGGCGAAGCTGGTGCGCGAGGCGGCCCAACGAGCTGGCCGCGAGGTTGCCATCATGGCGGACCTGCAAGGCCCTAAAATTCGGGTCGGTAAATTTGCCGAAGGCAAGGTGATGCTGGAGCCCGGTCAAAAATTTGTACTCGATGCGTCCCGTACAGTGCCGGGCGATCTTAAAGGCGTGGGGCTGGACTACAAAGAGCTGCCGCGCGACGTGCGGGCGGGCGACTTGTTATTGCTCAATGATGGTTTGATTGTGTTGACCGTCGACGCGGTGTGCGGCGAAGAAGTGCGCACCACCGTCAAATTGGGCGGTGAACTGTCCAACAACAAAGGCATCAACAAGCAGGGCGGTGGCCTTACCGCGCCTGCGCTGACGACCAAGGATATGGAAGACATCAAGACCGCAATGAGCTTTCAGGCCGACTATGTGGCCGTGAGTTTCCCCAAAAATGCCACCGACATGGAAATGGCGCGCCAACTGTGTAATGTGGCTGCCGCACCTTACAAGCACAAGCCGGGTCTGATCGCCAAGATTGAGCGGGCTGAGGCCATCCCCCAGCTAGAAGAAATTTTGCGGGTCAGCGACGGCATCATGGTGGCGCGTGGCGACCTGGCGGTCGAAGTCGGTAATGCGACGGTGCCTGCGCTGCAAAAGCGCATGATCAAAATGGCGAGGGCCGCGGATAAAGTCGTCATCACCGCCACCCAGATGATGGAAAGCATGATTCTGAATCCGGTGCCCACGCGGGCAGAGGTCAGCGACGTGGCTAACGCCGTGCTGGACGGCACTGATGCGGTGATGCTCAGCGCCGAAACCGCCGCTGGCAGGTATCCGCTGGAGACAGTCGAGGAGATGGCCAAGATTTGTGCAGAGGCCGAAAAAGCTGAGTACAAAGAATTGGAGGCCGATTTCACCGGTAAAACGTTTACCCGTATCGATCAGTCGATTGCGATGGGCGCCTTGTTTACGGCCAATCGACTTGGCGCGAAGGCGATCGTGGCACTTACAGACAGCGGTTCCACGCCTTTGTGGATGAGCCGCCATGATATCCGCGTGCCTATTTACGCATTGACCCCGCACTTGGCCACGCAGCGAAAGATGGCGCTTTACCGTAACGTGCGGCCCCTGCTCATGGACACCAGTGCCGACCGGGATACGGCGCTGGATCAGGCGGAAGGCCACTTGCTGCGCAGAAACATCGTGCAAAGCGGTGACATCTACGCCATCACCTGCGGCGAGCCCATGGGGGCGCCGGGCGGCACCAACATGCTCAAAATCTGCCGGGTGGCGTAAAACCCTCACACCAAGCGGCGGTGTCGGCTGAATCCATTCGCGGCAGGCGTGCGTAAGAGAAAGCCTATGGACCAAATTTATGCCCGCTTGCCAAGACGTTCCCTTTTCGCCATGTTGCCCGCGCTGCTCACGGCCTGCTCGGGCGCCGATTTACTCAATGCCACCGTTTCCACCGACACCTACCGGCGCACGGAAGGCGTGTCGTACGGCGCCCATCCGAGACAGCGCCTGGACGTCTACCAACCTGAGAGCCCTGTTCGCCAAGCACCACTGGTGGTATTTTTCTACGGGGGCAGCTGGTCGTCGGGAGATCGAGGTGACTACCGCTTTGTCGGGGAGGCGCTGGCATCTGAAGGCATCGTGACTCTTGTTGCGGACTACCGCCTGAGCCCCGAATTCCGCTACCCCGCTTTTGTGCAAGACAGTGCGCAAGCCGTGCACTGGGCGCTGGCCCACGCCGCCGATTACGGGGCTGACCCGGCGCGCGTCTTTGTAATGGGCCACAGTGCCGGTGCTTACAACGCGGCCATGGTGGCGCTGGACGGACGTTGGCTGGAGGCACAAGGCATGACGCCCTCGCAACTGGCGGGCTGGATTGGACTGGCTGGACCCTACGATTTTCTGCCCATCGGGGACGCCCAAACTCAGGTCGCCTTCAATTGGCCCGG
Organism: Polaromonas sp.; assembly: GCF_012927485.1. GTDB lineage: Bacteria > Pseudomonadota > Gammaproteobacteria > Burkholderiales > Burkholderiaceae_C > Polaromonas. Next base: position 246,530 of record NZ_JABBPC010000012.1, on the reverse strand, counting down.
CACGCCCGCCGATAGCCAACCGCTCGCGCATGCCTCGTCATCTTCCCCTCCGGCGTTGTTGCTGGCGCCAACGGCTGATCGCGTGGTGAACCCGCAACGCAGTACGGTGGCCATGGCCCAGCGGCTCAAGAGCAGCGGTGTGCGGGTGGAGTCAGAATTGTTTGACGGTGTCAGCCACGTCACTCTGATGGCTTCAATGGCGTCAGTACTGAGAGGTCAGGCACCCGTGCGTGAGCGCGTAGCCGCTTTTGTAAAATCCATTGGCTGACCCCAAAATCAACCGTGGCAGCGGCAGTCCAGCAAAACCACGCCGTCCAGAGTGTGTGGCTCATGTAATGCGCCCCGCGGACCTGCTGCGAAAAACCGAATACAAAGCCAACCAGCATGGCACCGACAAGCCAGCGGCGAGCCGTTTGCGGCAAATGATGTCGGAAGGCAAAATACCCGCCGACAAACGCAAAGCCTGCCGACGCGTGGCCGGCGGGAAAACAGCGGCCGCTGCCCCCATCCTCAATTCCCCAAGCCCAATGCGATACATAAGTCGCCACGCCGCCAAATTGCTTCAAGTCCCAGGGGCAACTGGTGCGACTGTGGATCTTGATATACGAGACCACCAGTAACGCAACCAGTGTGGTCAATGCAAATTGCGTTCGCCTTGCAGTGGGCAATAGTTTGAGGGTGCCGAAAGGCTTCCAGATGGCCAGCAGCAGCGCGAGTTCCAGAATCCAGGGCAGGTAATGGATGTCGTCATGCAAAGCGTCGCGCCACAGCCAGTGGCTGTTCAAGGAAAATCCGGTGGCAGAGCCAAACCAGTGCGCCATCGCCAAGTCCAGCCCTGAATAGTCCCACACCATCAACAAGAACAAGCTGCTCAGCGACCAAAGAAAAATGCGAGACCGGACAAGGGCTTCCGGGAGTTTTGGGATGGTCATGAAGTGACTTCTCGCGAAGCCTAGTCTGCGAGATAACAACGATGGTGGAAGTATGCCTCAAGACCGCCCGCCGAGAAACTTTGCACTGGCAGGCAATTGTCCCTGACGTGCACAACCCGGAGACGTCGGAGCGACTTTCGCCGTTCCTGCAAACGGTAGAATCAAAATTGCGATTACATAACGGTTACAGCCTGTTTCAGGTCGCGTTCACGCGGCGCGGGCTTGCGTTATTAACCTATCGTTGTTCAACACGTTTTAACTTTCTTGAGGAGTTCGATCATGGCACTCGTTTCGATGCGCGAGCTGCTGGACCATGCGGCAGTCAATGGCTACGGCATTCCGGCTTTCAACGTCAACAACCTGGAGCAGGTCACTGCCATCATGCAGGCGGCCGACGAGCTGAATGCCCCGGTGATCATGCAGGCTAGCGCCGGTGCGCGCAAATACGCCGGAGAAAGCTTTCTCAAGCACCTCATTCAGGCGGCAGTCGAGAGCTACCCGCACATTCCCGTGGTCATGCACCAGGACCATGGGCAGAGCCCCGAGGTGTGTGCCGGTGCCATCAAACTGGGCTTCAGCTCGGTCATGATGGACGGATCACTGCTGGCCGACGGCAAGACCATTGCCGATTACGACTATAACGTCGAGGTGACCCGCAAAGTGGTTGAAATGGCCCACGCAACGGGTGTTTCCGTTGAGGGCGAACTGGGTTGCCTGGGCAGCCTGGAAACGATGCAGGGAGAAAAAGAAGACGGCCACGGCAGCGACGCGGTGATGACGCACGCCCAGTTACTCACCGACCCGGAACAAGCGGCTGATTTCGTCAAGCGCACCCAGCTCGACGCACTCGCCATTGCGATCGGCACCAGCCACGGCGCGTACAAGTTCACGCGCAAGCCCACCGGCGACATTTTGGCGATTGAGCGCGTCAAGGAAATCCACCGCCGCATTCCGAGCACCCATCTGGTGATGCACGGTTCTTCGAGTGTCCCGCAGGACTTGCTGGCGATCATCCGCCAGTACGGTGGCGACATGAAAGAAACCTACGGCGTGCCGGTGGAAGAGATTCAAAAGGCGATCCAGTTCGGTGTGCGCAAGATCAACATCGATACCGATATCCGTCTGGCCATGACTGCCGCCGTGCGCAAATTCATGGCGGAGAACCCCAGCAAATTCGACCCGCGCGAGTGGCTTAAACCCGCCACGCTAGCGGCCAAGGCCATCTGCAAGCAACGCTATATCGAGTTCGGCTGTGAAGGCCAGGCCGGCAAGATCAAGGGCAAGAGCCTGTCAATCGTGGCAGCCCAATATGCCAAAGGTGAGCTGGCTCAGGTGGTGAATTAAAACGTCACTGCCGCCCACCTCACCGTATTCGCGATAATTCAGAGCTCGCAGACTTGACTCAAGTCGCGCGGGCTTTTTACATTCACACCCGCCCGACCACCATGATCCAAGCTCTCCACACTTCTGCCCTGACTTCCCTGCCATTGCTTGCGCGCGGCAAAGTGCGGGATAACTACGCCGTGGGTAAAGACCGGCTGCTGATGGTGGCCAGCGACCGTGTGAGTGCGTTTGACGTCATCCTCGGCGAGCCGATCCCCGGCAAAGGCGCGTTGCTGACGCAAATGGCGCTGTTTTGGTTCGGCAAGCTCGGCCATATTTGCCCTAACCATCTTACCCGCGAGGCACCCGAGAGTGCGGTCACTGCCGCTGAAATTCCACAAGTCACCGGCCGCTCCATGCTGGTCAAGCGTCTTAAACCGATTCCGGTGGAAGCCGTCGTACGTGGCTACCTGGCAGGCAGCGGCTGGAAGGAATACCAGGAAACCCAGTCAGTATGCGGTGTGGCACTGCCAGCAGGGCTCAAAAACGCCAGCAAGCTGCCCGAGCCGATCTTTACCCCAGCGGCCAAGGCCGAGGCGGGCGAACACGACGAAAACATCAGCTACGAGCAAGTCGTGAAAGTGGTGGGCTCTGAGCTTGCCGCGCAGATCAAAAAGCTCAGCATCGAGATTTACGAAACCGCAGCCGCCTTTGCACTGACCAAGGGCATCATCATTGCCGACACCAAGTTCGAATTTGGCCTGGATGAGCACGGCACGCTCACCTTGATGGACGAGGTGTTGACGCCCGACTCGTCGCGCTATTGGCCGATTGAGGGGTATCAGCAGGCGTTCGCTGCAGGACTTAACCCACCCAGTTACGACAAGCAGTTTGTGCGCGATTGGCTGGAGAGTGTGCGCATCAACGGCAAGCCGTGGGACAAAACGCCACCTTCGCCGCACTTACCGCCCGATGTGATCGCAAAGACCGCAGCGAAGTACCAGGAAGCGTTAACGCGGCTGACCGCTTGATAGGGGCTGCCAAGCCAGTCAGGCACTAGCGCTCAAGGGGAATTTAGAAACGGGATCTTTTGCACGCAGCTAGTAAACGGTTTAGCTGAGCACCACACTACTCAGGCGGCGGCGGTAGGTCGCCACTGTCGGATCGTCCGGTGGAATTTGACCGTCCGCCACCTTGGGTTTAGGGGCTTCCATGATGTCGAGGATGGCGATGTAGGTTTTGCGTGCGGCTTCACCAGACCACGCTTTGTCGCGCATCAGTATTTCGAGCAATTCGTCCAACGCTTCGGTCCAGCGTTGCTGGGCGATTAGCCAGCGGGCTTTGTCAAACCGCGCTTCGAAGTCCCGCTTGTTGCTCGCTATTTTTGAGTCAAATTGGACTCCTGCGGTCTCCGTAAGCGCATTAGTAGCTACAAAATCAATAGCGTTCATCCAGCGCTGAAGAGAATCAAAACGCCGCACGACAGACGTTTGTGCAATCACTGGCGCGAACGCCACCTTGGCTTCGTCCTCGCGCCCAAGGGTCAAAAGCTGCTTCACGTAATCAAAGCGTGCGGCGTCGTTGGTCGGATCGGTCACTACCCCTTGGTGAAGCTTTTCCAGCGCGGCTTCAGGGGTAATTTCAGCGAGGTCGGCTGGCTCTTCGAGTTCTGGGATTTCTTCAGCGGCGGGTGCGACATGCTTGTCCAAAAACTCCTTCACCTTGCCTTCTGGCAGCGCGCCGGTAAAGCCGTCTACCGGCTGGCCATTCATCATCAAAATGCAGGTCGGAATACTGCGAATGCCGAAGGCGGCACCGAGTTGCTGCTCCTGGTCAGAATCGACTTTCACCAACTTGAAGCGCCCCGCATAGTCCACTTCGACCTTTTCAAGAATCGGTCCGAGCGACTTGCAAGGGCCGCACCAAGGCGCCCAAAAGTCAATCAGCACAGGAGTAGTCATGGAAGCCGCAACGACTTCCTCTTCAAAATTGGCAACGGTGACGTCGATCATGGTTCTTCTGAGTTGGGGAGTGGAAGGAGATTTTCAATCGGAGGCAAGACTTGGCAAGACGATAGCACGCAGGGGGCCGCCCAAGCCCTTAAAATCAGGGGTTCCGGGCGCACCGCCGTAAAAATTAAAGACCTACAAGGTCCCTTATGACGACAACTAACAATCCAGCCAGGTCGCCGCTCCCTATCGTGGTGGGCGTGGTGATGGGCTCTAGCAGCGACTGGGACACCATGCAGCATGCGGTGCAGATTCTGCAGCAGTTTGGCGTGGCGCACGAGGCGAAAGTGATCTCGGCCCACCGCATGCCCGACGACTTGTTTGCCTATGCCGAAGAGGCCGCTGGGCGCGGCCTTCAGGCCATCATTGCGGGGGCCGGCGGGGCAGCGCACCTGCCCGGCATGCTGGCCGCTAAAACCGCAGTGCCCGTGTTGGGCGTGCCAGTGGCGAGCAAGCATTTGCAGGGCGTGGATTCTCTTCACAGCATCGTACAAATGCCTAAGGGCGTTCCGGTAGCCACCTTCGCCATTGGTCACGCCGGAGCGGCCAATGCGGCGCTGTTCGCGGTGGCTATCTTGGCTTTGCACGACAAGGCACTCGCGTCCAAGTTGCAGGCTTTCCGCGCGGATCAAACCGCCGCCGCCCGCGCCATGACGCTGCCGTCTGCATGAGCACTTTGTCCACGCTGCCTATTTTTCCGGGCCCGGTTTCAGCTACCGGCCGGCCTGCGACCCTGGGCGTGATGGGTGGTGGCCAGCTCGCCCGCATGTTCGTGCATGCCGCGCAGCGCCTTGGCTACGTCACGGCGGTGCTTGATCCCGACCCAGAAAGCCCGGCGGGCTTGATAAGTCATCATCATGTGCAGACAGGCTACAGCGACGAGCAGGGTTTGCTGCAGCTCGCGTCGCTGTGCGCCGCCATCACCACTGAATTCGAAAATGTGCCTTCCGATGCACTCCAAACGCTGGCGGCTCGGCGCCCCGTAGCGCCCGGCGCTGCAAGCGTGGCTATTGCGCAAGACCGGATTCAAGAGAAGTCCCATTTCACCGCTTGCGCCAGCGTGTCGGGCGTCCAGTGCGCACCTTACGCCGTCATCGAAACGCCAGACCACCTCCAAGCCGTGCCTGCCGATTTGTTGCCCGGTATTCTGAAAACAGCGCGCATGGGCTACGACGGCAAAGGTCAGGTGAGGGTTAAAAATACCACGGAGCTGGCAAAAGCCTGGGCGGATCTCCAGCAGGTACCCTGCGTGCTCGAAAAGCTATTGCCGCTCAAGGCCGAATGCTCCGTCATTGTGGCGCGCGGCTGGAACGGCGAGGTCGTGAGCTTTCCGCCCCAGCGCAATGTGCATGTGGACGGCGTTCTGGCGGTCACCGAGGCGTATGAAGGGAATATGCCTTCGGCACTTTCTGCGCAAGCACAACAAGCGACTAAATCGATAGCACAACACATCGGCTACGTCGGTGTGTTGTGCGTCGAATTCTTCGTGCTTGATGACGGTAGCCACCGCGGGAAAGAGAGCGCTACGCTCGTCGTCAACGAGATGGCCCCGCGTCCGCACAACAGCGGTCACTACACCCTGGACGCCTGCGATTTCTCGCAGTTCGACTTGCAGGTGCATGCCTTGGCCGGCTTGCCGTTGCCACAGCCACGCCAGCATTCGCCCGCCATCATGCTCAATTTGCTGGGGGATGTTTGGTTGGACGCGCAAGGTCAATCGCGCACGCCAGATTGGCAGGCCGTTCTGGCATTGCCCGGCACCCATCTCCACCTGTACGGTAAAACCGAAGCGCGATCGGGTAGAAAAATGGGTCACCTGAACATCACGGGCCCTGATGTGGCGGGCGTAAAAGCCACCGCGCGCCGGGCCGCCGATATTCTGGGCTTGCCAGGCCTCGAGAGCCTTCAATGATTTTGTCGGGTGCCGACCCACAATCCATTCTTCAAGCGGCTCGCTGCATCAAAGCCGGCGGGCTGGTCGGCTTTCCGACAGAAACGGTTTACGGGCTAGGTGCCGACGCCTCCAACGATCAGGCCGTAGCCGGTATCTTTGCAGCCAAAGGCCGCCCCGCAGACCACCCCCTGATCGTTCATGTCGCCGACGTACAGCAGGTAAATGTTTACGCCAGCAGCGTGCCGCCGTTTGCCGCGCGCCTGATGCAGGCGTTCTGGCCAGGACCCCTCACGGTTATTTTGCCGCGCAAAGAGGGCGTGGCTGCGGCTGCAGCCGGGGGACAAAATTCTGTCGGCCTGCGTTGCCCCGATCATCCGGTGGCCCTGGCTTTTCTCAAAGCATGCAATACCGGCGTCGCTGGCCCCAGTGCAAACCGTTTTGGCCGCGTCAGCCCGACCACTGCCCGGCACGTCAGCGAAGAGTTTGGCGATCAGCTGCTGGTACTTGACGGTGGGCCCTGCGAGGTCGGCATTGAGTCCAGCATTGTCGATTGCACCCGCAGGCGACCCGTGTTGCTGCGCCCTGGTGTCCTTTCGCGTACGCAGCTTGAGGCCGCGTGTGGCGAGCCGGTGTTCGGGAAAGAGGAGTTGGCACAAGCCGAGTCAGGGTTTGGCAACGCGCCGCGCGCTTCCGGCACACTAAGCGCGCACTACGCCCCTAACGCCAAAGTGCGCCTGATGGAGGCCGGCGCACTACAAGCTGCACTTGATTTACTGGGCACAGACGCGGCACACATCGCGGTGTATGCCCGCGCCATCGTGCGTATCAAGTCAGAGCAGGTGGTCTATCGGCGCATGCCAGACGACGCAGCCGCCGCCGCCCAGCAACTCTTTGCCGTTTTGCGCAACTTCGATCTCCAGAACGTCAAACTGATCTGGATTGAGAGCGTCCCCGCTACCGCAGAGTGGGACGGTGTGCGCGACCGGTTGGAGCGAGCGGCGGCAAGCTGACACCACGACGCCCTGTTAGCGTCTTGCGCGACGGACGGATCAGGGGCTTGATCGCTTGCCCGCTCAATCGTTGTGGATAAGCGGCGGCACCCCACCGCCCGCATGTCGAGACTGTTCTAAGCTCAGTCGATGATTCTTCCAACACACGACGCAAGAAGCGAGCATTTGCTGGCACGCCGCGACAAGAAAATGGCCCGCTCGCCGGACGCCTATGTGCGCGGCAATACGGTGCTTTTTTACGAGTGGTTGAACGGCCAGCGGGGGCACTCGCTGCCTGAAGGGCCAGCGGTGTGGATATGCGGCGATTGTCATGTGGGCAATCTTGGGCCGCTGGGCGACGCGGAGGGCAATGTAAAACTCCAAATACGTGATCTTGACCAAGCGCTTATCGGCAACCCGGTACACGATCTGGTTCGGCTCTCCCTATCGCTGGCGATGGCCGCCCGGGGTTCGAGGGTGTCGGGCGTAGTGACCGCTCGGATGCTGGAGCACGTGATGCAGGGCTACTACCAGGCCTTTGTCAGCGGCGGCGACAAGGAACAAGTCGAGCAACCGAAGGCGGTCCGGTGGGTGGTGCGCAAAGCGGTCGAGCGGTCGTGGAAGCAGCTGGCGAAAGAGCGCATCGCCGATATGCGGCCAACGATACCGTTGGGCCGGGATTTTTGGCCTTTGTCGCGTCGGGAAAAAAGCGGAATGATGAAATTGTTTGAAAATCCTGAAGTGCTCAAGCTGGTGAGAACGCTTGAATCACGCAGCGACGACGCTCCGGTTGAAGTGCTCGATGCCGCTTATTGGGTCAAAGGGTGCAGTTCGTTGGGCCTTTTGCGCTACGCGGTACTGTTGGGTGTGGGCGACAAGAAAAACGGCGAATACTGCCTGATCGACATCAAGCAGGCCGTCAAGGCCGCCGCGCCGCGCTACCGAGATGTCAGTATTCCGCGCGACAACGCCCACCGTGTGGTGCAGGGGGCGCGGCATTTATCGCCAGCGCTTGGGGAACGCATGGTGGCCCAGAGATTTATGGATCACGACGTGTTCCTGCGGGAGTTGTTGCCCCAGGATATGAAACTGGAAATCAATCAGTTAACGCTGCAAGACACCACCATCGTGGCGCACTACCTCGCCTATGTAGTTGGCCGCGCCCACGCCCGGCAGATGGACGATGGCGCCCGAAAACGCTGGCGCGTTGAATTGAACCGGGATCGCGGCAAGACCCTCGCCGCCCCGACCTGGCTCTGGAAAAGCGTGGTGCAACTCGTCGCTGACCATGAATCCGGCTACCTGGAACACTGCCGGAAATATGCCTTGGCGCTGGAGTCGGTCCGGCCCGCCCGCTAGTGTTCTCGGTTTTAAGTTGCGGGTGGACTCTGCGTCGGCCAGCTTGAGCCTGCCAGCCGTCAGTTCATCGCGGCGCGCAGATTGTCCTTGTAGGTATAGAGAGTGACGGCGGGCTTGGTCAACTCTCCGCGGCTAGTGAAGGCGATATTGGCCGTGACCCCTTTGTATTGCGTCTTGCCGATGAAGGGCAAGTAGACCTTGGGGTCCACCGAATTGGCGCGCTTCATGGCGTCCACCAGCACAAAAGTCGCGTCGTAAGCGTAAGGGCTGTAGATCTGAAACTGTCCGGGAAACTTGGCGTCGTACCGCTTCTTCCATTCGGCGCCGCCCTGCATTTTCTGCAGCGATGCGCCACCCGTCGCACAGACCACGTTTTTCAGTGATGCCGCCCTGCTTGACAACTCCGGCAGCTTCTCGGTACACAGCGCGTCGCCGCCAAAAAACCGGACATTCGCCAGGCCAAGCTGTTCCATCTGGCGCAACATCGGGCCGGCCTGCGCGTCCAGGCCGCCGAAAAAGATGGCGTCGGGCTTCTTGCTTTTGATGTTTGTGAGGATCGTCATGAAATCGGTCGCCTTGTCGGTGGTGAACTCTTCATCCACCACCTCCATCCCTTTTTGCCGCGCTGTCGCCTTGAATACGTCGGCCAAGCCCTGGCCATAGGCGGTGCGGTCATCGATGATGGCTACTTTCTTGAGCTTGAGCGCGTCGCTGGCAAAAATCGCCAGCGCTGCCCCCAGTGCGTTGTCGTTGGCAATCAATCGAAAAGTGGTTTTGTACCCAGGCTTGGTCAGGTCAGGATTGGTCGCTGACGCGGTGATCTGCGGAATGCCGCACTTGCTGTAGATACTCGAAGCCGGGATCGTCGTGCCCGATTGCAAATGGCCCACCACGCCCGCGACTTTTGCGTCGCACAGCTTCTGGGCTACCGCGGTGGCCTGGCGTGGATCACCCCCGTCGTCCTCAGCCTTCAGCTCAAACTTGATTTTTTTGCCGCCGATGACGAGATTCTGGGTGTTCAACTCGTCAATGGCCAAACGCACGCCGTTCTCGGTGTCCTTGCCAATATGCGCTATGCCGCCAGAGGTCGGGCCCGCGTGGGCGATTTCCACCGTCTGAAATTCCTGAGCGGAAGCCATCGAGGCCCCCAGTGCCAGCACGGCGCCGGCGATGCAGGACTTTGTGTTTGGAAAGGAAGACTTGGGCATTTCAAGATTTCTTGAGAAAAAGAAAATTATAGGATAAGCCCCAGAGGGCGACGCAAAAGCCGGCACTGCCGCAGGGGTGGTGAACGGCCGTCAAGGCGGTCCGCAATTCGTGTCCAATAGGGGCATGGAACACCCCCACGCCATTGAAAATCGCCTCACCGATCTGGAAATCAAAGCCACTTTCGGCGAAGACCTATTGGATCAACTTAACCAGATCATCATTCGCCAGCAGGCTCAAATCGATGCGTTAACGCGTGAAATGGCGCGGCTTCGAGACCAGCTGCCGGATTCCAGCAGTGGCGGATTTAGTCGATCAGGCGACGATTTGCCACCGCACTACTGACGAATTTCCAAACGTTTCGTGAGTAATTCGAAAGCCTTTAAATAAACTAAAAAACATCCACTTGGATGGTGCTACGATGGCTTGAATGCCGCCAAGAACTGCCAATTCTGCCGTCGTCGCCAAGCCGGCTGACGAAAAAATCACTATCAATTTGGGCTATATCGACCTGGGCCAGATCGACCTCCTGGTTCAGGAGGGGTTCTACGCCAATAGAACTGATTTGATCCGAACCGCCATCCGTAACCATCTGGCCAGCCACGCCGACGTGGTGAAGCAGGTAGTGGCCCGGAAAACGCTGGTGCTAGGCATCCAGTATTTCTCCGCCGATGATCTGCGTGCTGTGCAGGCGTCGGGCGAGGTGCTGCAGATTCGCGTACTGGGTCTGGCCACCCTTGCGCCCGATGTCACCCCGGAACTGGCGCTGGCCGCCATTGATTCGGTGGTGGTGCTGGGCGCGCTGCATGCGAGCCCGGCCGTGAAAGCGGCGCTCGCCCGTCGCATTCGTTGACCACCCCCTCAAGGAACCCCCCATGAATCCCTCTTTTCACCGCTTCATCTCTGACGCCACGCGTCTGACGCAGAGCGGCAATCTGCGCGCAGCTACTGCAGCGATCATGGCCGCACTCAGAGGCAGCGCCGTACCCTCAGCCTCAGCCTCAGCGTCCAGCGACGCGGACGTTGTGGCGCGCGACGTAAAGCGCGAAACAACGGCGGCGGCAGAACCGGTGAAGCCAACCAATGCGGGGCTGTCGGGCCAGTTCATCAACGGCAGTCACACCGAAGCGGGCGGCATGCGTGACTACAAGTTGTATGTTCCGCCCGGCGACTCCGGCCAGGCGCTGCCTTTGGTTGTAATGCTGCACGGCTGCACGCAGAACCCTGACGACTTTGCAGCGGGCACCGGCATGAATGAGGCCGCGCTCAGGCAAGGTTTTTTCGTACTCTACCCGGCGCAAGCGCAAAGCGCCAACCCCTCCCGCTGCTGGAACTGGTTCAAGCACACCCACCAAAAGCGCGGCCGGGGGGAGCCTGCGATATTGGCGGGCATGACGCGCGAGGTGATCAGTCGCTACAACATCGACTCCCGACGTGTCTATGTAGCGGGCCTGTCGGCCGGTGGCGCCATGGCAGCGATTCTGGGCGACGCCTACCCCGACATATTCGCAGCGGTGGGGGTCCACTCGGGCTTGGCCACGGGCGCAGCGACCAATGTTCAAGAGGCGCTTGGTGCGATGAAAAGCGGCGCCTCCGGTGCCGCATCCTCGGGTCAGACACCGCCTACGATTGTTTTTCATGGTGACGAAGACACCACCGTGCATCCGGCGAATGGCGAACAGGTGGCGGCGGCAAGTGCCGGTGCTTCGGCGCCTGAGCTGCTGCGCGCACGCAGCGACAACGGCCGCGAATACACCAGACGCGTCTATCGGAAAGCGGGCGGCGAAGTGGTGGCAGAGCACTGGGCGGTGCATGGCGCCGGTCATGCCTGGTCAGGGGGCAGTGCGCGAGGCTCCTACACCGATACCACCGGCCCCGACGCGACCGAAGAAATGTTGCGTTTTTTCTTCTTGAACAAGCTACCTGACACCCGCTAAAGGCGCTTCGGTGTTTCACAAACCGGCTCGGGATGGGCGACGGCTATCTGCTATCAAAAATAAAAATCTGTAGGTAGCAGTCATTCGGAGTCCACCCAGTCGGCTCGGTAAGCTTTATTTTGCGGTCGGCGCGGCCGCCCGTACAGCAATTTCATGCCAAGAATCGCCAGCGCCAGAACCAGCGTGATCAGATTGGCAACCACCATGGGCCAAGACCCAAGCAGCAGACCGTAAGCCAGCCACAAGGCAACCCCGGCGGTGAACACGCTGTACATCACCAGGGAGACGCCGCTGACGTCCCGGGTTTTGAAACTGAGCCAGGCTTGCGGCACAAAGCTTAGAGTCGTCAGGCTTGCGGCCAGGGAGCCGATGAGGTCGGTGAAGCCGATGTGTACCAGGCTCATCGGTTGCCTTCTTTCAGCGCCCAGTCCACCAGCGCTTCAAGTGCCGGCCGTGCCGCGGGTGCGTTCGGGTGGTTGATGATGGCCACCACCACCAAGCGTCTGCCGTTGGCGGCGTCGACATAGCCGGCCAATGCCGTCGAGTCGCGCAGGGTGCCGGATTTCAGATGCGCCCAGCCCTGTGCGAGGGGTGAAGTGCGCGACTTGCTGCGCTTGAGCGTACCGTCCACCCCCATGATTGGCAGCGAGGCCATCAACTCGGGCATGTCGCCTGAGACATAGGCCGTTTGCAGCAAGCGGGCCAGCCCTTGCGCGGTGATGCGCTCCTGCCGTGACAGGCCCGAGCCGTTGTCCAGAAACGGTTGGTCTTCGTTGCCAAAGCGCCCTTGCCACCAGCTCCGCACGACCTCGCGCGAGGCCTCGTTGCTGGCCACGCCCGGGCCTTGAATCAACGGCAAATTGGGGGCGAGGCTGAGGGTTAAAAATAGCTGCTGCGCCATCACGTTGTTGCTGTATTTGTTGATGTCGCGAATCACCTCGGCCAATGGGGGCGAGGTGATTTCAAAGGCCGGTTTCTGATTGAGTGGGGCGCGACCTTCCCGCACGCGTCCGCCCAGATGGCCGCCCATCTCTTGCCATAGACCGGCGATTGCGCGTTCGGCGTAGCGGGGGGGATCGGCATAGGCGACCGACCACACTTTTTCACCGCAGCCCGCAGGATAGCTGCCGTTAAAGGCAATGCGCAAAGGATTCGCGAAGTCGGCTTTGAGTTGCGCCCGATAGTCGCCACAGTCGGTCAGCGAAGCGGTGCCATTTTGGCCCGCCGATAACGGCACGCTGGACTGCATTTGAACGCTCGCCAAGGGCGGGTCAAAGCTCACGCTGGCGATGCCGCTCGCCAGGTTGGGTGTAAAGGTCATGACGACCGATTTAAAGTTGATCAGCAGCGCATCGGGGGTGGCGTTGTAAGGCCGCATTGGTTCGCCGTCAAAGTCGGCCGGGTTTTGCGTGGGGATGGCAAAGGCGCTGCGGTCCAGCAAGATGTCGCCCGTGATGGTTTTGATGCCCATTCCCTGCACTCGGCGCAGCAGCAGCCAAAGCCGCTCAAGCACCAGCTTGGGGTCGCCTTTGCCTTGAATGATGAGGTCGCCTTGAAGCACGCCATCAGCAACGGTTCCATCGACATACACCGGCGTATTCCATGTGAAGGAGGGCCCCAGAAGTTCCAATCCAGCATAAGTAGTTACCAGCTTCATAACAGAAGCCGGGTTCATGGCGACGCGGGCGTGGTAGCTCAGCAAAGGGGCTGATTGGCCATTAAATGCAGGCGCGGCGTCCACCACCACTGCGGCCAGCGCCTCGCGCGGTACTTTGGCGCGTGCGAGCAAGGCGTCCACTTCAGGAGGCAAGACTTGGCTGGGGCCTTGGGCGACTGCATTGAAGGTGCATAACCCAATCAGTCCGGCCAGCAGGCGCGCCTTGAATTGGGCACGAGGTGAGTTAAAAAGCATGCGCCGATTATCGGTTGCAGGTTTAACACGTGCAGGCCGGATAATCGTTGGATGCGCGTTTGCGGCCGGTGAACTCGGGACTATGTTTTTGATAGCTGCTTGCGCCTTCTTTGCCTGGGTTATAGCCTTACTTAATGCCTAAACTTCTGAAATTCCTCGCGTTTGACACCAGTACCGACCGTATGTCGATTGCGGTGACCGACGGCCTGCGCGTGTGGGAGCACAGCGGCCCAGGGGGTGCTCACGCCTCGACCACACTGATTCCGGCAATTTTGGCTTTGCTGGCAGACGCCGGCTTGGCCCTGGGCGAACTCGATGCGATTGTCTTTGGCCGTGGGCCGGGTTCGTTCACTGGCCTGCGCACGGCCTGTGCCGTGGCGCAAGGTCTTGCCTTTGGTGCCAACCACGGCGCGGGCATTCCGGTGTTGCCCATCGACACGCTCATGGCGGTGGCCGAAGAGGCGCGATTTCATTGGCGCGGCACCGCTGGCGCGTCGTCGGCGGACGGGCCTTCCAGGGTGACCGCACTGCTGGATGCACGCATGAGCGAAATGTATGTTAAAAGCTATGAATTTAATAGCGGGATGTGCCAACCCATTAAGGACTGCGAGCTCGTCCGGCCTGAAAAGTTGATGCCTGATCCGACCACCGAACTGCTCGCGGGCAATGTGTTTGGCGTGTACTCAGACCGGTTCCCCGCCGGCCTGGCTTCGTTTGATCAGGTGTCAGCGCTGCCCACAGCCACCGCCTTGCTGCGGCTGGCTCCTGCATTGGCCAATGCGGGGCACTGCGTGGCAGCGGCGTTGGCGCTGCCGCTGTATGTTCGCGACAAAGTCGCCCTCACCACCGAAGAGCGCGCCCAGGTCAAGGCCGCAGCGGCGCTTGCAGTCCTCACCGCTGTCGCCGCAGATCTGCCCACCTCAGGTTAACTTGTCCGTCTTTCATGAACGCTGCTCTCCAACCCATCGAAGCCCAGTTCGAAGCGATGACGCCCGCGTGGCTGGAGGAGGTGGTGCGGGTGGAACACAGCGCATACGATCATCCCTGGACGCGCGGCAATTTCATCGACTCGCTCACAGCGGGTTATCAAGCGCAGCTTCTCACCGCTGGTGCGCCCCCGCAAGCGCAACTCTTGGGATATTTTGTGGCCATGAAGGGTGTGGACGAAGTGCACTTGCTCAATATCACCGTGGCGCCGCCCTACCAGCGGCAAGGGTGGGCCCATGTGATGCTGGACGCGCTGGCGATCTGGTCGCGTGGCCAGGGGGCACAGTGGGTGTGGCTGGAAGTGCGGGTGAGTAACGCCCGCGCGAAAGTGGTTTACGAACGGTATGGCTTCCGTCATGTGGGCACGCGCCGCAACTACTACCCGGCCACCGCGTCCAAAGGCGAGGATGCCATCGTCATGAGTCTTGCGCTGTGAGTTATTCGAGGAATATCCATCCATGAGCCTTCACCTCGACAAACGCCAGAGGGCCATGCTGCGGGAAATCGGCGTGCGGGTTTGGCAGCCCGCCGAGCCAGTAGCAAAAAATGCAGAGGTGTTGGCGGAGCCAAGCCAGGTTGTTCAAAACAGCCCAGTAGCCGCGACTCCCGTCGACTCGGCCAGTCCGGCAGGAAGCGAACGGTCCGCGCGAATTCCCCTTGTAACCTCAGCCCCAGCGCCCACCCTGGCGCTACGGCCTGTTGCGCGAAAAGGCGGGCCAGCCCCTTGGAGCCTGGGTGAGGCGCAAGCCCTGTACGCAGAAGCCGTTCTGGCGGAGGGTGCGCGGTGGCTGGTGCTGGCGGAAACACCGGCAGCAGCGCTGCAGGCGGACCCCTTTCAGGGCGACGCGGGCAAGTTGCTCGGCAACATGCTGCGCGCCGCGCGCTTGAACAAGGGTGGCGTGGTGCTACTGGCGCCGCTGGTTAGAAACGCAGCCTCTGGCGCGCCGGACTTTTCGAACGCACTGTCGGCCTTGGTCGCGCGCGCGCAGCCCGATGTCGTGCTGGTGATGGGGCGTCTTGCAGCACAGGCTTTGCTGCAGTCCACTGAGCCCTTCGGAAAACTCAGGGGCCAGGTGCATAGTCTGCACGGCTTTAAAACCGTCGTCACGTATGACGCTGCTTACCTCCTGCGTGCTCCCGCCGACAAAGCCAAGGCGTGGGATGACCTGCAGCTGGCGATGAGTTTGGCGCCTGGCTCGCTACCCAGCGTGCCATGACCTTGGGGCTTCTTACAATCAAGGTATGACCTTTCTCGATATGCTGGGCGCTGCAGAACGCCAGAACCGCTCCATGCTATGCGTGGGACTGGACCCGGAGCCCACCAAATTTCCTGGCCTGCTCAAAGACAATCCCAGCAAGATTTACGATTTTTGCGCAGCCATCGTCGATGCCACCGCCGATCTGGTGATCGCCTTCAAGCCGCAAATTGCCTACTTCGCCGCGCACCGCGCCGAAAGCCAGCTTGAGCGCCTGATGGAACACATGCGCCGCGCCGCTCCCCAGGTGCCCATCATTCTGGATGCCAAGCGGGGCGACATCGGCAACACTGCCGAGCAGTACGCCAAGGAGGCCTTCGAGCGCTACGGCGCTGATGCGGTCACGCTGTCGCCGTTCATGGGGTTCGACTCGGTCGTGCCTTATCTCAAGTACCACGACAAAGGGGCTTTTTTGCTGTGCCGCACTTCCAATCCCGGCGGTGATGATCTGCAGAATCAACGTCTTGCCTCGATTGAAGGGCAGCCGTTGCTGTACGAGCACGTGGCCCGTCTGGCGCAAGGGCCGTGGAACCTTAACGGTCAGCTGGGGCTGGTGGTGGGTGCCACGTATCCCGCAGAAATCGAGCGCGTGCGTGCGGTCGCACCCACGCTGCCGCTGCTGATTCCCGGTATCGGCGCGCAAGGCGGCGACGCCGCGGCCACCGTGCGTGCGGGCAGGAAGCCGGGCGCCCCCATCATCGTCAACTCGTCCCGCGCCATTTTGTATGCCGCATCGGGGGACAACTTTGCCGAGGCCGCACGCACCGAAGCCATCAGGACCCGCGCTATCCTGCAGGCTGCTCGCTGAGGCATAAAGTTTGATGCGGCGGCTCCGTACGTCGATTGGCGATTGGGGCGTTAAAGGGATTTCCTGTGCGTGCCTGAGGCTGGCTGCAGTAAGATAAATTAGTTGCCGCTCGATGGAATAGCCGAGGCGGCTCGGAGATGCCTATGGGGCCCAAGGCGAATAGCAAGACCGCCTTCGTTTTTGCTGGTGGCGGCAGTTTCGGCGCCATTCAGGTCGGCATGCTGCATGCGCTCGTGGCGTACGGCGTGATGCCCGATTTCGTGGTGGGTGCATCGGTAGGCGCGATCAACTGCGCGTATTTCGCAGGCAATCCGACGCTGACTGGAATTCAGCAGCTGGAGCGGTTGTGGTCCGAGCTCAGACGCAGCATGGTCTTTCCTATGACCTTCCGCCGAATCGCAGGGCTATTTTCGCGCTCTTCATCGCTGGTCGATTCTGGCGGGCTGCGCGACTTGATCGCCCAATATTTGCCGTACAGCCTGCTGGAACAGGCGGCGCTTCCCGTCCATGTGGTCGCTACCGATCAACTTCACGGCCTCTCGGTCTGCCTCTCGAAGGGGCCGGCCGTGGATGCGATTCTGGCCAGTTGTGCGATTCCTGCGATCTTTCCTCCCGTGCGGGTTGGTGACCAGTATCTGATCGACGGTGCGATCGCCAGCAATACGCCGGTCGCGACGGCGGTTATTTTGGGTGCGACCCGACTGATCGTGCTGCCGACCGGCTATGCCTGCGCGTTGACCGTGCCGCCTGTCAGCGCCATCGCCAGCGCGCTTCATGCGCTAAATATGTTGATCGCTCACCAATTGGTGCAAGACCTGGAGTTGTTGGCAGATCGGTTTGAAATCGTGACAGTGCCCCCGTTGTGCCCGCTGTCCGCGTCGGCTTACGACTTTTCGCGCGCGCCGGAGCTGATTGAACGGGCCAGGGAAAGTACCCGGCATTGGCTGGAGGGTGGTGGCCTGCATCGGCACGGCATTCCCGGCGCACTGCGACCGCATAGGGATTGAGACGAGTCAACGAAGGCTGGCCGATAAAGCCGGAAATCCAGGCGGCGCGGGCTCCCGATGCGCCGCGTGCGGTTAGCGTCGCTTCATCATCCCACCCAGCATCACGCTGCCCAGCGCGGAAACAACCAAGGCAATTCCAGCCCATTGCCAAGGTGTGATGACCTCGCCCAGCACCAGCATGCCCGCACTGAGGCCCACAATCGGCACGCCCAGGCTGAATGGTGCGACGCGGTTCGCGGGATGGCGTTTCAGTAATCCCGTCCACAGGCTATAACCCACGATGGTGGCTGCCCAGCCCAGGTAGGCTACGGCCAGCCAGCTCGACCAGCGCGCTTGCGTCCACTGCCAGCGCACCGTCTCGGGGTCAAACAGGAAGGAAAGCGCCGCAAACGGCAGCACCGCGACCACGCTGCTCCACACGACAAAGGCTGGCGGTGAATAGTTCCCGGCCACCTGCTGCACGCGCCGGGCCACAATGTTGGACAACGCCCACATGCCCGCTGCACATAGCGTGAGGACGAAGCCCAGCAGCGTGGTGGTGCTGCCCGCACCGTCACCGGTCGCGTTGGGGTTTATATAGTTCAGCGCAAAGCACGACAAGCCCAGCGCGGCGAGCACCAAACCGACCTGAAGTGGCCGGCCGACGCGCTCACGCAGCAGCACAAAGCCGAACAGCGCGGTAAAGAAAATTTGCGTTTGCAGCAGCACCGACGCCAACGCCGCCGTCATGCCCACTTTGAGGGCGATGAACAAAATGCCGAACTGCCCCACGCCCTGAAAGCACCCGTACAGCAACAGCCATTTCCAGGGAATTTTGGGCGGGCGGATGAATAGCGCCAGCGGCAGCACGGCAAACACATAGCGAGCTGCACCGAGCTGAAACGGGGTGAAGTCGCGCAAGGCGAATTTCATCACGACAAAGTTGACGCCCCAAAGAAGAACCACCACCAGAACGGCGACCAGGTCTCGGCCACTTAGCCGTGCGTCGGTCACCGAAAAGCCCATCGGCGGCAGGGCAAGGTCGGGTGCGTGGCGGTAACGCGCTGAGGAGTGAGGGGCATGGTAGGGGTAGGCGAAGTTTGCCCCGCGATTATTCCCCAAAAGTCTGCAAGGAACGCATGCGTTGGTTTCTAGAACGTGACGCCCACTGCGAATCTGCTAATCTTTGGGACTCCATTTCTTTATAGAGGTTATTCATGTCCCTATCCAGCCAAGGCAGCGTCGAGTCGCAAGAAAAATTGGTCCTTGATATCAAGGCCGTGATCTCTGATGCCGAAGACATGCTGTCGGCCACAGCAGATCAGGTCGGCGAGAAAGTCGCCCATTTACGCACTCGAATCCAGACCCGCCTGCACGCGGCGAAAGTGCGTCTGACCGAGGCCGAAGTGGTACTCGTCGCCAAGACCAAGGACGCTGCTCGGGCCACTGACGCTTATGTGCACGAGTCGCCATGGACCGCCATCGGGATTTCCGCTGGTCTGGGTTTACTGATAGGCCTGGTCATTGGTCGCCGCTGAGCGCTTTCTCCGGGTTGAATTCCCGGTGAGCCCCGGAGCCTATACGCGTCCATGATCGATTTATCGGGCGGTAGCGGACCTGTGACAGCGTTGAAGAACATCGCCGCCACGCTGTTTTCCACGGTTCAAACGCGGCTGGCGCTGCTGGTGAATGAAATTCAGGTCGAAAAATACCACGCTCTGCGGCAGCTTTGGCTGGCGTTGGCGCTGGTTGGCTGCCTCGGGCTTGGCGCCTTGCTGGCGGTAGGCTTGGCGGTATTGCTATGGTGGGAGCATCGCCTCTTGGTGCTCGGAGGTTTTTCCGCATTATTCGTCGGCTTGGCGGGGTATTTCTATGCTGCATTGCGCAGCGGCAACGCAGCCTCCGGCCGCCTGTTTGTGCTTAGTCTCGCTGAGCTGCAGGAAGACCTGCGTCAACTCAAAGAGGCCGCTGGCCATGAACAAAAACCTGGTTGAACTGCAGCTGCAGCGCGGTCGGCTACTGAAGCGAATTGCCAGCCAGCGCACGACCCTGGCGCAGCAGTTAATACCGTTGGAAAATGTTTCAGAAACCGGTAGCCGTATCTACTCGCTGCTCCGCGATGGCGTACAGCGATTAAAAAAGCACCCACTGCCCGCGGTACTTGCTGTGGTGGCTCTGGTGTTGTTCAAGCCTACGAGTACCTGGCGCTGGCTTAGGCGCGGCGTGGTCCTCTGGCGCAGTTGGCGTCTATTGCGCGCCTGGGTGCCCGAACTGGTGTCGCGCTGGCGGACTCGTTAGGCCCTAGCGCCAAGCCTAACGTCACAGTAATGCCACGATTTAGAAACACAATAGCCTTGTAAAATAAAGGTTAAATTTACCTTTTCGGGCAGGTATTGGTCAGGCCCCTCTGGCTTGGTTGAAGGCATTTCGCCACGCCTTCCCCTTCTCAGCCAGAAAGTAGCTTTCCGTGCGTAAAAACCTGCCCATTTCCCACCGTGAATACCAATTTCCGGCGGACACCACGCTGATGTCCACCACGGACATGCAGAGTCACATCACTTACGCCAACGCCGCTTTCATACAGGTTAGCGGCTTTGATCGTGACGAAATTATGGATCAGCCGCACAACCAGGTGCGCCACCCGGACACCCCGCCTGAAGCGTTTGCCGACATGTGGAAAACGCTCAAGGCCGGTCAGTCCTGGACCGCGCTGGTCAAGAATCGGCGCAAAGATGGCGACCATTACTGGGTGCGGGCCAACGCCACACCCATGGTGCGTGACGGGCAACTCGTGGGGTACATGTCTGTACGTACCATGCCCACGCGTGACGAAGTCGCCGGTGCAGAAAACCTGTTTCGTGAGTTTCGAGAGGGTAAGGCGGGCAGTCGTGCGTTTCACAAAGGACTGATTGTTCGCACCGGGCTGCTGGGTTGGACGTCCTTGATGCAGACCATGCCGGTTTGCTGGCGTATTCGCACGGCCTTGCTGGTGCTGGGTACCGCAGCCGTAGCAAGTGCCTATTTGGGGGGGCTGAGCGGCGTTGCCTTGATCGCGTTTCTGGCAGTGATGGCCGGCGCCACGCTGACCGCTTCGCTATGGCTGGAAGCCCAGATTTCACGGCCTCTGGAATGGGTTCTCCGGCAGGCGCTTAGAGTGGCCGCTGGTAGCCCGGCGGAAAATATGGTACTCAACCGGGTGGACGAGATAGGCATGATTCTGCGTGCGGTCAACCAGTCTGGATTGAACCTTCATTCGCTGGTGGACGATGTTGGCGGGCAGGTCTCTGGCATGCAGATTGCAAGCAAGGAGATTGCCCAGGGCAACAACGATCTGAGCGGACGTACAGAACAAACCGCCGCCAGTTTGCAAGAGACGGCGGCGGCGATGGAAGAGATCACTTCCACGGTCAGTCACAACGCAGACAACGCGGGCCTCGCCGCTCAGTTAGCGAGCGCGGCGAGTAATGTGGCCGTCAAAGGGGGCGAGGTCGTGAGTCGAGTGGTTGCCACCATGGACGACATTGCTGCCAGCGGCAAGAAAATCACTGACATCATCAGCGCGATTGATAGCATCGCTTTCCAAACCAACATTCTTGCCTTGAACGCCGCCGTGGAAGCCGCGCGGGCCGGCGAGCAGGGGCGTGGTTTTGCCGTAGTGGCTTCAGAGGTGCGGAACCTGGCGGGCCGGTCGGCGCAAGCGGCCAAGGAAATCAAGGCCCTGATCGTGGCGAGTGTGCAGAGCGTCGAAGTCGGTTCCAAGCTGGTGGCGGACGCGGGCGCCACCATGCACGACATCGTGACCCAGGTGAAGCGTGTCGAAGACTTGATTGGCGAAATCGGTTTGGCGAGCCGCGAACAAAGCCTGGGCATCAGCCAAGTGGGTGATGCAGTGAGTCAGCTTGACCGGGCAACGCAAGAAAATGCGGCGTTGGTTGAACAGAGTGCCGCTGCGGCTGAAAGTTTGAGTCAGCAGGCGACTCGTTTAATGGAGGCGGTGGGCGTGTTCCAGCGTCCTCAGGCCGGAGCCTTGCAGCGTTCGCCGCGGCCTGTGCCGATCGCATCAGCCAGGATCAATCCAGGGATCATGAAGGCTGGCAATCAGGGCCATCGCAGGATGATCGGCGCGTCGGCAAAGCGTCTCGGCAACTCGGCATTAATTTGATTGAAAGTCAGACCTTGTGTGTGCCCGGATAAGCAGGACGATTAGGCCATGGCCATCGAATACGTCGCTACTATCCGGCCGTTTTTGACTTTTCCCGACCGCCCTCAGTGGCGCTGAAACCGTTCACGATAGCGCAGTGCTCAGTCGGGCAGGCAGAGGTATTGATCGCAAAGTGCCAAAAAGCTTTCCAAGCGGGGGTCCGCGCCATTTTCTTCTCTCAGCAAAGTGTCCACGTCTCGCGCCATTGACCGGGCCAGCGCCGAATCCAGAAAAAGGAGACGGGATCTGCGCGCCAATACGTCTTCTACGGTTCGCGCGTACTCAAAGCGCGCCGCAAAACGCACCATGGCCTCGGTCAGGCCGCCACCGAGCTGCTGGCCGGCTCCCGGAAGGGCTTGCACGGCGCCGGCCTCGCTTCCATACAGATGTAGGCCGGGCGGATCACTGATTTTCGTGCGGGAAGCCTGAGCGCCCACCAGCTTTAGATCGGCGGTCGCTGTTCCCGTGCGCGCCGGTAGCAGGTCGGCAGCGAAACATTGCTCCAGCACGTCCCCGGCCATAGCCCGGTAAGTCGTCCACTTGCCACCGGTCACAGTGACCAGGCCGCTTTTGCTGACAAGCACCGTGTGCTCGCGTGACAGGGCTTGGGTGTTGTCGGCGTCGTCTTCTGGCGGCTTGACCAGCGGTCGCAGCCCGACCCAAATGCTTCGGATATCGGCTGGCCCGGGAGCGCGACTCAAATAACGGGCTGACTCGCGCAAGATGAAATCGACCTCTTCTTTAAACGGCAGCGGCTCCCGGGCCAGGTCATGACGCGGCGTATCGGTGGTGCCGAGGATGGTTTTTCCCAGCCACGGTACAGCAAACAGCACCCGACCATCTGCCGTTTTGGGAATCAGCATCGCGTGGTCAGTGGGCAAAAACGATCGATCCACCACGATGTGTACCCCTTGGCTGGGCGCCACCACGGGCTGGGTATCGCGGCCGATCGCCGCACCGTCCAGAAGGCGCAGTTGGTCGACCCACACGCCTGCGGCGTTCACGACGCAACAGGCTTTCACCTCAAAAGAACGGCCGGTTTCCTGATCTTGCGCGTGAAGACCCACCAATTTTCCGTTTTCGTGAATCAGGCCGGTGGCCGCGCAGTAATTAACCAGCAGTGCGCCCTGCCGTGCGGCCGTGCGGGCCAGCGCCAAGGCGAGCCGCGCGTCGTCAAACTGGCCGTCCCAATATTTGACCCCCCCTTTGAGGCCCTGAGGCTGTGCCGTTGGCAGGCATTCAAGGGTTTCTTTTCGGCTTAAAAACGCAGTGGGGCCCAGTCCCGCTTTACCGGCCAGAGCGTCATATATTTTCAGTCCCACGCCATAAAAGGGCGCTTCCCAAAACGTATAAGAAGGCATTACAAAAGGCAGCGGCTGTGCAAGATGGGGCGCATTAGCCAATAGCGTTGTCCGCTCTCGCAGCGCCTCGCGCACCAGCGAGATATTGCCCTGGGCCAAATAGCGTACCCCCCCATGCACCAGTTTGGTTGAGCGCGACGAGGTGCCCTTGGCAAAATCGTGCGACTCGACCAATACGACAGAAAAACCACGTGCGGCGGCATCGAGGGCCACGCCCAGCCCGGTCGCCCCGCCGCCAATGACCGCCACGTCGTATTGACGCGGCGCTGAGAGCAAGTCCATCAAGTCCTTGCGCCGCGTGGGAGCCGGTGCGGGTTCAGTCATCATGTGCGTTAGTTTCCATTTCATAAACCTGTTTCGGGTGCATCGAGCTTACCCGTAGCGACTGCCGGGCTCCCCGCCAGTCCGAACTTTGTGAAGTTTCCCTTGTTTGCGGACGCTCGACCGGAGTGGTTTGGCACCGTTTCGGTATAGAGTGACTGGAAATTTTTAATGCCGATTTACCGACTGTCGCTGAACCACCATGACTTACCTACTTGCGCTTGATCAGGGCACTTCAAGTTCCCGAAGTATTGTGTTTGACGAACAAGGCTGCGTTGTGGCATTGGCGCAGCAGGAGCTGCACCAGATTTACCCCAAGCCAGGCTGGGTCGAACACGATCCCATGGAAATCTGGCGCAGCCAATTAGCCACCGCTCGCCAGGCTCTTAGCCAGGCGGGACTGAACGCCAGCGCCATCCGCGCACTCGGCATCACCAACCAGCGCGAAACCACGGTGGTCTGGGACCGGGTGACCGGCCAGCCCATCCACAACGCCATCGTCTGGCAGGATCGACGCGCCGAAGCCACCTGCGCTGACCTGCGCGAGCACGGTAAGGACGCGTTGGTCCAGGCCAAAACCGGGCTGCTGATTGACGCCTACTTTTCTGGCACCAAGATCAAATGGCTGCTTGACAATGTGCCCGGTGCACGTGCGCGGGCCGAACAGGGCGAACTGGCTTTTGGCACCATCGACAGCTGGCTGATGTGGCAGCTCACGGCCGGCGAAGTTCACGCCACCGATGTGAGCAACGCGTCACGCACGATGTTGTTCAACGTGCACACGAATCAATGGGACGTCGAACTGCTGGAGTTGCTGGGTATTCCGACCTCCCTCATGCCACAGGTCCTGCCCTCCAGTGCCCATTACGGCGCGGTCCGGCCGGAACTGCTGGGCCACGCGATTGTCATTGGCGGCGTTGCCGGAGATCAGCAAAGCGCGCTGTTTGGCCAAGCCTGCTTCAAGGCAGGTATGGCCAAGAATACTTACGGAACTGGCTGCTTCATGCTGATGCACACCGGCACGCAATTCCAGACTTCGCACAACGGGTTGCTCACCACCAGCGCTGCGCAGACCACGGCGCAGACCGAATTTGCCATTGAGGGCAGCGTATTTGTCGGCGGCGCTGTCGTGCAGTGGTTGCGCGACGGCTTGCACGCGATTCAAAGCAGCACAGAAGTGCAAGCGCTCGCGCGAAGCGTGCCCGACTCGGGGGGCGTGATGATGGTGCCTGCTTTTACCGGGCTGGGCGCACCTTACTGGAAGCCTGACGCCCGCGGAACCATCACCGGACTCACGCGCGGCACCACAGTGGCCCACATTGCGCGAGCCGCACTCGAAAGTATTGCCTACCAGAGTGCGGCGTTACTTCAAGCCATGAGCCGGGACGCGGTAGCAGCCGGGGCGGCGCCCATCGCTGAGCTGCGGGTCGACGGGGGGGCCTGCATCAACGACTTGCTGATGCAGTTCCAGGCTGACTTGCTGGGCATTCCAGTCATTCGGCCCGCCGTGACGGAAACCACTGCCTTGGGCGCTGCCTACCTGGCAGGACTGTCCAGCGGGGTGCACCACAGTAAGTCAGAGCTGTCTGACCTGTGGCGGGCAGAGCGGACTTTTATTCCTACATTAGGTGCCGACCGCGCGGCTGACCTGATGGCGCAATGGGAGCATGCCGTGCGGCAGACGGTGCTTCAATAGGACCGCGCTTCGACGACAATTCAAGCCCGGACGGCCGCTTCCATGCCGCCCGACTTAGCAAGACCGAGACCGGCATGACCATTCAAAATCAAGACAGCAACAACGAATCCATCGCGTTCATAGGCGGCGGCAACATGGCCAGCGCCATCATTGGCGGCCTTCTCAAACGAGGCCTTCCGGCCAGCCAAGTTCAGGTGGTCGAGCCTTTTGCCGAACAGCGGGCCAAGCTGACACAGCAGTTTCAGGTTGCGGTCAGCGAAGCACCCAGCGCCGCGCTGCAGCGGGCGTCCCTGATCGTCTGGGCCGTCAAGCCCCAAACCTTCAAGGATGCGGCGAAGCAAGGCGGTCCCTATACCCAAGCGGCCTTGCACTTGAGCGTGGCGGCGGGCATCCGCTCGGACAGCATTGCCGCGTGGCTGGACACCGAGCGAGTGGTGCGGGCCATGCCCAATACGCCTGCGCTGATCGGCAGGGGTATGACCGCATTGTTTGCCCGCTCGGCAGCAACCCCGGTCGACCGGCTGGAAGTGGAGCGTGTGATCCAGACGACGGGAGACTATTTGTGGCTAGACCAAGAGGAACAGCTCGATGCGGTGACCGCGCTTTCCGGATCGGGCCCAGCCTATGTGTTTTATTTCATTGAGGCCATGATCCAGGCCGGCACCGACATGGGTCTCAGCCGTGAGCAGGCCCACAAGCTGGCTGTCGGCACCTTTGTGGGTGCGTCGGCGTTAGCGCAATCCTCCGACGAGCCGCCGGAAACTCTGCGCACTCGCGTGACTTCGAAAGGAGGCACGACGTATGCGGCGCTGATCTCCATGGAGCAAGACGGCATCAAACAACGCTTCATGCGCGGCATGCATGCTGCGAGGCAGCGCGCGCGCGAACTCGGCGACGAATTTGGAGCCTGCTGAGCTACGTTTGCCTCACTTAGAATCTTGCAAAGCCTGAAGCCATACGAATGAAACTGGCTATTTACCCCACGCAGTGAGCCCTGTAAAAAACAAATTTCTGAACCGCGCAAGGCTGTGTTTTGCAGGCGTGACCGGGTCCCGTCAACCCTTTGGCGCAAGCAAACGTTATTACACTACGCACGCACCTCTTGTCATACACCACGCGGGTTAACGATTTAGGCAGAGTGCGCGTAAACACCTTTCTAACACTCGGAGTTCTCTATGAAAAAATTTCTGTCCATCCTCGCCAGCGCCGCTGTTCTCGCTATGCCACTGGCCGTGATCTCTGCCCCGGCAGCGGCTCAAACCAGTGCGCCTGCCGCAGCACCCGCTGCAGCACCCGCCGCCGCTCCTGCTGAGAAAGCAATGCCTGCAAAAGCTGCAACCAAGCACAAAGCAAAGCACAAAGCCAAGCGCATGTCAAAAGCCAAATCGGCTAAAAAAGCAGCTTACTAAGCCGCACCGTGTTGAGCTGGTTCAGGCCATGGAGCCGGCCAGTTGAACATCTTAAGGCCCGCCCAGTGCGGGCTTTTTTTTGCGCGCCAGCAGCCTTGACCACCTACTTCAAACCCGGCTGGAGTCGAGAGTCAACGCCCCCAATAAGACAAAGCAATCCCGGCAAACAGCGTGAATCCCAGCCAGTGATTGAGGCGAAACGCCCTGAAGCAGCCGTCACGCTGACGCTTGCGGATCAGCCAACCGTGCCACAAGGCTTGCAGCACGGCCAGTCCGATTGCCGCTGTATAAATAGCTGACTGCGCCTGACTCACAAGCGCAAAAGCCCAGATCGACAGAAATATCAGGTAGCTGGCCATGACGCCAGCCACGTCGAACCGGCCCAGCGTGATGGCCGAGGTTTTCATACCGATCAGAAGATCATCATCTCGGTCCACCATGGCGTATTCGGTATCGTAGGCAATCACCCAGAATAAGTTTCCCAGCAATAACACCCACGCCAGCAAAGGCACCTGCGACTGAACAGCGGCAAAAGCCATCGGAATACCAAAACTGAAAGCCACGCCAAGCACGGCTTGCGGCATGGACATAAAACGCTTGGCAAAGGGATAGATCAGCGTCACCGCCAGCGCCGCAAACGACCAACCAATGGTGACGGTGTTGGTGGTGAGCACCAAGCCGAACGCGAGAAGCGTCAGGACCGCACCGACCAGCAGCGCTTCCTTGCCAGAGACGGCGCCGCTGGTGACCGGCCGCTGGGCCGTGCGCTTAACGTGCCGGTCAAAATCACGGTCAGCCACGTCATTCAGGCAACAGCCGCCGCTACGCATCAAGATCGTACCCAGCGTAAACACCGTCAGTAAATGCCATCCAGGGAAACCGTGCGCGGCCACCCACAACGCCGAAAGCGTGGGCCAGAGCAGCAGCAGCCATCCCGCTGGGCGGTTCCAGCGGATCAGCTGCAGATAGAGCGCTAGCTTATTCTTCAAGAAGCGAACGCAGCATCCATGCGGTTTTCTCGTGCACGGTCAGCCGCTGGGTCAACAGGTCCGCCGTGGGCTGATCGCCCGCATCGTCTGCCAGCGGGAACAACTCCCGGGCGGTCCGGGCAACGGCCTCGTGCCCGCTCACGAGAATACGCACCATTTCCAGCGCTTTGGGCGGATTGGCGGGCGCATCCGGCACCGAGGCCAGCTTGCTGAACTGTGCGTAAGAGCCCGGTGCGAAATGCCCCAGCGAACGAATGCGTTCTGCCACGGGGTCAACGGCGGTCCACAGTTCGGTGTACTGCGCCATGAACATGAGGTGCAGGGTGTTGAACATCGGCCCAGTCACATTCCAATGAAAGTTGTGGGTTGTCAGGTACAGCGTGTAGGTGTCGGCCAACAGACGACTAAGGCCTTCGGCAATCGCAGTCCGATCTTTTTCACTGATGCCGATATTGATGGAGGGGACGGTTTTTTCAGACGACTTGGCCATGATTTTTCCTTTTAAAATATAACTTTACGCATTCAGACTGGACGCTGCAATAGCTTTCTTCTATTGCCGTTATAAATCGCCAACTCGAAGCGGCTTAAGACGTCTTCTGCTCAGGACAGACGCGTGACACCGGGCAGCTCACAGGCATAAATGGCGTTGCGCAGCGCTGCGATCGCCTCGTAGCGCGTAAAACTACGCCGCCAGGCCAGCACCACGCGCCGGGTGGGAACGTCTGCCTCAAACGGGAGGTATTTAATAAACGAGGGGCCCTCTATCGCCAAAACGCTTTTGTCGCTGGCGGATTTTCCACCGGCTGCCAGGGCGGCCAGCGCTTCTTTGGGAACGCTCAACCGCGGTACCAGCGTGACACCCATGCCTGCCGCCACCATGTATTTGATGGTCTCCAGAGATGAACCCTCAAAACTCTTGCGAATGCCCTCGGCGCTGCTGGAAAACCGCGCAAACTCGGGGCAAACTTCCAGGACGTGATCGCGAAAGCAATGGCCGGTACCCAGAAGCAGCATGGTTTCCTTCTTGAGTTCTTCCGCCGTGATGCTGCTGCGCGCAGCCAGCGAGTGTCCGCTCGGGACCGCCGCCATGAAAGGCTCGTCATACAACGGCGCAATCGCTAAATTGGTATCCGGAAACGGCTCGGCCAAAATGGCGCAATCAATCTCCCCGGTGCGTAGTTCTTCAAGCAGTTTGACCGTGAAATTCTCCTGCAGTATCAGCGGCATTTGGGGTGTATGCGCGATGATCTGCCGCACCAGGTCGGGCAGCAGATAGGGCGCTATGGTGTAGATCACGCCCAAGCGCAACGCGCCGGCGAGCGGGTCTTTGCCGCGTCTGGCAATGTCCCGGATGTTGTCGGCCTGCTCAAGCACGCTTTGCGCCTGGCGCACAATTTCTTGCCCCAGCGGCGTGACTGTAATTTCGTTGGCGTTGCGCTCGAACAGCTTGACCTGCAGTTCTTCCTCCAGCTTTTTGATGGCCACACTGAGCGTTGGCTGCGAGACATAACAGGCATCAGCCCCCTTGCCAAAGTGCTTTTCGCGAGCTACCGCGACGATGTATTTAAGTTCGGTCAGCGTCATGGGGTGATTGTGCGGCTTTTCGTGTTCGTCTTACCGTGGCGATCGCAGCTCATGCCTTGAGGTATTCCGCTTTGCCGCCCAGCCAGCGCAGAACATGCCGGTGCGCCAGCTCGGCGTGTTGTGTGAGCAGCACCGGCGCCAGTTCCCGCGCCCAGGCCAGCAATACGGCGTCGGTTGCCAGATCGGCGAAGCGCAGCAACGGTGCGCCCGACTGGCGCGCCCCCAAAAACTCGCCGGGTCCGCGAATCTCCAGATCGCGCCGGGCAATCTCAAACCCGTCATTCGTTTCCACCATGGCCTTGAGGCGAGCCCGCGCCGTCTCGCCCAAGCGGGGTGCCTCGCCGGTGGAATACAGCAACACGCAGGCCGAAGCCGCCGCACCGCGTCCTACGCGGCCGCGCAACTGGTGCAACTGGCTTAAGCCGAAACGTTCGGCATGTTCAATCACCATTAACGACGCATTGGGAATATCCACACCCACCTCTATAACCGTCGTGCTGACCAAAACAGCCATCAATCCGTCGGCAAACAAACTCATCACCACCTTCTTTTCGGCCACCGGCATACGCGAATGCAACAGGCCAACCATCACGCCAGGCAAGGCGGCGCTCAGCGCCTCATGCGTCTGTGTGGCGTTGACCAGGTCGATAGACTCGCTCTCTTCAATCAGCGGGCAAACCCAATAAATCTGCCGGCCCTCGGCAATTTGTCCGCGTATGCGTTCGATCACCTCGTCACGCCGGGCTTCGCCCACCACCTTGGTCACGATGGGCGTCCGCCCCGGCGGTAACTCGTCCAGGGTGGAGACATCCAGGTCCGCGTAGTAGCTCATGGCCAAGGTGCGCGGAATGGGTGTGGCGGTCATCATCAACAAATGCGGCTCATGGCCGTCGTCGGTCATCTTGCTGCGCAGCGCCAGCCGTTGCGCGACGCCAAAGCGGTGCTGCTCGTCAATGATGGCGAGCGCCAGGTTTTTGAATTTCACCTTGTCCTGAATCACCGCGTGAGTGCCGATGACCAAGCCCGCTTCTCCGCTTTCAATCAACGCCAGCATCTCCCGCCGCTCTTTGGCCTTCTGACTGCCCGTAAGCCAGGCGGTCGTAATGCCTAGAGGCTCCAGCCAACTGATCAATTTTCGAAAGTGCTGTTCGGCCAGAATTTCAGTGGGCGCCATCAAGGCGCATTGCCAGCCCGCATCCATGCAACGTGCCGCCGCCAATGCGGCCACCACCGTTTTCCCGGCACCGACGTCACCTTGCAGCAGGCGGTGCATCGGAATACTTTTTTGCAGGTCGGTTTCGATTTCTGCGCAGACGCGCTGCTGCGCCGCCGTCAATCGGAAGGGCAGGCGCTCCAGTAATTGTTCCTGCAAGGTGCACTGCGTACCCCGCATCGCCAAACCGGCCAGCGGGGGTGCACGCATAGCAGCGCGCACCCGTCTGGCCTGCAACTGCGATAGTTGTTGGGCCAGTAACTCTTCTGCCTTGAGTCGCTGCCAGGCCGGGTGACTGCGGTCTTCCAGCGTATCAAGCGCTACCGCCGGCGTGGGATGGTGTAAAAACTGTAGCGCTTCGCGCAAGCTCCACAAGGACTCCGCCATATTTTTAGTTAAGAATTGGCTCGGAATAGTCTCACTGAGGTCGGCGCGGCTCAGACCACCTAACACCGCTTTACGCAAATACGCCTGGGGCAAGCCGGCGACGGTAGGATATATCGGCGTCAATGCGCCCGGCAATGCTCCACCTGCGGCCTTAAAGCTGGGGTGAACCATCTCCCGACCTGCAAAGCCGCCACGAATCTCCCCACGCACCCGCACTTGGGCACCCACGCTCAGCGCCTTTTGGTGCGAAGGGTAAAAATGGAGGAAGCGCAATACGCAGGTGTCCGAGCCATCGTCCACCGTCACGCGCAACTGGCGGCGCGGACTGAGCGTTATTTCGCTGTGAATGACCTGCCCTTCTATTTGCACCACATCGCCGTTTTGCGCCTCGCTGAGCCGCACGATGCGGGTTTCGTCCTCATACCGCAGCGGCAAGTGAAGGGCCAAGTCGATGTCGCGGCGAAGCCCGAGTTTTTCGAGGGCTTTTTGAGCGGGCGATTTAGCGGGGGCTTTCTCAAAGCGGGGTTGAGGCGCGGCTTGGTCTTCAGCCGTCTCTTTGAGCGGGGCCGACTTTTGGGCTGTTTTGCTAGCGGGAACACCGGGAGGCAACATGGGACAATTGTGCCCTCATGAAGACGCATTTCAGCCTCAGTGATTTTGATTTCACACTCCCCGACGAACTAATTGCCCAGCATCCTGCAGCGCAGCGCAGCGCTTCCCGCCTGCTCGATGGACGCAACGCTGATCCTGCTGATCGCCGTTTTCAGGATCTACCCGAGCTGCTGGCGCCCGGTGACCTGCTGGTGTTCAACGACACCAAAGTGGTCAAGGCGCGACTTTTTGGCCAAAAATCCAGCGGCGGCAGGCTCGAACTACTGATTGAACGGGTGCTTTCACCGCACACCGACTCAGGCCATGAAGTCGCAGCCCATATGAAGGTCAGTAAAAAACCCTTGCCTGGCGCTATTTTGCAGATGGAGGGCGGGTTCACCGCGACCTTGTTGGGGCGCTGGCCACAGGAAAACGGCCCGCTGTATCGCTTCAGGCTTAGCAGCGACCCGTATGCGCTGATGGCCCAGCATGGTCACGTTCCCTTGCCGCCTTACATTACCCACAGCGATTCGGCGGAAGACGAGCGGCGCTACCAGACCGTTTTTGCGAAAAACCCGGGGGCGGTGGCGGCGCCCACGGCTGCGCTGCATTTCGATGAGGCGATGCTGGCGCAATTAGAACTGCGCGGCGTCGAGCGCGCCAGCCTGACCTTGCACGTGGGGGCGGGGACATTTCAACCCGTCAAAACCAACAACCTGACTGAGCACGTCATGCATTTCGAACGCTTTGAAGTGCCGCTTGCCACACAGCAAGCCATTGCCGACTGCAAAAAGCGTGGCGGGCGCGTGGTGGCCGTGGGAACCACCACCGTGCGCGCGCTCGAATCAGTCGTCAAGTTCGGCCCCGATTGCAATGACACCAACATCTTCATCACGCCAGGCTTTGAATTTGCCGTCGTGGACCTGCTGTTGACCAACTTTCACCTGCCCAAAAGCACCTTGATGATGCTGGTCAGCGCGTTTTCAGGCTATGAACACATCATGGCGCTGTACCGCCATGCGATAGCGCAGCGCTACCGCTTTTTCAGCTACGGCGATGCCATGCTGCTGGCACGCAATGACCTGCAAACGACCCTTCGCGCGGCGGCCTGAGGCCACTAAACCCCCCCAGATACACCTGCGACAATCACGAAATGCTCGAATTTGAAGTTCTGAAAACCGACGTTGTGGCCGGCGCTTACCCGGGGTCCTATGCCCGGCGCGGCAGGTTAACGCTTAACCACGGCGTGGTGGAAACGCCCATTTTTATGCCAGTAGGCACTTATGGCACCGTCAAAGGCGTGATGCCACAGTCTCTCCACGACATGGGCGCGCAAATCATTCTGGGTAACACCTTTCACCTCTGGATGCGCCCGGGCTTGGACGTCATCAAACAGTTTGGGGGACTGCACAAATTTGAGAGTTGGCACAAACCCATCCTTACCGACAGCGGAGGCTTTCAGGTCTGGTCGCTCGGCGAGATGCGCAAGATTTCTGAAGAAGGCGTGAAGTTCGCCTCGCCTGTGAACGGCGACAAGCTATTTCTGACCCCCGAAATCTCGATGCAGATTCAGACCTTGCTCAACAGCGACATCGCGATGCAGTTCGACGAGTGCACCCCTTACGACACCAAAGGCCACATCACCACCGAGGGGGAAGCGCGAAGTTCCATGGAGCTCAGTCTGCGCTGGGCGCAACGCTGCGTGGCAGAGTTTGAAAAGCTTGAAAACCCGAATGCGCTTTTTGGCATTGTGCAGGGCGGTATGTTTGAAAACCTGCGCCAGGAGTCGCTGGATGCGCTGGTGGAACTGGACTTGCCGGGCTATGCCGTGGGCGGCGTGAGCGTGGGCGAACCGAAAGAAGAAATGCTGCGCATCATGGCGCACACGCCGCATCGCCTGCCGGCGCACAAGCCGCGTTACCTGATGGGTGTCGGCACGCCGGAAGACTTAGTGGCGGGCGTCGCTGCCGGCGTGGACATGTTCGACTGCGTCATGCCGACCCGAAATGCGCGCAATGGCCATATGTTTACCCGATTCGGCGACCTGAAAATCCGCAACGCGCGCTACAAGACCGAAGAGCAGCCCGTAGACAGCAGTTGCAGCTGCTACACCTGCAAGAATTTCTCCCGTGCGTACATGCACCACTTGGATCGCTGCGGCGAAATGCTGGGCCCGATGCTGTCCAGCATTCACAACCTGCACTATTACCTACACCTCATGCAGGAAATTCGCGATGCATTGGATTCCGGACGCTTTAACGAATTTGCTGGCCAGTTCAGCACCGACCGGCTCCGAGGGGTCTGAGCCATGAACATCGACACGCAACGATGGATTGATCGCTGGATTGGCATCCCCCTGTGTGCGGCCGTGTCCGTTCTGGACGCCCTCATCAGCCAGTTCAAAACCCCTTCCCGCGCCGACGCGGCGCCGCGTGCCATCGTCGTGATACTGCTCTCCGAGATGGGAAGCCTGGTGCTGGCCCACGACATGTTTGCGCGCTTGAAGCAGCGGTACCCGAATGCCGAACTGCATGCGCTACTGTTCAAAAAGAACCGCGAAATACTCGATCTCATGCATGTGGTGGACGCCGCGCATATTCACACGCTGGATGATCGCTCGCTGTCCACGCTGCTGTCCAGCCTGTGGCGAGCCATCCTGGCGCTGCGCCGCGCTCACGTGGACGTCGCCATTGACTGCGAGCTGTTTTCGCGTATCAGCAGTCTGTTGTCGTTTGCCTGTGGCGCGTCGGTTCGCGTCGGTTTTCATCGCCATACCCAAGAGGGTTTGTACCGCGGCTCGCATATCAATCGGCGCGTGCCCTACAACCCTTACCACCACATCAGCGCGCAATTTTTAACCCTCGCGCGCGCGATTGACTCAACGGCAGTGCCCAAATCCAAATTGCCTGTGATGACCACTGGCAAGCCGCCGCCGCATGTGCAGTTGGACGGCGCGCTGGTCCAGAGTATTCAAACCCGCCTGGATCAGGACTTTCCCGAGATCGCCGGGCGACCGTTGGTGCTGGTGTATCCGGGCGGCGGTATCTTGCCTATCCGCGCCTGGCCCCTGGCGTCCTACACCGCGCTGTGCGAAGGGCTGGTCACTGACGGTTGCGCCGTGGCGGTGATTGGTCTGAAAGACGACCAAGTCCTCGCCCGGCAGCTGGTTGCCAATGTCCAGGCGACGTTTCCGGCCAGCCCGGTGATCGATTTAACCGGCTATACCCGGTCGATTTCCGAGCTTCTGGCGCTGTTTCATGTGGCGCGCCTGCTGGTCACCAATGATGGCGGGCCCGGACAGTTCGCCGCACTGACGCCGATCTGGACGTTGATGCTGTTTGGCCCTGAAACCCCGCGTCTTTACGCGCCGCTCACTCCGCAGTGCTACTCGTTCTTCAGCCACTGGCCCTGCTCGCCTTGCCTTACCGCTTACAACCACCGTTCCTCTTACTGCGACGGCGACAATCAGTGCCTCAAGGTCATTCAGCCGATCGAGGTGTTGACGAAAGCGCGCGAGTGCCTGGCTAGCCCCTGATCGCAACCGTCCGATGTCAGCACTTCGATCTTTTGCGGAACGGCTGATCAGCCATCTGCCCCGGCGGCTTCAGGTTATGGTGCGGTGGCGCTTCATCAAGTTCGGCGTCGTCGGCGCCAGCGGTACGGTGATCAATATTGCGGTGCTTTACGTCGCGCAGGAGTTTCTGCTAACCGGCATCGAAGACTTCCATTCGCGGCTCAACTACTCAATCGCGCTGGCAATTACTCTTGCAACGATCAGCAACTTTTACTGGAATCGACGTCTGACCTGGCGCGACCGCAAGCACCAGGCGCATCATTCAGCCTTGCTGCTGTTTTTTAACTATGTGATGGCGGCGGGCTTGTCGATTGTGATTCAGTCTTTGCTGACCAAATGGCTGGCGGTGTATATGCATTACCTGGTGGCCAATCTGGTGGCAATCGTGATTGCCAGCGCCGCCAATTTTGTCGCCAACGACCGTATGACTTTTCGCCGTCGCCGCGCCAAAATAGAGACGCCCGGATCTACAAGTGATAGTGCCTCGCCACCTGCCGATGTCCATGACAAGCCTTGAAAAATGAAACTACGTATTCCTGTTCATTACATCTGGATCAGTCTCAGCATCGCTGTGGCCCTGGGTTACCTGTTTGGATTAGGGGGCGACCATATTCCCCGAAACGGCGATGAGCTGGTTTACGCCCACATCGCGCGACTTACTGCTGAAAGCGGTCACTGGTTGCCATTGGTCAGCTCTTATGATTTCATGCGCAATACCAAGCCACCTGTGCTGTTTTGGCAGGCCATGGTTGCTGGCGGCTGGGGCGAACACTGGACGCTGCTAAATCTGCGCTTACCCAGCGTGGTGTATTCATGGGCCATTGCGCTCATGGTGGGCCTGTTGACCTGGAAGATAGTGCGCGGCGACGCCTCCGTGAATGCCGCGCCGGCAAACACCGCTGAGGGCCGGAACCACCATGCCATGGCCATGGGCGGCATCGCAACGATCATCTACCTTTCGTTCTTCAGCACCTACCGCTACGGACGACCCTTTCTGACCAGTGCGCCTGAGACCTTCTGGTTGTTTGGCGTGTTCTTCGCCATCGCCTGGTCACCCGCGAAGTTGCTTGCTTCTCGCTGGAAATTTCCGCTCATTGCTGGATTGGCCATCGGAATAGGCAGCTTGTATAAATCGTTCGCCATGGTGGTGCCCGTGGGCTTCGGGCTGGCACTGTGCTATCAAACGATCGGGGCGCGGGCGGCGCTCTGGCAGATTTTCAGGCGCGGCATCGTCGTCGACGGTGCCAAGGTCTTCGCCATCTGCGTGATTGCGCTTTCAATATTTGGCTTGTGGTTCGCCCTTGACCCGCAGCCTGGCGAAGTATGGCGTGAATTTGTGGTCGGCGAAAATGCTGGAAAACTCAAGTCATCGATGGGCTACTTCAAGGTTGCTTTCAGCGGCAGCAGCGGCTTTATGGTGATCCTCACAGGCTACTTTTCAAATGCCGGTTTGCTGCTCCCGGTTTCCGTCGGCTGCGCCTGGGCGGCATGGCGCAGCTTTCGTCAGCGTGCAGCGCTCGGGCAGTCGATAACCGCTGCAGAAAAAGTAATGTGGCTGTGGCTGCTGGCGTTAGCGCTGGTGTTCATGCTGCCCAACCAGCGGTCTACCCGTTACCTGATTCCCGCGATGCCAGCGGTTGCCATTTTGATCGCGTTGTACTGGAGCCGCATCCCACGCATCTGGTTCAGCATCACGCTGCTGCTCTGTTTGATTGGTGCACTGGCCATGGGCCTGATCGGCTTCGGCGCCGTGCGCGCCACGCAAAATCAATGGCTTTATTCGCCGTTGTTCTGGCTTTTCCTGGTGGCTACGGCCGCCTGCTGCGTGATTGGCGTAATCAAAAAAGAGTTCACTCGACCGATCGCTGCAATGGCCAGCTTCGCCGTGTTGCTGGCGCTTGCCTGGGTCACAGCGCCTTTCAATGGCGTGTTGGGCGAATTCCGCGCAGAGACCATCGCCAAGTTGCAAGGCCAGGCCGTGTCCGTGCCCACCAATTTCAACGGGCAGTTTGAACGC
This sequence comes from Polaromonas sp., assembly GCF_012927485.1. GTDB lineage: Bacteria > Pseudomonadota > Gammaproteobacteria > Burkholderiales > Burkholderiaceae_C > Polaromonas. The sequence continues at coordinate 209,589 of NZ_JABBPC010000012.1, read as the reverse complement.
TACCAATTCATCATCAAAGGCGCCAAAATTGTTCCCTATATTGCGGAACAGCCGGTGGACTATACCGATGTGGAGGCGCTGTTTAAAACCAGCCGCTATGCGTTGGTGCAGCGGCGCGTTGGCCAGGCACCTTGCGCGCAGTGCCGTATTCTGGATGTGCGCTGGGACCTGAGGTCACGACAAGACGAAAAAGAAGGGACTCTGGCCGCCTTTAAAACACCGGAGACTTTCTGGTATGCCAGGGAATATCTGGTTGAGCGACTCACGCCCTGAGAATCCCGGCTCGCCAGCTCGGACCAGCAATTTTTCAGCAAGGAACTAATCATGCAATACCGTCGTCTTGGAAACAGCAACCTGAAAGTTTCGACCCTCTGCCTGGGCACCATGATGTTCGGTCGGCAAACGCCATTTGACGAGGCCTCGCGGATCATGGCGTCAGCGCGCGAGCATGGGATCAACTTTATTGACACCGCCGACGTCTACAACCACGGCCAGTCGGAAGAGGACGTGGGCAAGCTGCTTGCCGGCCAGCGCCACGACTGGGTGCTCGCCAGCAAGCTGGGTAACCCGGTCGACGATTGCATCAACCAGAGCCACTACTCCCGTCGTTGGCTGATTCAAGAAACCGACGCCATTTTGGCCCGGCTGCAAACTGATTACCTCGACATCCTTTATCTCCACCGCGACTATCACGAAGAAAACCTTGAAGAAGCAGTTCGGGCGCTGGGCGACTTGATCCGGCAGGGAAAAATCCGCAGCTTTGGCTTGTCCAACTTTCGCGGCTGGCGTATTGCCGAGGTCGTTCGCTTGTGCGAGAAGATGGGCGTGCCGCCACCCTCCGTGTGCCAGCCGTACTACAACCTGCTCAACCGGGGACCCGAAGTTGAAATCTTGCCCGCTTGCGGCCACTACGGATTGGGCGTGGTGCCCTACAGTCCGCTGGCGCGCGGCGTACTCACCGGAAAATATCCGCCCGGCCAGCCGGCGGCAGAGGGCACCCGTGCCGGTAGCGGCGACAAACGCATACTGGAAACCGAGTTTCGCGAAGAGTCGCTGCTGATTGCACAGAAAATCAAGCTGCGCTGTGAGGCCAAAGGGCTGGTTCCCGGACAATTCGCAGCCGCCTGGGTGCTCGCCAATCCGCTGATTAGCTCGGTAATTGTCGGTCCGCGCCTGCTGTCGCATCTGGAAGATGTCTATGGGGCTACCGACCTGGTACTGGATCAGGAAGACGAGGCCTTTATTGACGCCTTGGTGGTGCCGGGCCATGCGTCCAGCCCTGGGTACAACGACCCGGGTTACCCTTTCTTTGGCCGCCGGGTGTGAATCCCGCCCGTCAGCCGGCTACTGCGGCGCTCGCAGGCAAGCGCCGGCCCTGCTCGCCTGTGGCACCGCAGGCATGACAGAATTTGGCGAACGCGCTCTTGCGCGCGCTACAGGAAAGGCAGGCATGCGCAAGCTGCCAACGATAAGCCCGGTGCAGGACATCATTCAGCGCATCATCAATTCGGCCGTTCTCGCCCGCAGCAGCTCTGGCTGAACTTCTCCCGGCGGGATGGCGGCGCCTGCATTCAAACCGACACGGCTGAACATACCGCGCCGAAAGGGTCTGACCATGGCCACCTTCTGGCCGTTGACTTGCTCCACCCGACTGAAAAAGGAACCCCACAAGTTGGTGAGCGCCAAAGGAATCACCGGCACGCTCAGGCCATCGTGTTCGGCATTCTCAAGAATTTTCATGACGCCGCCTTTGAAGGCCTGCAGTTCGCCATCCCGGGTGATGCCGCCTTCAGGAAAGATGGCCAGCAGATTACCCTCGCGCAGCACTTTGGCGGCGGCTTCAAACGCCGCTTCGTAAGCCGCTGGATCTTCGGCGCGGGGCGCAATCGGAATCGCTCTGGCCAACCTGAACAGCCCGCCCAGCAAAGGAATTTTGAATATCCTGTGGTCCATCAAAAAGTAAATGGGGCGCGGGCTGGCCGCCATCAGCAGTACCGGATCGACGAAGCTGACGTGGTTGCAGGTCAGGATGGCCGCGCCTTGCCGCGGAATGTTGTCATCGCCGCTGATTTTGAAGCGGTAAACACAGCGCGAGGCGATCAGCGCCACAAAGCGCAGCAAGTACTCGGGGACCAGCATGAAGATGTAAAAAGCGACCACCGAATTGGCCAAGCCCACAAACAGAAAAATCTGCGGAATGCCAAACCCGCTCTTGAGCAAAGCACCCGCCAGAATTGCGCTGACGATCATGAACAGCGCATTGAGAATATTGTTGGCCGCGATGATGCGGGCACGGTGCGTCGGCTGGCTCCGCAACTGGATCAGCGCGTACATCGGCACGCTGTAAAGCCCGGCGAACAGGCTCAGCAGCGCCAGATCAATCATCACGTGCCAGTTCGCCGGCCGCGCAATAAAGCTAGCCACGCCCATGAGCGGTGCCAGCGGCAAGCCGCGTGATGAGAAGTAAAGATCGACTGCAAACACGCTCATACCGATCGCGCCGAGCGGTACCAGGCCGATCTCAACGTGGCGGCGACTCAGTACTTCGCAGAGAAGCGAGCCGGTCGCAATGCCGATCGAGAACACCACCAGCAGCAATGACGCCACCTGCTCGTTGCCGTGCATCACCTCCTTGGCGAAACTGGGAAACTGGCTCAGGAAAACCGCACCAAAAAACCACATCCAGCTGATGCCCAACATGGAGCGAAACACCACCAGGTTGCCGTTGGCGAGCTTGAGATTACGCCAGGTCTCGGTGATCGGGTTCCAATTGATTTGGAGGCCAGGATCAATGGCCGGTGTCAGCGGAATAAACTGCGCCACCCCGCGGCCAACTAGCGCCAGCAACACGCAGGAAATCGCTACGTAAACCGGGCCGATGTTTGACACCGAGACCATCAATCCACCGACAATGTTACCGACCAAAATAGCCACGAAAGTCCCCATTTCAACCATGCCGTTGCCGCCCGTCAGCTCGCGCTCATTCAGCACTTGAGGCAGGTAGGCGAACTTGACCGGACCAAATAACGTGGAGTGAAGGCCCATCAAGAAAGTACAGCTCAGGAGCACCGGGATCTGCACCGCGACATGGGGGCTAAGAAATCCTACGGCAGCCACCAGCATGATCAGCACTTCCAGGTTCTTGACGAACCGGATGACGCGGGATTTTTCAAATTTGTCCGTGAGTTGCCCGCTGGTAGCCGAAAACAGCAGAAAAGGCAAGATGAACAGTGCCCCAATCACCAGCCCTGCCAGTGCCGGCGGCAGCCAGCTGACACTGAGCTGGTACGTCACCATCACGGTAAACGCAAACTTGAAAAGATTGTCATTGGCCGCTCCCGAAAACTGCGTCCAGAAAAAAGGCGCAAAGCGGCGCTGCTTCAGAAGCGCAAATTGATTGGGGTGCTGGTGTGGATCTGACGGGGATACCGGTGTGGCTGCATCAACGCGCATGACGGAGGAGTCTTTTCAAGGGGTTGTGGGCAAGCTTTTCCCCCACTCAGTGGGTTGCTTGTCATGTGTCTGAATGTTACGTCAGATTCCGTCCTGATTTTCGAAGGGCTCAGTCGTCGGGCGGTCGACTCTGGGTGCCCGGCGCACGCAGGGCCTGGCGGCGCTCAATTTCTCTGACCATGCCAGCAAACTGCTCTGAGATGCTGGCGCGCATCAGCGGTACGGCAATGATTACGGGTACGGGAATGGCTGGCTCAATCACACCCGACCAGGTCAGTAAAAACTCACCCTCTTTGCCAGTCACGTGTTCAAGCTGATAGCCGCCATTGAGCTGCTTGAGGTTGCCCTTGACGACCCGTATGCCAATAGTGCGGGGTTGATGTTCCGTGGACTCGACCACCACGTCAATGATGTAGGTGAAAAACCAAAGGCGTGCTTCGCCTACTTGCTCGACTGTGATTTTGTTGCCGAGCCGCTGCAGCACGCGACTCTTGGTAATGCCGGGCACGAATTCGGCAAGGTGGTTGTAGTCAGTGAGCGTTTGCCAGATCAACTCATGCGGCGCTTTGACCGTGGCCTGAGCCTGCACCTGGACCGCATCACCTTGGCGCTGGGCTTGCACGACGACTTGCGCAGCGGCGTGAGCGACCACGACGGTGCAGGAAAGAAGCGGGAGAAGCGCCAGCTTTTGCTGAAGTTGTCGGGGCAACACGAAAGCCATAAGGCACTTTGGTTCAGATTAGAGCCGGTCCAGTGAATCCGGCACTTTTAGGAGAAGCCCCACAGGATAGATGACAATTCCAACGCGCGCCGGGAGAAAGATATTTTTCTGGATCAACTTGCTATACTTTTAATAGCTGTCTGTGATCGCCCCGTTTGGGTTGGCGGCCAAAAATAGGCTTCAAGTGCCTATTTTTACCCATCGACTGATGCGGGGGAGCCAGTCGTCAGTCGCCCGCAGTAAACACCGTCAGAACGCCGGTGTAGCCATAGAGGTGATGGCGCGCAATTTCACCATCCGCAAAAAATCCTACCAGGGGCACGTCTCCCAAAGCGCGCCGCACGATCTGCAACTCGGCGCTGGGTGCGCCAAAGTGCGGCCCGCCGCGCCCCGAGCAACTGACATAGATGGCACCGGCGATGCGCCGGGCGGCGTGCGGTGCCGATTCGGCCTCAGGGGCGTTCAAGGCGGTGGCCACTTCCAGCGTAAGTTCTGCAGGCTCCAGCTCTTCGCGAATTTCCGCACAAATGCGAATCAGATCGGCACGCGCGGCCTCGGCGTTGCGTTCGCAAAAAGCCAACTTCATCCCGACCGTGGGCATTTCCGCAATCGCAATTCCTTTGCGCGAAGGGTCCAGCCCTATCAGGTGGCGCACCAGCACGTCGGCTCCAAACTGGCCCGCATGGCGCGTCGGCGCGTCGTTCAAGGTATCTGCCGAAGGGCTCAGGCCGACCAGCGTCATGCGTACCTTTGCCAACGCCTCACGCGGCTGGTCGAGCGACGTGCTCAGATCCGCCAGCATCACGTCCAAAGCCGGCAGACCGTCCAGCTCGGTCACTACATTCGAGTCGCACGCCGTGATGACATGATCGGCCGAGATCGGCCGGCAACCTTGCGTCACGCGCGACATCAGCGCCGCACCCCGGCCAAAAGCCACGCCACTCAAGCCGCCGCTAAAAACGCCCCCCGCCGCGCCTTGCCCCTTCACGTTCCCGTGGCCGCTGAGGGCAAATTGCACCGTGCTGGAACGGCTTGATGCCAAGCCGCCAAAAACGTAGCCGCTGTCGGTACGCTGGGCCATTTCGTCAACCAGCTCGGCCACGTCGGGCGTTGCGGCGTCGGCGTGCACCAGCGCGGTGTGCGCCTTGAAACGGCCTCCGCTCGCGGGTGGCAAGGGCGATACGCCCGAGAACACGCGGTACTGATCATGCGGCAGTTCGCACAGCATGACAGCCAGTGCCGGCTCGTCAAAATACTCGACGTTGTTGGAAGCGATCCCGACGCCCACCGTACCGCTCCAGTCCGTGATGTCAGGCAACTCGGCGCTCAGGTGATCAAGGATATCCTGCGCATGGGCGGCGTAATGGTCGGTGATGTACAGCAGCGCCAGCGTGGGCGCGCTCGCATAGCCAGGTAAAGCGAGGTGCGCCCGCAGCTGAGCCAGCACCAACCCGGCCGCCATTTGCCATTGCGGATGGGTGGCATGGCCATAGGGAAAAAGCTTCATGGGGATTCAGTGCCAAATTTAGCGCGTTGTTTTGCGGGCGGTCTTGCTCGCGGGCGCTTTTGCCTTTGACTTGGGCGGTGGAGCGGGTGTTGCCCGCGAGGAGGTCTTGACGGCCCCGGGTTGGGGCCATGCCTGACTGCTGCGCAAGGCAGTGTCCATCGCTGCGCGCGCCCCTCCAGCAACCGTTTTGGTGGCAGTGTCGGCCATGCCTTTGGCCATCGCGGTAGCGGTTTTTACCGCCTCCTTGGCCATACCCGCCGTCGCGCGGTTGGTGGTGTCCATGGCGGTCTTCTTGGCCGCTTCCTTCATTGCCTCCGTGGCAATAGTTTGAAACTGCTGCGTCAGCGCTCCCCACCATTGCATGGGGTCCACCACGCCGCTTGCTGCGGCGGGGGCTTCGTCCGGTTGAGCCTTGGATGCATTGACTTTTGGACCGGCTTCGACCGGTGCTTCCGCACCGCGCGCAGCATCGGTTTTACTGGCCTGGAAAGCCGAGGGCGGAATCTCGAGCCCGGAGAAGCTCTTGCCTTTTTCAGCCACGCTATCAGGCACCTTGAGCTTGAAGGCGTTGGCCACATCGGCCATATTGAAGTTCATGCCTTTGAGCGTGGCCAAGGTCATCTTCTGCAACTCCAGCGCCTGGATGGTGGCCTTCAGTGCAGTGGCATTCTGGTCGAGCCAGAACTGGACCGCTTTAAGTTCTTGAATCCGCTTTTCCAGGTCTTCAACATTGAGCGTGGGTGCAACCCAGCCCCCCAGATTGGGCAATTGCGAGCTCTGCTGGGCCGCGCTGCCTGATGCCTGCTTGGCAAGGTTTTGCAAAAAATCGAAACCCGGCACCAACTTGCCAAAACCGGGAAATGAAAGATTGTCTGCGTCACTCATGAAAGTCTCCTGGCGGTTGTGCACTATTGCATCTGAGAGGATGGGCTGCGTATGCCCAAGGGACACCTTGGCACGCGCCTTTATTGTGCAGCGTCGCCGCAGCACGTCAACCGGTTTTTATCCCGAATGATCGCGCTAGGGACCGCGTTCTGCAAAGAAGTTGGTTGCCTCCTCTTTTCAGACACCAAAAGTACCTTGTGCGTTTCTGAATTGGGGTGGAACTGGCTACCTATTTAATACCGTGTTCACATGAAATAAAGGGGACGGCGCGGAGCAGGGCTGTTCTGAGTTGCAACGGAGGGGCATCCCGCAACAGCCGCTGCAGGCTCAGCGCAAGCGCTGTCTCGTTGTGCGTAGCAATTAGAGTGGGTAGTATTCGTCAAAAGCCCAACCATCAATATTGACCCTCCTCAAATGCGATACATAGGCCCAGGCGCATCATGGATATAAATATAGGAGAAGACGCCATGGACAAACACCAAGCAGCCCCCTACCGGCGCAAGTTATTGGAAATGCGCGCAGCACTGCTCGCACAAATCGTTGATCAACGGGGAGGGGTGGTTGGCCGCGCGCAAGCCGCCGCCGACCATTTCGGAAACTCCGAAGACTCAAGCGCACAAGTGGCGACCGAACGCGAACTTGAGTTCGCCATGGGTGAACGCGAGACGGATGAACTCGCCGTGATTGATACCGCATTGGCCCGTATCGATGCGGGCACTTACGGCCAATGCATCGACTGCGGCGCAGAGATCACCATGGCCCGGCTAAAGGCAAGCCCCGGGGTGCCGCGCTGCATCCACTGCCAAGAAAAGGCAGAAAACCTGCGCTCGGAGTAAGCCCTCTATTTTTCTTCTTCTCTACAACTTTTGCGAAGGCACGTATGAGCACTTTCCACACCGTCGTCTGGATGGATCATTCCGAAGCCCATGTGGCGATGTTTGATCGCGAGCACATGGAAGCCCAGCGGATCAAGTCACGCAGTCACCACAAGCACCACGGTAAGGCAGAGGACACTACAGCGTTTTTCGCCGAGATTGCCGGTGCCCTAACAGGCGCCCACGAAGTGCTGCTCGCAGGCCCAGGATTGGCGCGCAACCAGTTTCGCGACTGGTGCGGCATCCATCATTCGGCCATTGCCCAAACATTTGTTGACTCGGTGACGATGGACCACCCGACCGACGGCCAGTTGGTGGCGCTGGCACGCAAATATTTTAAAAAATTCGACGGAATGGCGGCCGACCCTTCCTTGGACTAAGCCGGTTCGGTTTTGCCGAGGCGCAACCTCGGTCCCCCGGCAGGCTGCTATCCTTTGCCGGATGCACAGCCTGTTTCATTTCGCTTTCCATGTCACCAACCTGGATGCCGCGCGGCGCTTCTACGGCAATGTGCTGGGATGCCGCGAAGGACGCAGCAGCGACACGTGGGTCGACTTCGATTTCTTCAGCCACCAAATCTCGCTGCACCTGGGGGCGCCCTTCAAGACGGAACTTACCGGCCAGGTGGGCCAGCATTTGGTGCCGATGCCGCATTTCGGAGTGGTGCTGGCGCTGCCAGACTGGCAGGCTCTGGCAGAGCGTCTTCAGGCGGCCAAGATCGAGTTCGTGTTTGCGCCGCAGATACGTTTTAAGGGGGAACCGGGCGAACAATGGACCATGTTTTTCTGCGACCCGTTTGGCAATCCGATCGAAATCAAGGGGTTCAGATCTCTTGACGCACTCTATGCCGTCTGATTCCATGGTTTTGAAGAGCGCTTAATTACATGGCTTACACCTTTGCGTCGGCTACTGTTCTATTGCTGCTGATCACTGACCCGTTTGGCAACATCCCAATTTTTGTAAGCGCTCTGCGCGGCGTCGCGCCCGAGAGGCGCATTCGGGTCATCCTTCGGGAAGTGCTGATTGCCTTTTTGCTGTTGTTGGCTTTTATGTTTGTCGGCGATGGGTTTTTGCACCTGATGAACCTGAGTGATCTGTCGCTTCAGATCGCAGGCGCGGTAGTGATGTTCCTGATCGCACTGCGGATGATTTTTCCATCGGCACAACCCGACGCTGCGCCGCTACAGGGTGAGCCACTGATCGTGCCGCTGGCCATCCCTGCACTGGCAGGCCCCTCCGCCTTGGCCACCGTGATGCTGCTGGTCTCGCAGGCCCCGGCCCGGCGGCTAGAGTGGGTCGCGGCGCTGTGCGTCACCATGGCGGTCTGCGCCGTGGTACTGGTGCTGTCGGAGCGGATTCAGCGGGTAGCGGGGGACCGGGTCATGATGGCCTTTGAACGGCTGATGGGCCTGATTCTGGTGGCTATCTCGGTCGAGATGCTGCTGCGCGGCATACGGCTTTTTGTGACCCAGATCGGAAACGCTCCCTAAGCGCCATGCGCCCCCTGGGGGGCTTCGAGATTGCGCTGGCCAGCGACAACTTTCTGGTCAATGGCGCCGAACACCGACTGCCCGTCTTTGCCCTTTACTTCAATGCGGATGGTGTCGCCAAATTTCATGAACTCAGTTTTGGGTTTGCCATTTTCAATCGTTTCAATCGCCCGCTTCTCGGCGATGCAGCTGTAGCCACGGCTCCAGTCCTTATTGCTCACGGTGCCTGAGCCCACAATGCTGCCAGCGCGCACATTGCGGGTTTTGCAAATATGGCCAATTAGCTGACCAAAGTGAAATGTCATCTCGGAGCCCGCATCGCACATGCCGACCTTGCGACCGTTCCAGGTGCTCTGCAGCGTGAGGTGCAGGCGGCCCTGGCTCCAAGCTTCACCCACTTCATCCAGCGTGATGGCGACGGGGCTAAAAGCGGTGGCCGGTTTGCTTTGCAAAAAGCCAAATCCCTTGGCCAGTTCGCCGAGAATCAGGTTGCGCAAGGACACGTCATTTACCAGCATCAACAGCCGGATGCCCTCGATCGCTTGCTCGGAGGTGGCCCCCATCGGGACGTCCGCCGTGATCACGGCGACTTCGGCCTCGAAGTCGATGCCGAATGCTTCGCTGGAAACCACCACGTCGTCACAAGGTCCGATGAAGTCGTCGCTGCCGCCCTGATACATCAAGGGATCGGTATAAAACGTTTCCGGCACTTCCGCATGTCGCGCCTTGCGCACCAGTTCCACATGGTTGATGAAGGCCGAACCATCGGCCCATTGGTAGGCACGCGGCAGCGGGGCCATGCAGCGGGCTGGTTCAAACGGGAAAGCGTGACGCGCTTTGCCGGTGTTCAGCGCATCATACAAATCCTGCAATTGCGGCGACATGAAGTTCCAGTCGTCCAGCACCTGCTGCAATTTGCTGGCAATGCCCGTCGCATAATGAGCGCTGGAGAGATCGCGCGACACGACGACGAGCTGGCCGTCGCGTGAACCGTCTTTGTAAGTGGCGAGTTTCATCAAGTTCCTGAATTCGGTAGCTGTAGGGGTTTGTTCGGGTTTGTCCGCCCGATTACACCCTGAATTGTGCGGTGGCCCGCATGCCCTTCGCACCCGCAATCGCCGTGGAGATTCGCCGGGCAGCGAGGAACACTTTCAGTTTTTGAACCAAGTGGACGCCCTGTCTCGTAGTCAAGAGCGACACTGAGTGAAACCGATTTACCCGAAAAGTAATTTTATAGCCTCATTTTTCTCCATGGAAGCAAGATCAAATCCACCTCGCCTCGGGCCACTTCTGGCAACCGCAGCCTGGCAACTTTCTATAGGTTTGGGATTCACAGAGGCATGAGCACGTTGTCGACAAAGCACCCGGATCGTCCGAACGCAGGCCCTTCCCGGCGCGCGCTCGGGGTGCTGGTGATTGTGGTGCTCGCAGCCCATACGCTGGTGTTAGAAACCACGCCAAAGCGTTTTGGCCCGGAACTGGATGCTTCCTCGCGACGCGCCCAGGCTTTTACGACGCGCCGCATTGAGCCGCCACCGTCCTCAACATCGACCCAAGCCCCCCCGCTGGAAAAACCGGCGGCCAAGCAGGTCAAAAAAGCTGCGCTTAAGGAGCAAGAGGTCGTAGCCCAAGCGTTACCGGCGCAACCCGCGATTGATTTGGCGGCGCCGCAAGTTCCAGAACCTCTGCTTTCCGACAACCCCACCGACCCATCCGTCACTGACGGCGGGCCGACGGAAGCCACGGCTGCCTCGGCCGCCGCTGCGATTGCACTGGCTGCCGCTTCTGCCGCCAGTGCCGCCGCAACGCCGCCGATTGGTCCGCAGCAAACCCCCGTGACCGCCATGGCGTTGCCCCCGAGCGCGAGGCTGGACTACCGGGTGACTGGCGGCGCAAAGGGATTGAACTACTACGCCAACGCCGAATTGGCCTGGCACAACGCGGGCAACAGTTACGACGCCCGAATGACCGTCAGCGCTTTGTTCATAGGGGCGCGGACCATGGCCAGCAACGGCCAAGTGACTGCAGAAGGCTTGGCTCCAACCCGCTTTTCTGACAAGTTCAAAAGTGAGGTCGCAGCTCATTTTGAGAGTGACAAAGGCTTGATCACCTTCAGCGCCAATACGCCATCCGCCGCGTGGATAAAGGGGGCTCAAGACCGGGTCAGTGTTTTTTTCCAACTGGCGGGCATGCTGGCGGGGAACCCGGGCGGCTTTCCCGTTGGTTCCACCATTACGATGTACACCGTCGGGCCGCGCGATGCGGACAGCTGGACTTTTCTGGTGGAAACCGAGGAGAAAATAAACCTGCCTTTCGGTGAGCTCGCTACGGTCAAACTCTCTAGGCAGCCGCGGCGTGAATATGACCAGAAAGTTGAAATCTGGTATGCGCCTTCCCTGGGGTACCTCCCCGTGCGCAGCAAAATCACCCAGCACAACGGCGATTTTGTCGACCAGCAGCTTAGCGCCGTGGGTAAATCTTGACAAAACGCTAGCCACACCTTCAAAAGAGTTGCCCGGCGCGACCCTTCGGCGGTTTAATGGCGCATACGGTTTATTCTGTCCTCTTGAACTTGGCACCATCGTTGCTATCTGATTACCAAGGATCTCACAATGCAAATGCTTTACGACTCAGACTCTTTTGTGGTGGTTCAGATTCACGCCAACGCGCCTGAAGAATCTGCGCCCGCTCCCGCCGTTCCCGTACTGGCTCGCCACGGGTTTGAAATCGTGGATAAACGCTCCAATAAAGAGGTGTACCTGGATGGTTCATGGGCGGAAATGTTTCAGGAGCACCTGAGTGCCTGGGCACAAAACACACCGACCCAGGAAGAGATTGAAAACACACTGGAAGGTTACAGCGGTCTGGCCAATACGCCGATTTCCCTGCACTGAAGTTACGGATCCAGGCCGCCCGCTCCAGCGCAGTCCGTTCGGAGCGACGGCGGTATTGTTGGCCCCAGCGGTCAGCGTGAAAGCCCAAGTCGGGCTGAAAGCATTAGTATTCTCCGATGCCTCACTTCATACCTCTCTCCCGCTATGCCTCCTCACGCGCCATCGTCTCGCTTCTTGGCGCGGCCTCGTTGGCGATTGCGGCCGGCTGCGCCGGTCGACCCGAAGCGCCCATCGTTCAGCAGCCCAGCGGCAGTGCCGCTGAAGCCACCGCCGCAAAAGTGGATGCACTGCTGCCTGCCGATGTGCTTCTCATCGGCGAACAGCACGACGCTGCCGAACACCACAAGATAGAGGCGCGGGTTATAACGCTGCTCGCGGCGCGCGGCTTACTGGCTGCAGTGGCGCTTGAAATGGCCGATAGCGGGGTGAGCACCGCCGCGCTCAAACCCAGCTCAAGTGAGGAGCAAACCCGCCACGCGCTAAAGTGGGACAACAAGAGTTGGCCCTGGACCGCCTATAGCCCGGCCGTGATGACTGCCGTGCGCGCAGGCGTACCAGTAGTGGGTGCCAACTTGCCGCGTGCACAAATGCAGGACAGCATGGGGGATAGCAAGCTCGACGTTCAATTGCCGGGCCCGGCCCTGAAAGCGCAACAACAAGGCGTTCGCATCGGTCATTGCAACCTTCTGCCAGAAAGTCAAATCACGCCGATGACGCGTATCCAGATTGCCAAAGATATCACCATGGCCAATACGCTCAGTCAGGCGGTCCTGCCTGGCAAAGTGGTGGTGTTGCTCGCGGGCAGTGGCCATGTTGATCGCTTTTTAGGGGTACCACAGCACTTGCCTGCGGACCTTAAAGTCAAGGCCGTTCGCCTTCGCGCAGGCGATGCGCCGGACAGCGAGAAGGCGGATGCTTTTGACAGCATTTGGCCCACGCCCGCACTGCCGGAAGTTGACTACTGCGCCGACCTGGAAGAGCAACTGAAGCCCAGCGCTTCGGTTCCAACCAGACCTTGATAGGGCAGTAGCGGGTGCCTGTTTAACGGGTACGCGGGGGAAATGCAGCATAGCCGGAAATTCCCACCCACTGCAGCGCGGAGAGTTGCCCGCCGTGAAATTCAGACGTTTTTGCGGATAGAGTCGGCCACCACGTTGACGATGCGCTCGATGTGCTCTTTCTCCACGATGTACGGCGGGCAGATCACAATGTTTTCGCCGGCGGGGCGTACCAGTACGCCGTGGTGAAAGCAGTCCATAAAAATATCGTAAGCGCGCTTGCCCGGTGCACCCGCAACCGACGAGAGTTCTACTGCGCCCGCCAGCCCGAGGCTGCGAATACCAATCACATTGGGCAGGCCCTTGAAGCTGCTGTGCATGGCATCGCCAAGCACTTTTCCCATCGTCCCCGCGCGTTCAAACAGCTTGTCTTGCTTGAACAGATTGAGGGTGGCAATGGCAGCCGCGCAGGCTACCGGATGGCCTGAATACGTGTACCCATGAAAAAACTCCACGGCATACTCAGGGCTGTCAGCGTTGGCTTTCATCATGGTGTCGTAAATGCGGTCAGAGCAGATCACGCCGCCCAGCGGAATCACGCCATTGGTCACGCATTTGGCAAAGTTCAGCATGTCCGGCACCACACCGTAATAGTCGGCGGCAAAGTTGCTTCCCATACGGCCAAAACCGGTGATCACTTCATCAAAAATTAGCAGGATGCCATGCTTGTCGCAGATTTCACGCAATCGTTTTAGATAGCCCTTGGGCGGCAGGTACCAGCCGGCACTGCCCGACACCGGTTCCACGATCACCGCGGCCACGTTGCTCGGGTCATGCAGCGGCAAAATGCGATTTTCCAGCTCCAGCAAGAGATCTTCTTGCCACTCGGGCTCAACGCCGTTGATGTAGGCGTGATTCACCGGGTCATGAATAAAGCGCAGATGATCCACGCGCGGTAATAATGCCGCGCCATAAACTTTGCGGTTGGACGGAATGCCCCCCACGCTCATGCCGCCAAATCCCACGCCGTGATAGCCCTTCTCCCTGCCGATGAATACATTGCGGTGGCCCTCGCCACGGGCGCGGTGGTAGGCCAGCGCGACTTTCAGCGAGGTGTCGGCCGCCTCCGAGCCAGAATTGCAAAACAGCACCTTGTTCAAGTCACCGGGCGCCATCTCCGCAATCATCTCTGCCGCCTTGAAAGCCTGGTCGTTACTGGCTTGAAACGCGGTTGCGTAGTCCAGCGTGTCGAGCTGCTTCTTGATGGCTTCGTTGATCGGCTTGCGGTTATGACCGGCGGCCACACACCACAGACTGGAAATCCCGTCTAACACCTGCTTTCCATCGTGTGTCGTGAAATACATCCCGTCGGCCGCGACGAAGATGCGCGGATCATTTTTAAAACTGCGGTTGGGCGTGAAGGGCAGCCACTGGTGCTCCATATTGAACTCTGTGTAGGCCATGTCGGTCTCCTGCGTCGGAATGTTGTGTTGAATAGACAGGTAAGGAACTGAGCTTGCATTCTGGCACTCTTGCTGCTCAACCGCACCTGAAAAATGGACCTCGGGCGGCGCAGAGGGCACCACCTGCGACAATTCATCCCTTATGAATCACGCTTATATCCTGACCCTGTCCTGCCCGGACCAAAGGGGCATAGTTCATGCGGTATCCGGTTTTCTGTTCGAGAACGGAGGAAACATTGAAGAGGCGGCGCAATACAACGACACCGGCACGGGACTGTTTTTCATGCGCGTACAGTTCGCTGGTGACCACCTGACCCACGAGTCGCTATCGAGTCAACTGAAGATTTTTGCCGAGCCTTTCAAGATGGACTGGAAGCTGCACGACACTACGCAGCCCATGCGCACGGTGATCCTGGTTAGCAAGGAAGGCCATTGCCTAAACGACTTGCTGTTTCGCTGCAAGTCGGGTTTGCTGCCGCTGGAAATCCGGGCGATTATTTCCAACCATCGCGAGTTCTATCAGCTCGCGGCGAGTTACAACATCCCTTTTCATCATTTGCCAGTCACCGCCGTCACCAAGGCGCAGGTTGAGGCGAGACAGTTGGAAATCATAGAATCCGAAGGCGCGGAGTTGGTAGTGCTGGCGCGCTACATGCAAATCCTCTCCAACGACCTGTGCAAAAAACTGGAGGGTCGAGCGATCAATATTCACCACTCCTTCTTGCCTAGCTTCAAAGGGGCCAAGCCTTACTACCAGGCCCATGACCGGGGCGTGAAGCTGATCGGGGCGACGGCCCACTATGTGACCGCCAACCTGGATGAAGGCCCCATCATCGAGCAGGATGTCGCACGGGCTGACCACAGCAAGACGGTCGAAGATCTCACGGCGATGGGCCGCGACACTGAAAGTCAGGTGTTGGCGCGGGCCGTGAAATGGCACAGCGAGCATCGCGTACTGCTGAACGGTCACAAAACCGTGATTTTCAAATAAGCCATGGCCAGTGCAGCTCGTATTCCCCCGATTCAATGTCTGCTGACGTTTGAAGCGCTGGCGCGGCTACGCAGCGTAACCCAGGCAGCGGAGGAGCTTTGCGTCACCCCTAGCGCGGTGAGCCACCGCGTCAAGCAACTTGAGCAAATCATCGGCACCAAGCTGTTTGGTCGCGCTGATTTTTCATTGACCACCGAAGGCAGCGAATACCTGGCTCACGTGCGCGAGGGACTGGCCACGTTGCAGAAGTTTCCCGGCACCGCCGGACACAGTGCCACACCTGGCAAACGCAAACTCCGGCTGGCGGTTACGCCCACCTTTGCGCGTTCGATTTTGATTCCACGCTTGCGCCAGTTCACCGATGCTTACCCCGAGATCGATCTGATTCTCCAGGTGTCGATTCCTCTGCTGGATGTGGTGGCTGAGGACACCGACCTCATAGTCCGCTTCGGCACCGGGCGCTATGCCGATCTTGAGCATGTCTGCCTGCTCGAGGACGAAGTGGCGCCGCTGGCTTCACCGGCCTATATACGGGAGCACGGCCCCTTCGAAACAGCAGAAGACCTTGAAGGTGAAAGTCTGTTGCGCTCGCCGCTGGAACCTTGGCGCACTTGGTTTTCCGCGCACTATCTCAGTTGGCCCGAGCCCGTAGACGGCTCCCAATTCAATGACATCGGCCTGATGTGCGATGCCGCTGCTGCCGGCATGGGCATTGGCCTGGTCCGCCTCAAGCTGGGCGCGCCCTGGCTGGAAAATGGCTCACTGGTGCGCTTGGGCAATAACGAGGTGTTCGCAACCAACACGCCCAGCCCGCACGCGCACTACCTGTGCTGGCGTACCGGCACTATGGACCGATGGGAATGCGCGGCGTTTTCTGACTGGTTGCGCGAAAGTCTGGGTTAGCGCCCGCAACCATCGACAGAATTGCCGGATCAATGCTCCGCATGCAACTTGGCATGGATGCGGTGTATCGTGCGCCACACTCCCCATAGCACTACCGGAACCATTGCACCCGCAGCGATTTCAGGGTTTATGGGTAGGCCCGCGCCCTTGAGCGCCTTGCCGATGTAGAGCAACAGGCTGATCACGTAATACGAGATGGCGGCAATTGACAGCCCCTCCACCGTAGACTGCAAGCGCAATTGCAGTTCCTGGCCGCGCGTCAGCTTTTCCAGCAGCAGTTGGTTTTGCACCTCCGTGGCAATGTCCACGCGCGTGCGCAGCAACGCACTGGTACGCGATACCCGCTCGGACAAAGACGCCAGGCGCTGCGCCGTGGCCGCCACTGTCGCCATGGCCGGTGAAAGCCGCCGCTGCATGAACTCGCCCAGAGTCTGGGTGCCCGGAATGGCTTTTTCGCGCAACTCATCGATGCGTTGACCCACCAGCGTGTCATAGGCCCGCGTCGCGGAGAAGCGGTACACATGCTGCGCCGTGGCGCGCTCCACGCGAGCCGCCAGCGAGACGAGCGTATCGAGCAAGTCCTGGTCAGACGCGGCCTTGTGCTCCAGCCGCGCCGTAATGTCGGCCAGTGCGCCTTCCGCCTCACTGAGCATCGGCGCCAGCTGTTTCGCCACCGGCAGGCCGCGCAGCGCCATCAACCGATAGGTTTCAAGCTCCAGCAGGCGCTGCGAGATACGGCCAGCGCGGGTGTCAGAGGAGCCTGGCGGAGCGACCACCAGCATGCGCTCAAAACCGTCAGCCCCGATGCGGAATTCGGTCACCGCCCACGAGTGTCCATTGCCCAACTGAGAAGCCACCACGGGACGCCCGCCGAACCAGATTTGCACCTGGTTCATCAAGGCCTGCTCTTCGCCCAGCTCCCCATGCACCATGGCCAACTGGATAGCCGCCACCGTGCGACCGGGAATGCTGCGCAACCAGTCCGGCGTCACCAGCAGGGCCGACAACAATTCGGGTTCCGAGGCCCCTAGTAGCGCGGCTGCGGGAAGCGGCTGCACGATGGAGTAGCGTGTGAACTCACTATGCCGTTCCCACCGGACGGCATACCCCTCAAAGCGCAGGCGCAGGAAGTTGCCGTGCAAGCTCTCGGGTGACAAATCCTGCTGGCCGGGCAGGCCTCGCAGATGCGCGCACTCCTGCTCGCGCGTCACGCCGGCATTCAGGACGGCCACGTAACTGATCAGTGCCGGAAGCCGGACGCGGGCCGACGGGCGTGCATGCACCTCGTTGTGCAGCGCAGTGCGCAGCGGGTCGTCGGGCGGCAACAGCGTAGCAAAGGGGGAGGTGGAAGAATGGCGGGAAGTCATGGACGAATACTACTATTTGCCAAGAGGCTCCCGCTTTCAGGGGGCGTATGGGTTCGCGAAGAAGTGAACGGTCGCCGCATTTCACGCAGGGCTTTAAATTTCTTCAACCCGGCCGGGGCGGCTTGCCCTACAGTCTGATTTAGAACAGGAAGAAAACCATGAACGCGCCTTTATCACGACAGCAAAACGACGCGATGAATAGATCAGAGCGGCAGTCCCAAGTGGTTCGCGCGCTGACGGCGGTGCTGCCGGCCCATGCGCTGCTATGGAACACCGAAGACACGACGCCCTATGAATGCGATGGGTTGACGGCTTATCGCCAGCGCCCGCTGGTCGTCGCGCTGCCAGAGACTTATGCCGAGGTGCAGGCGGTGCTTAAAACATGCCACGCGTTGGATGTGCCGGTGGTGGCGCGCGGCGCCGGCACCGGCTTGAGCGGGGGCGCGATGCCGCACAAGCTGGGCGTCACGCTCTCACTGGCCAAATTCAATAAAATTCTGAAGCTGGACCCCGCCAGCCGCACGGCAGTGGTGCAGGGCGGGGTCCGCAACCTCGCGATTTCTGAAGCAGCAGCGCCGCACGGCCTTTACTACGCACCCGACCCGTCGAGCCAGATCGCCTGCACCATAGGCGGTAATGTGGCTGAAAACTCCGGCGGCGTGCATTGCCTAAAGTACGGGCTCACGGTGCACAACGTCCTGAAAGTGAAGGGGTTCACCATCGAGGGCGAAGAGGTTGAGTTCGGCAGTGATGCGCTGGACGCCTCAGGCTATGACCTGCTCAGCGTCATCATTGGCAGCGAAGGCATGCTGGCAGTCACCACCGAAGTCACCGTGAAACTGGTGCCCAGCCCGCAACTGGCGCGCTGCATCATGGCCAGCTTTGATGATTTACGCAAAGCCGGCAATGCCGTGGCGGGGGTGATTGCCGCAGGCATCATTCCAGCAGGGCTGGAGATGATGGACAAGCCCATGACGGCGGCCGTTGAAGATTTTGTGCACGCCGGGTATGACTTGAACGCCGTCGCGATTTTGCTCTGCGAAAGCGATGGCACACCAGAAGAAGTTGAAGAAGAAATTGGCCGTATGAGCGAAGTGCTGCGTCTGCACGGTGCCACCGCGGTTACCGTCAGCCAGAACGAATCCGAGCGCCTGCGCTTTTGGAGTGGCCGCAAAAATGCCTTCCCCGCCTCGGGGCGCATCAGTCCCGACTACATGTGCATGGACTCCACCATTCCACGCAAACGTCTGGCCGACATTTTGTTGGCAATCGCCGACATGGAAAAGAAATACCAACTGCGTTGCGCGAATGTATTTCATGCCGGCGACGGCAACCTGCACCCGCTGATCATGTTCGATGCGAACGACGCCGACCAAATGCATCGCTGCGAATTGTTTGGGGCTGATATTTTGGAAACCAGCGTCGCCATGGGCGGCACTATCACGGGCGAGCATGGCGTGGGCGTCGAAAAACTCAACTCCATGTGCGTGCAGTTTTCGGCGCAAGAGAACGAGCAGATGTTCGGCGTCAAACGGGCTTTTGACGCCAAGGGTTTGCTCAATCCTGGCAAAGTGATTCCGACGCTGAATCGCTGCGCCGAGTACGGAAAAATGCTGGTGCGCGGCGGACAGATCGCGCATCCGGACTTGCCTCGTTTCTAAATAGGGCAACCGCCACCGATCATGCAAGCATTGCGCGGACTCGCCTGGCTGCTGGTACTTCAATCCGTGGGAGAAATGATCGCGCGCGGGCTGCATTTACCCCTTCCGGGTCCCGTCATCGGCATGGTCTTGCTGGTGGTCGCTCTACGCTGGGAGCCGGTGCGCGAGCCCGTTGCGTTGGCTGCCAACTTTCTTTTGTCGCACCTTTCTTTACTCTTTGTCCCCGTAGGCGTGGGCGTAATGACCCATCTTTCGTTGGTCAGTCAGTACGGCGTGCGCATGCTGGTGGTTATCGTCGTGTCGACACTCGCCGGTTTGGGTGTGACGGTTTTGAGCATGCAGCTCTTGAGAGAAACTTCAAAGCCAGTGAACCAGTCCGAAAAGAAAGACGGACATGCCTAAGTTTGTCGAGTTGTGGGTCTACCTTTCGGCGACGCCACTCTTTGGTCTGACCGCCACGCTCGTGGTGTATGTAGTGGCCCAGGCTGCTTATACCCGTCTCGAACAAGCGCCTTGGGCCAACCCGGTATTGTGGACGGTGGTGTTCTTAGCCACCGGCCTGCTGCTGACTGGCGTGCCTTACCCCAGCTACTTCGCCGGCGCGCAATTCATCCATTTTCTGTTAGGTCCGGCAGTGGTCGCACTCGGGTGGCCCTTGTGGCAGCGGCGCGCGGAATTGCGCCAGCGCTGGGGTCGCCTGTTGATCGCCGCGCTGGCGGGCGGCGTCACCGCAAGTGGCTCGGCGCTACTTATGGGCTGGGCATTCGGCTTGCCGTCAGAAGTCACTTTATCGCTGGTGCCCAAGTCAGTCACAGCGCCCGTCGCCATGGGCATAGCAGAACAAATAGGCGGCATTCCGGCGCTCGCCGCGGTGTTTGCAGTCATGACCGGGTTGGTGGGCGCTCTTTCAGGCAAATATCTATTTAGTGCCTTGCGTATACCCACAGACAGCGCGGGGTGGGCGGCCCGCGGCTTTGCGCTAGGTACAGCGGCGCATGGGATTGGTGCTGCGCGCGCCATGCATGTTGATGCGGATGCGGGCGCCTACGCGGGGCTGGCGCTGGGCCTGCAGGTGGTGCTGGCGTCTGCGCTTTTGCCGCTGGCTTTCAAACTTTTCTAGCGGACGCGACTTTCGCTGCCTCGCACCTGGCAACTTTTTTGGAGCGTCAGACCGCTTGCAGACCAGTCTTGCTCGCGCTTGCTGACTTGGTGTTGGCAGCCGTGCCGAACAGAATTTCTCCCGACAGCTGACCGCCTTCTTCCACCACCAGTTTGCCGTAGCGAATGGTGCCGGTGACCTTGCCAGTCGAATAAATTACGAGCTTATCGCGGACGGTCAGGTTGCCATTGAATTCGCCGCGAATTTCAGCCACATCAATTTCGGCCGATCCCTTGAACGCACCCTGTTCTGCGATCTGAATCACACGCGAATCCATGGTTGCCTCGACCAAACCTTCCACCACCAACGTGTCGCAATCCGTGATCTCGACGCCCTTGAGTTTGATATTGGGCCCAACCGTCAGCTTGCTTCCGCCTTCTTTCACAACGACTGTCGTTACTGCATCAATCACCGGTTTGGCCGAGTTTTGTTGGTTGGCCGTGTGGGAACCGGACTGCAGCGTGCCCGACGATCCCGTAGATCCATAGCCGGTCACTGCACCTGAACGCAAATTCGTCGGGGTCTCATTCTCTCGCTTGCCAAAAAACGGTGTTGCCATGTGACTTCCTTAAAAAGGAACGATGGTACGTCTGCAAATTTTTAAAAGCTTTGGCGTTGTGCAAGATGAGTAACGAAATTAATTTTTACATTTCTCTGACAAGGAATTTTTTTCTACGTTGCTCGCCTCAGGCCGGTTGTAACGCGCGTTTGACGCGCTGATCCAACTCGTTGACGGGCAAGGCAGTCAGGTCGAGCGCATGGATGGCAAGGAGGAGGTGTCGCACACCGTCTCCAAGTTGCGCTTGCAACTCACCCAAAAACGGATTGGACGCAAACACCACCACGCCCCGGCACCGGTGCGCCTCAACACCTTCGGCTAAAAATTTAGCCACTTGCCGCGCAAACTGTTCGCGCTCGCGCTGCTTGGGCGCAGTGCGCGGCGCAAAGCTGTTGCGGCGCGCGTCATCCTTGTGAGTATGGGCAAGAAGATCACCTTCCAGGTCGCGTGCGTGGAGCCGGCCCTCAGGATGCTCCAGTGTGGCCAGAGCCCCCAAGGGTTCCGTGAACGAGCTGTGTTCAAAACAACGCGCCAGCGACGCATTGGCCACCACAATCCAGACGGGCTTTTTCATCGGGGTCTCCTAATTTAGGGAACAACGTAAGGCAGCCGTGCTGGCACTCCAATGAAGGCCCAGTGTGACGGTTCTTGATAGTACGCCACGGCTCAGAATTACGCCAAAATCAATGGGAACGGGGCAAAAACGTACCGAGCACTGTCAAACCCGTTCCCGGCAAGCCTTTGCCAGACCTGCGACGGTCCTCACCAAGGTATGTCGTGTTTCATCAATGGGTCGTGTCACACCTTCGAGGCGCGTGAACCTTAATCGGCGTTGCCCTCAAGCCTGATGTCAGGCACTGGTTAATTTCTGAAATAAGGGTAGGGGTGGGGCATCAGCACCAATGAAGCGATGGCGAAGAGGAAATGTGGAAAAGTTGAAGCGCAAACAGGCACCCGGGTTAGACGCTCGACCAAACCATCGGACACGACCTTCGCCGGCGCGTCACAACGCTTCAGCGGAGACGTTAAGGCTGTTCGCGGAGCCCCCGGTGCGCAGATCAACAATCACCACCAGATCTCCGCCGAAGCGTCCAACCCCGAGCTCACTCATAAGCTCCCGTTCCTGCTCGGGAGAGTCCATGCGCAAGAAACATAACGCTTGTCGCTTACCCGCCTGACCGGCAGCAAGAATATCAAGGCGCGCAATCGACCCAAAGCGAGAGCACAGGGAGTACAACGCCGACCTCAGAGTGCTGACGTCAGCGCAGTTTTTTAACGGTTCAAGAGCGTTGTTCATGCCTATTTATAAATCCAAAATTGTGGAAATCCGAAAATTCCAGGGACGCTTGCAGCGTAACTTGCGTTGCTAAATATAAAGAAATCCATCCGCCAGAACGCTGGGGCAAAACCGCCCCTCGGTGTAGGACATCAGCTTTCGGCCCTACGCGGTTTGGGCGCGACCACGCAGCAAGAGGCTTCGCATTTTAATTCGCGCAGTAGGCAGCAACGCGCTACGCTGTCCTACTGCGATGCGCGCCAACGGATGGCAGTTTTTTTTGGGTCGGAGTGTTCTCCTAAAGGTGCCGGATTGAACTACCCGCAATAACCGGCCTATCCAACAAATCAGGCTGGACCCATGTCACTCATCTGCTACCTGGCCGAAGACAATCAGACCATTCTCGAAAACCTGATCGAATCGCTGAAAGAGATTGCAGACGTCAAAGTCACGGCCCACTCAGCGACTCAATCAGAAGCTACCCGCTGGCTCGACTTGCACGACGGACAGTGGCATTTGGCGATCGTGGATTTATTCTTGAAACAGGGTAGCGGCCTGGGCATATTGGCCGGGTGCCGGAACCGAGAGCCCTACCAGAAGGTCGTCGTTTTGACCAATTACGCGACGCCGGAAATCCGCAGAAGGTCGATCGAGCTTGGAGCAGATGCAGTGTTCGACAAATCCAGCGAATTGGATGAGCTATTTGCCTATTGCATTCAGCAGACCGACAACCTGAAGAAGAAGGAAGCCCAGCAGACAGATGGGGCGACCGCCCCCTCGAAGCCCGAGGCTAACCTTGATTAGGCATTGCCAACGTGCGGTCCGGAGGACCTTTGGCGCAGGCGCCCATAAGCAAACGACGAACCGGCAGCAGAACGGCTGGTTGTGTAGTAATGTGCGCTATCGCACATAGATGTACTGGTGACTTGTTACCGCGAAAAATCCAGGTTTGAGCTGCTGTGCAGGTACCAAAAATAATTATTTTTCCCTGAGAGTTCCGTGATGGCCAATAACCCTAACCCCAACCCTAATTCCAATCCTAAACTGAACCAGTTGCTCGCCGCGCTCCCAGACGCTGAATGGCAGCGCTGGTGGCCCCACCTCGAACGGGTCGAGATGACTTTGGGGGAAGTGCTATGCGAGTCGGGCGGTACGCTGAGCCACGTCTATTTTCCAACCACTGCGATCGTGTCCTTGTTGTACGTGATGGAGAACGGCGCTTCGGCCGAGATCGCGGTGGTCGGCAACGAGGGGGTCGTGGGAATTTCTCTGTTCATGGGCGGCGAGTCGACCCCCAGTCGGGCGGTTGTGCAAAGCGCCGGCCAGGGTTTTCGGCTCAAAGCGCAAACCATCAAGGACGAGTTTACACACGCCCCCGTGCTGCATCTGCTGCTGCGTTATACCCAGGCGCTGATGACCCAGGTGGCACAGACCGCCGTGTGTAACCGGCACCATTCGCTGGATCAGCAACTATGCCGCTGGCTGCTGCTGAGCCTGGACCGCCTGCGGGGCAACGAGCTTGTCATGACCCAGGAACTGATTGCCAATATGCTCGGTGTGCGCCGCGAAGGCGTCACCGAGAGCGCGCTCAAGTTGCAGAAGACCGAGCTCATTCGTTATTCTCGCGGCCGCATCACCGTGCTGGACCGCGCGGGGTTGGAGCGACGCACTTGCGAATGTTATGGCGTGGTCAAAAAAGAGTACGACAGGCTACTGCCCCCGAGGGCAGCGATATAGCTCGGGCACGCCTAGACAAGTGAGTCGGCCGATTTCCCCTGCATACGATGGTGCGTTGCTACAGGGCGAGCGTCGTTTAGACTTGGCCCAGCGACTTCAACTGCATTCGACAGCAGGTCGAGCATGGACTCAGCAACTTGACTCCGTTTGTTGAAGCGATCGACCATCTACTGGAGAGCCTATTTGGCCACCGTCGAAAACCACCTGATCGAGCGTCTTCCGCGCAAAGACCGGCTGCGCCTGTTGGCGATTTGCGAACCAGTCCAACTGCTCTTGTCCGAAGTGCTGTGTGAGCCTGGAGAGCCGACTCGTCATGTCTACTTTCCCACCGAAGGCTTCATATCCCTGGTCGCGCTGGTTGAGGGCAGTCCCGGTGTCGAAGTCGGTATGGTGGGCAGGGAGGGCATGCTCGGCGCGCAGTTGGCTTTGGGTGTCGTTACGGCGCCCTTGCATGCGCTGGTGCAAGGTGCTGGCGCTGCGTGGCGCATTGCCACCGACCTCTTCCGGCGCGAGCTGGCGGCCAGTAGCGCCCTGCAGCAGGGCCTGAACCGCTATCTGTATGTGCTGATGGCGCAGCAGGCCGCGTCGGCCGCGTGCCTTCGCTTTCACCTCATCGGTCCCCGCCTGGCACGCTGGCTGCTGATGAGCCAGGACCGGGCCCATTGCGACAGCTTTCATGTGACACACGAGTTCCTGGCCTATATGCTCGGCATGCGCCGCGAAGGAGTCACAGCGGCGGCCTGTGCCTTGCAACGCCTTGGGCTAATTCAATACCACCGCGGCGAGATGACCGTGCTCGACCGCAGCGGACTCGAAGCGGCGGCGTGCAGTTGCTACGCCGCTGACCGGCAGACCTACGCCGAGTTGCTGGGCTGACTGGCCGCATCCCCTTCAACCGACTCCTGCAAACTTATGCGGGTGAGTTCGTTAAATCGCGGGTTGCGCTCGTGACAGAGAAAATCAGCACAGCCACGCGCTGTCCTCGAGTCTGGCCAGTATTTCGCACTGTGCAGTGAAGACTCTTTTGTCCTACAGGGAGGTACTCCTGTGCCGCACAAAAGCGTCCTCGTCGCCTTTCTAAAGTGAGTCGGGCAGTGAAAATTCATCTAGGTAAGTTCTTGAGCGATCTACGCCAGCGGCGGCCTGTGATTGACACGTTTTTTTTTTTAAGGAATCATCATGGATAAATTCAGTGGAGAAGGCGGAAATGGATCGTCGGACAGCGGTTTTAGGGGCGACGTCGACTCAGCAGGCGCGGCGATGCACCGCACCCTCGAGAAGGTGATCGATCCCGCGCGCAACACAGTTGATCGCGCGTCCACGGCTGCACATGAAACCATCGACAAATTAGCCAATAATGCGACCGATTTCGCCAACCGGTTTTCGGATCAGACCCGGTTTGTTACCGAGGCGCCCGCCCGCGCCCTTGACTATTCCAAGTCGTGGGTAAAGAACAAACCCCTCGAAGCAGTCGGCGCCGCCATAGCGATCGGTTTTTTGTTGGGACGTCTAACTACTCGTTAATGCGACAAGTCGGGTTTGTGAAAACTAGGATTGACGCCCTTGCTAAGGCCCGCTATGTCTTGTTGCCCCAGGTCTGTAGCAGGACAAATTGAGTAGGAGAGAGGTTCAGATTCCCCGGTGCAACCGACCCACCCGGGAACCTGCTTGAAGAGCCTGCTTGAATCCCTTGCGAGCGCCCGCTCGCCACTTTGACGCTTTTCTCCTACACCCCCCTAGCCGAGGCCCCGACAGCCTGCGCTTTCGCTGGGTGTAAAAGGAAGCGTTATTCAACCGAAAAGGTTATCCATGACCACAACACAACAACACCACCTGGGTGGCCTGACTGTCGCCATCCTGGTTACTGACGGCTTTGAGCAAATCGAACTCACGGCTCCGCGAAAGGCGCTGGAGGAGTCTGGCGTCATCATCCGGTTGCTCGCCGATAGAAAAGGCCAGATTCAAGGCTACAACCACCTTAAAAAAGCAGACTTGTTAGACGTCGATATGACATTTGACATGGCGAAAGCAGACGAGTTTGACGCGGTCCTGCTCCCGGGCGGTGCTATCAACTCAGATCGAATCCGGAGCAACACCGATGCCCAGCGTATCGTGACGCAGATGGACCGCCAAGGTAAGCCCATTGCTGTGATTTGCCACGGCGCCTGGCTCCTCGCGTCGGCCGGGCTGGTGAAGGGCAAGAAGATGACCAGCTGGCCCAGCCTCAAAGACGACTTGAAAAATGCGGGTGCTCACTGGATAGATGCCGAGGTCGTGGTTGACGGTAACTGGGTGAGTAGTCGAAAGCCCGAAGACATTCCTGCGTTCAATGCTGCGTTCATGCGGATCCTGGGTCAGCGCACCAAAGCCAGCGTTCAAGGCACAGCGGACGACGAACCGGCAGCGGCCGGCACAGGCGGCTGAGCGGAGCTGGTTGGCTAAAACTGTATGTAAGCGCAGACTGACCTGTGGTCGCGAAATAATCCGACGACGTACTTTGGTCCATCGAATTATCTTCAGGTTCCTATCTAACCAACTGAAAAGGTGAACTCATGAACAAGGACCAAGTTAAAGGCGTCGCCAAAGAAACAATGGGCAAAGCACAAAACAAGGCGGGCGAACTGACCGGTAGCGCTGAGCAGCGCATCAAAGGCCTGTCCAAGGAAGCCGAGGGCAAGGTGCAAAAAAAGGTCGGCGACGCAAAGGAAATGCTCAAAGACGCGAATCACAAGCACCCCTGAACGGGCCGTTGCAAGGCAAGTGACGCGTAACCGTCCAAGACGGTTACGTGTTGAGCCACGTTGCTAATGCGCCTTTTGCGGCGTGGAGCGCCTGCTGGCGCTTCCCTTCAGGCTTGCAGCAGCAGTAACTTCTTGGGGCTTTCGCACTGGCGTCCCAGCGAGGGCGAGCAAGCGCTAAGATTGCGAGCCACGCCCCTCGCCGCGACATCAATTGGAAGTAAGAATCCTCCCAGTCGATGGCAGCAACGCATCTCGACGGCGCATCTCGGCATGCCCCAATAACGAATAGTTGTCGGTAAGCTCCTGTTCTCGAACCGGTGGCTGGCCAAACTCAATGTTCTCGGCCGCCCGTGTCTAAAAATCAAGCGCGCGACATGGAGGCAGTGCAAAATTATCCGGTTCTATCAGGCTTTGTCCAGAGGATGGAAATCTGCCGCTTGGGAACATTTGTACAAGCGCAGAGCCGTAGAATTTAACTTCTTGGAAGTCCGCCATGCCGCTTATAAAAACCTTTTCAAGCCTACTTGTGGCCGCGTCGTTTCTGGCAGGCTGTGCCTTTAATCCGATACGGCCTGGCATGACTCGCCAGGAGGTCGTCGCGAATTACGGCACACCATCGCGGGAGTTGCCGCTGAGCGCTGGCACCAGGCTCCAGTATTCAACCCAGCCGTCAGGCCAGAGCGCGCTAATGGTCGATCTTGATCCTGAGGGCAAAGTCGTCTCGGCCCGTCAGGTATTGGTCCCTCAGGAGTTTTTTAAAATCGAACTCGGCAAGTGGACGCGCGATGATATGGAGCGTGAGTTTGGCAGACCTGCAACGGTGGACCGAGTGGCGTCCTGGCCAGGCGACGTGATGACTTACCGCTGGCTTGATCGCGACGAGAACATGTTTTTCTGGGCCTATTTAGATAGCAAAAATGTGGTTCAGCGCACTGGGCAAGGCATAGAGTTTCCAGGACGAATGCACGACGATTGACCTCCATAGGCCTAAGGTATCCGGACAATCTTAGGCAATGGGTTCAAAAACGCAGCGCGCTATTTTTACCGCGACACCGCGCGGCCGATGTCCGGCCAGCGGTGGTGCAAATAGATCCACGCCACCAGTCCGATGCACATCATTCCCAATGAAGCTGCGGCCAGTGCGGGCGTGGAGTGCATCACCAGCGGTGCGATCACTCCGGCCACTAATCCGTTGGCCGTCGAGCCGATAAATGCTTGCAGGGAAGACGCCATGCCCCGCCGCTCGGGATAAAGATCCAGCACAAGGAGTGTGACGACGGGCACCATCAATGCCCAGCCAAACGAGAACAAGGCAATCGGAAACAGGGCCCAGGAAGCCTGCGCTGTGAACAGCAGGTTGGCAACAAGGTTAATCACCGAAGTTGTCAACATGATGACGAACCCATGGCGAATCTGCTGTTTCGGAGCAATGCGTCCCGCAAAGCGGCCACTTAGCCAAGCCCCTGACATGATGCCTGAAATGGTGAGCAAAAAGAACCAGAAATACTGGGTCGGCTGCAAGGCTAGATGCCCGCCCAGAAACGCCGGTGCGGACAGAATATATAAAAACATGCCATTAAAAGGGACGCCGCTGGCCAGTGCCAGCAGCAGGAAGCGCGGGCTGGAACCCAGCTGCCAGTAGCCGCGCATCAGATGCCGCACCTCGAAAGGTTGTCGGTCTTCGCGCCGAAGGGTTTCCGGCAAAAATCGGTAGTTCGTGGTCCAAAGCGCCACGCCTACCGCCGTGAGAAACCAGAAAATACTGTGCCAGCCCAAATGCACAAAAAGCCAGCCGCCCATGATGGGCGCAAGCGCGGGAGCCACGCCGAAGTAAATGGTGACCTGGCTCATGACTTGCTGGGCCTGCGTCGGCGGAAACATGTCGCGTATCACGGCACGTGATACCACGATGCCTGCCCCCGTTGACAGCCCCTGCAGCGCCCTGAAAAAGACCAGTTGCCCAATGCTTTGCGACATCGCACAGCCCGCTGACGCCAGCGTGAACATGGCGATGCCCCACAACACCACCGGTCGTCGGCCAAAGCTGTCGGCAAGTGCGCCATGAAAAAGGTTCATAAACGCAAAGCCGAACAAATAGGCCGATAGCGTTTGCTGCATTTCCACCGGGGACGCGCCTAACGATTGGGCAATGCCAGAAAAACCGGGAATGTAGGTATCAATCGAAAACGGGCCCAACATCCCGAGTACCGCCAACAGGGCGGCGAGAGTCCAGCGCGGCGCGCGCCAGAGCTGGTCTGCGTTCGGATTCATTCCTTTTTTAGCTTCAAAGCGATTTCGTAGAGCTCGTTGCGTGGTGCACCGGTTATGTCTGCAGCGATCTTTACAGCGGTTTTAAGCGGAAGTTCGGCCAGCAGCAATTGCAGCACCCGAGTCCCGTCCTCCGGGCTCTCCAGAGGCGCTGACGCGTGCAGCACCAGCGCAAACTCACCTCGCGTGCGCTGAGGCCCGGCAGCCAGCCAGTCGGCAAAGTCCTGCGCGGGCATGGTCGCAATTTCTTCGAATTGCTTGGTCAGCTCGCGGCCCACAGTAAGCGGTCGTCCTTGCAGCACCGCCATCGCGCGCGCCAAGGCTTCAATGCGATGAGGGGCTTCAAGAATCACGGTCGCCCGGGTGTCGGCTTGAAGGGCCAGGATGGCTTGATCGCGCTCGCCGGCCTTGCTCGGTAAGAAGCCAGCGAAGACAAAGCCGGTGGCCGCGTCTGCACTGCCTTCTGCTCTGGTTACGCCCGCCGCGCTCAAGACGGTGGTCACGCTGCTGGCACCCGGCAAAGGCATCACCTTCAGCCCGGCGGCCCGAACGGCGGCAACCAGCCGCGCGCCGGGGTCGCTCACGGCGGGCGTTCCCGCATCGCTGATGTAGGCCACGCGTTCGCCGCGCTGCAGGCGCTCCACGACCAGCCCGGAGGCCTCGGCTTCGTTGTGCTGATGGACGGCCAGCAGGGGTTTCTTTGCTCCTGTTTCTATGCCATATTGCCGTAGTAGCGGTTGCGAATGGCGCTTGTCCTCGCAGGCAATGGCGTCGACAAGCTGCAGCACAAACAGCGCGCGGAGAGTGATGTCTGCCAGGTTGCCGATGGGCGTGGCGACGACATAGAGCGTCGCCTCTGGATAATGCTGCATACCCGCCGCCGCACGTGCGGCATCCAGTGCCAAGTCGAAAGAAGCGTTCAATGTGGTTTTCCCGGAAACAGGTCTCCAAATCGCCGCCGGATGGCGTCGCAAAGGACGCACTTGACTGCGTCCCGGAGGTACGGGGGCAGGTTACCACCAAGTCGCGCGGTGACGCGGCGGAGGCTGCCGCGCTCGCCTACCTGGTGCGAGCGGGCTTGCTTCTCATCGACAGGAATTACCGGACGCCTGGACGCGGCGGGGGCGAAATTGACCTGGTGATGCGTGCGCCCGATGGAACCTTGATCTTTGTCGAGGTCCGTCAGCGAACCAGTGCCTCGCACGGCGGCGCGGGCGGCAGCGTCAGCGCGGTCAAGCAGCAACGCATTATTTTCGCGGCCCGCCACTATTTGATGCGCTTTGCCAGCCCACCTCCTTGCCGTTTTGATGTGGTACTGGTGCAAGGCTCGCTGCCGAGTGGGGCATCGCCAGAAAACCCCGAGGCCCGCATCGAGTGGCTCACCGCGGCGTTTGACGCGTCCTGAGGCTTGGATTGTCCGCCGCGGGTTGGGGTCTTCATCATGACCCGGTATCATGGGACCATGCTTGAACAACGTATCGAACAGCAATTTATTGACAGCGCCGATCTGAAGTACCAGGCGGCGCAGGTTCTGTCCAAACCCATCGCGGCGGCGGTGCAGGCTATTTTGGCCAGCGTCACCAGTGGCGGGAAGGTGTTGGCCTGCGGCAATGGCGGCTCGGCGGCCGATGCCCAGCACTTCGCTGCCGAATTTGTAGGTCGCTATGAGCGCGAGCGGCCCGAATTGGCTGCAATTTCCCTGACGACGGACAGCTCCATCCTCACGGCCATCTCCAACGATTACGATTTCAGTGTGATTTTTTCCAAACAGGTTCGTGCGCTGGGCGGTGCTGGCGACGTGTTGCTGGCAATCACGACCAGCGGCAACTCAGCCAATGTTCTGGCAGCCGTCGAAGCTGCCCACGAGCGCGAAATGACCGTTGTCGCACTGACGGGGCGGGGCGGCGGAAAAATGACTCACGCCCTGCGCGAAACGGATGTGCATATTTGTGTGCCGCATGAGCGGACCGCACGTATCCAGGAAGTGCATCTTCTCGTCCTTCACTGTATTTGTGACGGTGTGGACACCCAGTTACTTGGTGATCAGGAGTCTTCAGTATGAAACCTATCGTGATGAAACGGCTGGCCCTGTCGATCGCTGTGGCCGCATTGATGGCGGGCGCGCTGACGGCCTGTGTACCGCTGATAGTGGGGGGCGCTGTGGCAGGCGGTTCGCTAATGGCTACCGACCGCCGAACATCGGGTACGCAAGTGGAGGATGAAGGCATCGAGCTGCGGGCCGACAGCCGAATTCGCTCTACGCTTGGAACCCGCGTGCGCGTCAGCGTCACCAGTTACAACCGCCAGGTGCTGCTGACCGGTGAGGTGCCCAATCTGCAGGACAAGCAACTGGTTGAACAGGTTGTCTCGGGGGTAGAAAATGTGGCATCGGTGGTCAACGAACTGGTTGTTCTGAACAGCCCATCACTGGTTCAACGCTCTTCAGATCTGCTGGTTACGGGACGCGTCAAGGCCGTGCTGCTAGATACCCGTGATTTGCAGTCGAATGCGTTTAAGGTTGTCACAGAACGGGGCACCACCTACCTGATGGGGCGTGTGACGCAACGCGAGGCTGACCTGGCAACCGAGGTGGTTCGCGGGACTCCGGGCGTACAAAAAGTCGTCCGTATTTTTGAAATCATCAGCCAGGACGAGCTGATGCACATGCTGCCCGCGCCTACCAAACCGCAGCCCGCTGCGGCCACGCCCGCTGGCGGTTAAAGACAAGACGCGGTTAACACCTATTTCAGGCGCTTGATGAGGCTGGAGGTATCCCAGCGCTGGCCGCCCATCGCTTGCACATCGCCGTAGAACTGGTCCACCAGCGCGGTCACGGGCAAGCGGGCACCATTGCGCTTAGCCTCGTCGAGCACCAGGCCCAAGTCCTTGCGCATCCAGTCAACCGCGAAACCGAAATCAAACTGGTCGGCGACCATGGTCTTGCCGCGGTTGTCGAGCTGCCAGCTCTGTGCCGCACCTTTGCCGATAACGTCCAGCACCTGGTCCACGTCCAATCCCGCCTTTTGACCGAACGCGACGGCTTCACTCAGGCCTTGAACCAAACCTGCAATACAGATTTGGTTGACCATCTTCGTGAGCTGTCCTGCACCGCTTTTACCCATCCGCGTAAAGGCCTTTGAAAACGCCATGCCGGCAGGTTTTACGATCTCGAAAGCGGCCTCATCGCCGCCGCACATCACCGTGAGCGCACCGTTCTGGGCACCTGCCTGACCGCCCGATACCGGCGCATCGATGAATTGCAGTCCGATATTTCTTGCAGCAGAGTAGAGCTCGCGGGCTACGGTGGCCGAGGCCGTGGTGTGGTCGACAAATACGGCGCCAGGCTTCATGCCCGCAAACGCACCGTTCGCGCCCAATGTGACCGACCGGAGGTCGTCGTCGTTACCGACACAGCAAAACACGATGTCAGCGTCGGCTACGGCCAGTCGCGGCTGATCGGCACTGGTCGGCTGGGCGTTGGAAGCAAACTCCGCGCACCAGGCCGCCGACTTGGCGGGACTGCGGTTGTAAACCGTGACCTGATGGCCAGCCGTCGCCAGATGCCCCGCCATGGGATACCCCATGACGCCGAGGCCCAAAAATGCGACTTTGCGTAAACGGGAAGCTTCGTAGGTTTTGGGGCGTGTGCTGGACATGGAATGGCAGAGGTAATGAGAGTGGTTGAATCAAGCGGCGAAGGGCTAAGCCTGGACGGAAAAGCAGACAGCCACTAAAAAATCGGACGTTTCAGCCGGAACTGCAATCAGTATTACACGATGGCGAAATTCTCGGTGCCTGCTGCCAGATTCGTCGATCTGGCGCGTTGCGAATTGAGCTTGATCTGCAGCCGCAGATCGTTCACCGAGTCGGCATTGCGCAGGGTGTCTTCGTAGGAAATCTGGTTGCTTTCGAAGGCGTCAAACAGGGCTTGATCAAAGGTCTGCATGCCCAAATTGCGGCTTTTCTTCATGATCTCCTTGATTTCCGTGATCTCGCCTTTGAGAATCAGGTCAGAAATCAGCGGCGAATTAAGCATTACCTCGACCGCCGCAAAGCGGCCGACTCCGTCCTGCTTGGGGATCAACCGCTGCGAAACCATCGCTTTGAGGTTGAGTGACAGATCCATCAATAACTGGCCGTGGTATTCCTCAGGGAAAAAGTTGATCACGCGATCCAGCGCTTGATTGGCGCTGTTGGCATGAAGCGTGGCCAGGCAAAGATGTCCGGTTTCGGCAAACGCGATGGCGTGCGCCATGGTTTGCCGGTCGCGGATCTCGCCCATCAAAATGACATCCGGCGCCTGTCGCAAGGAGTTTTTTAACGCCGCTTCCCAGCTGTCGGTATCCAAGCCGACTTCACGCTGTGTCACCACGCAATTCTTGTGCGGATGAATAAACTCCACTGGATCTTCGATCGTAATGATGTGGCCGAACGATTGCTCGTTGCGCCAGTCCACCATGGCGGCCATCGTCGTACTTTTGCCGGAACCGGTAGCCCCCACGAGAATCGTCAGCCCCCGCTTGTACATCACCGCTTCCTTCAACACCTGCGGCAAACCGAGCCCGTCAATCGTCGGCAGAATGGAGGGAATGACCCGCATCACCATACCGACCTTGCCTTGCTGAATAAAGGCATTGACCCGAAAGCGCCCGACGCCCGGCGGCGAGATTGCGAAATTGCATTCCTTGGTGCGTTCAAACTCGGCGGTTTGCTTGTCGTTCATGACCGCGCGTGCCAAAGCCAATGTGTGGCCGGCGTTAAGGGGCTGCGGCGACACTTTTGTCACTTTGCCGTCCACCTTCATGGCGGGTGGAAAGTCCCCGGTAATGAACAGGTCACTGCCATTGCGGCTCACCATGAGCCGGAGGAGGTCGTGAATGAATTTGCTGGCCTGGTCGCGTTCCATGACGGGTCCTTTTAATCTTCAGTTTGGGTTGCAGGTGGCGGTTAACGAATGTGGTTCACAGGTGGCATCAAAGAAATAATTGATGCACACGTGCCTCAGACATCACGCGGATTTGCAACGACCGCACGGCGATAAGAATGCACTGCACACTAGGTTTGATTGTCCGACAGCCGGGCACTCACGACCCTGAGGCGCAGCGAGAGCTTGCGTGCCAGCAACGCAATCAGGCTTGCCGCCAAGGCCGGGTCGGCGGACATCATTTCATCCAGCGCCTGCGCACTTAACACGGCAATCTCACATTCGGTCAACGAAGTGCACACTGAAAAGCGAATGCCACTGTCCAGCAGTGACATTTCACCCAGGATGTTGCCAGGGCGTGTTTCAGTGAGGCGCAGGCGTTCGCCCCAGGGTTGCGAGCGGTCCACCGCGATAGTGCCGGACAACAGCACAATCATGAAGTTGCCGTACTCTCCCTGGCGGATCAGATCACGATTTTCCGGGACGGTGGCAAAGTCAAAAAAGTGTTCCAGCCGAGACACGCAGGCCGAGTCAAGCCGGGACATGTACTTGTCTTTGGCCCACAGTGTCTGCAACAGGTTGCCGCCCCGCGCAGGAGATAGTCGTTTGGCGCCGACCTCGTTGGCACGGGCTTCCCACGGGACCAGCATCGCCAGATTGACGCCCTGATCGGCAAACGCGGTGGAGAAGAGGAGCGAATCAGGACTGTCGTTATCACCCCGGGGTGGGGTGGACCGTTTGAGAAGTCCGAATAAGCCTTTCATGGATAAGTTCTCCTAGTGCTCGGCGCTTTCAGCCGGGAAAATTTGCAGGGATTTTGGCTTTGCTGCGTGCTTCTGAGGCAGAAATCACATTGCGCTGCACCAGGTCAGTCAGATTTTGGTCCAACGTTTGCATACCCGCGCTATTGCCGGTCTGAATGGACGAGTACATCTGCGCAACCTTGCCTTCTCGGATCAGGTTGCGAATGGCGCCTGTGCCGAGCATGATTTCGTGTGCTGCCACGCGACCCGAGCCGTCTTTGGTCTTACACAGGGTTTGCGAGATCACGGCCTGCAGCGACTCCGACAACATCGAGCGAATCATGTCCTTTTCTTCGCCAGGAAACACGTCAATAATCCGGTCTACCGTTTTGGCCGCGCTGGACGTGTGCAGGGTGCCAAACACCAGGTGACCGGTTTCAGCAGCGGTCATGGCCAGGCGAATCGTCTCAAGATCGCGCATCTCGCCCACCAGAATTGCGTCCGGATCTTCGCGCAGGGCGGACCTCAGCGCAGCGCTGAAACTGAGCGTGTGCGGACCCACCTCACGCTGGTTAATTAGACATTTTTTGGATTCGTGCACAAACTCGATCGGATCTTCTATCGTGATCACATGACCGTATTCGCTTTCGTTCAAATGGTTGACCATGGCCGCCAACGTGGTGGACTTTCCGGAGCCCGTCGGGCCGGTCACCAGCACCATGCCGCGCGGTTTCAGCGCCAATTCGCAGAAAATCTTGGGCGCGTTGAGTTGCTCCAGCGTCAAAATTTTGGAAGGAATAGTCCGAAGCACTGCGCCGGCGCCTCTTTGGTGGTTGAAAGCATTGACGCGAAAGCGCGCCAGGCCCTCAATTTCAAAAGAGAAATCAACCTCTAAAAATTCTTCAAAGTGTTTCCGCTGCGTGTCGTTCATGATGTCATACACCATGGCATGCACCTGCTTGTGGTCCAGCGGATCGACATTGATGCGCCGCACGTCGCCGTGTACCCGAATCATGGGGGGCAAGCCTGCCGACAAATGCAAGTCCGACGCCTTGTTCTTGACGCTGAAGGCCAGCAACTGCGTGATGTCCATCCGGGTATCCTTGGGAACTTTACTGGGGTTGAGTTTACAGTCCGATTATGACTACGATTGCACGCAACCTTCAGCTTGTTCGAGAGCGCATCACCACGGCGTGCGTTGCCGCAGGGCGCGACCCGACCCGCGTGCATTTATTGGCAGTCTCCAAAAAGTTTGCTGCAGAGGCCGTCATTGAGGCTGTGCTTGCGGGCCAGCGCGCGTTTGGAGAAAACTACATCGCAGAGGGAGTGGAAAAAATTTCGGCGTTGCGTCTTTGGCAGGCGGCACAGCCTGGTGAGCCATCCGGCGCGACCGCCAACCTGACGGAATGGCATTGCATCGGCCCCGTACAAAGCAATAAAACTCGCCTCGTGGCCGAACACTTTGACTGGGTGCAGTCGGTCGATCGGCTCAAGATTGCGCAGCGTCTGAGCGAGCAGCGCCCGACTCATTTGCCACCATTGCAGATTTGTTTGCAAGTCAACGTGGATGATGGCGTTAACAAATCAGGCGTTGCGCCGGCAGAAGTGCAGGCGCTTGCCCAGGCAGTTGCTCAACTACCTCGTCTCACACTGCGCGGGTTAATGGCTATCCCGGAGCCGGCGATTGATTTTGAAGCTGCCTGCGAACTTCACGCAAAGACAAAAGCGATTTTTGATGCCGTTAATGCCTCTGGCACGCTGCACACGCCCATGGACACGCTGTCGCTGGGCATGACGGCAGATCTGGAGGCCGCCATTCATGCCGGTAGCACCCTGGTGCGGATAGGTACGGCAATTTTTGGCAGCCGCAGTTGACGCCCGTGCGATGCGCTCGGTGCGAACGTCGTTGCTGTCAAAGTCGCAATCGGGTCGGCTGCCATTGACCAGACGGCACCTTTGCCGCGCGCTCGGGTGGGCAATCGATAACGTTGGGCCGGGTCCCGGGATCAGCGAACGAATCGTCCACCGCGTCCAATAAGGGTGAGGTCGGTAAAGCGTGAGCCTTGATGATTTTTGGGACTGTAGTTTATGGTGAAGCCTCCCATGTTGTAGTCGCGCAAGGACTCGAGTGCCGTGACAAAGCTCTCCCGCGTCAACCCCCGGCCAGCGCGGCGCAGTCCCTCTGTAAACACCTTTGCAGCCAGAAAGCCTTCCATGCTGGAAAAATCAAAGTCTGGATGGCTCGCTTCCAGCATGCGCTGCTGGTATTCCCGCACAATGACTGACGAGGACGTGTAGGGAAACGGCACCACTTGAGAGATCGTCACGCCGACACCGCCCTCCCCAAGTGCGTCAGAAAGCGCTTTTGAGCCGACAAAACTCACATTAAAAAACTGACCTCCATAGCCTTTCGCCTTGGCCTGTTGTATCAGAGCGGCGCAGGATTTGTAGGCGCTGATCTGAATCACGGCCTCGGGCGCGGCTTTAAGGATCGCCGCCAGCGGAGCGGCAACGTCCACGCTGTTGCGTTCCACCGAGACACTTGCCACCGGTTTGAGCTTGCGCTGCTCCAGCGCCCGCATCACGCCCTCCAGTCCGGCCTTGCCGTAAGAGTCGTTTTGATAGAACACCGCAATCTTGACGATGCCCAGCGTACTCAGGTGTTGGACGATGCGCTCGGTTTCATCGAAATAGCTCGCCCGTACATGGAACAGGTTGCGGTTAAACGGTTCTCGCAGGGCCTGCGCGCCGGTAAACGGACCGACCAAAGGTATCGCCGCTGCATTGATGGTCGGCATGGCCGCCAGCGTGGTCGGTGTTCCTACCGAGCCGATCAACGCAAATACTTTGTCTTCCTCAATCAGGGCCTTGACCGCGGCAGCGGCATTTTTCGGCTCATAGCCGTCGTCACGCGAGACCAACTTGAGCATGCGTCCGTTAATGCCGCCAGCCGCATTGACCGCGTTGAACTGGGCCAGGATGCCGATCTGCATTCGTTTCCCCAGTTCAGCCGCAGGGCCGGTCTGGGCGGCGAACTGACCCACTCGTATTTCTGACTCAGTGACACCCGTCTCTGCCGAATGGCTTGCAGCGCTGCCGACGAGCAGCAGCAGCGCAGTGATTCTCAACCATTGTTTTATCTTCATCGCGATGATTCCTCTAAAAAATGATTGACTGTTTTGAACCCGGCGGCACTATTTCCGACGGGATGCCAGCGACATAGGCCGGCACATTTGGCGGACGTGATCGATGACCAGTTCGGCAGGTACCGAGGGTACGCCCGTTTGATGAATTTAAAACGCTAGACCCCCAGCGCCAGTCGGGTGGTATTTTTCACCTCTTCCATCACCGCATAGGTGCGGGTTTCCCGCACACCGGGCAGTTGCCAGAGCACGGTGCCGGCAAACGAACGGTAAGCGGCCATGTCCGCCATGCGCGTCTTGAGCAGATAGTCAAAGCCGCCGGCCACCATGTGGCACTCCATGATTTCCGGGTAGACCTGCACCGCCGCCTTGAACGCCTCGAACACGTTTGGCGTGGTGCGATCCAGCAGCACCTCGACAAACACCATCAGCTCCGCGCCGAGCTTTAGCGGGTTGAGCCGCGCCTCGTAACCCAGAATGTAGGCGTCCCGGGTCAGCCTTTGAACTCGCGCCAGGACGGCGGTAGGCGACAGGGCCACCTGCTCGGCCAGCTTCAGGTTGGACATCCGGCCATCCTGCTGAAGAACATTCAGTATTTTTAAGTCCAGGCGGTCAATATCGGTAAGAGTTTGCAGCATAAGTAGTGATTTATTTTGTAAATAATGCAAATTTAGCGGGAAATTCGTTGGTACTCAAGAGAACATTGCCTTACTACACCGAATTTACTGATTCGTTTAAAAAATTGAAAATTGATGGAGCCTTAGATGTCCTTTCCTCGTCTGCCATTTCCTTATCGCCCGGAGGCCGACGTTGTGGCCAGCTATTTGCACACGGTCGAAGGCGTACTCGACTGGGCGGCAGCGGCCCAGTCGGCGCGGCCCTGGGTTCAGGCAGTGCGCGCCAGCCCGCCACCCTTTTGGGCGATGGAGAGCTTGCTCAAGGAATACCCGCTCTCCAGTGCTGAAGGGTTGGCGCTGATGCGTTTGGCGGAAGCGTTGCTGCGGGTGCCCGACGCAGAAACCGCCATTGCCTTGACCGCAGATCAGTTGGGGCGCGCCGATTTCGACGGGGCCAGCGACGGCGTGATGGCCCGCTTGTCGGCATCGGCGATCGCACTGTCGAAAAAGTTTTTACCAGAAGGCGGCCAGTCCAGCCTCATGAGCAAGCTGGGAGCCCGGACCGTGGTGGCCGCCACGCTGCGCGCTGTGCAGCTGCTGGGACGCCAGTTCGTGCTGGGCCAAACGATTGGCGACGCCATGAAGGAAGCCGACGATGCGCGTAAGAAGATAAAGAATTTGCGCTTCAGCTATGACATGCTCGGCGAGGGGGCGCGCACTGAAAAAGACGCCCTGAGCTACTTGGAAAGCTACACCGTAGCGATTAAATCAATCGCTTCCAATTCAAATTCAGCAACAGCGACCGAGCAAAATGACGGGATCTCCATCAAGCTCAGCGCGCTGCATCCGCGCTACGAGGACGCGCAGCGAGTGCGGGTACTGGCGGAGTTGGTGCCTCGCGTTTGGGGCCTCTGCGATCTGGCCGCCAAGGCGAATATCAACCTGACCATTGATGCGGAGGAAGTGGACCGGCTGGAGCTATCTCTGGAGGTGTTTGAGGCTCTTGCCGCCAAGGTGGCACAGCACCACCCGCAGTGGCAAGGGTTTGGTCTGGCGATGCAGGCCTATCAAACTCGCGCACTGGATTTGGTTCATCACATCATCGCCATCGGCCGCAACTACAAGCTGCGCCTGATGTGCCGATTGGTCAAAGGCGCGTACTGGGATTCGGAAATTAAACGCGCGCAGGAAATGGGTCTGCCGCACTATCCGGTGTTCACGCACAAGCACCATACCGACGTGTCTTACCTGGCGTGCGCGCAGGCCCTGTTAGCCGCGCCCGACGCCGTTTACCCGCAATTTGCCGGCCATAACGCCGCCACCATTGCCGCGATTTTGCAGTTGGCTTCTCGCAACGCAGTGCCCTTTGAATTGCAGCGTCTGCACGGCATGGGGGAGGGCGTGTTCCGCGAAGTGCTGAAGAATCCGCTGATCAGCTGCCGCGTTTATGCGCCCGTCGGGGCACACCGGGATCTTCTGGCTTACCTGGTGCGACGCCTGTTGGAAAACGGTGCTAATTCGTCGTTCGTACACCAGTTGGCCGACGAATCGGTGGGCATGGACGAGCTGTTGACGTCGCCGCTCCGGTTAGAGCCGGCGTCTTCTTTACCGCTGCCGCCAGTGCTCTATGGCCCCGGCCGCGCCAACAGCCTTGGACTGGACTTGACGGTGGAGAGCATGCGCGCACCGCTGCTGGCTGCCTTCAATACTGTTCATGTACCCGCCGTGCCTGAATTTGATGCTGCATCGGCGTACCTCGCAATCAATACGGCAACGAGCACCTATCAAACGTGGAGCAAAGTGCCGGTAGCCGATCGCGCCGCCATCCTTCGCCGCGCGGCGGATGCGCTTCAGCAGCAGTTGCCGATGTTCTGCGCGTTGCTGGTCAAGGAGGCCTTCAAAACGTGGGACGATGCGGTGTCAGAAGTACGCGAGGCGGTCGACTTTCTGCGCTATTACGCCAACGAAGCCGAGCGCATCATGCAGCCATTGACGATGCCCGGGCCGACGGGTGAAACCAACGAACTGCGCCTTTCAGGGCGCGGCGTCTGGGTCTGCATCAGCCCGTGGAATTTTCCGCTGGCCATTTTTACCGGGCAGGTGGCGGCTGCGCTGGCTACGGGCAATACGGTGCTGGCAAAACCCGCTGAACAAACGCCGGGCGTGGCGTCGGCTGCTGTGAAGCTTTTGCATGACGCCGGTGTACCCGAAAACGCGCTGCAATTGCTGCATGGGGCCGGCGAAACCGTCGGTGCGGCGCTGGTGGCTGCGGCCGGCGTGGCTGGCGTGGTGTTTACCGGCTCCACCCAGGTTGCAAAAATTATTAACCGGGCGCTGGCCGCTAAGGACGGCCCCATTGTTCCCCTGATCGCCGAGACCGGCGGTATCAACGTCATGCTGGTGGACAGCACCGCTTTACCCGAGCAGGTGACCGATGCCGTGGTGCAAAGTGCCTTTCGTTCAGCTGGCCAGCGCTGCTCGGCGCTGCGTCTGCTGTGCGTGCACGAAGGCATTGCGGACGCCGTGATCGAAATGATCGAAGGCGCTGCGCAGGAACTGGTGGTGGGCAACCCGGCTGAGCTGGCGACCGATGTCGGCCCGGTGATCGACCGCGAAGCTTTTGACAAGCTTCAAAAGCATCTGCAGCGCCTTCAATCAACGTCAAAAGTTCTCATAACGCAGGCTGTACGTGCATCAGAAGCTATTTCCTCAATAGCAGAAATGGTTAACAGCGTTGTACCAGCCGCCTTCGAGGTCAAGCGCCTGGACGACGTAAAAGACGAAATTTTCGGGCCTGTCCTGCAAATCGTGCGCTGGGGCAGCGGTGCGCTCAGCACGCCTGAAGCCGTCATCGCGGAGATCAACGCACTCGGTTACGGCCTCACGCTGGGACTGCAGACCCGCATCGATTCGCGCGCACAAGCACTGGCCGCAGCCGCTCACGTGGGCAATATCTACGTCAACCGCAACATGATTGGCGCGGTGGTCGGTGTACAGCCCTTCGGCGGCGAAGGTTTGAGCGGCACCGGCCCGAAAGCTGGCGGGCCGCACTACCTATACCGCTTTTGTACCGAGCAAACCGTCACTGTCAACACCACGGCGGCGGGCGGTAATGCGGCGCTGTTGACCGGTGTGCATTAAGCCGTCGCGCCGGATTGAACGGGGTAACTGATTGATCTCTCTAAGGCTGCGCGGGCCCGTGGCGTGAATGGCCATGGTTTTTTCTAGGCAAATCCCGCGTCCGGTCGCTCGCGCAAGCCGATGACTCGCCACGTCAGCTCGGTGAGCACCTTGACCATCGCTTCAGCCCCCAGCCGACCGTCGGGCCGATACCAGCTGTAGAGAAAGCCCGGCAGGCTGCAGGCGGCCAGCGCCGTAATTTTCGTTTCATTGAAGTCCAGCGTTCCATCGCGGTGCGCCTGCTCCATCAGCACGCACAAGCGTTCGTAGAAATGGTTCGCGATCTTCTTTTGGGCCGCCGCGAATTCAGGCCGAAAGACCTGTGGATCCCGGTAGGCAAAGAAGGCCGAGGGGTAGTGCTCGATCGTGGCGCGAATCAGACTTTCAAGACCACTCGCCAGCTTGATGTGAGCCGGTCGCTGGTCTTCGGGCACGAAGTCCAGGACAGTAAAGCAAGCGACTGTGGGACGCCAGGCCAGTCGCTCGAAGATCTCCTGCTTGTTTTGGAAGTAGTAGTAGACATAGGGCTTGGTCATGCCGAGCTCACGCACGATTTGCGCCATCGTGGTGTCGGCATAACCCTGCTCGTGGAAAAGCCGCTCCGCGACCTTGAGAATGCGTTCACGCTTCTCTCTGCTGCTTTGAGTCGCAGCCTTCTGGCGACCGCGGGCTAACTGTGCGGGGCTGGGAATGGCTTGTCCGGGCGGGATGGTATT
Source organism: Polaromonas sp. (assembly GCF_012927485.1). Classification (GTDB taxonomy): domain Bacteria; phylum Pseudomonadota; class Gammaproteobacteria; order Burkholderiales; family Burkholderiaceae_C; genus Polaromonas. The sequence goes on along the minus strand of NZ_JABBPC010000012.1, from coordinate 167,318 downwards.
TGTTTGGTGTCGCATGCGTTATACCAATTGGTAGGAATATTCTACTACTGGGTATATATTGGTCAGCAACTGTTTATTTACTGAAAGTGACGCCATGTCATCTGCCGCCAATCAACCCGATCAGCCCCTGCATGAATACCTTCGGCAACACGCGCTTCAGCAGCCGGACAAGGCGGCCTACCTTTGGTATGGTCGATCGGTGACCTACGCTGAGCTCGACCGGGCCAGCGACGCGTTTGCCGCCCGCTTGGCCCAGCTTGGTGTCAAAAAAGGTGAACCTGTTGCGCTGTTCATGAACAACTGTCCGCAGTACATCATGGCGCACTATGGCATCCAAAAGCTCGGTGCCATCGTCTGCCCGTGTGGGCCGCTATTCAAGGAGCATGAGTTGGACTACCAACTGCACGATTTGAAGGCGCGCGTCATCGTCGCCGCCGAGCCGCTGATTCCAGTCGTGGACAAGGTGCGCGGTACCAGCACGCTGGAGCATGTATTCGTCGTGCACTATGCCGACTTGCTGCCCGAAGTGCCGTCGATCACCGTGCCACCTGAACTGCTCGCGATGAAGGCTCAGCCGCGCACGGTCCCCACGGGATGCGAAGATTTTCTAGTGGCGACGCGTACCGAAAATCTGGCGCCTTCGGTGGAACTGGCCATGGACGATGTGGCACTGATGACCTATACCTCCGGCACGACAGGTCTGCCCAAGGGCGCGATGCTGACTTACGGCAATGCCCTGTTCAAGACCGCTGCGGCGGCCGGCTGCAACCGCGTCAGCAGCGACGACGTGATGTTGGCCGTTGCGCCGCTTTACCATATCGCAGGGATGGTGATGGGCATCAATGTGACGATGTACACCGGTGCCACGAGCGTGCTGCTGTATCGTTTCGATCCGCTCGCAACGCTGCAGGCAATTTCGCGGCACCGCGTGACTTGGTGGTACAGCATAGCGCCCATGAATTTAGCGGCGATGCAGCTGCCGGACGCGAGGGAATTCGATTTATCCAGCCTGCGGATGAACCCCGTGACCAGCTTCGGCATCACCTTGACGGAGCTACTGGCACAGCAATGGCGACAGCTCGCGCCCAACTGCAGCTCGTTTGAGGCCGCCTATGGCCTGAGTGAAACTCACACGGTGGACACCTACATGCCGTGGAACGCGATTCGCTGGGGCACGCACGGCAAGGCGATTCCCGGCAATGAGATCCGCATTCTGGACCCCGACAGCGGCGCGCCGGTGCCACCTGGTGAAGTCGGCGAGATCGTGTTGCGCAGCCCTGGGGTATTCAAGGGCTACTGGAACCAACCCGAGGCGACTGCGAGAACGCTGAAGAGCGGCTGGGTCTACACCGGCGACATGGGCCGGTTGGACCCCGATGGGTACCTCACCTTTACTGGCCGGTTGAAGGAAATGATCAAGGTCTCGGGCTACGCCGTGTTTCCGGAAGAAGTAGAAACCATTCTGATCAAGCACCCCGCCGTGGCACAGGCGGCCGTCATCGGCGTGCCAGATGCGACCAAAGGCGAACTTATCCGCGCTTTCATCGTGCGCAAGCCGGGGCAGAGCATTGATGCCGCAGCGCTGATTGCCTGGGCGCGGGAAAACATGTCGACCTACAAGGCGCCGCGTGAAGTGCGCTTCATCGACGCGCTACCGGCTACGGGTGCCGGCAAGGTGTTGCGGCGCTTGTTAAAGGAACAGCCCTGATGTTCAAAAAAATTCTGATTGCAAACCGGGGTGAAATCGCGTTGCGATTGGTGCGTGCCGTGCGCGACCTTGGCGTAGCGAGTCTGGCCGTGTATGCGGACGATGACGCCGACTCGCCGCATGTGCGCTACGCCGACGAAGCGGTGGCGTTGAATGCGGCCGGGCCAGCGGCCTACCTCGATATGGCGGGCCTCATCGCCGTCGCAACGAAGCATGGATGCGACGCGTTACATCCGGGCTACGGCTTCCTGAGCGAACGCGCAGATTTCGCCCGCGCCTGCGCTGATGCGGGCATCGTGTTCATTGGCCCGTCGGTCGAGCATCTTTCCCTTTTTGGTGACAAGGCGCGCGCGCGGGCGCTGGCTCAACAATGCGCAGTACCGCTAATGCCGGGCAGCCAATGCGCCGTAACTCTGGCGGAGGCTCAGGCGTTCTTCGCGGCGCAGGAAAACGGTGCGGGCATGATGGTCAAGGCGATCGGCGGTGGGGGCGGCCGTGGAATGCGTGCGGTGCTGGATGCTGACTCCCTGCCCGAGGCCTATGCCCGCTGCGTTTCCGAAGCCCGAGCGGCGTTTGGCGTGGAGGGCGTCTATGTCGAACGGCTTATGGTGCGGGCGCGCCACATCGAAATACAGATTCTTGGCGACGGCCAGCACAGTATGAGCCTGGGAGACCGCGACTGCTCGTTGCAGCGGCGCTTCCAGAAGCTGGTGGAAATCGCGCCCAGCCCTTCCTTGCCAGAGTGGTTGCGGGTTCAGCTTACCAACGCGGCACTGAAGATGGCCAGAGCCGTCGGCTTTCGCAGTCTCGGTACCTTTGAGTTTTTGGTGGACGAGACATCGACGGCGCTTCCTTTCGTCTTTATCGAGGCTAACCCGCGGCTGCAGGTCGAGCACACGGTCACTGAAGCCGTGACGGGATTAGACCTGGTGCAATTGCAGATCAGCGTTGCAGCTGGCCAGACACTTGCCGCGCTCGGCTTGGACCCTGAGAATCCTCCCCGTCCGAGGGGCTTTGCGGTGCAATGGCGCATCAATGCCGAAACGCTGGACGCGCAAGGCAACGTACGGCCGTCCAGCGGAACGCTGAAGCGCTTCGACCTGCCATCGGGACCCGGTATTCGCGTCGATACGCATGGCTTCAATGGCGCCGCGCCGTCTCCGCGCTACGACACCCTGCTGGCCAAGCTCATCGTCCATTCGGGCACGACGACCTTTGCGGATGCGGTGCGCCGTTCGCGGCGCGCGCTTGAAGAATGCCGCATCGATGGCGTGGCCACCAATTTGTTGCTGCTGCGCGCATTGGCGGTGCGACCCGAGTTCGCCGACCAGCGGATCGACACGCGCTTCGCGGAAACGCACCTGGAAGAACTTCTGGCGACCGCCGCAGCAATTGGCGCCAGCTCTGCTACCGAGCCAACAGCGCCAAACACAGACGCGATAGGCCCAAGCTCCCGATCTTTCGTTCAGGACCTCGCGGATGACCGCTTTGTCGCAATGCGCGCGCCCATGCCCGCTCGTCTGGTGCAGCTGGCGGTGACGGTGGGCCAACGGGTGCCGTTGAATGCTCAGATCGCAGTACTCGAAGCGATGAAAATGGAGCATGTTCTGTATGCTCCCGGCGCAGGGCGCGTGGCGGAGATCCGCGTAGCAGTCGGCGAGCACCTTCGTGAGGGCCAAATTCTGGTTTTGCTGGAACCGACCGAGGACACACTTGCGCTGCTGCACGACGCCGAGAGGCCGACCCCGGGGTCGATGCGAGCCGACTTGCAGCGTGTGCTGGACCGCCACGCACGCACACTCGATGCTGGCCGACCCGGTGCGGTAGCCAAGCGTCGGGCGCTCGGCCAACGCACTGCGCGCGAGAACATCGCAGACTTATGTGACGAAGACAGTTTCATCGAATACGGCGCCCTTGCCGTGGCTGCGCAACGCAGCCGCCGCAGCGAGGAAGACCTGATCAATAACACCCCCGCCGACGGAATGGTGACCGGGATTGGTTCCGTCAACAGCGCCTTGTTCCGCCCCCAGGCAGCCCGCGACGTCTGGGCGGGCAACCCCCGAGTCGTGGTCATGTCGTACGACGCCACCGTACTGGCCGGCACCCAAGGCCTGCGCAATCATCAGAAGACCGATCGCATGCTGGACCTCGCGCTGCAACAAAAGCTGCCCGTCGTCCTGTTTTCCGAGGGCGGCGGCGGCCGCCCTGGCGACACCGATATGCCCATCGTTGCAGGCTTGCATGTCGGCACTTTTGCCAGCTATGCGCGCCTGAACGGCCTGGTGCCGGTGCTGGGCATCGTGACGGGACGCTGCTTTGCCGGTAACGCGGCGCTACTCGGTTGCAGCGATGTGATCATCGCCACACAACAAAGCAATATTGGCATGGGTGGCCCGGCCATGATCGAGGGTGGCGGTCTGGGCGTCTTCAAGCCCGAGCAGATCGGTCCGGCCAGTGTGCAGCACAAAAACGGCGTGATCGACCTGCTGGTGGACGACGAGGCCCAGGCCGTCGCCGCGGCCAAGCACTACCTCTCTTTCTTCCAAACGCGCGAGCACCCGCTGAAAGACTTCACCGCACCGACCGCCGCCGCATTGCGCGACGTGGTACCCGAAAACCGGCTGCGTGTGTACGACACCCGCGCCGCGATGAACGGCATGGTGGACCGGGACTCCCTGCTGCACCTGCGCACCGGTTTTGGTGCCGGCATCCACACCGCGCTGGCGCGCATCGAGGGGCGACCGGTTGGCCTTATCGCCAACAATCCGCTCCATCTTGGCGGTGCCATTGACGCCGACGCGGCTGACAAGGCGGCACGCTTCATGCAGCTGTGCAACGCACACGGCTTGCCGCTGGTCAGCCTGGTCGATACGCCAGGTTTCATGGTAGGCCCCGACGTTGAAGCCACTGCGCAGGTGCGTCACGTCAGCCGCCTGTTCATCGCCGCAGCGCATTTGCGCGTGCCGTTTTTCAGCGTGATACTGCGCAAAGGTTACGGCTTGGGCGCGATGGCCATGACGGCGGGCGGCTTTCATTCCCCGTTGTTCACCGTCGCCTGGCCAACCGGAGAATTTGGCGCCATGGGTCTGGAAGGCGCGGTAAAACTCGGCTATCGCAAAGAACTCGCGGCCGCATCCGAAGGGGCGCAACGCGAGGCTTTGTACCAGCAGTTGGTGGCCAAACAATACAGCAATGGCAGCGCGATCAACATGGCTACGACGCTGGAAATTGACGCGGTCATTGATCCGGCGCAAACGCGAAACTGGCTCGTGCGGGGTTTGCAATCCGCCCAGCAGTTTGCCCCGGCAGCGGCCAACACATCGCGTTTTATTGACACGTGGTGAAGCGGCGGCGAGAAGGTCCCGCTTTCAAAGCGCCAGACCTTGCATGAAAACTTCCAGCTCGTCGATCGGTAGCGCTTTGCAAAACAGGTAGCCCTGGTAGCATTCGCAACCATGCCGATTCAAAAATTCGCGCTGGGCTTCGGTCTCGACGCCTTCGGCCATCACGGCCAGCCCCAGGCTTTGCGCCAGCCCGATGATGGTGCGCGCAATAGCGGCGTCGTTAGGGTCGGTCAACACGTCCTTCACAAAACTGCGGTCTATTTTTAGCTGGTCCAACGGAAGGTGTTTCAGGTAGGAGAGCGCCGAATAGCCCATTCCGAAGTCATCTATGGACAAGGTCACGCCCGCGTTTTTAAGCATCCCCATTTTGGCAATCGTCACGTCGATGTCGGTGGCCAGCAAGGTTTCAGTCAGTTCCAGCTTGAGTCGTTGTGCGTCGATTCCCGCCTGATTGATGGCGGTCATCACGAGGTCCACAAACTCCGGGTGTCGGAACTGGCGCACGCTGACGTTCACAGCGATGCTGAGGTTTTCAGTCTCCGGACGCTTCGCCCAGGTGGCCAGTTGCGCGCAGGCGGTCTCGAGCACCCACTGCCCCAACGGCAGAATCAGCCCACTCTCTTCGGCTTGCGAGATGAATGCATCCGGAAAAATCAGCTGGCGTTGCGGGTGCTGCCAGCGCACAAGTGCCTCGACGCCGATCATGCGGCCGTAACGCCCCACTTGCGGCTGATAATGCAGCAAAAATTCATGGTCGCGCAGGCCCTGGCGAAGTTCCGAATTCAAGGCTGCGTTCGCAGTGACCGCCGCTTGCATCTCGGGGTCAAAAAAACAAACTGCATTGCGCCCAGCCGCCTTGGCTTGATACATCGCCAGATCAGCTTGCTTGAGCAGGTCGCCTATGCTCTGCTGGTGACTGCTGAATAAGGTGATGCCGATGCTGCAGGTGCTGTGATGCTGGTGACCCGCGAGATCGTAAGGCTCAATAAGCGCGGCCAGGATTTGTTCGCCGATGACTTTGGTTCTAGCGGTAACGGCTTCTGAATTTTCTCCCAAGTCTTCCAGCATGACCACAAATTCATCGCCGCCCAAACGCGCCACTGTGTCGCTGGCCCGCACACATGCACTCAGGCGCGAGGCCACTTTTTGCAACAACAAGTCTCCTTTTGAGTGCCCGAGCGTGTCGTTGAGCACCTTGAAGTGATCGAGGTCGATAAACATCAGCGCCCCGATCTTGGTGTGCTCCACGCCCTGAGACAGCGCGCGTTGCAGACGGTCCATCAGCAGTTGGCGGTTGGGCAGCTGCGTCAGCGCATCGTAAAACGCCAAATATTCAATTTCATCTTCTGCGGCCTTGCGCTCGGTGACGTCGCGTCCGACGGCAATCCAGTGAGTGAGCCCCCGGCTGAAATAGTCCACTGGAACGATCTCCAGCTCCAGCCAAAACAATTCACCGTTTTTTTTGTAGTTGATAAGCTCTGCCCGGACTGGCTGCGACTGCTGCAGCGCCGCGCGGATACGGTCCAACTCCGGGCGCTGGGTAAGCGGCCCTTGCAACATGCGTGGTGTCTGCCCCAGCACTTCGTCGCGGCTGTATCCGGTGTTTCGCTCAAAGGCGTCGTTGACAAACACAATCCGTGGGCCGGGCGCATCAATTGAGCCGGCCTCGGTAATCAGCACAACGTCGTTCAAGCGCGAAATACTGGTCTGCAGTAGCAACATTTGCTCTTGAGCGCGGCGTCTGTCGCTGACGTCGCGGAAGTACACCGCGAGGCCTTCCTCAAAAGGATAAACGCGGAGCTCCAGCCATTTTCCCAGCCCTGAATAGAACTCTTCAAACTCAATGTTCTGCCCGCTCCTTAGCGCCTCCAGTAGCTCCCGACGCAGCCGACTGCCGCCACTTCCATCAAGTTCCCGCCAGATAATCTGGCCTAACAGTTCAGCGCTCGTGCGGCCCAGCAGGCGTTCGCTCTCACGGTTGACATAGGTAAAGCGGCCCTCGCGATCAAGGGTGACGAAAACGTCCGTGATGCTGGCCAGCGTCGTGCTCAAACGCATCGTCAGGCGCAGCGACTCCTGCTCGGCTCGTTTTTTGGCAGTGAGGTCTTGAAGCACCCCCTGAATCCGCACGACACTCCCCGAAGCATCACGCAAACCCTCTCCCAGCGAGCGCACCCAGACCCGCCTTCCGCGCGCCGTGATGATCTGAACCGTTTCATCAAACGGCGTCGCACTACCCCTACACGCTTCTAACGCTGCCGCCATCAGCGCTCGAGATTCCGGGGCATAGAAGCTCAGCGCGTCTCCGAACGCAGGCGCCACATCGCGCGGCATTTCAAGCAACTCTGCAAGCGGTTCAGTCCAGCTCAGGCGTCGGAAATTGACTTCCAGCGTCCAGCTGCCAGCGCCCGCCGCACGTTCGAGCAGTCCGCGCAATTGAGCGGCTGGATCAAGCGTGTCGTCGCCGGGGAGACGTTGCGAAGCGGACGGATTAGCAGGCGGCATGGTGTGAACCGGTAAAAAAAACTCGGCGGAAATACGCAATTTGGCGATTGCCGAGCTTATCGCTTTTCGGCGTGGCGCGGCCTAGTCATGGATGCGTCGGCCGGTCTGAAATGGCAAGCATGCGGAAGTGGTAACCGGCGCTGGAGTGCCCTGTGTTTAGAGCTCGATCTGACAGATGCCAATCCTACGCGTTGGCGCAGCAGGACTGGCGCGGGCTATTGGGAATAATTCAGGAACCTGGCTTGCCGAGGCAGGCTAGGGGGCGAGTTTTTTGTAGGCAGCGTCCATCTCGGCGCCTTTACTCGTGTCTTGCAACCCTTTTGCCAAATCTCGACGGGCCTGCTCCACGACAGAGCTTGTTTCTCGTGCTGTCATGTCGACGGATTGATCGCGTTCGTGCGGCAACTGCAGGCTGACGTCCACCGAAGCATTCTGGAGCGTACCTGTCCTATTGGCCGGTGGCGACTTCACCGCCAGGCCTTTTCCGGCGCCTGCTTGAGAAGCCGCGCGCGGTCGAAAAACAACTGAAATTGGCTTGATCATCAAAGAACTATCGCAGTTCCGGCTCGCGAAGGGTGTAGGCACTAAAACGCCGTTTTTGTAGGAGAAAGCCAACGAGCAGGTCGGCCAAATCACGGCAATTTTTTACAAAAAGAGGGTTGACATGGCTTCAGAGTCAATTGAGAATCCGCAACATCTTAACAACCGGGTTTTACCCACCATGGACAGTTGCCCTAGTAGACCTAGCAAGTAATTAGCGGGATCCGCGGCACGAGTCTATTCTCATACCGCCGTCCCGCTGCAAAGCGGGACGGTGCGTCAATCAAAGCAGTTTCCTCGCCCATCGGGCGAATGTTTGACCTCCCTCCTATTGTTCGCCGGACTTCGGTGATTTGCGCTTCGCTTTGGCGAGCCGCAAATGAACCGCAATGCCCAGATTTTGGTTTGACCAGTTGAACTGGTCGTCCTTGATTTGGGCCACCCGGCATTTCCGTTGACGTTGGCTTTAGCCTGAGGCTGTATGTCGAACTTAGGAGTGCTCAAAATGATCTTCAAAACCCTCAACAGCCGGCTTCCTGCCACGTTAAGAAGCTCACTGTCGTGACGCTCGGATCACAGGGATTTAACGATTGCGGAGGTGATTGGTAATGGATTGGGATGTTTTCACTTTGCGCGTCACCGTCGCATTGGTACTCGGCTCCCTCATCGGAGCAGAGCGGCAGATACGTCAGAGGATGGCCGGCCTGCGAACCAATGCGCTGGTAGCGGCCGGCGCCTGCCTTTTTGTCACTGTTTCCGAATTTTCCGCAGACCCGCAAGGCCATGCGCGTATTGCCGCGCAAGTGGTATCGGGAATCGGTTTTCTTGGCGCTGGCGTCATCATGCGCGAAGGCCTCAATATCAGGGGGCTCAATACCGCCGCCACCTTATGGTGTTCGGCTGCAGTTGGCGTCTTGATAGGCACCGGTTCCCTCTTAAAAGGGACAATCGGCGCGATCGCGATTTTGGGGGCCAATGTTTTACTTCGGGGGATCGGTCAGTTGATCAACAAACAAGGCCTGCAAAGTGCGACTGAAGTGGAGGGCATCTATCGACTCTCTATCGTCTGTCGCGCAGACGACGAAGTCCATGTTCGAACGCTCATGCTGCACATGCTCAACGGCATGCCGCAACTGATTATTCAATCGCTCCATAGTGAGGATCTTCCTCTGGCAGGGCAACTCGAGGTTCGGGCGGACTTGATCACGTCGCCAAGTAATCATCTTCAGTTGGAACAGATAGTGAGTCGAATCAGCCTTGAAAAAGGTGTCAGTGCCGCGCGTTGGGCCGTTTTAAACGCTTTGGAAACGTAGACATAAAGGAAAGGAAATTGCCATGCGTCTCGGCAAATTTGAGTTACTTTTCAACCGGTTTTGGTCGGTTAGCCCCGGCATCGGCGCCTCCCAAACCGTAAGGCGTTCTCCCTATCAAATCACCGCGACCTGCCGAAGCGCGGATGTGGAGGAAGTGAATCACATCATTCGGCAGCAATTGATCAATTTCCCCGGTGGCACACCGGTCGTATTTCACGAACCGCAAAGCCAGGGACCCTTGCGGCAAGTCACGATCCGAATTTGGTGCGCAGTGTCCGAGCGTGCTGGCCTGGTCCGATTAGTCAGCCGCCTCGGATTGGAAAAGGGTGTGCGCAGCGTTCGTTGGGAGAGCGAACCGGCGACACTGGTTTCGTAGAACACCGCAAGTCCGTTGAGCGGGATCAATTGCCAGCGTCTGGACTTACCGGAACCGGCATCGGCCCCTCTATCCATGAAACCTGATTTCAAAATTCCTTGTCAATATGCACGCTGTATCCCTCATCGACTCCATTCGCCACTCGAACGCGGGAAGGGATCCCCAACTGCTCGCGATGAAATACGCAAAAATGAAGGCTAGCCCGTTCGTCTTCTTGCGGGGCGCCTGTCAACTCTTCTATGCCGCATTGCCGGAGGAATCCGCGCTCACCAAAGCGCCGCTGTCCTGGTCCTGCGGAGATATGCACTTCGAGAACTTCGGTAGCTACAAGGCGGACAACCGCCTCGTCTATTTCGACATTAACGATTTTGATGAAGCCGCCCTGGCACCCTGCACCTGGGACATCGTCCGGCTTCTGACCAGTATCCAGTGCGGTGCCAAGGCCTTGAGCGCCACAGCGGCGGAAGCGCTGGCTGTCAGCCGCGACTGTCTGACCAGCTATCAGGCGGCCTTGATTCGCGGCAAGCCGCTCTGGGTAGAACCCGAAACCTCTTCCGGACTTGTTCGGGACCTGTTCGTGACGCTGCAAAAGCGTGTCCGGTCGGAATTTCTCGATGGCCGGACCGTCCGGAAAAATGGTCAGCGACAACTGAAAATCGACGGCGTAAAGGCGCTCTCCGTTGACGCCATTCAGCGAGACAAGGTCATCGAATTCATGACCCGTTTTGCCGCTGAGCAGCCTAATCCTGGCTTCTTCAAGGTGCTGGACGTCGCACGACGAATCGCAGGTACCGGCAGTCTCGGCGTGCAGCGTTATGTCATTTTGGTCGAGGGCAAGGGCTCGCCGGATCGGAACTATTTGCTTGATCTCAAAGAAGCAAAACCTTCCGCGCTTCAAGACCGTCTTAAGCGCTGCGGCATTCATCAGCCTGCGTGGCCGGATGAGGCCTCACGCGTTGTTACGGTGCAAAAACGTATGCAAAGTGTGGATCATGCGTTTCTTTTTCCCGTTTTGTTCGAAGGCCTGCCTTGCGTTTTGAAGGGCTTGCAACCGTCAGAAGACAGAGTTGCGATCGGCGATTGGGGAAAGAAGATCAATCAACTCCGGGAAGTTGTCAGCACAATGGGCCGCATCCTGGCTTGGGATCAGCTGCGCGCTGCGGGACGAGGCGGCGCGGCCAACGCCGGTGAACTGATCGATTTCGCACAAGCTGGCACCTGGATACCGGCCGTCCTTGAAATTTCACGCGAGATGACAAAAACAACCCAGAGTCAATGGGAAGCCTTTCGAGACGCTGCTCTTTGATTCAATCGCCGGCCTCACCTTGTAGAACGGATGTCATCAAGTTTTTTTTAGTAGTCTTCCCCAATGTAGAGACGCCGCGCGGACTGCTAAAGTGACCCGTTACACAGCAGTCAGGGATCTCATCGGTCCTGAGGCACGGGTTTGGGTTGCCGGGTCATGGGTAGCGCCGGAGGTCGCCATCATGACTCTGCCGCCGCACTGCCAAGAACGCTCTTTGTCACATTACTCAAGGCCAAACCGTACCGCGCGTTGCGCCGAGTTTATCGAGCACCTTGCGGTCAATACCGATCAGTAGCTTGCGCATGAGATCGAGTGTTCCCGCCGTCAAAAAGTAGGCGCTGTGAACTTCACTCCCAGATATCCCGGCTGGAAAAAAACTGGAGCAGTCAACCTGCCAGACATTAGATTTATTGACCGGTGGGCTGGTGCTTAGTCCACTTCGCCCCAGGCGACGCGCACCGAAGTTTTTTAATCCAGCGGAGGCCCCGAGGACGGCATCTCGACCACTGTAAAGGGAGGTAATTCGATAGGACAGGTTTGAGAGCGCGTTGCCATCAAGGGCGTCCGATGACCCTACATCGAAAAGATCGTTATCGACGTCAGCGGCGACCATCAAGGCCTGGTTTATCAGGCTTGAAAGAAGGGGTTGATTCTTTCTCGTCCACGTTGAGCTTGCAGCCTTTTGCAATAAGTAGCTCCCCATACTGTGGGCAATGACGGACACTTTAGCCCGGCACGCGAGATTTGGATCCTGGATGGCCTCTTTTTGCTTTATCAGCAGCCAGTCATACACCTCGCCCAAAACCGACGAGAGATCTCCGGAGCAATCTTTGGCGTGATCTCTGTCGGGGTAATAGCCGAGAATGCTGCCGTACGAGGGCCAGTCAAAACTTATGCAGATTCCTAAGCCGTTGGGCTTATTAAACAGTTCGGTCGCTATCGACCCATATCGTCGTGCCGCATCCTGCCATCCGTTGTTGTATCCGTGAATAAAGAGAGACACATGCTTTTGGCGCTCGTTGTCACCGTGAACAAACTTTGGAAATTGGTCGGTCGCTTGAATTAGCTGGCTTTTGAAGCTATTTGAATTTACTTTCTTCCAGTTGATGGCGATTGCAAGTTCGTCTGCGGTCGACGCATCACTTGTCCAATAGGTAAGTTCATCCCGATCATCGCCAAATCCGGTGGCTACTCCCAAAGAATCCAATACCAGGTTACGGTCTGAAATCATCCAGAAATTTGGCATTTGTCATCTCCTTGTTTTTGACGCCATTAGATTCCAAAGTTTGTCTGCACCAACCCAATTTGGATTAAAAGCTAAAGCCGTCGTCTCGACCAACAGGTCTGAAAACTATATCCCTTTTGTGGCGGCTGTTCGTCATGGGTACTCACACCTTGACCTTGCCAGCTTCGTGAGTTCACTCCGTGAGGCCTTTCTGCCCGCACCGAGGAATTTGCGTATAGTGTTCTTAAATGACACGGACCCAATCTCTCCCCCTGTCCGCGTTTGTGCGCGCTCGCCTCTCCTCAGAGGGCTATCTGGGACTTCACTTGACGATTGGCATCCTGGTCCTGATCGTGGCAACTCTAATTTTCGGCAACATCGCCGAAGATGTCATGACCGCCGATCAAATCACAATAGTTGATGTGCAAGTCTCCCAATGGTTTTATGCGCACAGAACGACGCCTTGGACTCAGCTCATGCTGGTCATCACTCATTTTCACAGCACCGTAGGCATCCTGGTGCTGGGCTTGCTATTCGCATTTCACTTGATTCGAAAGAAGGCTTGGGATTGGCTGGGGGTGCTGGTTGTGGTCGTACCTCCCGGAATGCTCCTCAACGTGGCCCTAAAGCATATCTTTCAGCGACCGAGACCGTCGTTCGATGAGCCGCTACTAACGCTGACCAGTTACAGTTTTCCAAGTGGTCATGTCGCCGGTGCCACGGTGTTCTATGGTGTTTTTCTCGCCTATCTCATTTGTATCGTGAGGCCATGGCCATGGCGCGCTTTCTTGGTCTGTGCAGCGGTAGCGCTGGTGGCCCTGGTTGGACTGAGCCGCATTTATTTGGAAGTCCACTATCTAAGTGATGTCCTTGCGGCAGTTGCCTCAAGTTGTGCTTGGTTGGCGTTCACCTTCACCGCGATCACCACCTGGCGCAAGCGGCACATAACACAACGCCTCGCAAAATAACTTATGCAAGAACTTACGGAAATAGCGGTCATTCTGAACGCTTCCGCTGGCGCCGGCTGCACTGCAGAATTCGCCAATGACCTCACAAATCAATTTCGGACGCGCGAACTCAGCGTCCACGTGACGCTTGCGACAAGCGGCGCAGAGCTCATTGAAGCCGCCCAGCGGGCTGTCGGGAAAGGCGCAAAAATGGTTGTTGCTGGCGGAGGGGACGGGACCATGAATGCGGTTGCGTCGGCACTGATCGGAACCGATATTGCCTTGGGCGTTCTACCGCTCGGAACGCTGAATCACTTTGCCAAAGACTTGCATATTCCACTCGACCTCGACGATGCGATCCGTACGATTGCTGAAGGATACATGGCCAGGATTGACGTGGGTGAAATTAACGACCATATTTTTCTCAATAATTCGAGCTTGGGACTGTATCCCGATGCCGTTCGACGCCGCGAACGACAGCAGCGGCGACTAGGCAGAGGCAAATGGCTTTCCTTATTCTGGGCCACCGTAACCGCCTTGCGTCGGTATCCTTTTTTGAACGTCACGTTTGTCGTGGAGGGTGAGGAATTCCACCGCCGCACACCTTTCATTTTCATAGGCAACAATGAATACTTGATGGAGGGCTTCAACATTGGTGGGCGAGAGCGGCTCGACGCTGCCTGTTTGAGCTTGTATGTAACTCAACGAACAGGACGGCTTGGCTTGTTATTCCTGGCAGTGCGCGCCCTCTTTGGCAGGTTGCGGCAAGCAAAGGACTTCGATGTGCTTATCGCCAAAAGGATACTGATCAAAACCCACCATCAGCAGATCCGGGTAGCGACCGACGGAGAAGTTACCCTTATGAACACTCCGTTGCGCTGTCGTATTCGTCCAGCGGTGCTGAATGTGATCGTGCCGAAGAATAGTCAGAAAAAAGGAGATGGCCATGCGTACGCTCGTACACCTGTCTGATCTCCACTTCGGGCGTATCGATACAGCCCTCATCGCGCCGTTAACTGAGCTCATCGGAAATATCAAGCCGGATCTCGTTGTGGTTTCCGGCGATCTGACTCAACGGGCCCGCACCGAGCAGTTCCGGGCGGCACGTAGTTTCCTGGATGCCCTTCCCACGCCCCAGATTGTCGTACCGGGCAATCACGACATCCCGCTGCACAATGTTTTTAGCCGCTTTATGCAGCCCCTTGAAAAGTATCGACGCCACATCACCGATGACCTCGATCCGTTTTATATGGATGATGAAATCGCGGTACTTGGAATTAACACGGCGCGCTCGCTCACCATGAAGAATGGGCGGATCAATCAGGCGCAGATGGACTGGGTTCGCGCGCGTCTAGGGACATTAGAAGATCACATCACCAAAATCATAGTGACGCATCATCCCTTTGATTTACCCCTTGACTTCGGCGATAGAGAGCTGGTTGGTAGAGCGCCAAGCGCCATGAATATTTTTGCAGGCTGCAAAGTAGACATGCTGCTTGCCGGACACCTGCATGCCAGCCACGCAGGAATTACCGCAGCGCGCTACAAATTGCCCGACTATTCCGCTCTGGCCGTACAGGCGGGAACAGCCACCTCAACACGCGGCAGGGGGGAATCAAATTCCTTCAACATCATTCGTATTGCCGCTGGCGTTATCGCGATTGAACATGTGAGCTGGAAACCCGAAAGCGGGGTATTTTCGTCCGCGTCAACTGAAACCTTCGACCACACGCCAAACGGGTGGCTGAGCAACGGCCTAGTGAGGAATACCGGAGCGTCGCAATAGGGATTGGCGTGTGCGGTGCGATCGGTGTAATGACGGCGGACTGGGGAAAAGCGCGCCTCTCAGTGGTGATGAAGTTCAAACTCCGACATCTTCAAGCAGTCCCTCAAAGCCAGGTTCCGTTGTGTGGCATTTGGATGGTGGTGGCGGGGCTGTCTGTGACGACGAACGAGCCCACCGCGATACTGAACAAAGAAATAAAAATGCTCGCAAAGAATGCCGTCCAGAAGCTAGACACTTTGAAGCCCTTGACGAGCCGGGCAACCAACAAAATCATCAAGGCGTTGATCACCAACACGAACAGGCCGAACGTCAGCAGCGTCAACGGCAAGGTGAGTACGATGAGCAGCGGTTTGATGAGGGCATTTGCAAAGCCCAAAAGCAGCGCAGAGACTATCAGGGACGACGCGTCGTCAAATTTCAGACCGCCGAAAATATGACTAGCTACCCACAAAGACAGCGCTGTGATTGCCCAGTGCAGAAGAAAGGGTGTCAGATTTTCCAGCATGTCAGGACGCCTTGTTCAGTAGATTCAGGTGAGTATAGAGTGATCGATTTGCACCGGTGCGGCAAACCGTCGTGCGCACCGCATGTAGCGCGGACACCTGCAACGCCCTGCCGCGGGCCGTCAAAGAGATGCCCGCGGTTGAAGTTCCGGGGAACCTGTCGCGCCGTTAGCGGCCTGTAGAGCCCTCTCTGACGAGCCGACAAGCTGGCTTCACAGCGACTCAACCGGGATGGTAAGGCACTTGAGCGCGTGGTGCCAGGGATTTAAATTAGACAATTAAGGAGGCTTGGCGTGCCGCCAGAAATCGCTTAGATTTCAGCGCCGCAATCAGCCAGAGCCCCCTTGCAATACCTACTTCTGAGTGAAGTCGAGCGCCCCTGTCAAATCTCCCATCGGTTTCACGCCGTTGGCGACAAGGGCTTTGTCGCGGCTCAGCAAACCATCCAGTGGCGGCAAAGAAAAGCGATGCGTGATGAAACGTAAAATCGAGGTCGTATCGTATTGAGAATGATCGACGAATCCCCTTTTCGCATACGGCGAAATAATGATGGCGGGAACGCGGGTGGCCGGGCCAAAACGATCTCCTTTAGGCGGCGCGACGTGATCCCAGAGCCCGCCGTTTTCATCATAAGTGACGACCACCACCATGTTTTTCCATTGCGGGCTGGCCTTGAGCTTCTCGATGATGTCCGAGATGTGCTGATCGCCTTTTGCGACATCGGCATAGCCCGGATGTTCATTCACATCGCCTTGCGGTTTATAAAAAGTCACTTGTGGCAGATTCCCATTTTGAATCGCGGCAAGAAAGTCGGTGCCATCCTTCAGGTGATCCGCACGTGCCTGGGTGCCTGGGGCAAACTGCCTGAAGAAATTGAAAGGCTGATGGTGCGGCTGAAAATTCGGAATCGTATTGTTATAAATGTTCGTACGGTCTTTCTGCGCGTCGGTCCAGGCACCCGCGTACCATGCCCACGAGATACTTTTCTTCGATAACAAGTCACCTACCGTGGTCATGTCTTGCGGCGGCAACGTACTTGCCGCATTCGGGTCGGCCAAGGCAGGGTCACCGCCCGCCGCTGGTGCATTTCCGCTGGGCTGATACGCGGGCTGCATGGTGTTGACTGCATAGAACTTATCGAAACGTCCATTCATCGGGGTGATCGCGCCATTGCCTAAATAGGGCGGACGACCATTGCTGTTCAGAACGGACGAAATACCCTTGCTCGGATCGAGTAACAGACTGACCCCGTCGGTGCCGCCAGGATTGGCTATTTTCGCCTTGGCCGGGCTGGTATCCGCATTGGGATAGACCGGCGTGCAGGCGCAAATGAGCCAGAAATGATTCAGGAAAGAACCCCCGAAAGCGCCCATAAAGTAGTTGTCAGCTATCGTGTAATCGCGCGCCTTTTTCCACATCAGCAGGGACGAACCGTCATAGTTCCCCATCACCAGACCGCCGGCATCGGAGGCCACCGCAAAGCGATCATTCTTGCCGCCGTTGATTTGCATCTGGTTGAAGAAAAAACTGTGATCCAGATCCCGGGTTTTAACGTTCAAAGACAGATTGAATTTGGGACCATCGAGGTTGAAAGGCGCATTCGGCAGGTTGGCCGTATCGGCTTGAGCGACAACCGGCGTCACGCCAGCGCTGGTCATTCCTCCCCATGTAGGCGGCAACACCGACAATACCGAACCATCCAAATCTATTTGTTTATAGCGGTTGCTACTCAATGCGTTGTCAATGCCATTAGCACCCGGGAACTTACCGTACAGGCTGTCAAAAGCCCGATTTTCCGCATAGATCACGACGACGTTTGAAACATGATCCAGGCTGAAGCGGTTGCGCAGCGATTTTTTGATATCACCGTCATTCCCAGCTTCGGCGGTTGCGTCAGAAATTCGATCAATCGATTGATCAATTTCTGTTTTCAGAATCGCTTTTGTCGTCGGATCAATTTCCTTATTGTGGTCGCCTAAAAGTTTGTCTTCAGCGACGCCAAGGCGTTTTGCCAACAAGGTCTTCGCGCTGGCGAAGTCGCCACCGTTGTCATCCATCAATGCCTGCAACTCGGTCGAAATACCGCTGACCACCTGATTTGCCTCAGCAGGCGCGCGAAAAACGAGTTGCCGGGTAATCGGGGTTTCAGTTTTTGTATCTGGATCGAAGCGCGTCGCATCGGTGCCGATTTCGACCACCACAGCAGCTTTTCCGGGCAACGAAAAGGCGCCGTCGATGTCGGTATAGGTGCTGGGCTTGCCCGGGTCGCAACGGCCGTTGCTATTGGTGTCCAGGCAGACTTTTGCATGTCTGAAGTAGCTGCCGGTCACCACACCGCTGGTGACGCCACTGACGGCGCTGCCGCCGCTACCGCAGGCGCTAAGCGCCCCGGAAGTTATGCTGGTCAGCAGCAACACTCGAAAAGTTTGGTTCATTAAATTCTCCAGGTACATCATCAAACCTCCAAGAATGACCATGCTGTATGTCACCTTCATGACTGTCGCACACTATTGAAATTTGTATCGTGGGAGGCGTCCGTTACGGCTTGGAAGGTGTAGCGAATTGGGGTTCCGGGAATTTCAAAGAAGCAAGCGCAGGTTCAGCTTTCTCTCGCCACCCCTGACCTCGCTCGTAACCAGTTCCGAACCTGCTCGGTCACCCACAACGGGGCGTCCAAAGGCAAGTCGTGCCCTGCCGAGGGGTGCAATTCAAGCGAACAGTTCCACTTGGTGGCAATGGCTAAAGAGCATTCAACGTTCACCAGTTTGTCTTGCGCACTGGCCAGAAGCAGCACCTCCGCGGGGGGCGGTGCGGCAGCAACCCGATAGCGAGCCGCTGCCGCCAACTGGCGCAGGGCGTTCACCTCTTTGACCGGATGTTCAAGTCGCGTCTCGATCCAATCTGGAATAACCTGCTCGTGACTTGCCGCATTGCTACTGGTCATTTTCAGGATAGTCCGTTCCCGGTCAGACGGGGCTGCTTTCAACAGGGTGAGTCGGAGTAACGATAAATAGTTGCGGGGTCGGAGGCGTCGATAAAACGGGCTGATGGGCCGGAAACTGGTGTTGATCAACACACAGCCCGCGACCTCATTCGGATATTGGTAGGACCACTCGGTAGCCACCATCGCGCCCAGAGACATCGCCAGCAAATAGTAAGGAGGTTTTTCGCCGCGTCGTAGCAGTTCGTTTCGGCAATACGACACCATCCCGGTTATGGATAGCGGGCTAGGCACCAGATTAAGTGTTCCGTTTCCCGGGAGATCGAGTGGGATGACTCTTGAATTCGGTACGGCTCTTCGGAATTCGTCAGGGAAGCGGCCCCAGTGTGCCGTTCCTCGGGTCAATCCGCGCAAAAAAATCCAACTAGCCATCACGTCCTATCGGTACCAATCCTGGAGCGCTTTGGCATGACGCTCGGCGCGCGTCGCCTGGGAAGGCGTCCACAGTTCATGACCGCAAGCAACCCGCCCTAAAAAGTCCAGAAGAGAAACATGTCGACGCAGTACGCGCTGCTGGCGGTGTTCGATCAAGGGGTTAAAGATTCCGTTTCGCGAAAAGAGTTGCCTGGGATTTTTCTTGATCCACAACCAGGATCCCATTTCAAGCGTCAATGGCAAAAAAACACTGTCGGGGTTATTACAAGCCTGCTTATACAGATGGTCCCACAAGTCTCCATGCGCCAGATACTGAACACTTTGCGGCTCGAAGACATACTGGTGATGACTGTGCGCTTGCAAAAACATTTCCTTGAGCGCATGTATTTCAGCCAGATGCTTGATCGGCTTTCGCGTGTGGGCATAGGGAAACCAAATCCGGTCGCTGATGCCAAATCCAGAGTGACAGTCCAGCGCGATACTGAACTTGCGGACGAGGAGTTCGGAAGCCACAACGTCGCAAAGGGCTTGGCTCTCTGTTTCAAGGGGATCACCCAATTTCCCTCGATACCAGGGCAACCCGGGGCTGAGACGCTGACCGCCCACAAGAAACGGCACCCTGTCAGTAGCATCGATTGGCGCGTTACGCATCAAATCGACCCCTCGGGGGTTGGCCCGTGTACCTCTCCACATTCCCCCTGGATTGACGAGAGGCACAAAGACGAGTCGTACGGATTCGAGCTGCTTGTTCAGGGTCGTATCCCATCGCAGTCGCATCACCACGTTTTGCAGATAGGCCATCACAACTTCCGCACCGATTCGTTCGAGGCCATGCACACCGCCGAAGAACCCAACTGCAGGCACGTCGGGACTGGGATTTCCCAAGGCGATGGAGTAGATCGGAAAGCTCAGGGCCGACGCTACTGAAACCTGACGCAGCACTTTGACCTCGAGGTGCGGTGCCCCCAGTTCAATAATTCTCTCCAGCGCAACTAACTCAGGAAAAGCGTTTTTATCCACAGTAGAAAATGGTAGGGGTTGTCAGGTGCTGCGCAAGAATCAGCAAGCATAGCGTCAAAAATCCTGCGGTGCTCGACACCAAAGTCAATCGAAGAAAAGCGAAAAAGTGACGTGAAACGGTCATATTCATGAGGTACTGTTGAAGTCATTACTTCACTCCAAGAAAGCACTCCATGTTCTGGAAACTGTTTGGATTTCAAAAAATGCTCGACGCACTTTTCGAAGATCGGTGGATCTGTCTTGCCTTACCGAACTCCAGAAGTAGCTACCATGATGGGTCAACAGAACTTGCGCAAGATTAACGCGCTCAGAATGTTGGTACTGGGCAGCAGCATCGCTTGGGGAGTGATCGAGTTTCTCGCACTGCAACGCTCACGGTATTACGCCTGGCTTACCCGAAGTTGATGGCTGCTTGCTGGCGCTAATCGGGCGGTCTGTCTATCGACACGACTTAGCTTTGCAATTCGCGACGCCTCCGGCACGAGGTCGTCCTTTTCCGGGTAACACCCTGCCGTTGGCCGACAGGCACCAACCAGTTTCAGACCCAGCAAGCGGTGCACCGAAACGACAGACCTGGTAGCCACTGGATTCAACCTGTAGCGAGCTCCGCCGGCAGCAATCCCCAACGTTTTAGCAATTCGAATCGTACGGATCAGGCTTGGGAATCAAATCGTGACGCCGCCATCGACGACGATGCTTTGACCGGTCACAAATGACCCCGCCTGAGAAGCAAGATACACCGCCGCACCAGCGATCTCATCGGGCTCGCCAATACGGCGCAAGGGTGTCGTTTCGGTGCGCCGCTTGAGCATTTCAGGATCTTCCCACAGCGCGCGTGCAAAGTCAGTGCGGATCAGCCCGGGGGCAATGCAGTTGACGCGGACGTTGTGAGGGCCGTACTCGACCGCAAGATTACGCGCGAGCTGGAAGTCGGCTGCTTTGGAAATGTTGTAAGCGCCAATGACTGGCGAGCCCCGCAAGCCGCCGATCGAGGAAACGATGATGATGGCGCCGTCCTTGCGCTCAATCATTTGAGGCGCGACAAAACCAATCAGCCAATGATTGGCAATGACGTTGTTCTCCAGAATCTTGCGGAACTGGTCGTCTTCGATACCAGCCAGCGGGCCGTAGTAGGGATTCGATGCCGCATTGCACACAAGGATGTCGATTTTTCCAAGACGCTGAATCGCCTGGGCCGCGAGATGCCGCAGATCGTCTTTGGATGAAATGTTGGCCGGGATTGCAATCGCCGCGCCAGCGCCCCGCACCGCATTAATGGCGGCGGCTACTTCGTCACAAGCCTCCGGCTTACGCGACGAAATTACCACCCGTGCGCCTTGCTCTGCCATGCGCTCGGCAATCGCCTTGCCGATGCCACGGGAGGAGCCGGTAATAACGGCTACTTTTCCAGCCAGGGAAAATAAGGACATGTGGCATTTCCTTGAAAATAAGAACCCATCTCGTTTTTAATTGGCAGCGCCGGGTGCGCTCATGCGGTCGTGGTTCTGCAAGAGGCCGCCAATCAAGTCTTGGCCTGCGGCTTCTCAAGTGCGTAGCGACCGTACTCCAGGCGGGCAATGGTCCGGTTGTGCACCTCATCGGGACCGTCCGCCAGCCGCATTGTGCGCATACTTGCATATTGCTTGGCCAGGCCTGCATCCGTGCTCACGCCCGCAGCGCCAAAAGCCTGAATGGCATCGTCGATAATTTTCAGTGCAGCACGCGGTGCGGCGACCTTGATCATGGCGATCTCCGCGCGCGCCTGCCGGTTGCCCACCTTGTCCATCATGTCGGCGGTCTTCAGGCACAACAGGCGGGTCATCTCGATGTCGATGCGCGCATGTGCCACCCGCTCCTCCCAGATGGATTGTTCCGAGATACGCTTGCCAAAAGCAACCCGGGCCTGCAGCCGTTTGACCATTTTTTCGAGTGCCACTTCCGCGCTGCCAATGGTGCGCATGCAGTGATGGATACGCCCGGGCCCGAGACGCCCCTGCGCAATCTCGAAACCCCGACCCTCGCCCAGCAACAGGTTCTCGATCGGCACCCGCACGTTGTTGAAACTTACTTCCGCATGACCATGCGGCGCATCGTCAAAACCAAAAACCGGCAGCATGCGGACAACCTCGATGCCCGGCGTGTCAAGCGACACCAGAATTTGTGACTGCTGCGCATGCTTGGGGGCTGTCGGGTCGGTCTTTCCCATCACGATGGCCAGCTTGCATCGCGGGTCTCCGACACCGGACGACCACCACTTGCGGCCATTGATCACGTAGTGGTCCCCGTCGCGCTGGATGGAGGTCTGAATATTGGTCGCGTCTGATGAAGCCACGTCGGGCTCGGTCATCAAAAACGCCGAGCGGATCTCGCCCGCCAGCAGGGGTTGCAGCCATTTTTTCTTGTTGTCGTCCGACGCGTAGCGCGCAAGCACTTCCATATTGCCAGTGTCCGGGGCTGAACAGTTGAAGACCTCCGACGCAAATCCGACTTTTCCCATCTCTTCGGCGCAGACAGCGTACTCAAGGTTGGTCAGACCGGCCCCTCGATAGGGGCTGTCTTCGGGCAAAGAGTCCCGTGGCAAAAAGAGATTCCAGAGACCTTCCGCCTTGGCCTTTACCTTCAGTTCCTCAACCACCGGCACGACCTGCCAGCGATGGTCACCAAACGCTTTCATTTGGGCGACATAGACCGGCACGGCGGGGTAAACGTGCGCGTTCATGAACGCGACGACGCGATCTCGCCAATACGTTTGTTTTTCGGACATCGTGAAATTCATGCGGTTCCTTTTTGTGCAGCAGCGCTGCCAGACGGTGTGCGGCAGCAGCCTATTTCATCAGACTGCTCAGGCTGACGGGCTTGATCTTTCCGCCTTCCACGGTGGCGATCACCGGATCGACAATGGTTCCGCCCGTGGCATCGACGCCGCGGAAGTCGCCCGCGTTCAGTTCCTTCGGCAGCTTGACAATCGCCTCGTTCAACTTGGCGCGGATTGCGCTGGCGTCGCTGGTGGTCCCGGCGAGTTTCATCGCCGCTGCCAGCGCGTGCGTCAGCGCGTAGTTGTAGGAGGACTCGGTCGTCGGATCGCGGTCTGCGCCAAACATCTTTCGATAAGCTGCGCTGAAAGTCTTGGGGCCCAGCCGCTCGTCGTACGAGACCGGCAGCACGCCGATAGATCCCTCCAGCGGGCCCAAGCCTCCCGTGACCTTGGCCATCTCGTCGAGCTTGGCTTGATCCATGATCAGGAAGCCCCCTTTAAAGCCGAGTTCCCGCGCTTGCTTGGCCACCAGCGCGGTCGGCTCCGACGGACCACCGATGAACAGGACGTCAGGCTTCTCCGCCAGCACCCGGCTGACACCGCTGTAGAAGTCGGCGGAGCGGTTGTAGGACATCGGGTTATTCGAAACGATGGTGCCGCCCGCTTTTTCCCACGCCGGGACGAACAACTGGCTCCAGTTCTTGGCGTACTCGTGGTCGCCCGGAAGCATGCCGACCTTCTTGCCAAACTTCTTCATCTCGTAACGGGTGAACGGATCGAGGTAGGAGTTGAAGGTAGGTGGAATCCGGATCGTAAGCTTGTTGCCACTTTCGGTGATCTTCGGCGTGCTCGAATACGCCATCACGATGAACTTCTCTTGCTCGTTGAAGGCTTGCATGGCATAGATGCCGCCGGAATGCGGTACGAACACGGCCGGCGTCTGGTACTGCTGCACCAGGCGGCGCGCGTTGATGGCGGCCTCTGCCGGCGAGTATTTATCGTCCAATGCCACCAGTTCGAGCTTGATCTTCTTGCCAGCGACCTCGAGCCCGGTTGCATTGATCTCCTTGATGGCCATTTCAATGCCGTTGACTACGTTCTTGCCATAGAGCGCGGCACCGCCGCTAAGTGGCCCGGTGTAGCCGATTTTGACGGTCTCCTGGGCCAGCGTGGAAGCGCTGGCGAAGGCACCGAGCAGGGCCACAGAAAAAGGCAGCAGGACGAAGCGGCGGCGAGGGAAAACGGTCTTCATGAGTGAATCTCCTTGGGGGGTGGAATGAACGGAAATGAAGGTAAACGAGCGGCCTGGGTAAAGCGGTTCAGGCGCCGATATAGGCCGCACGAACGGCCTCGTTGTTGAGCAGCGAATCACGGTCGCCTTCGAGCGTGATGCAGCCGCGCTCAATGACGTAGGCACGGTGCGCGATGGCCAGTGCCGAATAGGCGTTCTGCTCCGCCAGCAGCACCGTGGTGCCCGCGCGGTTGATACGCTGGATCACCTCGAACACCTGCTTGACGACCAGCGGCGCCAAGCCGAGCGAGGGTTCGTCGAGCAGTAGCACCTTGGGCCGCCCGAGCATCGCGCGGCCGATCGCCACCATCTGCTGCTGGCCGCCTGAAAGTGATCCGGCGGGATCATTCTGCTTTTTCTCGAGGATCGGAAACAGGCCGAACACTTCGTCAAGCGAACGTTGAATGCCCGTTTTGTCGCGTCGATACACATAGGCGCCGAGCGTGATATTTTTGCGGACTGTCATCATCGGAAAGAGCTTGCGCCCCTCGGGACAATGCACCAGCCCGGACGCGACAATCTGCGCCGGCCGAAGACCCACCAGTTCGCGATCGCCAAAACGGATGCTGCCAGAACTCGGCTGCTGGAGGCCGCTAGCCGCCATGAAGATCGAGGTCTTGCCGGCGCCATTGGCGCCAAGCAACACCACCAGTTCGCCGGCGGCGGCATGCAGCGTGACTTCGTTCAGCGCACGGAAGCTGCCATAGTGAAGCGTCACGCCTTCAAACCGGAGCATGGTCTACTCCGAGGTAAGCTTCGATGACCAAGGGATCGCGGCGGATCTCCGCCGGCGTACCCTCGGCGATCTTGCAGCCGTTGTTCAGCACCACAATCTTGTCCGCCAGGCGCATGATCATGTCCATCTTGTGCTCAATCAGGCAGACGGTCCTGCCGTGGTCCACCAGCTTGCGAATGAGCGCGGCGAGGCCGACGGTTTCTTCAGGATTGATCCCGCCAGCCGGCTCGTCAAGCAGCAGCAGTTCCGGGTCGGTCGCCAGCGCAAGCGCGAAGGCCACGCGCTTGCGCTCCTCCTGCGTGATGTCGGCTGCGATGCGGTTGGCGATGTGCGAGAGGCCGACGAAGTCAAGCGCCTCCTGCGCCTTGTCGCGGCACAGTCGTTCTTCCTGTTGCAGCCGCTGCGTATTCACCAAGACATCCCACAGGCCCGAGCGGGTGCGCAGCCGATGGCCGACGATCAAGTTGTCCAGCACCGTGGCGTTGTCGAACAGGTGCGTGGTCTGGAAGGTCCGTGCGATGCCCAGCCGCGCGACATGGTCAGGTCGCAGCCCGGTCACGTCGCGGCCCTTGAACACGATCCGGCCCGAGCTTGGCTTGTGCGTGCCCGCCACCAGGTTAAAAAAGGTCGTCTTGCCGGCACCGTTCGGGCCGATGATGGCGCTGACCTGTCCGCGTTCGAAACGTGTGCTCACGTGGTCGACCGCAGTCAGGCCGAAAAACTGTTTGGTAAGGGAGACAATTTCAAGCATGGCTCGACGCTTTCCTCGGGGCTGGGGCAGGCGGTGCCGCCTTGGCCTGCTCGGCGCTGCTCGTATGGGCACGGCGGGCACGGCGCTTGAGCCAGGTGCCGACGATGCCGTCAGGCAGGAAAATGATTAGCGCGATCAGCACGGGACCGAACACCACCATGCGGTAGTCCTGCAAAAACTGAAGGCTCTGGGTAAGACCGATCACCAGGAAAGTTCCCACCAGCGGCCCCAGCAGGGTGCCGATGCCGCCGACCAGAACATACATCACCAGGTCGAAGGTCACGACCTCGCTCGCCAGGTCCGGTCCGAGAAAACGAACCTGCCCCGCATACAACGCTCCAGCCAAGCCAGCATAGACCACCGACAGCACGAAAGACAACGTTTTTGTACGCATCAGATCGATACCGAGTGCTTCCGCCAGTTCGTCGCTGTTGCGCACCGCCATGAAGCTGCGACCAAGCAGCGAGCGAACAATTCGGGCCATGATCCAGATGCCGAACGCCAGGAACGCCAGCACCAGGTAGTACTGCGAGAGCGGCGTGCCAAACTGCACCGGCCCGATGCCGCTGGGCGCCGGTATGCCCATGATGCCCACCGTTCCATGCGTGAGGCTTTCCCACTTCTCGATCAGCAGGTACATGATGGAGCCCACGCACAGCGTGAAGATCGAAAAGTAGTGCCCCTTCAGTCGCAGCGACAGGATGCCGACGAAGAATCCAATCAGCGCCGTCACAACGCCGGCCAGCAGGAACGCGATCCAGAACGGCACCTGGTGATCGACCGTCAGGATGCCGACCGTGTAGGCGCCGACCGCCATGAAAGCGCCGTGCGCCAGATTGAACTGGCCGGTGTAACCCGTAATCAAATTCAAGCCCAGCGCGGCGATGACCATGATGAAGGCCTGCGTCGCCACCGAGATCAGGTAGTTGTTCTGCGCGAACAGCGGAAACGCCAGCGCGATCAGTAGCAGCAGCGTCCAGCCAAGCTTGCCTTGCAGCAGTTTCATCAACGCGCCCCTTTTTGGGTGAACAGACCTTGCGGACGCAAAGACATGATCACCACCAGCAACACGAACGCAATGATGTCCTTGTAATCGGTGGAAAAGTAGAAGCCGCCGAAGCTTTCAGCCAGGCCGATGATCAGGCCGCCCACAATAGCGCCGGGAAAGCTGCCCATGCCGCCGAGAATGATGATGACGAAGGCCTTGGTGATCACCAGGTTGCCCATGCTCGGGTACACGAGGTTGATGGGCGCATAGAGCACGGCGGCAATCGCGGCCAGCGCGCCCGAGATCGCAAACACCAGCAACGTGACGCGCGTTGCGTCGATGCCGACCAGTGCCGCGCCGTCGCGGTTCTGGGCCATCGCGACGATCGTCGAACCCAACACCGTATGGTTCAGGAACAGGTGCAGCAGCACCATGAGCCCGAATGCACCCGCAATGATCAGCAGGCGTTGCAACGGAGCCGTGAGCCCGAACACTTCTACGATCTGGCCGTAGGGCGTAGGCATGCGGTGAAAGTCAGCGCCGAAAAGGGCCTGCGTTCCGGCCTCGAGGAACAGCAGGATACCGATGGCGGCGATCATGTCATGCAGTTCGGGGGCATTGCGCAACGGATGAAACACCAGCCGCTCCGCCAGCATCGCGATGCCCGCCACCAGCACGGCCGCACCGGCCATCGCGATCCAGTAGTTGAGGCCGAGCGCGGTCATGAGGTAGTAGCCGGCGAACGCGCCGATCATGTAGAAGGCACCATGCGCGAAATTTGGCACGTGCAGGATGCCATACACCAACGTCAGTCCGAGCGCTACCAGACTGTAGACGCCGCCGACCGTCAGGCCATTGAGCAATTGCTGGAAAAACAGTTCCACATCAATCCTTGAAATACCCACCATACCGTTGACAATTCGGCACCGTAGGGCCTGCCGCCTATTGTGGTGGCGGCTTCAGCGGCATCGATTGAGGGATTACCCCTGACAGACGTCGCATCGGAGACTGCGTGGTGCGTGGTGCGCGGTGTCTTGGAGCCAGCTCCGACTGTAAGCGCTTCCCGCAGGTGAGCGCCAGGGTGAAAGAAAGACAGCCCGCGAATTTCGGCTACTGACCTTGCGATGGACAAAGAACGATACTCAGACCGCACTCAGATCGCACGCGAGTCGACCGACCACGCGCCGGTTCTGATTGAGGGTTAGTGTTACGCGATAAAGGTAGAAACACCATGAAAAATGTACTTCCACCCAAGGTTGTCATAGAAGGTCTGGCCTTCGCGGAGGCGCCGCGCTGGCACGAAAACAAACTTTGGTTCTCTGATTTTTATACGCATAAAGTGAGTTATGTGGGCGCAGATGGCCAAGCTGTCGCGGTACTCGATGTGCCGGGGCAACCCTCCGGACTCGGCTGGCTGCCAGATGGCCGACTGCTGGTGGTGTCAATGACCGATCGGCTGCTGTTGCGCCAAGATCCGGGCGGCCTCATAGCCGTGGCGGATTTGAGCCGACAAGCGCCTTTCCATTGCAACGACATGGTCGTCGATCGGCAAGGCCGGGCCTACATCGGCAACTTCGGCTTTGATCTGATCGGCAAGGCGCCAGTAAAGTCGACGGTACTCTTGCTGGTGACGCAAGACGGTCAGGTCCGGGTAGTGGCTGACGATCTGCTGTTTCCAAATGGCTGTGTGATCACGCCGGATGGATCGACGCTGATCGTCGCTGAAACATTTGCCAAGCGACTGACCGCATTCAGCATCACCGAGGATGGATCACTTACTAACAGGCGCGTCTGGGCCGATCTGGGCGATGCCTCACCGGATGGTATTTGTCTGGACGCCGAAGGAGCGATCTGGGTCGGGTCGCCTCCGACGTCCACCTTTTTGCGAGTCCGCGAAGGGGGCAACCTGGCCGATCAGATTTCCGTCAACAACCAGGCGATCGCCTGTACGCTCGGTGGACCGGACCGCCGCACGCTCTACATGGTGACCGGCCGCCTGGGCGACCCGCAAAAGTCGTTAGAGCGACGGCTCGGGCGTATCGAAGCGGTCCAGGTCGAAGTGCCGGGGGCGGGACTTCCTTAAAAGAACATTCACAGGCATGGAGTCGTGTTGGTAGGCAGCGCTCGCGCCTACGCGGTGACCCGAGGGCACGCTCTAATGAACGGCGAAGAGTTGGCGCTGTTTGCCGACGCGAATGGGCACACTTTGAAGTCTCATAAATCCGACCAGACGCCGCACGCTTAACGACATATGGAATGCGGATCAGGGCTCAACAGGGCAGCTGCGCCGAGGTTCGATTTTGTCCACTCGCCGACCCACCGTGCTGCATTACTTGGTGAATTTTCCGTCTCGTCCCAAGATCAGCAGGTCGACGAATTTCCCCGAACTGTGCTGAGCGGGCGACAGCTCAACCGGGTAGCCGCCCAGGTTGACGCTCTTCATGGCCTCAAGGCTTTTGACCAGGCTCTCGCGAGTTGGTTTGTTGCCCGCGCCCTTCAGCGCCTCCACTAGAAACTTGGCCGAGAGAAAACCCTCCATCTGGCTGAAGGTGAATTCCTTGATGCCCTTGGCAACGGCTAGCGTTTGAAATTCCCGCGTCACCGGAACGGCCTGGTTCCAGGGTGACGGCACCACCTGTGAGACCACGATGCCGCGGGCTCGCTCACCCAAGGCTTTGACCAGCTGTGAATTGCTGATGACGGAAAGCATGTAAAAAGTTGAGCGGTGGCCGGCCTTGAGGTAGGCGTCAACGAAGTCGACGCTGGGTTTGCCAGCGCTGATGACGATGATGGCCTGCGGTGCCATCTTCGCAATCTTGTCGACCGCCAGATCCATCTTCGATCCGTCGACTTCCAGTGACGCCTGCGCCACCAGCGAAGATTTGCGCGCCTTGGCCGACTTTTCAACCGCTGCCAGACCCCCGGTGCCGAATGCGTTATTCAGGTAGACCGCAGCAATCCTGGTAATACCAACGGTTCCCATTTGTTTGACCATCGCGTCAAGTTCGGTCCCGTAGCCAGCCTTGATATTGAACACGTAGTGGGTGAGCTTCTGACGCAAGGCGTCCGACCCGGTAAAGGGGGCGATGAAAGGCACCTGATGTTCTTCAACCAGCTGCAACGCCGCTAGTGAAGGCGGTGTGCCGGCGTACTGAAACAGCGCCAGCACGTTGTCATCCTGAATCAGCTTGCGGGTGTTCTCCGCTGCCTTCTTGGGGTCGTAGCCATCATCCAGGGCAAGGATTTTGATCTTGCGGCCGCGTATTCCACCCGCGTCGTTGACATGGTCAAAGTACAGACTTGCGCCTTGGCGGACCTCGCTCGTCAAGGTGGCCAGGGGCCCGCTGAGCTGGCACGATTGGCCGATCAGGATTTCAGAATCTGACACAGCTGGGGTAGGTTGGGCCCAAGCCATCTGCATGCCGAGACACACAAAAACCCCAACGCACATTTGCGCTAGGGGTTGGGATAGTTTGCCAAAATAGGTCCGCATGAGGTTTCCTGCAGTAGTTGATCGATACCGGGCGCCGCGTTGCGGTTTGCAAACACCGTGGCCGAGCAACAGTGCGGGTCAAGCTCCCTTCGAATCGCTCGATGTGTGTGGCACGTCGCGCTCGCGGAGCATAGCCCATTGCGAAGGGCCATGAACTAAGACTACTGAACCAGGGACCATGCACCGTTCCTGACTTCCAGCAGCCGGAACGCCGAGAGATCGAGACCCCTGTGATCCGTGGCCGCCATATGGTCGGTATGCGGCGTCTTGAACACCCAGTGCTTGACCTCGTCAATGATGGCCCCGGCGCCTGCCAGAGAGATGAAAGGGATCCTGGCCTTTTGGACCAACGGCACCAGGGACACGGTGGAACCGGTCGTTCGAAAAAAACCATTGGTTGTGTTGGCACCGCTGTCATCGTCGTAATGCTCCAGCTGCAAGAAGCGACCAAATTTTTCAAGCGGTATTTCATGGGCTTGTCCTTCGCTATTTTGGATCAAGTTTTGAATAGAGGAATCTATTCGAACTAACAGAGTTGAGTTTGACCCGACCTGTTTTATGATCAAACGACGTCGTCACCGCTCCGCGTGATGCAAGGACGAGGCACGCATGAGCAGAGACACAGAGGGTCAACACGGCGTTCAGTCGCTGGAAATCGGCATCAGCATTCTGCGTGCCATCACCCAGGGACACCGCTCCATGATGCTCAAGGACATTGCTGCAGCAGCAGACATGCCGGCCTCGAAGGTGCATCGTTACATGGTCAGTCTGGTGCGTTCGGGCCTCGTTGACCAAGACCCCATGACCTCGCGCTACGATCTCGGGCCGTTTGCCCTGACGGTGGGGCTGGTTGCCGTGGATCGGCTTGATCGGGTTGGACTCGGCCTTTCCGCCATTGCCGAACTTCGCGACGAGATCAATGAAACCACCGCACTCGCCGTTTGGGGCAACACCGGCGCGGTGATCGTGCGCTCCGAGCGGCCGCGCCGACCCATCACCGTGAACGTGGTGACAGGCACCGCGCTCAACACACTGACTTCGGCCAGTGGCCGCGTCTTTGCTGCCTGGCTGCCCAAAGCCGTGGTGGCTCCGTTGATTGCCCGCGAATTGATGACGCCGGAGTTGCCGCCCGAAGTCCGGACCGCGTCCGCCGTTGACGCCATGCTGAACCTCGCACGCCAGCAAGGGGTGGCTGCCGTAACCGACTACCACTTGGTTCCGGGAGTGGCCGCAGTGGCGGCGCCCGTCTTCGATGCCAAGAATGAAATCACGCTCTCCGTACTGGCTATCGGCGTGAAGGGCATGATTGACCTGTCGCTGGAGGGGGCGGTCGTCAGCGCATTGAAACGCTCGGCGCTGAAGCTTTCACGACGTTTGGGCTATGTTGAGGGTGCTTCCGTAACTAAGCTGGCACCCTAAATTATTGCCGGTAGCTCGGCAATAAAGGGCCTGGCTGCTCGCAAGCAGTCCGCTCAGGTAGTCATTTTCACAATCGGTATCGGCGCGCCGCTGTAAGCATGGTCACCGCCTGGGTTATTTTGTCTGCGACCAGACACCGTCTTTACCCAGTTTCTCCCCCCAATACCCTGCCGGGTAACGGTTTTCACGCGCGTCGACAAACACGCTCTTAAATAGTTTTCGAATTTCACTTGACAGAATGAATTCTGTATTTCAGAATTTGCTCTTGAGTTGGAAAGTAATCTTTTCAGTTCAAAAAGATGACTGGAGACGACCAATGATCAGGTTTCAGTGCCAAAAAACGGATATCACCTTGGCGAGGGCGGGCGCGTAATGCTGGCCCAATTTCTGCAATTTCTTTTCTCGGGCATGACCATTTTGTTGGTGGAGCAGAACGCCTTCGCGGCACTGGCGATTGCCGGCCGTGGTTATGTGTTGGAAACGAGCAGTGTCACGCTAACCGGGACGGGCCAGGACTTAATCAGTAATGAGCAGGTACGCGCCGCGTATCTGGGAATGTAAGCAATTAACCAAGGAAAATCATGAGTAAAAAGTTTGCCTCCCAAGCCGACCTCGAGGTCAAGAAAACGACCTTTGCACAGCTCTCCGAGCACTGCTGGGCCTACACCGCCGAAGGAGACCCCAACACCGGCGTGATCATTGGCGAAGATGCGGTGCTGATCTGCGACGCGCTGGCCACCCCGGTCATGGCACAGAGCTTGATTGCCGAAATTCGCAAGGTGAGCGACAAGCCCATCAAGTACGTGGTGCTCTCCCACTACCATGCGGTTCGGGTGCTCGGCGCCTCGGGCTATAAGGCCGCGGGCATGCAAGAAATTATTGCCAGCCAAGGCACCTACGAATTGATTGTCGAGCGCGGTGCGCAAGACATGCAGTCCGAGTACGAGCGTTTCCCTCGCCTCTTTGATGCCTTTGACTCCATCCCCGGTTTGACCTGGCCGACGCTGGTGTTCAAGGATGAAATGACGTTGTGGATGGGCAAGCTCGAAGTCAAGATCATGCACCTTGGCGCTGGCCACACCAAGGGCGACACAGTGGTCTGGGTGCCGGCTGAAAAAGTCCTTTTCTCCGGTGACCTGATCGAAGCCGATGCCGCTTGCTACACCGGCGACGCGCAGCTGGAAGAGTGGCCTGCCACGCTGGACGCGCTGGCGGCCTTGAAGCCCGAACACCTGGTGCCTGGTCGCGGCCCGGCGCTGGTTGGCCCCGAGCGGGTCCAGGTTGGACTGGCCTACACCCGCGATTTTGTAATGACGCTGTTGAGCTCCGCCCGCGAGGCGGTCGCCCAGTGCATGAACCTGAACCAGGCCATGGCGCATTGCCGCAAAGCGATGGACCCCAAGTTTGGTCAGGTCTTCATTTACGAGCACTGTCTGCCGTTCGACGTGACCCGTGCAGTCGATGAGGCCAGCGGTATCAAACACCCGCGCATCTGGACCGCGGAGCGCGACCAGGAAATGTGGCACGCCCTGCAGACCGCCAATTGAGTTCCGCCGTCCCGCCTCTTGAAGCGGACACCCCTAAAAAAATGGAGACAACCATGTTGAGTACTTATCAATATCCGAGCTATCAGTATGTTCGGCCGCCGGAACAAAGCGGTGGAGAAAAAAAGCGCTATCCCGTCGTCGTCGTGGGTGCCGGACCTGTCGGCCTGGCGGCTGCCATTGAGTTGGCCCAGTCGGGCGTGCCCGTGGTGGTGCTCGACGATGACGACACGGTATCGGTTGGGTCGCGCGGTGTTTGCTATGCCAAGCGGGCGCTGGAGATACTTGATCGCCTGGGCGTCGGTGATCGGTGCGTGGACAAGGGCGTGAGTTGGAACGTCGGGCGTACCTTCTTCCGGGAGGAAGAGGTTTACAACTTCAACCTGCGGCCGCAAGACGACCAAAAGCGCCCGGGCATGATTAACCTGCAGCAGTATTACCTGGAAGAATTCGAGATCAAGCGGGCCAGGGAGTTGCCCAATCTTGAATTGCGTTTCAAAAACAAGGTGGTGTCGGTTAACCCGGACGAGCAGGGCGCGACCTTACAAGTCGAAACGCCGGACGGCATCTACAGCATTGAAACTGACTGGCTGATCGTGGCCGACGGCGCGAGAAGTGGTATTCGTCACATGATGAACCTTGAGATTGACGGCAAGATATTCATGGACCGTTTTCTCATTGCTGACGTGGTGATGAAAGCTGATTTCCCAACGGAACGCTGGTTCTGGTTTGACCCGCCTTTTCATCCCGGGCAGTCCGTGCTGCTGCACCGCCAGGCTGACAACGTGTTTCGCGTCGACTTTCAGCTGGGCTGGCAGGCCGATCCGGAAGAAGAGAAAAAGCCGGAAAACGTCATTCCCCGCATCAAGGCGATGCTGGGTGATGAGCGTGAATTTGATCTGGAATGGGTGAGCGTTTACACCTTCCAGTGCCGGCGTATGAACAGCTTCACCCACGGACGGGTGCTATTTGTAGGCGACGCTGCGCACCAGGTTTCCCCGTTTGGCGCCCGCGGTGCCAATTCAGGGATCCAGGATACGGACAATCTGTGCTGGAAGCTAAAACTCGTGATCGAAGGCAAGGCCCCTCCCAGCTTACTCGACACTTATTCGGAAGAACGCGTTTTCGCGGCCGACGAGAATTTGCTGAACTCGACCCGTTCAACCGACTTCATCACGCCCAAAAGCAAAATGTCGCTGACCATTCGCAACGCGGTGCTCACGATGGCGAGAGACCATGCCTTTGCGCGAGCCCTCGTCAATTCAGGGCGCCTGTCGGTGCCTGCGGTGTTGACCGAGTCGCGTCTGAACACCGCCGATACCGAAATGTTTGCAGGCGACATGGTGCCGGGTGCAGCGATGGAAGACGCGCCGATGCAGGAAAACGGCAACACCTTCTGGCTGCTTGAGCGCGTTGGCAATAATTTCATGGCCTTGGTGTATGTCAGCGATCCTGCCGAGGTCAACCTTGCAACCGCCCGTGTTTTTAAATCGTTAGCGGACGCGGCGATTCCAATCGAGGTGGTGCTGGTGTCGGCCAAGGCAGGTGTGGCACTCGAAGGCTTACGCGTGTATGTGGACGAGAAAGGACGTTTTGCCGAGCGATTCGATGCTCGGCCGGGCACCGCCTACTTGATTCGCCCTGATCAGCACATCGCTGCACGCTGGCGCGCCTTTGAAGCGAACGCGGTCAAGGCGGCACTGCGACGCGCTACTTCCAATGTTAATTAAGGAGCTGCACATGTCCCTCAATCTGAAACCCAACCTCTCAGAACCCGGTAAGCGCTATTTCCAAGCCTACACGCCAGGGGATGATTTTTACGACGCGTTCATTGAAACCCATCGGGATCTGTCCGACGAACAAAGTTCGCTGGTCAATGCCAAACTGGTACTGCTGTTGGCCAATCACATCGGCGATCTGTCGGTGCTGCGCGAGGCCATGAGCATTGCCCACCAAGGCGTTTAATTTATCGGGTCCTTCAGGAGCATTCCATGCAAATCCAGAAAATTCACCACGTGGTGCCTCGTAAGCTGTGCATCAGTGCGGAAGCGGCATCGACCCCAAGAGGTGCATCACCCGCTTCAATAGACCCCTGTTAAGGTCGAAATTGAACTGGAGTGACAGCCGTGAAGACGGCGAGATACCGAGCCGAATTCAAGGCTGAAGCGGTGCAACCTCTTAGATAGAACCGGCAATGAGTTCAAGCAATGCGGCCCATGACACCATTTCCTCAATCTGCTTCAAAAACTCACATTTGCGAGCCTTTTTGACATTGAAAGTGACGGCCAAAGCTGCTTGTTTCATAAAGTGGATTTTTTCGGGCGGGGCTTGCATCAAGCACGCAATCTGCGGAGTCTTGCAGAGTTTCCCAGGAGAGAATTTCAAGGCGTGCTGCACTTCGCTCTTGAGGCCGACGAGGCTGAGAGGCGACTTCCCCACATGGTTCCCCCTTAAACTACGTGGTTCTTTGGCAAAAGATTGGTGGCCCTCAGGTCGACTCGGATGACGCATAAGTCGTATTGCCAAAGATATTTGTCTATTTCTCCAAAAGATAGTTGACCACGCCCATGTATTTAGTGATAATCAAAGGCTTCGCTCCAAAAAGCGAATAATTCTGCCCAGCGAAAACAGTGCAAGTGGT
Source organism: Polaromonas sp. (assembly GCF_012927485.1). GTDB lineage: Bacteria > Pseudomonadota > Gammaproteobacteria > Burkholderiales > Burkholderiaceae_C > Polaromonas. The sequence goes on along the minus strand of NZ_JABBPC010000012.1, from coordinate 131,751 downwards.
TTGTACTGTGGACGACGGGCCCAAGACTGATTAGTTGGTGGTTTGCGACAAAAAGTAGACCGCCCTCTGGTGCAAGTTGGGACTAAACTTAAATGATTCAAACGCAATCCAAACTCGATGTTGCTGACAACACGGGTGCCAAGTCCGTGATGTGCATCAAAGTGCTGGGCGGATCCAAGCGCCGGTACGCCAGCGTTGGTGATGTCATCAAGGTGAGCATCAAAGAAGCTGCTCCACGTGGCCGCGTCAAAAAAGGCGAGGTTTACAGCGCTGTGGTTGTTCGTACTGCCAAAGGCATTCGCCGTGGCGATGGCTCCCTGGTTAAATTTGACGGCAACGCAGCGGTGTTGCTGAACGCCAAGCTGGAGCCTATCGGTACCCGCATCTTCGGACCAGTGACGCGCGAGCTGCGCACTGAAAAGTTCATGAAGATCGTGTCTTTGGCTCCTGAAGTTCTCTAAGGGCGCACTATGAACAAAATTCGCAAAGGCGACGAAATCATTGTGATCGCAGGGCGCGACAAGGGTAAGCGCGGCAAGATTTCACTGCGTAAAGACGACAGCTATGTGCTGGTAGAGGGGATCAACCTGGTGAAAAAACACACCAAACCCAATCCACTCAAAGGCACGACGGGTGGCATCGTTGAAAAAAATATGCCGATTCACCAATCTAATGTGGCTATTTTCAATGCTGCAACAGGCAAGGCGGATCGGGTGGGTATCAAGTTGTTGGCTGACGGCAAAAAAGTGCGCGTCTTCAAGTCCAGCGGCGACGAAATTAAGGCTGCATGAACATGGCACGCTTACAAACTCAATTCCGCGAAAAAATCGCACCGGCACTGATTGAAAAGTTCGGCTATACCTCGCCGATGCAGGTGCCGCGCATCACCAAGATCACGCTCAACATGGGTGTGAGCGAGGCGGTTGCGGACAAGAAGGTCATGGACAGCGCGGTCGGCGACATGGCCAAGATTGCTGGCCAGAAGCCTGTCGTGACCAAGGCAAAGAAAGCTATCGCGGGATTCAAGATCCGCGAAGACTTGCCCATCGGTTGCATGGTGACGCTACGTGGCGTGCAGATGTATGAGTTTCTGGACCGTTTCGTGACCGTGGCTTTGCCGCGTGTTCGGGACTTCCGCGGTATTTCTGGCCGGGCTTTTGATGGCCGTGGCAACTACAACATCGGCGTTAAAGAGCAGATTATTTTCCCTGAAATTGAATACGACAAGGTTGACGCCTTGCGCGGTCTCAATATCAGCATTACCACAACGGCCAAGACCGATGAAGAGTGCAAAGCGCTCCTCACCGCCTTCCGTTTTCCGTTCAAGAACTGAGGCGGGCATGGCAAAACAAGCTTTACTGCAACGGGAACTAAAGCGCGACAAGCTCGTGGCTAAGTTCGCCAAAAAACACGCTGAACTTAAAGCAACGTCCAACGACGCCAAGTGCTCTGATGAAGAGCGCGCACTGGCCCGGCTCGAGTTGCAAAAGTTGCCTCGCAATGCCAATCCGACTCGTCAGCGTAATCGCTGTGCGATCACGGGTCGTCCGCGTGGTACGTTCCGTCAATTCGGCTTGGCCCGCGCCAAGATTCGCGAATTGGCTTTTGCTGGTGATATCCCTGGTATCACCAAGGCAAGCTGGTAAGCAATAGGAGAACCGCAAATGAGTATGAGTGATCCTATCGCCGACATGTTGACGCGTATTCGCAATGCACAAATGGTTGAAAAAGCTGTGGTGCAGGTGCCGTCTTCAAAAGTCAAGGTGGCTATTGCACAGGTCTTGAAAGATGAGGGCTATATCGATGGTTTCTCTGTCAAGGCCAATGACGGCAAACCCCAATTGGAAATTGCCCTGAAGTATTACGCAGGTCGTCCCGTGATTGAGCGCATTGAGCGCGTTAGTCGCCCGGGCCTTCGCGTTTACAAAGGTCATGGCGCTATTCCTCAAGTCATGAATGGCTTGGGGGTGGCAATTGTCACGACGCCTCAAGGCGTGATGACTGATCGCAAAGCGCGCGCTACCGGTATCGGTGGTGAAGTGCTGTGCTACGTGGCCTAACGGCGGCATTGAGGAGAAACTGAAATGTCTCGTGTAGGAAAAATGCCAATTGCCATCCCGCAAGGCGTGGAAGTGGCGATTAAAGACGACCAGATTAACGTCAAAGGCGCTCTGGGCAGCTTGGCGTTGATGAAAAATGCGCTTGTCGCCATCAACAATGACGCTGGCAGATTGACTTTTGCTCCAGCCAATGATTCGCGGCAGGCCAATGCCATGAGCGGCACAATGCGTCAGCTCGTGAACAACATGGTCACCGGCGTGACCAAAGGCTTTGAGAAAAAACTCAACCTGGTCGGCGTGGGATACAAGGCCCAGGCGCAAGGCGCCAAGTTGAATTTGACGGTGGGCTATTCTCATCCCGTAGTGTTGGATATGCCGGCTGGTATTAAGGTCGAGACCCCGACGCCCACCGAGGTGGTGATCAAGGGTTTTGACCGTCAACGTGTTGGACAGATTGCCGCCGAAGTGCGCGCAGTTCGCCCACCTGAGCCTTACAAGGGCAAGGGCATCCGTTATTCGGATGAAAAAATCACGATCAAAGAAACCAAGAAGAAATAAGGAGCTGCATGATGTTGACCAAAAAAGAGCAGCGCCTTCGCCGTTCACGCCAAACCCGGATCCGCATCGCCATTCAAGGGGTTGCCCGCTTGACCGTAAATCGCACAAATTTGCATATCTACGCCAGCGTGATATCTGGCGATGGTACAAAAATTTTGGCGGCTGCTTCCACTGCGGAAGTAGAAGTACGCAAGGAAATCGGTACCTCGGGTAAAGGTGGAAACGTTGCTGCTGCGCAGGCTATTGGCAAGCGAATTGCTGAAAAGGCAAAAGCAGCAGGTGTTGAAAAAGTGGCGTTTGATCGCGCCGGTTTTGCGTACCATGGCCGCGTTAAAGCGTTGGCTGATGCGGCTCGCGAAGCTGGTTTGCAGTTCTAAGCAGACTGGAATTAAGTATGGCTAAGTTTCAAGCAAAATCGCAAAATGACGCTCCAGACGATGGTCTGAAGGAAAAGATGATCGCGATCAACCGCGTGACCAAAGTAGTGAAGGGTGGCCGTATTCTCGGTTTCGCTGCGCTGACTGTGGTTGGTGACGGCGACGGTCGCGTTGGAATGGGCAAGGGCAAATCAAAAGAAGTGCCTGCAGCGGTCCAGAAGGCCATGGAGGAAGCGCGTCGCAACATGACCAAAGTTTCGCTGAAAAACGGAACGATTCATCACAACGTATTTGGTCACCACGGCGCAGCAAATGTCATGATGGCCCCCGCCCCCAAGGGTACGGGCATCATTGCCGGTGGGCCGATGCGCGCTGTTTTCGAGGTAATGGGCATCACGGACATTGTGGCAAAGAGCCACGGTTCGAGCAACCCGTACAACATGGTGCGCGCCACGATGGATGCACTGAATAATTCCACGACGGCCTCTGATATCGCGGCTAAACGTGGCAAATCAGTCGAAGAAATCTTCGGCTAAGGCAGTAGCGAAATGACTAAAGAAGCCAAAGTAAAAGTCCAACTGGTTCGCAGCCCCATCGGCACAAAGGAATCGCACCGCGCGACCGTGCGTGGTCTGGGTCTTCGGGGCGTCAACAGTACCAGTGAATTGCAAGACACGCCCGCAGTGCGCGGCATGATCAATAAGATCAGTTATCTGGTCAAGGTTATTTGAGCGGAGACTCACATGGAATTGAACGGAATCAAGCCTAGTCAAGGCGCAAAGCATGCCAAGCGACGTGTCGGTCGTGGTATCGGTTCGGGCTTGGGAAAAACAGCCGGGCGTGGTCATAAGGGGCAAAAGTCCCGGGCTGGCGGCTACCACAAGGTTGGCTTTGAAGGCGGTCAGATGCCAATGGCTCGTCGCTTACCCAAGCGTGGATTTAAATCTCATTTATTGAAATTTAATGGTGAGATCACTCTTTCCGCTCTGGAACGTCTGAATTTGGCAGAAGTGGACCTGCTGACGTTGAAGCAGGCCGGCTTGGTGGGCCAGCTCGTCAAAAATGTGAAAATAATCAAGTCGGGTAGCTTGTCCAAAGCGATCAAGTTGAATGGTATTTCTGCCACGGCAGGTGCCAAGGCCATTATTGAAGCCGCTGGCGGCTCTGTTGCTTAGTACTTGACAGGATATTCAGTGGCAACAAACTCAGCTCAAATTGCAAAGACCGGCAAGTACGGTGACTTGCGCAGCAGGCTTGTGTTTTTGTTACTGGCACTCGTCGTTTACCGTGTTGGCGCACACATTCCGGTTCCGGGCATCGATCCAGGCCAGCTAAAAGAATTATTCAAGGGGCAGCAGGGCGGCATATTAAATCTGTTTAATATGTTTTCTGGCGGCGCACTATCGAGATTTACGGTGTTTGCGTTGGGCATCATGCCCTACATCTCTGCCTCTATCATCATGCAGCTGCTGACGTATGTTGTCCCAACATTCGAGCAGATGAAGAAAGAAGGCGAAAGCGGTCGTCGCAAGATAACGCAATACACACGCTACGGCACACTCGGTTTGGCTTTATTTCAATCCATGGGGATTGCGGTGGCGTTGGAAAGCTCACCAGGTCTGGTGCTGGTTCCGGGATTCGGATTTAGGATGACGGCTGTTTTCAGCCTGACGGCCGGCACAATGTTTTTGATGTGGCTGGGCGAACAGATTACAGAGCGCGGATTGGGGAACGGCATTTCAATCCTGATTTTCGCGGGAATTGCAGCAGGTTTGCCTAATGCCTTAGGTGGTTTGCTTGAGTTGGTAAGTAGCGGCGCGATGAGTATCCTAATCGCCATAGTGATAGTTGCTGTCGTGGGGTTGGTGACTTACTTTGTGGTATTTATCGAGCGAGGGCAGCGTAAAATTCTTGTGAATTACGCCCGACGCCAGGTAGGTAATAAAGTGTATGGCGGTCAATCGTCTCACTTACCTCTAAAGCTGAACATGGCTGGCGTGATTCCACCCATTTTCGCCTCATCTATTATTTTGTTACCTGCAACTGTGGTTGGATGGTTTAGTTCCGGGGAGAGTATGCGTTGGCTAAAGGATATCGCTAGCACGCTCACTCCGGGCCAGCCTATTTATGTAATCCTGTACGCCAGTGCGATCGTCTTCTTTTGCTTTTTTTACACGGCCTTGGTTTTTAATAGTAGGGAAACAGCCGATAACCTGAAAAAAAGTGGCGCGTTCATTCCTGGAATACGTCCTGGTGATCAGACGGCACGGTATATCGACAAGATTTTGGTTCGGCTGACTCTGGCTGGTGCGGTGTACATCACTTTCGTATGCCTATTGCCTGAGTTCCTGATTTTGAAATACAACGTTCCGTTTTATTTTGGCGGTACGTCGTTGATGATCATCGTTGTGGTCACGATGGATTTCATGGCTCAGGTGCAGAACTATATGATGTCGCAGCAGTACGAGTCGTTATTGAAAAAAGCAAGCTTTAAAACATAACCCTGGTCTACCGCACGATAGATCTGAGCGTGAGTTACACAGCGTTTTGAGTAAACATAGAGTGAAAGTTTAGGAGAAGAAAATGAGAGTTTCAGCTTCGGTTAAGAAAATTTGCCGCAACTGCAAGATCATCCGTCGCAAGGGCGTTGTACGCGTGATCTGCACAGATCCACGCCATAAGCAACGTCAAGGCTGATTTTTAAGAGATTTAGAGGACGCACATGGCTCGTATAGCTGGTATCAATATTCCGCCGCAGAAACACGCCGAAATCGGCTTGACTGCAATCTTTGGCATAGGTCGCACGCGCGCACGAAAAATTTGCGATGCGTGTGATATTGCTTATGCAAAAAAAATCAAAGATTTGACTGATGGTGACTTAGAAAAAATCCGGGATCAGATTGCGCTCTTCACCATCGAAGGTGATTTGCGTCGTGAGACCACGATGAATATCAAACGCTTGATGGATATCGGCTGCTATCGGGGTTTCCGTCATCGTCGTGGGTTGCCGATGCGCGGCCAGCGCACTCGGACGAACGCTCGTACTCGCAAGGGTCCGCGTAAGGCCGCTGCTGCTTTGAAGAAATAATTAAGAGGTCGTTATGGCTAAATCACCAACTAATAGCGCAGCACAGCGCGTTCGCAAAAAAGTACGTAAGAATGTTGCGGACGGCATCGCGCACGTTCACGCATCTTTCAATAATACGATCATCACGATCACGGATCGTCAAGGCAACGCGTTGTCTTGGGCTTCTTCCGGTGGGCAGGGCTTCAAAGGTTCGCGCAAGTCAACTCCGTTTGCAGCTCAGGTAGCTTCTGAAGTCGCCGGTCGCGCTGCTATTGAGCAGGGAATCAAGAATCTCGACGTCGAAATTAAGGGACCTGGTCCTGGGCGGGAGTCGTCCGTACGCGCCTTGGGCGCACTGGGAATTCGAATTAATTCGATTGCGGACGTGACCCCAGTTCCGCATAACGGCTGTCGTCCTCAGAAGCGTCGTCGTATTTAATCGCCTTGCTGAGCCTGGCTATTTGCTATGCAATTTTCCAGGTGCACGCATATTTAATCAAGCCCACCGCCGTTAGGTTGACACCGAAGGCTCCTGCATTAATTGCAGCAGTTGATAAAAGGATATTCAAGTGGCACGTTATCTCGGCCCCAAGGCCAAACTCTCCCGCCGTGAAGGCACCGACCTTTTCCTGAAGAGCGCACGTCGTTCAATCAGCGACAAGGCGAAGTTCGATTCCAAGCCAGGACAACACGGTCGTACGTCCGGTACCCGGACTTCCGATTACGGCCTCCAGCTGCGTGAAAAGCAGAAGGTAAAGCGGATGTATGGAGTTCTAGAAAAGCAGTTTCGGCGTTACTTTGAAGAAGCGGATCGCCGTAAGGGCAACACCGGCGCCAACTTGCTGTTCGTCCTGGAATCACGCCTTGATAATGTGGTTTACCGTATGGGGTTCGGCTCCACGCGTGCCGAAGCGCGTCAACTGGTGTCACACAAGGCTATGACGGTGAACGGTAGCTCTGTCAACATCCCTTCTTATATGGTCAAGACGGGTGATGTGATCGCAGTTCGTGAGAAGTCCAAAAAGCAGACTCGGATTACCGAAGCCCTGGAGCTTGCGAAGCAGGTTGGTTTGCCCGCTTGGGTGGACGTGAATTCTGACAAAGGTGAGGGCACGTTCAAGAAAGTCCCCGACCGCGATGAGTTTGCCGCCGATATCAACGAATCGTTGATCGTCGAGCTGTATTCGCGTTAATTTTCGTTCCTGCGACACGGGTGACCGTATCGCCAGGTGTGCTTCGCCAGCCTTATCGGTGTAATGGACCGAGGGTATTGAGAGGAAGACTGCATGCAGACTAATTTGTTAAAACCAAAAACTATCAATGTTGAGCAGCTTGGCGCCAATCGTGCCAAGGTTACTCTGGAGCCATTTGAACGTGGCTATGGTCACACGCTGGGCAATGCGTTGCGCCGGGTACTGTTGTCATCGATGGTCGGTCACGCGGCGACCGAGGTAACCATTGCCGGTGTTCTGCACGAGTATTCTTCGATTGATGGAGTCCAAGAGGATGTTGTAAATATTCTTTTGAACCTCAAAGGGGTGGTTTTTAAACTGCACAATCGCGACGAAGTTACCTTAAGCCTGCGTAAGGAGGGAGAGGGTCCAGTTACGGCTGCCGACATACAAACGCCGCATGACGTTGAAATTGTCAACCCTGATCATGTGATCGTGAATCTGTCGCACGGTGGCAAGATCGACATGCAGATCAAGATCGAAAATGGCCGCGGGTATGTGCCAGGCAACATGCGCCGGTATGGTGACGAATCGCCAAAGTCGATTGGTCGCATCGTGCTTGACGCGTCGTTTTCTCCTGTCAAGCGTGTGAGCTATATTGTTGAAAGTGCCCGCGTCGAGCAGCGCACCGATCTGGATAAGCTGGTGCTTGAGATTGAGACGAATGGTGCAGTAACCGCAGAAGATGCTGTTCGCGCGTCGGCGAAGATTTTGGTGGAGCAGTTGGCTGTTTTCGCCCAGTTGGAAGGGAATGAGCTGGCCGCTTTTGATGCTCCTGCCCCGCGTAGTTCGCAGCAGTTCGATCCGATTTTGCTGCGGCCGGTGGACGAACTGGAACTCACGGTGCGCTCCGCGAACTGCCTGAAAGCAGAAAATATTTATTACATTGGCGATCTGATTCAACGCACTGAAAATGAGCTGTTGAAGACTCCCAATCTGGGTCGGAAATCTCTTAACGAGATTAAAGAGGTGCTTGCTTCTCGCGGCCTGACACTCGGGATGCGACTTGAAAGTTGGCCTCCTGCGGGCCTGGACAAGCGTTAATTGATTTAAAAGAATCTCATCGTAGATGAGGCAGTGCACGGGCAGTACCTGATACGGCTGCTTGAATATTACATAAAGGAAGCACTATGCGACACGGACATGGACTACGTAAATTAAACCGCACAAGCTCGCACCGACTTGCTATGTTGCGTAACATGATGAATTCATTGATTCAGCATGAAGTCATTAAGACCACACTGCCCAAGGCCAAGGAATTGCGCCGGGTGGTGGAGCCGATGATTACGCTCAGTAAGGAACCCACGTTGGCCAACAAGCGTTTGGCATTTGACCGCTTACGTGATCGCGATATGGTGGTTAAGCTGTTCGGAGAATTAGGCCCGCGTTACGAGGCCCGTCCCGGTGGTTACACGCGAATCCTCAAGATGGGTTTTCGTGTTGGCGACAACGCGCCCATGGCGCTAGTTGAGTTGGTTGACCGACCTGACGTCTCGGAAGGTAATTCAGTTGCCGCGAGTGACGAAAAGTAGGCTATAATTAAGGAATATCGCGCGGTGGAGCAGCCTGGTAGCTCGTTGGGCTCATAACCCAAAGGTCGTAAGTTCAAATCTTGCCCGCGCAACCAATATCCAAGCCCTCTGGGCTGGTAGCAAACGCCCACTTCATGTGGGCGTTTCGCTTTTGCGCTCTCGTTGTGCTCAAACTGTGCCCAACAAAAAGCAAGACAAACCAATTGCGAGCATTGGGGCGATTTCTGAAGTGCTACCGAGCTGCTGATACGCGCAGACACTACTGTGCGCGGAAAACGAGATCCTCGCGCTCGTCAGGAACGGGTTTTATCAGGATGGCGTGGCCCTCTCCGCGTGTCGCGGCGTCAACGGTGTTGCAGACTGAACTTGGGCACGGAACCATACCGGAAAAGCTGGACTCGCTGGCAATGGATGCGACCTCGCCCTCTTAATGGCTGACTCCGATAAGATAGTCAGTCGCGAGATCAATTCCCTATGCTTTGCTCGCACGCGTCTCCAAATAGCATTTCTCCTGGATCAAGCCTATGTCAAACATCGCTTTTCTCGGCACCGGCCTGCTCGGCGCCGCTTTCGCTGAAGCGGCGGCCAAACGCGGAGACACGGTCACCGCGTGGAACCGCTCGCCCAATAAGGTTCTTGCGCTCAAGCAGTTTGGAGTGATCGCAGCAGCGAGCCCGGCCGAGGCGGTGCGCAACGCGTCACGCGTTCACCTTGTGCTCAAGGACGATGCCGTGGTTGAAGAGGTGCTGGTCGCAGCGCGCTCCGGGCTTTTGCCCGATGCAATCATTATTGATCATTCGACCACGCTGCCGACACTCACCGCGGCGCGTGCAGAACGGCTCAATGCTGAGGGGGTGAAGTATCTGCACTGTCCCGTCTTTATGGGCCCGCCAGCGGCGCGCAACGCACAGGGTACGATGATGGCCGCCGGACCCAAGGAGCTTTTCGAAAGCGTCAGGGCTGAACTGGAGAAAATGACCGGCCGGCTGGTGTACATGGGTGCGCGCACCGATTTGGCCGCTGTCAACAAACTGTTCGGCAACGCCCTAATCATCGGCCTCTCGGCGGTGATGGCTGACGTATTCACGATGGCGCAAGCCAGCAATGTGAGTGCCGAAGACGCTGTCAAGCTGTTCGGTTTTATTGACTTAAATGCGATTCTGGCCGGACGCGGCATGAATATGGCGAAAGGAATTTTCACCCCGAGTTTTGAGCTGGCAATGGCGCGTAAAGACGTGCGGCTGATGCTCGAGACCACTGGCGATCGTCCAATGGCAGCGCTGCCCTCGGTGGCGGCCCGCATGGATCAGCTCATCGCGGCCGGGCGCGGCTCCGAAGACTGCAGCGTGCTCGGCATTGACGCGGTGCAGCGGCGCTAGCGATTACGGGCATTTCAAACGTAGGCGCCTTATTAACGGTTCTGGCGCGATAAGGATGAAAGGCCGAGAAAAGGTGAACTGTTGGGTGGCGATCAGATCGCCAGGGTGTAGAACTGACCGGCTGAAAACATGGCTTGGCCAACTGGGCAGTCAAGCTGCCGTTTGCGAATCATGTGCATCGTCTCGATACTTGTAATTGTGATTCGCGCGCACCGGAATGTCTTGAAGCCCATCACCGGGTGCCTAATGCGTTTGATGGCCCGATGGTCCTGCTCGACAATGTTGTTCAAGTATTCGCATTGGCGTAGTGCAACATTGACGCTTTCAATGGCTGCCGTGTTGACGCCGTTTTTGTCGATGGTGATCTTCGCTGGCAAGTCATGCAGATTGATGGCCCGCTCCAGAAAGCGCCGAGCCGCAGCTAGATTCCGTTTGGCCGCGAGAAGGAAGTCGACCGTGTCGCCCTCACGATCAACGGTGCGATACAGGTATTTCCATTCGCCAGCGCTTGCCCACTGAGTGCTTTCGCCAACGAAATACGGCCGCCAGCACCGGCACCATCTTGATCGCCCAGTGATGAACCGTGGCGTGGTCACCGAAAACAACGCGCTCTTGGTAACCTACTATCGAATTCCCAGGTATCGTCTTTTTGATCAGATAGGTTTGCTGGCTTGGGGCCGCGTACAACTGGAGACTAATTCCCTTCTATTGAAGCGGGTGAAGTCGGGTTTTCAATTAGAAAATCAAAAGACAACGGGTGCAGTCGCATGTTTTAATTAATGGGCTCTAATTTTTTTAACGGGGAATTTATGAAAAAGCTATTCGGTATCTTGACTGCCCTAGTGGCACTCTCTGCAGTTGCGGAAGACCGCATGCCGCCAATCCCACTTGACAAAATGACACCCGATCAACGAGGCCCGGCTGAAGAAATTATTAAAGGCCCGCGGGGTGCTCTATACGGTCCGTTTTTGCCGTTGATTCGAAGCCCGGAGCTGATGGATCGTTCGTCAAAAATGGGCGAATATCTGCGCTACCATAGCGCAATCGGCAACCGGCTCAGTGAGCTCGTCATTTTGATTGTTGCGCGTCAATGGTCGCAGCAAGTAGAGTGGTATCTGCACGAGTCCATTGCGTTGAAAGTGGGTATCAAACCGGACGTTGTCAAAGCCATCTCTGAAGGTCGCCGGCCTGACGATCTGACAGCTGACGAACAGATCGTTTACGCTTTTTCAAGCGAGATGAACGTCAATCATTCCGTGTCTGATACCACCTATGCGCTGGCAAAAAAGCGCTTTGGGGAGAAAGGAGTAGTAGATATGCTTGGTCTCAATGGCTACTACACCTATCTGGCAATCATCATGAATGGAACTCAAACAGAAAATCCAGACAACGCCAAACCCCTCAAAGCATTGATTCGGTAGAAACGCCTGCAACTTGAATCGCTATAGCGAATTAAGCGACTGATCAGCCGCTTAAAACTCGGAAAATCAAGGGAAGCTGATCTCATTTAAATGATGACTACCTACCTCCACTTTGGCACATCTCAACGTTGTTCAGGCTGGGGCGTACATCCTATTGCCCGCTCTGCTAGCTGGCTCGCAAAGCTAGACTAGACCTCTTCGGTTTGGCGCAATCCCTTGATGGCGTTTGTCGCCTTGAGCCACAAGGACAGAGTCCTGCGAGGATCCTCGTGGGGAGTCGCCACCTTGAGCAAAAAGGACGGCAGGTTGGTTGAATGCACGACCGGTAAGCGGGGCAGTTGCATCATGTCTTCGTTTAAATGACAGCGGGAACGCCGTGAGTTGGTCGCAGTTTGATAACCTGCCTCTTGCGCGATGTCCCTATGCTGCGACTCGTATCCGCCGTAGGGATAGCAGAAATGATGGACGGGCGCGTCGGTTGCCTCCTCCAGGTCAGATTTGCACAGTGCAATCTCTTCAAGGCTGCGGTCAACATCAATATTCTTAAGTCGCACATGATGCCGAGTGTGTGCGCCCACGTCCTGGCCTGCTGCCACCCATTGACGCAGTTGCGGGGCATCCATCAAAAGAGTTTGCGGTATGCCGGCCTCGCGGTCCCACGCGTTGGTCTTGCCGATCAGTTGGCTGACGACATAACAAGTGGACGAAAATCCATTGCGTTCTAAAACCGGCAGCGCATGAGTGAGGTTGTTGAGATAGCCATCGTCCAGCGTGATGCCGACCACGCGCCCTTGTTTTTCTCCCCGAAGATACGGCTGCAACGCCGTCATCGACAAACCCCGGTAGCCCATGTAGCGCAAAAAAGTCATCTGTCGCGAAAACTCAGTTGGAGGCACATACAAGCTGCGGTAGAGACCCGCTTCGGGGGGCGCTACGGCAATCTGGTGATACATCAGAATGGGAATCGGTCGACGGTTGGCTGTCACGTTAGGCGCCATAAGTTTAGAGTCGTTTTAGGTTGTACTTGGGGTTCATTTCACAGCAAAGTCCGTCCTGTTTTGGCCCCATAGTCGAGCCGGTTTGCAGGGGAAATAGGGCTTGCTAACTTTTCAATCGGATGAAGCCCTTTCACATTGGGCAACACCACTGCACTGCACTGCATTCCTTTCTTTACGGTTAAATTCCGTATTCATCAAACGTTTGGGCGGGGGCACTCTACTTCTACTTCTCTCTGGCTGCCCCGAAAATAAATCGATAGTAAGGAGGCCGGGCCCTCAGGCCAATGGGTGACTACCCTACTTTTGCGTGGGTCGGGATGCGCTACTCGCTTGTCCCGTCTATTAACTTGAGAAAAAGTTGGCGGTCATGTAGAGCGTTGACCGATCCTGCGGTACCTAACTGGCATGACACGGTGGATGCCGCGTCGAAGTCGGAGTCGGAGTGGTGTTTCAAAAAACTCCGGACCTTTTACGTAGAACGCTCGAGTGCTTTTGTGCTGGCCCCCATCGCTACCTATGAGTCATCAGATCTAGCCCATCTTCGAGACTCTTTTTTTCAGGTGTTCCTGGACGGTGTCAATGACGAACCGTTGACTCTCCGAGTCGGAAAAAGTGTGGTCGGATTCCTCAACCAGAACCATACGAAAATTGGGATTGCCCTGCATGCGACTACCCAACCTTCCAAACTGGAACTCAACGTAGTCACGCCCATCGTCGTCAGCAGACATGATCAGCACCGTATCCGTGCCGCGGGCACTCAAATTCTTGACTTTATCCAGCACGCCTTCTTCAGCCGGAGTGCGATGGAGGAAACGGTTGAATGCGCGTGCCAACCGGGCCTTGAAAACCGTTCTTAGACGCCTTGCGATGCCGTTCACATCAACTTCACCGCGTAGGATTCGTCGGTAGAGATCCGGACGCAACAGTGCGCGTCGGTAAAAATCAGAGGACTTGTAATACATCTGCATGGAACTTTGCCATGTGCCGCCCGCCTTCCCATCATGCCATTCCAGCAGCCGGGAATTCATCAGGATTTGTCCGGTGACCCGTGGGTCGACAAGTGCCGTCTGGAACGCAACATAGGAGCCAGAGCAGATGCCCATGAGGTAAAACTTCTTGCAGCCTTGGGCCACCAGGCTGTCGATTGCCGCCTGAACATCTGCAATCGAGTCTTTTGAATAGATCCCTCCGCTCGAGAGGCCTGCCCGGGGGCGACTGTCTCCTATACCGGCCAGGTCGAAGCGAAACGTACGATACCCCGACGCAGCCAATGAGCGTGCCGTCTTGACGTACATTCTGTTGGGTCCGATGTGATGATTCCTGCCGACGTTCAGCATCAAAATGGCCGTTTCCAGGCGGCTGTCGGAAGACTTTAGTTCGGCCGACTCGGACAATATCCCAAACAGTGATCGGTCGAGGCCAAACAGCTGAGGTGTCTCGCGGATGCCGTCGACCAGGTAGTCGATCGGGCCGGGGGCCGCTGTGCTGGTTGCCTCTTGCAAGGTGTCCGGCAGCGGGTGCACTGCAGACAGCCAGTCCGTGATCAAATTAAGAGTCGCAGGCTCGGGTACCGCCTCATGAGGCTCGGTCATCATTCCAGAGTAGCCACGCATCACAGCGTAGCTGGTGTCCATCCCTATCTCGCGGTACTTCGCGGGCAACGGCCCCTCCCCGGGCATATCGTCGCGGCCGAGAATCAACACGCGTTGCGCTAGCGGCCTATCCAAACATTGACAGTCCAGAGCTTGGAGGTCTTGAAGCGTTTGGGCGGTGTAAAGATAGCCAAGCGCCTCAATATCGCCTGGCGCCGCAGGCCGAGCCGACATAGGGCGATTTCCGCTGGCGGCGCGTAATTCCCGCGCAAAAGAACGGCCCGTAATGCAGGGCGCCCACATCACCAGGCTTTCGATTCCGCCGAGCTGCGACGCGGCGTGCGCTGCAAGCGTCGCACCCAGGCGTACACCGAACAAGGCGACGTGTGAAACATCGCCTAGCCGCTTCAATTCATTGATGGCTGACGTGATGCTGTCCATCCAGGCGCGCACGCGATCAGGATCGGCATCTCCTCCGGAAGAGTCACCGGTTCCGTGATAGTCGAATCGAACGACCGCAAACCCGGCCTCCGCCAGAGCATCCGCCAGCTGGGTATAAGTTTGGTGCGCGCAAATAGCTTCATAGCCAATCGGAGAACACAAGACGACGCCAACTTTTCGTGCCGGGAGTCGTGCCGGATGAAACCATCCAAAACACCACGCTCCTGCGGCCATGAACGCAATCGGTACTGCGCCTGTGGCAACCTCGGGGGCGGAAAAAGCGGTCATTTGGTCTTTTCCCGATGCGGATCACCAATCGCTGATGCTGCGAAGTCAACACGCGCACTTTTGATCGAGTTGATCGCATGAACAGAGCCCATCAACGGACCAGACCCCGCCCCCCGAAGTGTGACCCGAGCCTCCGAGTTGGGTGGCAAATGAAAATAGTCATCGTCCGCATGAAATCCCGGTACGGCAAAGTGAACGCCCTGCGCGAAACGCTTGGTATGAACGGTCAGCTCGGCGGTTTGAGCGTCTACCATGGTGGCCCGTGCCGTCAACCCGATATCAATTTCTGATCGAACGCCGAGACCCCCGGGAAAATGAAATGCCTGAGCCAGTTGATTTCCCAATTGGTCTCGAAGCGTCAGCACGACGGCGTCACACGTCATGGGTCCGAATTTGTACGCATACGTCAGATCCATGAACTGCCCGAGCAACTCCACGCCCGCAAAGCTCTGGGCACTTCGCGCAGGCAGCGTCAGGAGTTTTCTCCCGCTCGCAACCAAAACATCACCCTCCCGCCAGGCAGTGAGTTCAAGTTCAAGTGGTCGGTCTTCATTACGCTCGTTGATGACATGCGCGAACAACCCGTTAACGCCTTCGTCGGACAGGAGCACCGTAAGCGGTTGTAGTGCTCGTTTGAGGTAGTGATAACAGGCCTTTGGCACACCGGAGTCATCGATCAATCCCCAGCCGGCCCCGGCCCACAGATCGCGTAAAAATAGCACCATTGCGCCTCCGCAAGGTGAAGCCGGGCGCCTCCATTCGGCAAAGCTGGCCGCCATCACTTCGCCTGTCGCCATGCGGCCCAATGTAAGGTAATGGTCGTGATCCGTGTAGCGCAGTTTTTGCGGATCGGTGTGGAACAGCGTTCCCAGGTAGTGGTCGCGCACATCGTCAAAGTCCCAGCCTGCGCCAAGGTCACGCGGAGAGCGGGCTTTCCACTCCGGGTGATGCACCCGGATGGCCAACCCCCCGGGCATCCGGCCAATGGTCGCGGCAGCGGGAATGTTGGCAAACGCCAGGCATTCGGTTGCGAACTTCACGTCTGCCCGCCTCGCATCGTCCAGCGGACGAAGGTAGGCACCGACGCCGTAGTAGGAGCTTGTGCCGGTGCTTGCCTGGTGCGGGAACGATCCGCCGTGCGCACTGGAAGGCCAGTACGGCGTGCCCGGTGCATGATCCGCACAGAGTTGGGCCAAGGTGTCTTCAAACAGCGCCGGTTGCCAGAGCTCGCGTGGCGCTCCCCACATAGCGGCCTGCTGCTCCACTTCGCTGTTACCGCAAAGCAATGCCAGGCAGGCGGTTGCCTGAAGGCCCCGGAGCTGCTGGCTTACTTCAAGCACCACGGACGCCATGAATTCCGAGTCGTCGCCGGGATAATCCATGTTGGCAAACATAAGGTCCTGCCAGACAAGCATGCCCTGTTCGTCGCAGGCATCAAAAAAATGGTGTTCTTCGTAGACCATGGTTCCGGCTACGCGCAGCATGTTCATGCCAGCCGATCGCGCCTGTGCGACAGCCGCTTGGGACGCTTCGGGACAAGCGCGCAAAGTGACCGGATCCAGAGGGGTCCAGCAGGCGCCGCGGCAAAAAATAGACACGCCGTTGACGTTCAACGAGAAATTTCCGTTAGCGGTATCCAGCGTGATCGTGCGAAATCCCACTCGGCCAATTGCAATGACAGTTTCATCCAGGATACCCGCAATGCGGATTCTCAAGGAAGCCGAGTACAGCGAGGGTTCCCCGTGGGTGTGGGGCCACCACAAGTCGACGTTGCCTAGCTGCAGTTGTCCTGCAAAGAAAATCGTACCAACTCTGCCCGAAAGGCGCTGCACATCGACACGTCCGCAGCGCTCGAGTTGCAGCGTAACGGCGTCGATAGTCTGGCCACCTAGAGGTTCACACGCCAAACGGCACTTGACCGTCCCGGTCGTGTCATCGACGCTGACTTCGACACAAAGATCCTTGATGTGAAACTGTCTGCGCTGCTCCAGCCAGATGTCTTTCCACGGTCCCACCACAGCAGCAGGGGGCGACCAACCCGGAGTGCGCCCCAGCAATGTCGTGCGAAACCAGCGCAATTGCTGATGCGCAACCATCGGAGCGCGCCACCGCGGTCTTTTGCGCGGCATGGCCAGTTTCGCGTCGAGCGCTCTAAAGCAAATCAACAGCTCGTTGTCGTTGTCCTTGAGGACGCTGCTGACGTCGCATTCGTGCTCCACGAACATATTGGTACTGGCCAGCAGCAGCTTTCCGTTTAACCAGACCTGTGCAATCGTCGCCAACCCGTCAAACCCCAGGACAGCTGGTTCTGCAAAATTCCTGGGGGAGGCGTCAAATGTCAATTTGTACCACCAGTCCTGGGCATCAAAGCGTCGGGCAGGTTCGTCGAGCGACCATTCCTTCAGTTCACGCAAGGCGGCTGCGGCCGGCATCAGCTGTCGTATGCGGGTCCAGCAAGATCCCTCAGGCGGAGTGCATTGCCCGGCATCTCCTGGAGGCGTAGCGCAGATAAGCCAGTTCACCAGCAGCAGCTCTCGCATGTGGTGGCGCGTCCTTGGCTTACTCATGTCTACGCTCAGGTGGTAGCCAGCTGGTTCAAGGCATGGTGTATGGATTCAATGCTGCCGAAAACGCTGCGTTTCAGGAGATGGTCTGGAAACTCCACGTCAAAAGCCCCTTCGAGTGCCAACATGACATTGACGCTCGCATGGGAGGTCATTCCCGATTGGTAAAGGTCCGTGGAAACGTCCAGCGAACTCACTTCCCGATTCAGACGACCATGGGCCAGTAACACGCTGCGGATTTGGGCTTCAACCTGTTCTAAATTTCTCATAGTGAATGCCGGTCATAAAGAGAGTTGTTAACTTCAGGTTGTGAACAGCGCAGTGCCACCACGGCGCCTGCGTAATCACCGTCGTGGCTCAAACTCAACGAGATGTCGGCAACGCCCATACTTTTCGCCAACTCCGCAACGCGGCCGTGCAAGGCAACTTCGCAGTTTCCGTCCGGTAACTTCAGCACCTCAATTTCACGCCAGCCGATTCCCGCTTCGCTGAGCTTGAGAGCCTTGATGACAGCCTCTTTGGCAGCAAATCGAGTTGCCAATCGTTCCTCGCACAATCCACTTCCGCTGTGCGCGTAATTGAGCTCATTCTTGGTAAATAACTTGCGCTTGAAAACGTCGCCGAAATGGTGGATCGAGTTTGCTAGCTCGCTAATTTTTACCAAGTCGAAACCCATGCGAAATCCCGGTAAGAGGCTTGCACAAATATTTTCATTAGGTGTTAATCTGAACATCAGGATTTTGCTTTCATGCTACGCACCTTGAGGGTTTATCTGTACACGCTATCGCTTGGCAAACGGATAATAGGCTGTAACTGGTTACGGGAAATGTAAGACAAGATCCCTTTTTTTTGAGCGGCAGTAGCCGGGCTTTCAAGCCCAATCTGAAATCGAATGTTTGACATTGGCATCTATCAATATGAGTCTTCAATCAACACAGGTTAATCAAAGTTTTGGGTTCTTGCTCGAAGCAACGCGTCGGGTCGGCGCAGACGTAGCGGCGCTACACGCTGCCGACGTAGACAAAAAAGGCCGCTTTCCGGCGGAAACCCTGGAGGCCCTGCGCGAGGCGGGCGTTCTGTCTGCCGCCGTACCCCGCGACTTTGGAGGTGCCGGATGCACGCTGTTGGAGTTGGCCCAGCTGTGCTCGACGTTGTCTCAATCCTGCGGCTCCAGCGGCATGGTGCTTGCCATGCACTACATTCAGCTGGGCTGCATTGCTCGCCACGGGTTGAACAGCGATTTCTTCCAGGGCTACTTGCGCGATGTTGTGAAGCACCAGTATTTATTGGCATCGATGACTTCCGAGGTGGGCACCTATGGAGATACCCGCTCAAGTATCTGTGCCGTTGAGCGCCAAGGTGGGCGGTTTGTCTTGAACAAGGACGCGACTACTGGTTCCTATTGCGCTTATGCAGACGCTATTTTGGTAACTTGTCGCCGCGAGGCGAGTGCGCCCGCCAGCGACCAGGTGCTGGTACTTGTCAGACGTGAAGACTGCACGCTCACTCAGACGACCAGCTGGGACACGATGGGTTTGCGCGGCACTTGCAGCCCGGGATTCCGGCTCGAATCTTCGGGTTCCGATCATCAGATTGTTCCCGGTTCGTATGCGGACAGTTCTGCCCAAACCATGGTGCCTTATTCCCATATCCTGTGGGGTGCGCTTTGGTGGGGAATTGCAGCCGACGCTGTTGGGAAGTCGGCCAATTTTGTACGCGGTCAGGCCCGACAGACACCCGGCACGGTGCCTCCCACGGCCTCCCGTTTGGCAGAGGTGTCCATGCAGCTGCAAACGATGAAGCAGAACTGGCAGTGTGCCGCTCAGGCGTTCGATGCCATTGCCCCGGACGCCGCAGCTCAGGAAGAGTTGTCGAGTATGGGTTGGGCGCTGCGACTCAACAATTTAAAAATATCGTGTTCGGAAGCGGCTCCACAGATCGTGCACCGCGCCTTGCAGATCGTGGGCATTCTGGGCTACAAAAACGACAGTCCCTTCAGCCTGGGCCGGCAATACCGTGATGCGCTGTCGGCATCGCTGATGATTTCAAATGATCGAATCTTCGCCAAAAACGCGTCCATGCTGCTCGTCTTCAAGGATGCGCCTTGACAGTTTCATACGATAGCGAGAGTTTCTATAGTGGCTTGGTCGAGCATGGCTTGATCATCCCCGGCGAGGTGAAGGGCGCGTACGGAAGAAGCCGCGTGTTTGAAGATATTTTGCAGCGTTTCAATGATCTGGTCAGCCGCACAGCCGAACCTGATAATGCCGAAGAAATGACGTTCCCCCCTATCCTGCCGCGCGCGCTGGTGGAAAAAGTGGGCTACATGGACAACTTCCCGCAATTGGCGGGTTCGGTACACAGCTTTTCCGGTAACGACGCCAAGGCGCGGGAATTGTCCGCCCGCATTCACGGGGGTGAACGCTGGGAAGCGCTGTTGAATCCAACTGAAGTCATGTTGACGCCGGCTGCCTGCTATCCGGTCTATCCAACTTTCAGCGGTTTGTTGCCCAACGGCGGACGACTCGTTACGGTGCTCGGTTGGGTCTATCGCCACGAGCCATCCGACGAGCCGACTCGCCTGCAGTCCTTCCGCATGCGCGAGTTCATCCGGGTGGGCAAGCCGGACGTCGTTGTGGCTTGGCGCGACGCCTGGCTGCAGCGCGGCCTTGACTTGTTGCGCGGTCTTGGTTTGCCGGCAGAAAGCGACGTGGCCTCCGATCCGTTTTTTGGCCGGGTCGGGAAGATGATGGCTGCCAACCAGATGGACCAGCGCTTGAAGTTTGAAATTCTGGTGCCGGTGATTTCCCTTGAAAAACCGACTGCGATCTGTTCATTCAACTGGCACCAGGACCATTTCAGCGCCAAGTTCGGCATTCGCAACGCGGACGAATCAGTCGCCCACACGGCCTGTTTGGGCTTTGGCCTTGAACGCGTTACGTTGGCGTTAATCAAGGCGCATGGCTTTAACCCTGAAACCTGGCCCGATGCTGTTCGAGCACAACTCTGGACATGAGCTCCATGGAGGTGTTGCCGGATCTGAGCCCGGGTACTTACCGGCGCCACCTGGTGCATGGCGAAGCGATGGTTTGGGTCGAAAAGAACTGTTACGTCGATCTATGGATAGAGCTGCTGCACACGCTCAGGCTTGAACCGCTAGCCTTGCTCCCTTTCACGCTCGCGGTGGATTTTGAGGGTGATCAGTGGACTTTTTTCAAGCCATCCCTGGAAGAATTGCGTGACCTGTACGGCATCGATGTTCAGGAGTTGACGGTCTGGCGCCCCTTGATTGAGCATGCGGTCGAGCATTTGAGTGCCGGTAAACTTATCAATACCGAAGTTGATGCATTCTGGCTACCTGATACGGCGGGCACCGACTATCGCATCAAGCACTCCAAGACGTCCATTTTGTTGGCAAATCTGGATCGGGAACCACGACGGCTTGGCTATTTTCACAACGCAGGTTATTTTGAGCTCTGCGGCGAAGACTTCTCCCAATTGTTCCGCCTGGAGGCGCCCGCCGACCCTGAATTCCTCCCACTTTTTGCGGAGATTATTCGCATCGACCGAGTAGTCAGGCGGCCACAGGACGAATTAGCGGCTTCTTCCTTTGAGTTACTCCGGCGGCACTTTGACCGGCGGCCTCTGAGCAACCCTTTCCGCCGGTTTGGACGCCGTTTTGCAGAGGATATTCTTGAATTGCAGGCAAAGGGCTTGCCGCACTACCATGCCTGGGCCTTTGCCTCGGTTCGGCAGGCGGGGGCGGCTTTTGAACTCGCTGCCGCCAACCTCCGTTGGCAGGCCGGGTTTGACCATCCGGGCCTGGTTGCCGTTGCCGATTGCTTCGATGCCATTTCCCAAAGCAACAAGGCGCTCATTCTCAAAGGCGCCAGAGCGGTTAATTCCGGCCGGCCACTCGACGCTACCCTGATAGTTTCCGAGATGGCACAGGCTTGGGACCGCGGCATGGCGTTATTGTCTGAATGCCTGTCCCGGCGAGGTTAACCTCTATTGGGTTTATTTCAGGGTGAGGCCAGCGGTAGTTCCTAAAAACTGTTCCAGCACCGCTAGCTCGTCCGCGCTGGGTTTCCCTTTGCCGGTGATGACTGCATAAATAGACCCTCTGAAGCCATCGCGCGGGTAATAACTGCGGTAACCCCAACCGATCAGCATTTGATTGCAGGCGCTGGGCGCGAAAGTTGCGCTACTCTTCGCGACCACGGCAGAATTGACCCGCAGCGTTTGCGCGCCTGGCACCGACGTGAACGCAAGCACTGAGGGGGTACGAATCGGCAGTCTGGTTGGGCTGGTCAGTTGCACGGTCTTCCCCTTTGCATCGACCCAGCTGGCTTGGGGCTGGCTGTTGGTGAAACCGAGTTCAGAGGTGTACAGCTGCTCTGCCTGTGAGGCTTGGAACACCACGCCCGTGTTGTTCGCGGAAGGAACGCTCACGGCAGCGATGGCGAAGTGCGCGTCTTCAAGGTTGTAGGGCACCCGGTTGGTCGGGTTGGGCTCGGTGCCAGCTGCCGGGGTGGACTTCTTGCACCAGAATCCGAACGTGTTATCAAGCGTATGGTCCGAATTCTTTTTGCCATTCGTCACGCGCATGACCGGCATCGCCATCGTGCCCATGGCAGCACTGTCTTTGTTGGTCCAGTTGACCATCTCCATGGCGTTGCCCGGGCTGGAGCCATAGCCCGAATCGCTGATCGCACGGACCACTTGACCGGCCGCAGCAGGCGCGCCCTGCATGAAGTCGGTGTAGCCGTCGGCCAGCTCCCATTTGCAGGCACTGTATTTAGCGATGATCGCCAGCGCCGCGTCAGGTACGCTGGTGGCGGCGTAGGCCACCGGGTCGCTGAGCGAGAAGATTTTGCGCGGCGGCGGGACCTGGCCTGCCAATTGGCCATCGCTGGCGTAGCTCAGTGTGGCGACGCGGTTGAACGCAGACGTGTAGGTATAAGTGTCCTTCCCGTTGGGACCGGCCGGGATGGTAAGCGATGACTTGCTCAGCGTACCGCCGTTGTTCGATGCGACCGTCAGGGTGACCGGTGCAGCCAAGTTACCGCGGGCGTACACCGTGATCGTGACGGGCGTGCCGGCAGGCGCGTAACCCGGGCCGTCGTCGAACAGCGTCGCATGCGCTCTGCCCGCAGAAGTCTCGAGCACGCCGGAGACCAAAGGCTCCAGCGTCTTGTTCTGGTGCCAGCCCGGTGCATGGTTGATGGCGTAGTTGCGGATAGGCCAGTGACTGCCCCCCATCCAGCTATAGATCTCGCAGCCGACGCTGTGGGCATAGGTGACGGCCTTTTTGAACATCTCTTGCCAGCGCGGGTCGTCGATCGGCATCCCCACCTCGGTCAACGCCAGTTTGACGCCTTTGGCTTTGGCCCAGTCGGTAGCAAGCTTGATACGGTCCAGTCCCGTGGACGGCCCAATAGCACCCGAGCCGAAACCGGCGCTGAAGTTCTTGGCCACCTCGGTGTCATAGTCAAAGGCAGCGCCGTTGCTGAACGCGTCCAGGTACATATGGACCTCATAGATCAGGTGGGCGCCCGAAAGCGGGAAGCCCGGGTTTTGCGTGCTAATCGCCATCGCCGAATCCCAGCCGTTGCCGGCTACATAGATCGGGGTGCTTGCGTCCACTGCGCGAATGGCCTTGATCGCCCCTTGAGCAAAGGTCGGCCAGATCGTCAAGTCTTCCCCTCCGTTCGAGGCAATGACGCTACCGGGTTGCGGCAGGTCATGGGGCTCATTCATCAGGCCATAACCGCCCAGGCCAGGGTGACTCTGCCATTTCGTTGCCACACGGGTCCAAAAATCCCTGAAGTTGGACTGCTTGAGCGTCGCGCCCGCAGCCAATGCAAAAATCCGAACTTGGACCTGCTTGTTATCGGTGGTGTACGGCCGGCGCAATGGGTCTGCGGGTGCTGTCAGGCCAATAACCGAACCATCAGCCTGAAAGGTGAAGTCCTGATAGCGGCAGTAGTTGTGGCAGTCAATGATGCACTTGGTCCCGGCGGCGGCGTGGGCGTCGAGCACTCCGGTGATGTAGGACTCGTAGCCCGCATGGAATACGCCCGGGTTGCCGATCATCGATTTGGCCGCTGCATTGGCGAGCGTATCGTGCAGCATCGGCTGCAAAAGCTCCCATTGAATGGGTAAACGGTTTTTGCCATAGCCGCAGGCCGCCAGATAAGCAACGTCCGCTTTGCGTGGCACGGTGAAATCAAGGTTGGGCATAGTGCTCATGCCAAATCGCAGTCCGGGCGCGGCCCACTCCATACCGGACAGGTTGGTGCCCATCGCGGTCGCTCCGGCCCTGGCGGAGGAATTTGAGCCTGGAAGTTGCTGTGGCGTGCAGCCGCTTTTTGGCACAAAAACCAGCCCACCGAGAGCCACCGCAGCTTGAGAAAATTTACGTCTATGCATGGAGGGCATTCCTGATTATTTAGAGTGACAGGCAGATCTTGAATCTACCGTGGGTTGACGTGAAAAGGTGTCCCCGCTCTTGCCTTGCCTCAAGGGTATTGCAGGAAGCACGTGTTGACAAACTGACTGCCGACAGGTCTTTGAGTGTGCAGTGCAATAAGGCCCCTGGATCATGCGGCCTTCTGGCCATGCTTTCATGCACGCCGTCCGCTCATCGATCGCCCGCCCGCCTTGTTGCGACTTGTATTGGCCAATGCCAGTGCAGTGTTCTCCATGGCCAAGAATGCACTTTACGCAAACGACATTAGCAACCTGGCGGTGCGCTTGAATTATGGTAACAAACGGCGACGGGCCGTTGGTTCAACCTTTTGCAACGGCTGCGGCATCCCCTGCAGATCTGGTTGTTGATGCTGAAAATTCGACCGCAAGGTGAGATCTGACGCGCGCACTGGAGGTTGCCTACGTGCGGATGATCTATTTTCCTACGTCAAATGTGCGGCCAATCCAATTGCCGCGCGTGGCGGTATGTTGGATTCTTAGTTAGCACTTGAGGCGACAACGCAACGCAGTGCCACCAACAAAAAACAACCAGGGAATTGGAGGGAAACATGAACTTTCACGCGCTATCTCTCGGCGAAGAACGCAATCGTTTCTTGCCGGTGATCGAGCAGGGCTTGGCGCTCGAACGGCACGTCGATCTGCTGCACTGGCTGCAGGGTGACGTGCAGCACCATCTGCCCCACGATATCTTGCTGGCAGGTTGGGGTGATTTCCGCGAGGGGCCTATCGCGCACGACCTCCTCTCCAAATTGCCTGGCGTGCGCTCTTACGCTGCAGGTACCGAAAGCCTGGCGTTTCTGTTGCGAAAATTTCATACGCTTTGGGTAGGCGCGCAGCGGCAACCTTGTCGACTCAACTTTCGAGAGTCTGAATATTTGCGCGGCAGTTCTCGCCCGGAGGCATCGTTTCGCAGTGCATTGCAAAATATGCGCACCGTATTGGTTCACGGCCTCAGAGACGAGAGAAGTGGCCATGAATGCCTCTACGTCGTGATGAGCGCCGCTGAGATTCCCGCTGAACCGGCGGGGACCGCGATGAAGGTGCTGATTCCCTTCGTTGATTCCGCGTTACGGCGCATTACGCAGCTACCGCAACAACACACGCAGACTTCGTTGTCCTTACAAACTGCGCATGAAGAACTCTTGGGCCTGAGTGAGCGCGAAGTCCAGGTCATGGCCTGGGTGGCGATGGGAAAAACGAATTCTGAAATCGGGGATATTTTGAATATCAGCGGGTGTACTGTGAAAAATCACATGCAGCGCATTTTTCGCAAATTGAACGTGTTCAATCGCGCGCAGGCGGTTTCTAAAGTTACTCGGGTGACACCGTATGGCTGAAGCCAACCACGTCAAAGCGACTTCTGCATGGCCCAACCGCGCTGATTCCGGCTCCGTGGAGCTTGGCCGAAGCCAGCTTTTTAGCGTTTTGGGATCGGCGCTTGATCCTATGGTGTTTGTCCTTTCTCTTTGGGCGCTGGCATTCCGCTTTGAAGGTTCGGTACGCCCTGCCTATTTGATTCTCTCCGTGATGGTGTTTTCCCTGACTTTCCCAGGTACGTCCAAGCTCCTGGTTCCGGTGTGGAAAATGATGCTCAACATCGCATTTCAATGGTTATGGGTTGCGGGCCTGTTGCTGCTAATGGGTTTCGCGACGGAATATATCTACAAATTTCCGATGGCGGTAGTGGGCACCTGGTTGTGGGTTGCACCACTCGCCCAAGTGGGGGCTCATTTGGCGCTTCGAGCCGCAGCGCCCCAGTTGTTGAAGTTGCAGGGCCCCCTGCGCAGGGGCGTCATTGTCGGCATGAACGACCAGGGGGTTTGTCTCGCCAGGAACATCGCGGGCTCGGCCTACTCGGGTATTGAACTGTTGGGGTTTTTTGATGACCGCAGCGAAGAGCGCAGGGTGAGGCAGGATGAGTACAAGCTGGTGGGAAAAATAGAAGGGCTGTCAGATTACGTCAAAAAGAACCGGGTCCAATTCATCTATTTATCCCTACCCATGGCTTCTCGACCCCGTATTTTGGAGATCCTGGACGGTCTGAAAGACACCACGGCCTCGATCTATTTTGTTCCGGATATGTTTGTCACCGATCTGATTCAGGGGCGCAGTGATTCGGTCTGCGGCGTCACTGTGATATCAGTTTGCGATACGCCATTTCGGGGTTTCAATGGGGCGTTAAAGTGGGTCAGCGACATGCTGCTGGCCCTGCTCATCCTGGTGTTGATTTCTCCCATCCTGCTTGTGTTGGGGCTATTGGTAAAGCTCGACTCTCCAGGGCCGATTATTTTTAAGCAGCGGCGCTACGGTCTGGATGGCGAGCAGATACTGGTTTATAAATTCCGCTCCATGGCCGTGACCGAAGACGGCGGCACGATTCAACAGGCACGAAAAAATGACTTGCGGGTTACCCGGCTCGGCGCCTTTCTGCGCAAGACGTCGCTGGATGAGTTACCCCAGTTTATTAATGTATTGCAGGGTCGGATGAGCATCGTCGGCCCTCGTCCGCATGCGGTGGCGCACAACGAAACCTATCGCGCACTCATCAAGGGCTACATGGTTCGCCACAAAGTCCGTCCGGGCATCACTGGTTGGGCTCAGGTTAACGGACAACGTGGCGAAACCGATACGCTGGACAAGATGCAATCACGGATTGATTTCGATCTGGCTTACCTGCGAAATTGGTCGTTGGCTCTGGACCTTTTGATCATCGTGAGGACCGTTCGCCTGGTATTTAAAGACAGTTCGGCGTATTAAAAGTTCAATACAAATAAGAACTATTGATATAGTTATATTCATGAACTTAAAAACCTACTCTCTTGTTCCCTCTGGTCTTGCTCAACCGGGAGGGGCGTGCGATGACACCACGATATGCCGTAGTCGGCGAATTAACTTATCGTTGTTGTCTTCCCGCACCCTGATTCAACTTCCGCTTGCCATGTTGGGGCTCCTTGCCCTGGCCGCGCAGGCAGACGAACTTGATACGCTCCAATTTCAAGCGAGTGAAAGCGTGCAGCATGACAGCAACGTATATCGATTGTCCGACTCAGCCGATGCCCAGGCGCTGATTGGCACGCCGACCCGCTCCGACACCATTGCAGTGACCACGGTGGGCTTGAAGTTGAACAAGCCTTATAGCTTGCAGCGCTTCGAGTTGGCGGTCAACGCCGAGGACCATCGGTACCGGCGGTTTTCCAATTTGAATTTCACAGCGGTTAATTACGCCGCCGCGTGGCGATGGAGCTTTACGCCCGCACTGCACGGTAATCTAACGACTGACCGACAGGAAACTGTCGATAACTACGCGGATGTCCAAAACACGGGCGCGCTCAATCGTCGAACCAGTCGCTCTACGGTGCTCGATGCAGAGTACGAGCTAGGCGGTGCATGGCGCTTGGTAGGCGGCGTATTCCGGCGCAGCAATACCAATAGTCAACCGTTCACTTTTGAAGGTGACTCCAAGGTGGTCGGTGCGGAAGCCGGTGTGCGTTACGTTTTTCCGTCGGACACCTCAGTGGCTTATCGCTTCAGGAACGGCTCTGGTGAGAACGCCGGCCTCCCCCCTTCGTCGGGGTTCGCAGGCAACTTCAAGGACAAGGAGCATGAGTTCAGGCTCGACTGGGCACCCACCGGAAAGACCACGGTTCAGGCCCGGATGTCGCAATTTGACCGGACCTACGACGGATTTTCCGCGCGGAATTTCTCGGGCGTCATCGGCGAACTGAACGGCTCCTGGGCGGTCACTGGGAAAACTTCCATAACGGGAGGCCTGGCGAGGGATTTGGGTAGTTATCAGACCTCGACGGATAGTTACTACCAAGGCTATCGACTCTTTGTCGCGCCGACCTGGAAAGCCACGGAAAAAATTGCACTACGGGCTCGATATGACCACGGTGTCCGGGATTACAAAGGTCCTCTTGCTGGGTTTGCCAGCAGTGGCCGCCAAGACACCACCGATCTGGCCACCCTGGCGCTCGACTGGCAACCGCTCCGCGCACTGAAGTTGACTGCGTCGATTCAGCGCGACAAGCGCCAGTCCAATCTGCCTGGTTTCGACTATGTGAGCAACTCGGTCGGGCTGACCGCTTTGGCAAGTTTCTGAGGCCGCCATGACCATCCCGTTTCTCCCCAGGTTTACTTTCGGCCAACTCTTCAAAAATCCACCCCTTCTAAAGGTGCCAAGATGAAACTCCTCGCTCGCTGCTTCGCCACGACATTTCTTTTCCTTCTCACCGCGACTGCATTTGCGCAGACGGTTTCGTCGCCTCAACCCTCAGCCGCGGCTTCAGTGCCACGCAACCAGGACTACCGACTCGGCGCAGGAGACGCCATCGGTGTGCAGGTCTACCAGAGTCCGGATCTTTCGGTCGATGCCCGCGTTTCTGAAAGCGGAGTGATCAGTTACCCTCTGGTGGGCAGCGTGCAGGTGGGCGGCCTGACGATCTCCGAGGCCGAGAAAAAAATTGGTGACGCGTTGCGAACGGGGGGGTTTATAAAGATGCCCCAAGTCAACATCGTTCTGCGGCAAGTACGCGGCAACCAGGTGGCTGTATTGGGGCAGGTCAGCCGGCCTGGGCGATTCCCGCTTGAAACCTTCAACACCCGTGTCAGCGATATGCTTGCGGCCGCCGGCGGCGCCACGGCAACCGGGGATGATGTGCTCATCGTTACCGGGGAGCGTGAAGGTAAGCCGTTCCGCAAAGTGATTGATATTCCAGGGCTTTTCTTGAACGCGAAATCAGAGGATGACATCCTCCTGGCCGGCGGAGACACGCTCTTTGTCAACAAGGCACCGATGTTTTATATCTATGGCGAGGCCCAGCGTCCCGGTCCCTACCGCATTGAGCGCGGTATGACGGTGATGCAGGCGCTGGCGCAGGGTGGTGGGCCGACGGTGCGCGGAAGCCAGAACCGCCTTATCCTGAACCGCCGCGATGCCACCGGGAATGTCGTTGAAACAGTACCCAAGCTCACAGATCCGGTGCGAGCCGAAGATGTGCTGTATGTCCGTGAAAGCCTCTTTTAAGTAGCCGCCATGACACTCCATCAATTCCTGCTAATTCTGAAAGCCCGCTACCGCGTGGCCGTTTCAATCTTTGTTGTCGCGATCTTGTCCGCACTGGCAGTCAGCTTGCTGTTGCCGAAAAAATACATTGCACAAACCGCCGTATTGGTCGACATGCACTCGCCTGATCCGGTGGCCGCCGCGCTGTCCGGTCCGACTGCGCCAAGCTACATGGCGACTCAGGTGGACATTATCAGCGGCGACCGGGTTGCACAGCGCGTCGTGAAAGTGCTGAAACTGGACCAGGACCCGCTTACTAAAACGAGATGGCTTGAGGCGACGAATGGCCGGGGCAGTATGGACGTCTGGCTGGCGGAATCGTTGCAGAAGAAACTGGATGTGCGGCCTGCCCGAGAAAGCAACGTCATTAACATTGCGTACAAGGACACTGACCCGGAGTCGGCGGCGACGATAGTTAATGCCTTCGCCCAAGCCTATCTGGATATTAATCTGGCATTGAAAACCGAGCCTGCTCGCCTCTACGCAGAATGGTTTGACGGGCAAACCAAAAGTTTACGCGCCAAACTTGAAGAGGCGCAGTCCCGTTTGTCAGACTACCAGCAAAAAGCCGGCATCGTCACCGCGGATGAACGCTTGGACTACGAAACTGCGAAACTGGGACAAATCTCGTCGCAGCTCACAACGGTGCAGGGGGAAGGCACAGACAGCCAAAGCAAGCGCAATGGCCGCGGCGACACGGTTGCTGAAGTCATGCAAAGCCCGTTGATCAATGGGCTGAAAGCCGATATTGCGCGGCAGGAGGCCAAAGTACAGGAGACGAGCGTGAATCTCGGTGAGAATCATCCGCTGCGCAAGCGGGCTGAGTCGGAACTGGCATCCCTCAAGAAACAACTGGGCAGCGAAACAGCGCGTATCACCGCCTCGATCGATACGGCCTATCGCGTGAGCAAAGACCGCGAACGCGAATTGCAGGGGGCAGTCGGTGCGCAGAAAACGCGGCTTCTTATGCTCAACAAGCAGCGTGACGAACTCAATGTGTATCGTCGCGATGTCGAGTCGGCTCAGCGTGCTTACGAAGCGGTCAGCCAGAGTGCTTCACAGACACGTCTCCAGAGCCTGACCAACCAGACCAATGTGGTGCGCCTCAACACCGCGACGGCGCCGCTCGATCCGTCAAGCCCGAAAATAATGCTCAACCTGCTGATCGCTGCTTTTGGTGGGACGTTGCTGGGCGTGGCCTGCGCATTGATGCTGGAACTGGCAAACCGTCGGGTACGGTCCGCTGCAGACTTGGTGCAGATGCTTGATCTGCCCGTTTTGGCCAGCCTCGCCTCAAGCTCGGGGCCGCGAGGCAGTCTCCCAGGTTCGCGCCGACTGGCGCTTGGCAACTGAAAGCTGATATGAACAAAAATAGTACTCAGATTATCAGATCGGTTCCCCTGACCGTGCGTAGCAGGCCAGCGACTGGTGCAACCCGGTCCATGGGTGCGATTCTGATAGATGCGGGACGGCTCTCGGCTGCCGATGCAGAGCGAATTTTGCAGTTTCAGCGGGAACGCGGCGCGCGTTTTGGTGATTCCGGCATGGCGTTGGGTCTGCTGACTGACGACGATATTCGATTTGCATTGTCGGTTCAGTTCGACTACCCGTATCTTGGTCGCGACAGCAACTTGAGCCGCGAGCTGGTGGCAGCGTACCAGCCGGGCAGTCGTCCTGTCGAGCAGCTCCGCGCGTTGCGCAGCCAACTGATGCTGCGCTGGTTCGACAGCGGGGCCGACCGAAAGGAGCTGGCCATTGTCAGTGCGGGTCCCAAAGAAGGTCGCAGTTATATTGCCGCGAACTTGGCAATCGTGTTCTCGCAGCTTTGCGAGCGCACTTTGTTGATCGACGCGGATATGCGGTCTCCGCGTCAGCACCAGCTCTTCAATCTTGGCAAGAACGTCGGCCTTTCAGACATGCTCGCCGGTCGTGCCGGACCAGAAGCGGTCGTCGGTATTGCGGCGCTGCAGGACCTGTCCGTATTGCCTGCTGGCGCCATCCCGCCGAATCCGCAGGAGCTGCTCGGCCGTCCGACCTTCTCCGCATTGTTAAAGTCGCTCGGCGAGGAATTCGACATCATTATTATTGACACGCCGGCCGCCAGCGAATGCGCTGATGCGCATACGGTAGCGGTTCGTGCAGGCGCCGCGCTGGTGGTCGCTCGGCAAAATACGAGCTCCCTGCGGCAAATGTCCCAGTTCACCCAGGGCTTGCGTGAATTTGGCGTGACCTTGGTGGGTTCGGTACTCAACGATGCCTAGTGCGCCGGCGCCTCAGTCCGTTGCCCTCGCCAAACCACTCGTCAAGCGCGTCAGCTTTCAGAACGTCACTCGCGACGGCGCCGACTCGGCAGTGCCAAATCCGGTGCCAGTCGTGCGGTGCGTTGGCGCAATTGGTGGTCATGCCAGTCAACGCAAATTTGGCGCTGGATTCCTGCGCTGTCGACGGCGACGGCAAGCGCCTTTCTCGGCTGGGTTCTGCACCGAGCCCGGACCGATTCACGTCTTCCCGGCGCAGCTCCCGGGGTTCTTTGTGCCATGAGTGCGTACCCGGCACCCTGCCTGGACTGGCGGCAACGGTGGTTGCAGCTGGTAGACAAGATAGAGCGAGTCCAAACCGTTGCCGACGAGCAGCAGTTACTGGTGCACCTCGCGTGCCCTGACAGGCCTTTTGTGCTGGCTTTTGCCAATGCGCATGCGATGAATTCCCTTGCAGAATCCACCCCTTTTTTTGATGCCTTGCGCTCGGCTGATATGGTGCTTAGAGACGGCTCGGGAATGGAAATTCTTTTCAAACTGCTGAAGATGCCGCCGGGAATTAATCTCAACGGTACCGACCTGATACCGAAGTTGCTCCGCCAGTTCAACGGCCGGCGCATAGCGCTTTTCGGAACTCGTGACCCCTATTTGCAGAGGGGCTTGCAAGTCGTTGTGCAGGATTTTGCACCCCGGAGTGCGTATGTCAGCGCGCATGGCTATCTCGATGTGGCCGCTTATATCGCTCTGGCATCCAAGCATCAGCCCGCGCTCATTGTGCTTGGCATGGGAATGCCGCGGCAGGAGGAAGTGGCGGCCGCGTTGCGAACCGTGTTAATTCTTCCGTGTCTCATCATTTGCGGCGGTGCCATCATCGATTTTCTGGGCGGAAAAACGCCGCGAGCTCCCGTGTGGATGCGTCACATCGGCCTGGAGTGGGTATTTCGGTTGGCGCTGGAACCGCGTCGGCTTTTCCAACGTTACGTGGTGGGCAACCCGCTGTTTTTAATGCGGGCGCTGCGGCTGGCGTCGGTGAGCCGCCGTTGACAGCTACCTGAAAATGGATCCCCACCGCCTGCGTTCATCACAGCGCTGAATTTCATTCGGTCGGTGGCGCTAGGTCAGGGAAGTCGTAACGATTTTCGACGTCGGGTGTGCAGTTGCTTTTGACGATTTTGCCCGGGTTTCCCAGCACCATGCAGTACGGCGGAACACTTTCGCAGACATAGGCGCCACCAACGATACGGCTGCCTTTACCGATAGTGACGCCCCCCACCACGATCGCATGAGGCCCGATCCACACGTCGTCCTCGATCACCGGATACCTTGAGAACCGGCGCCCTTCGTCGTCAATATGGTCGCTTTGCCCCAGCGTGACCCCATGGAAAATGGTCACGTTGCCGCCTATTCGGACTTTGGCGCCGACTACGATTCCTCGACCATGCGTCAAGGCCAGTCCGGGTGCGATCGAAGTTCGCCAGGGAAGCTCAATTCCCCCCCATTGGCTGGCCAGCCGGTGCAGCACTTTGGCAGGCGTTAGAAGAAGCCAGCGCAAGGCCGGGAGGCTGTGTTGTGCGGCTTGGCACCAGCGCATGGTGACGACTACGCGAAACGCGCCGTTCACTGCGATTCCCTTGGCGACCAGCCACCAGCTGAAGCGCCCGAATTGACGGTAGGTGTCGGCTTTTAATGCGTGCATTCACCCTCGCCACACACCTGTTCGTGTGGCGCCTTTTTTTCGCAAAACCAGGCGGCGGAGCTCTTCAGGCCGACTGTATACGGCGTCCAGCCAAGACCGAGTTGTTGCGTCGCTGACATCGAATCAAGAAAAATAGCTTGCTTCCACAAGCGAAGCAGCCCCGGGGGCATCGGCTCCGGCAATCTGGCCTGTTGATTTCCCAGATACTTGAAGGCACGTTGCGCCACTTTAAGGGGTGGACCGGCGAGCCAGGCGTCGAGCTGGAGTTGACGCGGGCCTATGCGCCGCACCGGCGTGGCCTTGATCTCGAGAGCGAGGTCTACGAAGTAATCGTTCCAACGCGGACTGTCGGGCGCCGCCAAGTTGAAGACTGGGAATTTGTCGGGCAGAACCGGAATCTTTAGCGCGGCCACAGCGGCCTGACAAACATCGTTGATGTGAACCAGGTTGGACCAGCCATCGCCGGCCAAACCCAGATCACCAAGACGTCCCGCTTGCAGCCATCTGGCGACCCGTTCAACCCATAGGTGACTACCGGGCCCAAATACGCAGCCAGGCCGTAATACCACCGCTTCTCCCCCTTGACGGACGAAGTTGCCAATATGGATTTCGGCTTCGCATTTAGCCTGGCCGTACCATCCAAGGTCGGGTTTGAGGAGTGCGTCTTCGTGGACGATGCCCTCTGCGGAACCGTAGACGGCCATGGTGCTCAAATGAATAATACGCCGGCATTGTGCCGCCAACGCAGCCTGTACCAAGCCACGTGCGCCTTCGGAAATCGATCGTGCATCGCCCGCGACACAATTGACGACGGCGTCAAAACCTTTCAGTGCACTGGTCAGCGCCATGACATCCCGGGTATCGACCTGAATCCAGTTTGCGTTCGCGCTGGTGTCTTGCTCGCGTTTTCTCGAGGCGCCCAAAGGCAAGGCCCAAGAGGTGCTTCTCAAGGTGTTCAACAACCTTTTCCCGATGTGACCGGAGGCTCCCAATACGAGTACTTTCATGCACTTTCTCCGAGTGACGCAGCCGCCTGACTGGTGCCGAGTCGCCGTGCCAAATGACTACCCAGCCTGAGGGACATTGCAATGAGCGTCAGGGTTGGATTGGCTTGACTCGACGTGGGAAATACGGCGCTGCCTGCTATAAATAGATTGGGCACTGAATGCACCTGGCAGTCTGCATTGACGACGCTGGTACGGACATCCCGGCCCATGCGGGCAGTGCCGATGTGGTGGCCACCGTACGCACCGAAACGCATGAGGTCCTCCTCAAGGGTGTCCCGGTTGTAGTCAAGGTGGGCTGTACCGCTTAGCTCAAACTCGGTGGCTAGCAGCTCCAGCGTGCGCTGCACCGAATCGATATCAGCGCTGCTGTAGCGCCAGTCGACCCGCAGCTTGGGCATGCCGAGAACGTCGACTTTGTCGGTAAGCGTGACGCGACTGCTGGCGAGAGGCCGCTGCTCGCCATGCACTTCCAGGCTGAAGCGATTGGTGCGGTTGCGCAAAATGACGGAAGGGAATTTGCGCTCGGCGAAAGTGCGGTGGCTTAGCCAGTGAGCCAGAAAAGCGGTCGTGTCGAGCGAGTCGGTGGCGAGATTGAGAAGATGGCGGCCATAGGTCCCGAGCGTGGTGGCATGGCCATCGTTAAGACGTTTGCTGTACTCGTAGCTGATCAGTTTTCGCGCCAGGAACAGACCCGACAACACCCCGTTACGGTGCGCCGGATCGGTGATACGCGGAAAGTGCAGGCGCGCCACTGCGTTGGCCAGCCCCAGGCGTCGCTGCTCGCTGGCAGTAGCCGATAGTCGCCGGCGACAGTAAATGCCCTCCGGGGCTACTTCGTAACCGTGCCGTACGGAATTTGTAGGCCCGTGGACCGTCAGCGTGCCGACGTTCCCGGCAATGTGGCACATGTAGTAGCGTCCGACCACGTCGTGGGAGTTTCCCACTCCGGCAGGCGTCACGTTGCGCGAAGCGAGCAGCAAGCGGGCGGTTTCGAGGCCGCCGGTAGCGAGTACCGCCGCCCGGGGCGTCACTGAAAACCGGATCCCTTGCAACGTAGTCACCTCCAGCGAGCTCACCGCCCGGCCGTCGGGTTGGAGCTGGACAGCGGTGCAGTTGGCGCCGAGCAAGACCTTGACATCGGGCGCCAGTTGTAGCCGCTTGGCGTAGCGGCTCCCAAAGTGGGTGGGGCACGAAAAGCGTTCCAGCCCATTGGTGCTTACGCGCATGCTTTTGAAGCCGCGAATCATGGGCCCGACCTGCGGATCGAGCGCATCGTCCGCGTCATAGCTGAAACGCCCGGCTTCTGCCAACGCGTTGGCTTGGGGGTAGTAGGGAAGCAGATCTGCATAAGAAATCGGCCATCCGCTGTCCGGAACCTGGCTTCGCGTTTCAAAATCAATCGGATCCAGCGGCATGCAACGACCGCCCCAAATCGCCGTGGACCCGCCCAGGCGCCGCTGCCGATATTTATCAGGCGGGCTGTGTAGGCGCTCGTCGGCGACTTCGCCCTCATACAGCGACTGTGTTTTTTCATCCGCCTCCAGCTGTCCCGACTCCAACAGAATGACCGAAAAACCACGTTCTGAAAGAGCCAGCGTCAGGGCGATTCCCGCAGGGCCACCTCCCACCACGCAGACATCGGCTTTCAGCTGGACTCCGTTTGGGAGGCTGTTAGCGTCGGCAATCATGGCGAGCCTTCCTGCGTGGCAACGCTGCCCACCGATGGGTGGCCTGAAATTCCGAAATGCCGCTGGTGGATTCTGGCAACGCTGGCGAAAAACCGGGTCAATGAAAAGTGCTGCTCGTAAAGTGCACGCCCATTGCGCTCAAGGAGCTCTCTAAAACCGGGTTGCTGCAGCACCCGCTGCAAGCCGGCGGCGATTCCGGCCACATCGCCTGGTGCGACAAAGCAGGCGTTGACGCCGTCGGTCAGCACGGAAGGTATTTCGCCGACCGGGCTGCAAACCACCGCTACCCCATTGGCCAAAGCTTCCAAAATGACCAGGGGCAGGCCTTCGTCGTACGAGGGAAGCACCAGCACATCGGCACGCGCCATCAAACGGGCAACTTGTTGTTGATCCGACCAACCTTCAAAGCGCACAAAACCCTCCACGCCCAACTGTCGTGCTTTCGCGCGATAGGCTTCCAGATCTCCTCCGCCGGCGAGGGACACCTCCAGGCGGAACCGATCAAATCCTGGCAAGGCCAAGGCCTGCAAAAGATCAGACACACCTTTGCGCTCGGATAGGTTACCCAGGAAAAGCACCCGCTGCACGGCGTTAGTGACCACTTTGCGCCGCGCATGGGTGGGTTCAGGAACGCCGTTGATGACGATCTCGACGCGACTTGCCGGTACCCGCAGATCCTCCGTGACGAAGCGCCGAGCGGCGGTCCCCAGCACCACGCAGCTGGCGGGTAGGGAAAATACCCAGCGTGTCAGGGCTTGCAGCGGTCGGGGCAGCGTGTGGTAGAAATGGTGGAGTTGGGCCGCATGCAGATGCAGCACCACTGGCACGCCTAGCGCTCGGCTCGTGATCACCACGGCAGCCTTTCGAAACAGACTCAAGCGCTCGGCCATATTCACGTGTACGCCGGCAAGTCGGCCGTTCAGTCGACCGCGCACCAGCCCGGCCAACGCGGTGGTAAGCACCCAAAACGAGTAAAGCGCATTGGCACCGCCGCGAGTATCGAGCGGTCGCAACTCGGCCGCCTCGACTGGCGTGGAGAAAGCCTGCGCCTGGATGAGGTAGTCGGCCACCTTGAACATGCCGCCGCCTTTGGGCGTCCACGGGCATGCAATAAGGATGTAGCGGCCCTTGCGCTCGCGCGCAGCGCTACGTGGCATCGTTTGACTTGGCATGGTTATTTTCCGAGACTTTGGTAAGAGAGTTCGCGCTTCTTGAACAGGGTGCGTTTAAGGTAGGTCGTCATGGGTCGCTCAAGCCATACATACGAGAGGCAGCCCGAAACAATCACCGTCAGGGCCACGGTAAGCACAATGACGAGACTGTCCAGCACGCCTAGCTTTTTAAGCATCAGAACGACCGCGGGCACCACAAAGGTGTGGGAGAGATAAATGGAATAAGACGCGTCTCCGAGAAATGAGAGCCGCGCCGCCGCTTGAACCCGCGCTGTCCACGGTTCCAGCCAGACTGCTCCAAGCACCGCGACAGCTGCCCCGCCGCCCCAAGTGACAAGGCGATCAGCCCCGACGCCCCAATCAATGCCAAACATGAAGACCATTCCCGCCATCACGGCGAGTAGCCCCACTGGCGGCGCCATCGTGCGGTAATGCAAAAACAAGTGGGCGATGCAGGCACCCAGAATAAATTCGAAAACGATGGAACGCCCATAAAAAGTCAACGCCACAGAGTCCGGGAAATAACGCGCGGAGAGAAAAAGCAGCGCAAAAATCAGCAGACAAAACTTGATTCGCGCTGCCCCTAGCGCCAACGCAAGTGCAAATATCGCATAAAAAAGCATTTCAAAATTTAACGTCCAACCGACGGGAAGTGTTGGCTCGATGAGACCCCACGGACTCATGGCGGGAATGAACATCAAAGAGGCTGCGAAGTGCCCGGGCGTTAATGAAGAGCGCACCGCCAGGGCAGGCAAGGCCAGCAACAAAGCCGCTTTAAGCAGGGTGTAAAACCAATACAGGGGCACGATCCGCAGCAGGCGGCGTTTCATGAAAATCCATGCAGCATGGAGGCGCGAGGGTCCATCCGCCGGAGGCGTGGGCGTCGACATCGCCATCACAAAACCGCTTATGACAAAGAAGATATCTACCCCGGCCGAGCCGTCTGCCCAGTAATGGTCGGGTCCGGTTCCCGTGATGTGAATCGATATAGCTTGGGTCGTGTGCATCACCACGACCAGCATGGCCGCCACAAATCTGAGAATTTGAACCCCGGTGAACTGCCGGGTCATAGCTTCTCTCTGTAAGACACCGATGGCGCCCTGACCGAAGTCGCTTCAGTCGACTGTGAGGAAAAAGCCGACAGCTCCTTCAGGACGCGACTGGAAATGGCTTCGCGCGCGGGCTGCTGTTTGTGCAGTAGTCCACGCACCAGACCCGCCGCGTTGAAGCACCACGACACCACTGAATAAAGGGCTTTGATGACGGATCGCTTGCGCCAGGTCATCAACAGAACGGGCGCCGTGACCAAGGCACAAAACCAGGCCAGGCGCGAAGACGCCGCCAGCGGCCAGAACGGCACGCTAATTAATACGCTCCACCACAGCAGAACGGCGAGGTAAAGGCGTAACTCGCGCAAACCCCTCAGCACCAGATTCAAACGCGGCTGGCCCGCTGCGGCGCGAACCAGTTCTCCCAGTCCGCAAATGTAGCGAGTGCGCCAACGCCGCATCAGCAATTGGTAGGGCGGCGCGTCGTGGCCATGATGATGGGCGACGTCGACCGGAAGTCGCCACAAGCCCCAGCCCAACGCGCGTAGCCGTACTGCCAGGTCGTACTCCTCGTAGCTGTGCAAGTTGCGGTCGGAAAAATACCCTGCCGCTGCGATGGCGCTGCGTCGGTAAAGGCCGCCACCATCGAGCCGGTCCACACTGCCGGGCGACTGGTGGGCCAAGGTGCGCTCCCCGCGCGAAAGGTATTCGAGGCTCTCGGTGTTCTGCTCCACCACGCGGCCGCCGACACCCGCCACGTCTACATGCGCTTCCAGAAAAATCAAAGCTTGCTCAAGAAAACCTTCGAGCATCTGCATGTCGCCGTCGAGGATGTAGACAAATTCACCGCGCGAATGCTGGTAGCCCAATTGCGGGCCGGCGCCGCAGCAGCGTTCGTGGGCATGCATAAGTTGTACGATGCGGATCGGGTAAGCCCTTGCTAACTCGACCGTGCGGTCCGTGGAATAGGAGTCTGCAAGAATCACCTCACCACCCACTCTGGAAACCGCGCGCAACGCGCTCTCTATCGTCGCGGCGATACGCTTTTCCTCGTTAAGTGCTTTGATGATGATCGACACGTGGCAGTTGGAGGGAAGGGGCCGGGGCGATTCGCCACGAATTATTGAATTCATTTTTCTATCCCGCATCGACGACATCGACTGATTGAACGGCCCGCCGCACACGCCAGTGTTGCCATTTTTTGACCAGCTGACCTGGCAGGAAAAGCGTCATGGCTGCAGTCAGCCACCAGCGTCTGCTGGTTGCTGCGCGGCGTCCGCGCAGCAACCAAAGCAGGCTTTGGAGACGTTTGCCAGACACCACTGCCTGACGCGCAAAAGTGACTTCTTGCTGTGCCACCAGCCGCAGGGCAGAGCGACGTTGCGGTGCGGTCATGGCGCCCGAATCGGCGCGGCGGCGCATGCGTTGGAGAAACGGCGGCATCGTCAAGGGAATATGGTGCGTCGTCAGGCTGCCTTTCACCGCGACGCGGTAGGCGACCATCGGCGTTCGCGCCAATGCAATAGGTGTCTTCTCGGCCAGGCGGAACCACAGGTCGAGGTCTTCGCCACACGATTCACCGATTGCGAAGCAAGGCTGCATCTGCCTTAGCAAAGTAGCGCGCACCGCCAGTGCGCTGGTGCAGACCGACGGGCCAGCCATCCATCGCAAGGGCAAGTCCTTGATGAGTTCCACATCGGGAGCTTCTGCTGAAACCAACCAGCGCGGAGGCCATGCGCCATCAGAATCGGGCACAGGCAAAAATTCGGTGGCGACGGTGTCCGCGTCGGGGTAGGCGTTTTGGGCCGCCACCAATGTTTCCAGGTAGCGTGGGTAATGCCAGTCGTCACCGTCAAGAAAAGCTACCCAGTCTCCCCGCGCCAATGCAATCCCCCTGTTGCGGGCGGCGGAAACACCCGCGTTAGTCTGCCGAATCAAACGTAAACGCGGGTCTGTTATTAAGGCGACCAGTTCAGCGCTGCCGTCGCTGGAACCATCGTCCACGACGATCACCTCGAAGTCCTTGAAAGTTTGCGCCAGAGCGGACTCAATCGTGCAATTGATGTAAGGGGCTTTGTTATAAAGCGGAATGACGACGGAGAATTTCATAGACCGAACCTGGCGGCCAGTAACGGGTCCTTGGCGGGGATGGGAAACTCTGCGCGTGTTTTAGAACCCGCTTTGTGGTCTTTGCGCACCCGCGCATGGCTGGCGGCAGCTGCCAGGGTTATGAGCAACAACACATGGGTGACCAGTTCGGGGCCGTAGCCGAAGAGGAGGAGCGGCACTTCGCTCAATGAACGCAGTGCCAGTGCCATGAACAGCGCCAGTGAAAGCCCAGCGGTGGCGCGGGCGTAACGGACTGAGAGCACCAGCAGCACCAGCGCATAAAGCACCAGATCCGTTGCGCCCACGGCGCCGGAACGCGACAGCGTGTCCATGAATTGATTGTGCGCATGGGTGGCGTTAGGCATACCGATACTGGCCCGGAAGCTGGCGTCCCACAACGTAGGTCCGTAGCCGAATACGGGATTGCGCTGCCATTCGTCGTAGGCGATAGCCCAAATCTTGTCGCGACCCGTCAACGAGGCGAGCTGCGCACCTTCTGCGCTGTTAAAGAAGTTGCTCAATCTGGCGTCCACGTTTCCAAACATCAAAACCAGGGCGACAGCCGCTACCGAGAACATAAATACCAAAACAGAAACGATGCCCAATTCAGGCCGTAGCGGATCGCTAAAGCGGCGCCAGAAAGTCGGGCCCCCTCGCACGCCGATGATGCAGGCTGAACATAAAACAAAAGAAATCCAGGAGGTCTTGGATTGCGCCAGAAAGAGAACCAAAAGTCCTATCACCCACGCAAAACGGTTAAGCCAGGGATTCCGGTAAGGCCGCGCCAGCAGGCACAGCAAGCCGAGCTGCGCCAGTATTCCCAGTGACACCGCGTGCGCGGCAAGGCCTGCAAGACGCGGTACTCCTGGCAGCAACCCTTGCGTGTAGGAGGTGTCAAGCACCAGCCCTGTTTTGAATGGAATCACGAGAAGTCCCGCGACCATAAACAACACCAGCGCGTTGCGTGCAGCCCGGATGGCAAGGTCACGTTCAGTGCCGGTGGACAGCACGGCTGCACTCCCTATGATCAGCGGATAGACATAATCATGGGTCAGGAATGGGTGCGCACCGAGCAGCGCCGGAGCGGCCACCGTGCCTACCCAGAAAAGAATAAAAGTCACCAGTAACAGCAAAGGCGCAGGCGCGGCCTTTTCTCTTTGCAGCCAGTGCGTAATGAGGCGTTCGCCAGCGACGGCCAGGATCAATAGCGAAATAAGGGGCTGGGCCAATGCGATTAAAGGATTGCGCAGCGCTGCCGCAGGCTCATCAAAGCTAAGCGCAGTAGTCGCAAGGTCGCGCCCGGATAGCAGGTT
The DNA here is from genome assembly GCF_012927485.1 of Polaromonas sp. Taxonomy (GTDB): domain Bacteria; phylum Pseudomonadota; class Gammaproteobacteria; order Burkholderiales; family Burkholderiaceae_C; genus Polaromonas. Next base: position 90,393 of record NZ_JABBPC010000012.1, on the reverse strand, counting down.
GGTTAATGCCGTCATCAGCAACATGGCATAGAAAATAAAATGCAGGTAGCCATGGGTGCGACGGGATGTCAGGTGGACGGCACCGGCCATGCCGACCGTCGCCAGGAGTGCCGCAAGTACGGCACCCGCTACGAGAATGAAGAGTGTGACAGTCTGTTGCATAGTGGGATCGCGTCAGGGGCGTTGTTCGCCAAATTTTTCTGAAAGCGGAACGGGGCTTGCACGCCTGAGAAGGTTTTCCAGCCAAGGGAAAAACCTCAACACCATGGCCGCCGTCTGGTCACCCAGCACCTGGGGACGCACTGCCACAAGCAATGCGGCGGGGAAGAAAGCGAGGAGGGTGCTGATGACTAGCGATAGCAGCGGAATCTCAAATCGGGCCACAAGCTCTTGGCCGACCAGCACGGATGCAGCGCACACGGCGCTGAGCAGCAGACCGCGCGCGGCGTGGGGCAGTAGTGCGGTCCAGCGCAGCTCCAACGCGCGGAGCGCTGCCGTCGCGATCACGGCTGCACGCAGCACCAGCAGCAAGGCGGCGACGATGGCGGCAGCGCGGATCCCTTTTCCGACAAAGAAGTAAAGGCCCAGCGCACCAAAGACCACAAGTGGCAACTGCAACGCGTATTCATACTGCTTGCGTCCGGTATTCCAGAGCACAGGAGTGGAAAGGCCCCAAACGACATACGCGGGCATGCTCAGGAACAAAATACCCAAGACCCAGGCGGCTTCACTCCATTTAGGTCCATACAGAAGGCGTACGAGATCGGCTGAAATAAGCGCCAGAAAAACAAAGGCGGGGATTCCCAGAACGAAAATGGTCGCCAGCATTTGAAGGTAGGCGCGTCCTAGCCGCTGTCGCTCGTTTTGAAGTTGTGCCCCGGCTGCCAGGAACGCGGGCGATAGCGCGCCGAGCAACAAAGTGTTGGGCATCGTGGCCAGGTTGTAAGCGACGTTGTAAAGGCCCAGCGACTGGGCGTTGAGGAGGCGACCGATGACTACCCGGTCCAGGTTGTTGAGAACCCAATTGACAATGTTGGTGATAAACACGGTGCGCCCTGTGCCTACGGCCGAAGCGGCGTCGTGGTACCAGAAGAGTGGGCGCAGGGCGTGGGGTTTCAGCGCGTAACTCGCCACCAGAAGCACTGTCGCCTGAACCAGCCAGGCCGCAACCAGCGAGGCGGTGCCCCATCCCAATAACGCCATGGGCATGCCGACGGCAACGTACCCTGCCGCGTAGCTGCCAACCTGTATGAGCCCGACGCCCCGAAAATTCAGGTCGCGCTGCAGCAAGTAAGTTGAAGGCGCAGCCGCTGCTGTGAGCAGGCAGGCCAACGACAGCCATTCGATCACGGATTGTGCCCGAGGCTCCCTGAAATACTGCGCCAGCAGCGGCGCCAGCCAGTAGAGGGCGAGCATCGTTATGACGCCCACGAGCAGCTGCCAGGTCCACGCAAAACGGATGTCTTCTTCACACAGCGTCGGGCGCTGCAGCAGGCTCCAACTGAAGCCGAAGCCAGATACAAAGTTTGCGAATGTCAGTACCACCATGCCGATCGCGAAAACACCAAAAATATCCGGCCCGAGGGTACGCGCCAGCACCACCTGCGCGACGAGTTGCAGCGCAAAGCGGGCCACGGTCGAGACTGCACTCCATTTGACCGCTGATACTCCAGATCGGCCAAGTCCGCTCATGCTCAATGCCTGTCCGCTTTACGGCGCCGAAAAGCAATAATTGCCATCAGTACCAGGGCGGACAGGGGCGTGCCGTAAGCGCGCCATCCGGACCCATTGGTGCTGGCTTGGTCTTGCTCAGAATGAGGGGCAACGCCGCGGCCCTGACCAGCAACCGGAATCGTGCTGACCTTTATAGATTTGGCTTGAGACTGCAGCTTTATCTGTCCTGTCGGGGAAGATGCAGGAGCGCCGGAGGTCATAGGCGGGACAGGCAGGATCGAAGCGGAAGCGGAAGCTGTAGCAACGGCAGCGGCAAGAACTAGTGATAACAGGGGGCGAAACACGGATTTCTCCTCGGTTGCTGAAGGGACGGAGTTTGAGGGGCGGTGTCGTAATGAGCAATAGCCCGAACGGCTCAAGAAGGCGCGCTTTTCTCATTTGGAGACAGCTGCGCAATGCTATGTAAAGTTGGCATGGCTGGATTGTTTCTAGGCGGATGCCGCAGGCTGGCGAGATCCGTCGTGATTTGAAAGCAGGGAGTTCGTCTGGAGAACATTCAAATCATGAGGTGCCATGTTCCTGTAGCCGTCGGGGTTACTTTGCTGCCAATGCCAAGAATCGCGGCACATGTCGTCAATGGTGCGCAGCGCGCGCCAGTTCAACAGGGTTTTCGCCAACGATACGTCGGCGAAATACTCGGCCACATCGCCGGCGCGACGCGGCGCGAATTCGAAGGGAATGGGTCGGCCACTCGCGCGCTCGAAGGCATGCAATACGCCGAGCACACTGGTCCCTTCGCCGGTGCCGAGATTGACTGTAAAGCTGTCATGACGCGCGAGCAATGCGCGGACAGCGGCCACATGGCCTTCTGCCAGATCCGTCACATGAAGGTAGTCGCGTATCCCTGTTCCATCAGGCGTCGGGTAGTCGTTGCCAAACACATTGAGCTTGTCACGCCTGCCAACCGCCACCTGAGTCACATACGGCATCAGATTGTTTGGAATGCCATCCGGATCCTCACCGATCAGCCCACTCGGGTGCGCCCCGACAGGATTGAAGTAACGAAGTATGCCGACGCGCCAAGCCGGATCGGAGGCACGCAAGGAGGTCAAAATATCCTCGCACATCAGTTTGGTATGGGCATAAGGACTTTCCGGCGCACAGGGACACTGCTCAGTGATTGGAACGTTGTCCGGATCGCCATAGACCGTAGCGCTGGAAGAAAAGACTATTGACTGGCAACCGGCTGTTTGCATCGCCTGCAGTACGCTGACGAGGCCGCCGACATTGTTGTGATAGTACTTAAGAGGTTGTTGGACGCTTTCTCCCACCGCCTTGAAACCGGCGAAGTGAATTACCGCAACACACTGGTGGCGGCGAATGACCTGTGCAACAAAGCCGGTGTCGATGACGCTGCCCCGCTCGCACAGTACACGCTGCCCGGTCAGGTGCGCTAACCGGTCCAGCACCGCAGGATGGCTGTTGGAAAAGTCGTCGAGGATGACGGGTGTAAATCCCGCATCGCTCAGCGCCATAAAAGTATGGCTGCCGATATAGCCAGCGCCACCGGTCAGTAGTACGGTCTGATTAAAGGCAGTCATTGTAAAAGGCCAAGAAGCCTGTAAATTATGAAAGGAAAGGTCACGATATTGGTGAAATCAGGCAACGCGCACTTTAAAATTTACGAAAGTGGGCGCAACTGCCCGGGTTCATTTATTTGGTTATTCAAAAACACTTTGAGTATCCTTAAACACGGCGAAAAAAAATGTCAGCGCAAGCCGCTTCGGTATGTCGGAACAGGGCTTACCGACCACGAGGACAAAAGCGGCTCGGCAAGTCCTTGCACCTCACCTTGTTGCGGCGCCTTCCTAACTGCATCACGTTATGCGCGAAGAAAACTCAATCCGATAGACGCAGGCACATCCGGCACCGGCGTACGGTGCTCTGGCGGCGCGGATTTTCCGTCTAAACCTCGACGCCCGCCCGGCCGATCAGGCGCGTGTGCCCCGAGACGGATAGACCACAACAGATTCGACCGTCGGGCGCAGCTGCTCCTCTACGGGCTGACGTGTCACTAAGGAGCGGGGCTGGAGGGCACTATTAATTTCCCCTTCAATTCTTGCGATTCTTTCCGCATACATGTTTGCCAAGGCGGTATGGTGCTCGGCTGCGGCTTGATGCTCAACTCGGGCGAGATTCGCCTGTCCAAGATATTCCCGGGATTTCCGAAGGTGCGCGTCCGCTTGTCGTTCAAACAGATTGAATCTCACAATGAACCTCCGTGAAAATGGCCCAATGGGCTATACAAACAAGAAGCAAGAAGCCGGTCGAAGCCTGTCGGGCGCGCGATAAAGTCTCGGATATAAAAAAATAAAAACCACAAAACTACTGAATCCGGCAAAGCGTCAAAAACTACAAGTTATGAAGTTCTTCGCAACTCTAAAACACCGGCAGCAATGGAAAAACGTTTGTATTTTCCTGGGTGCTTTTCGTAATAATCTTTCCGTTTAAAACCCATACTACTGAGTGCGAGCAACCGATTGAATAGGTAAACGCCCTAGTTTTGTCGGGGGATCAACACCACCGCTTATTCCCTCCCATGATTACGCGTCCAATTCGGGAAGCTGTCCCGCCGTTGGTGACAAAGTGCAAGGGCGCACTCAATCGGGTAAAAGTGTCAAGAAAGAAGGCTTTCCAAAAAAGGTATTTCGGGAAAAAAGTTTTATTAAATCCCTAACCCAGCCCGACTTTGAGCGTGAAGAATATGAGTCGTCATTTTTTTGCTGGCAGCGTTAGCATCGCCTGATTTGATGGCTTCGATGATCTCGCGATGTTCGAGAACGGGCGCATTGCGATGTTTGCTACTCGCATCGTGAAACGCCAGATTTCTTCCTTCGGTTATCACGACGTCGAATACGTCGAGGATCTCCATGAGCAGTGGATTGCCTGACACTTCCGCGAGCTTGCGATGGAAGGCGCGATCGGCGGCTGCCATCGCAAGCAGATCGCCGGATTGGACGGCGCCGGCAAGCTTATTCGCCAGACAATCCAGAACCTTCACCGCTGCAGGGGTAGAACGTTTCGTGGCGAGCAATGCCGACAGGGATTCCAAGGAGGCCCTGACTGTGTAGACGTCTGCCAAAGAATATTGCTTGGCAAAGCGCCAGCGTGCAACTCGTGCAGCGTTCGGGTCTCGTACAAATACTCCGCGTCCCGCTTCGACCTGAAGCATTCCGAGCCCCTCCAGGGCGGAAACTGCCTCGCGAATCGCCGGCCTTCCTACGCCCAGTTGCTCCGCGAGTAGCCGCTGGCCGGGCAAAGATTCGCCGACTGGATATTTGCCGCTGCGTATGCGCTGCTGGATCGCCTCGGCCGCCCTTTGCGGAGCACTCTTTTTCATTTTTTCCCGTCTTTCGATTGCTGTTGTGTACCGAAGAAATCCCGGTTATATTGACTGGTCAGACCAGTCGGACCAGTCAAAACTAGAGTAACTGAACACGACGCTATTTTCCACCTTAGGAGGACGACAATGCAACGAAACATCTTGGCTCCCTTGCTGATAGCCTTTCTCGGCAGTGCTGTTTATGCGCAGGAGCCGATTGCCATCGGGATCAGCATCGCGCAGTCGCCGCCGGGTTCGGTAGTGCAGGGAATGCAGGTTAAAGACGGCGTAGAGATCATGAAGGACATGATCAATGCCAAAGGCGGCGTGCTGGGGCGGCCGATCAAGTTGATCTATGAAGACAATCAGGGGATTCCCGAAAAAGGGAGGTCGGCAACCGAAAAACTGATCGTCAAGGACAAGGTCGTCGCGATCACGGGCGGTCATCAAAGCTCGGTGTGTCTGGCGGAAATCGAAGTTGCACACCGCTACAACGTGCCTTACGTCAACACCAATTGCTGGTCTGACGATGTGCGTAAAAAGGGGTATGTCCAAGTCTTCAATCCGGGCAATTACAACACCCGGGTATCGACTGCAATGGCCGAAACAATCAGTGCCATGGGCGTCAAGCGTGTGGTCGCCTTTGCAGAGAACACCGATTACGGTATAGGCCAGGCCAAGTTGATGGGAGAGCTGATTAAGGTCAAAGCGCCGCAGGTCGATTACAAGTACGAGACATTGGATCGCGCCGGCAAGGATTTCACGCCTGCGATTCTCGCCTTGCGTGCAAATCCGCCCGACATGGTGGTCAATGTCATGTTGCCGCCAGCCGCTTATATTCTGATGAACCAGCTTTACGAGCAGGGCGTGGCGCCCAGCCCTAAAACCTGGATGTATGACGGTGCCGGTCTGGCCGACTACCCTGACTTCTGGCAAAACGTAAAGAATGCCGGCAAGTACATGCTTTCCTTTGGTCTTTACCACCCCCAAATGCCCATGCCGAAGTTAGGGCAGGAGGTTTCGGCAGAATATACAAAGCGCACCAAGGGCGAACCGAACCGGCTGATTTTCCAGGCTGCCGATTCATTGTTTTTGATTGTGGAGGCGATCCGGCAAGGCAAGAGTACTGATCCGGCGACCCTCATCAAAACGCTGCAAACCATGAAATACGACGGCGTGCGAGGACCCTTCCAGTTTTCCAGCCAACCGGGTATCACCTTTCAGCAGTGGGTGGATATTCCGTATGTCAATTACCAGCTCACCGAAGTCAATCAGCCAGTATCGAAAACTAATCTGATTCAAGGGCCCGGTCAGCCGCTGAATGTCGGCAAACTGCAAAAGCCTGTCAAATAAAAGTTCATTGCGGCCTGGCCTGCGCGGGCTGGGCCGTCTTCCTTGATCGGTACTGCTGTGAGCAAGTTGAGTGAAATGTTGGTCGGCTATTCCGATTGGCTTGGCTACGGGCATCCGGACAGAGCGGCGCGATGGGCACAGCGCCTTGAGGTCAATCGTCCGGAGATTCTTTATTTTCGAGCGCACTTGCTTCCGGCCTGTCCGGCCTATGTGGCACGGCCGGGGCCGATGCCGATGCCAGACGGCGTTCCGGATTTGGCACACCCTGTTGTCGCGACTTCGCCTGCATTGGTCCTTGATGCGTTAGCGCGCGCCAGGGATTTGCAGGGATGGAAAATGTTCACCTGGCTGTCCGACCAGGCGCCGCCGCATGAGCCCGGATTTTTGGCGGGGATGCCGGTTGCGGTTAAGGACCTGATTGCGATCAACGGTGCCCCAACGAGCGGCGGCAGCGCGGCCGTGGATGGCAAGCCGGCGCAGCGGGATGCCGAGGTCGTTGCGAGACTTCGGCGTGCGGGGGCGGTTTTTATGGGTGCCACCAATCTGCATGAGCTGGCGTACGGCATCACCAGCGACAATCCGCGCTTTGGTCGGGTAGTGAACCCGGTCGCGCTGGACCGAATTCCGGGCGGCTCTAGCGGCGGATCCGCTGCCGCTATTTCCGCTGGCATCGTCAATGGCGCCCTCGGAACCGATACGGCGGGTTCCATCCGGGTGCCCGCAGCCTGTTGCGGCGTCGTCGGTTTCAAGCCCACTTACGATGTGCTGCCTCGCGCGGGGGTGATGGACCTCTCGCCCTCGCTGGACCACGTTGGCCCCATGGGTCGTACGGTTGCCGATACTGCCGCAGTGTTTGCCGCCATGTTGGACTTGCCTGCTATCCCGGCTTGGCAGTATCGCAGCCTGGCAGGACGCAGAATTGCCCGGTTGACCGGATACTTCGACCATCCCGTCGATCCGACCTTGCGGCAGGCTGTCGCAGAGGCCATGAGCGCCCTCGCACAAGACGGCGCAAACTGCTCGGTGGCGCAGATCGACGGCATGGACGCCGCCCCTTCTATTCAATTCAACACCATTTGCGCCGAAGCCAGCGCAACTTACTCCGAGCTGTTGCAGCAGCGCGGCGAAGCGCTTGGCGAAGACGTCAGGACGCGACTCGAAATCGGTAATTTTTTGCCTGGCCATTGGTATGTGAAGGCCCAAAAAATGCGGCGCCAACTGGCCGAAAACGTCAACGCTGCGTTTGGTCAGGCCGATTTCCTGCTCTGCCCAACGATGCGGGTACCCGCGCCACCGGTTGGTGCGGCCCAAGTCGAAATCGAAGGGGCGTCATATCCGCTTCACACCGCAGTAACCCAACTGACGATGCCCTTCAATCTGACCGGCTTGCCCGCAATTTCCGTCCCGTGGAACCTGACGCCGGACGGTGTGCCGCTAGCGCTGCAACTCATCGGGAAAGGCGGCAGTGACTGGCAGGTGCTGGCCGTGGCCGCGCGGCTGGAGCACTTGTCCCCCTGGCGAAATCAGCATCCGCTTGCCCAACAGTCCTAAGGAGTTTCATGCTGGCACTTGACCTTCTCATCAACGGGCTAATTTTTGGCTTGTTCTACGCGCTTATGGCGGTCGGACTGGCTATGATTTTTGGCGTCCTGAAAGTGGTGAATTTCGCGCACGGCGAGTTCTACATGGTGGGGGCTTATGCGTATGTACTGATTGCGCTGAAATTGGGGGTGTCGCCGTGGATCGCGTTGCCCGCCGCTGCGGCCATAGGCGCAGCGCTCGGGTGGCTGGTCGAGCGCACCTTAATGCGGCCTCTGTACACGGGGTATGGCAGTTGGAGCATCATGAAAGATGAATATGCCGTCGTCGTCACGTTCGGCCTGTCGCTGCTGCTGATCAATCTCGTGGACAAGGTCGTCGGCCCCTACCCCTACCGTGGCCCGGAGCTGATTGAAACTTCTCGTTTTATATTAGGCCCGGTTGTTCTCAATGGTCAGAAGCTGATTGCTGCGGGCATTTCGGTGGCGCTGCTGAGCGGCTTGGCCTTGTTCATCAAGCGCTCCTTGTGGGGTCGTCAGATTCAGGCGGTTGCACAAAACCGGCTCGGCGCTTCGCTGGCCGGCATTGACGCCACCCGCACGACCAGCATGATTTTTTCTATCGCTGGTCTGCTGGCGGCACTGTCAGGCGCCTTGCTGGCACCGGTGATTAACCCGACCCCGGATGTCGGGGCTTTTCCGGCGATCAAGTCCTATGTCATCGTCGTACTCGGCGGCATGGGTTCCATTTGGGGTGCGATGGTGGCCGCCCTGGTGCTCGGCGTGTTTGAGGCATTCTTCGCGGTCTATGTGTCCTATGCCTACCGCGACGCCTTTGGATTGCTGCTGCTGATTCTGGTTTTGATATTTCGTCCGCAAGGGCTCTTCGGAGAGAAAGGACGTGAAGTATGAGTACCCCGCGCAACCTCTGGGCCAATCGGCTGCGTACGGATTTTCGGGCGGCGCTGGGGTTATTGGTGCTCCTGGCCGCCATCCCGCTGTTCGTGACGTCGCCTTATACGCTCGGGATACTGATTGTCAGCATGTATTTCGCCATGTTGGCGATGGGCTGGAACCTGTTGGCTGGATTTACCGGACAGTTTTCGCTGGCACCGGCGGCATTCGCCATGTTGGGTGCCTACACCGTCGGATTACTAAACTATCACTGGCAAGCGCCGCTTGCAATCGGACTTCCGGCCGCGGTGCTTGGGACGGCGCTGATCGGGTGGGTCTTGGGGCGGTTGATTCTTCGTTTGCGCGGCCCCTATCTGTCGCTGACAACGCTCTCGTTCGCGGAGATCGCGCGCGTTGTCATCAGCAACTCCAACGAATTTACGCGAGGGGATCAGGGTCTGAATGTGCCCACTTTGATGGAAAGCCGGGTCGGGTATTACTATATTTTTCTCTTCGTGCTGCTGTTCACGCTGGTCGGGCTTTATCTGCTGATGCGTGCGCGCACGGGGCGTTTCTGGCTCGCGATTCGTGACGACCCCACCGGTGCCGAAAGCCGCGGTATCGATGTTGTGCGTTATAAAACCCTTGCGTTCGGTTTGTCATGCGCGATCTGTGGCCTTGCCGGCGGGCTGTATGGAACGTTCAGCCAGCTGGTTAGCCCGGAACTCGGTCTGTTGCTGCAGACCGGTTTGGTGATCTCCATGGTCGTCATTGGCGGTATTGGTACCCTGACAGGCCCCATTCTCGGCGCGCTTCTTGTTTATCTATCGTCTGAATGGCTGCGGGAACTGGGCGGTATCCAGCTGATCGTATTTTCAGCCTCTGTGATCCTGTTTGCGCGTTTTTTCCGAACCGGTCTTTGGGGCATGGCGACGCGCTGGAGAGCGCGCCTCCGTGATGTCCCCGCTGCGGGAAAGGAAGCGGCATGAGCCTACTCACGATCAGTGGTCTCTCAAAACGCTTTGGTGGCGTCGCGGCCGTGGACGACGTGAGCTTTGCCGTCGAAAAAGGCGAGATTCTTGGATTGATCGGACCCAACGGGTCGGGCAAGACCACGGTGCTCAATATGTTGTCCGGGTTTTTACGGCCGGACGCTGGTGAAGTCCACTTCGCGGGCGAGGAGGTGACGCGCTTGAGTACGGTTGAACTGGCCCGGCGAGGCTTGCTGCGCATGTTTCAGATGACGCGGGTATTCGTTCAGATTACGACGCTCGATAACCTGCTGGTGGCTGGAATGGCCATGGGGCTCACGGAAAAAGAAGCGGGGCATCGCGCCCAAGCGCTCCTTGAAGAGCTGACGCTCACGCCCGTACAGTATCTCGATGCCGGTCAGTTGTCGGGCGGGCAACGCAAGCTGCTGGAGTTCGGGATGTGCTTCATCGAGCCACCGAAGATAGCGCTTCTGGACGAACCCTTTGCAGCGGTGCATCCGGTCATGCGCGAAACCATGGCCAGCTTCATCCGGCGCCGCAACGCCGACGGCCAGACTTTCGTGCTGGTCAGCCACGACATGCCTATCGTTGTCGATTTATGTCAGCGCTCTGTCTGCGTGAATGCGGGCAAGGTCATCGCGGTCGGCCCGACCCGTAGCGTGCTGGAAAGCACACCGGTGATCGAGGCCTACCTGGGGAGTTCGAGTCATGTCTGAATTGTTGTTGAGCGTCGAGAATGTGACTGCGGGCTATGCGCAAGACATCGACGTGCTTCGTGATGTGTCGCTGGAAGTCCACGCCGGCCAGGTCAGTGGTCTGATTGGGCTGAATGGCGCCGGAAAATCCACGGTCGTCAAAACGATCTGCGGGCTCCTGCGACCCAAAGCCGGGCAAGTCAATTTCCTGGGTCAATCGATCTCTGGGGTTCCTCCGCATCAGTTGATCGATCTCGGCATTTGTTGCATCCCGCAAGAGTCGAGCCTCTTTCCCTATCTGACCGTCGAAGAGAATTTGTTGCTGCCGCTGCAGGGACGCAAGAAGAAATTCTCTGGCGTCATTGCTCAACGCTATGAAGAGGTGCTCGAAGCATTTCCTGCAATTAGCGAGAAGCGCGCGGCGCAGGCCGGTGATTTGTCCGGCGGGCAACAGAAACAGGTGGAGTTCGCAAAAGCGTGGCTGCAGCAACCGCGCATGTGCCTGATCGACGAGCCGAGTATCGGCTTGTCGCCGATCATGGCTGAAGAGGTGTTTTCCTGGATCGAAAAATTTTCCCAGGCGGGCATGGGAATTCTACTGATCGACCATAACGTCAGACGCGTTGTGCGAATGTCTGATCGGGTGCACGTGCTTAGCCTTGGCCGCATCACAGCGGCAGGCGAGAAAGAAGAATTTCAGGGCGATCTGCATGAACAGGTGAAGCAGTGGCTGGGACTGGACTTTTGATGCCGCGGCTTGCCTGCCGGAACGTCACAGCGGAAAACTTTGCTGGCTATGGCGCGGTGATCGACATCAGGCGCGCTACCGCCGAGTTCATTAACGAGGGTACGACAAAACGCTATCCGGATCTGGCTGAATTTGATTCGAGCGGTGACGTTGCGAGGCCGACGATCGGAATTTATCTTGCAAATGCACGCACTTTTCCACTGTGGATTGTCAAGCTCGAACGCCATCTGCAGGCCAGCCAGGTATTTATTCCAATGGGCATGCACCGTTTTGTCGTGGTGGTGGCGCCCGGCCGCGCCAGCCCTGAGTGGCAGCACGCCGCAGCCTTCGTGACGTCGCCCGGCCAAGGCATCAGTTTGCATCGGGGAACTTGGCATCATGGTCTGATTGCCCTGAATGATGCGGATCGGTTTGCCGTCATCGAGGGCAAAAATTACCGTATGGACACGCAAGAACACATGGCCGCGAAAGGCCGATGGCTGGACGCCCCCGTTCTGGATCACCCTTAGAAATTGTTCCGTCCCATCGTCCTCGACTGGTGCAAAGCATGAACCCGATTCCCCTCAACGAACTGGACGCTAGCGCTGCGGCACGCCTGCTGCAGCGCAGGGAAATCAGCGCTGAGCAACTGGTGCGCGCTTGTCTCGACCGTATCGACGCGCGCGAGGCGGCAGTGCTGGCCTGGACTTTCGTCGCCGCCGATAGCGCTTTGGCGCATGCGCGCGAACTCGACCGCGGCCCGATTCGCGGCTTGCTTCATGGTCTGCCGATCGGCGTGAAGGATCTCTTCGATAGCGCTGATATGCCCACCGAATATGGCTCTCCAATCTATGCGCAACACCAACCCGCTACCGATGCAGCAGCTGTCGCACTGTGCCGCGAAGCGGGCGCGGTCATCCTGGGGAAAACGGTAACCACTGAATTCGCGACGTTTCACGCCGGTAAAACGCATAACCCCCATCGCCTCGATTGCACACCCGGTGGATCGTCCAGTGGGTCCGCCGCCGCAGTGGCCGACTACATGGTGCCACTCGCATTCGGCACCCAGACCGCCGCGTCAGTGATCCGCCCGGCTGCGTTTTGTGGCGTGGTTGGCTATAAACCCAGCTACGGCTGGATTGTTCGGGCAGGCATCAAAAGTTTGTCGAAATCACTCGATACGGTCGGCGCGTTCGGTCGCTCTGTCGCAGACGTTGCGCTCTTTGTAGCGGCCTTGACTGGCGACAAACGCTTGCTGGATATTGAGGGCGCGAGCGGCGCTCGAATCGGCATTTGCCGCACCCACGAGTGGCCGCGTGCCGATGCCGATACCCAGGCCATCATGCTGCAAGCCCGCGACAAGCTTGCACACGCCGGCGCCTTGCTGACCGATGTGACTTTGCCAGACCTGATGGCATCGATGGTGCAGGTGCAGACCGACATCATGGCCTACGAGGCGGCGCGCAGTCTGGCCGCCGAGCGCATCAGCCATTCAAAGGCATTGAGCCGCGAACTAAGTACCCTGCTAGCGGCAGGTATGGCTATCAGCTGTCAGCGGCATCAGGAAAACCTGGCAGCGGCAATGCGTGGACGCCAACTCATCGATGCGTGTTTTGATGCCTGCGATGTGCTGCTTGCGCCAAGCGCGATCGGCGAAGCTCCGACCGGTTTGAATGCCACTGGCGACCCGGTGTTCAGCCGAATGTGGACCTTGCTCGGGCTGCCGTGTATCCACCTGCCGTTTGCCAGCGGCCAACAAGGTTTGCCGTTGGGCCTTCAACTGATCGGCCGCTTTGGATCCGACCATAAAGTGCTGCAGCTCGCGAACTGGGCTCACAAGGCATTGCTGACAGGACCCTCAGTATGACCGGCTCATTTTTTCACGCGCCATGTCGGACTTCACTGGATGGTTCCGGTGGTTCTGGACTCGAGAAAGCCGAGCGCTTGACGACAGCTTTTGGCACATTCGGGCAGCGCCGGGCTTCTCCGGCAAGCAAGGCGGTTGGTCAGGCGCAGCGTCATACGGTTTTGCCAGTCTGGCTCAATCGCAAATTATCTTATTTATAGCCTTTAGCCTTTAGCAGGAGCTGAACTTATGTCGCGCAAGATTGTGATCGCCCGCTTCAACCACGAGACCAATACGTTCTCGCCAATCGAAACCCCGCTCCGGGCCTTCGCGCCGATGTGGAACGAAGACGCTTACCGGGATCAGAAAGGTGCTCGAACCGCCATGGGTGCATTTTTGGATATTGCGGAATCTGTCTTAGGGGCCTCAGTGGTGACACCTGTCGCGGCGACGGCCAATCCCAGTGGCATCGTTGCGGCAGCCGCGTACGACGCGATATGCGGGTCCATCCTGGCGGCCATTGCGGAAGGATGTGACGCGATCATGCTGGATTTGCACGGGGCGATGGTGGCGGAACAGGCCGAGGACGGGGAGGGTAACTTACTGGAAAAAATCAGACAGATGGCACCCGGTGTGCCGGTATGTGTCGCTCTTGACCTGCATGGCAACCTGACGCAGAAGATGGTCGCTAATTGCGACATCATTGTGAGCTTTAAAACCTATCCCCATATCGACATGTACGAAACCGGGGCTCATGCGGGAGGCTTACTGGTCGAGATGCTCGAGAAGCGTATCCAGCCGGTCATGGCATGGTGCCAGTTGCCTTTGTTGTCGCATACCCTGATGAGTAATACGTCGGTTTCTGCAATGCAGCGCGCGGTTAACGCGGCGCTCGCCGCCGAAACCGAGCCTGGCATTCTCGCGGTGTCGATCATGGCCGGATTTTCGCTCGCCGATTTTGAGGGCGCGGGCATGTCGGTGGTGGTGGTGGCGGACCGCCATGTTGATTCTGCCGCTGTGGTTGCCGCACGCATCTCGCATCAGATCTGGGAAGACCGCGAGGGATTCATTTACACCAGCGAGCCGCTTGCACGATCGCTGCAGCGCGCGCAGGCGCTTGCCGCTGTCCCGGGCGGCGGACCGGTGCTGTTGCTCGACCACAGCGACAACGTCATGTCAGGCGGCAGTTGCGACACCATGGATGTGCTGGAGGCGGTGTTGCAAGCCGGTCTGACCGGCATTGCGGTCGGGCCACTGTGGGATCCGGAGTCGGTTGCGCAATTGGTCGCCGCGGGCGTCGGGGCCAAAGTCTCGCTGGCGCTGGGCAACAAGACTTTGCTAAAAGCACAAGGATTGACCAAGACGCCACCGGTACTAACCGGCGTGGTGCGCGTCATCAGTTCAGGCGAGTTTTGCGTTCGCGGCCCCATTTATACGGGATCAAAAGTCAACATGGGGCGTACTGTCCTGTTCGACATCGGGGCTGCGGAAATCGTCGTTACCGAAGAGCGCGTCGAGCCGTTTGATCTGGGGGTCTACACCTGCGTGGGGATCGAGCCCGCCGAAAAAGCCTATTTGTTGTTGAAATCCCGGATGTACTGTCGGCCTGTGTTTGAGCCCCTCAGTAAAGGGCTCGTGGAGTGCGATTCCGATTCTGGTGGTCCTACGAGTTCAAATTATTCACTGTTTCCATTCAAGAAAATTCGACGACCTATTTATCCGCTCGATAGTGCTGTGGACTTTCCATAAGGTGTCGGGGTGAGGCGGTTCAGTCGGCGGAGAGCGGCCGGGTCAAGTCTGCCCAAATAGTCCAGTCCGGCGCGTGTTAGCCCGTGGCAGAGAGCTCCGGTTGTCTCAAAGCCTTACACGCTCAGAGGCTGCAGCGCCGACACGTAATACACTATGACGGTTTGCTCATTTCCGGCGCGCAAGGCCTGCTTACCGACTCTAAAACGGCTCAGGGCTGGCCTTGAGGCTCACTGGGTGGTCAGGCTCACGCCCAATAAGCCCCTCCCGCCGCCGTAAATTCAAGTCACCTCTGATCACTTATCCACTTTCTGAGCCGTATTTAAGGCAACCCTGGACCTCGTGCCGCCTTTCAAGGTATTACCATTCTCGGTAATAAGTTTCATTTATCCGGAACAATAGGCCATTACGGGCTCGCTGGGCTGTCCATACGGCACCATAGCACCCTCACCAAGGACACCGATGAAACGAGTTGATGATTTTCGCCTGAGATTCGGCCGCAAAGAACTGGTCCCCATCATTGTTGGCGGAATGGGCGTGGACATTTCCACCGCCGAACTGGCAATTGAAGCTGCACGCCTGGGCGGGATTGGTCATATTTCGGACGCGATGGTGCAGGATGTGTCGGACCGGCGGTTCGACACGAGTTTTGTCAAGGAAAAGACCAAACTCTACAAGCACAACATCGACAACTCGGACAAGAGCGTCGTTCAGTTTGATTTGGCGCGCCTGGCGGAAGCCACCAAGCTTCACGTCGGTCAAACCATGGAGGCCAAGCGCGGTGAAGGCTTGGTCTTTCTCAACTGCATGGAAAAGTTGACCATGAACTCGCCGCGCGACACGCTGCAGGTGCGGTTGAATTCCGCACTCGAAGCGGGCATCGACGGCATCACCTTGAGTGCCGGTCTGCACCTGGGCTCCTTCGGTCTCATGGCAGACCAGCCACGGTTTCGGGATGCCAAACTGGGAATCATTGTTTCTTCGGTGCGCGCGCTGCAGATTTTCTTACGAAAAAATGCCCGTCTCAACCGGTTGCCGGATTACGTGGTGGTGGAAGGCCCTCTTGCGGGAGGGCATTTGGGCTTTGGATTGGATTGGGACCGGTACGACCTGGCCACCATCCTGGCCGAAATTTCCCAATACCTGAAAACAGAGAAACTTGATATTCCCCTGATCGCTGCGGGCGGGATTTTTACCGGGAGTGATGCCACCGCATTTTTGGAAAATGGCGCGGCCGCCGTGCAAGTGGCAACGCGTTTTACGGTTGCGCAGGAATGCGGTCTGCCCGCGAAGGTCAAGCAGGAATACTTCAGGGCGAGCGAAGAAGATATTGTGGTGAACACTATTTCACCCACTGGCTACCCCATGCGCATGCTGCGCAGCACTCCTGCAATTGGATCCGGCATTCGACCCAATTGCGAAGCTTACGGCTACCTGTTGGATGGCAACGGCAACTGTGCCTATATCAACGCGTACAACCAACAAATAGCGCTGCACCCGGATGGCAAAAATATCTCGGTCATGGACAAGACCTGTCTATGCACCCACATGCGCAACTACAACTGCTGGACTTGCGGGAGCACCACTTACCGCCTGAAGGACACCACTCGGCGGCTTCCGGATGGCAGCTACCAGGTACTGACCACAGAGCATATTTTTCGCGACTACCAATTTGGCGTCGATCAGCAGGTCGCGCTGCCAGAATAAGCGGCGGTTGGCCCGGACCGTGCGCCTGCTGCTGAAAGCGTCAGCCCGCCCGGCATTTGCACGAGGGCTCAACTGATGGACGTCGCGTTCTGTCTTTGAGTGCGCTTACTTTGCTGCCGGGCACCTGCCCATTGAAAGACGCCTCGCCGCATTTCAAGCAGGCCTGTGCTTCTAAGCTGACGAGACCGTCCGCTCTCCCTTCTTTATTGATCGTCATCCGCCACCGCCGGCCCAATGCTCATCAACGAGCCTGTCGGAACGCACTTTCTTGACAGCGTCCCTTCGGTGAACTCCGTAATCCGTTGAACGCGCGCTCGCGGACTCCGCGCAATACCGCGAGATTTGAGGGTTGACTCGCAGCGAACCGGGAGCAAGGACCGCCTACTCAAGCGGGTGAAGACCCTACCTCGCGTTGGGGGGGGCTGCCCCATTCTTATTTTCTACAAGCAAACGTAATCTTCACTCAGCGGATTATCAGTGTGTAGCAAACGGATCGGCGGCATCTCAATAGCGCAATCCGAATTCAACGCATTGTCGAGTTGATGCAGTCTGAAGAATCCGTACGCGAGGATGATTATTCAGACACAAAAAAATCATCGCCGCGCAGACGCTGCTAACGAAAGGGAGGGTCAGATGTCCATCACTAAATTGATTTACGGCGGCCTGTCGGGATTGCTGCTGATCGCAGCCAGCGCACCAGCCGTTGCACAGGCTTTTCGGGTGCAGTGTCCGAATGGTACGACCCTGCACAAGTCGCTTGACGGCAAGGTTGACTCGATGATCCCCGGAGACCCGACGCGGCCGACCGTGGAAAATGCGAATCCGCAGATTAAGTGCCAGCATATCTCGGGCGGCGACGGCTTTGCCACGATGGCCGACGGACAGCAGATGTATCTATTCGGATTTGGGGCGTTGTCAGGACTGGCTGATCTCTCCGCGGGTCTTCCGGGCACTCAGTCGGCAGAAGTATTTAACAGCCCATTTGTCGGCCCTATATTTCCGGGTGACGCTACACCGCCGAACAACGCAGCCATCACGGAACCCGCCCTCATGATGAACAACGGTGTACTGGCCGCCCAGGCCCCCGGTCCGATGATGGCCATTGACGAAGATGACGAATTCTTTCTCACGCTGTCGAACGTCGGAATGATCATGCGACCTGATTTGTTCGAGCAGCACACCGTGCACTTCCACGGCTACCCCAACGCGTCGTCTTTTTTCGATGGAGTACCTGACGCGTCAGTTGCGATCAATATTGCGGGGAGCTTTACTTATTACTACACCGCACCCGATGCAGGCACCTATTTCTGGCATTGCCATATCACCCCTCCTGAGCACTTGCAGATGGGGATGGTGGGACAACTTTTTGTTCGGCCTCGTCAGAACCGCCTGGCGGAAGGCGCAAGCCTGTACACCGCGCTGCATGACTATCTTCATCCGAACGCGCCAGTTTCAACACAGGCTTCTGCGCATTATCCAAACGCGACATTTCCGCCCGAAGATTGCAGCAAAGACATACTTTGTTCGGCACCTCTACCCAGAAAAGATACCGGCGCGAAACAAATAGCAGGGGCGAAATACGCCTACAACGACGGCGATGGCTCTACACGATATGACGTCGAGCATCCGATACAGATGATGGGGTTCGATCCGAACTTTCACTTCATCGGTATGACTTTCAATCCCGAGCCATTTGTCGATATGAAGGACAAATATTTCACCCTGAGTGGGCGGAGTTATCCCGACACCATTGGCGTACCGGGCTATGCAAACCTGCCTGTTTCGTCGACCAACCCGTTGCCTGGAGGCGCCATCACGACGGCATCCAGCGACGGGGTGTCGCGACCGTCGCAGGTGCAACCAACGCTGATCACCATTGACAAGACGAGTGGACAGACCCGTGCACTGCTGCGCATCTCGAACCTCAGCGTGACCGAATACCACACGCTGGCGACTGTCGGTGTGCCGATGCTGGTGATTGGTTTTCACGCGCGGTTGCTGCGAGATATGGCTGGCGAGAACCTGTACTACACCACCAACTCGTTGACGATCGGTGGCGGGGAGTCTGCCGATGTGATTCTCGACGTCACCAATATTCCCCAGGGGACCTATTTTCTCTACACGACTCAACTCGACCATTTGTCGAACGATGCGGAAAATTTCGGCGGCATGATGACTGAAATTCACGTTCTCTAGGAGTATGGCCGTGAATCATCCACTCAATAAACACCTCCGGGTAGTTGCCCGTTCCCTCCAATTTGTTGTAGCGGCTTTTGCAGCCAATGCGTGCGGGTGGGTGCCGGTGCAAGCCGCCGTACCGGGAATTACCGGAGGCGTCTCGGCACCTGTTTTTTCGCTGGTAGCGAGCGCTGGCTATTCTTCACAGCCGGACGGTGCTCTGGTTTATTCATGGGGATACGGATGCGGCAGTGCCGGCGCCGCTCCGGGCGCCATTGCACCTGCATCGCCAGCGGGATTCGCGCCCGCAGCGATGAGCGGCGTCAGTACCTGCCCTGCGATGCAGCTACCGGGGCCGACGCTCGTTGTGACTCAGGGCGATATGGTCACGGTCAGACTGGCTAACGCGTTGCCCGCAGCGGCTGGAAACACATCCATCGTGTTTCCAGGATTTCAAGTATGCGTCGGCGCGATTTCTGGCGGCGTTTGCCGCCCCTCCACGACCGACGGCGTTGCCGGTATCTTGACGCGCGAAGCGGCGCGCGGCAAAACGGTCCACTATTCTTTCGTGGCAACGAAGCCCGGTACCTATGGATATCACAGTGGGACACAGGCCGAACTGCAAGTCGAAATGGGCTTGTACGGTGCGATCATCGTGGTGCCGAAAGTCGCACCGGCTCAATGCAACAAGTCTGGACTCGGCCGCCAGGTCGATTATCGACTTGCAACTGCAGCTTACGCACATCCACAGACTTGCTATGACCGCGAATATCTGTTCCAGCTCGCGGAAATGGACTCCAATATCCACCTGGCTGCGCTGAACCAGGTGCAGGCATGCGATGCCGCGCTGGTCGGCGGGGCTACTCGCTGCCCGCCGATAGCGGTGGTTACGGAGCCCTATCACCCGAACTATTTCCTGATCAACGGACGTTCCATGCCCGATGACATGGATTCAGCGTTCTCGCCGGCCTATCCGAGTCAGCCTTACAACGGCAATCCCCATCTGCATCCAGGCGAGTCAATCCTCATTCGTGAAATTGGGCAGGGCCGCATGCAGCATCCGCTGCATATTCATGGCAATCATGCGCGTGTGTTGGCACGTGACGCCAACCTGCTTCTTTCTGCTGCGGACGAAAAGAGTCTTGCGGGGCCACTGATCTTTACTTTTCCCACAGTTCCCGGGCAAACGGTTGACGCTCTTTTCACGTGGAACGGCAAGGGACTGAATTGGGACGTGTACGGCCACAATTTTGTACCGGGATCCGGTGGCCCGGATCCGCACCCGTGCTACCCAGATGCCTCAGGTTTTTATACCGATGCCAGCACTCCTCCAGCGGTGCCGGGGGTGACAGAAAACTACGGGGAATGGTGCGCCGATCACAACAAGCCGATCCCCGTTACCCCGCCGGATCCGCAAGTCATGACTAACGGTTTTTGGTATGGCGGTACGCCTTACCTTGGACTGCAAAGCGCCAACAGCGGAGGAGTCCAGCCGATAACGCGACCGTTGCCCCCCACTACCTCTACACAAAATACGACTGCCGGTTATGCCTTCATGTGGCACTCGCACGATGAGCGCGAAATAACGACAAACGATGTGTTTCCTGGCGGGATGATGATGATGATGATCGTCGATCCGCCGAGTGCCGCAATCGACGAAAAGCAGTAATCACTGGTGTACAGGTGAGGAGAAAACAACATGAAAAAGACATTTGCAAGAAAATGGCTGTCATTCAGATCGGCCTCGGTGGCCACAGCCCTGGGCATCGTGACACTGGCCGCGGCGGCTCAAACGGGCGCGCTAACCACGGTCAACCTCACCGCGCAGCGCATGGGCCTGACGCTACCGGACGGCACGAACACATCCATGTGGGGCTACTGTAGTGATGACAAGGCCCAAAATCCGGCCTTGAACGGTGGCAGGCTGCTTAATGTCAATGCCTGCGCCACCACTTCGAATGGTGCCAATAGGACATGGGCGCCTGGTCCAACGATTGTTCTTCCTGTCGGCAATCAGCTCACTATCCACCTGAAAAACGAGCTGGCAGCCGGCACGTCGACCTCGCTGGTGATCCTCGGTCAAATCGGCGGCAGCGCGGGCAACCCAACGCGGGATGCCGCACCAGTGGATCATCCTGCGCAAACCTCGACCACGTGGCCAGTGAACTCGGCGGGCAGTTTTACACCACCTCAACAAGCCTTACGCGCTCGGGCTTTTGCCCAGGAGGCCGCTTTCAACGGAACAATCGCCTACACCTGGAATACGAATATCGCTCCCTCGGCCAGCCAGGCCAGCTATCTCAAACCTGGCACCTACCTTTATGAAACAGGTAGCCACCCTTCGCTGCAGGCACCGATGGGCTTGTATGGTGTGCTGATTGTCACGCGTCGGCCATCGTACGAAATCGAGCAGCCTGGGACCGCAGAAGCCTCGCAAACGCTGGAAACGCCAGGGCAGGCTTTTCCCGGCGCCTTTGCAAGAAATACTCAGACACCGTCGCCTCTTGCGGGGCTGGCTAATGTTCCGTACGACATGGATGCGACGCTGCTATTTTCTGAGATCGATACCGTCCAAAATGCAGCGGTTGATGCGGCGGCCGTTGCGGGTACGAGTGAATCGATTCGCTGGAATGACGCGCGTTGCAGTCAATCGCAAAAACCGGGACCGACCGGCCCCGGCGCAGCGCAGGTGCCGTGCTACCCGGCGGCTGTGAACTACACACCGACCTATTTCCTCGTTAACGGAAAGACCTACAACGAAACCAGCCCTGCCGATACCTCTCTGGTATTGCCCGATTTGCAAGGCAGTGACTTCGTGACGGGCAATATTCTGGTCCGCATGGTGAATGCCGGGTTGCGTACTCATATGCCGTCCGTGGTGGGACATCCCTTCACGTTGATCGGTGAAGATGGCAACGTCGCGCCAGGCAACACCAAGTTGCAAAACGAGGTCAATATGCCGGCGGGAAAAACGATTGATGCGTTGATCCGTCCCATGGCGGGTGCGCCTGCCGGCACGTTCACACGTTACGCCGACGAGGTGTACCCATTTTTTGACCGTGGGCTTGCCCTCACGACTGGCAACCACACCAAAGGCGGCATGCAGGGGTATCTCGTGGTGGCGCCGGCAAGAACCGCCACGCTCAGCGCCGCTGCATTGACAGCGGGTCTGAACAAGGCAATCGGCGCGAGCGCTAAAGCTGCGGTAGCGGCGACCGCCAATCCGGACTATTACACGATATCGCCTAATGCGACGATCCTGAATAACAACGTACTTACCAACGATATCGGGGTCACGCGCGCCGTGTTGCAGGGAAAGACCCTGACCGCTGGCGCAACATCGACCACGGCAACGCTGGCACGTGGCACCGTCACGCTCAATACCAATGGCACGTTTCAATACAAGGTGACCAGTCCGCCTGCAAACACGCTGTCGCCTTTCATTGAAAGCTTTACTTACTGCGGCAATGATTCGGCCACTGTCTGCGCGTTGGTATCGATCACATTTGAGGCGACGGGCGCAGCGCCAGCCGCTGCTGCGCGGGTTTATAACAACGGCGCTACGACGGCCTATCCGAGCAACGTAGCCTCCCTCATCAAAGTACCGCGCGGCGCTGGCCTTCTTGAAGGCGCGGTGGATCCCGATAGATATCCGCTGACCGCGAAATTCTCTGGCACGGCGCCGACCTGGGTCACGTTGAGCGACGACGGCTCGTTCCAGGCTACGCCTTGTTCACCCGCTCCCGCGACTTGTTCGTTCCAGTTCGTCGCGGTTAATTCGCAGGGAACCCCTAGCCAGCCGCAAACAGCCACCGTTGTTTTCCCTGTGGGTAGCGGCCTTCCGGTAAGCGTGGTGGATGCCCAGAGCGGGACAGCATTGCTTGACGATTACAGCTGGATCATTGAAGAGGATCAGACGTGGCACAACACCAACCCTGGTGTGACGCCACCGATCAACAAGGACAAGCCGACGCCCAGCCTGGCGACGAGCTTTTTCCACAGTTATATGCCGGTGGTCGCGTCCGGCTGTACGGGGCGGCTGAGTTGCAGGGACGCGCAGACCTCGGGCGGTACTGCGACGTCACCTGGTCCGCGCTCTTTGCCATCCGAAGTCGCTCTTGATCCGTCAAAGTGGTATTTCATTTCCATTTTGCCCGGCGACTCGGCTAATCCATTCGTGGCTGGTTTTACAGGTGATCCGTTGGTTAATCCGGATTGCTTGAAGCCGAGTGGGCCGGCGACGAATGACGCGAAATGCGGACACACCCTGAGCGGCGCTCCGATTTCGCCGCTTGCAGGCGGCGCCTATCCGCGCACAACCGTCAAAGTCGAGCCCAGTCCGTTGCGGCCCGCGCAGTTGTCCGTGTATATTTTTGAAGACAGCAGTCCGACCAATGGAGATCCGGATGCGAATGAGCACGGTCTTGGCGGTTTCGAAGTTCGCGTTTGGGATGTGGCTGGCCGCACCGGCGACGCGATTGGTCAGATCACCTACGACGCCTTCAATATGCCGCTGTCGAACGCGCTGCTGGGCACGCCAGGCTGCCCGAATGTGTACAGCTCGACGGCATCGGCGACGCGCCCGATCGATCCTGCAACTGGACTTGCCAATCCAAACTACGCTTCCAAGGACCTTACGGGGGTCATCATTACCTGTCCGGACGATCCCGTAGACCCCAATAATCCGGGTGTCGACTATGCCTTGCAGGGGCAGGCGCAGATCAAGAATCTCATGCCGGGGCGCTTTGACGTGATCGCCCATCCCGGTGCGGCGCGCCGGGGTGCGGGAGAGACCTGGTACCAGGTGTCCACGCTGGAAGGAACGCCAGGCCAGGACGCTTTTTCCAAGGCGGGTGAACCGGCCTACTTCCAAGAGTACGGCCCGCCTGGATTCCATACGTTTATCGGTTTTTTAAACCCGGCGCATATCGCCCAACAAAATGTCATTGCCACGCATGTCCCGGTCAGCGGCATACCACCGGCGCCTTCAGCCGACAACGAGGCGCCGCCGATCACTGGACCTGTGGCGCTCGCGACTACCACCGTGTCTGGCCGCGTCACCAGCCTGCACATGTCGCGTCCCATCATGGAAACCCTATGGGATTCCGGATCTCGCGCGCCACTGGCTGCCACCAATTGCCTGGTTGGACTGAATCAGGATGGTGAACTTGGCCTGAATATCGGCTTTGCCGCTTGCGATGATCAAGGTAATTTCACGTTGAGTAATGTTCCAGTCGGCTCTTACATGCTGGTGATCTGGGACCGCTGGCTTGACCAAATTATTTCCTTTAAGTCGGTTCAGGTGACAGCGGGAAAAACGCCTGACGTGAATGGCAATCCTGTTCCTACCGGTCCTGTCGCCATGGGCAACATTCCGGTATTCAGCTGGTTCACGCGGGTGGAGACCAGTGTCTACACCGACGCCAACAACAATGGCACACGTGACGCGGGCGAGCCCGGTATTGCGCAGGTGCCGGTCACCATCCGTTTCCGCGACGGCTCAGTCTCCAACGTGCTGTTCACCGACGCCGATGGCAATGCGATTTTCAATGAACTGTTTCCACTGTTTAACTGGTATGTGGTGGAATCCGACCGAACACGTTTTGCCAGCACCGGGGTGAACGTCACCGTCGATGCCGGTGGACTGCCGGATTGTGTGAGCTATAACGCGTCGACCGGGCAAGGAACGGTTGGCTCGGTGAATCAAAATAGTGCCATGCCCTGCGCAAGAATCGGCGGCATTCTGAACTCGTCGTACGTCTGGAATGATCCGCTTACCGGCAAGAATTTCGGGGCAGTACCCACCGGAATGGGCCATGCGACGAACCGTAAGGACAGCGGCAGCGTTCTGTATGAAGGACTGCAGGGGTTCATCAACCAAACGCAGATTCTCGACTGGGGCAAGCGTCCTTTTAAAGTGGGCGAAAACGGCGGCATCGAGGGCATGGTGGTCTACGCCTCGACTCGTGGCTTTGACGATCCCAGTCTTGAGGTTCAGTTCAAGTGGGAACCCGGCGTGCCGCGCGTGAAGGTCAACCTGTACAAGAAATCGATAAATGCCGACGGTACCGCCTCTCTGGCGCTGGTCAACTCTACGAAGACGACCAGTTGGGACGATTACGCCAATGGCGCCAAAGCAGACGGCACGCCTAATATGGTATGCCCAGGGCAGGATGCGAATGACCCGTTCCTGACCTACACCCTGGGCGTAAAAGACCAGTTCAAGTGCTACGACGGCTTCCACCTGTGGAATCAGGTGCAACCGGCGGTCTACGATGGCGCTTATTCGTTCCGCACGGATGCTGCTGGAAAGCCGCTTGAGTCCGGCAGATATGTCGTCGAAATAATTCCGCCGCCAGGCTATGAAATTGTCAAAGAAGAAGACAAGAACATCCTCATTGGCGATGCCTTTGTTGCCCCTGCAGCCCAGCAGTTCGGTGCGCTCTCGAATATCTTTATTCTGCCGGATCAAGCGCAAGTGGCGGCGTATTACAACCCCAACAATCCGAACAACCCAACCACCAGCCTGGGGTTCCAGGGGGCGAAGTTGAAATACCCCGGCTGTGTCGGGACCGTGCGAACGGTGCCGGATTTCATGAGCCTGTTCCCGAACTCGGGCCAGGTAGCGCCATTCGCCGGGGTGCTTAAACCGCTGTGCGATCGTAAAGAAGTGCTGCTCGGCGATCAAGCCACGGGAACCGCTACCTTCTTCCTGTTCAGTAATACCCCCGTGGCAGCTCATTTCACCGGGCTGATCCTGGACGACGCAGCCACTGAAATCAATGCCGTCTCGCCCGATTTTGGGGAGAAGTTTGCGATCGCCCACGCCCCTGTTTCTATCCGTGACATGAACGGCGTAGAAATCTCCCGGGTCTATTCCGACCAATGGGGTACCTACAACGGCATGGCCCCTTCGACCTGGCAAGTGAATGTGCCGAATCCAGCGGGCTACTCGCCCAATATGCTGATTACTTGCATGAACGATCCAGGACCGATCGTCGACACGCGGACCGGTTCGTCCACGTTCGGACAAACAATTTCCGACCCATTGTTTAACCCGTCTTTCAGTAATTTCTGCTACACCAACGGATTCATGCCAGGCGCAACAGTCTATTTGGATACACCCGTGCTGCCAGTGGCGGCGTTCGCTGATGGCTACAATCCGCCCGATTGCAGTTACCCCCAGAACACGCCGTCTATCAAGCGCGTTGACGGCGATGGAATCGGCCCTTGGGTGGCCACCGCAGATGGAACGCACACTTTGAAGGTTACCGCCCTGGGCGATACCGATGTGCCCAATCCGGCGTTTCAAGGGCCGAGCGGGACCGCTGCGCCATTTAACCAAAGCACCGTGAAACGGCATTATGGATTTGGTTCGGTGCCTGGCAAGATAAGTGTCAACGGTATTGCACTGACCAGTGTCGCGTGGTCCGACGCCGTCATTACCGCGAAGGTGCCTGCCGGCGTCACTACCGGCGAGTTGCAGATTACGAACTCCGGCGGACTGCCGAGTGTCGACACGGTGACGGTAAACGTCGGTGGCCCTACGCCGGTGGTGGTCAAACCCGCGTTTTCAAGCCCGACGCCCATCACTGCACGAGGAGCAGGTTTTCCCCATCCGATTCAGGAGGCCATTGACAGTGCCAAGCCAGGTGATCTCATCATCGTCGATGAAGGCACTTACCCTGAACTGGTGATCATGTGGAAGCCGATACAGCTTCAAGGCGTGGGGGCCGCTTCAGTAGTGATTAACGCGGCAAAATATCCGACCCAAAAGCTCGAAGACTGGCGGCCGCGCATCAACAAACTATTTGGTGTTGATGTCATCACGGGCAATCTGACCGACAAACCGCAAGTCGATCCTTTGCCAACGCAGCAGCCCATCACCGGTGGGGTGATACGGCTTGAGCCCACTATCCTCGCCACCGAGGAAGGCCCCGGTATCGTCGTGCTTGCAAAGAATCTGCCTCAAAGCGATTGCGCTAATACGTTTTCTCCAGACAACGGACCCAGCAATTACTTCGCGGTAACCGCGAGAAGTCAGGGAATTCCAAGCGCAGTTGCGGTACAGCCAACCAACTGGAACATGGGAGATTCAAATTTCAGCTGCGCCAAGTCGCGTATCGACGCCTTGAGCATTACCGGCAGCGATGCAGGGGGCGGCATCTTCGTGAATGGCTGGACGCACGGGCTGGAAATTTCCAATAACCGCATTTACGGCAATTCGAGTGCGATGCACGGTGGCCTGCGTATCGGTTCGCCCTTTGAAGAAGAAACGCCGCCTACCAACGGCTATGGATACGATGTTGGCGTAAAAATTCATCACAATGCGATTACCAAAAATGGCACGGTTGAAGCAACGCCTGGCGCGGGCGGGGTGAACGTCACTGGCGCGGGAGCGGGCGTGTCGATCTGCACCGGCACCGATAACTATGAGGTCAACTACAACTTTATCTGCGGCAATTACAGCAACGGCGGCGGCGGCGGCATCGGCACATTGGGTGTCAACATGAACGGCGTGATCGCCCACAATCAGATATTGTTCAATCAAAGCTCACAGCGCACGGCAACGGTCAATGGCGGCGGCATCGATATAGAAGGCGATCTCACTACCAACACCACGTTGTCGAACGGTACCGGAAACGTCACCATAGACTCCAATCTTATTGTCGGAAATTTTGCGCAATCCGGACATGGCGGTGGCATCCGTTTGCAGCAGGTCAATGGCAACGACATTGTCCAGAATCCCAACAATCCATCGAAGTGGTATCGGGCGACGATCACCAATAACATCATCACGAACAACGTGGCGGGATGGTCGGGCGGAGGCATCTCGCTGGTGGACACGCTCAATGCCGTCATCCATGAAAACACCATCGCCAACAACGACAGTACTGCAATCGTCGGTGCTCTTTTTGGGACCAACGGCCGCGGCCCAACGACGTCGTATCCAAGCCCAGCGGGCATCAGCACTGCCATGACGTCTCCGGCGCTGCTGGCGGTGTTACCAACCACGGCTTCGGCAAGCGTACCGGTATCGGCTACAAAAGCGCGCAACACCTACTCCAGTCCGGTCATCTTCAATGACATCATCTGGCATAACCGTTCATTCTTCGTCGATGCCAGCCGGGGCGTTGGTGCGACCAATGTCTGCACCAGCAACGATGCAGGCAACAAGACCTGCGTCGCGCTTCCGCCGTCAGCCAGTGCCGGGGACTGCACAGGGGCGCCCGCCTACTGGGATATCGGTACCGTAGGTGATGTCTCGGCAGCAGCATCTCGTTTTACCATAGCGGATATTAACGACTCGGTACTCTCGCCGTCGGGGTCGATCTATGGCAATAACCCAGCCAAAGGCCTCACGGTCAATGATCCGGGGCTGGTCAAGAGCTACTGCAACGGTCCACGCGCTAATCCTGGCGCTCAGTTTGAACCGGGTCAGCCGTTCCTGCCCCCCTTCAACATGGTTGCTGGCGTCACGCTTGATGAAGCCGGTAACTTTGTCGATCTGAAATACGGACCGCTGTCTTTGACCGATCCGCTGAAGCCAGGCTCCGTGTTCTACGGCGACTACCGCATCACCGCTACCGGGTCGGCATTCAACGCGGGGGTCGGTGCCGATCCAACCAGCCGCCTTGCCGCAACTCGTATCGATTTCCTCGGCGCTCCAAGGCCGACGGCCGGACGCTCGTCGGGCTATGACGTGGGTGCGACGCAAGCAGCCGGTACGCCAGCAACACCGGTAGCGGGCGCACCGACAACGCCCGTCATTGTGCCGCCCCGCCCAGCGCTGCCGATCAATGGAACTCCGCCGACACCCCTGCAGGTCGTAACAACGCAAACGGCTACCGTTCCGCAGATTGCTGTGTTCAAACCGGTGCCGGTTCCGGGCGGCGTTACCGTTCCGACCGTCGGACAATTGACGCCGGTGGCTCTGTTCACGGCGACGGTTGCAGCGCTAGCGCCAACCAATGCGACCGCCGCGCCAGTGGCACAGTTGGGTAACCTGTTGCCGGCCATTATTCATTCGGCCATCAACTGCGGTACGGTGGGGCAGCCTGCCTGCAGCACGGGGACCGTCCAGCTGACAAATACGGGCAATTCGGCACTTTCGATCGGCAGCATTACCAGTGGCAATAACGCTCAGTTCCCGATCGAGAACAATTGCGGTGCCAGCCTCGCGGCCGGTGGCAGGTGCCTGATTACGGTCACCTATCGTCCGCAAGTCAATGCCTCCCCGGCGCAGGCGACGCTTACCGTTCAGGACAATAGCAAGGGCCTTGTGAACAGTACCCAGACCGTTACGCTCGTCGGCGCAACCTTTTGACGGGGAAATGTCATGAGCTGGATCACCCCTGACGATCTACCCGCGATGATCGCGCTCTCTTCACGGCAAGCTGAGGAGGGGGTTGAAAAGAACGCACGGAGGGAACTTCAGCCGTCGTCTATTTATCCTGTTGAATCTGCTGAGTGTGGCAGCAGAAATTGGACAAGAAGCGTGGTCATTGCGCTGGGTCTCCTGAGCTTTGTTGGCACCTTCAGTCCGGTTTACGCAGAGAGTAATCAGGATCCGCGCGATCTAGCCCGCGCATGGCGGCTTTACCGGAATCCCTTGTTCGAGCGGACGTGGGGAGTGGACATTCTTGGGGTACGGCTGGTGTCCTCAAATTGGATGCTGCAGTTTAAATACCACGTGATTGATCCTGAGAAAGCAAAACTGCTGCTCGACCGGACTGCCAAGCCCTACTTAACGGATAAGACCACTGGGGCGATGCTCGCCGTTCCCGCCATGGAAAATATCGGCGAATTGCGGCAAGCGACGTCGTTCGAACGCGGCAGAGACTACTTCATTATTTTTGGAAATGCGAACAAGGTGGTGCAGCGGGGTGGCCACGTGACGATCGAAATTGGTGCTTTCCGCGCGGAAGACCTGGTGGTCGAATGAGAAGGACGATAGGTAATTCAACGACGAAGGAAAAGCGAACATGAACAGGCAACATCTCACATCCATTGCTGTGCAATGCGGCAGTGCGCTGGCATTGGTATTCGTTTTGTCGACGCCGTCATGGGCAGAGACTGCCGGCTTAAGTGCCTCCCAAGTGGTTGACAGGAATGTGGCGGCGCGCGGCGGTGCGGCCGCGTGGCAGGCAATCCACTCTATTTCCTTTGCCGGAAAAATGGATGCGGGAAAGACCCACCCGGCGCCCGCCGGTACGGTCGACAACTTCTCCTCGATTCCCTCCAACCTGAGCCCGGGACAGCGTCGCATGATGCTCGCGGCGGCGCCAGCACCAGAGACGACGGTCATTTCCTTGCCATTTCGTCTCGAGATGAAGCGGCCGCGCAAGATCCGCCTGGAACTTGAGTTCGCGGGGGACACCGCCGTCCAAATCTATGACG
Organism: Polaromonas sp.; assembly: GCF_012927485.1. Taxonomy (GTDB): domain Bacteria; phylum Pseudomonadota; class Gammaproteobacteria; order Burkholderiales; family Burkholderiaceae_C; genus Polaromonas. Next base: position 60,261 of record NZ_JABBPC010000012.1, on the reverse strand, counting down.
GCCACGTCGGTTGGAAACTGCGCCCATTTACCGGACGCACCGCATTCGAATCGTTTACCCCTGCGGAAACGAAGATCGCGGAGTCTCAGCAAGACCTGGATGGCTTGCTAATTAATTCGGCCGCCAATGGCAGCCAGATCGTTATGGACGGCGTGGATACCGTGAATGAGAAGAAGGCGTACAAGCTCAAGGTCGTATTGCGCAATGGCGAGGTGCGCCGGGTCTGGGTGGACGCGTCGACTTTCCTGGAGGTTATGGTGGATGGCGTGCGGGACGTCGGTGGGCGTTCACGCAAAGTCACCACCTTATTGAGCGACTATCGCCGAGTTAGTGGCGTCATGCTTCCGTTCTCCCTGGTGACGCGCGGAGACGGATTAAAGGAATCCGAGAAGATCATCATCGACAAAGCGGAGGTCAACTCAGATCTACCCGATGCACGTTTCGTAAAACTATGAACCATCTAATGGCTAACGCAACATCGATGGGCTCCGTACGCTCTCTTCCGAGAAGTGTTGTCGCGGTGCTGAGGGAGGAAAAGATGAAAATTGACGACCCAGTGCGGTGCACCTTTAAAAACACGGCGTTGAGTAGAACCCCAATGCACGCTTACGGACGTGCGGTATTGCGGGCCGTAGGCCTGTCAGCCATGCTGGTGATGACGGCGGGGCTCCAGGCGGCCGAACCCAGCGTGCAGGTCGGCGCGCCGGACCAACTGCAAGGCATGACGCCTTCGGCCGAGCAAATTGTCGAACGCAATGTTGCCGCTCGCGGAGGCCTTCAAGCATGGCGCGCAGTGACGAGTTTGAGCGAATTTGGACGGATGGAAATGGTCCAGCTCAAGGTGGCTAATGGCACTTCCCCGAAGCGGACAGACGCTCGCCGAAAAATGAGTGTTGCGGCTAACGATACCAATGTGGCCTTCACGATGCATATGAAACGTCCGCACAAGTTCTATTTGCAGCTTCAATATAAAGGGACTACCGCTATTCAGGTTTTTGATGGTGAGCAAGGTTGGAGAGTGATGCCTTCTCCGAACGGTGTCGTCGCCGTGAAATTCCAGGCAGACGCAGCGCGTGCGGCTTCAATACAGCAGGATCTCGACGGCCCATTGATCGACAGCGCCGCCAAGGGAACGAAAGTCACTGTGGAAGCAGTCGAGCTTTTGGAGGGAAGAAAGACCTATCGCCTGAAGCTGAACCTGCGTGATCAACAAGAGCGTCACCTCTGGATTGACGCCGAGACATTTTTAGATACCAAAATAGATGGCATGCGCATGGTCTCCGGAACACCCTGGCCCGTAGAGACCTATTTCTCAGCCTATAAAAATGTACAAGGGCTTCAAATACCGCATGTGCTTGACACTTCCATTGGAGGCGCTCACACCACGGAAAGAATCATCATTGACCATATCAACGTCAACGCGGCGCTGGATGACGCAATCTTTGCTGCGCCGACCTATGCGCCAAAGCAGTGAGTAAGAGCGCATGGGTGAGCGGCAGGTCTTTGTATTAAAAATCGCAGACTTTATACTGCTGAGCACGCTTGTTGCGTTCGCTCCGAATTCGTCTGCCGATGTCGAGTCCGCGCAACGCCTCTATCGGCAGGGTACGCTGGCCTCAGGAGCATTGCTCCGTGGCGAAAGAGATTCGAATGGATACGTCGAAGGTTCCGCTGCCGCCTGTGTCAACTGTCATCGGCGTAGTGGCTTCGGAACGACCGAAGGCAAATTCATCATCCCCCCAATCAGCGGAAAATATCTGTTCCGGCCGCATGGTGACGGGCCAGAAGATGTGGATTTTCGCTATGGACCAGCGTTCATTCCCAAGCGCGACCCTTACACCGATGCGACGCTTGCGCGCGCCATCCGGTCCGGCATCGGCAGAGAGGGTAAGCCGCTAAGCGAGCTGATGCCACGTTTCGCGCTGGACGATGCCACCATGGCCGACCTGGTTGCTTATCTAAAAAATCTATCCAGTGGACCAGTGCCAGGCGTTACCGAAGATACGCTGCATTTTGCGACGGTCATTACACCCGATGCGGATGCTGTCAAGCGCCAAGGGATGCTCGACGTGTTGGAGCGCTTCTTCCGCGATAAAAATGAATTTATTCGCGGTGGCAGGTTGCCCATGAAAAGCGATAGAGGCGTCATGTACAGGGTTACCCGCAAATGGCAGTTGCACGTTTGGGAACTCAAAGGCCCTGCAGACACTTGGGAGCGGCAATTGCAAGAACGGATCGCCGCGGAACCGGTGTTTGCCATGGTGTCTGGACTGGGTGGGAAAACGTGGGCGCCCATCCACCGGTTTTGCGAGCACGAATCGATTCCCTGCTTGCTTCCCAATCTAGATCTACCGATCAACGCGGAGCGCGATTTTTATCCTGTTTATTTTTCCAAAGGCGTTCTGCTCGAAGCGCAACTTATCGCAAACCGATTGGCGGAGCGGGGAAAGTTGGCGGGTACAACGCGGGTCCTGCAAATATTTCGCGAAGGCGATATTGGACAGGAGACTGCGAATGCTCTCGACCACGAATTAAAGGCTACTGGATTGAGTTCAGAGTCACTCGTACTCAAGAGACCAGGGTCGGAACAGGAACTGGCACGCGCCGTGAATAGTGCGAAAGCAGGGGATGTGCTGGTTCTATGGCTTCGCCCCAAAGATCTATTGCTGCTGCCGCGTACGACCAATAGCCAAATGGTATTTGTATCCGGATTGATGGCTGAACTCGAAAACGCGCCGCTTCCGCTGGCTTGGCGCGAAACGATTCGCATGACCTATCCATTCGACCTGCCGGATCTTAGAAAGATCAGAATGAATTTCCCTCTGGGCTGGTTCAAGGTGCGGAATATTCCGGTGGTGAACGAACGGGTTCAGTCTGATACGTACTTGGCGTGTCGTATCTTGTCCGAGAGCTTGGGCGACATGCTGGATAGCTTTGAGCGCGACTATCTGGTCGAACAGCTTGAGGCGATGTTAAGCCGGCGGCTTGTGAACGGTTACTACCCCCGGCTTGGACTCGCAGCGGGTCAACGCTTCGCGTCCAAGGGGGGCTATATCGTGCGCTTCGCGCAACCGGATTTTATTCACCCGGTGGCGGACGGCGGGTGGATCGTGCCTTAGTTAAACCTGACAGAGATAAGCCGCTTTGCGGAAGATGCAAGTGTTCCTCCGTATAGATTTCTGGACAGCGTCTACGCGCTACTCTCCAGCGGGCTCACGTAACTATCAAGGCACCCCGACATCCGCTGAGGAGAGGCTTACTTTGCTTTGCTAACGCGGCGATGATGCTTGACGTGTTGAACTTTTTTTGCACCGGCTGAGCCCTTGTGCATGGTGTTCCCGCGGACAGGCGCCTCGACCTGACGATCGTTGCGTGCATCCGGATGCCCGGCAAGTGCGCCTGTATTGGTTTGAGCCTGTGCGAATGGGGTGAAGGCCAAAACAAGTGCGGCGATGCCAATCAGTTTTTTCATTTTTAATCCTTTGAGTGGTGGAGTTCGAGAAGCTGCTCTCAATGAGAAGCACACCCTTGAAACGCCGCCACGCGCTCCGGGTTGACAGCGGTAGAGCTGCGATAACGACTTGTTACCTTTAGGCCAGCTTTTACCGGGGCTGTGCTGCGGCTGCCCGATTTCTTCTTCAACCTGCCACCCGGTCTGACGAGTATGGGAACCTGCTGCAACGCTCACTTTCTGACAACACCGCGGTGAGTTTCCACACGTTATTTTTCTCGAACCGAAAAAGATTGACTCGACAAAATTTCCGGGCTAAAGTCCGCCGGTGTTTAACTTTTGGAGACCCTTTCGTGGGCGCCAGTTCGGATTGTTGTAGTTGCCAAAACCTTTTTTTGGCACCGTCTCGGTAAGATAACGCAAGTCTCCCTTGCCACCCTCTAGCCGCAGGCGGATGGTGGTGTCTCGATGTTCCTGACCTCGTCGCGAACATGCTGATTTCCTCCCTACTTATTTTTTTGTTGACTCCCCGGCTCCTGGGCTGACGGTTTCTTCACGAGGGTTGTCTTATGCAACCCGGGCGCACGCTCGGGCGTGAGTGACTGTGGCTGCGCCGCAGACACGCAGAGGGCTCTCGAACTGATGACGACGAAAGGTGCCTCTTACCAACCCTAAGAGAAGTACCTATGTTGAAAAAAAATCAAAGGTTTGCCAATTTCAGGCTGCCGAAGCAGGGCCTGTCACCGGCGCTTTCCGCTTCAGCGCGGAATATCGTACTGAACCTGTGGAACGCCAGCCGGTGGGAACTGGTGATCGCGTGCCTAGCTTTCTTTCTGGGCGTTGCTCCCGCCTTAGCGGCGGAAGCGGCAGCGAGCGATGTCAATCCCGCCGACCCGCTTGCGGCCAAGCCGGCAGACGATTTCTGGACGCGACCGAACCTGCTCGGCGATATGGGCGGCTTGCGGACCGCGCTCGGAAACGGCGGCGTGACGCTGGGGCTAACCGAAACGAGTGAAGTTCTCCATAATGCCAACGGCGGTTTAAAAAGAGGATCGGCCTACCACGGCTTAACCACCCTGACGCTGGGTCTTGACACCGAGAAGGCCTTTGGCTGGCAGGGCGGCAACGTCAACGTCAGTGCGCTGAATATTCATGGTCGTCCTTTAAGCCCCGCGTACCTCGGCAGCCTGCAGTCCGCAAGCGGCATCGAAGCGAACGCTGGCACTCGCCTGTGGGAACTGTGGTATCAGCAAAAAATTCTCGACGACAAAATGGACGTCAGGGTAGGCCAGCAAAGCATCGACCAGGAATTCATGGTGAGTCAGTATGCCGGCGCTTTTGTTAACGCTTCATTCGGCTGGCCAGCGCTTCCGTCATATGACATGCCGGCAGGGGGGCCGGCCTATCCGCTCTCCTCATTGGGCCTGCGATTGCGCGCGCGACCGACTGAATCGGTCACCTTGCTCGGTGGCGTTTACGACGGTAATCCTGCCGGCACCAACGTGGGCGACCCTCAAGCGGCGAACCGGCACGGCACCAACTTCAACCTGCACAATCGCGCGCTCTACATTGCCGAAATCCAATACGCCGTCAATCAGCCGCTGCCTGCCGGGCAAGCGGATTCTGTCGCCAAAGATGCCGCGGTCAGGACAGGCCTACCTGGCACGTACAAACTTGGGGTCTGGTACAACAGCCAGCAGTTTGCCGACCAGCGTTATGGCAGTGACAGCCTGTCGCTTGCCGATCCAGCCAGCAACAATAATCCCGCCTCGCTCAAGGGGAACTACAGCGTCTATGCCGTGGTGGACCAGATGGTCTGGCGCCAGGCTGAAGACGGCCCGCGTGCCCTTGGTGTGTTCGCCCGCCTGATGACCGCGCCGGGCGACCGCAATCTGATCGGACTGAGCGCCAATGTCGGTGTGACACTGACTGCGCCGTTCAAAGGGCGCGACAACGATACGGTCGGTGTCGGTTTGGCGTATGCCAAAGTCGGGAAGAACGTTCGTGGACTGGACAGGGATTTCGGTATTAACCGGGTACGTAGCAGCGAGACGGTTCTGGAAGCGACGTATCAATACCAGGCTACTCCCTGGTGGCAACTGCAGGGGGATGTTCAGTACATCCGCAATCCGGCTGCAGGTCAGAATCCGAAAGATGCCACGCAAAGGCTGGGCAACGAAATGGTGTGGGGCCTGCGTACCAACATCACGTTCTAAACGGCAACGGAGCATGACCCGTCAAGTTCGCAGTGTCTAGCGTTGTCGAGGGTCGGCTCAGCAAGGCCAAACACCGAATCTAATCAGGAGAAAAAGATGTCATATTCAACCACTATGGCCGACAGATTGCCCGTCGAGCCGGCAGGCAAGCGCCGGTCAGACCACGCTCATTTTGGCGATTCTCGGCCCTGCCTTTTAGCTCCAATCGTCTGAACCGCCGCCGCCCGCGTCATCCCAAGAGGCTGCATCAGCCACGCCGAAATCGTTGCCACCCATGTCGTACTGCGGCTGGACGCCTTGCGAGGAGGAGTCTGCAAGGTTATCAGGCTGACGAACATTGCCGTCGTGGCGTCCACCGTCCGTCATCCGGTGCATAAGCGCTTCGCCCGCCACTATGCCGGCACCGACGGCTGCCCCGGTGGCCAAACCACCCAGGATGCCCGAACCCATTCCACCCGCAACCGGTGGCGCCATTGAGCCAACGCCTGCGGCGTTGTATCCTGGCGCACCGAAGGATTGCGGCGGACTGACCGGGCTACCGTAACCGGGCATGCCCATGTTTTGCGCAGGTGCAACCGAATTCTGATTTCTGGAGCGGAAGAACAAGAAGATCCCTCCAATCAAAGCAAGCCCTGCCAGAAGCATTCCCCAAGGGATGTTGGGACCCGAGGACGGAGATGGAGACCCCGGAGAGAAACTGGACCGGATCGGCGTCTGCGACGTGGCGATCCGTGCCTTCAATTCTTGCACTGCAGCCGGTTTGGCAAATGGTAGCCCTGGGGCGAGCCGTTCTGCCGTCGAAAGCTCCGCTTGGGAATTGGCCGCGCGTCCTTGCTTCGCGAGAAGTTCCGCCTCTGCAAAATGGGCCTTCGCGCTGTTGGGGTGGTCGCGCAGCACTTGGTCCATCATGTTCTGTGCTTCGCGGTAGTTCCCCGCTTCAGCGGCTTGATAGACCTGATTTAACGTGGGATCTGCGGCAAATGCGCTGACGCTAAAAACAGCGCTAGCGAGTACCAGAGCAAGTTTTAACTGAATTGTTTTAACCATCGTCCTTTACCTTTCGAATATTTCACAGGAGTTGGGGGCAGGGTGAGGAAAGTTCAACCCGCTACTTTGTGAGTCTCCGCCAAAGGTGCCAGGTACCGACCTAAACGGAGTCCTCCGCTTCGAGGGCGACGCCGTCTCCCGTGTTTCCCATTAAGATTAGATTTTTTGAAATTAGCGAACTTCAAATCTCACGCATGAATTGGCAACGAAATAAAATCCTTCGCTTGATGCGCGCCCGGCCCCGAATCTTTATCGCGGCCGCTGCCGCGATCGCGGTTAGTCTCTTTCTCCCAACCGACCTCGCCAGTCATTCCGTCACACGTCTGCTAATCGCGTGGAACGTGGGCACCTGTCTTTATGTTCTGCTCGCTGCGATCATGATGATTCGCTCGTCGCAGCACCAGATGCACCGGCGCGCGCAAACGCAGGACGATGGCCAGCTCGTGATCCTGTTCCTCGTTGTTGTCTCGGGTATTGCCAGCTTGGCGGCCATCGCGGGAGAACTGTCAGTCGTGAAGGACATGCACGGACTGCTCAAGGTTGCGCACATCACGCTGGCTGGGGTCACGGTGTTGTCGTCCTGGGCCTTCATTCAAGTGATGTTTGCACTTCACTACGCACACGACTACTATGCGGCGTCAGCCTATGGTCGTGCGGTGGGGCTGCAGTTCCCTGAGGACGATCAACCGGATTACGGTGACTTTTTTTACTTCGCAGCCGTGATTGGTACCTCTGGACAAACTGCAGACGTGTCCTTCGTCTCCAAGCCCATGCGTCGTATCGGCTCGGTCCATTGCATTTTGGCGTATCTTTTCAACACGACCGTTTTGGCGCTACTGATCAATATTGGCGCAAGCCTGTTCTGACGGGCCTGCGCGGTATCTGCGCGATGTCCGCTGCGGCGCCGGCACATAATAGATGTAATGCAGGGCCGTCCGGGCGAGAACCAGGCGCGCCGCGTTCTCCGTATACTTTTCTTTTCAGATACCGCTGCTGTAGCGAATTAAATTACGCAGTCCGGCTTACTTTCAAAAGCCGCCCTTCGGCTCCAATGCAACTTTCAGTGCTTTCATTTCGAAAAATCATCCTATTGGGGCTTGTGCTCCTCATCAGTGCCTACACCGCAGTGGCGTGGCAAATCGTTCAATTCGGCAACCAAACTTCTGACGCTTCAGCGGATGCAGCGGTGGTATTAGGCGCTGCAGCATGGGGAAACAAGCCTTCACCGGTTTATCGTGAACGTATTAACGAGGCAATATCTCTGTATAAAAATGGAAGGGTTCACTGGATCATTTTTACCGGTGGAACGCCCCAGTCGGGATATCCCTCGGAAGCCGAGGTTGGACGTCAATTTTCTGCCGCGCATGGCGTTCCTAATTCAGCGATGCTCGTCGATATCGAGTCTCGTAATACTTGGCAAAATCTGGAACGGGCCAAGGAATTGATGGAGCTTGCCGGGATTCGGTCGGTGCTCCTCGTGAGCGACCCCCTGCACATGAGCCGCGCGATGGCGATGGCACTGGATCTCGGGCTGCAGGCTAAACCTGCTCCGACACTTTCCAGCCGCTTTCGATCCTGGACCACTTGGGGGAAATTTCTATGGCGCGAAACCTGGCTGTATATCGACTACAGGATGTTCGGACGGCACTCAGATACCGCCGCATAAGCGGCTTAAACGCCTGATAGTCACGGAATCAGGCGCTACCACAGAAGGCGCGCAGCGGCATTCAGTTCGCCTGCGTGGCGCATTGCAGCGACGGCAACACGCGCTTCGCTATGGAGGAGGGTGTATCAGCCGACCCAAAGCACGGCCAATGAAGCCAGCAGACAGTAGCCCCCGAAAAAATGCCACCGGCCTTGCTCAAGCCAGCGCGAAAGCCAGCGAAGCGCTACCAGACCTGCCAGAAAACTAAATACCATCCCGAGTAAGCTGGGGCCCAGGAGATGCAAAAAGCTGCCGGCATCTACGATTGAAGTGGCGACATGTGCCTTGTAAAGTCGATAAACTTCTTTGACGATCACGGCTGGAGTCAGAACAACGGCCAACGCAAAGCTGAATTCCTCAGCGCGTGTGCGGGCCACGCCCAGGACTAAACCGGTTGAGATCGTGGCGCCGGAGCGTGAGAATCCCCGAAAAGGCAGGCACAGCCCTTGCACGGCGCCGATCCAGGTGGCACTTTTTAAAGACAAATTCCGTTTTACATTTTGATCCATACGCGAAGAGACGATGATCAGCAGGCCTGCAGCCGCCAGGGACGCTGCCATCAATCGGGCGTTGCCAAACAGGTGTTCAATTTCGAAATCAGGGGAGTTTTTGGCGACCGCATATTTGATCAATTGAAGCAGCAGAAGGCCGACGATCCCGGTTGCGACAGTGGCGGTTACGACGTAGAGCGCGTTGGTGCGAAAAGCCTGCAAAGACCCGAAATAGGTGGCGCGCCAGGTTTTCCAAAAATGGACAATGACAGCGAACATCGTTCCCGTATGCAGCATCACCAACAAAAGCGTCATTTCGGGCGCCGTGGGATCCAGTCCCATGAGCTTTTCGGCGACGATCACATGGGCGGAGCTTGAGACTGGAAGGAGTTCAGCGGCGCCCTGGATAACAGCAAGGAGCAGGATTTGTAATAGATCCACGAGGTGCCTTTACGGGTAATTGGAAATCGTTGGGAATTCTGCCACACCGCCCATGGCCAGGAGTGGGCGCTGTCGACCGCCCTGACCGCAAGAAATTCGAGGGGTCAGAGATATTGCGGCGTCAGGCTGCGCGTTATCGTTAAATTAACAAGCCTTCGAGGGGGAAATCGTGTCTGATGAAACTGGAATGATCCGCGAACTACGTGCGCTTATAGCGTCTCAGCGAGTTGCCGCCCTGGGGACTATTGGCGACGATGGGGGCGCATTTGTTTCGATGGTTCCGTTTGCCCTGGAGCCGGTGCTTGGCTGCCTGGTAATCCATGTCAGCGGGTTGGCCGCGCACACGGGTAACCTTCAAGCCAGGCCGAAAATATCGTTACTGGTGATGCAGGCGGAAGTGCCGGATGAGCCGGTGCATGCATTGCCCAGAGTCACCCTTGAAGGACTTGCAACGGTGTTGGAGCCCCGCGGTCAGACCTGGCAGTCCTGCCGCGCTGTGTATTTGCAACGCTTTCCTGAGGCAGCGCCCATGACGCAACTGGGCGACTTCAGATTTGTAGCAGTAGAGGTCAAGGGTGCCCGACAAGTCTCCGGCTTTGGTGTGGCGCGCTCGATCGGCGAGGAAGGTGTCAAACGGGCTTTCGTGCAGGCGATTTAGGATCCCACTGGATAGGCCTCTGCTACACTTTCCGCAGTCATTGGGGAGTAGCCGCTCTGTTCAAAAGGGGCCTGCGTCAACATACTTGGTCGTAGACCATGGCGCAGGCAGCTTCATGCTTGGCAAGACCTTTGACCACACTGCCTCCGATATGGGCCGGGGACGCGCTGTGGTCATTGGAAATCAGCCGGCCCCGGAGAATCTTTTTGGAAGCATTCCTGGTCTCGACTGGCGTCGTCGCCCTCGGCGAAATGGGAGACAAAACCCAATTGCTGGCCTTCCTTTTGGCCGCAAAATTCAAACGCCCTATTCCCATCATCTTTGGGATTCTGATCGCAACACTTATTAATCATGCCTTTGCTGGCGTGGCGGGAACTTGGGTTGCGGCACAGCTTGGCCCAACCATGCTTCGCTGGGTAGTTGGCGTGGGCTTCGTTGTGATGGCGGTCTGGATGCTTATTCCCGACAAGGCCAGCGGTGATTTAAGCGGAGGAAAGCAGCGGTTCGGTGTTTTCGGGACCACGGTGCTGGCGTTCTTCCTGGCAGAAATGGGCGACAAAACCCAAATCGCCACCGTGGCGCTGGCCGCGCGATACCATGATCTGGTGCCCGTTGTGGCCGGTACTACGCTTGGGATGATGCTCGCCGACGTGCCCGCCGTATTTCTGGGGGGTGCCTTTGCTCAGAAGGTGTCCATGCCCTTGGTCCACGGCATCGCGGCGTTAGTCTTTCTCAGCTTGGGGGTCATGGCTTTGTTAAACGTCGGCCACGCGTTCTGAAGTAAATCGCCTTGTATTTAACCGATCAACCCGAACCCCGTTCCAGGGGAGGTACACAGAGTGTTCACGGGTTAATCGGTGCATTCACCGCTTTTTTGATACCATGAGCAGAAGTCCTAAAACTCTCAACCGTGACGCCAAAAAAGGGGAAACACGATTATGTCCACGACTCTGAAATTTAAGCCTGCGTTAGCCGCCAGCCTGGTGGTGCTTGGAACTTTAATTTGTGGATCGGCACGGGCTGACAATGAAAGCCAGGTTATCGACTTTCAAACCCACGCGGCATTCTTTTCCAACGAGACACACCAGAAGCCACCGTTGGACCCCCAGGTGTTCGTCGCCGCGCCTGCCGCGGCTGCGGCGATCGGTCCCCAGGGCATCAAGCACGTGGCGGGTATCCGGAATGCGCTGATTGGTGAGACCCAAGAGCTGCCGCTGTTGAACGCGTCAGGAAAACCCCTCGACATGTCTCTCGGTGCTTGGTTAGCTTCAAAAGGAGAGGTGATTTTGACGCCCCTGCCCGGCGGCCGGGAAAAAGTCACCGTTATTCTTTCAGATCTGAAGCCCCACGGCCACTACAGCTTGTTTGAAAATCATTTCGACCAACAACCTGTTGGGTTCACACCCCTTGATGGAACCGGTTCAGGCAACAATTTTGTTGCGGATGGCGAAGGAAAGGCCGTCGTGTCAATGGTTTCTCCGACCCTCGTTACGCACGACAATGCGGTCCTCGTTGTCTACCATTCAGACCGGAAAACGCATGCAGCGTCTCGCGGTGACCTCGGTGTCAACGCGCATCATCAGTTGATTGCCAGACCGTAATAAAGCCACAGAAAAAACCGGACCCGCTTTGGCGAAGCCTCGCGTTATCGGTTGACGCATTCGAGCGTGTCAAGCAGCGGATCGCCGACTCTTCAAGTCCCGCCCGATCCTGCATCGGTGCCGCGACCAGAGCGTTTTCGCGACTCGTAGCGCGTCATCAACGGCGTTACCGAAATGCCGTGTGCGATGACTGAAGCGACGATCACAGCCAGGGTAATAGACAGCAAGTGTTCCGCCAAAGCCGGTTCGATGTGGTGGCTGATCGCATAAAGCAGGTAGTACAGGGAGCCGATGCCGCGAATGCCAAACCAGGCCATCAGGCGCCGCTGCGTTCCTTTGACGTGCGTTCCCAATAAGCCGACGTAAACCGCCGCTGGACGAATCAGTAAAAACAGCACCGGGATGAACCAGAGTACTTCGCTACGAAACTGAACTGTGGCTATCAGCACACCCACGGCCAGCACAATGGCGACTTCCACAAAGCTTTCGAGCTGGCTGTTAAAACGCTGTACCGCGTTCATCATGTGGGCGGGTGCTTCGGCGCCTGATGCTTCGCGGTCTGCGGGGCTCAGCGCAGGTGTGGACTCTGCTGGCAGAACCGATTTCGGCTCGTCAATACGGCGTAACGCCAAGCCCGCAGCGAAGACGGCCAGAAACCCGTAGGTCTGGCTTAAAAGCGCCAGCCCATAAGTCAGTGCGATCAAGCCCAACGCAATGAACTCATCCGAGCCCAGCGCTTCGCGGTGGCGCATACGCAGGTTGATAATCGCACGGCCCACCAGGGTGCCGAGCAGGTAGCCCAGACCCAAGCCGCCCGCGACGGCCCACAGCACGTCAATCGACCACCAGCGCCAGCCGCCTTCACCCAGCTCGTGTAGGTTCAGCAAGCCCAGGCCCAGCATCACGAAGGGAAAAGCCGTACCGTCGTTCAGTCCGCCTTCGCCGGTCAGGCCAAAGCGCAGACGGTCGCGGTCGCTCGGGTCGCCCACCTGCACATCAGAGGCCAGCACTGGGTCGGTCGGCGCCAAAATTGCGCCCAGCAAAACCGAGGCACCCCAAGACAAGCCCAGAATGAAGACGCCCACCGCAGTGACCGCCCCGACGGTGATCAGCATGGACACCGTGGCCAGTTGCACCGGAATGCGCCAACGCCGGTTCGTGATCGGTAATTCCAGTTTCATGCCGGCGGTGAAGAGCGATATCAAAACAGCCACTTCGGTCAGCCGCTCGAGTAGCGCCACATTTTTAAAGGCATCGAGTCGGATGAGGCCCAGGCCCATCGGGCCGATGGCCACCCCTGCGCCCAGATAAAGCATGGCGGCACTCAGCGGCAAGCGGGCAACAAAGGAGCCGGCGAGCGTCATCGCTATCAGCAGCAGGCCGACGATGATGCAAGCTAAGGTGAAGGTGGTTGGCTCGTTCAAGGTAGGGTGGCTTGGCGCAGCCAGCTGGCCGCATGCAACGCTGTGGAGTTCATCGACACAGCTTAAAGCAATCGGGGCTGGCCCCGCAACACCGCCGGTTGCGCCTGAAAGGAAAGGCGCAACTTTGAACCCGCAAGGTGTTTGGATTAAAAGCGGCTGTAGCCCAACAAACAGAAACGAAGTCAGCTATTGAAAGAGTAGCTTATTCAACGATGGGGCGAGTCCACCCGCCGTGAACCAAACTCGGCTTCATGCTCAGCCCATGGCCGCTTCTGTTGTAGTCCAACAAGCCGCTACGAGCGCCAGGTCGCAGACCAAGACGAAGTCGTCCTGACTTCGGTCAAGGGAGCTTCGTCAGGATGAAGGATACCTCGGGTGCGTTGTCGGGCGCGCTGGAGCTGGTATCTTTCCAACTGCCCCGAAATACCTTGCCGCAGGAGCCTTCCACCACTTCACCATTCCAGGTGCCCGTAATGCTGATCTTGTCGGAGGACTCGTCGAGCAACAGCATGCCGTCTTCCAGATCGCCGGCCAATGCGGCTTGGGCGGTTGTGACGTTCGATCCGGCTGCATGGCTTAGTTCGCGACTGACCACGCCGGCCAGACTTTCAGAAAATTCCGCATGGCGCTCGAGCAGTACGGTGGCTCGGCTCGACAGTCCTGCTGGGGAAGGGGTAAAACGTGCTTCCCACCGTCCATAAAGTTGTTCGGCTTTCATAGACTGAACCGTTGGGCACGCTGGCTCAGGCTGGTTTTTAGCGCCAGCACCTGCGGCAACTGCACCAGCGGCTATAAAAAAAAGAGCGAACCGGAGGGAATTAAAAGTCATGTTCAATGCCAGGTTGGAGCCCATGAGTCAACGGCGATCCGCTGCTGCGGCCGCAGCCGTCGCAGCCAGTGCAAGGGCTGATTTTTTTGCAAACTCGGCGCGCAGCGCTTTGATCTTTTCGCGAGGATCTTCCCTGATGGTCGTTTTGTCCAGCGCCATTTCGGCGATGAAGCGGCTCGGTACGCCAGGAATCATCTCACGGCCTTTTTTGCGCTTGCGCAGCCAGTTCACCGCCAACGTGCGCTGTGCACGCGTGATGCCCACATACATCAGGCGACGTTCTTCTTGCAGGCGCAGCGCAATGTTGTCGGTGTTGGTCCCGTCGTCGTTTTCGAGTTTGAACGGCAGCAGCCCTTCCACGCAGCTGGCGAGCACCACGTGCGGCCATTCCAGTCCCTTGGAGGCGTGCAGCGTAGACAGCGTGACGACGTTTTGTTCCCCTTCGCGCTCGCTGATGGTGGAAAGCAGGGCTATCGTCTGCACCACCTCGAGCATGGTCTTGGTTTCCTTCTCGACCACGGCGCCCGACGCGTCTTCGATCTGTCCGCCGCAGCGCTGCGCCATCCAGTCGCAGAAATCCATCACGTTGTTCCAGCGCGCGGCCGCTACTTTTTCACTCTCTTCACCATCGTACAAGTGCTTTTCGTAGTCAATGTCCTTCAGCCAGTCTTTCAAGAGGATGCGCGCGTCCTCGGCACCAACCGTTTTTCTGGCGCGCTGTTCCAGCTCATTGACATAGCGGCCAAACTCGTGCAGCGAGCCGACCGCCTTGGCGGGCAGCACGGAACCCAGTGAGTTGCTGAACAGCGCTTCGAACAGGCTGAGCTTGTAGCGTTCGGAAAAGGTGTTCAGCGCCTGCAAGGTGGTGTGGCCAATGCCTCGCTTGGGCGTGGTCACTGCGCGCCTAAATGCCAAGTCGTCGTCGTTGTTGACCAGCAGACGCATCCAACAGCACAGGTCCTTGATTTCGGCCCGGTCAAAAAAGCTTTGACCGCCGGAGACCTTGTAGGGGATCTGCGCTTTCCGAAAAGCTTTTTCAAACGGCTTGGCTTGGTGATTGGCGCGGTAAAGCACGCAAAAATCTTTCCACTCTTTGTACTGGCTGCCGACGGCCTGGAGTTCCGCGCCGGCACGAAGGCTTTGGATGCGGGCGACCACGCGCTCGGCTTCGTGCTCCTCGCTGTCGCAGTCCACCACCCGCACCGGCTCGCCTTCGCCGAGTTCGCTGAACAAGGTCTTTGGGAACAGCTTGGGATTGGGGCCGATCACGTTATTGGCCGCCCGCAGGATGGCGCTGGTCGAGCGGTAGTTTTGCTCCAGTTTCACCACCTTCAGGTTGGCATAGTCTTGCGGCAACCGTTTCAGGTTGTCCAGTGTCGCGCCGCGCCAGCCGTAGATCGATTGGTCGTCGTCGCCGACCGCCGTGAAGCGGCCGCGTGGACCGACGATCAGCTTCAGGACCTCGTACTGCGTGGCGTTAGTGTCCTGGTATTCATCTACCAAAACATGGCCCAACGAACGTTGCCACTTGGTGCGCACCGCTTCGTGCTCTTGCAGCAGCTTGAGGGGTAGACCAATCAGATCGTCGAAGTCCACGCTTTGGTAGGCTGTCAGACGCTCTTCATAGTGCGCCATGATCCGCGCGATCACGCGCTCTTCGTCGTCGCTGGCCTGCGCACCGGCCTGGGCCGCATTGAGGCCCCCATTTTTCCACCGGCTGATGGTCCATTGCCATTGGCGCACAGTGGCCGCTTCTGTGCTGCCGCCCGCGTCTTTCAGGATGCTGGTCACGTCGTCACTGTCCAGAATCGAAAACTGAGGTTTCAGGCCCAGCGCTTCGCCGTCCTGCCTGAGCATGCGCACGCCGAGCGCGTGAAAAGTGCAAATCACCACGCCCCTGGCTTGCTTGCCGATCAAGCTTTTGGCGCGTTCGCGCATTTCGGCGGCAGCCTTGTTCGTAAAGGTGATGGCGGCAATCTGGTCGGGCTTGAGACCGGACTGAATGAGTCGGCCAATCTTGTGCGTGATTACCCGCGTTTTGCCTGAGCCCGCACCCGCCAGTACCAGGCAGGGTCCCTGCAGGTAGTTGACGGCTTCTTGTTGGGCGAGGTTGAGTCCCGACGTGGCAGGAGATGCGGTAGGGGACACGGGAGAGGATGACGACATGCAGGCAAAAACGAGAAGATTCGAAACTAATGACTTAGAAAAAAAGAAGGAGGCAACCGGCATCATAGCCAGTCAGTCGACAGCTAACTTTGCCAGTGACAATAGGCGTTGTGTTAAGCATTCTCCTGGTTACCTTTCCTTTCTTTGCCCTCGTGCTGGCCGGCTATGTGGCCGCCCGGCGGCGCCTGTTGCCGCTCGAAGCCATTCCGGGGCTCAATGGGTTTGTGTTGTATTTCGCGCTCCCTTGCATGCTGTACCGCTTTGGCGCCAGCACGCCCATTGCACAGTTACTGGACGGCAGCCTGGTGCTGGTGTATCTGCTCTGCGCTGTGCTGATGGTGACCTTCACAATCGCGGTGACCCGCACCGGTCCCGCAGGCCGTATCGGTTGGAACGACGCCTCTTTCGGCGCGTTGGTAGCGGCTTTCCCCAACACCGGATTCATGGGCGTGCCGCTTCTGGTGGCCCTGCTGGGCGCCCAGGCGGCGGGCCCGGCGATTGTCACCATCACGGTGGACATGGTGATGACTTCGTCGCTGTGCATTGCGTTGTCGCGGCTTGACCGGGCGGACGAACACGGCGCCGCCAGGGCGGCACGCATGGCGTTTAAAGGGGTGGTGGCTAATCCGCTGCCCTGGTCGATTGTGTTGGGCACGCTCGCATCCGCCATTCACTTCGCGCTGCCAACGCCCCTTATGGGGACGGTCAGTCTGCTCGCCGATGCGGCTTCGCCGGTCGCGTTGTTCACCATTGGCGCGGTGCTGGCGCGCTCACAAATAAATAGTGTCACCCGAACGCCACTGGCCGACTATGTGCCAGTGGTGCTTATCAAACTGGTCGTTCACCCGCTGCTGGTGGGCAGCGTCGGGCTGGGCGCTATCGCGCTGGGTCTGCCGCTGGGCCGCTTCGCCCTAACCGTGGTGGTGCTGGTGGCCGCCTTGCCAAGCGCCAGCAATGTGGCCATGCTGGCTGAGCGCTTCGGTGCGGATAACGGGCGCATTGCGCGCATCATTTTGCTGTCGACCGTGCTCGCTTTTTTCAGCTTCTCGGCGGCGGTAGCCTGGTTGACTTAAGCGCGCCTTGCACAGCGGCAGGGAACTGGCTCTTGTTCTTGACAAGGCAAGTCCCGCCCATAGCGCCGGGATAAACCTTTGGACTTAACCCGCCGTCACACCTCTTGCCGCGTGGGCCGGAAAAGGATTTCATTCACATCAATATCGTCTGGCTGGCTCATGGCGTAAGCCACCGCTCTGGCGAAGGAATCGGCCGGTATGGCCGTTTCATAGATTTTTTTGACGCTCGCGGCAACATCTGCTTCCGTAATGCTGTTGGGGAGCTCTGTCGCCACTGCGCCCGGAGAAATGACAGTCGTGCGCAGGTTGTACGGTTTTACTTCCTGGCGCAAACCTTCGGACAGCGCCCTCACGGCGTGTTTAGTGGCTGCGTAGACGGCACTCCCGGGACGGACTTTATGGCCCGCGACAGAAGAAACATTAATGATGTGTCCTGATTTTTGTTGCTGCATATGGGGCAGTGCGGCCGCAATGCCGTACAACACGCCTTTGATGTTGACGTCAATCATGCGGTCCCAGTCCGCAATCTTCAAACGATCAAGGGGGGAGTGCGGCATCAATCCCGCGTTGTTGATCATGACGTCGATCCGACCGTAGGCGGCAACCGCTGCATCGACTAATTTCTTGACTTGCTCGCTCTGCGTCACGTCGGTCTGCACTGCCATTGCTTTTCTGCCGCTGTCCGTCAATTCTTTGGCGAGCGCCTGAATTCGCTCCAGACGTCGGGCGCCGAGCACTACTGTGGCGCCAAGCTGCGACAAATGACGTGCTGTCGCTTCGCCAAGGCCGCTGCTCGCGCCAGTGATGACAACGATTTTGCCTTCGATGTTATTGCCCATGGAAATCTCCAATTCAATAAAAATTGCGGTACCAAGCAGTCATTCGTGCCGTGGGGGCCTCGTCGAACGCATCGATCGCGGTTTAAGGAGCGACGATTCTAAGTAAGGCGGAGACCTGATGCACCCCCGGAACATGTGCCCACACCCCTTAAATGGCAATCGGATCCACATCAATCGCCCAGCGAATCAGGCTTTTGAACTCACCTTGCCGACGTGTTTCAAACAGTACCGGCTGCCATGCTGCCAGGAAACGCTGCAACGCCGTGCGCGAAGGACTCTCTATCAGCATTTGGGCGCGCTCAATATTGGCGACGCGCTGGATCGTCATGGGAACGGCCGGGTACAACGTCACCTGAGCTTGGCCGGGCAGCTGAAGCGGTTGCGCCAAGGTGACGGCGGCATTCAAAAATCCCTGGGCGACTTCCTGCGTTCGGGCCTCGGCGCGAAGCAGCGCGGAGAATCCGAACGGCGACAGGCCCGCAGCGTGGCGCTCAGCGAGTTGCTGCGCTGCGAAAGCCGGGTAATCGTGCTGTTTGAGGGCGGCGAACAGCGGATGATCAGGATGAAAAGTTTGGACCCACATTTCACTGGCTTCGCTCTGTCGCGCATCTCGGCCCGCCCGCCCGCCTGCCTGCATCAGCAAGCTGAACAAGCGCTCGGGTGCGCGAAAGTCGCTGGAGAATAGCGCCCCGTCGGGGTTGAGCGCCGCCACCAGCGTGATATGCCGAAAATCATGGCCTTTGGCAATCATTTGCGTACCAACCAGCACGTCGACCTCGCCGGCATGCACGCTCGCCAATTGCGACTCGAGCGCGCCCTTGAGCCGGGTGGTGTCGGCGTCGATGCGGAGGATGCGCGCGGCACTTCCGTCGGGCCGCAACACGCCCGTTAGCAGTTCAGCAAGATGTTCCTCCAGTCGTTCGGTGCCGCGACCGACCGGAGCGATGTCAAGGTTGCCGCAGTTCTGGCAGGCCCGCGGCACGCGTTCGGTGAAACCGCAATGGTGGCAGCGCAGGGTACGGTCGATTTTGTGAAACACGCGGTAGGCGCTGCAATGCGGACATTCGCTTTTCCAATCGCAATCGTGGCAGGCCAGCACGGGCGCGTAGCCGCGGCGGTTTAAAAAAATCAGCGATTGTTCGCCGCGCGCCACCCTTTCGGCCATGGCAGCCAGCAACGGCGGCGCGATGACGCTGTGTTTGGGCTGGTGATTCATGTCCACCCGCCTTACAGTCGGCAGTCGGCCAAGGTAGGCGCCGCCGTCCGCTTGATCCGAGCCGATACGATCGCTCATGGTGAGCCGCTGATAGCGGCCCGTGATCGTCGCCTGCCAGCTTTCCAGGGAAGGTGTGGCGGATCCCAGCAGTACCCGGCAGGCGCCGTGAGGCGGAGCGGCGACAGCAGCTTGCCCGGTTTCCAGTTGGGCGCGGTACACCGCCAGATCTCGCGCCGAATAACGGGCGCCCTCCTGCTGCTTGTAACTGGGATCGTGTTCTTCATCCACCACCAGCAACCTTAAATTGGGGAGAGAAGCCAACACCGCCATGCGCGTACCCAACACCAGCCGCGCATGGCCCGCGTGGGCGGCCAGCCAACTTTTAAGCCGCTGGGCGGGCGTCAGTCCGCTGTGCATCGCTACCACCCGTTCTTTGCCCAAGTGGGCGAAGCGGGCTTCGAAACGCGCTTGCAATTGCGGTGTGAGGTTGATCTCCGGCACCATCACCAGCACCTGTGCGCCCGGGTCTTGCGCCAGCACCTCGGCGGCAGCGCGCAGATAAACCTCGGTTTTGCCACTGCCGGTGGCACCAAACAATAAGGCGGGTCGCCTATCGGCATTAAATTCGGCGAGCGCCCTTGTCTGCTGGGCGCTAAGCGCTATCAAATTATTTATTTCCTGCATGCTGCTGGTATCCACCACAGGACGCTTCAGCCGGCGCGCCAGCTGGAGGCTGCTCAGTTCGCGCAACTGCGGCGGCAGCGCAGCCAGCGCCACCTCGCCCAAAGAGCGCTGGTAATAACTTGCCGTAAATGTTACAAGTTTTCGCCAGGTTGCGGAGAGGGGCGTCAGTCCATCCAGGACGCCGGCCAGAGGCCGGGCTTGCGTCTCAAGCAAGTCCCCAGCGTCTGGCAAGAGTTCCCAGACCACGCCAAGCACTTCTCGTTTACCCAGTGGGACGCGTACCAGCGTGCCGGGCGCTAGCGGTGACTCGCTCCGATAAGTCAGAGGTCCGGCGATGCCGCTGTGTGCCGGTGTGGCCACGACCACCCCTAGCCAGTAACTCATTTGGGGTACCCACTTATGGGTACTTCTTCAAAAACACATCCAATGAATGCGCTAAGTCGTTGATTTATCACCACTTTGAAGCTGTCAAGATTTTCTGTGGATAACTTTGTTGATAGCTTGGAAGATAGCGGATCAAAGCCTTGTAAATCAACGTTTTTCTTAAAATGCCTGAAAAAATGGCAGGTTAAAGTTCCTATATAAATCAACAACTTAGATGCGCTATTTCTTTGATAGCGCGGTATCGGCAGCCACTCCTGCCTTGCGGCACCGCAGCATGGAATTTGTGCATAAGTCCCAATGCAGGCGCCTGATTTTGTGCTAGTCATGCTTGAAATAGCCGCTGAATCGGCGGTTTCCTGGCGTGCGTGGAAGGTCTCAGGCCCGAGCCGTGCGCATCTTGCGAGAGTAAGTGTGCACTGCGCGAACCAGCACTTCGACGTTGTCGGGCGGGGTATGCTGGCTGATGCCGTGACCCAAGTTGAAAATATGGGTCGGCCCAGCCTGACTGGCATCCAGGTGAGGAGGGCCAAAGCTGTCCAGCACGCTGGCCACCTCCGCTTCAATTTGGGCCGGGCTGGCAAACAGCACGCTGGGGTCCAGATTGCCTTGGAGTGCCTTGGCATGAGGTCCTTGTTCGGCTACCCGTGCCCGCGCTTGAGCCAAATTGACAGTCCAGTCCAGACCCAGTACCTCGCAATCAAGCTGGCCCATGGCTTCCAGCCACGGCCCGCCGCCTTTGGTAAATACCAGTCGCGGGATTTTCACGCCGTTGTGCTCGCGTTTGAGCTGGCCTAGTACCCGGGCGGTATAGGCCAGGCTGAAGGTGTAAAACGCGGCATCGGCCAGCACGCCCCCCCAGCTGTCAAAAATCATGACTGCTTGGGCTCCGGCTTCAATCTGCGCGTTCAGGTAGGCGGCTACCGCGTCTGCGTTGATCGCCAGGATTTTGTGCAGCAGGTCGGGGCGCTGGTAGAGCATGGTTTTGACGAGGCGGTAGTCGTCAGATCCGGCACCTTCCACCATGTAGCAGGCCAACGTCCAGGGGCTGCCCGAAAAGCCGATCAGCGGCACGCGGCCGTTCAGTGCCTTGCGGATAGACGTGACCGCATCAAACACATAACGCAGTTTGTTCATGTCTGGCACCGCCAGACGGGCCACCGCTGCCTCGTCACGGACCGGGGTGGCAAAACGCGGGCCTTCACCCAACGCAAACGACAAGCCCAAACCCATGGCATCGGGCACGGTCAGAATGTCGCTGAATAAAATGGCGGCATCCAGCGGGTAGCGCTCCAGCGGCTGCAAGGTGACTTCAGTCGCGTAATCCGTGTTGGTGGCCAGCCCCATGAAGCTGCCGGCTTGGCCGCGGGTTGCGCGGTATTCCGGTAAATAGCGGCCAGCTTGTCGCATTAGCCAGACGGGGGTGTAGTCGGTTGACTGGCGCAGGCAGGCGCGGAGAAAAGTGTCGTTTTGAAGTGGTGCAAACATGGCTAGATTGTCTCAGGTGTGAGGTGCGCTTCGCCCGAAGTAGCTTTTCCGCGTGGGCCGCTATGCGCAGGACGGGTTCAGATTTACCATGGCATGGTTAGTTTTTGCTTGTCTTGTAAAGGGCGTCGCCATGCACATGAATGACCAGGAGTATTTTCGCAGCTGTATTGCCAAAGAGCGGCACTTGGCGCAACTGCTGGGGCATCACCACATCGAGGAATGTTATGAAAGTGCGGGAACGCTCTGGGACAACGCGCTGGCCTTGCCGCAGTGGACGCGCGATTGGCAGGCCTGTGGACCGCTGATGACCGAGTACGGCATCACGGTGACTTACGGCAACGGTCCCGAGCAGCCGGGCAATGGTTTTGCAAGCATAGGTACCACTACCGTTCATTTTTTAGACCATCCGAGTCGGGATCGCGCGGTGATGTACGGGATCGTCAAGGAGCTGATTTTTCGGCTGGAACACGGTAAGCGGCTCAAACCGTTGCCGGGTAGCACCCCCGCCTTAGCTTGACGTTTTCAAGAAGTGCTGCAGGAACTGGGGGCGTGGCCGGTTAGTTCGCTGCCACAGCATCGGCTTCGGGGTGTTTGAGGAGCAAGCGGTCGAGCGCATTAAGAGCCTCATAGGACTCCGCAAAGTCCGCGAACAATACCTCGTTGTTAGGGGCCGCGGCTTTCCCATGCCATTCGGCGCGAAACTGATCAAAGATTTCGCCAAAACTTTTCCGGCCGTCTATTAGGCCTAATATTTTGGCTCCATATTTGCCCGGGTTGACCATCAGCGACATCCTCGAGTGCTGGTGCTTCAGAATGAAGGGTTGACCTCGGTTGCTGCCAAAGACCTGCGCCGCCATTTCACCTGTCAGGGGTTCGTGGAAGAAAAAGGGCACGTATTCGGCATTTCCGTAAGGGGCAGTGCAGCTCGCATCCCGAGTGACATACAGTGAATGAGTAATGATGTTGCCAATCATGAGCTCAGCCATTTCATACTGCCGCCGGCGCGGCAATTGACGCAATGCGTTGGCCATGACAGGCGGTTTGTTGCCGAGCACCATGTGCGGCAAATAAGGCGAGCGCCCGCGCTGCACGTCAGTGAACGCCAAGTGCATCCCGTGCCCACTGTGCTGACCTTCTTTTGCGCCATCACCCAACCAGTCGAACAGTTCTCCAACTGAGTAAGAGCGGTCTTGCGAATGCAGCAGCAGATCGTAGATGCCGGCGTCACCGGCCTTGTGGTCATGCACCAAATCTTCGCTGCGCATAAACCAGTTGCTGGGTGGCAAACTGGCCAGCAAGTCGCGTGTATTGGCAAGCTTGTGCAGATCGTCAGTCTGCGTGCCGTTCACAAGACGCATCAGCGCCTGCATTTGATAAACACCGGTGCGGCCTGTGGTGGCATAGACCATCAAGCCAATAGCGCCGTCGTCCTTGAGAACGCTGCGCAGCGCCCTGAAACCCAGGTCTGGGTCGGCCAAGTGGTGCAGCACGCCGCTGCAGTTGATGTAGTCGAATTTACCCAAGCCCAGGGTGGGCAGGTTGAGCAGGGAGTCGTGGACCCAAGTGATGTTGGTCAGTCCGCGAATGTCGGCCCGCTCCTTGGCTAACGCGGTACTGGCTTCGCTCATGTCCAGATGCACCACTTCCGCGTTGGTGGTGCGCAACTGCTCGGCCAGAAAAATAGTGGCGTCGCCCGTCCCCGCTCCGGCCACCAGGGCCCTAAAGCCGTTTTGAAAAGACTGCTTTCCGGCAAAACAGTAGTGGTTAATCATGGGCAGGTCTTCCAACCATGTCAGCGCCAGACGCTTGCGATCGTCTTCCGGGTCGCGTGGCGGATAAGGCAAGGCCTCGTATTGGCTTCTGACTTGGGGAAGATAGTTAGGGGGCATGCGTGTCTTATGCAGAAAAAAGAGGCAGGGAAAAGAGGCAGAAAGGGGCGGCATCCGCCGCAGCGAATGCGGCGATGACGAGTACCTTAAACCTTAGGTGTACCTGGGTTTGGGCTGTTCGCGGGTAGCTGCGCGGGCGCTTGCAGCAGACCTTGCGACCACAGCACCCGGTGATCTATTTTGATGCAGTGGTCCTGCACCACCAGCAGGCCCGCCGCTTCGGCCTTGGTTGCCGCCGCTGCATTGGTAATGGCAAGCTGCATCCAGATCGCCTTGGCGCCGATGGCGATGGCCTCGTCGACGATGGGCGGAATGTCCTCGCTGTTACGAAAGCAGTTGACCAGATCAATCGTTTCGTGTCGCGCGGCTTCCAGTAGCGTGGCGTAAGCCTTTTCGCCAAGAACCTGGCCTTGCATCCCGGCAACGTTCGGGTTGATGGGAATGATGCGGTAACCGCTGGCCTGCATGTAGCGCGCCACATCAAAGCTGGCACGGTGAGGCTTGGGTGAAAGGCCGACCACCGCAATGGTGCGGCAGTGGTTGAGGATGTAGGGGATGCGCTCGGCGAGCGGTATCGGTTTCATAAGGCGCGGTTCCTTTTATTGCGTGTGGTCAGTGTCGAACACTCGCCCACGAAGCCCTCGACACGTCACAGCTTGGCCAACGCTGCCCTGACATCATCCACAGACAAAACTTCTGATAGCACCACCGGGGGTCGACCTGATTTGTACAGTACATACACCGGCACGCCACTGCGGCCCAACTGCGCCAGCGCCGCGGTCACCGCTGGGTCGCGGCGGGTCCAGTCAGCGCGCAGCAGCGCCACATTTTTTTCGTCCATGTCGGCCAGCACCGACGCGTTAGACAACGTGGTTTTCTTGTTGTACTGGCAGGTCACGCACCAAGCGGCAGTAAAGTCCACAAAAACGCTTTGCCCTTGTGCGGTCAGTTGGTCCACGCGGCCCGGCTCCCAGGCCTGCCATCTGCCGGAGGCTTCGGTCGTGGCGGAAGTAGTGACAGGTTTGATGACATTAGGACCGATAGCCCAGATTCCAACGACGCCGAGCGCTATGGAAAGCGTCGCGATCACCGTGCGGGACGGTCCCCGTAAGCCAAAGGCCCAAATCGCCATCGTCATCAGCACCAGTAGCGCAAGCAACGCGCCGGCGCCGTCTATTCCGCTTTGCTGACCCAGCACCCAGACTAGCCAGGCGACGGTGGCAAACATCGGAAACGCCATCAGTTGCTTGAACGTCACCATCCAGGCGCCGGGGCGCGGCAACGCTCGCGCTACGGCAGGCACCGCGCTTGCAGCCAGATAGGGCAGGGCCATGCCGATGCCGATCGTTCCAAACACCGCCAACGCCTGCAGCGCCGGCAGCCCGATGGCATACCCCAATGACGCCCCCATAAATGGCGCGGTGCAAGGCGCGGCAATGGCGGTGGCCAGCACGCCCGACAAAAACGCATTGATATTGGGATTTTTCGAATGCAGATTAGCCACTTTGCTGGGCAGGAAGCTGCCAAATTCAAAGAGTCCCGCCAAGTTGAGACCGAGCAGCGTGAATAAGGCCGCCAGCGAGGCCACCACGGCGGGGCTCTGCAGTTGAAAGCCCCAACCCAATTGCTCGCCTGCGGCGCGCAGGCCCAGCAGCAACGCACCCAGCGCCAAGAACGACAACACCACACCGGCGCTGTAAGCCAGCCCTGTCGCCAGACGCGTGGCTTGGGTTTTTATGTGGACAAAACCCACCACCTTGATGGCTAGAACGGGAAACACGCAGGGCATCAGATTCAGGATCATCCCGCCCAACAGCGCGCCAATCAACGCGGCCAGCAGTCCCAGGGGCGCTCCGCCGTTTTGTACCGGTGCGGAACCCACAGCCGCATTGGCTCGAAGGGCTGCTTCAAGTGCCGCAGGTACGACTGCGGCAGCCGCTACGGCGGGCCATTCGCCTTTGACCGGCGCTTCGATGCGGTAAGCCACCTGGTCGAACGAAACGACCACCGGGAGTTGGGTGGGACTTTCGGTACGTTGGCCGGACATCGGCAGCTGCGCTGTCCAAAGCGCGCCTTGCCAGGCTTGCTGCCAAGGCGCTGCCGGCTCGATCACGCTACCGGTTTCCGGGAACAAGGCCAGCGTTTTTCCTTGGAGAGCGGTCGGCAACCCTGCCAGCGACACCTTTAAAGCTTGGCCGCTGACCTCCACCTCGCTACTGCCCGGGGGGAGTGGTTTGGGAGTCGCGTCAAAAGTGGCCTGGAACGCCGCGCCGCTAAGCGCGGTCGAGCCTCTAACAGGAATACTGAGCGCAAATTCACCTTCTTGCGGGATGCACTCTTTTCGGCAGACCAGCCATGCGGCCTTGAGTTTGACATCGAGTTGCGAGGAACCCGAACCGCCGAAACCGGGCGCTATGGTGAGCGGCACCGGCAGTAACACGGTGTTGTCATAGCCATAGTTGGCCAAGGTTCCGATTGATATTTTTTTGGGTGTCGGCCAGGCAATTTCCCCGGCTGTGATGCCACTGGGCAACTGCCACTCCAGCTGGGTCGGAAGGCCTGAGTCCCCGGAATTTTTCCAGTAGGTGTGCCATTCAGGCTGGTGGGCGAGCTGCAACCCAAGCCAGACCGGCTTGCCTGCTTCTACACCCTCTGGCGCCCAGGCCAGGAGTTCAGCGCGCACCTGGTCGGTGGTGACAACCGAGCCTTTTGCGGGGGTAACGGCGGAACTGATAAGACCGCTTTGGGCGGAAGCGCCTGTTGAAAGGGCGCAAGCAGCTACCAAAAAGATAGCTGAAACCAGACGTTGGAAATTCATGATGAGGGTGTGAGCAGTGGACCGGGCTTTAGTTCCAGTGGCGCAGGAGACGCGCAGCGGTGCCCCGCATTGTGCGGCAGGCGAGGGAAGCAGATTCGAGTAAGCAAACGAGAGCAACAACTTAATCCTCGGCTGGCAGCAAAGACGATTGTGTAAACACCGCGGGCAGTTTCTTCGGGGCTTTGATGCGCAGCTGCTTGTTCACGTTTTCCCGGCCAAACACCACCTCAATGTCGGCCGTCACCACGCCAAAAAGGGGCGCCAAAAAACGAACCATGTGGTCAGTCGCCTTGCCTGCGACCGGTGCGGCGGTGACGCTGACTTTAAGTTGTGTTCCCTTGGGCTTTCCAATGACATTGCGTGCCGCGTTCGGCTTGCCCAGAATATTCACGACCAAGGTGTCGCCCTCCCAGGCAAAAAAGGAATCGCCGGTCGAATTTCTACGCGTCACCACAAACCAGGGTTGTTGTCATCGCTCGATAATACCGGTATGAACCGCGTTGCGTCCCAGATCACCCCTTGTCAGCCCGCCAGTAGCGGGCGCATTGTTCTGGCCACGCTCAACGCCAAGTACATTCACGCTTCGCTGGGTTTGCGCTACTTGCTGGCCAATATGGAGATGCATGGCGGTGTCGGTCTGCGCGCCCAGACGCAACTGCGCGAATTCGTCATCCAGCAGCGTCCCACGCAGATTGTGGAAGAGCTGCTGGCACTGGAGCCCGACGTCATTGGCCTCGGCATCTACATCTGGAACGTGGTGGAAACCACCCAAGTGGTGCGCCTGCTCAAAGCGCTGCGCCCGGACATCAAAGTGGTGCTGGGTGGACCCGAGGTCAGTCACGAAACCGCCGACCAGGAAATTTGTCGCCTGGCCGACCATGTCGTCACCGGCTGGGGTGACGTGAGCTTCCCCAAACTCTGCAGCGCACTGCTGAATGGCCCCAAGCCACTGATGAAAGTGATCGTTGGCGAGCAGCCCGCGTTGGCAGCGCTTGCCCTGCCCTACAGCGAGTACACCAACCAGGATCTTTCCAAGCGTCTGTTGTATGTTGAGGCTTCGCGCGGCTGTCCGTTCAAGTGCGAGTTCTGCCTGAGTTCGCTCGACAAAACGGCCTGGGCGTTTGATCTGGACCCGTTCATGGCCGCGATGGACGCGCTTTACCAGCGCGGCGCGCGCAACTTCAAGTTTGTGGACCGCACCTTCAATTTAAAAGTCGATCACTCGGTGCGCATCCTGCAGTTTTTTCTGGATCGCATGGCCGCCGATCTATTTGTTCATTTTGAAGTTGTACCCGATAGCCTGCCCGATCGGCTCAAACTGCTGATCGCGAAGTTCCCAGCCGGTTCGCTGCAGTTTGAAGTCGGCATCCAGACCTTCAACCCGGAAGTGCAAAAGCGCATTTCGCGCAAGCAGGACAACACCAAAACCGCCGACAACCTGCGCTGGCTGGTTCATGAAAGTCAGGCCCACGTGCATGCCGACCTGATTTTTGGTCTGCCCGGCGAAACGCTTGAGAGTTTTGCCCAGGGATTTGATCGCTTGTATCAACTGGCGCCCCACGAAATTCAGTTTGGCATTCTCAAGCGCCTGCGCGGCACGCCCATCACTCGGCATACCGCTGATTTTTCGATGGTCTACGACCCGCAGACGCCCTACACGATTTTGCAGAACTCGACGATTGACTTTGTCACCATGCAGCGCATCAACCGTTTCGCGCGCTATTGGGAAATGGTCGCCAACTCGGGGCGGTTCTCACAAGCGCTGTCTTTGCTGCTTCGGAGCAAGGACGATATGGCGGGTTCGGCGTTTTATCACTTCTTGACTTTTAGCGACTGGCTCTGGCGGGTCACCGGAAAAACGCATGAATTTGCACTCGAAAAACTGGTAGATTTGTTGTTTGAACACCTCACCGCCATGCGCGGGTTGCTCGCGGACGAGGTGAGCACCGCCTTGCTGGCTGATTACCGCGCCAGTGGTGCGCGCGGCAAACCAAACTGTCTGGCTAGGGTGCTGAGTGCAGACCGAATCGACTCACCTGGAACGAATGAAAAACGCCATGCTGAACGGCAGGGTCGCCATGTGAGGCAACAGCAAGGAGAGAACGGTCAGGCGGCGTTGCAAGTTCACCGCGAGGCGATCAAGCGAGCGGCGGCGGCCGCATGAAAAGCCTTTAAGCCGTTGGCCCCAAAATACTCATATGAAATCGATTCCTTCCACGCCTGCCGCCACACCTCGTTTTTGGGCCGACCTGAAAAGTCCCGACTTCGCGCGCCTCGACTTGACCCGCTGCATCGCGGTGTTGCCGGTAGCTGCGATCGAGCAGCACGGCCCTCATCTCCCGCTCAATGTGGATGCCACATTGGTCGACGGCGTGATTGCGAGCGCATTGCCGCTTCTGTCGCCCGGCCTGCCGGTGCTGTTTTTGCCCACGCAATCGGTCGGTTTGAGCCCCGAGCACGCGCGCTTTGCAGGCACGCTCACGCTCAAGGCCGACACGCTGATCAGGCTCTGGACCGAGCTGGCCGAATCCGTGGCGCACAGTGGCATCAAAAAACTCGTGTTGCTGAATTCCCATGGTGGCCAGGTTGGCCTGCTGGACGTGGTGGCGCGCGACCTCCGGGCACGGCTCGATATGTTGGTGTACAGCGTGAACTGGTTCAACCTGCCGCTCAGTGACGGGAAGGGGGATTCCGTGGGCGACCGATTCAGCGCCGACGAACACCGCTTCGGCATTCACGCCGGAGAGATTGAAACCTCGATGATGCTGGCCCTCAAACCGGAGCAGGTCGACATGACGCAGGCCCAAGATTTTCATTCCACCTCACAAGACAGAGCGCAAACATTCGGTATTCTGGGCGATGGCCGGAGTGCCAAGCTAGGCTGGCAAATGCAGGATTACAACCCGCAAGGCGCAGTCGGCAATGCCGCTGCGGCTACGGTAGACAAGGGGCGCGCGCTGCTGGACGCCGCTGGCCGCAGCTTGGCCCAACTGCTGGCCGAAATCGACCAGTTACCTGCCAGCACCTTGCGCAACCAGACGGCGTTTTGAAATGCAGGCTCAGACGCCCTGACCGACGCAGTAAAACGCTGACAAGTCCCGGTGAGGTTCACTGACAGATACGGCCGGGCCGGGCGCGGATGATGCAGGGTGCAAAAGTATTTATGCGTCGTCAGTACGCCATAAGTTTTCAAAAGGATTTTTCATGCAGTCACCAGCTTTCTTTGTCAAATATTGGAGTACGTCCGTGCTTTGCCTGGGTGTGGTTGGCGGCCTGGCTGCCTGCAGCGACACCGCGATGCTGCCACCGGAGGCGGGCATGGGCGCCCATCCCACCTTGCCTCTGCCCAAGACGAGCCTGATTCCCACGGTGAACATAGCCCCCGCCAAGGGTTGGCCTGACGGTGTGATGCCGACGCCCCAGGCGGGGCTGGAAGTCATGCCGCTCGCGGTTGGCCTGGAGCATCCGCGCTGGGTCTATGTCCTTCCCAATGGTGACGTCCTGGTGGCAGAAAGCAACGCGCCCCCTAAGCCTGAGGACGGTCGGGGCGTCAAGGGCATGGTCATGAGATGGGTGATGAAAGGAGCCGGTGCCGGTGTGCCTTCTGCCAATCGCATCACACTGCTGCGCGACGTTAACGGCGACGGTAAAACAGTGACCCGAAGCGTGTTTTTGGAAAACCTGAGCTCTCCCTTCGGCATGGCATTGGTAGGCAATGATTTGTATGTAGCCAATACCGACTCGGTGGTTCGCTTCCCCTACCAAACCGGGCAAACGACGATCGACGCGCCGCCGGTCAAGGTGGTGGATCTGCCGGGTGGGCCGATCAACCACCACTGGACTAAAAACCTGATTGCCAGCCCGGATGGCTCAAAGCTTTATGTAACGGTCGGCTCCAACAGCAACGCGGGCGAACGAGGCGTTGAGGCGGAAGTTGGTCGTGCTGCGATTTGGGAAGTCGATCCCAAAACCGGTAGTCACCGCGTGTTTGCGTCTGGCCTGCGCAATCCGAACGGGATGGGGTGGGCGCCGGAAGGCGGCGCCCTCTGGACGGTCGTCAATGAGCGCGACGAGATTGGCAGCGACCTGGTACCCGACTACCTGACCTCCGTAAAGGACGGCGCGTTTTACGGTTGGCCATACAGCTACTACGGCCAACACGTCGACGATCGCGTCAAACCTCCGCGGCCTGATCTGGTGGCGAAATCCCTGTCACCCGACTACGCGCTGGGCTCCCACGTCGCGCCTTTGGGGATGGCTTTCTCGGACGGAAACGCTCTGCCTCCCTCCTTATCAAACGGCGCGTTTGTAGGTGAGCATGGCTCGTGGAACCGCGTGCCGCACAGCGGCTACAAGGTCGTGTTTGTGCCTTTTTCTAAAGGCCAGCCGGTCGGTCTACCCGTGGACGTACTGACAGGTTTTCTGAGTGCCGAAGGCTATGCCTACGGCCGGCCAGTGGGCGTGGCGATCGACAAGCGCGGCGCGCTGCTTGTGGCCGACGACGTGGGCAATGTGATCTGGCGCGTCAGCGGCAGCGCTGCAAAATAGGCGTTGCGGGACCGCGCCAGGTGGCATCAGTCAGCCGGCAATACCATGTCGGCGCTGCCCGGGCAGACCCAGCGGGGGTATTCGCGAGAGGCGTCTATGCAGCCGCCCGACTGGTACACCCCTTGGGGCTCTCTCAGGCGCAGCATGAGTTCCAGAATCTTCGCTAATTCGATCGGGTCAGCCATCGAGGCCTGGACGAGTGCCTTGACGATATCTTCATCAATGCGCAATTCACCGCCCGCATCGACATAGGTCGCGTGGCGCCAATGAAACAGCTCAAGGCATTTAGCGGTCAAGGTGTAGGGTCGCTCGCGTTGCCAGAAATTGGTGAACAGCCCGCCTCCCAGATAAAACACCCAGGAGCCCTCATAGCCGGAGACGTCGGAAGAGTGCGCATCCGGGTTACGAAACCACAGACGATCACCCGGCACGTAATATTTGGGCGGCAGCGGGGCTTCCATCGAACCGTATTCGCGCAAAAATACGTCATGAAACTGTCCCGACATGATGGCGCGGTGTTCCCACTGGCGCTGCAAGCCTTCCAGTAGAACCGGGTTGCAGTGCGCGAGCTCTTGCGCAATCGCCAGCAAAATCACGTACTCCGTGGCGCGGTAGCAGGAAAACGAGTACAGCTTGCCTGAGGATTCTGGCTGAGTGGCTTTTTGCAGGGCGGCGATCAATGAATGGCCGGGTCGTACGGTGAAGCCCCTTCCCTTGGCGTAGGTCCAGCAATCCTCCGGTCGATCAAGCTCGGTGGTGTGAAAAGCCAGCGACGTCTTGCGTGCGGCCACCACGATGTTGCGGCGTATGCGTACGCTGGCGGCCAGCTCGGCATGACTCGGAAACTCGAACGCCACCGGGCTCAGCAGCATGGCGAGCAAAATTTCCCGCTCCAGATCGTCCAACCGGCGCTCCGTGTTCAACCGCAGCCGAGCCGTCAAAGTGGTGGTGTCGCCACCGGGCGCCCAGCTTTGCGCGAGGTCGTCGCGCAGGTGAAAGCTCTTTTCGACGTCGCCTATCGGGACTTCAAGCCCTTCCGCCGTTTCAACATTTGGCGTGAGACCGAGCCGCTCCAGCTGCGCCAGGAAGCTGTGGCTCGCCGCCGTCAGCGCGTCGGTTGATACGGTGCGTAGGCGAATGCCGCCCGTGCGGGAGCGTGTGCGGTGAATGGCGGTCATGGTGCCGCAGAGTATCTTTGTTTGTGGCCGATTCTGCAAGTCAGGGCAGCGCTTGCCTCAGGCGTAGGTCACCCATTTTGCGTACTCGGGCGCGTCCAGATGCGGCAGCGTGTTGTAGGTTACCAGCCTGTGGCGCTTTGGGGTAAACGCAAATTCTGTCACCGAGCTGTTGCGGATGCCCATGTTCAGCTCAATGGTCGCTTCCGGGCTGGTATTGAGCACCTGACCGACGGCGGTGGAGATCGGCCCGCCACTGGAGACGATCAGCACATTGCCGTCATAGCTGGTGCGTACGTGGTCCAGCGCACTGGTGACTCCCGCTACAAAATCGGTATAGCTCGGCATTCCATGGGGGCTGACCACGCCGGCCATCCACTGGGCCAGACCATCCTTCAGCAGGCGGAAGTGGTGCCGGTACATCTCGGGCGCGTTCGCTTTTTCCAGTTTGTGGGGATGGACTGAGGCGATCACCGCTTCACTGTCGTATTCGTTGAGCCCAGGCCAGGACAGCGCGTCCAGCGTGGTGTCCATGCCCTGACATATTCCGGCGAAAGTTTGAATCTGCCTATTGAGCGAGCCCGTCAGCGCCGCGTCGAAGCTTACGCCTTTGTATTTGAAGTATTCGCCGAGGCGGACACTTTGCTCTCGCCCTGTGCTGCTCAGGACGTCATAGTCATTGGCGCCAAACGAAGCCTGGCCGTGGCGTACTAAATAAAGAATTCCCATTCGGCGAATTTAGACCATATGGTCCGACGGCTCTTGTCACTCGGGCGACGCGTCAGGAAGGGCTCAATGCGACAGCGCGGTCGGCCGTGCGGGTGCCAGCGCGGTGCGCAAGACTGCCAGCTCTTGCGCCGATTCATCGAGCCGAGGCAGCGAGAGGTAGCGCAGGCAGCAGACGCGGAGAAACGATGTGAAGTTGGGGTTGTCTTCACGCAGGGCGGTCAGTTCCTCGTACAAGGTCGCGATCATCTGGTTGGTGGTCTTGCCTTCGCGGCTGGCGATCTCTGCCAGCACGTCCCAAAACAGGTTCTCCAGCCGGATCGTGGTGACCACGTTATTGATCCTCAGAGAACGCGTTCGCGCTTCATACTGGATCGGGTCGGCATGCACATAGACATAACACATGGTGGATTCCTTGACGGACTAGTCGGGCTGGAACGCGTGGTCAAAAAAAGGCTGAGGTGGCAGCGCCTGTCGCCGCCACCTCAGCTCGGAGCATGCCTCAAATTGTTTTCTCTGTCATTTGACGGGTGATGTAGTCGGCCTGCCGAATCGCGAGACTTACGATGGTCAGCGTTGGGTTTTCGGCACCGCCGGTGGTGAACTGGCTGCCGTCCGAGATAAACAGGTTATTGATGTCATGCGTCTGTCCCCACTTGTTGCAGACGCCGTCTGCTGCATTGGCGCTCATCCGGCAGGTACCCAGATTGTGGGTGGAGGGGTAGGGCGGCGTGCGGAAGGTCCTGATTGCGCCGGCCGCTTGGTAGACCCGCTCACCTTGCGTAAAGGCGTGGTCGCGCATGGCAAGGTCGTTGTCGTGATCGTCATAGTGCACATTCGGCACGGCATTGCCCCATTTGTCCTTGACTGCCGCATTCAGTGTCACGCGGTTGGTTTCGCGCGGCATGTCTTCGCCGACTATCCACATGCCGGCCAAGTTCGTGTAGCGATCCATCCACCAACTGAAGTCCGTCCCCCAGCCACCCGGGTTCAGGAACGCGGCCATGAACGGCACGCCCAGCGACACCGTTTCCATCTCGTAGCCGCCGACAAAGCCGCGCCGGGTGTCGTGCCCCGCTTCATCGCGAATGATGCCGGCCATGGTGGTGCCGCGGTACATATGCACCGGGTCCTTGAAGGCACCATATACCGTGCCGGTCAGGTGACGCATGTAGTTGCGGCCAACCTGGCCCGAAGAATTGGCCAGACCGTTCGGAAACTGCGGAGAGGCCGACAGCAGCAGCAGCCGCGGCGTTTCGATCGAGTTGCCGGCGACGCAGACCACGCGGGCTTTCTGGCGTTGCTCTTTGCCGTCTTTGTCGAAGTAAACCACGCCACTTACTTTGCCGCTGGCATTGTGCTCGATGCGCGAGACATGCGATTCGGGCCGCAGGTCGAGGTTGCCGGTCGCCTCGGCCTTGGGAATTTCAACGTACAGTGTGGACCATTTGGCGCCGGACTTGCAGCCTTGAAAACAGAACCCTAACTGCATACAGCGACCGCGGTCATCGCGCGGCTCACTGTTGATCGCCATGTTCCCGGTGTGCACTTCTTTGTAGCCCAGCTTTGTGGCACCCGCATACAAAACTTTGAAATTGTTATTGCCTGGCAGGCCCGGAATGCCATTGGTGCGGGTCACGCCCATCTTGTTTTCGGCTTTGGCGTAGTAGGGCTCCAACTCCTGCAGCGTGATGGGCCAGTCCAACAGATTGGTGCCCTTGAGCTCGCCATAATGGGTTTTGGCTCTGAATTCGTGCTCCTGCAGGCGAAGCGAGGCACCGGCCCAGTGCGTGGTGGTGCCGCCCACGGTTTTGCAAATCCAGGTGGGCAGATTTGGGAAGTCTTTGGCAACCCGCCAGTTGCCCGATGTGGTCCGGTTGTCGAGCCACGCCAGCTGGCTGAAGGATTTCCATTCGTCGTTAATGTAGGTGGCCTGCGACTGCATCGCACCGGCTTCCAGTACGACGACCTTGACGCCTTTGGTGCACAGCTCGTGGGCCAGCGTTCCGCCCCCTGCACCTGAGCCGATGATCACGACAACACTGTCGTCGCTGTTCTCAATTTTTGCCATGGTAGTGTCCTGGTGGGAAATGTGTGGGGAAACTGGGTGGAGGAGGGTTCAGCCGAACCACGGTGGCGGGCTGGCCTCTTTTGTCGGCTCAGCCAACCACTTGATATCCTGAAAGCCACGCGTGATGTAGCCGCCTTTTTCCCAGGACGAGCCGGGGTACCCGAAAACGGCGAAGGCCATGTCGTTGTCGTAGAGCGAGGTCACGCATTTGCCACGCACAGCCGCAAAAAACGGCGTGCCTTCGAGTGACTTGACGGCCGCGAGTTGCCGGGCAGCGGACGCTTTGGGGAAATCGCCTCCGGCGGCTTTATTGAGATCTGCTATGCCGGTATGCATCAGCGCGGCGGTCGCGCTGTCTTTTGTCGCGGCATCATCCAGATCCTTGGCAAGCAACGCGTACACGGCATCCGGCAGTTTGCTGTGCGGATACAGGACACGGCCCATCTTCATGAGCGTGGTGCCTTCGGCGCTGTTCAGTGTTTTGAGTTCCACGGCCCAGGCGCGCGAAGGGGCCAGCGCGCTCAAGAGGCTGCCAGTGGCCAGGGTGCCCAACAGAAACCCGCTGCCGCGCAACAGACTTCGGCGCGTCAGCGGCAGCTTCAGTTTGGGCACCTCTCCACTGTCTTCACTGCAGCTGCCAGATACGGCAGGGTTACCCCCTAGATTCAGGGTAATGGGTATGACTTTCATGGTTGTCTCCTGTGCTTGGTTTGAATCTATGGCGTGATACGTAAGGTGAGGCGTGCCAGAGCCTTAAGG
The DNA here is from genome assembly GCF_012927485.1 of Polaromonas sp. GTDB lineage: Bacteria > Pseudomonadota > Gammaproteobacteria > Burkholderiales > Burkholderiaceae_C > Polaromonas. Next base: position 24,565 of record NZ_JABBPC010000012.1, on the reverse strand, counting down.
GTTCACTGGTAATGACCGAGACGTTCGAGTACCTCCACTTTGTAGCCATCGGGATCTTGAATAAAAAAGTAGCGTGCGATCAGCGAGTCGTCGTCGGCCTTGAATTCCTTGATGTCCAGCGGGTGGTAGCCAAGGCCGAGCAGGCGGTCACGGTCAGACACGACATCTGGCACGCACACGCCAATGTGGCCATAGCCGTCGCCGTGGGTGTAAGGCTCGGTATGGCCGCGGTTCCAGGTGAGTTCGATCTCGGCGTCGTTTTCTGCATTGCGCAGGTACACCAGCGAGAAGCTTGGGAAATCCAGACGGTGAGCGGGTTGCAGGGCAAAGCAGTCCGCGTAAAACTTCAGTGACTGGTCCAAGTCCATCACGCGGATCATGCTGTGGATAATTTTTGACATTCAGGCCTTGTGAAAAACATGTATTCACTCTATGCGCTGACTCAAACCATTAGGTAATAAACGGCTAAATTGAACCGCCTATTTGGGGCGAAATGCCCCCTCGGAAACCCTAGGGTCTTGCAGGTGCTGTCGCCGGTTTAGATGGCCGGCCGGGTGCTTCCGGGGTTAGCGGCCAGCCAGTACTTTTGCCAGCGTGGCGCTGTCTGCATTGCCGCCGCACAAGGTGGTTCCGACGACCTGTCCCTTCAGTAAGTGGCGCTCCTGCATGGCAGCGGCAAAGCTGGCGGCGCCCGCGCCTTCGGCTATGTTGTGGGTGTCGGCGTACAGGTCGCGCATGGCTTGGGCGACCTCGTCGTCGGTCACTTGCACGATTCGCTCAAGGTGTGGGATAAGAATGTCGAGTGCCGCCTGGTCCGCCCTGCGGCAGGCCAAGCCGTCGGCCAGTTGCGTGGTCACCGGCGCTTCCACCACTTTGCCTGCTGCCAGCGAGTCGGCGTACGTGGTGGCGTGCGCGCTTACCACCCCGACAATACGCACCGTGCGCTTTAACGCCAACTTGGCGGCAATGGCTGCGCAGGCACCTGAGCCCATGCCGATCGGCACGTAAAGGACATCAAGTTGCGGCACCGCTTGCATGAATTCCCACCAGTAGGTGGCTACGCCGCGCAGCAAATCGGGGTGGAAACTGGGCACCATGTGTGCGCCGCGCTCGGCGGCCAGTTTCATGGCGAACTCTCGACTTTCCTGAAAGTCCTGCCCATGCTCCACCAGCGTCGCGCCGAGCGCACGCATGGCCGCATTTTTTTCTGGCGAATTGCCAAGGGGAACCACGATGGTGCAAGCTACGCCGTGTGCGCGCGCCGCCCACCCTATGCTTTGGCCGTGGTTTCCACGCGTCGCGCTGATCACTTCGGTCGGCAACGCATTCAATTGTTCAAGCGCATCAAAGTAGGTGAGTCCGCCGCGGATCTTGAATGCGCCGACCGGGGTGTGGTTCTCGTGTTTTATCCAGCAGTCAGTGCCGAGCCGTTGCGAAGACAGGCCCCAACGGTACTGCGGCGTCGCCTGAAATTCACGGTACACCACACGCGCCGCCTGCTCAATTTTCTTCAGGCTTGGCAGGGCTGGGTGCATTTAGATTCCGTTGGATTCAAGCGTGACCACGCCGCGCGGCGTCTGCAATGTGGCAATGAGATTGGGTGGGTTCTGGGTCACGTCAACAGCGGTCAGTCCGATGGCTTCATAGGCCGCATGCAAGGCGTTGGGCCGCGGATGATGCGCCTGTAGCGACAGCAACTTGACACCCGACGGCGCCATGCTCTGCGTGGGGTGCTTGCCGCTCCATTCGATCAGCGTTGGCAGCGCACCGAAAAAGAGTCGCTGCCCATCGTCCCGGACGGTGATTTTCCAGGCCAGCAGGCCTTGCGACGTCGGGCGCGAGGCGGCCAGCACCGCGCCGCGATCCAGTCCCAGGCGGGCCAGCGCGCGCACGCCGACTTGCGCCTGGGGGGTGCTGGCCACAAAGTGAACCAGTTGGGGGCCAGTTTTTCCCAATTGCGCCTGCAACGCCGCGTCATCCAGATCAAACCAGCGTTTTGCGCCTTCAGGGCGGGCGCAAGGCGCGCCCGAATGTATGGCAATCACTTCCAGGTAGGCCTGCGGAAATGCGGCTGTAGCCACCTCAAGGAGGCGGTTGTGCGTGCCCATCAAGGCGTGCTCTCCACCCAGCCCGGGCGTGATCCCGAGCACGTCTTCACACCACTGCACCCCCTCGGCCAGAGTGGCGGCCCCCACCACCAGGTGGTCGACTTGAGAAGTCAGCGGCAGGGAAACGCCGTGTGAGAAGACTGCAGCTTTCATAACTTCAATCGGTTATAGCGTCACCACACCGTCAATGCAGGTCACCGCTTCACCCCCGACCCAAACCTGGCCCTGCGCATCGCGTGTGAGGTAAATCTGCCCTGCGCGCTCCAGGCACGCGCCTTGTGATGCTACGTAGCGTTCAGTGAGATGTCCGTCCGCCATCAGCCACTGCGCCAGACTGGCGTTGAGGCTGCCGGTTACGGGGTCTTCATACACACTTGTGGAGGCGACGAATGCCCGTACTTCCAGGTCAGGCATCCCCGTGGCGGCTACTGCTGAATGACCGGGCGGGTCGAAGGCGCGCGCTTCGCGGTTGGCGCGTGCGATCAGCGCGGGGGTTTCCGAGGGGGCGTAAAGGGCAGCAATACCGACGTGGGTTTGCAGTGCCTGCAGGGCGAGGTGGTTAGGTGCCAGCCGCAGGACGGTTCCCGGGCTGTCCAGCAGCAGGCCGAGCCAGACGGGTCCGTTATCCAGCAGCTGCGCAGCTAGAATTTGGGACGCTTTCAAACCCAGAGCGCCCGCGATTTGCGCCAGCAAGACGGGGCTGGGCGCCGAGCGCTTGAGTGGCGGCGCTGCAAATGTCAGGCGTTGCCCCCCGATGTCACGGGGCTCGCGGCGAATCCTTACCAAGCCCAGTTTGCATTCCTGCACTATCAAGTCTTTAGCGTGTGGCTTTCCGCCGGCCTGCAACCAGCTGTGACAACTGCCCAGCGTGGGATGGCCGGCGAAAGGCAGTTCGCCGCCGGGCGTGAAGATCCGCACCCGGTAGTCAGCCGATGCATCGGTAGGCGGCAGCAAAAACGTGGTTTCTGACAAATTCGTCCAACGTGCAAAGCGCTGCATGGCTTCGTCCTCTAAACCGCTACCGTCCAGGACTACGGCCAACGGGTTGCCGAGATAAGGCGTTCCGGTAAATACGTCGACTTGTTTAAAGGGGCGTTGCTTCATGACGTTTCCTTCCGCATTTCACGAATGGCTTCGGCCAGCGCAGCAATGCCGAAGTTGATTTGATCCACGCTGGAGGTGACAAAAGACAACCTTAGCGTGCGGGCGTCGGCCTTGTCCGCATAAAACGCCCAGCCAGGGACAAAGGCCACATTGCGCTCCACGGCCTTGGGCAGCAGGTCGATAGCGTTCATGCCTTCGGGCAAACGCACCCACAAAAACATGCCCCCGGCGGGGGTGTTCCATTCCACACCCTCGGGCATGTCACGCTTCATGGCGGCCAGCATGGCATCGCGCTGCGACTTGTACAGTGCGCGTATGGTGGGCACGTGGCGGTCTAGAAAACCGTCCTTCATCACCTCGGCCACCATGCGCTGGTTAAAGCCTGGACTGTGCAGATCGGCCGCCTGCTTGGCCTGTAGCAGCTTGGGATAAAGCGATGGCGGGGCCACCATAAAACCAAGCCGTAGGCCGGGTGCGAGCACCTTTGAAAATGAGCCCAGGTAGACGCAGCCTTCGGGGTTGCGTGCCGTCAGCGGAAGCGGCGGCGGCGTATCGAACCAAAGGTCTCCGTAGGGGTTGTCTTCAACCATCGGCAAGCCCAGTTGCGCGGCTTGTTCGCTGAGCGCTGCCCGGTGCGCCTCGGTCATCGTACGGCCAGTGGGGTTTTGAAAGTTGGGCAGCACGTAAAAAAACCGCGCGCCAGCGGCTTTGGCGCGCAAATCAGCCAAGTCAACGCCTTCGTCGGTGCTGGCTACGCCGACAATTTCCGGCTCCATGGGCGTAAATGCTTGCAGGGCGCCCAGGTAAGTCGGCGTTTCAACCAAGACGCGGCTGCCCTCGTCGATCAGTATTTTGGCGATCAGATCCAGCCCTTGCTGCGAGCCGGTGGTGATGAGTACTTGCGCAGGATCTACTTTCCAGGGCAGACCCGCTGCCACCATCTCGCGTAAGGTGGCATAGCCCTCGCTGGCCGCGTACTGCAAGGCAGCGTGGGCGTCTTCGCGCAGCACTTTTTCGCAGGCCGCTGCGAAAGCGCTTACTGGAAACGTTTTAGGCGACGGAAGTCCGCCAGCAAAGCTGATGATGCCGGGTTTCTCGGTAACCTTCAGGATTTCGCGGATCACCGACGGGTTCATTTTTTGGGCGCGTCGCGCTTGTGTCCATTTCATTTATTTTCCTTATTGCGGGCCACGAAAGGTCGCCCAATAATGCTATAGCCCAGATTCCAAAATCTTAGGTCTCTACTGCCGATTTCCCCAGGTCTGGGCGCTGACCGGCATCTTCTTGCCAACAAACACGGTGGCGATCACGGCCAAACCAAAGCCGACCGTCATCATGTCAAGTTGCTCTCCAAGCAGCGGAACTGCAAACATCATCGATAAAAACGGCTGAACCAGTTGCACTTGACTAACGCGCACCGTGCCTCCCAGCGCCAGACCGCGATACCATGCAAAAAATCCTAGCCACATTGAAAATAGAGCGACATAAGCAAAGGCCCACCACGCGCTCGCTTTGAGGGCTGCAGTGGGCCAAGTTGCTCCGGCCAGAGGCAAGGTCAGCGGCAGCGCCAACAGCAGTGCCCAGCAAATCACGTGCTCAGCCCGCATATGGTGCGACAGCCGCCCGCCGTAGCCGTAACCGACGGCGGCACACAGCATGGCGGCCAGTAGCAGAAGGTCCGCCCTGTTGATCGACAAACCGTTGGCTGCGCTGCTCGAGTGGAGCATGGCGAACGCCACGACCAGCGCACTGCCGACCGCCGCGCACCACCAAAAGCCCGCCGACGGGCGCTGGCGATGCAGCAGCGCGCCGACTGCGGCGGTGGCTAGCGGCAGCACGCCTACGATCACACTGGCATGCACGGCTTCAACATGACGCATCGCTATGGACGTGAACAGTGGAAATCCAAAAACCACACCGCCCGTTGTGATGGCCAGCGGTGGCCAGTCTTTTCGCCGGGGAAAAGGTGCCCGTGTCGTGATCAAAAATACAGCTGACAAAGCAGCTGCCACAACGGCCCTGCCCATCGCCAGAAAAACGCCTGACATTTGGGGCACCTCAGGCGTACCGACGGCCAATCGCGTCATTGGAAGCGTGACTGAAAAAATCAAAATACCCAGCAGCCCGAGCCAGAGGCCCTTGCTGATGTTGGCGGGGCTGTGGATCATGCAAAAAGCATCCAGATGGCGGTGAGCACCAGCACGCCCGCCATGACACGGTTAAACCACGCTAGCCTGCGATTGGTGTTGGCAGGCCCACGTAGCCAATCACGCAGCAGAGATCCCATCAGCGCGTAAGTGAGGTTGCTTGCAAAAGCATAGACCAGCATCACGGGCAGTACGACGGCAAGGCGCACGGCGGGGTCGGTGCGTCCTGCGATCCAGCTGCTCACAATTGTCAGCGCCAGCATCCACGCCTTGATGTTGACAAACTGAAGCGCTACACCTTGCTTGAAGCTCACGGTCAGCGGAGCGGCGTCGGTTTCACCTGGCGGGCGCGACCGATAAATCTTAAAGGCCAGCCATAGCAGGTAAGCCACGCCGATCACTTTGACGGCCCAGCTCAGCGCGGGCACGGCGAGCAGCAAAGCGCCCAGCCCCATCGAACACACCAGCAGCAATGCGCACCAGCCTACTGGAACCGCGAATATGAAAGGCAGGGCAGGCCGCAAGCCGTGGTTGGCTCCAAGTGCCGTAGCCAAGGTGGTATTGGGTCCGGGCGAGAAGCTCATTGCTGTCGCGAGCAGGAGTAACGCCGTAAATTCTTGCCAGTTCATGGTGTATGACTTTATAGTCGAAACCAGCACACTGGCAATACAGTTTTAATTACAAATTTCAGAACTGTATTGCTTGCTTTGTCAACACACAGACAAGGCAAGAGCCGCACCAGTAACCCGTTATCAGGACCCTCCATGTTAATGAAAACCGCTTCGCAATCTTTGACCGAACAGCTTTGCGCCCGGTTTGCTGAGCGTATTCGCAGCCGCCTGCTGGCGCCTGGTGCGCGGCTGCCATCCGTGCGGTTATGCGCCGAACAGCAAGGCGTGAGCGTGTCCACGGTCGTTGCCTCGTATGACCAATTGCAGGCGCAGGGGCTGGTGGTGGCGCGCAAGAATCGAGGATTTTTCGTCCGGGATTCATCGCCAAATTTGGCTTTTGTGGGCAGTAGCAGGGCTCAAGCAGCCATAAAGCCGCCAATAGCAATTGGGCCAGTGGATGCCAGCACGTTGATTCGCGGCATGTTCTACAAGGTAAGCGACAAGCCGCAGCCGGGTATGGGGGTCTTTCCGCCGGATTGGCTGGAAACCAGCTTTATGCCGGCGGCTGTTCGCAAGGTGACCAGTGCCAAAGCACTCCGGGAGTTTTCACTCCAATACGGCGAGCCTCTGGGCGATGCTGGCCTGCGCCGAGCGCTTTCGCAAAAGCTCGGCGCGCTCAGCGTGCACGCGGTGCCCGAGCAGATCATTACCACCGTTGGGGCGACTCATGCGCTGGATATCGTCAGCCGCACCTTGCTGCGACCCGGCGACTGCGTGATGGTCGAGGAGCCCGGTTGGGCGGTGGAGTTCGCACGGCTCGATGCGCTCGGCATGCGCATCTTGCCGGTGCCGCGCCGGGCAGAGGGCCCCGATCTTGAGGTGATGGCTCAATACTGCCAACTCCACCAGCCCAAGCTGTTTGTCAGCGTCAGCGTGTTCCACAACCCCACGGGTTACTGCCTGACCCCCGGTAGCGCCCACCGCGTGCTGCAGCTTGCGAACCAGCACAACTTCCATATTGTTGAAGACGACACCTACAGCCATCTGGCGCCTGAGCATGCCACCCGACTGTGCGCACTCGATGGTCTACAGCGCACCATTTACGTCAGCGGGTTCGCGAAAATTCTGGCGCCCGGCTGGCGGGTGGGTTTTCTGGCCGCGCCGCCCGACATGGTGGAGCGCCTGCTCAATACCAAGCTGCTGGCTACGCTGACCACCCCCGCGTTGCTCGAAAAAGCGCTGGCCTGGTGCATAGACCAGGGCCAGCTACGACGTCACGCAGAGCGCATCCGCACGCGTCTGGAGCAAGCCCGTGCCCGCAGCGTCAAGCTTGCTCTGGCGCACGGCTGCACCTTTGCGGCCGAGCCGGCCGGCCTGTTCGGCTGGGTCGAGACCGGTGTGGACACTGACGTTCTGGCGCAGCGCGTGCTGGATGAAGGGTATTTGATTGCGCCTGGCGCGCTGTTTCACGCGGTACGAAAGCCATGCACCTTGATGCGTATCAATTTCGCAACCACGCAGGAATCAGCATTTTGGTCGGTGTTTGCACGCTTGCGCGATAAGGTCTGACAGGCCCGGGCCGTGCAGCCTGAGCTTAAAACTACTTTAGTTTTCTAGCAGAATAGATACGGACGCAGCGGGCTATTTTATGAATGGCGATTCAGTCCACTACCGGTGGAATTTCGTGTCGCCAAATGAGGCCGATTTCTCTGATCGACCAAAGATACGACCTTAAAAAATAGAAGACTGACCGCTTCAAGTCCACTTTGCGGATTCTTCCACTGTGGGCCTCGTTGGGGTCAGGGTAAACCATGCGAACGTCGTGCAAATCTTCGCGTTGACCCGTCTTTTATCGCGTCGTCCCATCCCTGACTGCGGGCGGCGCTTACAGCACCACAACGGATGATTTGAGATACGTTTAGTTGCTCACAGACGGCTAAGAACGGTCTTTACGTTCCGCCGAACCAGATTATTCGTTCTGGTTTTAAGTAGCAATAAGTTACATTAAATTAGTATGACTAGATAAATTTAGCAATTGCTGAGTAATTTTTAACGCTGCATCGTTATATTCCAGCTTTTTCCTGTTAACGGCGTGTATTTCTGTTGCTTTAATTGTTGTATGAAATATATAGTTACCATCAAGAAGAGAAAAAATATTACGGAGTGCAACTGATTTTTTGATGGAAACGCGCTTCAATTTAAGCTAAATCCACCAGCGGTAACAATAAGATACATTCATATGAAGCAACTTTTTCACCTTTTCGTTTTCGTGTCGAGCTGGTTTTTGGCACAGGCACTGCTGGCCCAAAGCCCGACAGTGACCTCTCAGTTACTGGCCCAGCGCGTGGAGACGGTGGATGGAAAAACCATCCTCAAACCTGCTTCCGAAGGCAAGCCGGGTGATGCTATCGAGTACAGCGGCACCTATCGAAATGGCAGTGCTTCGGGGGTGGAGAAGCTGCTGGCCACGATACCGGTGCCACCGGGGACCACCTTTATCGGCGGTAGCGCTAAGCCCGCGCAAGGTGAGGCCTCAACTGACGGCACGCGTTTCGCGGCAATGCCATTGGTGCGCGTGGTCTCGCAGCCCGACGGCAGCAAACGCAAAGAAGCCGTGCCGTTGTCGGAATATCGCGCCCTTCGCTGGGAGGTCGGCACGCTCAAGCCTGGCGGTAGCGCTCAGGTCAGCCTGCGGGTGCGAATTGATGAGCCGCCCGCCACGTCCAGCGCCAAGCTCTGAGGCACCCCAATTTCCCTGTGCCGTAGCGCCGATCCAGACTGCTTTGCGCTGCTTGCCTTTATTTGTTGTTAGTCGTTGATTCCTCGTCATTACGAAGTCAGTAGAGAAACCCACCATGCACGCTATCCCCTCGAGTCCCCGGCCCCCAAGGAAGTCCCAGTTTTCCATTAACTGGCTGGGGTGTTTTGTCGTTGCTGTTTTGCTGGCCCTGGTCGGCATGGTGGCCCATGCCGCACCGCCGCCAGCGGGTACCTCTATCAGCAACCAGGCCTCAGCGACCTATACGGATGCGTCGTCGGTTTCCCGCACGGTGACCTCTAATGTGGTTCAAACCACCGTGCAGCAAGTTGCCAGCCTGACTTTGGCTGCGCCTGGCGCACAGACTGCCACCCCTGGCAGCGTGGTGTATTACCCGCATACCCTGACCAACACCGGGAACGGCACGGACACGTTTGGCCTCTCGGCAGTGAGCGCGGCCTCACCGTTTCAGATGGCAGCGGTGCAGATATTCGCCGACAACGGCAGTGGTCAGCCCACTGGTCCGGCGATTACCGCCACCGGGCCACTCGCGTCGGGCTCGGCTTTCAAATTCATCGTGAGCGGCACGCTACCTGCCACCGCGACGGCGACACAGACGAACGTGATTACGGTGACTGGTGCAAGCCTGTTTACCCCGGCGCTTAACGCGACCAATCTTGATACCACTACCGTCACCACCAGCGCGGTAGTCACCTTAACCAAGGCTGTGAGTGTCTCCAGCGGTGCTGCAGGGTCGGGGCCGTACACCTACACGCTGACTTACACCAATACAGGTAACAGTACCGCTACCAATGTAGCCATCTCGGACGTGCTTCCCGCCGGCATGGCGTATGTCGGCTCCTCTGCCCGTTGGAGTGTCACTGGGTCCACAGCGGCCATTGACACTGGCACTGCAGTTGGCACAGCGCCCAACACAGTCGTCTCGTCGTACACCGCGGCCAGCAAAACTTTCCTGGCAACGCTTAACCAGGTGACGCCGGGGCAGTCGGGCACCATCAGCTTTCAGGTGAGTGTTGCTGCCGGCACTGCGCCCGGTATTCAGAACAACACCGCGACTACTTCGTACAACAACGGTGCGACAACGGTAACTGGATCGTCCAATACCGTTCCCTTTACCGTTACGCAGACTGCTGCCGTAACCCTCACGGGCTCAACAGTGGCGGGCCCTGTGGCACCAGGCTCCACGACGAGCTTTACCAATTTGGTGAAAAACACCGGCAATGGCACCGACACGTTCAACATCACCCTGGGCACCAGCAGCTTTCCATCGGGAACGGCTTTCCAGTTGTTCAAGAGCGACGGTCTTACTCCCCTGGTGGATACCAACGGCGATGGCACCATCGACACCGGCCCACTGGCTCCTGGCGCCAGCTACAACGTGATCCTCAAGGCCACACTGCCGCCCAACGCCACCAATGCAGGCGCGCCTTTTAACGTGAGCAAGACAGCGACCTCTGTGGTCGATCCGACCAAGACGGCTACTACGACAGACACGCTCAGCGCCATCGCTGGCGCTTCAGTGGACCTGACCAACAACGCGGCCGCTGCGGTTGGCGTGCCCGGTTTCGGCCCTGGCCCAGGCGTGCTTGCCGTTGCCAACAGCGTGAATCCTGGTAACACCACGGTCTTCACCTTGTTTGCCAACAATACCGGCCCTTCGCCTGACAGCTACAACCTCGCTGCGAGCGTCGATTCTGCTTTCGGCAGCCTGACTTTACCTGCAGCCTGGACTGTCACATTCAAACTGGATGGCGGCGCGGGAAACTGCTCCACCACCGGGGCGACCATCACCAATACCGGCTCGGCGCCAGCGGGTGGCAATGTCAAAGTTTGCGCGGTGGTCACCGTGCCCGCTTCAGGGACTGGCGCCGCAGCGGTTACCAGCGACCTGTACTTCCGCACGTTGTCGCCCACCTCTGGCGCGGCCGATACCCTGCACGATGCAGTGACGGTCAATGCCGTGCGTTCCATCACCATCACGCCAAACAGCATGGGTCAAACCTATCCTGGTGGTTCGTATGTTTACAGCCATACGCTCACTAACACGGGCAACGTGGTCGAAGGCAATGGTTTGTCTAGCGCGCTGGCCCTGGTCGCTGTCAACAACCAGCCTGGCTGGACCTCGGCGATTTACTACGACGCCAACGGTAACGGCGTGCTCGATGCGGCTGATTCGCAGATCACCGGAAATCTTAGCGCTGTGCTGTCTTCTGGCCTCGCTCCCGGCGCATCTATCACCCTCTTCACTAAAGTAATTGCGCCGAGCGGTGCAGCGCTGGGCGCAGTCAATGCAACTCTCCTCACGGTGACCACCGGAAACGTCAGCTACACCACCCTGGTGCCGGTACCGACCGCAGTGACTGACAGCACCACGGTGATCGCCGGGAACCTGACGCTTAACAAGGCCCAGTCTACGGACGCTTTGTGCGCGGGACCGACGGGCTCCACCACCTACACGCCTGGCAATTTGAGTGCCAAGCCTGGCCAGTGCGTGCTCTACCAGATTACGGTGACCAACGTCGGCTCGGCCAATGCCACTAGTGTTGTGGTGTCGGACTCCACACCCAGCTACACGTCGATGAAGGGCTTGGCAGCCACTTCATTGGGCACCGTGACCGCTCCCGGAGATGGGACGACAGGATCGATCAGCGCCACCATTGGAATTTTGACGCCCAGCCAGTCGGCGGTGGTGACTTTCGGCGTAAAGATTGATCAGTAAACACGCCAAAAGCGATTCAAGACAAAAGGGCAGAACGCTCTTTGCGGGTGGGGATGAAAGTCTTCGCCCGCCAAGCGCAAGCCACTCACCTCCCCTAACTTGAGGCGTTGTCATTCAAGTCCTTTACCGCCCGCTGCACGCGCTGCTCGCTGTTTGCCTGCTGCTTTGTGCGGTAGCGGCGCAGGCTGTCCCTGCGACGGCGGGAACGGTAATCAGCAACACGGCAACGGGTACTTTTGTCGACTCAGCGAGCGGGCTGCGCGCAAATTTAACGTCGAACACGGTGACCACGACTGTCACGCCGCGGGAAGCGCTCACCCTTACAGCCAGCCAAAATGTGTTGATTTCTTCGGGGGCGGCGTTCACCATCAGCCACACGCTGAGCAACACAGGTAACAGCACAAGCACCTACGGGGTCACTGCCAGTGCGGTGTCGGGTGTTGGCTTTACGCCCGTCAACCTGCAACTGGTGCGCGACACCAATGCCAATGGCCGGGTTGACCCGGGCGAGCCCATCATCCCCAACGGGGGCACCCTCACCCTGGCACCAGGCGCCAGCGCCAACCTCTTGCTAACGGGTCTGGCGCCAGCCGGGGCGCTACCCGGGCAGGCTGCGCAAGTCGTGCTCACGGTGGTTAGCCAATTGCAGACCGTCAGCGCAAGCAACACCGACAACATCAGCCTGACGAACGACGCTGCAGTGCAGGTAACGCTGGCGGCGTCAACCGCCATCACCGCGCCAGGTGCGGGGGTGACTTTCACAGCGACTGCCCTGAATAACGGCAATGCAGCGGCCAATCCCAGGGCGGTCACCGTGGACGGCGCGCCTGCCAACCTGATCGTGTTGCGTATTCCCGCGCTGGCCAATGCCAGGTTTACCGCCGTGCAGACCTCAACCAGCGCAGGCGCCCAAACGCTTTACCACGTGCAGGGCTCGGTAGCCGATAGCTATGTCAAAACCTTGCCGGCGGGTGCGGTCGCTGATGTAATTGGCTGGGGTATCGCCAGTTTGCCTCAGGGCGCTAGTTTGCAAGGCCAGTTCAGCATCACGGTCAACGTCAACGCGGCGGGTAGTCTTTCCGGCACCGCGTTTATCGACTGGAGTCAGCTCGTCACGCCGTTAACGACGGTGAGCAACACGGTGCGGCTCTCGTTGCCAGAACGTGCGCCCCGCATAGTGTTCTACACCGATAACACCTATACCCGACCTCAGGCCGACACCACAGCAGGCGCCCCCTTGTTTTTGCAAGTGGACGTCGGTGCTTGCAACGTAGATCCCATTCGGGTCAATACGGTCGAAATTTCCCTGACGAGCCAACTCACCGGCGATACCGAAGCCTATTTGGCCGTGGAAACTGCCGCCAATACCGGGCTGTACCGCGTTTTGCCGAATGTAAAAACCGCAGATGCCACGGGGAGCGTTGTGACTTCGGGCAACGGCATCCTTGAGGTATTGCGCAACGATCAGGTCACGGCAACCACGCGAGGGTGCGGTTCCACGCCGGTGTCTGCCACCACCTCGGTACTCATTGATCCTTCCGGGATTGTCTACAACAGCACCACCAATCAGCCGCTACCGGGCGTGACGGTGCGGCTGATTGATGTCACCGGCGTTGGCAATGGAGGCAACGCGGGCGGGGCGGCATTTGTTTTCAAAGAAGACGGGGTGACGCCTGCGCCCGCTGAATTGGTGACAGGGGCCGACGGCGTTTATGCCTTTCCGCTGGTCTTGTCCAGTACCTACAAGTTACTGGTTATTCCCCCGACCATTCTGACGTTTCCATCGAAGTTGCTTCCCAATGCGCAACCAGCCGGGCGGCTGATTGATGCGCAAGGCTCCTACGGCCGTAATTTCATTGTTGACAGGGCACCGGTGAAGTTCGATGTGCCGCTAGACCCGGGTGCGACGGGTGGATTTTTCATTAACAAAACGGCGAACAAAACCACGGCCGAGGTGGGGGACTTTGTGGACTACACCGTCAAGGTCAACAATGTCACGGGGGCGCCCTTGCCGAGTGTCGTGATCCACGATCTTTTACCTGCAGGTTTTGCCTTTGTAAAAGGCTCAGCGCGCCTCAACGGCGCACCACTCTCCGATCCATCTGGCGGTACGGGCGCAAGTATTAACTTTGGGCTCGGGCTCGTCGCACCGGCCGATCAGCCCACGCTAAGCTACCGCCTTCGCGTTGGCGTGGGCAGCCAGGGCGGCAATGGCATCAACACCGCGCAGGCCGCCAGCGGCAGCATACAGTCCAACACTTCCAGCGCGCGAGTGCAGGTGGTGGGCGGCGTGTTCTCCACCAAGGGCTATGTGATCGGCAAGGTATTCGCCGACTGTCGCAAGGCCGACCCAGCAGACAGTGTTCAGGAAGCAGGCTACCTGGGCATTCCCGGCGTAAGAATTTACCTGGAGGATGGCACCTATGCTGTCACTGATGAAGTAGGTAAATACAGCTTCTACGGCTTGAGCCCGCGTAGCCATGTGGTCAAAATCGACAGCACCACGTTACCCGCAGGCGCCACGCTTGAGCTGCTGAGCAACCGAAATGCGCTTGACCCTGGCAGTCAGTTTGTCGACCTTACCAACGGTGAACTGCACAAGGCCGACTTCGCCATTGCCGAGTGCAGTCCCGGCATTCGTGACCAGATTGCCGGGCGTCGCAGCGGACTGAGCAAGCCCTCGGAAATACTGCGCGCAGCGGGCACGCTGCTGTCGTCCGGCAACAGCGTTGCAACCGTGGATGCGCGTACTTTGCCAGCCAGTGGCACGATCGGTCTGCCGGGAGCGCTGCGGGGAAAAACCAGCAGTGACGGCTTCGTGCCGCTGGCCGGCGCTTCAGCGCCACTCCCGAGTTCGGCCGCATCGCTGGGTAAGTTGGGCGCAGTGGGCGACATCGGCGGTCCTTACGCGCCCAATGCCCAAGGCCTGCCGAAGCCGATCTTCACCCCGAGCAGCGCGCTGCTGCAGGGTGCCTCCGCTGTGGCATCGCCGCTAGCCAGCGCTAAATTGGTGCCAGCGCTTGAGCCGCTGGAAGACTTGTTGCAAGGGCTCGGACCGGATGTCGGATTTATCGGCTTGCACGGCGACCAGGTGTTGACCAGCGATCAGACGCGCGTGCGGGTCAAAGGGCCGCTGGGTGCCAGCTTCGAACTTTTTGTCAACGACCAATCAATACCCGTCAGCCAGGTCGGCAAAAAGAGCAGCCTGGAAAAGACGGCCACAGTCGCCTGGGAATATATCGGAATCAACCTGAAGCCCGGCCGCAATACGCTCAGCGTGCGCGCGGTGGATACCTTTGGGAACGCGCGCGGCAAAATGCAGATCACGGTGTTGGCACCCGGTCCGCTCGCAACCATTCAGATTGAGTCTCCGCCACAGCCCGTGGCGGACGGGGCCACTGCAATACCGGTGGCGATCCTCCTGCGCGATGCGCTGGGTTTGCCGGTAGCGGACCGTACCCAGGTCACCTTGCGCGCCAGCCTCGGCCAGTGGTTAACGCCTGATCTCGATCCGCAGCAACCTGGTACCCAAGTGTTTGTGGAAGGCGGGGAAGGGCGCTTTTTGCTGCTGCCTCCTGCCCAGCCCGGCAAAGCGGAGCTGAGCGCCACCAGCGGCACCGTCAAGTCCAACGCCCTGGTGGAGTTCGTGCCCAATTTACGGCCCATGATTGCCGCCGGTTTGATGGAAGGGACCCTCAATCTGCGCAACCTTAATCCATCCGCCTTGCAGCCCGCGCAAAGTGGCGATGTGTTCGAGCGCCAGATTCAGAGCACCTCACGCAGCTTCGCGGGCGGCAAAGGGGATGTGGCTGCGCGTACGGCGCTGTTCCTTAGAGGCAAGGTGCTCGGCTCCTCTCTACTGACGCTGTCCTATGACTCGGACAAGCCCTCGGACACCACCTTGTTCCGGGACATTCAGCCGAATCAGTTTTACCCGGTGTATGGCGATTCGTCGGCGCGCGGCTTTGAGGCCCAGTCCACCGGAAAACTGTATGTGATGCTGCAAAACGGCAGTAACTACGCGCTGCTCGGCGACTATTCCACCCAGAGCGAAAATCAGGCGCGCCAGCTGACGCAATATTCACGCGCACTCAACGGGGTCAAGGGTCGTTTACAGGAAGGCGCCATCACGGTTGAGGGCTTTGCAAGCCGTACCTCCAGCACGCAGGTGGTTCAGGAATTCCGGGCCAACGGCACCTCTGGACCGTTCCGGCTGAATATCAACGGCGTCGTCAATAGCCAACAGGTAGAGGTCATTACGCGCGATCGCAACCAGCCCTCCGTCATTGTCAAAGATACACCGCTAGCGGCATTCACCGACTACGAACTCGAGCCTTTCTCCGGCCAGTTGCTGCTCAAGAGTCCCGTTCCCAGCGTTGACGCCGACCTCAATCCGGTCTTCATCCGGGTGGGATACTCCGTTGATTCCGGCGGCCCGAAACATTCGGTCGCAGGCGCCGACATCACGCTTCAGGTCAATCCGAGCATGGTCCTGGGTGCTACCGCCATCCGCGATGCCGACCCGACCAATAATCAAAACCTGACCGGACTCAATATGACGCTCAAGCTGGGCGACAAAACGGTAGCTGTTGCCGAAGTCGCGCGAAGCAGCACCGACCTGCAAGGCAGCGGTGCGGGCCAGCGAGTGGAGCTGCGCCACGAAGGCCCAACGCTGCAGGCGCGGGTCTGGGGTACCCGAACCGACGCGGGTTTTTACAACCCGAACAGCTTGCAGTCGGCTGGGCAATCGGAATATGGGATCAAGGCGGGCTACACCCTCGACGAAAAAAATCGGCTGGTGGCGGAAGCCCTGAAAACTACCAACAGCGTCACCGGAGCCGATCAGAGCGGCTTGGAGCTCAAGCTGGAGCACAGCTTTCTGGGTAATTCAAAACTTGAAGTGGGCGTGCGCTACAGCCGCGCGAACGCCTATTCGGTGCTGTCGGCCTTGCCTTTGCCGGGTGCGTTGGTCCCGCTGGCTCCCTCAGCAGCGGCGCTCGCAACGTCCTCACCTTCGCTCGGCACCACCAGCGCGCGCGTCAAACTGACCGTGCCAGTGCCCAACCTGCCACAAGCCGATGTCTACGGTTTAGCTGAATACGCTGTCGATGGGAGCGGTGGGCGCGAAATCGGCGTCGGTGGTAACTATGCGATCAATCCTGCGACGCGACTGTACGTTCGCCACGACTTCATCAACAGCCTGAACGGTCCCTACACCCTCAATCCGGCGGTATCGCAGTACACCACCGTGGCGGGCCTCAACACCGAGTTGTCGGATAGCACGCAGTTGTTCAACGAATACCGGATGGGCGACAGCATCAATGGGCGCAGCAGTGAAGCCGCAGTGGGTTTGCGCAGGCTTTGGCGACTGGATAACGGGCTCGGGGTCACGGGCAGCTTGCAGCGCATCAAACCCCTGTCTGGCGCGGTTAGCGACGATTCCAGTGCCGTAACTTTAGGGGTCGATTACACCGCCGCTGCCGATTGGAAGGGCTCCGGGCAGATGCAATGGCAAACCTCCACCTCGTCGCGCAGCTGGCTGGTGACCGCCGCGCTGGCCAACAAGCTCGATGCAGACTGGACGTCGCTCAATCGCGCCCTCTATAGTGTGCAAAGCAACCTGGCAGAAGGTGGTGGCGAGCACAGACTCGTCACTGCACAGTCTGGCCTGGCCTATCGCCCGGTGCAGACCGATGTATGGAATGCGCTCGGCCGCGTCGAATACAAGCACGATGCCGACAGCACGCTGGGCGTCGGCCTGAACCGCGATGAATCCGACTGGATAGTTTCCACGCACCTCAACGTTCAGCCCAACCGCCGCTGGCTTATGAACGCGCGTTATGCGGCGAAGTGGGCCACCGACCGCTCCAGCGGTATCGAAAGTCATTCGTTCACCCAGCTGATGGGGGGTCGCTCTACCTGGGATCTGACGGATCGATGGGATGTCGGGTTGCAAGGCTACCGAATGTGGGGTGACGGCGCTGCCGAAAACGCCGTGGGCCTGGAAGTGGGCTACCTGGCGTGGAAAAATTTGTGGCTTTCACTGGGCTACAACTTCAAAGGCTTCGGTGCTGCTGACCTCGCGGGAGAGGCCTATACCCAACGCGGGGTCTACTTGCGTCTGCGCTTCAAGTTTGATGAAAACCTCTTCGCGTCGAATAGCAATGGCGACAATGCTGGGCCAGTGTCTGGCAACACAGCTGCGACCCCGAACAAAGCAAAATGAGCTCCCACTCAAATTTTCTGAAAATCCGTCAAACAGGGCGTCAGGTTTCGTACCGCCACCTGTGCCTTTCCGCTGTTTTATGGTTCTGTCGGCGGGGGGGCGGCTTGCTGCTCGCCGGTTTATTGGGATTTGGAAGCAGTACGGCGCTGGCCGCGGGGGGGTCTTACGCCACAAATAGTACCTACGCCCAGAGTCTCTGGTGGCTGGACTTTGCCGGTTATAACGACGCCACAGCCGCCGGCGCGGCGGGCCAGCCCTACAGTTTCACCTTGCCCAACGGGGCGGGGACGCTCACCATGACGGTTAAAAAAACAGGTCCGGGTGTGCTGACCGCCTCTACTCTGCCCTCATGGACGGGAGGCGGCGCCTTTGGCAATGGCGCATACAACGGTATTACCGGGAGTCCAAGTCTCTATTGGTCGACGGGATTGAGTTCTGGTGGGACGGTCACGGCGAGTCTGACTTCATTGGTCATGAAGGATGCCGCGGGCAACGTACGAAATCTGTCTCTGGCCGCCGCTGACGGCGAAAAAACCGATGGCAATGGGTCGGTTGAACAAATTGTTTACAGCAGCACCGCCGCGTGGAATCAGATTGAAAACGTGATTGGCTACCCTGCCTATAACGGCGGGCCGGTGGTGGTCACTGGGATCGGTTCGGGATCAGTGACCGAAACCGGCCCCCCTACGGGGGATAACAATTTCAACGGTTCCGTGATTTTGGCGACGCTGAACCCGACTCAGGTGTCCACCGCATTTACCGGCAACGAGGCGGCGGTGTTTGCAGTTTCACTGCCCAAGATCACGCTGAATCTGGTGATCTCGGGGCGGCTTAATGCCGCTGATCAGATGACCGCCAGTGTGGGCTATTCCGCGCCTTATACCAATGTAAATAGCGCCACGACCAGTGGCACGGGCACTACGGCGACAACCGGAGCGAACGCCGTCATTGGTACCAATAACATCACCCTGGGCGCAAGCATGGCGAGTGCCAGTGTCTCGGCGCTGTCCAGCTACAACGGCAACATCTCTTGTGCCAACAGCGGGCCGGGTGCCACGGGCTATGGCGGCGTGAACACCGCGCTCCCATCGGGTGCAGGCACCAGTTTCACCCTGACCCCGCAAATCGGGGATGCGATTGCCTGCACCCTCACGCTGACACTCAAGACGCAAACCGTGGCGGGCGCGGTCTACAACGACGCCAATCACAATGCGAGCCAGGACGTGGGCGAAACGGGTACGGGTGTGTCGGGTCTGTACATCAAGCTTGCGCCGTCTTCGGGCGGTGTGTGCTCCGGACCTGCCACCGCATCAGCAGCCGTCAATACTTCCAACGGCGTCTACAGCCTGCCCAATGTTGCCCAAGGCAGCTATTGCTTGATTCTTAGTACCAACAACACCCTGGCGGACATTTCCGCGACCCTTCCTTCGGGCTGGATCGGAACGCAAAATCCGAGCGGCGTAGTCCAGCTCAGCGTCATCGGCGCGCCTCCCTCACCGCAAAACGTCGGTTTGTACAACGGATCGAAGCTCAGCGGCACTGTTTTCGCCGATACCGGCGCGAATGCAGGGGTGGCCAACAACGGGGTAAAAGACGGTGGTGAATTGGGTATCGCCGGTGTCACGGTGAACGTCAGCGCCGGCGCGACCACCGTCGCCAGCGTCAACACCGCTGGCGACGGCAGCTATGCGCTGTGGCTACCCGCAAGCGTCAGCGGTGCGGTCACCATCACGCCTGCAGCGCCAAGCGGGTATTTGGCCACCGGCGGTTCGGCGGGTAATACGAGTGCTTCAAGTGGTATTTACAGTCGACCTGGCGTGAGTTATCTGCCCGCCGCAGGGCAGATCTACAGTGGCGTGAACTTTGGCCTGGTGCCGTCCAATACCCTGGCCCCCAACGGCGCACAGACGGCGCAACCAGGCACTGTGGTGTTCTACGCGCACACCTTCCAGGCCGGCAGTTCGGGGCAGGTTACCTTCTCGCTTGTCAATGCGGCCACTCCGGCTAGCCCGGGCTGGAACCAAGTGCTTTACCAAGACAGCAACTGCAATGGCGTCCTGGATGCCAACGAGCCGCAGATCGTTGCCGCCGTCAATGTGTCTGTTGGACAGACGCTGTGCTTGTCCGTCAAACAGTTCGTGCCGGCAGGCGCTGCTTTAGGCGCGCAAAATATCGTAACCCTTAACGCAAGTTTTAGTTATACCAACGCCACCCCGGCCCTTTCAAGTACTGTCAGCGCCAGTGACATCACGACCGTCGGCCAGGCGGGTGCGTTGGCTTTGAGCAAGCTGGTCAGCAATCAGACGCAAAGCCTGGGACCAGCTACTGCGGTCAATGCCACTCCGGGCGACGCCCTCCAGTACACCCTCACGGCGGTCAACAACGGCGCCCAGCCTTTGTCCGCGCTGGTTATCAACGACACCACCCCGGCGTTCACTACCTATGTATCGGCGGCGTGCCCCGGTGCATTGCCAGCGGGGATCACAAGTTGCAGCACAAGCACGCAGCCTGCGATAGGCGGGCAGGGCAGCTTGCAATGGACTTTCACCGGATCTCTGGCTTCGGCCACGCAGCTAGTGGTGACCTACCAGGTCAGGGTCAATCAGTAAGGCTTGATGTCAATGCCGTCGCTGAAGGCGTCCATTTCAGCGCGGAGGGAGACCGCAAACTCACCCGAAAACGTGAAGAACTGGCTTGGTCGTCACAGCATCTCATCGGGCGCAAACGGTCCTATCAGCTTGAGCAGAAGCCTCAGTCCGAAGCTCGCGTCTGGCTCGACCCTGGAATCTTTTAGAGCAGAACTTTTTGGCGCATGCCAGAGCAGGTCACCGTTCACCAACTCCACTTGGTAGGAGCCGCCTGCCAGTGCGGGCTCTATCATGCGCGTCGCCTCAGCTGACAAGGCACGGTTGCGAATGGCGATGCCGACCTCGCTATTTTGCAGTTGAGAGCGCAAATCCAGATTCATCGAGCCCACCACCAACAGTCGTCCGTCCACCACCACCACTTTGGCGTGCAGGCTGGCGCGAGAGCCGCCAATTGAGCCGCCTAAAGATCCTGCTGCGGAGCCGAAGTGGGCAATGGTGCCCTTTTGTTCGGCGCGCATCTCATAGATCTCAACCCCCATCGCCAGCAGCGGGTTGCGGTAACGCGCATACCCCGCGTGTGCGGCCGGTGCGTCATTGGACGCCAGCGAGTTGGTCAGGACGCGAACGCGCACGCCGCGCTGCCTCAGGTCGGCAAACTGCTTCATCATCGGCTCGCCCGGCACAAAATAAGGCGAGACGATTAGCAATTCGGTCTGGGCCTGCGACATAAGCTGAAGCAAGCCATCAACGGCGGTGTCCTGCGATTCACCGACAGCGTCAGCATCGGCGGCAATTTTGGAGGGTTTATCCACCAGCATGACAGAGGGCGCCCAGGTCCATGTCAGCAAGCGCAGGTCGGTGGAGTCAGGTAAGACAGGGAGCGCGGCGGCAAAACCATCGGGTGAAAGGGTGATGCGATCCATCGACGTGCTTGAAGTGCTCGTCGCAGGTGCCGTCTGGGCGGGGTCGATCGTGTTGGATTGAGGCGATTGCGGTCTAAGGGCGTCAATTTCCTTTTTCGTCATCAGCGATTGCACCGGGTAGGCCAGCGGGTTGTTCCAGTAGAGGTCAAAGCTGCGCGACAGGTCGCGCACGATTCGGCCCGACGCCAGGAGATCGATATCGACAAAGTTGGTGCCTTCGCTTTGGCCAAAATAGGTTTGGCCCAAATTGCGACCGCCGGTAATGGCCACGGCGTTGTCGGCCACAAAAATCTTGTTGTGCATGCGCCGCTGCATACGTGCAACGTCCTTGAGGTTGCTCAAAATACGAACCAGCTGGGAGCTGCGTCCGCCCGGAAGAGGGTTAAACAGGCGCAACTCGATATTTTTCTCAAAAGCCAGCTTCAGCACTTGGGCGTTTTTGCCAGAAGTGTTGAAGTCATCCAGCAAGATGCGAATCCGCACGCCCCGGCTGGCGGCCTCGCGCAAGGCGTCAAGCATGCGCTCGGTGGTGTCGTCGGCAAGGATGGCGTAATACTGGAGATCCAGTGTTTTCTGCGCAGCCTTGATCAGCGCCATGCGGCTGGTAAAGGCCAGCTCGGCACTACCTACCAGGGCGAAGCCCGAATCGTTGCGAGTGCTCGCGCTGGCGGCCCGTGCCGCCACGAGTTGACCCAGCCGTGTGTCAGAAGGATTCGCCAACGCCGTGGAAATCGGCCTATCGACCTCGCTGGGTAGGGAGGCACATCCTGCGACCCAGAAGCTCAAAAGGAGCGCGCTCAGCCACGTCAAGCGCGCCGCGCCGCGGGGCGCTGACGACGGAGCGAAAGAAGCGAGGCGAAGCCCGGTGGCAGGAGAGATCATGGTGAGATGACTTTAGCTTAAGACAGAAGTTTTTGAGGAGTCAAAGCCAGGCAAATCTGCCTCCTATCAAATGGGCGTCCGGCCTAACAACGCAAGCGGGCGGTTTGAGATCCGTTCAGGATGACAAGGTTTCCCATCGTTGCAGCGCTGTCATCAATTCTTCTTCAATTTTTGTGTTGCGCGCCGTGAGTTCAGCCGCCCGTTTGGCGTTGCTGGTGTAAAGCGTCCCGTCAAACAACTCCTGCTCGATAGCTTTTTGCTGCGACTCAAGCTGTTGGATGAAGGTCGGCAAACCGTCAAGTTCGCGCTGCTCCTTGTAACTCAGTTTCCTTTTTAATAGCTGCTCACGGCTGCCCTGATTCGGCTCGTCGCCATTCTTGCCTGGATTTTTTGCTTTTGAGATGGCGACGGGGGTTTTGGCGCTGCCGGTAATTTGGGCGGCCCGCTTTGATTGGGTAATCCAGTCCGTCACGCCACCTTCGTATTCCCGCCAAAAGCCAGGGTTTTCGGGTGTGCCCTCGTAGGCGATGGTGCTCGTGACGACGTTGTCAAGAAAGCGTCGGTCGTGGCTGACGAGGAACACGGTGCCTTCGTAGTTTTGCAGTAGGTCTTCGAGTAGCTCCAGGGTGTCAATATCCAGGTCGTTGGTCGGCTCGTCCAAAACCAGAACGTTGGCAGGCCGTGCAAACAGGCGCGCCAGCAGTAGACGGTTGCGTTCGCCGCCGGACAGTGTGCGGACCGGGGAGTTGGCTCGCGCGGGCGAGAACAGGAAGTCGGTGAGATAGCTCTTGACGTGCTTTTTTTGACCGTTGATCTCTACCCACTCACTGCCTGGACTGATGAAATCTTCCAGCGTGGCGTCGAGATCCAGTGAGTCACGCATCTGGTCAAAGTACGCCACCTGCAAATTGGCGCCCTGGCGTATCTTGCCGGGCGGCGTGGTCACGTCAGGTTGTAGTTCGCCCAGAATGAGCTTGAGGAGCGTCGTTTTACCGGCCCCATTCGGGCCGAGCAGGCCGACCTTGTCGCCTCGCAGCAGCGTACCGCTGAATTTACTGACGATAATTTTCTCGGCGCCTGAATGGCCAAAGCTTTTTGACACATTGGTAAGTTCAGCGACGATCTTGCCGCTTTTCTCGCCGCTGGAAACATCTAGATTAACGCGGCCGACTACATCGCGCCGCGCCGCACGGCTTTCGCGCAAACCCTCAAGCCGGCCAATGCGAGCCACGCTGCGGGTGCGCCGCGCTTCCACCCCTTTACGGATCCAGATTTCCTCCTGCGCCAAGAGCTTGTCGGCCTTGGCCGAGATGACCGCCTCCTGCGCCATCTGCTCTTCCTTCTGAATCAAGTACTGGGCAAAATTTCCGGGGTAGCTTCGCAGCTTGCCGCGGTCCAACTCAACGATAACCGTAGCGACCTGATCCAGAAAGGCCCGGTCGTGGGTGATGGTGATAATGCTGCCGTTGAAGTTGACCAGCAGCTCTTCGAGCCAGGCAATCGAGTCGAGGTCGAGGTGGTTGGTCGGCTCGTCGAGCAGCAGAACGTCTGGCTTGGCGACCAGGGCTTGCGCCAACGCCACGCGTTTCTTCGTCCCCCCCGATAGCGAGCCGACGAACGCATCTTTGTCCAGGTGCAGGCGGTGAAGGGTTTCTTCAACGCGTTGTTCCCAGGTCCAACCATCAAGCGCCTCGATTTCAGACTGAAGGGCGTCAAGGTCAGTGTGTTCGTCAGCTGCCAGGTACAGTTCGACCACGTGCCGGGTTCTAGCCAGTCCGGCGCTTGCTGCGATGAAAACAGTAGCGTGTGGGTCCAGGCTCGGCTCTTGCGGCACGTAGGCAATACGCAGATTCTGCTGCAGCTGCAACGTGCCATCGTCGGGCTTTTCTAGACCTGCCAGAATCTTTAAAAGGGATGACTTACCGGTGCCGTTGCGGCCGATCAGGCCAATACGCTGGTTGGCTTCAAGTGAAAAATCTGCGTGATCCAGCAGTGCGACGTGCCCAAAAGCGAGTTGAGCGTCCAGTAAAGTAATAAGTGCCATATAGGGCAGAGATTATCCCGGTGTCGGAGTTGGACGACGGACCGCCAGGTTTTAGGACTTTCCGAAAACGTTTTGGATGCGCAGGCAGGCAAGCGGGGACAGGCGGTAGTACGCGGCATCCCAGTCTGGAAAAGGGCTTGAATCGCAGGCAGCCAGGCACCGGAATCCAGATGGGTTTTCGATTTGAAATTTCTTTTCCGGGGCGCGAAAACGGTGCTATGATTTGCGGCTCTGCTGAAGACGAAGCTTCTCGCAAACACTGCAAGAAGCCAACCGGAAAGCAAAGAAACTTGAAAATAGTTTGCCGGTGATGAAAAAGCCGGTATATAATTCGAGGCTCAGCTGATCACAGCGAAGAACGAAAAAGCAGCGGCAAATAGCAGCTGTCAAGTAGTTGAGATCATTAAAAATTTACAGCCGATAAGTATGGGCGT
>NZ_JABBPC010000005.1 GCF_012927485.1 Polaromonas sp. | reverse complement strand
GCTTAGCGCGGTCGGCGAAGAAATGCCAGGGCGCGCCGAGCCCGATCGGCCAAGCGCTGTCGCGATTTCCTATGACGCTAAAAACAAGGCACCGGTCGTGGTGGCTAAAGGCTACGGTGCGGTTGCGGACTCTATTGTTGAGCGTGCACGCGAGAGTGGCCTGTATGTGCACGCCTCGCCGGATCTGGTGAAGCTGCTGATGAATGTTGATCTGGATGCACAGATTCCGCCGCAGTTGTACGTTGCCGTCGCCGAGGTTCTGGCTTGGTTGTATCAACTTGAAGCAGACCCAGGCAAATTGGAAGATTAAGTAAAAATATTATTTGTCAATTTATTTATTGTAATTTTAGTGATTTACGTCAAATAAATCCGATTTAAATAGAAGAAAAATAATACAAACGTCGATAATTTGTAAAAATATATGAAATATGATAAAAATGGAACATCTGGATTTCGGCGGTGCGCACCGCCCAATCCTCGGGCCTTCGTAAGGGCTGGAGTGTGATGGTTGCCTCGTCCTTACAAGCAAGTTATTTGAAAATTTAGGGGCGCATTGTGATTGAGACGGGCACTGCTAACGAGATTGGTGATTTGAATTTGGCTTATTTGCTGCTGGTGCAGCGGCTGGTGAGAGAGGATGTTGCAACTGCAATGTTTCGTTTGGGTTTGAGCAGGGAACTGGCCGATTTGCTGGGGAATTTGTCGCTTTCACAAATTGTGAAACTGGCAAATTCGAGCCTTCTTTTGTGCCGTTTCCGGTTTGATGACTATCCAACCCTATCGGCGCTGACGCATGACGGGAAGAATTTGGCATTGCAACAGGCGCATGCCGCTATCCTTCTCTCTGGACAGCAAATTGAGATGGTCAGATGACGTTGCACAAGGCGTACCACGCCGAGAGGGTCCAATTCCCTTGCTTTTTTTGCAGTGGGGATTTTCATGCCGGGTAAGAGCGTCATTCGTGAAGCAAGAGAAATCCATCTCGCGATTGACTTGATCAAACTGGGCGCGCGATTGCAGTTCCTGGAAGCGGAAACTCACTTGAGTCGAGATCGTCTGATCAAACTTTACAAAGAAATCAGAGGCGTTTCGCCGCCCAAGGGCCTGTTGCCTTTTTCCACCGACTGGTTCATGACCTGGTTGTCTAACATCCATTCGTCGATGTTCTACAACATCTACCGGTTTATGGTGACCCACGGGGGATGCACTCGGATTGATGCCGTCATTAAAAGCTATCGGCTTTATTTGGAGCAGGTCCAGCGGCAAGGCGGTGAACCGATTCTTGACTTTACACGGGCATGGACGCTGGTGCGTTTCTTTGACGGCGACATGTTGCAGTTGAGTACCTGTACTCGTTGCTCGGGGCAGTTCGTTGCGCACGCACACGATCCACAAAGCAACTATGTGTGTGTTTTATGTCGACCCCCCTCTCGCGCCGGTAAGATTCGCAAGATCAAATCCGATGTGTCAGAAGTTCCTAGCGCCATTAAAGGAAACAGCCGTGTGATTTCGCCATCGCAGTGGTTAGCGGATGTGATGAATGGCTCTCGTGGTTGACGGCCAGCCGGACAGTCCGAAGGTTTGTTCTCTTAGGCGTTTTTCAGAGCGAGAGCATAGTGCTGATAATTGTTGGTTATTTGATTTTGATGGTGTCGGTATTTGGCGGATATGCGTTGATGGGCGGAAACTTCGGCGCGCTCTATCAACCGCTCGAATTACTGATGATTGGCGGCGCTGCATTGGGCGCGTTTATCTCCAGCAACGATGGCAAGACCATACGCGCCACGGCTAAGGAGCTGCCAAAACTGTTTCGCAATGCGAAAAAACACGACAAGGCGCTCTACTTGGAACTCCTCGCTTTGTTGTACGTCCTGCTGGCGAAAGGCCGCAAGGACGGGATGATGACGCTGGAGTCAGACGTCGAAGATCCGCAGAACAGTCCCTTGTTTGCGCCGTACCCGATCATTTTGAGTGATGCCCCGGTCATGGAGTTTATGACCGACTATCTGCGCCTGATCGTCAGTGGCAACACGGATGCGTTCGAAATTGAGCAATTGATGGATCACGAGCTGGAAACCTACAAACACGAGGCTGAAGTGCCTGCCCACGCGCTTGCCAGGGTGGGTGATGCGCTGCCGGCCCTGGGCATTGTCGCTGCCGTCTTGGGTGTCGTGCATGCATTGGCCTCTGCCGATTTGCCGCCTGCAGTTATGGGCCAGCTGATTGCTCACGCGATGGTTGGTACCTTCCTCGGTGTATTGCTGGCATACGGTTTTGTCTCGCCGCTGGCAACGGTGATTGAGCACAAGGTGGCTGAGTCCTTTAAGGTCTACCAGTGCGTTCAGGTGACTCTGATGGCGAGCTTGAACGGCTACGCGCCACAGTTGGCTGTGGAATTCGGTCGAAAAATTCTGGTGTCGACCGAACGCCCTTCGTTTGGTGAGCTCGAGGGCCGGGTCCGTGAAGTTAAGAAACGTTGAAGTCTCAAAAATTGATTTGCCATGACCGAAGCTTCACACCGGATCATCATCAAACGCCCTGTCATCGCAACAGCGCATCATGGCGGTGCCTGGAAGATCGCTTACGCCGATTTCATGACCGCCATGATGGCTTTCTTTCTGGTCATGTGGTTGTTGGGAATATCCTCGCCAAAACAGTTGGCCGGCATTGCGGAGCAATTCAAAATGCCCCTCAAAGCAGCGATCGCGGGTGGTCCCGCAAGCGGTAACAGCAGCACCGTGATTCCCGGTGGCGGCGCGGACCCGACTCGTGCGGCGGGCGATGTCAAGCAATCTGAGACCGAAAGCGACACTGATTCGAATGACAATAAGAGCCTGGGCAGCCTGAAACAGCGGCTGGACAACATGATCGAATCCAGTCCCGTTCTCAAACAGTTCCGCCCTCAGCTGCTAATAGACATCACGCCAGAGGGCTTACGGATTCAGATCGTTGACAGTAGCAATCGGCCCATGTTCGACCGCTCCAGTGCGATTGTGGTGTCTTACATGCGCACCATCTTGCGTGAGATTGGCCCGGTGCTCAACGCCCAACCCAACAAAATCACCTTGTCTGGACATACCGATGCAACGCTGTATATGCAGGGCGACAAGTCGTACAGCAATTGGGAACTGTCCGCTGACAGAGCGAATGCGTCGCGACGTGAATTGATTGCTGGCGGCATGGAGGATAAAAAAGTGTTGCGGGTTATGGGCGTCGCGTCCAGTATGAACTTGAACCAGGACGACCCGTATGCCGCGACGAATCGCCGCATCAGCATCGTCGTTCTCAATCACCGTGCGCAAGCGGAGATAGAAAGTTCTAATGCTGCCAATCCGGCTAATGCCGGCGTCAAGTCGGCCCATGCACGGCAGGCCACCATCGGGCAATCGCCTGCAAATTTGTCAGGCACGCCGCTCTGATGTCTGATTCTGTGAAGATTAAAACTATTTTGGTGGTGGACGACTCGGCTGTGATGCGGCAAATGATCTCCACTGTTCTCGAAGCGGCCGGCTACCGAGTGCTGTTGGCAGATGACGGAGGCACCGCTCTGGAACAAGTGCGTAAAACAGCGGTCGATTTAGTGTTGACCGACTGGATCATGATGCCCATGGACGGCGGCGAGTTGACGCGTCAATTGCGGCTGCTGACCGATTATTCAGAGGTACCTATCCTGGTGTTGAGCACGGTGAGTAGCGATGAGAGTAAAGCTGAGGCAAAAACAGCGGGTGCCAACGGCTGGATTGCCAAGCCCATCAAGCCCGCAACCTTGCTGGGTGTAGTCGGCAGTCTAATAAATAGGGTGTAGACCTGTGCCTCTGATGTAACGCCATTCATCCAGCTTGGCATGCCGTGTCGCCGCCCGGAAGAGCAATAGCGCACCCTGGTCCACAGAAGCAAACTGCGTCAAGTGGGCGAGAGATGTGGTGAACAGTACCCCAACGAGAGAGTAATACGAGATGGACATTAAGCAGTTTTATCAAGCATTTTTTGAAGAAGCCGATGAGTTGTTGGCAGAGATGGAGAAACTGCTTTTGGGCCTCGATCTGCAGGCACCAGACAGTGAGCAGCTGAATGCGATATTTCGAGCTGCGCATTCAATCAAGGGTGGTGCGGCTACCTTTGGTTTTCTCGCACTGACGACCACCACGCATCTGCTTGAAAATTTGCTGGATCGGGCGCGTCATGGCGAATTGAAGTTAACCGTAAAAATGATGGATAGCTTTTTGGAAACCAAAGATGTGTTGCAAAAACAAATCAACGCTCATCGGGAGGGCGAAGAACCAGAGCCTGAGGAGTTCGCGCGAATTTGCGCGGTATTGCGACAACTGGCATTGGAAGCTGACGGTGGCGTTTCCGTTGGGGGCGTTGTCGCGTCGGTTGTAGCACCGCAGATCGTCACTTCCGTGGCCCAGCTTGAACCGCCATCGATGTCCGCCCCCACTGCGGTATCGGGGTCCGCGCTGAAAGTACATTTTTCCAAAGTGTCCGAAAGCGACCGAAAACTGCTGAGCGAAGAATTGGGAATTTTGGGCAAGGTGATCGCGCAAACCCAAACCGATGACAGCCTCACCCTGTGGTTGGAAACTAGCTGTGATGCCAATGACATTATTGCTGTGAGCTGTTTCATTGTCGAAGTCGATCAGATTGAAATCACCACCGAGTCGATGCCTACTCCCGATACACCATCGAAAAAACTGAGTTCATCGCCACCGGCGAATCTGCTTGCCTCCACCGTGATTTCTGCGCCCATAGCCGCAACGACTCCCGTCGCATCTGCCGCGGTGGCGGTCGCTGGAAACAGCAAAGAATCCAGTTCAATCAGGGTGGATGTTGAAAAGGTGGACCAGATCATCAACCTGGTTGGGGAGCTGGTAATTACCCAATCGATGCTGACGCAAACCGCATCCGCGCTGGATCCTGTGCTGCACGAGCGCTTGCTGAGCGGCATGGGCCATCTCGAACGCAATGCCCGCGATTTGCAGGAATCGGTCATGTCGATCCGGATGATGCCGATGGACTATGTATTTAGCCGCTTCCCGCGCTTGATACGCGACCTGTCGGCCAAGCTCGGCAAACAGGTTCAGCTGGTGACTGTCGGCAAGGACACCGAGCTGGATAAAAGCTTGATCGAGCGCATCATCGATCCGATCACCCACTTGGTGCGCAACAGTCTCGACCACGGTATCGAGAGTCCGGAGCAGCGTACGGCCGCTGGCAAGGATCCGGTGGGTCGACTGACGCTTTCAGCGCGGCACCAGGGCGGCAGCATCGTCATCGAAGTCAAGGACGACGGCGCAGGCTTGCCCCGAGACAGAATTTTGGCCAAGGCGATCCAGCAAGGAATGGCAGTTAGCGAAACGATCTCTGATGACGAGCTTTGGCAGCTGATTTTTGCGCCGGGATTTTCCACTGCAGAAATTGTTACCGACGTCTCGGGCCGAGGGGTTGGCATGGATGTGGTGAAACGCAATATTTATGAAATGGGCGGTCATGTTGACATCGCTTCCATTCGAGGCAAGGGCACCACGATCAAAATCGTGCTACCGCTGACGCTGGCCATCCTGAATGGTATGTCGGTCAAGGTGGGTGAGGAGGTTTACATTTTGCCTTTGAACTACGTCATCGAATCCTTGCAGCCGCTTGCCAAGGATATTCATTCAATCAACACTGATGAACAGCTGATGCACGTGCGAGGCGAATATCTTGCGTTGGTGGAACTGCATAAATTTTTTAACATTGCCGATGCCGTGTCCAATCCAACTCAGGCCATCGCGGTGATTGTGCAGGCCGAAGGTGCTCGTTTTGCGCTGCTGGTTGACCAGTTGCTTGGGCAGCACCAGGTGGTGGTAAAAAATCTTGAAACCAATTATCGAAAAGTGCCTGGAATTTCTGCGGCGACGATTCTGGGCGATGGCAATGTGGCTCTGATTATTGATGTGGCCGCAATGCAGCGAACGAATCGGGAGAAAGCCGCCGCGCTGATTTAGGCGTCGGGCAGGTTCCGGCAACAACCGGAGTGCCTACCCTGACACATTTTGCAAGGGGCTGCAGTAAATAGCCCGGCGCGGAATAAGCCGCTGTATTTTTATCCGCCTGAAACAGCCGCCATCGATGGCAAAAACCAAGATGCCTTTCGAGGTTGTCCGTGACCTCGTACGCCCACGGGGTGCGACCCACGGCACCGATGCTCAAGGGGCCTGAAAACCTTCGGCTCGATAAGTCAGCACCAGCGTATCGCGGAAGCCTTTGCCCGGGTGGTCGTGTGCCGGAAGGAGCGGCGTTGTCTCGTGAATTACCCGCGCGTCGTCCAGCAGTAAGGCGGTCAACGGCTCCTGCATCAGAAAGCGCATGCCGTTCGGGCCGTGGGCGTCAAATACCCGGGTTTCGCCCCCCTTGACGCCTTGACGCGCCACCAGCAGTACCACCACAAAGTTCACACCGTCGCGGTGGGCACCCTCCGGTGTGGGGCGGCCTACGCCTCCGGTGGTGTCGATACGGAACTGGTGGGCTTCGATGTACCAGCGTGGCACCGCCTGAACCTGTGCAAACAGATTTCCCAGGTGGTTCAGCAAGTCGACCCAGGCCTGTGCCTGTGCCACGGCAGGTTCTACGGGGTCAAACCAGCGCTCGAAACCGCCATGCAGCGCGTTATATTCGGTCGGCTGCCAATGTGCGCGGTGCGGCGTTTGGGTCAACGTCCCGCTCGGCAACTCCTGAATAAAACAGGCATGCCGGCGTCTCCGGTAATGCCCGCCATCCCTTAGATGGGCGTCGGGTGGTAGCCGGTTCCAGGAGTCAGTCAACGGGTTCCAGTCCTGCGTCCACTGGGGATTCGGGAGCTGCAGGCTGGTCGTTAGATCAGCGGGCAGTAGCAGACTTAGACCATCCTGGCGAAGCGCCTGAGCGGCTGGTTTTTGAGCGGTTGCAATGTTGAACATAGCGACTATTTTGCTTGACTCTGAAAGCGCTCAGATGGCATTCTTGCGAGTTCGGGAAGTGGGCTAAAAAAAGGTGCGAACTCCCTTACACTGACCGATCAATCGCCGACGCACAATGGGGGCGGTATTTACTCAGAGGAGACCACGATGCTGTACAAATTCAAATCAAAAGATGCTGGCAATGTAATCATGCTGGAGCCCAATGGGCGTCGGGTTCTTGAAATCATTGGCAAGGACGCGGGCCCTCAAGGCATCATCCTGCCCGAACAGATGCCTGCCGCTATCAAGGCGCTCGAGGTCGCCATCGCGCTTGAGGAATCAGGCGACCAGGAGGCGGGCGTTGCATCCGTCGAGGGCCTGGGCTTGCGCCAGCGTGCAATGCCTTTCATCGACATGCTCCAGCGCAACTACAAGTCGGGCCATGAGGTGGTCTGGGGCGTGTAGTCTTGGGTTAGTTGGGGGGAAGCGCCGCCAAACGCGGCAAATCAGCTTCAAAACGATCCGTCGCATTTTCCAGATTTCCTGGGGTTGAGCCACTTCTCAGCTCTGGTTGGAATCTCCTTATTTGTAGCTTCTGGCGTCCTCGATCACTTTTCCGTCGTTGGGGAGACTTCCCGGGACCAGTATCTGTACCGTGCCGCGTAGTTTTGTGACATCGCGGATGACCTCACTGATTCGCTGGTCAAGCCCCGCCTGGTCGGAAACTGTTTCCACCTGAAAAGTCATACTGTCATTGGCCATTTCACCGCTGACCACCAGCCGGGCCTTGATCACTTCGGGGAAGCGTCGGGCGATGGCTGCCACCTGCCCCGGATGCACAAACATCCCGCGCACCTTGACGGTCTGGTCTGCACGGCCCATCCAGCCTTTTATACGCGCATTGGTCCGCCCGGTTGGGCAGCTGCCGGGCAATATTGCCGACAGGTCGCCCGTGCCAAAGCGAATCAGGGGGTAGTCAGGATTCAGGGTGGTCACCACGAGCTCACCCACTTCGCCCGCGCTAACGGGATCGCCGGTGCCCGGGCGAACAATTTCAACGATCACGCCTTCATCGAGTACCAGTCCTTCGCGGGCTTCGGTTTCATAGGCAATCAGGCCCAGATCGGCGGACGCGTAACACTGGTAGCCGGCAATGCCACGCTCGGCCAGCCAGTCGCGCAGACTGTGGGGGAAAGCTTCGGCCGACACCAAGGCTCTTGTCACAGTGGGCAACGCCACCTTCATTTCGGCGGCTTTCTCCACAATAATTTTCAGAAAGCTGGGCGTGCCGATATAACCGGCGGGTTGCAGCTCTGCCATGGCGCGCACCTGCTGCTCAGTTTGCCCGGTCCCGCCGGGAAACACCGTGCAACCCAGCGCATGCGCACCGGTTTCCATCATGGATCCGGCGGGCACGAAGTGGTAGCTGAAGCTGTTGTGAATCAGCTGACCCGGCCTGAATCCCGCGGCATAAAGCGCCCGGGCCATGCGCCAATAGTCCTTTCGCGTCCCTTCCGGTTCGTAAATGGTGCCGGGGCTGGCGAACACGCGTGGCATGTTGATGCCATAAGCGAGCGCGCTGAAGCCTCCGAATACGTCACCGCGATTTCCCGGATCCGCTTGGCGTGCAGCTTGCTGACGCTCCAGTAATTCATGCTTGCGGGTAACGGGCAGACGTGCAAGACCAGCGCGGGAATTGATTCCGGGGCCGTCAACCCCTTTGAGGATGCCGGAAAAAGCGCGGGAGTAGTTCTGTGCGTGGGCAATTTGTTGCGGAAGCGCTACCATCAGAGCGGCTTCGCGCTCGGCGGGCGAACGAGTTTCAAGCGTGTCAAAAAATTTCGTCATAGCGGTGCTTTCAAAGCCACTTAAGCTAACCAGCGCTTGCGGCGCTTGTAGCTTTTCACATCCTTGAAGCTCTTGCGTTCGCCGCCGCCTACCCCTAGGTAAAACTCTTTCACGTCTTCGTTGTTGGCCAAATCGGTCGCAGCGCCATCCATGACCACGCGGCCGCTTTCCATGATGTAGCCGTAATCGGCATACTTCAGTGCCATATTGGTGTTTTGTTCGGCGATCAGGAAGGTCACTTTCTCTTTCTGATTGAGGTCTTTCACGATGTTGAAAACCTCTTCGACAATCTGCGGCGCCAGGCCCATTGAGGGCTCATCCAGAAGCACCATTGAGGGATTGGCCATCAACGCGCGTCCGATAGCGCACATCTGCTGTTCACCGCCTGAGGTGTACGCCGCCTGCGAGGTGCGGCGGGTCTTCAGGCGTGGAAAATAGGTGTAGACCTTTTCCAGGTTGGCGCTGACCTCGCCTTTGCTTTTGCGCGTGTAGGCACCGGTGAGCAGGTTCTCTTCAATGGTCAGATGGGCGAAACAATGCCGCCCTTCCATCACTTGCACCACCCCGCGCAGCACCAGGTCGGCGGGCGACAGGTTTTCAATCCGCTCCCCGCGCAGTTCGATGGAGCCTTTGGTAACCTCGCCGCGTTCACCTTCCAATAAGTTGGAGACCGCGCGCAGTGTGGTTGTTTTTCCGGCACCGTTACCGCCCAGGAGGGTGACGATCCGGCCTTGCGGAACTCGCAGCGAAACGCCTTTTAGAACCAGAATCACGTGGTTATAAATAACTTCTATACCGTTGACTTCAAGCAGCGCGCTGTCTGCTTTTGAGGTTGAAGGTGTCGCAGTTTCGACAGACGTGCTTAAAGAAATCGGCATCGTGGGCTCCTTGGCCGCAAGGGCATTATTTCGCTTCGCTCCGCCCTACAGTGAACTGCAAGACGCCATACCGCACCGGGCTAACCCGTGCTGGCCCTGTCAAGCTTTTTAGGGTATGACAGGGCTCGCCTGGTTTCAGCAAGCGCGGGGTTTGAGGTTCTTTTCCTTGGCGTACTTGTCCGCCATTTCTTTGACCAGCGGATCAATGATGGTCTTGTCGGATTGGTACCAAGTCGGCTGGATGTCCCACTTGGAACCATTCCACTGAACGATTCGCGCCCAGTCCGAGCCCATGTGGTTGGCGCAAGACGTTTTCACCGGACGCATGATTTCACCAAAGCCAAGCGCCTTAAGCCGGGCGGCGGTCAAGTCAAGGTTTTCGTAACCCCAGCGAACCTGCTCAGAGGTGAGGGTTTTGCCTTTTCCATATTTTTCTTGTGCTGCGCGAATGGCCTCGACTTGCAGCATGGAGATCATCATGCCCCGCGTGTGGGCCAGAACGCCGACCTCGCCGAAGCTCGACGCCGTTCCTTGATTTTTATCGTAAACATATTTCTTCAGGTCGTCATGTACCTTGTCTTTGGCCGCACTGTTGTGGATGGTGATGGCGTTATAGCCTTTGGCTCCCATGCCAATATCTTTCACGTCATGGTCTGATCCTGCCCACCAGATGGCGTAGATTTTTTCCCGTGGATAGCCGCTGGCTTGCGCTTCGCGGATGCCCGCTGGGGTCATGACACCGGCACTCCAGAACAAGACATAGTCAGGCTTTTGCTGGCGAATCTGAAGCCATGTTGATTTTTGCTCTACGCCCGGAGGCGTGACGGGAAAGAGCGACAACTGAAAGCCGTCTAGTGCGGCCCGCTTCTGGAGCAACAGGATAGGCTCCTTGCCGTACGGGGAGTCGTGGTAAACCAGCGCGATTTTTTTACCTTTGAGGCTACCTTTCTCTTTCTTGAGAATGTCCTGGATCATCACATCCGCAGCGGTCCAGTAAGTTCCCAGCAGCGGAAAGTTCCACTCGAACACGTTGCCGTCAACCGATTGAGAGAGCCCGTAGCCCATGGTCTCCACGCTGACTTTGTCGGCAAAGGCTTTATCGGTCACGGCGAACGTAATGCCGGTGGACTGCGGATCAAAACCGGAGGCGCCCGTGCCTTTGTTTTTCAAGCGCTCATAGCATTCAACGCCCTTTGCGGCATCGTAGGCAGTCTCACACTCTTCATACGTGAGCTTGACGCCATTCACGCCACCATCGCGCGCGTTGATCAATTTCAAATAATCCTGTTTGCCGTCAGCCCAGGGGATACCCAATGGCGCAAACTGTCCGGTGCGGTAGACCAGCAACGGAATGAACTGCTCGGCGGCCTGAGCCTGAGCCGGGGGCGTACTGATCAGGCTGGCGAGGCCCGTTGCCACCACAGCTGCGGTGAACGCCAAAGTCTTTAGTTTCATGTTTTTCTCCGGTTGTAAAGCACTTGCGGTGCGTGATTGGAACGACTCAACAGTGTTGTGCGCTCTGCGGCGCTTCGATAGGGAAAAGTATTCAATGGGGAAACGGCCAAAGACGTAACTTCTGGCGCGCCGTGAGCCATAGTCGGGCCAGGCCATGCGGCTCCACGATCAGAAAGAAAACGATCAGAGCACCAAAAATCATGTGCTCAAGATGGGAGGCCGTGGCCGTAGACAAGGGCAACCCGAGCCAGTGCGGAACCTGATTCAAAAACAGCGGGAGTAGTACGATGAAGGCCGCCCCGAAAAAGCTGCCGACGATGGAGCCTAGGCCTCCAATAATCACCATGAACAGCAGCTGGAATGATTTGTCGATTCCAAATGCCGCCGGCTCCCAGGCGCCGAGGTGAACAAATCCCCAAAGAGCCCCTGCAATGCCAACGATGAATGAACTGACCGCAAAGGCCGACAGCTTGGCGTACACCGGGCGGATGCCGATGACGGCGGCAGCGACATCCATGTCGCGCATGGCCATCCATTCACGGCCGATGGCGCCACGCACCAGATTCTTCGCGAGGAGGCCAATCACCACCACGATCGACAGGCAAAGAAGATATTTCTGCACGGGCGTGTCGACAGACAATCCAAAGACCTCGAGCGAGCCGATGCTGACCGAACCCGACGAAGAGTTATTGGTGACCCAGGCAATGCGGTTGGTGAACCAATCAATGAAAAACTGTGCCGCCAAGGTTGCCACCGCGAGGTAAAGACCTCGAATACGCAGACTGGGCAGTCCAAACAATATACCGGCCAGCGTTGCACACAGACCGCCGCCAATGAGCGACAGCAAGAGCGGCATGCCTTCAATGCGTACTTGCAGGTTGAACGCGGCGTACGCCCCGACCGCCATGAAGGCGCCCGTCCCGAGCGAGATTTGCCCGCAATAGCCCACCAGTACGTTCAGTCCAATGGCCGCGAGCGAAAGAATCAGAAAAGGGATGAAAATCGCCCGAAACGCATAGTCGCTGGCCAGCAGCGGCAGCCCAATGAAGGCGATGGCAAGTAAGGCAAATATCGCCACGCGATCTTGCAAAATCGGGAAAATCTGCAGGTCTGCCCGGTAGGTACTTTTGAACTGGCCGTTTTCTCGGTAAAACATGGTGGTGTCTCCGTCGCCGCGTTAGACGCGGTCAATAATTTTGTCGCCGAACAGACCCTGAGGCCGCACCAGCAGGAAGGCCAGAGCCAGGACATAGGCAAACCAGTTTTCGATGCCGCCTCCCACCAGGGGGCCGAGGTAAATCTCGGACAGCTTTTCGCCTACCCCAATGATCAGGCCCCCCAAAATGGCGCCCGGAATCGACGTAAGTCCGCCCAGAATCACGACGGGAAATGCCTTCAGCGCCACCAGCGAAATGGAGAACTGAACGCCTAGCTTGGAGCCCCAGATCACCCCGGCTACCAGCGCGACGATGCCGCCAAGCGACCAGACAACGACCCAGATTCGAGACAACGGAATGCCGATGGATTGCGCCGCCTGATGGTCGTCGGCCACTGCGCGAAGGGCGCGACCCGTTGCGGTTTTCTGGAAGAATAGCGAGAGCAGGCCGACGAGTATGGCGGCGATTCCGGCGGCATAAAGGTCTTCCTTGCTCAGCAGCAGACCACCATCGAACAGGTTTTCCAGCACGATCATCGGATCTTTCGGCATGCCGACATCGATTTTGTAAGTTGCACTGCCGAAGAGCAGCTGACCGGCACCGTCCATGAAGTAGCTGATGCCGAGCGTCGCCATCAATAAGGTGATGCCGTCCTGGTTGACAAGCTTGCGCAAAGCCAGCCGCTCAATCAGCCACGCCACGCCGATCATGATAACGACCGCAATCATGAATGCCAGCAGGTTGGTGAGCAGCATGCTGTTGAAGCCCAGCCAGCCAGGAATCCATTCCGAGAAGCGCGCCATCGCCAGGGCCGCAAACAGCACCATCGCGCCCTGCGAGAAATTGAAGACGCCCGACGCCTTGAATATCAGCACGAAGCCGATCGCCACCAGTGCGTAGAGCATGCCGGCCATCAGACCGCCAAAAAGAGTTTCGAGAAAAAAGCCCATGATGAATCCCTTAGTGATCGGTGCCGAGGTAAGCCCGGATCACGTCTTCGTTGTTGCGAACCTCATCCGGCGTGCCATCGCCGATTTTTTTGCCGTAGTCGAGCACAACCACGCGATCCGAAATATCCATGACGACCCCCATGTCGTGCTCAATCAGCACCACAGTCGTTCCAAACTCGTCGTTCACATCGAGCACGAAGCGGCACATGTCCTGCTTTTCTTCCACGTTCATGCCGGCCATAGGTTCATCGAGCAGCAGCACCTGCGGCTCCATGGCCAAGGCGCGTCCCAAGTCCACACGCTTTTGAAGACCATACGGGAGTTGCCCCACAGGCGTTTTTCGATAGGCCTGGATTTCAAGGAAGTCGATGATTCGCTCTACCGCTTCCCGGTGTTTGATTTCTTCTCTTTCGGCCGGCCCAATGCGCAAGGCCTGAAGCAGTAAATTGCTTTTGATCTTCAGATTCCGGCCCGTCATGATGTTGTCGAGCACACTCATACCTTTAAAGAGCGCCAGGTTCTGGAAGGTGCGGGCCACGCCCATCACAGCCACCTGATGGCTGTTCATGTGTTTGAAAGTCCGGCCGCGAAAGGTGATGGATCCCTGCTGCGGCGAGTAGACGCCATTGATGCAGTTGAGCATGGAGCTTTTCCCGGCGCCATTGGGCCCGATGATGGCGCGGATTTCGTGCTCTTTCACATTGAATGAAATGTCCGTCAACGCATTGACACCACCGAAGCTCAAACTGATGTTGCACACATCCAGAATGACCTCCCCAATTTCTTTACTCATGCTGCGGCCTTTACGGGGGCAAACGTCTTGGTGTCACCGATCTTGAGCGTGGCGCTCACGCTGCCGCTGCGGCCATCTTCAAACTTGACCACGGTTTCGATGAACTGCTCGGTTTTTTCGCCGTACATGGCGTCAATCAGCGGCAGGTATTTTTCTGCGATGAAGCCGCGCCGCACCTTGTTGGTTCGCGTCAACTCGCCATCGTCTGCGTCGAGCTCTTTGTGCAGTACTAGGAAGCGGCTGATCTGTGAGCCCGCCAGCAAGGTGTCTTCACTCAGGTCGGCATTGACCTTTTCGATGCACTCTTTAACGAGTTGATAAACCTCGGGCTTTTGCGCCAGGTCGGTATACCCCGCGTAAGGCAGGTTGTGCCGTTCAGCCCAGTTGCCCACCGCATCAAAATCGATATTGACAAAGACGCATACTTTTTCACGGCCATCGCCGTAGGCCACGACTTCTTTGATGTACGAGAAAAACTTGAGTTTGTTTTCGACGTACTTGGGCGCAAACAGGGCGCCGTCGTAAAGGCCGCTTTTAATGCGGCCCACGTCCTTCACGCGATCAATGATTTTGAGGTGCCCGTGGGCATCGATGAAGCCTGCGTCGCTGGTGTGATACCAGCCGTCCTTGGTCAGCACTTCCGCGGTTGCGACCGGATTTTTGTAGTATTCCTTCAGCAGGCCCGCCGACTTGACGAGGATTTCCCCGTTCTCCGCGACCTTGATCTGCACGCCCTGAATCGGTACGCCAACGGTGTCGGCGCGCGCTTCGTGGTCAGGCTGCAGGCAGACAAATACGGCGGTCTCGGTAGACCCGTAAAGCTGCTTCAGGTTGATCCCGATGGAGCGGTAGAAAGTAAAAAGATCCGGGCCAATGGCTTCCCCGGCGGTGTAGGCCACGCGCACGCGTGAGAAGCCGAGGTTGTTGCGCAACGGACCATAAACCAGCACGTTGCCCAGTCCATACAGCAGGCTCTGCAGTGCGCCCACCGACTTGCCATCCATGCGGTCAGGGCCCACGCGTTTGGCGACCGCCATAAAGTAGTTGTACAAGCCGCGCTTGATGCGCCCGGCATCTTCCATGCGAATCGTCACGCTCGTAAGCAGGCCTTCAAACACACGCGGCGGGGCGAAGTAGTACGTCGGCCCGACCTCTTTGAGGTCAATCGTCACCGTGCTGGCGTTTTCGGGGCAGTTCACCACGTAACCGCAGGCCAGCCACTGGGCGTAGCTAAAAATATTCTGACCGATCCAGGCCGGTGGCAAGTAGGCCAAGACTTCTTCGCGGGCGGTGAGTTTGTCAAATTCAGCGCCGGCTTGTGCACGGTCCAGCAGGGTGTTGTGGGTGTGCACCACGCCTTTGGGATTGCCGGTGGTTCCCGACGTAAAAAACATCGCGGCCACGTCGTCGGGGCTGGTTCTTTCGACTTCGGTCTGGAATAAATTGGGTTGGCTTTTAGCCAGGGCCTGGCCTGATTCAATCAGCCGATCGAGCGCCACCAGTCCTGGCTCGTCGTATTTGCGCAGGCCGCGCGGGTCATCAAAAATAATGTGATTCAAGCTTGGGCAGAGGGCGCGAATCTCAAGCAGTTTGTCGACCTGCTCCTGATCTTCCACCATCGCAAAACGGACGTCGGCGTTGGTGATGGGGAAAACGCACTCCGCGCCTACTGCATCCTGATAGAGCGGAATGGCAATGGCACCGAGCGACTGCGCGGCCAGCATGGTGGCATACAGCCGCGGGCGGTTGGCGCCGATGACCACCATGTGTTCACCGCGCTGCAGACCGGCCTGATGCAGGCCACAAGCAATGTGTTCAACCAGCTTGGCCATGCTGCTCCAGCTGTGCGCCTGCCAGATGCCATATTCTTTTTCGCGCATAGCCGCGGCATTTGGACGCTCGGCGGCATGTTTGAGCAGCAATCGTGGGAACGTAGTCTGCATTCCGGTTCCTTGTCTCCAGATTTGGAGCAGCCCTTCTGGTTAGAAAAACTGCTGGTATGACCCGGATAGTAAGGCGGCATTTGACGCCAGGGTGTCGTTGCGCCGACAATTTGCGGGTAAGTCCCAACCGGGTGTCCCCGGGGTGCGGCGCCAATTACCCTATGAAGTGCCCCTGTTGCGAAACCATGGTGAGTTCCACAAAGCGCGACGCATTCCGGGCTGAATCCGTGAAAGTCACTTCGAAACCGCCCAGGCCGTAGTGCTTGAGGCTCCAGGCGCTGTCGATAAAGTTGCTGCGTGTCGGGTCTCGTCCTGCGCGCCTCAAGGCTTCGACAAAAACCCGCGCATTGATGTAGCCCTCTAGCGCCAGGTGCGAAGGTTCCAGCGTTACGCCCGCAGCCTTCCATGCCTGCTGAAATTCGCGCGAGATCGGCACTACGGAGTTGCCTGGCAAGGGTACAACTTGGGAGACGGCGATACCAATTGCGTCAGTTCCCATAGCTTTGAGAGTGGCGGTGTTTGTCCTGTGCCAATTTTTGGCGTATTCCCTTTGCTTATTTTTTCGGAAGTGATACTTTGTGCTCCATGTCCACTGACTTGACTCTTCACCAACGCCGCAGGACGCCCACGCCCAGCGAGCTGCAAGGTATCCCGTGGTTGCGGGTGCTGAAGCCCGAGGAGCGGGCACGTGCGGTGGCAGAGTTGAAGGTGGGTGACGCCGCTTCTGGCGACTATGTATGTCGAGTGGGCAAGCCCGTGACTTATTGGTTTGGCGTGGTGGAAGGGCTGCTGAAGATGAGCAGCGACGATGCCCAGGGCACGACCATGACCTTCAGCGGCTTACCCCCTGGCGGCTGGTTTGGCGAAGGCACGGCGCTAAAACGCGAGCCTTACCGTTACAACGTCCAGGCGCTTCGTAAAAGCGTGGTGGCCGGCTTGTCGGTCGACAGCTTTCACTGGCTGCTCGACCATTCAATCGGCTTTAACCGGTTTGTGATGAACCAGCTCAACGAGCGATTGGGGCAGTTTATTGCCGCGCGCGAAATCGACCGCATGAACAGCCCGGATGTGCGCGTGGCACGCAGCCTGGCCGCGCTGTTCAATCCGGCGCTCTACCCGGGCGTTGGAGAAATTCTCCGCATTACGCAGCAGGAACTGGCTTATCTTGTCGGTCTGTCGCGTCAGCGCGTGAACAAGGCGCTGGCCAACCTGCAGGCCCAAGGTTCGATCCGGATCGAATATGGCGGCTTGCGCGTGCTGGACCTGGACGCGCTGCGGTCCAGCATGGTTTCAAGCAAATCGTAGCCCCCGTTTTTATTGACGGGCGCAGGTTTGCTGCAAGCACGCAACGGAGGCAGTTTTGAAGCGTTTCCTTAAGCATTAGAGATCCGACTCTTGAGGCGACCAATGACAGAAAAATGCCGGCTCGTTGCATCTACGACACCGCCGAGATATGCCCATCAACGGCACTTTTCATAGCAGCCTTGGCCCCATAAAACACCGGCATCCAGCGCCATTTTTACGCTTTTTTTATACCGGCTGGGCTTCTTTTCTCCCTATCTTTACGCGCACAAACCTAATCTTCTCGAATTACTTTTAAGTTGGAGAACGCTCATGGATATTGTGTTTATCGCCGTTGCTGTCGGTCTTTGGGGCGTAATCGTCTTGATGGTCTTGGGCCTTAAAAAGCTTGAGAAGCCTGCAGGAGGCCGGTCATGATCAGTCTCGAAGTTATTTATGGCTTTGGCGGCATGTGCGCGATCGCGCTGCTCGCCTATCTGGTCTATGCGCTGATCTGCGCCGAGGAGTTTTGATGAGCAGCTCTTCATGGGGCCTGCTGGCCCTCTATCTGGCAGTTTTGCTGGCGGCCTCCTGGCCGCTCGGCATCTGGCTGGCGCGCCTGAGCTCCGGGAAGTTGCCAGGTTGGATGTTGCGTGCGGAGGCACCGCTCTACCGTCTGGCCGGAACGTCAGCAGACAAGTCCATGCACTGGTCGCACTACGCGCTGGCTTTATTGGTTTTCAACGGGCTGGGTGTGTTGGCTGTTTATGCCTTGCAGCGATTGCAGGCGGGGCTGCCACTCAATCCTGCCGGCATGGTACCCGTGTCGCCAGACTCGGCCTTCAATACTGCCATCAGCTTCGTCACCAACACCAACTGGCAGGGCTATGCCGGCGAGTCCACGATGAGCTATCTGACGCAGATGTTGGCACTTTCGGTACAGAATTTTCTGTCTGCCGCAACAGGTATCGCCGTGGTGTTCGCGCTCTTTCGCGGTTTTGCGGCGCGTTCGACCAGCGTGATCGGAAACTTTTGGGTCGACGTGACCCGAATCACAGCGTGGTTGCTGATCCCGCTGTCGCTGGTGTTCGCCATATTTTTGGTGGGGCAGGGCGTCATTCAAAACTTTGACAGCTACAAAGACGTGTCGACGCTGGAAACCACCAACTACCAGCAGCCTAAAAACGGGCCCGACGGGCAGGCGCTGAAGGACGAAAAGGGCAATCCGGTCATGGAAGATGCCACGACCAACAAGCAGACGCTCGCCATGGGGCCGGTGGCGTCGCAAGAAGCCATCAAGATGCTCGGAACCAATGGGGGCGGGTTCTTCAATGCCAACTCTGCCCATCCCTATGAAAACCCGACCCCACTGAGCAATTTCTTTCAAATGTTGTCCATGTTCCTGATTCCCGCAGGGCTGTGTTTTGCGTTCGGGCGCGAAGTGGGCGACCAACGTCAGGGCTGGGCGGTCCTGGCGGCAATGACCGTGATGTTCGTCATCGCCGTCGCGGCCATCATCCCGGCCGAGCAGGCTGGCAATCCTCTGCTGACCCCGTTGGGTGTTGACCAGAGCCAAAGTGCACTTCAGTCCGGGGGCAATATGGAAGGCAAGGAACTGCGCTACGGCATCAATGCCTCCAGTCTGTTTGCGGTGATCACCACCGCCGCCTCGTGCGGTGCCGTGAACGCCATGCACGACTCGTTCACACCGCTGGGCGGCATGGTCCCCATGGTGATGATGCAGCTCGGCGAAGTCGTCTTCGGCGGCGTCGGCACCGGCCTGTATGGCATGTTGATCTTTGCCATCCTGGCGGTGTTTATTGCGGGTCTGATGATCGGTCGAACGCCGGAGTATCTGGGCAAGAAGATCGAGGCCCATGAAATGAAACTGACGTCGATCGCGATTTTGGTGACGCCGATTGTGGTGCTGGTTGGCACCGCCATCGCCGTTATGGCAACCGCTGGCAAAGCAGGGATTTCCAACCCCGGTGCGCATGGTTTTTCAGAAATTCTCTACGCCTTGACTTCGGCCGGCAACAACAATGGCAGTGCGTTTGCGGGACTGTCCGCCAACACCCCTTTTTACAACACGCTGTTGGGATTTGCCATGTGGTTCGGCCGGTTTGGGGTGATCGTGCCCGTGCTGGCGATCGCTGGTGCATTTGCTGCCAAAAAACGCCTGCCGGTAACGGCGGGGACTTTGCCGACCCACGGTCCGCTATTTGTCATGCTGCTCATCGGCGTGGTGCTTCTGGTGGGTTTGCTCAACTACGTGCCTGCATTGGCGCTGGGCCCCGTGGTCGAGCACTTGATGCTGTGGCGCGGTCAATAAGCCAAGAAAGATAAACCAGTGACTACTATGAATACCGCCACCCGAAAGTCTTTGGTGCTGCTGGATCCAGCGCTGCTGAAGCCGGCCATCGCTGCATCATTTGCCAAACTGAGCCCGCGTGTGCAATGGCGCAACCCGGTCATGTTTGTTGTTTACATCGGCAGCATCCTGACGACGCTGCTGGGTCTGCAGGCGCTACAGGGGAGGGGAGAAGCGCCGACC
The DNA here is from genome assembly GCF_012927485.1 of Polaromonas sp. Lineage (GTDB taxonomy): Bacteria > Pseudomonadota > Gammaproteobacteria > Burkholderiales > Burkholderiaceae_C > Polaromonas. Next base: position 118,917 of record NZ_JABBPC010000005.1, on the reverse strand, counting down.
GGTTTTATATTCGCGGTGGCCGTATGGCTTTGGTTCACCGTGCTGTTTGCCAATTTTGCTGAAGCGTTGGCCGAGGGTCGTAGCAAGGCACAGGCGGCCTCGCTGCGCGGCTTGAAAAGGAGCACCATGGCTAAAAAGCTGCAGCAACCCCACTACGGGTCGACTTGGTTGCCGGAGCAGGCGGAGAATTTGCGCAAGGCAGATGTGGTGCTGGTTGAGATGGGCGACATGATTCCGCTGGATGGTGACGTCATCGAAGGTGTCGCGTCGGTCGACGAAAGCGCCATCACCGGCGAATCGGCGCCTGTGGTGCGTGAGTCTGGCGGTGACTTCTCCGCGGTGACTGGCGGCACACGCGTGCTGTCCGACTGGCTCGTCGTGCGTATTTCGGTCAACCCGGGCGAGTCCTTCTTGGACCGCATGATCAGCATGGTGGAAGGCGCCAAACGCCAGAAAACACCGAATGAAGTCGCCCTGACTATCTTGCTGGTGGCACTGACAATTGTGTTTCTCATCGTCACCGTCACACTGTTGCCTTACTCCATCTTTAGCGTGGAAGCGGTCAAAGCCGGTACGGTGGTAAGTATTACCGCCTTGATCGCCTTGCTGGTTTGTTTGATCCCGACGACCATAGGCGGCCTGCTCTCGGCCGTCGGTGTGGCGGGCATGAGCCGCATGATGCAGGCGAACGTGATTGCGACTTCGGGACGCGCGGTAGAAGCGGCGGGCGATGTGGATGTTCTGTTGCTCGATAAGACCGGCACTATCACTCACGGCAATCGCCAGGCTTCCGAGTTTTTTCCCGCACCCGGGGTCTCTCAAGCCCAGCTTGCGGCCTCCGCCATGCAGGCTTCCATGTCCGATGAAACGCCGGAGGGCCGCAGCATTGTCACCCTGGCGCAGCGGCTCGCGGTTGCCGAGCCGGTGATGGAGTCCCATGTGGACGTTCCGTTCACGGCGCAGACCCGCATGAGCGGCATCGATGTGCAAAAGGGCGATGGCAGCACACGCCAGCTCCGAAAAGGTGCGGTCGATGCGATTCGCAAACATGTGGAAGCGCTCGGCGGGAGCGTACCTGCCGACGTGATACGGGTGTCCGATGAAGTGTCGCGCCGCGGCAGCACGCCACTGGCAGTGGCCGATGGCCAGGTTGTTTTGGGGGTGGTGGAGCTTAAGGACATTGTCAAATCGGGCATCAAGGAACGCTTCGGCGAACTGCGCCGCATGGGCATCAAGACCGTCATGATTACCGGCGACAACAAGCTCACCGCAGCGGCCATTGCGGCTGAAGCCGGCGTGGACGATTTTCTGGCGGAAGCCACGCCGGAAGACAAGCTCAAGCTGATTCGCCAGTACCAGTCCGAAGGGCGTCTGGTGGCCATGACGGGGGATGGTACCAACGACGCCCCAGCCCTGGCGCAGGCCGACGTTGCGGTGGCCATGAACAGCGGCACCCAAGCCGCCAAGGAGGCCGCAAATATGGTGGACCTTGATTCAAACCCCACCAAACTGCTGGAAATCGTCGAGACCGGGAAGGCGCTTCTTATGACGCGCGGCTCGCTAACGACTTTCTCGATTGCCAACGACGTGGCCAAGTACTTCGCCATTATTCCGGCGATTTTTGTGACCACCTACCCCCAGCTGGCGGCGCTGAATGTGATGCGCCTGGGCAGTCCTTCCTCAGCCATTTTGTCGGCGGTAATTTTCAATGCATTGATCATCATGTTTTTGATTCCGCTGGCACTCAAGGGCGTGAGGTACCGCGCGGTGGGCGCTGCTGCGCTGCTCCGTCGGAATCTACTTATTTACGGCCTCGGCGGTCTGGTCGTGCCCTTCATCGGCATCAAGGCGATTGACCTGTTGCTGGTTGCGTTGCATCTTGCCTGACCAAGGCACAAGGAATTCCCATGAAAACCATTCTTCGTCCTGCCCTCGTTCTTTTTGTCATGCTCTCGCTATTGACTGGCCTGGCCTATCCCTGGGTCGTAACCAGCGTAGCGCAGTCACTCTTTCCGGCGCAGGCAAGCGGAAGTCTGATTTTGCGTGGTGACAAACCCATCGGATCGGCATTGATCGGCCAAAACTTCACCCAGCCTCAGCATTTTTGGGGTCGACTTTCAGCCACGAGCCCAATGCCCTACAACGCCGCTGCGTCTAATGGTTCCAATCTAGGCCCCCTAAACCCGGCGCTGACCGATGCCGTCAAGGGGCGTATCGAGGCTTTGCGCGCGGCCGATCCCGGCAATACCGCGCCGGTGCCAGTTGATTTGGTTACCGCGTCCGCCAGCGGTCTCGACCCGGATATCAGCCCTGCGGCGGCGCAATACCAGGTCGCCCGGGTGGCCAAAGCACGCGGTCTGGCCGCCGACAAGGTGCAGGTGCTGGTGGACCAGCAAACCGAAATGCCGCTGGCCGGGTTACTGGGTGAGTCGCGGGTGAATGTACTTCGTCTCAATCTGGCGCTGGAGTCGCTCCGTTAATGCCTTGGGAGCCTCCTCCGGCCGTCGCATCCGGGATTTGGAAAAGGTACGATCACGCATGCCAATGACCTCACATGCCTAGCTTTACAGACCTCCGCCCAGACCCGGATCGGCTCCTCGACCAGCTCCGTGGCGAGGAGAAGCGGGCGTCACGCGGCAAGTTGTGCATTTACTTTGGTGCCAGCGCTGGGGTTGGAAAAACCTACGCCATGCTCAGCGCGGCCCAGCGCGAGCGCAAGGCGGGGCGTCAGGTGCTGGTCGGTGTCGTGGAGACCCATGGGCGGAGCGAGACTGAAGAACTTCTGGACGGCCTCGAACAGCTGCCGCTGCGTGAAATTCCTTACCGGGGCCGTATTCTGAAGGAGTTTGATTTGGACGCGGCGCTGCGGCGTAAACCAACGGTATTGCTGGTCGACGAGTTGGCGCACAGCAACGTGGAGGGTTCGCGCCATGCCAAGCGCTGGCAGGATGTACAAGAACTACTGGAGGCTGGCATTGATGTCTGGTCGGCGGTTAATGTCCAGCATCTGGAAAGCCTTAACGGAACGGTCAGCGCCATCACCGGGATTCGCATCCACGAGACTGTGCCGGATACCGTTATTGATGCTGCCGATGAAATTATTCTGGTCGACGTGACGCCCGATGAGCTGATTAAAAGATTGAAAGCCGGCAAGGTTTATTTGCCCCAGCAGGCCGAGCGCGCAGCGCAGAATTTTTTCCGCAAGGGCAACCTGATCGCCTTGCGCGAGATTGCACTGCGGCGCACGGCCGAGCATGTGGAAGATGACGTTCGCAGTTACCGGGTGGAAAAGTCCATCGCCCCGGTGTGGCACACCGAAGGCGCCATCCTGGCCTGCATCGGTCCGCGCGAAGGCACTGAGCAGACCGTGCGCACCGCCGCTCGTCTGGCGGGTCAGCTCAACGTGCGCTGGTATGCCGCCTATGTGGAGACACCCGGCCTGCAGCGACTCAATGTGGCGCAACGCGACAGAATTTTGGCGGTGATCAAGCTGGCCGAACAGTTGGGGGCCGTCACGGCGGTGTTGACGGGTAGCGAGGCCGCCGCTGAACTGGTGGCGCAGGCGCAGCAGCTCAATTGCGCGACCTTGGTCGTGGGGCGACCGCAAGTGGCGGGCTGGTCGGCGCTGTGGAGCGGCCGGACCATGACGCGCCAGCTTGCCCGGTTGGCGCCGACGCTCGACATTGTGGAAGTGGGCCACGTCGAAAGTGCCCGACGGCTCGGACGTGCGGTTCAGCTTAGCGTCGAGGAAGAAGACGCTTCCGCATGGCGTGGCAGTTTTGCGCGCTATTCAGGCGCCGTGGTGGGTAACGTGGTCGTCACAGTGCTGTCGCTACCGTTGCGCAGCTTTTTGGATCTGGCCAATATCGTGATGCTGTTTTTGTTGGGGACCGTACTGGTTGCGATGAAGCTTGGGCGCGGACCCGCGGCGTTGGCGGCTTTTCTGAATGTGGCGGCGTTTGACTATTTCTTTGTGCCACCGCGGATGTCGTTTGCGGTCAGCGATGTGCAGTACCTGGTGACTTTCGGCGTCATGCTGGCGGTTGGTTTGCTCACGGGGCAACTGACGGCGGGCTTGCGTTTTCAAGCGCGGATTTCTTCCAGCCGGGAACGTCGTGCGCAATCGCTCTTCGAACTGTCGCGCGAACTGTCGGCAGCGCTTCTTAGTTCGCAGGTGATGGAGCTGGGCGAGGCCGCCGTGCAGCGCAACTTCGGCGGGCAGGCATTGGTTTTGACGACCGACGAACGCGACCAATTGGCCGTGTCCGCCAAGGCGACACCCCCCGACTTCGATGCCAGCGTGGCGGACTGGGCGTTTCGCAATGAGCAAGCCGCCGGTTTGGCAACTTCCACGCTGTCAGCGCAGGCCTGGCACTACGTACCGCTGAAGGCGTCAATGCGGGTGCGCGGCGTGCTCGCGCTCAAGCCGACCCAGCCGCGCTGGCTGCTGATTCCCGAGCAGTTGCAGCAGCTCGATACATTGGCCCGGCAAATCGCGATTGCACTCGAGCGCGTGCATTACGTCGAGGTGGCGCAGCAGGCGGTGGTGCAGATGGAGTCTGAAAATCTGCGCAATGTTTTGTTGGCAGCGATTTCGCATGATGTCCGTACGCCGCTGACAGCGCTGATCGGCTTGGCCGAGTCCCTTCAGCGCACCGAACCGCCTTTGAGCGGGGAACAGGCCCAAGCTGCGCGCGCCATTAGCGACGAAGCACGCCAGCTCAGTGCACTGGTCAACAACCTGTTGGAAATGGCGCGTTTGCAAAGCGGCGCCGTCAACCTCAAAAGCGACTGGCAGTCGGTCGAGGAAATTGTCGGCTCGGCGATCCGCCAGGCCCACTACGCCCTTGCAGGAAAAATCGTTAAAGCCGAGTTGCCTGCCGATCTTCCGCTGGTTGAATTTGATGCGGTGCTGATGGAGCGGGTGCTGGTCAACCTGCTGGAAAATGCCGCCAAGTACGGCGGCGCAGACGATGCGCCGATTGAGGTCAGTGCGCACGTCACCGATCAATCCTTGGTGTTGACGGTACGCGACCATGGGCCGGGCTTGCCCACGGCTTTGAGGGGGCGCGAGCAGGAACTGTTTGACAAGTTCACGCGCGGTGCCACCGAGTCGGCCACACCGGGTGTTGGCTTGGGCCTGGCCATCTGCAAGGCGGTGGTGCAGGCGCACCGGGGGCAGGTCTCTGCAGGCAACGCCATTGGAGGTGGCGCAGAATTCACGGTCATACTGCCACGCCGATCGCCACCGCAAGAACCGCCCGAAACGCCTTGAACCATGTCTTATCCCATGCCCGTCGCCGTTGTCATTGAAGATGAACCCCAGATCCGCCGCTTTGTGCGTACCGCGCTGGTGGCTGAAGGCTGGCAGGTGTATGAAGCAGACACCGCGCAGCGTGGGCTGACGGAGGCCGGAACCCGCAAGCCCGATCTGCTGGTGCTGGATTTGGGCTTGCCCGACGGTGACGGGCTGGACCTAATCCGGGATGTGCGGAGCTGGTCGAGCGTGCCGATCGTGGTGCTGTCGGCGCGCACGGACGAAGCCGACAAAATTGCGGCACTGGACGCCGGCGCCGACGACTATCTGACCAAGCCTTTTGGCGTAGGCGAGTTGCTGGCCCGCGTACGCGCTAACCTGCGAAGGCCGCGCAGCGCCAACCCTGACGGCACACCCGACGAGCCCCTCTTTAATTTTGGCGAGGTGGTTGTGGACCGACAGGCGCGGCTGGTGCGGCGCAATGGGCTCGAAGTTCATCTGACGCCGATTGAATACCGTTTGCTTACGGTGCTGATCACCAATGCTGGCCGGGTGCTGACGCACCGCCAGTTACTGCGCGATGTCTGGGGGCCTGCACACGCTGAGCAGAGTCATTACCTGCGCACTTATATGGGCCATTTGCGCCAGAAGCTGGAGTCAGACCCGGCGCAACCCAAACACCTGCTGACAGAAACAGCCGTCGGTTACCGCTTGCTGGTATCCTGATAATCCGTTTAAGTTTCAGTCAATCACAAATAAGCGCGTAGCCCTTTTTCATAAGCTGCAGCTAGCTATAAAATAAATAGCAAATGCAAGATTCTTCAAAACCCAAATCACCGTCCGCGAGCGCCGCCGCTGCGGTGCGCGTTCCCAAAGCCGCTGCGGCGGCTCCCGTCGCCGGGGCCGCTCCCGTCACAGTACGGCTGAATAAGCGCATGGCGGATCTCGGCCTTTGCTCGCGCCGCGAAGCTGACGACTGGATTGCGCGCGGCTGGGTCCGTGTGAACGGGCTGCCTGCGGTGATGGGCCAGCCGGTTGCCGTCGATGCGCGGATTGAAGTCGCGCGTGAAGCCGAGCAGCAGCAGCGCCAGCAGGTCACCATCCTGATCAACAAGCCGGTTGGCTATGTCAGCGGTCAGGCAGAAGACGGCCATGAGCCTGCGGTGGTACTGGTGCAGCCGCAAAACCGCTGGCGTGAATGCAACAGCCGTATGCGCTGGGGCCATGAGCAGTTGCGCGGCTTGGCGCCAGCCGGTCGGCTCGACATCGATTCGATCGGCTTGCTGGTGTTGACGCAAGACGGGCGCATCGCTCGCCAACTCATCGGCGAAGACTCCGAGATGGAAAAGGAATACCTGGTGCGCGTCAGCTACGGCGCCGAAACGCTCAATGTGCAGGCCGCTTTCCCGCCTGAAAAGCTCGCCCTGCTGTGCCATGGCCTGAGCCTGGACGGGCAGCCGCTGCGGCCGGCTCAGGTCGGCTGGCAAAACCCCGAGCAACTGCGCTTTGTGCTCAGAGAAGGCAAAAAACGCCAGATTCGCCGCATGTGCGAGCAGGTCGGGCTGTTTGTGACCGGGCTCAAGCGGGTGCGGATCGGCCGTGTCAACCTGGGCCATCTGCCGATCGGCCAGTGGCGTTATCTGGCACCGCACGAGCAGTTCTGACCGGGTTTTCCCAACAAAATAAGCGCTTTTCCAATGAGCACGTCTGTAGTTAGCTATTAAATAAATAGCGAATTTCGTACTGCCCAAAAACCCGCATAAGGCACGCAGGAACACATGTTCTGCTGCCGGCGAGGTCCCGCCTCGTTATTCCTGTTTGCCTGACTGCCTGTTTCAGACATTTAGGGGCCATCGAAAGTGCGCCCGGCATGAACCACCTTGCGTTTTTTCACCGTCCCGAGATCACTCGGCGGCTACTCAAGCGGCGGGGCAAGCCGTAACCGGCTGAACACCTGCAAGCCTTGCCGGGCGACACAGGCAGTCACCTTGAGCTGGACACTTGTAAACAGAACGCGCCCGCTCCGGTTATTTAGCGGAATAGGTTAATTCGCTGTCCGATGATTCATAAGAAGCATCAAATTCTGGTTAAAAATCATAAGTAGAAAAACTATTGAATGAAATGAAAAACTAAGTCAGAATTCGTGAAATAGTCAATTTTATTCATGCCGGCAATTGATGAGGTTTCAGGAGATTGTTTCATGCCAGCTTTGAAAGTTTCCTCAAAGAGTTTTACCCAACGGGCCTGCAATGGCCGGTTTATCGGCGCAACCGGCTTTTTGTTTTCCCTGGCTCTGCTGCTGGCTCCTGCGGCTGTCAAGGCCGACGCCCATGAAGCCAAACTGCTGGTCACTGCAACGGTCATGAAGCACGCCAGTCTCAAGGTGCTTTCGCAACCCGCATCGGTAACCGTGACGGCCGCTGATATTCGGCTAGGGTATGTGGACGTACCGGTTCCTGCGCAGGTGGCGGTTCAAAGCAACACCCAGGCCGGTTACATGCTCCTGTTTAAAAGCCAAGGCGAGTTCATTCGGCAAATTCTGGTCCGCGGTCTTGGCACCGATGTTCAGCTTGGGCCTTCCGGCGGTGGCGTGATGCGGGCTGCCTGGGGACGCGGCATGAGCAAAACCAAGCTGGATATGGTTTTTCGCTTTGAGTTGTCCGATTCGGCCCAGCAAGGCGTTTATGCATGGCCAATGCGGTATACCGTGACGCCCCTTTGAAAGGTTGCGCCGGCGACCACGGTGTTCATGGCCGTACGCGGCAGACTGATTTACCGAGTTCAACAAAAGTCTCGTCCGACTGCGGAATCACCAGTTCAAAGTCACACGGCTTGCCGTCCGCCAGCACCGTTGTCGAGTAAGTGCCCGGCAACAGGTTTTCGACATAAAACTCTCCCCCGCGCCCGGTCAACAGGGTAAGCCGCTTGCCTTTGACAGTTATGCTGAACTCCTGAAACTCCACTGGCTTGGTGTTTCCAGCTTGTTGCATTTCCAGTTTGCCTGTGAAGGCTTGAATCTTGGTCACGCCAAAGTTGATGACTGCGCCGCTGCGCAGCGAAGGCGATATTTTCTTGACCGTTGCCGGAATGGCGTATTCGATCGGAACGGTTTCCGGGTCGATCGATACGTCATTGTCGAAGTAGGGTGTCAAGGTCGGTACGAACAGTTTGCCTCGTGCGTTGGTCTTTCCGATGGGCTGGCCATTCACCGCAACGCCCACGCCCGGCAATTCGCCCACTTTTACAATCCCGAAGCTTTCCGTCACCGGGCGGCCCAAGGCCAGTTCGCCGTCGACATAAGCCACGCCACCGGCCACGGAAACCCGGTAGTCGTCATGCGATTGACCGCTAAAGGGACGCCGTCCGAATTCTCCCCGAACGATGGCGAGCGGCGCGTTGTATTGGACGCTGGCCGCCAGTTGGGTCGCCGCTTCCAGATTGCCCGTGGCGCGATTGGCTGACAGAACGTAACCCAGCCCTTCACCGACTGGCTGGGTTTTTACCAGTTCATCAGACGTGGTGTGGCTTTCCTTGTCGCCAAAATAGTTGCTGGCCACCGAATAATCCTTGTCGGGATAAAAAATCAGGCCGACGAAAACTTCGTTCCGGCTGGTGCCTTCCGTGACATGGCTCAGACTGCTCTGCAGCGACAGCCGGCCCGAAATAAGCGACACCCCATAGCTCAGCGTGGACGCGCGGCGGCTCCCTCCGGCGCCTAGTATGCTCAATGACTGAAGCGGTGTCAGCGCTGGAGCCGGCTGCTCTGTGCGCGCCGAAAATACGGAATGTCCGACCGAAATCGAACCGTAGCGTTTGAGGTAATAGCTTGCCGAAATGTTACCCTCATACTTGCGGTTACTAAGCGTTGGCGGGTCACCCAGTGACGCGTAGTCGCCCCAGTCGCGCCGCAGCGACATCCCCAGGCTCCAGCGCTGGGCCTGATAGTTGTAGTTGACCGAACTGGCGCCGCCCTTGAGCGTATCCAGCGAGCTGGCCGCCAGCGCCAGGTTGAGTACGCCTGCGCTGCCTAATACCACGGTGGCCAAGGGGCCCGTGTTGTAAAACCCTTTTGTTCCCTCCGCACGAAGTCCCAGGGTTACCGCGTCGTTGAAACCGTAACGGTGAAACACCGAGAATGCAGCCGGGCCGTACTGATTGCTGGCCAAGCCAAAATTGCGCCGAAGCGCCCCCAGGTTGTAGCTGTATTCATGCAAGCCCTGACGCAAGGGCTGATCGGTAAAGTAGAAAGAGTAGTTGATCTCCTGGACGCGGCCAAAGGCATCGCGCAACACCACCTGCACATTACGCGCTCCTCCGTAGGCAAGCAGGTCCTTCAACTCGAATTCACCGGGCCTGAGCTTTTCGCTACGGATTCGCTGCCCGTCCAGATAGACGTCCAGGTCGGTCGGCGTGGCGACGCTGCCGCTGATGCTTTGCATCGGAAACGAGGTCAGGTATGGATTGAGGCCGTATAGCTTGGAGACACTGATTCCGCCCAGGTTGATGCCGTTGCTGAATTGACGTGAGGGCGTGAAAAAATCGCCGGCCACCGTGCGCCGCAGGTTATCGCGGTCATCGTAGGTGGCATTGGTCATCAGGCGCACGAATTTGCTTCGTCCGTTGGCATCGCGGACTGTATTTCCGTTAGACATGACGAGGTAGTCCCCGATGCGCCAACCGGCCTCGCCTGAAAAGCTGCTGCCGGTGCCTGGCAGCACGTCATTCCGCGCGGCAGTGAGGGCGTAGTTGAAAAAGACACTGCTGTTTTGCGGGATCACGCCTCGGATCCGGTTGTCACTGCGCAGGTTTAGCGCCTGGCTGGGCAAAAGGTCTGGATCGGCCATGATATTGAGCCGCAGGCCTTTTTCTTCAAACGCAAACCGGATGCCCGGCAGGGATCTGAGCGAGACATACGGCTCGCCTTCGAGCACCACCACCGCACCAGCGGCCTCCTTTAGGCCTATCGCTTTAAGGTCTTCCAGCTTTACCAGGTAATCCAGGTCCGGCGTACGCCAGACAAACAGGTCGCCCTTGTCTTCGAGGTTCATGGTGACGCGAACCACCATGATCTCTGCTTTGGCGGCTATCGCAGCAGGGTTGCCGGCATCGGCTGCCCCCGCGCGCACAGATGCCAGGCACAGGCAGCACAGCAACGCCCCGGTAATTTTCAGCAAAATCTTTCACCCGTGTAGCAAGCGCTCTGGCCAGCAAGGCAATTGGCCGGCGCTGTCAAAGACACATCGCGCGAGTGACATCGATCTTGCGCTTTTCGCTGAGTTTGTCCGTCATGAATTCAAGCGCAAGACTACTGATTTTTGCGCATTGCGCGGCTGAAAGGGTGGTCGCGTAGGTTTTGACCGTTCCGGCCAGCAGATAGCGATCAGCCAGGGTCAGTGCGTAAACTTCATTGCCCCCCGCATCGGCGCCCTTGAGCTCAATTCCCCGCACCAGCTGATGCCGGTTGCCGGTGTTTTTTGCCTGAATGGTGATGGCCCCTTTGGAAACGGTAAAGCGGTCGATGTCCAAGCTGTCCTGTGGTTTGAGGGGCGCCACGAAAACCGGCGCGCCAAAGCGGATCAGCACATTGATCTGGGCGGAATTTCCTTCGGGGGTTTTGAGAAGACCCGGAAGTTCTTCTATAAAAAGACGGTAGGTTTTTTCTGTCGGCACGGCGGAAGCCTTGGCACCCACCCGAATCAATCTCTCTTCAGCAGGCTCGATGGACAGGATTTTCGGAAAAAATACCAAACCTTGCGTGTCTGTATAAATGTCCTTGCCTGTCGCATCCTGCGTCCACTCCATGGCCTGAAGCTGAAAGTTGAGCTTTTGCTTATCGTCATTTCTGACGCCAATCACGCCGGTTTTGACAGCCGCACCGAGCTCAAGGCGTATCGGATTGACAGAAAACTCGCCCGCTGTTGCGTGCCCTGAGAAAAGCGACGCGCAGGCTAATACGAAAAAGGCAAAATTTCTAATCGCTACAGGCATGATGGGAATAGGAAACGCCCGCAAGACGGCGTGTCGGAGTCAGGGCGTAACCGAAATAATAACGGTATCTGAGTACAGGCCTGCAGAGGCGTTCGCATAGGCGCTCCACAGAATCGTTCCGTGAAAGTCAAAAGCAACGTAGTTACCCTTTCCAGGGGCCGACTGGCTGTTGGGAAGGCCCACCAGGTCGTAGGAAATAAGGTCACCCGCACTATTTTTTAAATTACGGCTACCGGTGTAATTGAGCCCGTTATCCCCGGAAATGGTCATTGTCTGACCTCCCGCGCAATCTCCCGCCGCCGTTACCCCCGTGACTGGTGCAAAGGCGTCAACGCCGCTGCTCGGATTCAGCGCACCAAAACTCATGCTGAGTCCACTGGCCTGAAACGAACAGTTCTTGTTTTTGGCATAGGCCGGAAATGCAGCCCCTAGCAGTGCGGATACCGCCAAAAAGGATGCGAGATGAAAAGCGTTTTTACGCATCGTCTGCTTGAGTTCAGTGATCCGGATTCATGTCGTCCTGGCGCTTGTGGCGTTTAGACGCAACCGCCAGGACGAATTCAGGCTGCTTGCTTCAGGGTGTGATGTTGAGGGTGACGGTTTCGGCATACGCGCCAGCGGTAACGTTCTGGTATTGCGCCGCGGTGATTGTTCCGGTGACCACCAACGTCAAGTCCTGGCCGGTGCCAAAGCCTTTACCCGTCTGGGTGTCGCCACTTAACCCCAGCGTGTAAGCCATCGCTAAAGCGGTAGTTGAAACGGTCATGAGTCGGGTATTTCCACCGGCTACAGTGACGCCTGCGGAAGCGGTTCCTTTCGTGCACTTGTAAAGTACATTGGCGGTTGCTACTTTGTCTGTAAGCAGTGAAGGGTCAATGGTGCCGAATGCCAGCGGTGTGCTTGAGGTGGAAAACTTGCATATGCCGGACATAGTGGCAGACGTTGCAAGGGTTTGTGAATCGCTTGCTGATGCCAAACTGGCGGTACAAACCAGCAAGGCTGCTGCGATTGCTTTTAAGAGAGTGCGATGAGTTTTCATGTAAAGTTTCCTATTGGCAGGCCGATCGAAATAGTTAGCCTGCGAGAGAACTGTAATCAAATACGACTTTTTATCCAAGTTCTTACAACAGGAAAAAGACAGTTTTCAGAATTTATTCACACTAGGCGATTGAATATATTGGGTTTTTACCAAAATATCGGTTCAACCCGTATTGCTTACACATGTAACCTTGACCATTATTTTTTAATAATAATTTCTATTCCTTGAAAATGCTACCGAGAAGATACATATCTAAACTAGTTGACTATGCAAAAACAAACACTTTCTTTCCAGGCCGAAGTTGCCCAGTTATTGAAACTGGTCACGCATTCGCTCTACTCCAACCCCGAAATCTTCTTGCGCGAACTGATCTCCAACGCGTCGGATGCCTGCGACAAGCTGCGTTTTGAGGGGCTCAATGATGCCGCCGTGTACGAAACGGATCCGGAACTCAAGGTTCGCGTGAGCTTTGACAAGGCGGCTCGTACCCTGACCATCACAGACAACGGCATCGGCCTGTCGCAGCAGGAAGCGATCGAGCACCTTGGCACGATCGCCAAGAGTGGCACACGCGATTTCATGGCCAAGCTGTCTGGTGACCAGAAAAATGATGCCCAGCTGATTGGTCAGTTCGGCGTCGGTTTCTACTCAGGCTTTATCGTGGCCGACCGCATCACGGTGGAAAGTCGACGTGCTGGCCTGTCCGCAGCCCAGGGCGTGCGCTGGGCCAGCGACGGAACCGGCGAATTTGAAGTCAGTGAAATTGAGCGCGCCGAGCGTGGCACCAGCGTCACCCTGCACCTGAAAGATGACGCCAGCGATTATCTGAATGCGTGGAAGCTCAAGGGGATCATCAACAAATATTCCGACCACATCTCGCTGCCGATCCTGATGCCTAAAGAAGAGTGGAAAGAAGGCGAAAACGACCAGCCGGGCGAGATGGTGGTCACGGGCGAGTGGGAAACCGTCAACCAGGCTGCGGCGCTCTGGACGCGTCCTAAAAAAGAAATCACCCAAGAACATTACGACGAGTTTTACAAGCAGATCAGCTACGACCACGAAGCGCCGTTGGCGACCACGCACAACCGCGTGGAAGGCGCTACGGAATACACCCAACTGTTGTTTATTCCGTCCAAAGCGCCTATGGACTTGTTCAACCGGGACAAGGCCTCTGGTGTGAAACTCTACGTGAAGCGCGTCTTCATCATGGACGATGCCCAGGCGCTAATGCCGAACTACCTGCGGTTTGTGAAGGGCGTGGTGGATTCGTCGGACCTGCCGCTTAATGTGTCGCGCGAGCTATTGCAGGAAAGCCGCGCCGTTAAAGCGATTCGGGAAGGCTGCACCAAGCGCGTACTGTCCATGATCGAAGACTTGGCCGCTCACGACGCCGACAAGTTCAAGGCGTTTTACGCCGAATTCGGCGCCGTGCTCAAGGAAGGTCTGGGCGAAGATGCTGCCAACCGCGAGCGCCTGGCCAAGCTGCTTCGATTTGCCAGTTCCACCACGGACACGCAGACTGTGAGCTTCGCCGACTACAAGGCCCGGATGAAGGAAGGCCAGGACGCGATTTACTACATTACGGCCGACACTTTGGCCGCCGCCAAAAGCAGCCCGCAGTTGGAAATATTCCGCAAAAAAGGTATCGAAGTGCTGCTCATGGCCGACCGTGTCGACGAATGGGCGCTTAACTATTTGCAGGAGTTTGACGGTACCTCGTTGCAGTCGGTGGCCAAGGGCGCGGTGGACTTGGGAAAGCTACAGGACGAAGACGAGAAAAAGGCCGCAGAAGAGGCGCAAACCCAGTTCAAGCCGGTGCTTGACAAGCTCAAAGCGGTGCTCAAGGACAAAGCCCAGGACGTGCGCGCCACCTCCCGCTTGGTCGACTCGCCCGCCTGTCTGGTGGTCCAGGATGGTGATATGTCGACGCAGTTGGCCCGCATGCTCAAACAAGCCGGCCAGCCGCTACCCGAAGTCAAGCCGATTCTGGAAATCAATCCGCAACACCCGTTGGTCAAAAAACTGGAAGCCCTCGATAGCGCTGGCAACAGCGCTAATTTTGACGACTTGGCCCATATCCTGTTTGACCAAGCCCTTCTGGCCGAAGGCGGTTTACCGGAAGACCCCGCAGCTTATGTGAAGCGGGTCAACGCTTTGTTGGTCTGATTGCCTGCGAATCGCCCTCAAAAAAGGCGATTCGCAGCGGGTTTTAAATTGGCGTAATCGGCTTCCGGCTGCCCGACCGCGAACCAGTCGCTTTCACCGCCGGATCACGCCACCAGCGGCGCTTCCTGCATGGCTTCGGTCTGCTCTACCAGCATGTCAACCTGACCCTTCCAGTAGTCGCTGGAACCAAACCACGGAAAATTGATGGGAAAAATAGGGTCGTGCCAGCGTTGCGCCAGCCAGGCGCTGTAGTGAACCAGCCGCAGCGTGCGCAGGGGTTCAATCAGTGCTAATTCACGCCGATCAAATTCACCAAATTCGTCGTAACCGTCCACCAGTGCGCCCAGCTGCTGGGTGCGCTGCGCGCGGTCGCCCGACAACAGCATCCAAACATCTTGCACGGCCGGGCCACTGCGGGCGTCGTCAAGATCCACAAAATGCGGACCAGCCATTGGCAACCCCTCTGGAGTCCACAATATATTGCCGGGGTGACAGTCCCCATGCAGGCGAAGGTGCCGCACATCGCCCACCTTGTCAAATATGGTTTGCGCCACCTGCATGGCTTCTTCAAACGCTTTTCGCCAGCGCGATTCCATGTCCAGGGGCAGGTAGCCGCCCGCCACCAAAATGTCATGCGACTCTATGCCAAAGGTCTGCAGGTTCAACGCGGGGCGGTGGCTGAAGTGCCGGGCTCTTCCCACCGTGTGGATGCGGGCCAAAAAGCGGCCAATCCACTCCAGTACATCCAGATTCTCAAGTTCGGGTCGGCGCCCCCCACGGCTCGGCGAGACGCTGAAGCTGAAACCGCCGAAATGATGCAGCGTCGAACCTCCCAGCACCAGGGCGCCCACCACCGGAATTTCAGCCGCCATCAGTTCAGCGGCAAACTCATGTTCTTCGACAATTTGCACATCACTCCATCGCCCCGGCCGGTAAAACTTGGCGACCACCACATCCCCACCCGAATCAGTGCTGCCTGCAGGGCTTTCCAGGTGAATCTGATAAACGCGGTTTTCATAGCTGGACAGCGCCATCATTCGGCCATCGCCCACCAAGCCCACGCTAGCGAGTGCATCCAGCACCACGTTGGGGGTCAGGCTCTCATAGACGTGGACGGTGCTGCGAGCCGGAACGGCCTTGTTGATTTCAGTCATACCCGATTGTCCGCCCAGACGGTACCCCGCAGCGTAGAAGGGATGGACGCTGGCTTCCCCAAATATGGCCTTGACGGCCGGCGCAGGGGGGCATTTCGTTGCCATTTCACGCGTGGCCGGGCTGCCCGCGCCCGCTCCGTTCTCGGGCAATGCACTCGACCAGGCGGACGTTTGAGGCGTCTGCCTGGCGCGGCAAGCCGAGAGTTTGGCTTGCGCGCAGCCTCAGTTAGTCAGCGAGCGGCCAGATTACTTGACCGTGAGCGTCACGTCGATATTGCCCCGGGTAGCGTTGGAATACGGGCAGACCTGGTGAGCCGCATCCACCAGCTCTTGAGCCGCCGCGTGGTCCATGCCGGGCAGCGTTATTTCCATGCGGACAGAAATACCGTAGCCGGCGGGGATTTTCCCCAGGTCGACACTGGCTTCGATACTGGTTCCTTCAGGAACGGTCGCTTTTTTCATGCCTGCCACTGCCTTCATGGCGCCCAGGAAACAAGCCGAGTAGCCTGCTGCAAACAACTGCTCCGGGTTGGTGCCAGTGCCCGACGTGCCGGGCGAACTCAGGGTGACGTCCAGACGGCCGTCATCGGTTTTGGATTTTCCATCACGGCCGCCGGTGGTGTGCGCGTGGGCGGTGTAAAGCACTTTGTCGAGTTTCGTGGTCATGAGCTTGCCTTTAAGAAATGCCTCGGAATTGAGACGGGGTAAGAAAATTTGAAAAAATCAGTGCGGCGCTGGACGGGGCGCAGTCATGGCGCAACCAGACGCTGTCGTAAGGCCTGCACCTGGCTGGTCAGCGACATCAGTTCCGCAATAGAGAACCGGGTGGCGCTGAGGATGCAACCAGGAATTTTTGAGGCCTTGGCCTTGAGGCTGCGACCGGGAGCAGTGAGCGTGATGTGGACGCGGCGCTCGTCTTCCACGGCGCGGATGCGTGAAATCAGGCCGGCTGATTCAAGGCGTTTAAGCAACGGGGTGAGCGTACCGGAGTCGAGGGAAAGCCGATCGCCAAGTGCCGACACCATCAGTCCGTCTTGTTCCCACAGTACCAGCATCACCAGATACTGCGGGTAGGTTAGCCCTATTTCATCGAGGAGTGGTTTGTACAGCTTTGTCATGGCCAGCGACGCTGAATACAGCGCAAAGCAGAGCTGATTGTCCAGTTGCAGCATGGGATCGGTTTTATGAGGCATGGCTAAATTATAGTGCGCAATTCAATTGCGTGCTACGTAATTAAACGAGGGATGGCGCGATCCTGCATTTGTTTTGCGGAAACCCTGGCGGGGAACACTAAACTGGAGCCATGCGCAACCACAGTAATCCACCCGCCAGCAAACGTTCCCGGCCAACGCCGGGCCAAAATCTGGCGACGTCACCGGTGATTGAAGAAATTCGCCCGGGGCAATCTATCGAGCTCCTGAAAGAGCTGCACATCCTGACGCGTGAGGGCAAGCTCAATCAGGACACCCGGCGCAAGCTCAAGCAGGTCTATCACCTTTACCAGTTCATAGCGCCACTGCTGGAAGAAGTGTCGGGCGGCGAGGCGGGCTTCACGTTGGCCGACCACGGTGCTGGCAAGTCCTACCTGGGTTTCATTCTTTATGACCTGTTTTTTAATGTGGCTCATCCAGGCAAAAAAACAAGCGGCCATATTTTCGGTATCGAGACGCGCGCTGAGCTGGTGGAAAAGTCCCGAATTCTGGCGGCCCGGCTCGGTTTTGAGAGCATGTCCTTTTTGAACCTTTCGGTGCAACAGGCCACGCTTTCTGCAGACCTGCCGCAGACCGTGGACATCGTGACCGCTTTGCACGCCTGCGACACCGCCACCGACGACGCCATTGCTTTTGGCCTGGAGAAACGCGCGCGCCACATGGTTCTGGTGCCCTGCTGCCAGGCCGAGCTGGCTGGGGTACTGAAAAGAAATCGAGCGTTGGCGCTGGTGAAAACACCGCTCGCCGAGTTGTGGCGTCACCCGTTGCACGCGCGCGAGTTCGGCAGCCAGATTACGAATGTGTTGCGCTGCCTTCAACTGGAGGCCAGCGGTTACCAAGTCACGGTCACCGAGCTGGTGGGCTGGGAGCACTCCATGAAAAACGAACTCATATTGGCCAGTCGCTCGGCGACGCCTCAGCCGGGGAAAGCTCTGGCCGCCAAAGTGCGCTTGCAGGCGGTGCTTCAAGAACTAGGGCTTGGCGAGTTGACGACGCGTTTTGCGGTAGCGCCCCAGGGGTCCACCGCGGTTAAGTCGTGCTGAAACATAGTTATAGGGTTAACCGTTCAAAAAAATTGAATTGACTGATCAATTAATCTGAAACGAAGCGTGGTAAATAATTTTTATACTTTGTAAAACTTTTTTAAAACCATGATCCTAGTCACCACCACTGCTCGTTATAACGGCTTCTCCATTGCCTTGCACTGGGTCTTGGCGCTCTCGCTCGGGTTGATGTTCGGGGTCGGCCTCTATATGGCAGACCTCCCGTTTTCGCCCCAGCGCCTGAAGCTCTATAACTGGCACAAGTGGGCCGGCGTCACGATTCTTGCACTGTCTCTGATCCGTTTGCTGTGGCGGTTTACGCATCGCCCGCCGGCTTTGCCTCGGACGGTGATACGGGCTATGCCCGGATGGCAATTGCGCACCTATCATGCAACGCACGGTTTGCTGTACCTGCTGTTCTTTGTGGTTCCTCTGGTCGGATGGGTCTACACCTCGGCAGCCGGTTTTTCTGTGGTGTGGTTTGGCGTGCTGCCCCTTCCCGACTTCGTAGCGCCAGACAAAGGCCTGGCTGCCTTAATAAAGCCCTGGCACGGGTACTTTGCATTCGCGCTCGCCGGGCTGGTTGTCTTGCATGTAGCTGCCGCGCTCAAACACCATTGGATAGATCGAGATGGGCTACTTAAACGCATGCTGCCTCGTCTTCGGTGAGATCACACTACTTATCAAATCAGATTGAGGAATTTATTCATGCGCCCATTTCTTTCTGCCGTCCGCGTTGCGGGCCTTGTAATCGCAACCGTCTTCGTTTCTCTGTCTGCGCAAGCGGAACAAAAGCTGGTGCCGTCGCAAAGCGAGATTGCTTTCGTAAGCAAACAGATGGGCGTGAGCGTGGAGGGGCACTTCAAAAAGTTCGATGCGCAAATTGCGTTCGATCCAGCCAAACCTGAATTGAGCAAGATTGCATTTTCGATCGACGTCGCGAGTGCGACGCTGGGATCCCCGGAAAGCGATGCGGAATTGCCCAAAGCGATCTGGTTCAACGCCGCCAAGTTTCCCCAAGCTAGCTTTCAGTCGACGTCAGTCAAAGGCTTGAGTGGCGGCCTGTTTGAAATTGCAGGCAAACTGAACATCAAGGGCAATGTGCGCGAAATATTGATTCCGGTACGCCTCACCCAAAGTGGTTCAAATACGATCGCGACGGGTGCTTTTTCGATCAAGCGCCTGGCTTTCAAGATTGGCGAAAACGAATGGGCCGATACCTCGATGGTGGCCGACGACGTACAAGTCAAATTCAAGCTCGCGCTCACCGGCGTGGGCAAATACTGATTTTTTTAACCTTGATTTTGGAGTAACTCTTGTGCGTAAATCACTTTTAACCCTGGCCGCTGTGGCAACCTTGTTGGCCGGCGCTGCACAGGCAGAATCCGCGACCTATGCCTTCGATCCGTCCCACACATTTGTGACTTTTGAAATTGGCCATTTCGGCACGACGACCAACCGAGGGCGATTCGACAAGAAGGAAGGTTCGGTACAACTTGACCGTGCAGCCAAGTCCGGCAAGGTCGAAATCAGCATCGATGCGACGTCGGTCAATACGGGTACCGCCGCGTTCGACAAGCATCTGCAGAGCGCGGAACTGTTCGACGCCGCCAAGTATCCGACCATCAAATTTGTCTCGGACAAGTTCAGCTTTAACGGCGACAAGGTTTCCGAAGTCTCTGGTAACTTGACCTTGTTGGGTAAAACGCTTCCGGTGACGCTAAAAGCCAATCAGTTCAATTGCTACGCCAGTCCGATGCTCAAGCGCGAGGTGTGCGGTGGCGACTTCGAGACCACCGTGGACCGCTCGGCATTTGGCATGAATTACGGCATCGACTGGGGGTTTCCTAAAAATGTTCGCCTTGTGATTCAAGTGGAAGCTGTGAAGCAATAAGCCGCTTCTGGCGCGCAACTCCACGCAGCCAATAAAAAGTCCCGCCGGTCCAACGACTGGCGGGGCATTTTTTTCGGTGCTCCTAGATCCGCTCAAGACCGAAAGCGCTTGCGCGTGAGTGCCAGTGCAACCCAGAAACCGATCACTGCATAGGCCACCAGCACCGCCAAATTTTGTAGTGCCTGCGTTGGAAGTCGCCCGAGAAACAGCGGCCGTATCAACTCAACCGCAGCGGTCAGCGGGAACCAGTCTGAAACTATCCGCATCACGCGTGGCAGCTGATCACGCGGAAAAAACACGCCGCTTAAAAACATGGTGGGCGTTAGGAAAAGCGTGAAATAGTAAGTGAAAAAGTCATAGCCTTTGGCCAATGCGTTAAAGATTAACGCAATGCTCGAAAACACGATGCCTACCAGGACGAGTAACGGCCAAGCCAACAACAGCATGGGGCTATGGCTGATGCCCAGGACCAGCATGACAATCAGGATCACTGTCGTGGTGAATAAGGACTTGAACGCGGCCCACAGCATTTCGGCAAATACCACATCGTCCAGCCGCACCGGGGCATTCATGATGCCGTCCCACGTGCGCTGCACCTGCATGCGCGAGAAAGCCGAATACAGCGCTTCAAACGACGCCGCGTTCATGGCACTCATGCAGATGGAGCCGCTGGCCAAAAACAGGATGTAGGGCACCGCCGTACCGCCCAGCTGAACCCGTCCAACCAGCGCGCCCAAACCGTAGCCAAAAGCCACTAGCGTGATCAGCGGCTCGGCAATGTTGCCGACCAGACTGGGTATGGCCAGCTTGCGCCAGACCAGCAGGTTGCGCCGAAAAACGGGTAGCCAGCGCCAGCTGATTTGGGGCGTCCTGAACAGTTCGCGCCATGACGCCAGCGTCGTTTGAAGTGCGGCCATTACGCATCCTCCCTGATCTGGCGCCCGGTGAGTTTGAGGAACAGGTCCTCCAGGTTCGCCGGCCGATGCAGCGTGCGCAGTTGCGGGTAGTCTGTGAGCGCGGACAGCAGCCGCTTCGAATCCTGGGTGTAGAAAAACACGGTTTCACCACTGACTTCGGTTCGCGCAGCCAGCGTTTTCAGCGGTGAGTCCACCAGCTGCAGGGCCCCCGCGCCATAGACTTCCACCACATCCGGCTCCAGGTTTTGCGCGATCAGGTCGCGCGGCGCGCCTTCAGTCATTTTTTTGCCGTGGTCCAGTACCAGCAGCCGGTTGCACAGGCGTTCGGCTTCGTCCATGAAATGGGTGGTGAGCAGTATGGATTTACCTTGTTGCACCAGCCTTTGCAGGCGCTCCCACATTAAATGCCGGGCTTGCGGGTCCAGGCCGGTGGTGGGTTCGTCGAGCAACAGCAGTTGGGGGTCATTGATCAGCGAACGCGCCAGGCTGAGGCGCCGTTTCATGCCACCAGATAATTCACTGAGCTTGGCGTCGGCCTTGTGCGTCAGCGCTGCAAATTCCAGCAACTTTGGAATTCGGGCTCTGATCACGCTGTCCTTGAGGCCGAAGTAGCGGCCGAACACCAGCAGGTTTTCGGCGCATGAAAAATCAGGGTCCAGACTGTCAAACTGGCTGACGATGCCCAGTCGCTCCTTGATGGCCAGGGCGTCTTTCGGCATGTGCAGGGCCGACGCTGCGGCGCCGGCCGGGAAATAGGAAATATGTCCCGCGTCCGGTGCGGTCAGCCCGAGGCACATGCGAATGGTGGTGGTCTTGCCCGCTCCATTCGGGCCGATCACGCCCAGGCATTCGCCCGGCGCGATGTCAAAGGACAGGTCCCGTACAACGGTGTTCTCGCCATAGCTTTTGCTCAAGGACTTAACTGAAAAAATTGGCGAATGCGGGACTGGAGTCATCGACGCATTGTGCCTTGGGGACGTATGAGGTGCGCGGGATGATTTCTTGAGCGCAGGCTTCAAGTTGCGGTAAATTGCTGTCTCGGACATTTGTTTTTTTGATTCCACCTTTTTTTGATTTTTTATGACTTCAATCGGCACGCCTTTATCTCCCCATGCAACCAAAGTCATGCTGCTCGGCTCCGGCGAGTTGGGCAAAGAGGTCTTGATTGCGTTGCAACGACTGGGTGTCGAAACGATCGCAACCGACCGTTACGACAACGCGCCCGGCCAACAGGTAGCGCACCACGCCCGCACCATCGACATGAGTGACCCGGTGCAACTCAAGGCGCTGATTGAAAAGGAGCGGCCGGATCTGGTGGTACCCGAAATCGAAGCCATCGCTACGACCACACTGGAGGAACTGGAAGCCGCCGGCACGGTGCGCGTGATTCCGAATGCACGCGCCGTCCGCCTGACGATGGACCGCGAAGGCATCCGGCGTCTCGCGGCTGAAACGCTGGGTTTACCGACCAGTCCGTATGTCTTTTGTAATTCTTTGCAGGCATTGCAGGCCGCTATTGACTCCAAAATCGGATATCCCTGCATCGTCAAACCGGTCATGAGCTCCTCTGGCAAGGGTCAGAGCAAAATTGCCGGGCCTGACGAGGTGAGCGCGGCTTGGGATTGCGCGATGGCCGGTGGCCGGGTAAGTCATGGCCGCGTGATTGTGGAAGGCTTCATTGATTTTGATTATGAGATCACGCAACTCACCGTGCGTGCCGTATCGCCCGATGGAGGCGCAAATGAAAAGGTTGAGACATATTTCTGTGATCCGATTGGCCATTTGCAGGTCCATGGCGACTATGTGGAAAGCTGGCAACCCCACCCCATGCACCCAGCTGCGCTGCAAAAGAGCCGCGATATTGCGAAAAGCGTGACCGACAACCTGGGTGGGCAAGGGCTCTTTGGGGTGGAGCTATTCGTGAAAGGGGAGGACGTGTGGTTTAGCGAAGTGAGTCCGCGCCCCCACGACACCGGCATGGTGACGCTGTGCACGCAATGGCAAAATGAGTTTGAACTGCATGCGCGGGCCATTCTGGGCTTGCCCGTCAATACGGCGCTCAAAAGTCCAGGCGCCAGCGCCGTGATTTATGGCGGGGTGGATGCCACGGGCATCGTGTTTGACGGCCTCGCCGAGGCATTGCGTGTACCCCACACCGACATTCGTCTGTTCGGAAAGCCCGAGAGCTACGTAAAGCGTCGTATGGGCGTTGCGCTCGCTTTCGATGCCGATGTGGAGGTGGCGCGAACACGGGCGAGGCAAGCGGCGTCGCTAGTGAGGCCGAGAGCGCCAGGGTAACGAACAGGAAGGACATCAGGCCATGAGCGTTAGCGAATTCAGCTTTCCCGAGGACGTGACATGGAGCGTCTTGCTCGCAGCCCTGCTGGTTGTCATCGTGGCCTTGCTGGTTCATCGAATGGGCGCGGCCATTCTCCGGAGAATCACCCGTGGCAGCCCGGTGGCCAGTGCGGTGGTCAGCCGCTGCTGGCGCCCCGCGCGGCTGGTACTGCCTTTGGTGGGACTGCAAAGTGTGTGGCAGGCGGCACCCGAACATCTTCCTCTGATTAGCCAGGTCAGGCACGGCAACGCCTTGTTGCTACTCGCCGCCCTGACGTGGCTGGGCCTGCGTGCGCTTAACGGCGTTACACACGGTGTCGCTGACCTGCATTCGGTCGCGGTTGCCGATAACCTCAATGCGCGCCGCATCCAAACGCAGACCCGGTTGCTGGTGCGTATCGCTAACTTCATTGTTCTCATCGCGGGCTTGGCGTTGATGCTGATGACCTTTCCCAGTGTGCGGCACATTGGGGCCAGTTTGTTGGCTTCGGCAGGCGTGGTCGGCATTGTGGCGGGCATTGCGGCGCGGCCGGTGTTCAGCAATCTTATTGCCGGACTGCAGCTGGCGCTGGCACAACCGATGCGTATCGATGACGTACTGGTGGTACAGGGCGAGTGGGGCCGTGTAGAGGAAATCACCGGCACCTATGTGGTGCTGAAGATATGGGACGAACGCCGGCTGATCATTCCCCTGCAATGGTTCATCGAAAACCCATTTCAGAACTGGACGCGAAGCAGCGCCCAGATTATTGGGACGGTTTTTGTGTGGGTTGACTATCGCATGCCGCTGGAGCCGCTGCGCGACGCGGCCCGACGCGCCTGCGAGGCGGCACCGGAGTGGGACAAGCGGCTGTGCCTTTTGCAAGTCGTGGAAGCAGGGGAGCGCAGCATGCAGCTGCGGGTGCTGGTGACCTCCGCCAGTTCGGGCTTGAATTGGGATTTACGCTGCAAGGTGCGCGAGGCACTGGTGGATTTCATGCAGCGCGAGTACCCGCAGCATTTACCGCTGCTGCGGGCTGAACTGCCTGAGTTCGCAGAGACCAAGCATCCGGACAGGCCGAGCGCTCCGAGCGCTGATTAGTGGGCTTTACCTGGACTAGGCGGTGGTGGGCTCCCGCCAAATACGACAAAACTGCATTTTTAAATCACAACGCGCGTCTGAGGATTACGTTAGGAATGCCCGACAGCCGACAGCGGGAACACCTGAAGGTTTGGTAGCCTAAATTGTCAATTGTTCAACAACCCGTTCATGGAGAACCTCTTTATGCAATACCGACGTCTCGGTCACAGCGGCCTTCAGGTCAGCGAACTTTCACTGGGCTCCTGGGTGACGTATGCCAATCAGGTTGACGTCAAGGCAGCAAAGGAAATGCTGGCGCTCGCCATGGACTGCGGTATCAATTTCTTTGACAACGCCGAGGTCTATGCCAGCGGCAATAGCGAAGAAGTCATGGGCGATGCCATCAAGGCACTCAAATGGCCGCGCCTGAACTACATCGTATCAACCAAGTTTTATTGGGGCCTAGCTGCGACTGATGCCAAAGCGGTAACCATCAATCGAAAAAATACCCTTAACCGAAAATACTTGATGCAGGCGATTGATGGCTCGCTCAAACGCATGGGGTTGGACTTTATCGATCTGGTTTACTGCCACCGCCCCGATGCCCTGACACCGATTGAAGAAACCGTGCATGCCATGAGCGACATGATCACCCAGGGCAAGGCGCTGTATTGGGGCACGAGTGAATGGTCGGCGGACGAGATTCGCGCAGCCTGGTGTATTGCCGATAAACATCATTTGCACAAACCAGTGATGGAGCAGCCACAGTACAACCTGTTTCACCGCAAGCGGGTGGAGCATGAATATGCGCGTTTGTATGAAGATATCGGGCTGGGACTCACAACATGGAGCCCGTTGGCCAGCGGTTTGCTCACGGGCAAGTACCGCAACGGTGTCCCCAAAGGCAGCCGTGGCGCTCAAAAGGACATGGACTTTTTGGTCAAGGGGCTGACGGATGACGCAAAAAATTCCGCTGTTACCCGGCTCGAGGTGGTGGCCAATGAGCTCGGCTGCACGCTGGGCCAACTGGCAATTGCCTGGGCCGCGCACAACCCGCACGTGAGTACCGTTATCACTGGTGCTTCGAAAATTAAACAGCTACGCGACAACTTGGGCGCCGCCGACGTGATTGCAAAACTCACCCCTGATGTGATGACCCAAATTGACAAGATTACAACGCCGCTAGCCGCGTAAATAAGGGCAAGGCATGCAAAACGCAGCGCATGCCGATACCCTGGGGCGGTGGCGAAAGAACGATGAGAAGTGATGACCGTCCTACCCGCTTCCCGGCCCCTACCGACGGTGCCTGACAAGCAGGCAAAGCCTGTGGCAGGCGACGCCGCGGCCGGTTTGACCAGCGCAGAGGCCCAAAGTCAACTCAAAAAATTCGGTCCCAACGCCTTGCCCCAGGTTGCACTGCATCCGGTTCAAGAAGTTCTGAGTAAATTCTGGGCACCCGTTCCCTGGATGCTGGAAGCTGCGGTGCTGCTCCAACTGGCGATGGGCGACTATGCCGCCGCCGCAGTCATACTTGTTCTGCTGGTGTTTAACGCGGTATTGGGCAGCTTTCAGGAAGGGCCAGCAAAAGCGACACTGGCGGCATTGAAGTCGCGGCTGGCGATTAATGCTTCTGTGTTTCGCGATGGTGCCTGGCAAACGCTGTTTCAGCGCGGCGACGAGACAGCCAAGGTGACGGCTACTGGCCTGGGCACTTAGTTTGGCCGCACTGCTCGCGTCCATTCCGGTCGCGTTACCGGCCACGTTTACTTTGGCTTCAGTCTTGGGCGCGCACGCACTGCTTAAGTTGGGGGTGTTTGTCGACACGCCTTTCTCCAGTGGATGAGGCGGCCAATGAGCAGCCGTAAATTCGGCTGACTATATTTCGTGTGCGAGCGACGCCATGGCGCTGTTATTTGGTCAGCTGTTTACGTATTGACAGCAGTTCCCGCCTGTGAGCCGCATTCGCCACGGGATAGCTCATTTCTAAGTCCTCAAAAGCCTCAAGGATGATTTGCGAAACAATTAGTCGACTGTTGTCCTTATCGTCTGCAGGCACCACGTACCATGGCGATTGAGTGGTGCTGGTGGCGCTTAGGCAATCTTCGTAAGCCGCCATATAAGCTGGCCAGAATCGGCGCTCGTGCAGATCGGCGGCGGTAAATTTCCAATTTTTCTCGGGCGTATCGATGCGCTCTATAAAGCGCTTGCGTTGTTCGTCTTTGGAAAGATGCAGAAAGAACTTGATGATGCGGGTGCCGTTGATGTGCAGATGGCGCTCGGTATCAGCAATGGAACGGTAGCGATCCTGCCAAATACTACCGCACGGTTCCGCGGCGTTGCTCCGCGGCGCTGGTAGTCCTTCGCTTTGCAATATGTCTTGATGCACACGCACAATCAGAACTTCTTCGTAATACGAGCGGTTGAAGATGCCGATTCGCCCGCGTTCGGGCAGATCACGTAGCGTGCGCCACAAGAAATCGTGCTGCAGTTCTGCCTCGCTTGGGTGCTTGAAGCTAAACACCTGGCAGCCCTGCGGGTTGACCCCTGACATGACATGGGCGATAGCCCCGTCTTTACCTGCAGCATCCATCGCCTGAAAAATAATCAGTACCGCATAACGATTGGACGCGTACAGCAATTGTTGCAAGGCGCTTAACTTCCGCGCATGCTTTTGCAACTGCTCATTGGCATGTTTGGAAGACCGGCACAGTGGCGCAATGTCGGTTGGCCATTTACTCAAATTGACCGCGACACCTTCTTGTACGCGAAAATCGTGTGAGCAAATCTTCATGATGGACATCCAGTTGAGGTCATGGATTTAATGGCTTGAGGCGGCTTATGCCTTTGCTGGAGTCGTCAAGTGGAGCGCCAGTCTCGTCGTTTTCTAGATCTTTCATCTGGTGCGTAAGCTCTTCGATGCCTTCCTTTAAAGAGCCGGGCAATGCGCGATAGCATGGATCGACTGGATAAAAAACCGAGTGAATCTAAGCGCTCGGGTAGAAGTCGCAAGCTTGCAATTGTTACCGGCTTGGCTTACCGAGTTCACGCCAGCTGGTGTCATGCACTTCAACGCCATACTTTTTAGCGGACTCCAGAATGCGCTGCCAGGCGATGTTGCGTTCAGTGTCGCTAACACCCGTTACCTGGTTAAAACGGGCGATTGCGTTGCGGACATGACTCGCATTTTCGAGCGGTTCTTTACGCTGCGCTTCAAATGCAAACTGAATCGCTGGCAGATCGTTTCGGTCGCTGGCGGCTAGCTTTGTCATGGATATTCCCGGTGTACTGAAAAGATAAACGCGGTCGCCGCAGTGGCGCGCCGCTTCATGCTTGATGCAGTTTATGCCGGTTGACCTTTTTCGTACAGTCCTCGCCTTGTCCAATGAGGTATGAGCCTGAAGCCGTAATTTGATGTGAATTGGTGAGTGGATTGATCCTCCTCAGGATCCGGATGCAACAGGCATGAGCGTGGCGTGCTGCTGCACTACCTGCGATACACCAGCGGTTACAGGCGGTCCCAGCCATCATTCCCCTCTTGAAACGGGCTTTTCGCGACTACGGCGACGTGCGCGACGAACGCTTGGCCCGTCTGTCTTCTTCGCACCTGTACAAGTCGCGCAAAAGCGAGGGATACGAAGCTTAGCGGGTGAGTTTTACCAAGACCCATCCGGTATGCACCAGGGCGATGAAGACGGCATGAACGGGGAAACTATCACATCACCTGTGTGGACAGCATTTCGCAGTGGCAAGTCGAGGCTTGCGTGCAGGGCATCAGCGAAGCATTTCTGCTGCCGGTGCTGGCGATGGTGATCTAGCAATTTCCGTTTGTCATTGAGGGTTTTCACTCCGACAACGCCCCCGGGCAAAGCGCAAAAATGCCAGTGTGGTCAGCAAGCAGGCGGGCTACGCTCAGATTCCGAAAAAGTACGCGCAACCCATCAATAATTTTTACCAGAAATACTTCAATCCGTGGCGCAGTTTGCCAGCTTTGCAACCCGGTCAACCCGCACATCGAAGTTATCTAAATTGAGAGCCCCTCAGGCTCACACCGGAATGGGAACACACTGAGGGGCCTCCGAAAGACATTTACAAATCGGCCGGCAAATTTCAATTGCTGAAATTTTGGGCAGCTACAATCGGGGGCTCTTTCTTCAGCAATCAGCAGCGCCTACTTTTCATGAATATCGGCCCCTACGCTTTGGCAAATAACCTGTTTGTCGCGCCCATGGCCGGTGTGACGGATCGTCCGTTTCGCACCTTGTGCAAAAAGCTGGGGGCGGGGTATGCGGTGAGCGAGATGGTGACCTCGCGCCGTGATTTGTGGGACACACTGAAGACTTCCCGGCGCGCTAACCATGACGGCGAAGCCGAGCCGATTGCGGTTCAGATTGCGGGCACTGACGCTTACATGATGGCCGAGGCCGCCGCCTATAACGTTGATCGCGGTGCGCAGATCATCGACATCAACATGGGTTGTCCGGCCAAAAAGGTCTGCAACAAATGGGCTGGCTCGGCCCTGATGCAGGACGAAACGCTGGCGCTGCAGATCGTGGAGGCAGTGGTTGCCGCCTGCGCTCCGCACAACGTTCCAGTTACGCTCAAAATACGCACCGGCTGGGCTCAGAGTCACAAAAATGCATTGACGATAGCGCGTGCGGCTGAAAGCGCTGGGGTGCAGATGGTCGCCGTGCATGGCCGCACACGCGAGCAGGGCTACAAAGGATTTTCCGAATACGACACGATTGCTGCGGTGAAAGCGGCCTTGCGCATTCCTGTGGTGGCCAACGGGGACATCAGCAGCCCCGAAAAAGCCCGAGATGTGCTCGCTTATACCGGGGCTGATGCGGTGATGATCGGCCGCGCAGCGCAGGGTCGGCCCTGGATTTTCCGCGAGGTGGCGTATTTTCTGGCGACGGGTGCTCACCTGGCGCCGCCGCTTGTAGTCGACGTCAAGCGCCTGCTACTCGATCATTTGCTGGATCACTACGCGCTGTATGGTGAATTTACTGGCGTGCGGACGGCCCGCAAACACATCGCCTGGTACGTGAAGACCTTGCCGGGCGGGGAAGCATTCCGCGCCCAGATGAACCTTCTGGACGATTGCGAGGCGCAGCTTCGAAGCGTCGGTAATTTTTTTGAGGGCCTGGGCGAGCGGATGGATCGCATTTCATCCAGCGCTGGCAGCGAAAATGAACAGGCGCAAGCGCAAATGAACACACATAAAAATCAAGAGGAAGCGGCTGCATGACCAGGAAACATATCGAAGAGTGCGTACGCTCCAGTCTGGAAAGCTATTTTGAGGACCTGGACGGTACCGAACCCGGGGGCATGTATGACATGATGGTCCGCGTGGTTGAACGACCCCTGCTGGAGGTGGTGATGCAACATGCCGATCAAAACCAGTCGCGTGCTGCCGAATGGCTGGGCCTGAACCGCAACACCTTGCGCAAAAAACTGGTTGAGCACAGGCTCATCAAATAATTCCTTGGATGCATCCCTCCTGGTACAGGACGGATGTCTCCGAATCTGCATTCCTTCACAAAGATCAAAATGAACGCATTGATTTCCGTTTCCGATAAGACCGGTATCGTCGAATTTGCGCAGGCCCTGCACGCGTTGGGCCTCAAGTTGCTTTCCACGGGAGGCACGGCCAAGTTGTTGGCGGAGGCCGGTCTGCCGGTGACCGAAGTGGCGGAACTCACCGGGTTTCCGGAGATGCTCGATGGCCGAGTAAAAACACTGCATCCCAAGGTGCATGCGGGGCTGCTGGCGCGGCGCGACGTGCCCGAACACATGGCCGCCTTGAAGGCACATCAGATCGACACCATCGATTTGCTCGTGGTGAATCTCTACCCGTTCGAGGCAACGGTAGCCAAGCCAGGGTGCACGCTGGAAGATGCTATTGAAAACATCGACATCGGCGGTCCGGCCATGGTGCGCTCGGCAGCGAAGAACTGGAAAGATGTGGGCGTGCTGACCGATGCGTCGCAATATGCCGCAGTTCTGGATGAGCTCAAAGCCAGCGGCAAACTGACGGATACGACTAAATTTTCCCTGTCGGTCGCCGCGTTCAATCGCATCAGCCAATACGATGGCGCGATCAGCGACTACCTTTCCAGCATTCAGCCAGATGGCACTCGCAGCCTGTTTGCGGGCCAGGCCAATGGCCGCTTCATCAAGGTGCAGGACCTCCGATATGGGGAAAACTCGCACCAACAGGCTGCGTTATACCGTGATTTGGACCCTGCACCCGGCTCACTCGTGACTGCCAAACAGTTGCAGGGCAAAGCAATGTCTTACAACAACATCTCTGATTCGGACGCCGCCTGGGAATGCGTCAAGAGCTTTGATGGGCTTAAAGAGGCGGCTTGCGTGATTGTCAAACATGCCAACCCTTGCGGTGTGGCAACCGGTGTGGACGCGTTGGAGGCCTACAGCAAGGCCTTCAAAACCGACCCCATGTCGGCGTTTGGCGGGATCATCGCCTTGAACTGCCCGCTCGACGAGCGCGCAGCGCTCCAGATTTCGAAGCAATTTGTGGAAGTTCTGATGGCCCCCGCCTTCACGCCCGAGGCTCTGGAAGTGTTTAAATCCAAGGTCAATGTGCGGATTTTGCAAATCGATTTGCCGGCCGGCGGCGACACTGCCTGGAAGCAGGGTCGTAACTTGATAGACATCAAACGCGTTGGTTCCGGCCTTTTGATGCAAACCGCAGACAGCCACGAACTGGCGCTGGCGGACCTGAAAGTGGTCAGCAAACTGCAGCCGACGCCGGCTCAGTTGGAGGATTTGCTGTTCGCATGGAAAGTCGCCAAGTTCGTCAAGTCCAACGCGATCGTTTTTTGCGCTGGCGGCATGACGCTAGGCGTTGGTGCAGGTCAGATGAGTCGTATCGACTCTGCGCGCATCGCGTCCATCAAGGCGGCCAACGCAGGGTTGACACTACAGGGTTCCGCCGTGGCGAGCGATGCCTTTTTCCCTTTCCGCGACGGGCTCGACGTCGTGGTGGATGCGGGTGCGGCCTGCGTCATTCAACCCGGCGGCAGTATGCGTGATGCGGAGGTGATTGCCGCCGCCGACGAGCGCGAGGTCGTCATGGTGCTCACTGGCATTCGGCATTTCAGGCATTAATCAGGCAGTGCGGCGGGCTCTGTGGCGTCGACCGACCGGCTGCAGTTTTTGCGAGGGCTAGTTTTGCAGCCCGGTTCCCCCGGTGGGGGGCTGAATCAGATTCAGTTGCCCGCAAAAAACCGCGCTGCTGCATCCACTGTGGCATCAATATCCGAAGCCGAATGTGCCGAGCTGACGAAACCGGCTTCATAGAGTGCCGGGGCGAAATAAACACCGCGATCCAGCATCGCATGGAAAAAGCGATTGAAAGCCAGGCCGTCGGTGCCCATTACGGTTGCGTAGTTTTGCGGTAATTGTTCAAGCAGAAAAAAGCCAAACATGCCACCCTCGCTATCACCGCAAAAAGGCACGCCGGCTTTGGCGGCCGCCTGCGTCAGGCCTGCAACCAAACTACGCGTGCGCGCGCCGAGGGCGTCATAAAACCCTGGTTTCTGGACCTCATGCAGAGTGGCCAAGCCGCAGGCAGTAGCCACGGGATTTCCCGACAGGGTGCCCGCCTGGTAGACCGCGCCCAATGGTGCCAGCTGTTCCATCACAGCACGCGTTCCGCCAAAGGCGGCCAGCGGCATGCCACCGCCAATCACTTTGCCCATGACCGTCATGTCAGGTTTGAAACCCGGAATGCTTTGGGCATAAACGCTTTGTGCGCCGCCGAGTGCCACGCGAAAACCGGTCATTACTTCGTCGAATATCAGCAGTGCGCCATGTTGGGTGCAAAGTTCCCGGCACCGTGTCATGAAAGGAACGCTGGCACGCACGAAATTCATGTTGCCGCAAATGGGCTCGATGATCAGGCAGGCGACTTCGCTGCCATGCAAGGCAAAGGCTTCTTCAAGGTGGGCCACGTTGTTGTACTCAAGCACCAGGGTGTGCTGCACCACCTCCGGCGGTACTCCGGCACTGGTCGGGCTGCCAAAGGTGGCCAAGCCAGAGCCGGCTTTTACTAACAAGGCATCAGAATGACCGTGGTAGCAGCCTTCGAACTTGACAATCTTGCTGCGACCAGTCGCGCCGCGGGCCAGCCGGATTGCACTCATGGCCGCTTCTGTGCCGGAACTCACCAGCCGCACCATTTCAAGGGACGGCACAAGGCGCACGATTTCCTCGGCGAGCTCGACTTCTCGTTCGGTCGGCGCGCCAAATGAGAAACCCTCCAGCACGGCTTTCTGAACCGCTTCAACGACCACCGGATGCCCGTGCCCCAAAATCATCGGTCCCCAAGAGCCGATGTAGTCGAGGTAGCGCTGACCGTCTGCGTCCCAAAAATAAGCGCCTTGCGCGCGTTGCACGAAGCGCGGGGTTCCGCCCACCGCTTTGAAGGCGCGAACCGGTGAATTGACGCCGCCCGGAATCAGCTTTTTGGCGCGCTCGAACAGCGCGGTGTTTCGGGACGTGTCGGGATTAATGCTTGATTGTTCCATCGGGGGGCACTTCAAAAGGGGGGTTGGAAGTCAGGAAGGCGTTGCTGTCTGAAGGTAAATCTGTCGCTGCGCTTTCATCGTCCGAGCCTTCGGGATCGACATCGGCTTCGGCCCAGAACAGACGATCTGGCACGATGTTACCCATGCCCGGATGAAAACCGGCATCCAGGCTGTGGTCCAGATAGGTCAGCGCTTCGGCGGTGGCCGCCTGCAGATCGCTACCATTCGCCAGCAATGCCGAGAGCGCGGCCGAGAGGGTCTCGCCGGCGCCGGAAAAAATAGCTTCAAAGCGCTCAAATTTTTCGCTGTACAACACGGCTTGGGGTGTGGCCAGCACGTTGTCAATGAACTGCTCGGGCAGCGGTATGCCCGTAACGAGGGTATACGGCACGCCCAGATCGGCAGCGGCTTTTGCGATGTCCCGGGCAGAGGGGTTTCGCTCGCCGGACCAGTCGGGCAGTAACCACCGCCATAAGCTGCTGTGGTTACCGATCAATAAGGTGGTCTGCGGTAGCAGCAATTCGCGGAAAGCGTCC
Organism: Polaromonas sp.; assembly: GCF_012927485.1. Classification (GTDB taxonomy): domain Bacteria; phylum Pseudomonadota; class Gammaproteobacteria; order Burkholderiales; family Burkholderiaceae_C; genus Polaromonas. Next base: position 85,763 of record NZ_JABBPC010000005.1, on the reverse strand, counting down.
AGATAGCTGTCGATCTCGCCTTCGTCCCACCAGGATAGGCTGGGCATGTAAGCGATGAGGGGCACGTCCGCATAATCGGATGCGATTTCCGCGATAGCGCTGATGTTTTCCGGACTGCCGACAAAACCCACCTTAAAAGCCGAGACCGGCATGTCTTCCAGCGCAGACCGCGCCTGATCGGTGACGGCTTCTTCGTCGAATGCAAAGTGGTCGAAAATTTCAGCGGTGTCGCGCACATAAGCGCCGGTCACGATGGCGAGCACGTGTGCTCCGGCTGATACGATGGCCGCGATGTCGGCGGTCAGGCCCCCCGCGCCACTTGGGTCGTTGGCGTTGAAGGTCATGACGCAGGCCGGTGACGCGTCGCTGTCTTCGGTTTGGAGTTGTCTGCTATCCAGTAAACGGGTATTGGGGTTTGCCATAGGCTGCAATTTTGCCTTGTACACGAATAAGCAACGTCGGCTCGATACAATTGTTGCATTCTATTCGAAGGCAATTTAAGCTGTGACTCAATCGACAACGTGGATGTGTTTAATTTGTGGCTGGATTTACGATGAAGTTGCGGGTGCTCCAGAGCACGGAATTCCTGCCGGGACACCATGGGCTCAAGTGCCTATGAACTGGACCTGCCCGGAATGCGGAGCGCGCAAAGAGGACTTCGAAATGGTTCAGCTGTAAACGGTGAGGCACCTGCCTGACCGAGGCGGCTGAGCGCCTGCGTTTCAAGGTCTGTAAATAGAGGAGTAAAGGTAGTGGACATTCCTGGTTCCGGACTAAAAGTGTTAGTCATCGATGACAGCAATACCATCAGGCGTAGCGCCGAGATATTCTTGAAGCAAGGAGGGCACGAAGTTTTGCTGGCTGAAGACGGTTTTGATGCTTTGTCCAAGGTCAATGACTATGAACCCGATCTTATTTTTTGCGACATTCTGATGCCCCGACTTGATGGCTATCAAACCTGTGCAATTATCAAGCGTAATGCGAAGTTTTCGGGCGTTCCGATTGTCATGCTGTCTTCCAAGGACGGTGTGTTCGACAAGGCGCGAGGGCGTATGGTGGGTTCGCAGGACTACTTGACCAAGCCTTTTACCAAAGATCAGTTGCTGCAAGCCGTCAAGGCGTTGGGCAGTGCAAAACAAGGATTAGTGTGATGGCAATTGAAAAAATACTGGTTATTGACGACTCCAAAACCGAATTGATGTTTCTGACCGATTTGCTGGTTAAAAATGGTTTTACAGTCAAAACGGCTGAAAATTCAGAAGATGCGTTTCGCCGCTTGGCGGAGGAGAAGCCCGAGCTGATCCTTATGGATGTGGTGATGCCGGGGCAAAACGGCTTTCAGTTGACGCGTGCCATTGCCAGGGATCCCCTCTATTCCGATATTCCCATCATGATGTGCACCAGTAAAAACCAGGAAACTGACCGGGTGTGGGGCATGCGGCAGGGCGCTCGCGACTACATCACAAAGCCTGTCAATGTCGATGAATTGATGGCCAAAATTAAGGCGCTCGGCTGATTTGCCTGCTGACCGGAACAGGACTGAAGCATGGCGAAGAGACAAGCCCTTAGAGAGCTGCAAGCACGCCTATCCGACAGGTTGCAGATTGCGCGGACGCAAGGCGTTGCTCCGTCTTGGCTGGCCGTGGAGGCCGGTGGAAGGAAGTATCTTTTCCCGTTAAGTCAGTCGGGCGAGATCTTTCCTTGGGTCAACATGCAACCCGTTCCGTATACCCAGGCCTGGTTTGCCGGCGTTGCCAATTTGAGAGGGGGTCTCTTTGGTGTGGTTGACCTGGCCAGCTATGTGAGTGGTCAGGCGCCACTGCTTAAAAACGAGCTTACTCGTTCCGATTCAAGGCTTGTGTCCCTCAATAGTGCGCTGGAGGTAAATTGCGCTTTGCTAATCGACAGGCTGGCTGGACTGCGCAACCAAGCTGCATTTAGCAGTTTTACCGAAAAAGCGCCCGATTCGCCCGAATTTTTCGGCAACCAGTATGTTGACCTCAACGGTGCCGCCTGGCAGGAAATCAACCTTCAGTTACTCGCTCAGCAAGCCCCATTTTTGAAGATAGGCGCCTAGTGCACCCTGTCACCCTGTTTTCCCCAGAAGGCTCACATGTCTGTTTTTGAAACTATCCAGAAGCTATTTAAAACCAAGTCGGTCCAGCCTGAGGACAGCATGGAGATGGCTTCCGTCGGCATGCCGGGTGATGTTTTAGTGACCGGCGCCACGTATGAGGCCTCCCTCCACTCCGCCGCCATCCGCCAGGAGGACACCCATGAGGACGTTTCTGCCTTCAGCCGCAGGGCGACCACTGCGGAGGAGGCTGCGATTGAAGCGCCCGACTTGCTGACGCTACCTCTGCTCGGCCGCCGAAGCATCGGCCAGCACCAGAAAATTCTGGTGACTTTGCTGCTTCTGGCGATGGGCGCTCTGGGTACGGTGACTTTTCTGGCACTCAACCAGGCGCACAAAGTGGCCCAGCAGCTGGAGGCAAACGGTCAGGCCCTGATGCAGTCGCAGCGATTGGCGAAATCCGTATCCCAAGCTTTGGTAGGTAGCGCCCAAGCTTTTCCCGATGTACGTGAAAGCTCTGATGTGCTGGCAAAGACCGCGCGAGGCCTGAAGTCTGGCGAAGCCAGTTTGAATCTGGCCTCCGTGACCGATGACTTGCAGCCCGATGTGGAAAAGGTTCTTCCCCTCGTAGATCGCGCCGAGAAAAACGCAAAAACGGTGATGGATCAGCAGAAAATTCTGATGCAGGTTGGCAGCGCCTTGCGTACTATTAACCGCCAATCATCGGATTTATTGGAAATTGCAGAAACGGTGTCGTCGCTCAAGCTGCAGCAAAATGCGGTGCCGGCCGAAATCTCGGCGTCCGGCCAGCTGGTGATGTTGACCCAGCGCATTGGCAAGTCTGCCAACGAGTTCCTGACCATGGAGGGCGTGAGCCCCGAGGCGGTATTCTTGCTAGGCAAGGATTTGAACTCTTTCAAGGAAATCGCCCAGGGCCTGCAGGACGGCAGCCCCGAGTTGCGTCTTAGCGGCTCCAAAGACCCTCAAACTCGCGAGCGGCTGGACGCCCTGATGGCGCTCTACGAGCAAACGCGGGTCCAGGCCAGTGCCATTTTGGGTAACTTGCAGGGCTTGGTCTCTGCCCGGGAAGCTCAGTCCTCGATCATTACCGACAGCGAGCCGCTCCGCCGAGGGCTTGAGAATTTGCAGGAAAAACTGTCGGCCCAATCCGGCCTCGGTGCAGGTGCGCTGACGACCTTGGTAGTCGCGGCGGCTTTTGCCTTGCTGTGTGCGGCCGGTCTCGCCCACTTGCAGGTGCAGGACAGCCAGCAGCGGCAGGCAGTTTCTGAAAATCAGCGGCAGGAAGCCAAAGGCCAGGAGCAGGACGCCAAGCGTGTTAACGATGCCAACCAGGCCGCGATTTTGCGCTTGATGAACGAGCTGCAGACTGTGGCCGAGGGTGACTTGACGCAGGAAGCGACGGTGACCGAAGACATCACTGGCGCGATTGCCGACTCGGTGAACTACACGGTCGAGGAATTGCGGCAGCTGGTGGGTAATGTGCAAAATACTGCGGCCCGGGTTGCACAGACAACAGCGCAGGTGGAAAGCACCTCCACAGAGCTGCTCGCGGCGTCCACGGAGCAATTGCGTGAGATTCGTGAAACCGGCCAATCGGTGCTCGATATGGCGTCCCGAATCAACGAAGTCTCCACCCAAGCGCAGGAATCTTCTCAGGTGGCGCGGCAGTCGCTGACGGCCGCCGAGTCTGGTTTGCAGGCTGTTCAGAGCGCGATCGGTGGTATGAATTCGATCCGTGACCAGATTCAGGAAACTTCCAAGCGGATTAAACGACTGGGTGAATCCTCCCAAGAGATTGGCGAGATTACAGAGCTGATTTCCGACATTACCGAGCAGACCAATGTGTTGGCCCTTAATGCGGCTATTCAGGCGGCGTCAGCCGGGGAAGCGGGGCGCGGTTTCTCCGTCGTTGCGGAGGAAGTGCAGCGACTGGCTGAGCGCTCTGCAGATGCTACGCGACAGATTTCCGCTTTGGTGAAAGCGATTCAAACCGATACCCAGGATGCGGTGGCCGCTATGGAGCGCTCTACGCAAGGGGTGGTTGAAGGGGCCAGGCTATCCGATAACGCCGGTACGGCGCTATCGGAAATTGATCGGGTGTCGCGTCGCCTTGCGGATCTGATTGAGCAGATTTCAAGTTCGGCCTCCCGGGAAGCGGCGTCGGCCAACGTAGTGGCCGACAATATGCAGCACATTTTTGCAGTGACGGAGCAGACCGGGGAAGGCACCCGCTCGACGGCGCAGCAAGTGCGGGATCTTTCCCGCATGGCGGAAGAATTGCGCCAATCGGTATCCCGATTCAAGATTGCCTGATAGACGTCCGTTGTGCGCTGCCAACTGACCGCGAACCCTCGATTCCTGAACCGGCCCGTTATTTATGCAATCCAGCGTCCCGAATTCATTAGCTGCTGAACTTGACCACACCGGCAACGATCTTGGCCCATTGGCTTGGATGCTTGACGAGCTTCGCAAGTCGTTGGCCAGCGCCACAAAAGCGCTAAAGCGCTTTGTTCGGGATGCCGAAGCTGCACGCGGCTCTGATCTTGCAGCGGTTGACGCCAGTCAATTGCGAATTGCACGTCAGCAGTTACACCAGGCGGTAGGTGCGTTGGAAATGGTGGGGTTGGCGGGGCCGGCACTGGTGCTGCGGGCCATGGAGGCCGCCGTGCAAAAGTTTGTGCAGCAACCGGGACAATGCAGTCATGAGGCAGCCGCCAAAATCGAGCGCGCCAGTTTTGCACTGACGGAATACCTAGAAGGCGTGCTTGCTGACAAGCCGGTTTCTGCCGTTTCCTTGTTTCCGCAGTACCGCGATATCCAGGAGCTCATACGTGCTGATCGTATTCACCCTGCCGACTTGTGGCCGTTTGAGTGGCGTTGGTTGGAGCCCGAGCTGGCCGTAATGGCCGAACCTCGGAATTACGATGATGACGCGCGTGCGCTGATGGACTATTCGGTGCTCCAGATCTTGAAGGGCAAGGCACCGCAGGCAGCCCTGAAACTGAAGGAATTGAGCCTCGGACTTTCCGCAAAACAGACTGGCCGTCAACCCCGGATTTTCTGGAAGATCGCGGCCGCCTACTTTGAAGCCGTTGCGCACGATCTGCTGGGCTTGGATATTTACGTGAAGCGCGCCGCGTCCCGGATCCTGTTGCAATATGCCTCGCTGGGCAAAGGGGATGCCGCGATATCGGACCGCCTCGCGCAGGATCTCCTCTTTTTCTGTGCTCAGGCGGTTTCCGATCGGGCCAGCGATACCCCCATTTTGTCGGCCGTCCGGTTAACCTACGATCTCACTCGGTTTAAACCTGTGGACTACGAGCTTGTTCAATTTGGCCGCTTCGACCCGGCTTTGTTGGCTCAGGCCCGCAAGCGGATCACCTCCGCCAAGGAAACCTGGTCCTCTCTGTCCGCGGGCGATGTTAGCAAGTTCAGGTCGGTGGCCGATCAGTTCAGTCTGGTGACTGATTCTCTACTCAGACTCTACCCGCCCAGCGTGCCACTTGCGCAAGCCTTGACCCGGGCGATTGACACCACGGTCCATTCAGCCCACGTTCCTCGAATTGAGTTGGCGATGGAAGTGGCGACGTCGGTGCTCTATATTGAAGCGGCTCTGGATGACTTGGATCCCAACGATCCTCAGTTGACTGTGCGAACGGAAAACTTGGCGGAACGACTGGAAGCGGTTCGGGTGGGCGGTGAACCCCAGCCGCTGGAAGGCTGGATGGAAGAGCTGTACCGTCGGGTGAGCGATAAACAGACCATGGGCAGCGTGGTAGGTGAATTGCGCGTGTCTTTAGGTGAGCTTGAGAATTCGCTGGACGCGTTCTTTCGCAACCCGCAAGATAAGACTTTGCTGCACGTCGTACCGGTTCAGCTTTCACAGATGCGTGGGGTCTTGTCGGTGCTGGGGCTCGATCAGGCATCCCATGCCGTTTTGAGCATGAAGAACAGCGTCGAGCACATGCTGATCGCCGGAATTGACGAACAGGTGGCGCGCGTTGCAGGGACGTTCGATCACCTTGGTAACAACCTGGGCGCGCTGAGTTTCTTGATCGACATGCTCAATTACCAGCCCGCGCTGGCGAAAAAGCTCTTCGTCTTCGACGAGGAAAAAGGTGAGCTGAAGCCCCTGATGGGCCGCACGCAAAAGGCAGCCAGCGCCGCTTCGACCGTGACGCTGGGCAGCGATTTGCTGTCACGGGAAGTCATCTCTCTGGTCCAGGAAGCGGGGGGCGGCAATTCCGAGGAAAAACTGAGCGAGAAATTGGACGCGTTGGCGACTCATGCGGCACTTGCTGAGCAGCCTGTCCTTGCTCAAACGGCCCGTGATGCAGCGCTGGCCGTTTCTGCGAACAATGCTTCTGCCGCAGCCAGTGCCTTGATGACCTTGGCTTCAACCGTGATGCCGGCGCAAGTCGCACCAGCCAGCCAGGCCGTATCGGCGGATTTCGAAGAAGATGACTTGCGCGATATTTTCCTTGAGGAGGCCCGTGAAGTGCTCGGCAACGCGCTGGAAGCGATTGCCGCACTGGCGAGCGACCCGGGTGAGGTCGCCGAACTGACGGTATTGCGGCGCGCTTTTCACACTCTCAAGGGTAGTTCGCGAATGGTGGGGCTGAACGAATTCGGAGAAGCGGCCTGGTCGCTTGAGCAACTGCTCAATAGTTGGCTGGCGGACCAAAAAACTGCCACCACTGAGTTTCGGGCCTTGACTTCCGAGGTGATGGCCGGCTTTGGCGCCTGGATTGCCGATATCGCTGCGAATCAAGATGCCCCGTGGTCCGCGGTTCCGTTCCGAAGCAGCGCAGATGCCATGCGGATCGAAGGGCGCTACAGTGCCCTGCGTTTAGTTGTCAAATCTGGCGAGCCGGGCGTCCCCGCCCTCCCAATGGAAGCTACTGCAGCAGGCGTGCTTGAGCTGCCCGAACTTCAACTGGAAGGTGAGGCTCCTAAAGATCCAAGCGCCAACTTGCTTGTGGAGCCATTGGATAAGGCCACCATTGAAGCCGATGCGGAGTTTGGTATTCTTTTTGATACCGAACTTGCTCCTGCAGCACCGGACGCTACAGCGGTGGATCAGGCGGTTACGTCTGATCTGGATATGGCAGGCATTGATTTCGACCGCTTGTTCTCGCACTCGGCTGACGACAACGCCTCGCCCAGGTTGGCTGACCTTCCGGTGGCGAGCATGCCGGAGAGCGTATCTGCCGAGTTTGAGTCCGGGGAAGCAATTGAATTGTCAGCCGCCGATTTTGACAAGCATTTTCGGCTCGGGACTGCAGCGCCCGATCAAGTCGCGCCTGTTTCGGTTGGATTCCCACCCGCTGCGGAACTGGTCACAGAGGTGCCCGAGTCGGCGGAAAAGATCGAAACCATCCCGCTACAACCCGTTGACGTGGCGGCGGCTCCAGCCGTCGCAGCGCGTGAAAAGACACCAGAGACTGCCCCACTCGCAGACGCCAGTGAGGACGAGAAAATAAAAGTCATTGGCGCTTTGCGCATAGGTATTCCTCTTTATAACGTCTACTTGAATGAGGCTGATGAATGGTCGCGGCGACTGGTGACAGAGGTGGCCGAATGGGCCATGGAACGCCAGCAGCGAGTCGGCGCTTCCACGATAGCGCTTGCCCATTCGCTGGCAGGCAGTTCTGCCACCGTTGGGTTCGATGCCTTGTCGAAAATAGCGCGGGCGCTGGAACATGCGCTGCAAAAGTCGCGGGCGCATCACAGCGATGGTGCCGCTAAATATGGGCAGGTATTTGTTGATGCTGCAGAAGATATACGTCGGTTGCTAAATCAATTTGCCGCTGGGTTTCTGAAGGAACCAGAGGCCAGCTTGCTGGGTCGCCTGAACGAGCTCGATTTTCCTGATGCTGTAATTCCGCCAGAAGACGAGTTCTATGATTCAGACTTTTTTGCGGATCCAGCGCAAGCAGACTACATCAGGGAGGAGCTTCTAAATTTCTCAGCGCCGGAACTAGCGAAGAGCGCGTATTCCCCGCCTGCATTTGTGACGCCAACCGCTCCTGCCGTCGAAGCGCCGCCGGTTCGGTTGGTCTTGTCAGCACCGGATGCCGTTCCGACCCCTGTCGTCGCGATATTTGGTGAAGAGGGCGATGAACCGATCGATGCAGTCGACGCGATTGACCCTGATTTGTTTCCGATTTTTGAAGAAGAAGGGGCGGAGCTCATGCCCCAGTTGGGAGGGGCGCTGCGTCAGTGGTCCGCGCGACCCGGCAATCACGGAGCGCGCCTGGAGGTATTGCGCGTACTGCACACGCTCAAAGGCAGTGCCCGGCTGGCCGGCGCATTGCGGCTTGGGGAAATGGCGCATCGGGTTGAGTCAGAAATCGAGCACGTTGGTTCAGAGGCCGCAGCGACCCAAAAATTCGAACCTTTGTTGACCCGTTTTGACGCGATGCAAGCCACTTTTGAAGGCTTGCGCCAGGCTGCCGCTGCGGGCCCTGCTTTGCCTTCATCCGCGCCGGCTGTCGCAGAGCCGCTGGTCAGACCCGCCTCGGTGTCGAAAGCCCTGGATTTTCAGGAGTCCTCGACGAAGGAAGTCGTCGCCAGTGAACTCACCACAAGAACACTAACCATTCCGCCGCCTCAAGCCATGGCCATGCAGCCATTGAGGCAGGCTGCTGCAGCCTCCATACGCGTGCGATCCCAGTTGCTCGACCGCATGGTCAACCAAACCGGGGAGGTCATCATTGCCCGTTCCCGTCTGGAAGCCGAGGTCGGCCAGTTGCGCAGTTCCCTGAATGACATGAACGGCAACTTGAACCGCTTGCGCCAACAACTGCGCGATATTGAACTGCAAGCTGAAACCCAGATGCAAACGCGCCTGGCGCAAACGAAGGACGCCCAAACCGGGTTTGATCCGCTCGAGTTCGACCGGTTCACCCGGGTACAGGAACTGACCCGAATGATGGCTGAGTCCGTTAACGACGTGGCGACCGTGCAGCGGACCCTGCAACGCACGGTCGAAGCGGCCGAGGATGATCTGGTTGCGCAGGCTCGGCAAACCCGCGAATTGCAACGCGACTTACTGCGCACGCGGATGGTGGAGTTTGATGGTATTTCCGACCGTCTTTACCGTGTTGTGCGGCAAGCCTCCAAGGAAACGGGCAAGCAGGTTCGCCTGGACTTGTTGGGCGGTACGACTGAAATGGATCGCGGCACGCTGGACCGCATGACGCCCGCTTTTGAGCATCTGCTGCGTAACTGCGTGACCCACGGCATCGAAAGTCCGCAAGACCGCGCCAACGCCGGCAAAGACCCCGTGGGTCTCATCACGGTCCATCTTCACCAAGAAGGTAACGACGTCTCGGTAGACTTCAGCGATGATGGGGCGGGCCTGGATCTTCATCGCATACGGGAAAAAGCCCTAAGTCTCGGCCTTGTCACCGCAGAGCAGTCGGTGGATGTCCAGGAGGCCGCCAAACTGATTTTCATGCCGGGTTTTTCAACGGCTGAACAGGTTACCGAACTCGCCGGGCGTGGCATTGGCATGGATGTGGTCAGATCGGAAGTCAATTCCCTGGGCGGTCGGATTGAGACCTCTTCCGTGTCTGGAAAAGGTACCCACTTCAAACTGGTGCTGCCGTTGACCACGGCAGTGACGCAGGTGGTGATTATTCGCGCCGGCAGCCTGTCGGTGGGAGTTCCCGCCAACGTGGTTGAAACCGTTCGGCGCACCACTGCCAAGGAGTTGCAGCAGGCTTACAACACGGGCACGCTTGATGTCGCTGGTGAGGCTGTGCCGTTCATGTGGTCGGGTGCCTTGCTACAGGCTTCGCCGCAGAGCAGCGAAGTGCAAGCGAAGGCTACGCAGGTCGTTATTTTTCGAAGCGCAGCCCAGCGCATTGCACTTCATGTCGATGAAGTCCTGGGCAACCGGGAGGTCGTGGTTAAAAACCTCGGTCCTCAGTTGTCGCGGCTGCCGGGCTTGGCGGGCATGTCCGTGCTCGCTTCGGGCGCGGTGGTCTTGATCTACAACCCGGTGGCCTTGGCTACCGTCTACGGTCAGCAAGCGCGTGCATGGAGCGCCGACTCGGCTGAACCGCATGTGCTTGAAGCGTCGGGGGCCAGCGGTGGGCGGGCGGCGGCGCTGGTGGCTGCAACGCCGCAACTCCCCCTGATTCTCGTGGTCGACGATTCGATCACGGTGCGGCGCGTCACGCAACGCCTGCTGCAGCGGGAAGGTTATCGTGTGTCTATGGCGGCCGACGGCCTCCAAGCGCTGGAACGGTTGCAGGAAGAACGGCCTGCGGTGGTGTTGTCAGATATTGAAATGCCGCGCATGGATGGCTTTGACCTGGCGCGCAACATTCGTGCGGATGTCCGACTGAGCCATCTGCCCATCATCATGATCACCTCGCGGATTGCTGAAAAACACCGCGAGCACGCCAAGGCGCTGGGTGTTAACGACTATTTAGGCAAACCGTACTCGGAAGAAGAGTTGTTGCGCTTGGTCAAAAATTACTGCGCTACGGAAGTTGCTGTTTTGGCCTAGAAGGCGTATCTAAGCCAGACAGATATCGGGCAAGTAACTTCAAAAAGCGGTGCGTCTCAGGTGGTTTTTCTTTTCACCACGGTGTAGCGCTCCAGGGTAAGCGCGCGTGCTATGTCGTGCTGCACGAGGGGCCTCGGGTAGTTTTCGCCCAGCAGCACACCTGCAGCGCTTAGTTCCGCTGGCTTTGCAAGCCAAGGGCTGTGCAGGGCCGGGGTGGGGAGTTTTTCCAGTACCGGAAGGTATTTGCGAATGAATTTTCCTTCCTCATCAAATTTTTCGCTCTGACTGACTGGATTGAAAATCCTGAAATAAGGCTGGGCATCGCAACCAGTGCTAGCCGCCCACTGCCAGCCGCCGTTGTTGGCTGACAAATCAAAATCGTTGAGTTTTTCGGCGAAGTAACGTTCGCCCCAGCGCCAGTCGAGCCCCAAGTCTTTCACCAGAAAGCTGGCGGTCACCATGCGCAACCGGTTATGCATGTAACCGGTCTGGTTGATTTGCGCCATCGCCGCATCCACCAGCGGGTAGCCCGTCCGGCCTTCGCACCAGGCCTTGAAAAGGGCGTTGGCTTTCTCGCCTTCTTCCCACGTAATCGCGTCATAGTCAGGTTTGAACGCGCGGCTAGCAACATGCGGAAAATTACTCAGAATTTGCGCATAAAAATCTCTCCAGATCAGTTCGCTGAGCCAAGTCGCAGCGCCCTCACTCCCGCCCTGTTGTTGTTCCAGTGCACTTGACGCCATCCTCCTGATCGATACCGTGCCAAAGCGCAGGTGTACGCCCAAGTAGCTCGGACCTTTCACGGAAGGAAAGTCACGGGTGTCCTTGTAGTGGGCCATACGACCCAGAAATTCTTCAAAAAGCGCGGTTCCACCTTGGCTTCCGGTGGGGATTTTTAGCGCAGACAGGTTGGTTTTTTTAAATCCTAAAGAATCTAGTTCGGGAACGGCGGATAGCAGGTCGGCGGGCCCTGACGCCAACGCAGCCGCATACTTTTCCACCGGATAGGCTTGGAGGTAAAAGCTGTCGACTTTATTCAGCCATGCGTTTTTGTAAGGGGTGAACACCGTGTACGGTTTGCCGGCTAGCGTGAGGACCTCGGCGCGCTCAAAAATGACGTGGTCCTTGAAGCTGTGAAAGGCCACACCTTGACCTTCCAGCAAGGTGTGCACCTCCGCATCGCGTTCCAGCGCTTGCGGTTCGTCGTCGTGATTCGTGAAAACAGCGTGGATGGACAGCCTCGCGCAAAGTGCTGGCAGTGCGCTACTGGCGAAGTCGTGCAAGACGATCAGGCCGGCATGCGAGACCCCATGCTCCAAGGCGAGCCGCTGCAATTGTTCGTTGAGGTCCACCAGGGACTCCCGAATGAATTCCACCCGGCGGTCGGATCTGGGCAAGGCGTCCAGAATCTTTCGGTCGAATAGAAACGCGCAATACACTTGCTTGCAGGATTTCAGCGCGTGATACAGCGCTGCGTTGTCTTCGACCCGCAAATCCCGCTTAAACCACATCAGGCCGGATTGGTATTTTTTTTGCATGAGCCGATGGTAGCGAAAAGGCTGGTCAAGGCGATTGAAATGCCATTTGCAGAATTTGGGTTTTGAAGACCGAGTCTGCATACGCCTAAAACTAGTACGCGTAAAATCTTCAAATGGCCATGGACTCCGAACCGATTAATCTGACTCACCACTTCCTCATTGCCATGCCCGGTCTGGCGGACAAATCGTTTGCCAAAAGCGTGGTGTACATGTGCGAGCACAGCGACCGGGGGGCCTTGGGCCTCGTTATCAACAAGCCCAGCGACATCAGCGTCAAGAAGCTGTTTGACAAGGTCGAGTTACCGCTTCATCGCGACGATCTCACTGAAACACCGGTTTTTCAAGGCGGGCCAGTCCAAACCGAGCGTGGTTTCGTGCTCCACGAATCGATGATGCCTGGGCACGAATCGGTGTACGCCTCGACCATGTCGATTCCGGGTGGCTTGGAAATGACCACGTCCAAAGATGTGCTGGAAGCGTTGTCTACCGGCGCCGGACCCCGCAAAGTATTTGTCTCGCTCGGCTACTCCGCCTGGGGCGAAGGGCAGCTGGAATCGGAACTATTGGATAACAGCTGGCTCACGGTGGCGGCCGATATCGCGGTAATTTTTGATACCCCGGTCGAACAGCGTTATGACAAAGCCCTGCTGCTGCTCGGTCTGCAAAGCTGGATGCTGTCGCCGGTGGCTGGTCACGCATGAACCTTGCGGCTGAGCCTTCTCAGGCCGCTGGTTTTCAAACCTTTCTGGCATTCGACTTCGGTCTCAAACGTACTGGGATTGCAACTGGCAATAGCCTGACCCGTACTGCCTCGCCACAAGCGACTATCGCCGCAGAAGGCGTTGCTCGCTTTCCCGCGATTGAAGCCAGGATCAAGGAATGGCAGCCTGATGCGCTGGTGATCGGCGTTCCATTTCATCCCGATGGTGCCAGCCACGACAATACGCTGCGTGCGCGAAAGTTTGCGCGTCAGCTGCGAGGACGTTTTGGCTTAAAAGTATTTGAGGTCGATGAGCGCTACAGCACAACCGAGGCATTGGCCGGCGGCGCCAAGGATGCCGATGCGGCGTCCGCGTGCATCATTCTGGAACAGTTTTTAAGGAGTCTTCCATGAGCAGCCTGACACTGGACGCTGAAGCGTTGTACGGCGATTTGCTGCGAAGCGTGCGTTTGTTACTGGCCTCGTACGACCAGCCGCCGCTGCTGGTAGGGGTTGCGTCTGGCGGCGCCTGGCTGGCCCAGCGCCTGCAAAAAGACCTGGGTTTGGCCGGGGAACCCGGCATTATTTCCTCTTCCATGCACCGCGACGATTTTTCGCAGCGCGGCCTGGCGTCCAGCGCACAGACTTTGCTGCCTTTCGATGTGAACGGCGCGCATCTGATTATGGTCGACGATGTTCTTTACACTGGCCGCACCTTGCGAGCGGTCCTCAATGAGCTGTTCGACTACGGGCGACCTGCCAGCGTCAAGCTGGTGGTACTGGTGGACAGGGGTGGTCGCGAGTTGCCTGTGCAACCTGATCTTGCGGTTGCACGAGTGGCCTTACCCGCTGCGCAGACGCTTGCACTGGCGCGCGCTGAGAACGGCCAGTTCAGCTTTCAGGTGCAAGACCGATAACCCCAACCCGAAACCCGAGCAGAAATTAAGAGCGGCTATTTAGAGTGGAAGAGGAGACCAGTGCGTGTTGTACCGACAAAACCCCCAACTTAATAAAAACGGTGAGCTGATTCATTTGCTGTCAACGGAAGGGCTCCCCAAGGCCACGCTGACGCAGATTCTGGATATCGCTACCAACTTTGTCAGCGTAAGCAGCCGCGAGGTCAAAAAGGTCCCTTTGCTGCGCGGAAAGAGCGTTTTCAACTTGTTTTTTGAAAACTCCACCCGCACCCGTACGACGTTTGAAATTGCAGCGACGCGCCTTTCGGCAGACGTCATCAACCTGGATATCGCCCGCTCGTCGGCGGCCAAGGGAGAGTCGTTGCTCGATACCATCGCCAATCTGAGCGCAATGGCGGCTGATCTGTTTGTAGTGCGTCACAGCGAATCGGGCGCGCCTTACCTGATTGCCCAACACGTGGCACCGCACGTGCATGTGATCAATGCTGGCGATGGGCGTCATGCGCATCCGACGCAAGGCTTGTTGGATATGTACACCATCCGACATTACAAAAAAGACTTCAGCAACCTGACGGTCGCCATCGTAGGCGATGTCCTGCATTCGCGCGTGGCACGCTCAGATATCCACGCACTCACAACCTTGGGGTGTGCGGAGGTGCGCGTGGTCGGCCCCAAAACTCTGGTGCCTGCGGATATGGCACAAATGGGCGTGCGCGTCTGCAACACGCTGGAGGAGGGGATCAAAGGTGCCGATGTGGTGATCATGCTCCGGCTCCAAAACGAGCGGATGTCGGGTGCACTGTTGCCCAGTAGCCAAGAGTACTTCAAGAGTTTTGGTCTGACGGAGGACAAGCTGCAGCTGGCCAAGCCCGATGCCATCGTCATGCATCCGGGTCCGATTAACCGAGGGGTGGAAATTGATTCCGCCGTGGTTGACGGGGGCCAAAGCGTCATCTTGCCGCAGGTCACATTTGGCATCGCTGTGCGTATGGCGGTCATGAGCATCGTCGCAGGGAATGAAGCATGAAACTACTGATAAAAAACGGTCGGGTAATCGATCCTGCTTCAAAGTTCGACCAAGTGGGGGATGTGGCCATTGCGGCGGGTCGCATCGTGTCGCTGAAAGGCGCTACCGTCAATTTTGAGCCCAATAAAATTATTGACGCCACCGGCTGTATTGTTGCGCCGGGCTTAATCGATCTGTCGGCCAGGCTGCGCGAGCCCGGCTACGAACACGAAGGCATGCTGGAGAGTGAGTTGGCCGCGGCGGTTGCTGGCGGTGTAACCAGCCTGGTCTGTCCGCCGGATACCGATCCCGTTCTGGATGAGCCCGGGCTGGTGGAAATGCTCAAGTTCCGCGCAGAAAAACTGCATCAGTCGCGGGTCTTTCCGCTGGGTGCGTTGACGCGCGCTTTGAAAGGAGAGGCGCTGACCGAGATGGTCGAGTTGACCGAAGCCGGTTGTGTGGGTTTCAGTCAAGCCGAAGTGCCGCTGGCCAGCACCCAGGTCCTGATGCGTGCGCTGCAATACGCAGCTACTTTCGGCTATACCGTCTGGCTGCGCCCGCAAGAGTTGCACCTCGGCCAGGGTGTGGCCGCCAGCGGTGCACTGGCAACGCGCCTGGGCCTGAGCGGTGTACCCGTGGCCGCTGAAACGATTGCGCTCCATACGATTTTTGAACTGGTTCGCGCCACCGGCGCACGAGTGCACCTTTGTCGCATCAGCAGTGCCGCAGGCGTGGCGCTGGTGGGAAAGGCCAAGGCAGAAGGATTGGGCGTGACCTGCGACGTGAGTATTAACAGCCTGCATTTGACCGATGCAGACATTGGCTACTTCGACAGCCGGATGCGGCTGGACCCGCCACTGCGCCAGCAGCGCGACCGGGACGCTATTCGGCAGGGGTTGGCGGACGGCACCATTGATGCGCTTGTATCCGACCACACGCCCGTCGACGAGGACGCTAAAACCTTGCCGTTTGCTGAAGCCGAGCCTGGCGCTACCGGCCTGGAGCTGCTGCTGGGCTTGGCCTGCAAGTGGGGCAGCGACAGTCAGGCCGGCATAGTGCGCTCGATCGCAGTATTGACGAGTGAGCCCGCGCGCGTGCTCGGCGACGCATTGGGCACCCTGCAGGCCAGCGCGGGCCGTTTGGTCAAGGGAGGCGTGGCCGACCTTTGCGTGTTTGATCCGCAGAGCAGCTGGCGGGTGGAGTCGGCGGCCTTGCGCAGTCAAGGCAAGAACACACCATTTTCTGGCCACCATCTACCCGCGCGAGTTCGCTGGACGGTGGTAGGTGGGCAGGTCGCTTATGAAGCCCTGGCTACCCCCGCCGCGCCATGAAACTGTTGGGCGTTTTTTGGAAGTTGCTGCGGGCCATGCGACATGCCGTGCAAGGTTTCTGGACGATCAAGACCCTCTTTCCGAAACTTGAACAGGCCGATCGGGAGGCTCGGGTTCACGTATGGGCAGGCGAGATGCTGCGGATTGTGGGCATTGAGCTGGTAGTCAACGGAACTCCACCCGCCGGAGGTCCGGTGCTGCTGGTGTCCAACCATATTTCGTGGCTCGATATTCTTGTGATGCATTCATCGCGCCATTGCCGGTTTGTCTCCAAGTCCGATATCAAACGTTGGCTTTTTGTAAGTACCCTGGCGGGTGGTGCCGGTACCTTGTATATCGAGCGTGAGTCGCGGCGAGACGCGCACCGGGTCGTGCTGCAAATGGCAGAGCGCCTTCGCGCGGGCGACATTCTTGCGGTGTTTCCAGAAGGTACGACCGGCGACGGGATTACGCTCAAGCCCTTTCATGCCAACCTGATCCAGGCCGCGATTGAGGCGTCGGTACCGGTGCAACCGGTTGCGCTCAAATTCATTGATGGAGCTAGCGGCGCTATGAGCTTTGCGCCCAGTTATGTAGACGATGAAACCCTGATTGGATCGATTTGGCGAACGCTGACCGCAAGCGGGCTGAAAGCGGTGGTGACCTTTGGGATTCCTCAGGCGCCGCAGGGCCAAACCCGACGCGTTTGGGCTCATTCGCTGCGCGAAGAGATCGAACGTTTAAGGCAAGTCTAGTGATGTCGGTTGAGTGCTGCGGTGGCGGGCTTTGAGGCTGGTCGCCGTGTGCGGAAAGGCCGCGACGTGATCAACTTTTGCGCGGATGCCAATCCGCTTCCCGAGGCATGGTCATGGCGTGAGCCCATATGGGCCGCTGTAGGTATGAGCTTACGTCCATCGACCCAGCGGGCCTACGCTGGTCGCCAGCATTCAAAAGTAAGGTCTTTACTTGGGAAACAGTGAAAAACCGAGAAATGATAGCTGTGGTCTCAAATTTCCATTTATCCGATTAATCAAAAGAACTCTCCAAAGGATCTGATATGAAAACTAAATTGCTAATGCTTACTTTCGCGATGTCCTGTGCTTTTGCCGGCAATGCGATGGCATTGACCAAAGATGAATACAAGACCCAGAAAGACCAGATCTCGGCAGACTACAAAGTTAACCGCGATAAATGTGGGGCGTTGAAAGCGACTGCAAAGAACGTCTGCGTTTCAGAAGCGAAGGGTACGGAAAAGATGGCCAAGGCCGAGCTCGAGAGCCAATATAAGCCTAGTCCGAAAAATACCGAGAACGTCAGTCTTGCCAAAGCGGACGCAGCCTACGACACCGCCAAAGAAAAATGCGGCGACCTCTCCGGCAACGGCAAAGATGTCTGTATTAAAGACGCCAAAGCTGCTCACGTAAAGGCTAAAGAAGACGCCAAAGTGTCTAGGGCCGAATCCGATACCAGCAAAACAAAAGCGGAAAAAATGGGCGATGTGAAGAAAAGTGCCAGCGAAGAAAAGCATGAAGCCGACTACACCGCAGCCAAAGTGCGCTGCGACAGTTTGGCCGGTGCTGCAAAAGATACTTGCCTCGCGGATGCGAAGAAGAAATACGACATGAAATAACCCAGGCAGAAGCGCCCGTCACCTTCATACGCGGCGGCACTCGCCCCAAAAAATCCCGGCCAAGCGACTGCTTGCCGGGTTTTTTTTATGGGATAGTCGCCTGCCGAAAACGCCTTTTCTTGAGGGGAGAGCCCGACAATCGGGTCTTCATGGCGCGGCCGCGATTGCTACGTTTTAATAGCAGATGTGGTCGCTCTATCGTCTGAGCGTTATCACGAGAAAGCTTACATACAGCGCGCCATTGATCAACAGTGCCCACACCGTCAAACCGCGCGACCGCGAGTTTAGACGAAGCCACGCGGCGGCGATCAGTGTGAGCGCCACACCACTGAGCACTTCAATACGCGGTTGCCATGGTGTCAGCATGATGCCGAAAGCCGGGAGCAGGGTTCCCTGAAACACCATCGCGCCCGTGATGTTGCCAAAGGCCAGTGTGTCCTTCCCGCGACGGGCCCATCGAATGCTGTTGACCTTCTCCGGAAACTCGGTGGCGATGGGGATAATCAGCAGTGACAGCAAGAGTGCCGAAACACCGAGTAAATGCGTCACGCCTTCAACTGCTGAAATGAAACCCTTTGCACCTAATACCAGCAAGGCAAGCCCAGCGCCCAGCTGGGTCAAAATAGTGAACAGGTTGATGGGCAGCCCCATGCGGGCCAGGAACATCTTTAATTCCGCCTTCGTACCGTGTCCGTTTTCCACCAATCGGGCAGACGCGTGCCAGGTCAGCATGATGTAGACGAAGTAGGTCAGAACCAGCGTCAAGCTCAGAGCCACGCGAATATAGCGAGCCTCTTGGGGGATATACATCGCTGCGGCGGCAAGCGCAAATGCAAACAGGAAGAAGTTGAGGTCGCGCACAAAACCGCTTCGTTCCGGAGTGACATGACCCGCAATCCCTCGTTGTTTGATTACCGCCAGAGCCATCAGACAGGTCGAGAGTGTCGATAGCATCAAAGGTGCGCCGAGGATGGCACCCACGCCAATTTCTTCATTGACACGCACGTTGGTCGTGCCCGCAAAAATTGCAAGGAGCGGGATCATGGTTTCCGGGAGCGCCGTGCCCACAGCAGCAAACACGGAACCAGTCACGCCCTCCGAAATTTTTAGTCGTTTTCCTAAATGTTCCAGTGCATTGGTGAACAGCTCCGATGCCGCAAGAATGACGATGAGCATCCCCACCAATTCGACAATGAACCCGGTCATCGATGGGCCTCCACCACCGCATGAGTAAGACGAGTCACCTCGGTCGACTCAAGGAAAAGAACGAGCGCACTGACAAAGCCTCCGTTTTGCTTAAATGCGGAGTGACGCGCTACAGCGTACGTATCGTAAGGTAACAAAACAGCATCAACCAGAAAAGGTCGCAACATTGGACATCCAGAAGGCCGGGCAGACAAACCATAGGCTATCGAATCCTCTGCCCGGCCTGGGTAAAGAAGTGATGCCGTAAGTCTTGCCAAACCATCAGGTCGCGCATGCCATGACCGAACGATCAAGTGTGTTGACATGTGCCCTTCGTGCAAACGAAGGCGACTACTCCCTTAAAGACGACTAAAGTGTAATGGATACGTATCGAGCGCTTCTGCAGGTGGCAGAAATGCCAAATGAAGACAAGAAAATCCAGGGTGTATGTGTTTGCCGAGCCGCTGCGCCATCTCGATCGGCGTCGGCACAAAGGAGTCCGTTATTTTGTCGGGCGCAGGATCCCAAAGACCTAACGATCAGCGTCGAATACCAGCGCGCGATTTTTCATCCTGATTGAGGCCTCCATCGAGAACTTATGGCTTTTCTCGTTTTCCCGAGGCATCTTGCAGGGTCAACGCTACAAAACCACGGGTCGGGATGAAGCCCGTGCCTGACTATCGGAGCAGTTCATTTTGAGCAAACTAGGATCGCCCTAAACACCTTGACTGATTGCCCTTGGTCTGCGGCTGAAGGATTACGGATAGAAACACATTCCCATTTAAGAGGATATCTATTTGACAAATTCGAGGCATTATCGCTTCGTACTCAAGTGGCATTTCAGCATCGATGCCATCGGGTACAAGGATTTCACCACCAACCGCGGCCTTAAGGATAAATCATGTCTCACACACATCATCCTCATCTGTTTTCGCACGAATGGCTTGATTTGCACCCGGCTTTAGTGCGTTACATCAAATTGAGTAGCACGCGCATTGGAGTTGTGTTTTTGATCGCAATTGCAGCCTTGCTTGTTGTTAAGCTCGAATTGGAGCCGAATGTGCCGCTGAAGATCGGCACGGCCATAATCGAGTCTGCTGTCAAGTCAAGCTACCCAGACTACCTTCCAAATCAGTTTTATATGCAGCAAAAACAAGCCCCTGTCGAGGGTGAATTGCCAGTCCAGTTTTAGGGAAGCTCGCGTTCCTCAAGGGTCGAGGTAGCACGCCGAAAAGACCATGACATGATCCACGCGGTATTTTCCGAAGAATCGCATAGTCTGCCAAGCTGCCCGAGGTTCTGGCCAAGCGCACGCCAATCCCCCTTTACCCAGCCAGTCCCACAAACACATTTTGCACATCGTCGTGCCCATCGATGGCGGCCAGGAAGGCTTCCACTTCTTCCAGATGCTCGGCGCTCAGGTTGGCGGGATCCACAGGGTTCTTGGATTTGTAGCCCAGCTTGGCTGACAAGACCGTGAAGCCTTGCGCTGGCAGCGCGCGGCTCACCAGGTCGAGATCGGCGGGATCGGTGAGGAACATCGTCATACCGACTTCCTCGCCCGGCTCGAAGTCCTGCGCGCCCGCTTCGATGGCAGCCAGTTCGGGATCGGCGCCCGCAACAAGCGGCTCGCCTTCGATCATGCCCACATGGTCAAAATCCCAGGCTACCGAGCCGGAGCTGCCCAGTTGCCCTTTACGGAACAGCACGCGCATTTCAGAGGCGGTACGGTTCAAGTTATCGGTCAGGCATTCAACCATCACGGCTACTTGGTGTGGCGCAAAGCCTTCGTAAATAACGTGTTCAAAATGAACCGCCTCACCGGTCAGGCCAGCCCCTTTTTTGATGGCTCGATCCAGGGTCTCCTTGGGCATGGAGACTTTGCGCGCCTGCTCTACGACCAGCCGCAGGCGCGAGTTGGAAGCGGGGTCGGCCCCGTTTCGCGCCGCGATCATGATGTCTTTGGCCAATCGTCCAAACAGTCGGCCTTTGGCATTTGCCGCCAGTTCCTTGCCTTTTGCTTTCCACTGCGCGCCCATGTTTTGGATTCCCTGGTGTTGTAAGCGCTCTACTGCGCGTGTCAAAAATAGGAGGGTTGGGCTATGCGCGCTATTTAAAAAGACGTGACGCATGACCCAAGATGGAGGGTAACACCCCAGGGCTATCTCAGGCGCTGGGTTGGAAAGCAGAAAAGATTTATAAAACCAGGGGGGAGAGTCGCTTTACGGAAGTCGGTATCAGCTAGCGGCGCGTTCCTTATCGGCAGCTCCTCTGGTCGTTAAAAGGCGGCGACTTGTTAACCGACCCACTGAACAAAGTAGAAATATGTCTTAACTTGACAATGGTTATGAGTCGGTTTGATTCGCTCAAATGGTGCCACCAACAGGAATCGAACCTGTATCTAGCGCTTAGGAGGCACTCGTTCTGTCCATTGAACTATGGCGGCTTTTCTTGGTTACTTATGAGAACAGGAATTGTATTCGCTGGCCGAGGATTGACTGGCTCAGTCGTAAGGCACCGTGAAAATCAGGTCTACCGCGCTTTGCTGACCCGCCTGTGCGCGGACCGTGAAGCGTTGCGACAGATCATAAAAAATATACAGCGTGCCCAATGCCCCCGAAATGCTGCGCTCATAGGCGGCGTAAAAATTACGCGAAAAACGCTTGCCGAGCGTGACGGCCCCTTCGGTGGTGCCGCCATTGGAGTTGCTGGAAGCGCCGCGAAACGACAATTCATCGAGTCCGAGCGACGCCGCCAAGCCCCCCGAGAGCCCTCCGCTCTTGCTCCCCAGCAGCGCCAGTGCCGCTTGCTGCAACAGTGCGGCTTCCGCGCCGCCGGCTGCGGCGGGTCGGCCAACGACCAGCCATGACAGTTTTTCTGCATCGGGTAATTCGGGTTCGGCATAAAGGCGAACGCGCGGAAGCAAGGCGGTGCCGGTGATTTGCACGCCGACGCGCTGTGTGAGGTTGGGGCGGATGGCCAGAATGTCCAGCGCCGGGTTATCGAGAGGCCCGGTGAACCGCAGCACGCCTTGCTCAACATCCAGGCGCTGCCCGTAAGCGCGGTATTGGCCCCCCGCCGTAGTGATTGTTCCGGTCAACCTGGGGTTGCGGAGGGACTCGCCATTAAGTGCCAGGATGCCGCGAACCCGCGTGTCCAGGCCCTTTCCCTGAATCCGGAAGTCAGGCCCCAAGTCGAGTTGAACCGCCAGGTTGACAGGGCGGTTTTCGTTACCCGGAGCCGGTGCGCTGGCTTCCGCTGGTGCCTTCTGACCCACGCCAGCGCCGCTCTTGGTGCGCACTACAACATCGTCGCCTAACTTTGGCGTGCCTTCGTCGGGCAGGATGATGCGGGCCTGATCGACGACCAGCTTGCCAATGAGTGAGGTCTGATCGCCATTCAGACTGGCTTGCATCTCGCCCGACAGGGTGATTTTTCGGTCTGTGCGGAGGCTGGCGCGGAGGCGATCAAGTTTGGCGTTGAGCTTCACTTGCGGGCGACCTCCGATCCAACCGGCTTCGCCTTGCGCCGTCAGCAAGCCGCCAGTGCCTTGTTGGCCAGCACCCTGCAAGGAGAACTCGTTGATTTGCATACGTTGACCGTCCAGCCGGGCGCGCAGGCGGCCGTTGCCAAATTCGATGCCATCCACTACCGAGCGCAACGCCATGTCGTTGGCCTGCAGGTCGCCGCTCAGTTGCGGGGATCCACGCGTGCCGCTAATTGTGACATCTGCGCCGAGCGAGCCACGCAGCCGCCAGCCCGGTGGCGCCAGTACGGACCAGACGCCAATGCGCGGCAGTTGCGCGCGGAGCTGGCCATTCAACGGTGCATCAGCCGGCCATATCCAGCCGCCCACGCCGGCGCCTGTGGGTGCGCGCATCAGACGAGTCGATAGCCGCGCGTCCGCTGTGCCTGCGCGTTCGCTGTCCCAGCGCAGAGCCAGCGTCAGGGCGTCGCCCTGGTTGACCAGCGAGACGCTCGCCTGCCTGACACCTGCCACCACGCGCGTAGAAGTACCCTGCACGGTGTTGGTCTGAAGTGTGATGTCGCCACTGCTGCGCGTCAGACTTGCCTTCAGCGCCAAGGTGTCGCCGAATCTGGCATCCCATGCGCCTTCAAAGATCAGGTTGCCCGCCAGACCGGCACCGGCCATCTGCGGACCACCGACTAACTCTATCCACGCCATCGGCAAGCCTGTAAATGTTCCGGAAGTGATGAGTTCACCGGGCCGCCAGCGTAGGGGTTGCCAGGTCAGCGTGGCTTGGGAAGGTGGGTTACTTGGGGCGTTCGAAAGGGGAGCGTTGGTTGAGGCTGAAGGCGGTGCGCTCAACAGGGCTTCTCCGCCACCGCTTTCAAAAGAACCCCCTGCGCGTGTGGGCATCCACTTGAGCGGCACCGGCGCGCGCGTAGTCAGACGCCATGCCCCGGTTCCCAAAGCGGGGTCTTCAAGGGTCAGACTAAGCTGCCGGAGAAGGCCTTGCCAAGTCGATTCACCCGGTGCCGCGCTCGCTGCGGTGGCGCGCTGAATGTGCCCGCCTTCGGCTGCCAGTAGCAGGGTGTAGCTACGCTGAGCCACTTCCAAGCGGCCTTGTGTGCTGAGCTGTGCCTTGCTTAGACGCCCCGAGAGGGTGGCTTTCAGGGCGCGTATTTTTAGCACCCCGGCGGTGGCGGTTGTGGGCGTATTTGCACCTTTGGTCGCCGTGAGTCCCGCGGTTTGCCAATCGAGTGACGGCAGCTCCAAACGCGCCTGCAGGTCTGGATCGAGCCATCCGCCTTGCCAGCTGGCCTGAAGTTCGGCGCTCCCGCTGGCTACCGCGCTTTGAATCGCAGCGGGCATTCCGGGCATTTTCTGCAGCCAGCGCAATGCCTGCGTTGCGTCTTGGCCGCGCAGGTTGAGTTCGCCGTGACCGCTGGTTCGCCGCAACTCCCCTTGCAGCTTCGCGTCCAGCCCGGGGGCCGTCAGCGTGAGCTTGCCTTTGCCGCCCCGGGCAGCGGGCTGGACCTCTAGCTGTCCACTCACTTCGGCGTCATCGGTTCGTATCCGCAGCGCTGACAAAACCAGAGTGCCTCCCGACGCTTGCGGGCTCCAGCTTCCGGTGGCACTGGCGTTGCGCAAGCGCAGCTGGCCTCCAGGGCGGTTCTGGGTGAGAGTCGTTTTGGAGTCTGACGGTCTTTTGGTGGCGCTGCCCGTCGCCTGCAGGTTGGCTTTAAAACGAGTTGCCCCGTCCGTGCCGTCCATAGTCGCCTGGCCGTCGAGCGGCAGCGGCGCGAGCTGTGTAAGTAGCAAGGCCGGGTTGACATGCTGCAACGTGGCCTGAAGTTTCCAGGCTTGCGACGGCTTGGCTGTGGCGGGTGTCGGCGGCTTGATGGGCGGGGCGCCAGTCCATTCGCCGCTGGCCAGCAACTCGCCGCCGCCCAACCGTGCCTTGAGCGCGCGGAGCATGCTGACGCCTTCTCGCCACTCTCCCTGGGCTTCCAGGCGCTCCAGGGGCAGCCGCTGCCGGTCCCAGGGCCCTGCCAGCTGATTGACCACCTGCAACTGCAGTGCCCAGGCAGGGCTGGTACTTGCTTCGGTTCGGCCGAGTGGGCGTACTTCGGCGCTACCGGTAAGTTGGGTTTGCGGCGCGCCGGGCCACAAGGCGGCGATGTCCAGATCACGAAAGTGCGCGTCGGCCTGAGGCAGCGGCTGCGTGGCCCAGGGTTGGACGCGGGCAGTCGCGCTGGCCTGCGGTGGTGCGCGGCCGGCTGCGGGTTTTGCATTCATTTGGAGATCGGCACTCACCAGCAACTCTGTGAGCGGACCGCTTGCCGTGGCCTTCAATGCGAGCGGCAAGGGCGGTTTGCCAGTCGTTAGCGCTGCGGTCAGGGTGCCCGACAAATTTGCATCCAGCATGAGCGGGCTGCCCGAGGACAAGACCGCCCGCCCGCTGTAATGACCGCTGGCGACTTGTGCGCTGAGGAGATCGAGCTGATGGGCGAGTCCGTTGAATTGATAGCGTCCTGAAATGTCCGACGCTGCAAAGGCGGTAGGCCCGGTCAGGAGCAACTGTCCTACGGAAAACGTATCGACGGCAACCGGGAGCGGCAAGCGCAGTGAGGTCGGTGGGTTGGCGGGCAGCGCTTTGGTCGTGCGCTGGTCGTCGACCTCCAAACTGGCAGCGGTCAACCGGTCGAGCTTGAGCGTGCCGTGAAGCAAAGACCAAGGCTGCCAGGCCAGATTGACATCGCGAGCGTCTACTTTCAAGCTGTCCTGCTGCCACATCAGTCTGTCAATGTGCCCGGCTGACCGAAGTGAACCAGTGACGCGCTCGGCCGTCAGTGGCAGTGAGGGTCCTATCCATCGAATGGCGGTTGCCAGCGATCCCTCTGTGCCGGCCCACCACCACAGCGCGCCTAGCGCCAGCAAAGCCAAGGTGACCACCCTGCCCACGGCCAGCCCAGCGGCTTCCAGCCATCGCCACTTTGGCTTGACAGGCTCGGCCGCAGGCTCAATTTCGAAGCTGTTGTACGCCGCCATTAGAAAACAAATCCTACGCTCACATGCAGGCGCACGTGTCTGACCTTGACCCCGTACGCCAGGTCAATCTGCAACGGACCAATTGGACTTTTCCAGCGAACACCCGTCCCTACGCCGACCGAAGGCCGCATATTCTGCGGCTTGTCGGCCACCGCGCCGGCGTCGAGGAACAAGGTGTTTTCCCATTCGCTCGGCCGGCCGTCGCGCAGTATGGGCCGCTGCCATTCAACGCTGCCGACAGCCAGGTAACGGCCCGGTCCCGTGACGCCATTGGGAAGTTGGATGCCGATGTCGCGGTAGCCGTAGCCGCGTACCGTGCTGTCGCCGCCGGTACGAAACAGCTGGGTACCTGGGATACGCGCCGTATCTTTTGCCAGCACGGCACCCGCTTCTGCGCGCAGGGCAATCCGCCCCTGTTCCAGCGTTTTGATGCCCAGCCAGCGGCCGACCGTGCGCGTGAAAGGCTGGCGATCCTCTCCCAGCGTGGTACCCGCGCCGAGTTCGAATGCGAGTCCGTATCCTTTGGCAGGGAATGGCAGGCTGTCGAAATAGCGTCCGGTCCAGACGTAGTTGGCGGTAAGCGCCGATCCGTCACCCGTTTGCGCGGCGGAATTACCCAGGAGTCCCGCCCCCTGTACCTGCGCGCGGTCATATTCAAGGTACATATTGCGGTCGATCCGGTCGCTCGCCTGTGTTCGGCCAAAGCGTAGTCGTTGGGCTCGGGTGATCAGTTCGTTGTCATCGAGACGTTCCGTGCGGCCTAACGCGACCCAGCGCCAGCTCGCTTCGTCCGGGATGGAAGTCCACTCGGTTTGGGCGAATGGCGATTTTTTTTCAAGCTGTAACTTGGTCACTGCCGCCCAGCCGATACCCGGCACGCGGTGGTGCGTGTGTTCGACCGATACACGCGGTCCGCTGTCGGTGGTTGCACCGACACCGAAAATGATTTTTTGCAGTTTGGCTTCCCGCACCTGCACCTGCACCGGCGCGGCCAGCGGATCGCTTTCGGGGTCGATAAAAATGTAGGCTGAATCAAAGTAGCCACTGGATGCGAGCCGCTGCTGGGCCTCCACCAGCTGGTTCTGGTCGTACACCGCACCCGAATTCAGCCGGGCCAGTCGCGGTACCAGCACCGGGTCGTAGCGCTCCACGCCGGTGACTTTCAGGCTTCCCAAGCGGTAGAGCGGTCCCGAATCCAGTTGCACCGTCAAAGCGGCGGTTTGAGCGGGCGCGTCAACGTCCGCCACGCTCGCGGCCAGCTTGCCGGCGGGATAGCGGCGCGCGACGAGTTCCCGCAGAGCCTGTGTTTTGGCGCCATCCCACGCCTCTTGAGTGAAGCGCTGGCCGCTGGGAAGGCGCCAGTCGCGTCGGATTTGCATGCGCTGGGCTACCGCATCGGAATCTGGTGATTCCGCGAGGTCACCCGCAAAATTGATGGCAACGGGGCCTATCAATGTGGCATCACCCGGATCCACGGCGACGACGATAGTCGGGCGCTGAAGCGTTCCATTTCCAGTCTTGGCGTCTTCCCGCGTGATGAAAATGCTGGGGCTGAAGTACCCCAGCGTGCCCACAAGGTTGCGGACATTGCGCTCGGCAAGCACGATCAGGCGCGCCAGTTCAGCGTCGTCAAGATCGGTCACGGCGCGATAGCGTTGCAATTCGATGTGCTTTTCCAGCAATTCACGCACCCCCGGTGGGGCGCGGACGACGATGTCGAAGGCCGTCACTTCGGGCTCGGCCCCGGTGGGTCCTACAGCGCCTTGCGGCGTGGGAGGAATCTCCACTTTTTGGGGCGGTGGTGTGGGCGCTGTCGCTGTTTGCTTAACGTCGGTAGTAGGGGTGGCAGTCCGTGCAGGCGTGCTGCTTTGCGCTCTGGCCGCAGGCACAGAGAAAATCGCGAGGAGGGCGAGAGCAAGAACATGACGACCGGCGGTCAGTCCTGCCTTCGTGGCCGTCCGCGCACGGTGTGTACTGGGCTGGGGCACAGTTTCCAGTTTACTTGAACACTACTTGGAAAGCAGCCGCATTGCCTCTTCAAGCCCCCGGATGGTCAGCGGATACATTCGCTGGTTAGTCAGTTGCTGGATGACGCTAATGCTCTGGCGATATTGCCAGACGCCCTGCGGCTCGGGGTTGATCCAGGCGAACTTTGGGAAAGCATTGGTGAGCCGTTGCATCCATTCGGCGCCAGCTTCTTCGTTGTTGTACTCCACGCTGCCGCCGGGTTGCAATATTTCGTAAGGGCTCATGGTGGCATCGCCCACAAAGATCAATTTGTAATCCTTGTTGTACTTGCGGATGATGTCCCAGGTGGAAAACTTCTCGCTGAAGCGGCGGCGATTATTCTTCCACATGAAGTCATAGACACAGTTGTGGAAATAATAAAACTCGAGGTGCTTAAACTCCGCCTTAACGGCTGAGAACATTTCCTCTACGCGGTGGATGTGGTCGTCCATCGTGCCGCCCACGTCCATTAGCAGCAACACCTTCACGTTGTTGTGGCGCTCGGGCACCATCTTGATGTCAAGCCAGCCGGCATTCGCCGCAGTGGATCGGATGGTGTCGTCCAGGTCGAGCTCTTCCTCATTGCCCTGGCGCGCAAACTTGCGCAGCCGCCGCAGCGCCACTTTGATGTTGCGCGTGCCCAGTTCCTGCGTATCGTCGTAATCTTTATAGGCGCGCTGGTCCCAGACCTTGACGGCACTTCTGTTGCGGCTTTTTTCCTGCCCGATGCGGATGCCCTGCGGATTGAAGCCGTTGGCGCCAAAAGGCGATGTGCCGCCGGTCCCGATCCATTTGCTACCGCCTTCGTGGCGTTCTTTCTGCTCTTCAAAGCGTTTTTTCAATGTTTCCATGAGTTCGTCCCAACCCATTTTCTCGATCTTGGCCTTGTCCTCTGCGCTCAACTCCAGCTCAAGGTTTTTTCGCAGCCATTCGAGGGGAATATCCTGAGTGAAATCGGTGCGCATTTCCACACCCTTGAAGTAGGCCGCAAAGGCGCGGTCGAACTTGTCATAGTGCTTTTCATCTTTCACGAGCACGGTGCGGCTCAAGTAGTAGAAGTCTTCCAGCTTGTAGGCGCCTTCATGGTCTTCGATTTTTGCGCCAGGCAGGCTCAGCTTGTCGCTGTTGGGGCCGACCACGCCAGCCTCAAGCGCCTCAAGCAGCATCAGGTATTCCTTGACCGAAACAGGCAGTTTTGCAGAGCGCAATGTGTAGAAAAAATCAATCAGCATGTCACAGACTCTTCATGAAAAGTAACTAGGATTCATTGTAGTTTTATCAAAAAATGGATTCATCGCGTTTTATACCGCAGTGACAATTAATTTGAAAATATCACTGGCCAAGTCCCCACTGGGACGTCATCTGCTGCTCAACGGACTCGTAGGCCTCACGGACGCAGAGCGTCAACTTTTGACAGGGGTGAATGGCAGCCGCACGCGCCAGGAGCTATTTGCAATCACCGGGGTAGATTCAGAAGCCCTTGTCGATCGGATGATTACTCATGGCTTGCTGTTCGAATTTCCGACTTTGCCGCCACTATTGTGGCCTGATCCGTCATCGGTTCAATGGGCCGCCACCCAGGATGTTGTTGCGCAAGATTCGTCCAGACCTGAGCTTGCAGCGCGACTGGAAGCGCCTGCCAATACCCCGACGGTACCTATCGCGCTGACCTCTAAAGTGTCCAAGGCGCGGGGCAAACGCTCCGTGGTGGCGACCAAGATGTACACCGTCAACATGTTGAATTTGGTGCGCAGCCCGGACAGTGCTGAGCACCTGAGTGCCGTTCAAGGCAGCGTTGACGAGGACGAGATGATGCTGCATGTGTTATCCGCCATGCAGTATTTCATAAGCAAGGCCACACCCAGCTACGCGGCTAAAGTGATGTCCCACTTGCAGGAAGTGGTTCCCGTGGAGTATCTGGAGCAGCTTGATCAACTGATTTTTCAGACTTTGATGGCTGATACCAAGCTCGACAGCCCTGCCATGGCTGCGACGAATCGGACGATTGAAAATTTAGACTGGAAACTTGGTTGACTGCGATTGCCACATTTTTTTTCAAGTTGCGCGAGACAAACGCAGCGGGCGATTGCAGGATCGGGGCGGCGTGCGATGAAGCGGTTGTCGTTATGGTTGGTTTTTATGTTCACTTTTTAAATCTGAGCCGCATGGGGTGCGGCAAGCAAATGCTCCAGATGTGCTTTCACCTCTTTCCATTCGCCTGCCGCCAGGCTGTACATCACGGTGTCGCGTATGGTGCCGTCACGACGCAGCGCGTGACCGCGAATGACGCCGTCCTTCTTGGCCCCCAGCCGTTCAATGGCTCGCTGTGAGTTGAAGTTAAGGTGATCGGTACGCCAGCCGACCGTGTTACAACGCAACGTTTCAAACGCATGAGTAAGCAACAATAGTTTGCAGGTTGTGTTGACGTGCGTGCGCTGGCAGCGCGCGGCATACCAGGTCCAGCCAATCTCAAGGCGCCTGACCGCCGGCAATATATCGTGGTAACCGCTGCTGCCAAGAATCGTGCCGGTGGCCTGATCCCGAACCGCGAATGCGAAACGGGTGCCGTCTTCGCGGGCCGCAAGTGCCGCTTCAATGTAAGCCCGCGTGTGTTGGGGCTCAGGCACCGAGGTCACACGAAGCTTCCAGAGTTCCCCGTCAGCCGCAGCGGCGCGCAGACCGGATTCATGCTCAAGCGCCAATGGTAAGAGTTCCACTCCCCGGGCAAAAAGAATGACTGGCTCTACAAAATTCATTAGTTTTCCTCGCTTTGTTGGGCTCGGCCCGCCGGTGCAGCGTGCGCACGGCGGCGCCCGGAAAGCCAACCGCATCCGACGGCCCCTTCTCCACAATGACTGTTGATTTGTTCGCCAGGCTACCCTTGCGGTATCAGCGGTTGTTGCGCTGCATGAAGACCAGCTTTTCAAATAGCGTGACGTCCTGCTCGTTTTTTAACAAGGCGCCGACCAGCGGCGGAACGGCCACTTTCTCGTCCCGGCTTTGCAGTGCTTCCAACGGAATGTCTTCGGCCAACAGCAGTTTGAGCCAGTCGAGCAATTCTGACGTGCTGGGTTTCTTTTTGAGGCCGGGCAGGTTGCGCACGTCATAAAAGGTTTTCATGGCCGCAGCCAGTAGTTCCTTTTTAAGGTTGGGAAAATGCACACCAACGATCTGCTTCATGGTGTCGGTATCGGGGAACTTGATGTAGTGGAAAAAACAGCGGCGAAGAAAAGCGTCGGGCAATTCCTTTTCATTGTTGGACGTGATGAACACCAGGGGCCGATGTTTGGCTTTGATCAGTTCGCGCGTCTCGTACACATAGAATTCCATGCGGTCAATCTCGCGCAGCAAGTCATTTGGAAACTCGATGTCTGCTTTGTCGATCTCATCGATGAGCAAGGCCACCGGCTCGTCCGCCATAAACGCCTGCCAGAGCACGCCTTTGACGATGTAGTTATGAATGTCTTTAACTTTCTCGTCCCCGAGTTGTGAATCGCGCAGGCGCGACACGGCGTCGTATTCGTACAGACCTTGCTGTGCCTTGGTGGTCGATTTGATATGCCATTGAAGCAGCGGAAGGCTCAGCGCTTGCGCCACTTCTTCCGCCAGCATGGTTTTTCCGGTGCCCGGTTCGCCCTTGACGAGGAGTGGCCTTTTCAGGGTGGCAGCAGCATTGACTGCCAGCATCAGGTCGGGAGTGGCAACGTAGTTTTTTGAGCCTTGGAATTTCATGTGCTTGGAAATTTGAGAGATAAAAAAGGGTTAAAAAACTTTGAAGTCAAAGGGGATTAAGCGGATTTCTTACAATCCGTATCGACGCTTGTAGCCCCAGATATAATCCGCCGCTATTCCATATGATGAACTTCTACTGATTGTGCGCGAAAAATGAATAAGCTGTTCACCACGATATTTGCTGTAACTGTCTCCTGCGCAACGGCCTTAAGCTTCGCCCAGGAGATCAGGGGCGATGCCAAAGCCGGCGGCACCAAAAATGCCATGTGCATTGGCTGCCACGGTATCAAGGGCTACCAGTCTTCTTTTCCCGAGGTCTACAAGGTTCCCATGATTTCGGGCCAGGGCGCGAAGTACATCGTAACCGCGCTCAATGAGTACAAAAAAGGCGATCGCAAGTACCCGACCATGCGCAGTATTGCTGCGTCGTTGACGGACCAGGATATGGCTGATCTTGCGGCTTATTACAGTGCAAGTGGCGTGGTTGCTGGGGCGGAGCTTCCGGCCCATCCAACCCAGGAGGCCAGCGCTGAAGTGCAGAGCTTGCTTGGCAAGGCCAATTGCGCGTCTTGCCACGGTGCCAATTTCAGCAAGCCGATCGATCCTGCTTACCCCAAGCTTGCGGGGCAACATGCGGATTACCTGTTTGTAGCGCTCAAGGCGTACAAGACCGAGAACAACCCATTGGTCGGTCGCGGCAACGTCATCATGGCGAGTATGGCCAAGCAATACACCAACGCTGAACTCAAGGTGCTGGCTACCTATCTGTCATCGGTCGACAGCGAACTGAAGGTGGTTCCCCAGAGTAAATTTCGTTGAAGTCGCGATAAACCCCAAATCAAAAAGCCGCTGATACAGCGGCTTTTTTAGTGGGCATGACCCGGTCAGGGAAGTCTCTGCGGATTCAGTCACGTGTGGCATTGCGCTGCACGCAGTCTATATAGGCTGCGCCATCCGGCGGTCGGCCTGCGCGCTGGCTTTCCCAGACCATCTGACCCAGACACGCCATGGTTTCATGGTGCGCGTGATGGAGTGAGTCCCGTTTGGCCGTTAAGAGTTCCACGGCTTGGCGAATGCCGCGAGGTTGGTCAATAGAGCACTGCTCGCTGATCGACAGATGCATGGAAAGGTGCAGGAATGGATTGGTTTTTCCGGCCTCCACGTCGTAGATCTTTTCAAGTGCTGCGTCTGCATCAGAAAAATCCGCATGGTATTCAGGATGCTCTTCCATCCACTGACTTGCTATGGCTTCTATAGCCTCCAAAGGTTGTCCAGAGCGGGTTTTGGAATAAACCGTGCAAAAGAATCGGCGGACGTCGGCTTGGGAGGGCGTGAACATGACGACAGCGTATCACGCGGTGCCCGCCCGCTGCTGCATTGCGCCGGCCTCCACGCTTGATCAATTCCACGGCCCGGCCATGTCCTATAGACAGTTGCGGAAAGCGCTTCTATATTACGGGTCAGGGTGGCACAGTTCCGGTGCATGGCCACTCGACTACCCCCAAGCCCGGCGAGGAGATTTCATTGAACGCAGCACGAATCGCTGGAATTATTCTGATCGTTGTCGGCCTTGCCGGTTTTTTTACCGGCGGGTTCAGCTTCACCAAGGATACGACGGCCGCCAAAATAGGCTCCTTTGAGTTGACGGTAAAAGAAAAAGAATCCGTGAACATTCCGCAGTGGCTGAGCTTGGGTGCTGTGGCCTTGGGGGCGATTGTGCTGGTGATGGGTTTTCGTAAATCCTGACCAGCTTTCAACTTCAATAAGGGCGGTTAGAACGATTTCTCGGTAGCGACTGTCGCAAGTTTCAGGTGCCTTGCGAATGCAACATGCGGGAAATCGTCTGCGCTGCTTCCAGCAGCTTTATCAACATCGTGTCTTGCATCGCTTTTGCGCTGGTCCGGTTGGCCTGGCCACTGATATTCAACGCTGCCACGATCTGGCCCGAGCGGTTGGTGATAGGTGCCGCCATCGATACCAGGCCCTCTTCTAATTCCTGATTCACCATCGACCAACCTTGTTTGTGCACCTGTGCAATCTTGGCCGCGAGGTCCGCCACATCGGTCACCGTATGTTTGGTGTGTGCCTTTCGATCTGACGCAGCCAGGAATTGCATCAGTTCCGCCTCGGGTAAGGCGGACAACAACATCCGACCCATTGACGTGCAGTAGGCCGGCAATCTGGAACCCACCCCCAGGCTGATGCTCATGATTTTGTGGGTCGGCACGCGCAGCACGTACACGATGTCGGTGCCGTCCAAGACGGCGGCCGAGCAGGACTCCTTGACCTGCTCGACCAACAATTCCATCGCGGGCTCGGCGAGGTTCCAGATCGGCATCGACGAAAGATAGGCAAAGCCAAGATCCAATATTCGTGCGGTCAGGGTAAATTCTTTGCCTTCGCAGCGAACGTAACCGAGCGCCTGCAGGGTGAGGAGGATGCGCCGCGCACCTGCGCGGCTGAGCCGGCTGCGCCCGGCCACTTCGGTCAATGTTTGCCGCGGGGCGCTGGCGTTGAAAGAGCGAATGACTTCCAGTCCGCGAGCAAACGACTGCACATAACCGTCGCTGGGCTTGAGGTCTGCAACGAGGGTGGAAGCGGCGTTTGCCATGCGGTTAAAAATCTCCTAGAATTCATTATACGAACTATTGTTCTAATTACGAACAAAATTAACGGCAAACGCAAGTAAAAAGTTGGAGACGATTCAATGATCAATAAGATCGCCCGCTCCATCGAAGATGCGCTGGGGGATGTGAAAGATGGGTCCACCATCCTGATAGGAGGATTTGGAACCGCCGGCATTCCAGATGAACTGATCGAAGGCCTGAACGCACAAGGCGCCAAAGACCTGACCGTGGTCAACAACAACGCCGGCAATGGCGAGGTCGGCTTGGCGGCGTTATTGAAGGCTGGACGGGTCCGGAAAATTATTTGCAGCTTTCCGCGCCAGGCGGACAGCCAGGTGTTTGACGCGCTGTACCGCAGCGGAAAGCTGGAGTTGGAACTGGTGCCGCAGGGTAATCTTGCCGAGCGCATTCGCGCTGCGGGTGCGGGTATCGGTGCTTTTTTCTCGCCGACGGGCCACGGCACCGAGCTTGCCAGGAATGCCGATGGTTCGGCCAGGGAAACCCGCGAAATCAACGGCAAACATTACGTCCTGGAAATGCCCATTTACGGCGATGTGGCCCTTATCAAAGCGGAGCAGGGCGACCGCTGGGGCAACCTTATATACCGCAAGGCGGCGCGTAACTTTGGTCCCGTGATGGCCACCGCAGCCAAAAAAACCGTGGCGTCGGTGCATGAAATTGTGGAACTTGGAGCACTTAATCCGGAGCACATCGTGACCCCCGGCATTTTTGTCAGCCACATCGTGAAGATAGACCGCGTGGCGACCTCGGCCGGTGGTTTCAAAAAGGCGGTTTAAGTATGGCTTATCAAAAACGCACCAGAGAACAACTCGCGGCCCGTGTGGCGCAGGATATCTACGAAGGCGCCATCGTCAACCTCGGCATCGGCATGCCCACTCTGGTCGCCAACCATATTCCGGCCAGCCGCGAAGTTATTTTGCACAGTGAAAATGGGATTCTAGGCATGGGACCGGCACCTGCCGAAGGGGAAGAGGACTACGACCTCATCAACGCCGGCAAGCAGCCGGTGACGCTGCTCAAGGGCGGTTCATTTTTTCACCATGCTGACAGCTTTGCCATGATGCGCGGTGGCCACCTCGATATATGCGTGCTCGGTGCCTTTCAGGTCTCGGCCACCGGCGACCTCGCCAACTGGCACACTGGCGAGGCGGGCGCGATCCCCGCTGTGGGTGGGGCGATGGACCTGGCAATTGGTGCGAAGCAGACTTGGGTCATGATGGATTTACTGACCAAAAGAGGCGACAGCAAGGTCGTGACCAACTGTACCTATCCGCTCACCGGCACGGCTTGCGTCAAGCGCATTTACGCGGAACTCGCGACGCTGGCCTGCTCGCCGCAGGGCCTGCGCCTCATCGATAAAGTAGACGGACTTGAACACGCGGAGCTGGAAAAACTGATCGGTCTGCCTATCGCTTTACCTATCGCTTTACCTATCGCTTTGCCCACCCTGATGGTCTGATACACGCTAAATTTAACGTTACCTTTCAAATTCCGAGACACTCTAATGAACCAAGCTTTTATCTGCGACGCCATCCGTACTCCCTTTGGCCGCTACGGCGGCGCTTTGAGCAGTGTGCGCACCGACGACCTCGGCGCCATTCCCATCAAGGCCTTGATGGCGCGTAACCCAAACGTTGACTGGCAGGCCGTGACCGACGTGATTTACGGCTGCGCCAACCAGGCCGGGGAAGACAACCGGAACGTGGCGCGCATGGCCAGCCTGCTCGCGGGCTTGCCGATTGAGGTGCCGGGCGCTACCCTCAACCGCTTGTGCGGCTCTGGGCTGGATGCGATCGGCACGGCGGCACGCGCCATCAAGTCGGGTGAGGCGACGCTGATGATCGCGGGCGGCGTGGAAAGCATGAGTCGTGCGCCGTTCGTCATGCCCAAAGCCGAGAGCGCGTTTAGCCGGGCCAATGCGGTGTACGACACCACCATCGGCTGGCGCTTCGTCAATAAGCTGATGAAGGCTGCGTACGGTGTAGATGCCATGCCGGAAACCGCAGAGAACGTTGCCACCGACTACAACATTAGCCGTTTAGACCAGGACAAGATGGCCTTGGGCAGCCAGCTTAAAGCGGTCGCTGCGCAAAAAGCGGGCTACTTCGATGCTGAAATCACGCCCGTTCACCTGATTCAGAAAAAAGGCGATCCGCTCGTGGTCAGCAAAGACGAACATCCGCGCGAGACTTCCATGGAATCGCTGGCCAAGCTCAAAGGCGTGGTGCGCCCCGACGGCACCGTCACAGCAGGCAATGCCAGCGGTGTGAACGATGGCGCTTGTGCGTTGCTGCTGGCCGATGAGGCTACAGCCGCCAAAAACGGCCTTACGCCGCGCGCACGCGTGGTCGGCATGGCCACCGCCGGCGTCGCGCCGCGCATCATGGGCATTGGCCCGGCGCCGGCCACGCAAAAGGTGCTGGCATTAACGGGCTTGAGCCTCGATCAGATGGACGTGATCGAACTCAATGAAGCGTTTGCCGCGCAAGGGCTGGCCGTGCTGCGTTTGCTGGGTCTAAAAGATGACGACGCGCGGGTCAATGCCTGGGGTGGTGCCATCGCGTTGGGTCATCCGCTTGGCGCTTCGGGCGCGCGCCTGGCCACCACCGCCATCAACCGCCTGCACACCACCGGCGGCCGCTACGCGCTGGCGACCATGTGCATCGGCGTGGGGCAGGGCATTGCAATAATTTTTGAGCGGATTTAACGGCAACGGCCCGGTGTTTGGGCTGTGCTCCTTCCGGTGGGTCCACGTGGTTCAATTGCTATAGTTTTAAGAGCTGCTTGGCGCTGCTCATAGTGCGCTGCCGACACTCCCTATTCCTCAAATGACTTTCTCCCTGATCACTGATCCGATTTTCTACGCCGTCGCCATTCCTGCGGTGTTAATGCTGGGCATCAGCAAAAGTGGTTTTGGCGCCGGCTTTGGTTCGCTTGCGGTGCCGGTGATGGCGCTATCGGTCACTGTGCCGCAGGCCGCAGCGATTTTGATGCCGCTGTTGTTGCTGATGGACCTGCTCGGAGTCGCGGTCTTCAGAAAAAACTTTGACTTGAAATTCCTGAAATTTCTGGTGCCTTTTGGCTTGGTGGGTACCGTTGTAGGTGCGCTGTTGTTCAAGGTTCTTGATGCCAATGTGGTGGCCAGTGTCGTCGGTGGTTTCACGCTGTTATTTCTGGCGCAGCGTCTGCTGTTCCCGCCCAAGCCAGACAGTCCGCCGCCGCCGAAATGGTTGGGTGCACTATTGACGGTGACGTCGGGTTTCACCAGTTTTGTAGCGCACGCGGGAGGCCCCCCCCTCAGCGCTTACGTTATTCCGCTGCGCCTCAGTCCGATCAAGTTCACCTCCACCATGGCGTTCTTTTTCTTTGTCATCAATCTTTCGAAGTGGATTCCTTACGCCTGGCTGGGTTTGCTCGACCTGCGTAACCTGACGACCTCACTGGTGCTTTTGCCGCTGGCGCCGGTGGGCGTGTGGATGGGGGTTCGCTTGGCCGGGCACATCAGCCAACTCTGGTTCTACCGCATCCTTTATTTCGGGATGTTGCTCACCGGCCTCAAACTGCTATGGGACGGTTTTCGATAAATGCACTTGGAAAAAATAGTAGGCTGCGATCCTTAAAAAAGGCTACGTCCCTTTCGCATTAATGTTCGTTAACCTCCATCGTTAGGCCGTTGTTGCGATAGCTGCTCGCGCTCTTGCGCCATCTGCGCTTCCAGTTGCATCCGCCCCTGTCGGGCCACCGCGATAACCTTGGCGCGGTTTTTCCGATGGGGGTACATCCGTTCGAACAGGTCAAGGTTATGGCGGCGAAACCGCTCAGCCGCTTCAAGGGCGTCAGCGGGTGGTTGACCCAGCAGTTCCAGCACGGTGCGGGCGCTGCGCAGGCTGGATTCAAACAACTCGCGCTCTACCCGCATCACGCCGCGGTCACGCAGCGCGTTCCAATGCGATACGTCGCGGGCCCGGGCGACGATCTCCAGCTGCGGAAAGTGCTCTTTGACGAGGTCTACAATTTTTAAAGACTGCGCCACCTCGTCCACAGAAACCACCAGAATTCTGGCGCTCGCGGCGCCGGCCGTGCGCAGCAGGTCCAACCGCGTAGCGTCCCCGTAAAAGACGCGGTAACCGAAGGCCCGTACGGTTTCAATCATCTCGGCGTCGTGGTCCAGCACGGTGACGGAAATGCCTTGCGCCAGCAGCATGCGTCCCACGATCTGGCCATAGCGGCCAAAGCCGGCAATGATGATGGGGGCTTCCTGCGGCACGGAGATTTCTTTCATCTGCGGCGTCTTGTCCTTGGCATAGCGCGGCAGCAGCAACTTGTCGACAGCCACCAGTAGCAGCGGGCTGATCAGCATGGACAGCGCCACAGCCCCGATCAGCAACGACGAGGTTTCCGCAGAAAACACTTGGGCGCCTGACGCCGACTGGAACACCACAAAAGCGAATTCGCCGCCTTGTGCCAGCAGCAATGTGAATACGGGGCGCTCCTGGTAGGGGAGCTTCATCAGATAAGACAGTGCGTAAATCACTAGCAGTTTTATGCCAAAAAATCCAAGCAGGATGGCAGCGATCAGACCTGGAGACTTCCACAGCATGCCGAAGTCAATACTCATCCCTACCGCAATAAAAAAGAGGCCCAGCAGCAGCCCCTTGAACGGTTCAATGTCAGTTTCCAACTCGCGACGATATTCGCTTTCGGCCAGCAGCACACCCGCCAGAAAAGCACCCAGCGCCATACTCAGGCCCACCAGTTGCATCAGCCCGGCAATGCCCACTACCAACAGCAGCGAAGCAGCCGTGAAAATTTCGGGTGTGCCGCTATTCGCAATCCAGCGCAGTAGCGGGCGCAGCAGCAATCGACCTCCTAAAATAATGCCGCCGATAACTGCTATTATTTTAATAGCTTCAAGTGCCCGGCTGGTATGCGCAACCGTCTCATTTTCCCCAGCCATAGCCCCTAGCAGCGGTAGCAGGGCCAAGATGGGAATGGCGGCAACATCCTGGAACAGCAGAATGGAAAACCCCGCCTGTCCGCTGGACGTGGGCAGCAGGTTGCGTTCGCCGAGCGCCTGAAGGGCAATCGCCGTGGAGGACAGCGCCAGACCCAAGCCGGCCACCAACGCCGTTTGCCAACTCACGCCAAACACCATCGCGCTGACGGTGAGCAGACCGGCGCAGCCCACCACCTGGGCGCTGCCCCATCCGAAAATGGGCCGGCGCAGATTCCACAGGCGCTTCGGCTCCAGTTCCAGTCCGATCAGGAACAGCATCAGGACGACGCCGAATTCGGCGAAGTGAAGAATATCCTGCACCTTGGTGACCAATCCCAGACCCCAAGGCCCAATTCCGATGCCGGCGGCAAGGTAACCGATGACGGAGCCCAGGCCCAGTTTTTTGGCCAGAGGCACCGCAATGACGGCCGCCGCGAGGTAGATAAAGCTATTGATGAGCCAGGCGGGCGCGTGCGTCATTGGGAAGTCCCCACGCTTGCTGCCGCCCCGGTGGTTGTGCCATGCAAGGGAATGCAGTGAGTTCGAAAATCGTTCCGCCCCATTACTGCTTCCAAAAAGAGGCGGTCGATGCCGGCGGGCTTGTCGAAGTTTGATGACGCGGTGTGGGAGGGTAGGGAGAAGGCATCACTGCCTTCCCCCCCCCTAAGAACCGTACTTGCGACTTTCACCGCATACGGCTCACGCACGACCACTGGTTCCGTAGGATCATCGGGTTGCATAACCCTAGTCTACTTCGCCAGATTAAAGTCCCCGTACTGGGACCGGCTTGGTAACCTCCAAACCTAGGACATGAACACGCGTATGACAGATCGGGTGTAGGAGTACCCGATTCGACAAAGCGTCTGAACCTCCATGCATCCTGTACACGATATGGTGGTCGTGACAATCTGCGAGAGACTCAATCGGCATACGGCACAACGCACAGCTGCCGTACTGGGAGGCCCACAACTTGAATCTGATGTTGTCCACGAGGTCCTGCGACATTCGTTTAAATCTCAAATCCTCGCCGTATTGTTCCCATTCAGGATCAAAGGGGTTGTAAGCCCCCTGAATCTTGACGTGACGCACTATCTTTGTATCCGCAAGCTTATACAAATAGAGTGGCCCCTTCTGCCGTGACGCATCCTTTTCTGATCCGTCAACCTTCAAGACATCTGTGGTGAATTCCCAGCGCGAGCCGGGTTTCCGCCAGTAGTGCTCACGCACCCAGAGCTTGCTCTTGCGGGGGTGGCGCCTGAGACCCCAGCGCATCAGCCTCCAGTTAATCTGGAAGTCCAACTTGCTAAATGTCTGTTTCGCCACTACCCCCTTGTGATAGTTGGCCCATCCCCGGAGAACCGGATTGAGCTTTGCTATCAGCACTTCAGTTTTCACCGAAATTGACTTGGCAATCATCTTCTTGACCTTGTCGTAGTGCGCTTGCACGCTCTTGCGACTTGGTTTGATGAGCAGCTTTCCAGAATATTTTCTGAAATTCCACCCAAGAAAATCGAATCCCTCATCAATGTGTACGATCCGCGTTTTTGCCTCGGACAATTCCAATCCCCGCTCGTGCAGAAACTGTTCCACCCAAGGTTTGACCAATATTTCCAACAGCTCTTTCGAGTTGGCAGTCACTACAAAGTCGTCCGCGTATCGCACCAGATTCACTTTGGCCTTCGGTGCTTTCACGGAACCTAGAGTCGCACGTACGTGCGCCTGTAGACCCCGTTCAAGTCCGTCAAGCGTCCAGTTCGCCAAAGTCGGCGAGATGATCCCCCCTTGCGGGGTACCCTCGTCCGTACTCACCAGTTGGCCCTTGTCTACGACTCCACACTTGAGCCACTGACCCAATACGCGCTTGTTCGTTGGAACGTGGCGTAACAGCCAGTCATGGTTAATGTGGTCAAAAAACCCGCTGATGTCCGCATCCAGTACCCAGCTAGCCGAGGCTTTCTGGGCGAGTGACACGAACAACTGCGCACAGGCATCCTGCGTACAGCGACCTTTCCGGAACCCATAGGAGTTCGGATCGGCTCTGCACTCCGACATTGGCTCAAGAGCTGACAGGTAGAGTGCCTGCATAGCTCTGTCCAGCATCGTAGGGATGCCTAGCGGCCTTTCTTTGCCGTTGGCTTTTGGAATGTAGACCCGCCGCAATGGACTGGCCTTGTATCCCCTCTGCCCTAACCTTTCTATGGCTTTCCATTTCTGAAGTGGCGTGTCCCAGAGTTCACGGTCGGTGCCTGCCGTCCGCTTTCCTTGGTTTGTCGTCACTTTCCTGACTGCCAATGCCTTGGCCTGCCAGGATCGGACTAAACCTCTTTGAAGCCTTGCGGCTCGTCGGAAGTTTTCATCTTTTGTTGCCTGCGCTATGCGCGATTGCGCCTTACTTACGAACAGAGTCACCGCACCCCAATCAATGGAATGCCACTCGCACTGCTGTTCGTCCGTAGGCGCAGCATCTGGGGCATTGCTGCCTTGGATGTTTTTCATACTTCCTCCGGTAATGTCGTTGACACCCCGGGGACGCACACACCCCAAGGGGTTTGTGCCCCCTAGGGTGTAAGTTCGCAATAGCTTTTACGCTGTCGCACCTGCTGCAAGTCTGCGTGCTTTCGCACTGCGGCAAATCTTGAACCGCTATGACGCACATTACATGCGCCCCTTCGCTTTTTGCAGCTTCCTCTGCCCGTTACACCATGGCCTTTGCTTACGCTTAGGTTGCTGGCCCGAAGGCCAGCGATGCATAGGGTTTACCTCGTTCCTCACGATGCCCCGTCGGTCGGCGAACCGACGAAAGGGGTTAGGGACGTTCTCTCCGCCGTGTGTTATCTGGGAACGAATCACAGTGCATGACAAATGATTCCAAACACAGTACCTTTTTGGTTACAGCTCCCACGGTTTCCCGTGGACACAAGTGTTAGCTGTTTGGTAATTACGACGGTTCATACGAACGTTCACATACGTTTCCCATACCCTTTACCTCGGCCACTCTTTCTGATCTTGCTTTCAGAAATGCCCCATGGTCGCCCATGGCTTGTATGCGTTGCCGCATGAGTGGTTTAACTGTGGCTCCGCACCCCCCGGTTACCCGAGACGCACGCACAGTCGAGGTCACGCTGTTCCAAGCGTGGTTTTGGTAGAAAACAAGACACCATGAGTTGGTGTCACCTTGCGGATCTTTTGGCCCATGTGGAACGGGCAAAACAATTTTGCTACTGTTTGTAACTTGTCGTTCAAAAGAGACAGAAAAACGAGTTTTTAACATCGTTTTTGCAATAACCATTCCCATTGCGGGAGGGTTATCGATGCGTTCGCGCAGGGGCGGATTACATCGTGTTCATTGCATTTCCTCGCGTAAAACCGAAGCTCTACAGAAGAAAGAAAGCAACTCCTGGCTTCTAAAGTGAAGCTGACTACAGGCGACTTCGAGTCGCACCATGCCGTTACCATAGCGGAAAAGCAGTATGAAGGCGAAGTAGCACAGGAGTTTTATATGGCCGTGGTTGTTATTGCCAATCCAAAGGGGGGCGTCGGAAAATCGACGCTAGCTACCAACGTGGCCGGATATTTTGCGAGCCAGGGCCATGCGGTCATGCTGGGGGACGCGGACCGGCAGCAATCATCCCGACTGTGGCTGGGTTTGCGTCCGGTGGCTGCGCGGGCAATTGCGACTTGGGAGGTGAACGCAGAGCAGATTGTGAAACCGCCGAAGGGAACGACCCACGTGGTGCTGGACACGCCCGGCGGTTTGCGTGGCCATCGCTTTAACGAGATTATGAAGCTGGCCGACAAGGTGATCGTGCCGCTCCAGCCGAGTGTTTTCGATATTTTTGCGACGCGCGCGTTTCTGGATGAGCTGGCCGATCACCGGCGGGCGGGAAGGATGCAAGTAGGCATTGTCGGCATGCGGGTGGATTCACGCACCATTGCTGCCGACAAGCTGCGCGAATTCGTTGAAGGCTTGGGTCTGCCGGTGCTGGGGTATGTGCGCGACACGCAAAACTACATCCATCTGGCGGCACGCGGACTGACGCTGTTTGACGTGGCACCCGGCCGGGTTGAAAAGGACCTGGCGCAATGGCAGGGCATCTGCAAATGGCTGGATTAGGCGGCTGAGGTGCTGCACTCGATGGCGCTGGGCGGGTTGTCGCTGACCCGACAAGCCGGGTTTTGAACTCTCGGGACATACCGCTAAAGTCAGAGGATGAAGACCTTTAAAACCTTGGCCGAATTGGCGGCCTGCATCGGCCAGGAAGTGGCCGTCAGCGACTGGATCACCATCACGCAGCATCAGGTCAACCTGTTTGCAGAGGCGACAGGCGACCATCAGTGGATTCATGTAGACCCTGAGAAAGCCAACGCAGGGCCGTTCGGCGGCCCCATCGCTCACGGCTTTTTGACCTTGTCACTTTTGCCGAGGTTTTTCGAATCGTCGTTTCAGGTCACCGGCTCACGCATGGGCGTTAATTACGGCCTGAACAAGGTGCGCTTCACGGCGCCCGTCCCCGTGGGTAGCCGCTTGCGCGCCCGCATGAAGTTGCTGACAGCCGAGGCAATTGACAACGATGGCATGCAGATGAGCTGGGAGGTGACGGTGGAGCGGGAGGGTTCTGCCAAGCCGGTCTGCATAGCTGAATCGTTGGTGCGGCGCTACCCCTGATTCAGCGTTGAGCGATCGGGCGGAGCATGGTCATGGGGCCGTTTCCAGGACCGGAAAAGAGGCCCCGTCAAAGTCGTTCTGCCGCCACGCCTCATAGACAGTTACAGCGACGGTATTGGACAGGTTGAGACTGCGCTGGCCGGGCAGCATGGGCACTTTGAGGCGCTGAGCGACCGGAAAGAACGCCCGCACTTCAGAGGCCAAACCCTTAGTCTCAGAGCCGAACACCAGCCAGTCGCCGGGCAAAAAGCGCATGCCATACACGCTGCTGGCACCCTGCGTCGTCATCGCAAAGAGTCGGTCCGGCGCCGGCTGCTGACTTTCTAGCAGTGCTTGCCAACTGGCGTGGCGCAGCACTTGGGCGTACTCGTGGTAGTCCAGTCCGGCGCGCCGCATGTGCTTGTCTTCCATTGAAAAGCCGAGCGGCTCTACCAGGTGCAGCCGACATCCGGTGTTGGCTGCAAGGCGAATCACATTGCCGGTGTTGGGCGGAATTTCGGGCTCGACGAGAACAATATTGAACATGCGGGCAGATGGTGAGGGTCGGCGGCTCGGCGGCAGGGGGTGACAGGGTCTGCGGTGGTGCAGCAAGCAATTTTAGGCGGACGCGGTACGCGCTAGAACGACGGCGGTGATGTGGGTCGCACCGGCCTCCCGCAAAGCCTCGGCCGCCGTAAATAATGAGGCGCCGCTGGTCATCACGTCATCCACCAACACCACGCGTCGGCCTTGTAGTTCGGCCGTGCGCAGCGGATCTACCAGGAAGGCGCCTTTGACATTGGCCAGCCGGGCGGCGCGCTTGAGCTGGCTTTGCGG
The DNA here is from genome assembly GCF_012927485.1 of Polaromonas sp. Taxonomy (GTDB): domain Bacteria; phylum Pseudomonadota; class Gammaproteobacteria; order Burkholderiales; family Burkholderiaceae_C; genus Polaromonas. Next base: position 41,479 of record NZ_JABBPC010000005.1, on the reverse strand, counting down.
TCGGGTATGTTTGACGCGCAGCAGCAGCCGGGTGTCCGCTTTGGCGTGGGTCCGGCTTTGTCGGGCTAACGCGCTGGCAAGTTCCCAGGCCTGATTGAAGCCGCGTGTCTGCAGTCGCTCTGCCGACAGGGGCAACGGAAGCACCCAGTCGGCGGCGTCTAAACCGTCGAAGGCCTGCCGCACGCCGGGCGTCTTCAGCAACAAGGCCGTAAAAAAAGCGGCCCAGCCGTGCTGCTCGCCAAATTTGTAGCGGGTAATCAGGGTGGACCACGGGTAAGCGTAAGGCACTGCGGCCAGCGTGCTGTCCAGCGGTGGACGCTGGCGCATGCAGGCAGCGCAAGTTCCGGGCCCCGATCGCAGGCCCAGGCACAGATCGATGGGCAAAGCCAGCGCGCAGCTGATGCATCGACGTTGCGCGGGCGCAAAGCGCTCCTCACAGGGTTTGCATACCTGGCGCGCAGGCCAGCTCCGGCACACGGCGCATTGACTGGCAAAGCCAGTCAGCTGGGGCAGGAATAAACTGGGGACAAGCAAGCGGGTAAACACCGTGCCAATATACTCGCGTCGTCGTTAATTGCGCGCTATTCCGCTAACTGTAAAGCCTCCTTCATGACTCCTGCCCAGCGCCCGCCCACGCTTGATCCGCTTGCCGTCAGTCGTTGGCATCACACGGCACCACTGACCTCACCGTGGCTCCATGAAGAAGTGGCGAGTCGCATGCAGGACCGGTTGCAGTGGATCAAACTGCAACCACAGGCGTGGGCACATTGGGGCGCCTTGCGCGGTGGCCTTCAGGCGCACGCGCAGCTGGTCCGTACCTATCAAAATTCAGTATGTTTTGTGGCCGAAGCCAATACACCGAGGGTGCAGGAAGCTATAAAAGGTATAGCAAAACCATGGTGGAATCCCAAGCACTGGTTGTCTGCTCCCACGCGCTTCGAGGCACCACCGCCAGCCAGTGTGGATATGTTGTGGGCCAACATGGCCCTGCACGAAACGGACGACCCGCAAGCTCTGTTGGCGCAGTGGCATCAGGCACTGAGGATCAACGGGTTTTTGATGTTTTCATGCCTGGGGCCGGATACCGCCCACGAGTTGCGCGAGGTTTACGCGCAACTCGGCTGGCCGCCTGCGGGACATGAACTGACCGACATGCACGACTGGGGCGACATGCTGGTGCAAACGGGTTTCGCCCAACCGGTGATGGACATGGAGCGCATCACGCTAACGTATCAGACGCCGGCGCGCTTGTTGCAGGAACTTGCAGAATTGGGACGCAATTTCCATCCTGCGCGCTTTCCTGCCTTGCGTGGCCGTGCCTGGAAGGCGCAGCTGGAGCAGTCGCTGGCGCAGCATCTGACGGGCGAAGACGGCCGTCTGTCTCTCACATTTGAAGTGATTTATGGTCATGCGCTGAAAGCGCCGCCCAAAATCAAGGTCAGCGCGCTCAGCGCGGTGTCGGTGGCGGACATGCGCAGCATGCTGCGGGGGCCGCGGCCGCCCGTCTGAACAGCGGTGAGGGGCATGACGATAGGTCGGCAGCCGGATCACCTTGGCTCCCAGTGAGGTTTTAGCGTTTTCCCGGGTGGCCATTGCCCGATTTAAAGATAAGATTTAAGAGCTAGTTGGGTATATTCCCATCCTTTTCGCTGCCTTTACTCTGTATCTGATACTTAATATTTGCGGCGGCTTTTTGAGGCTTCCTACGTGCTGCAGTCATCTCCGGCGCTTCGTTTTGCTACTTTGCCCGCCCAAGGCGAGGTGTCATGGCTGCTCAAGCGGCATTGTTCATTAACTCCGGCTCAATTGGGATGGTTTTTCTTGTCGCTGTGCGCGGTGTCGCTTGGCATCGGGGTATTTTTCTGGTCTCAGGGCGCCACCCTGGTAATGCCTTTTGCCTGGGCTGAATTGGTGGCCGTAGGAACCGCTTTTTTAGTTCACGCCCGCCATGCGGGAGACGCCGAAAGAATTTTTTTGCAAGGTGGGCAATTGGTGGTTGAGCTGGAAACGGCAGGGCGCATTCAGCGCGCAGAATTCAATCGTGAGTGGGTTCGGATTGAGCCCAAGGACGGCGACGGCTCATTGATAGAGGTGTCTGGACAGGGTCGTTCGGTGCGGGTGGGGCGGCATCTCCGGCCTGAATTGCGGCCTGCGCTGGCGCGCGAGATGCGTTTTGCACTGCGGACTTGTTGAGAAACCCTCAAAATTTCTCACCGCTTTCGCCTTCGTGGGTTTGATCTGTCGCAAACTTTGTAATAATAAGTGCATTCAGTCGGTAATTGAAGTAGATAAAGTGACCACGATGAACCTAACCAACCCCATAAGCAAAATGACACGGCTCGGCGTACAGCATGTAAGCTCAATTCTGGTATCGGCGGCCGCCTGGGTCAGTACGGCCGCTTACGCTGTCAACGACTTGCCGGGCGGTCCTGCTGTCAATCAACTCAATTTGCATCCTGCCGCAACCAAAATTGCCGAGGAGCAGGTGTGGTTGCATTGGTTCATGATGGCGATCTGCCTGGCGATCTTTGTGGTGGTGTTCGGTGTAATGTTCTACTCCATCCTCAAGCACCGCAAATCTGTCGGCCACAAGGCGGCCAATTTCCATGAGTCTACCGCCGTCGAAATTGCCTGGACTATCGTTCCTTTCGTCATCGTGATCGTGATGGCGTTGCCGGCCACGAAGCTCGTCGTCGCTCAAAAAGACACCACCAGCGCCGACCTCACCGTCAAGGCTACGGGCATGCAGTGGAAATGGGGTTACGACTACATTAAAGGCGAGGGCGAAGGCATTGGTTTCGTCTCCACGCTCGACAACGCCCAGCGGGAGATGTCAAACAATGGCGGCCCGAAAGCTGGCGAAGCGCCTGACAACTACCTGCTCAAGGTGGACAATCCGCTGGTCGTGCCCGTGAACAAGAAAATTCGGGTTATTACCACGGCCAATGATGTGATTCATTCATTCGCGGTGCCCGCCTTCGGCATTCATCAGGACGCGATTCCCGGCTTTGTGCGCGACACCTGGTTTCGCGCTGACAAGGTCGGCGACTACTACGGTCAGTGCGCCAAAATTTGCGGTAAGGAACACTCCTATATGCCGATCCATGTGAAGGTGGTTTCCGCAGAGGACTACGCTGCATGGGTTTCGGTCAAGTCCAAAGAAGCGATGGCTAAGGCGGATGATCCCGCCAAAGTCTGGACCTTGGTAGACCTGAAGGCGCGCGGGGAAAAGGTTTATGCGGCCAACTGTGCAGCTTGTCACCAGGTCAACGGAAAAGGGGCCGGCCCGGTTAAGCCGCTTGACGGCTCTGCCATCGTGCTGAGCGATGATCACAACAAACAGATTCAGATTTTGTTGAATGGTGTGGCCGGGCGCGCCATGCCCTCCTGGAAGGCGTTGAGTGATACTGATCTCGCCGCCGTGATCAGTTTCACCAAAAACAACTGGTCCAATCAGACCAGCCAGATAGTTCAGCCTGCTGAGTTACAGGCTTCGCGCAGCTAAGCCTGGTCAGGCTACCGATTGATTGACAGCCGGCAACAACGACGTTAGCCGCGAAGAAAAAAATTACAGGCACAAGCCACCAAAGGAAGCCAAGATGAGTGCAGTTTTAGATCGCCACCACGATCACGGGCATGATGACCACGACCACCATGCCCCCACAGGCTGGCGTCGCTGGGTTTTTGCCACCAACCATAAAGATATCGGTACGCTGTACCTGCTGTTCAGCTTTTCCATGCTGATGTTCGGTGGTGTGCTGGCACTGATGTTGCGCGCCGAGCTGTTCCAGCCGGGTCTGCAATTTATGAACCCGGAGATGTTCAATCAGCTCACCACCATGCACGGTTTGATCATGGTGTTTGGCGCCATCATGCCGGCTTTCGTGGGCTTCGCGAACTGGATGATTCCGCTGCAAATCGGCGCAGCCGACATGGCCTTTGCGCGCATGAACAACTTTAGTTTCTGGCTCATGATTCCGGCTGCGGTGATGCTCGCAAGTTCGTTCTTTCTTCCCGGTGGTGCGCCCGCTGGCGGCTGGACGATGTATGCGCCGCTGTCGTTACAAATGGGCCCGGGCATGGATGCCGGTATTTTTGCACTGCACATATTGGGCGCTTCGTCCATCATGGGCTCGATCAACATCATCGTGACCATTCTGAATATGCGTGCACCTGGGATGCCGTTGATGAAGATGCCAATGTTTTGCTGGACTTGGCTTATCACCGCCTACCTGCTGATTGCCGTTATGCCCGTGTTGGCCGGTGCCATCACCATGACGCTGACGGATCGCCATTTTGGTACTAGTTTCTTTAACCCCGGTGGCGGTGGCGACCCGGTGATGTTCCAACACATTTTTTGGTTCTTTGGTCACCCTGAGGTGTACATCATGATTTTGCCGGCCTTCGGCATCATCAGCCATATCATCCCTGCCTTCTCGCGCAAACGCCTCTTCGGTTATGCCTCCATGGTGTATGCCACCGGATCGATCGCGATTCTGAGCTTTGTGGTTTGGGCTCACCACATGTTTACGACCGGCATGCCGGTCACCGGCCAGCTGTTTTTCATGTATTCGACCATGCTCATTGCGGTCCCGACCGGGGTCAAGGTGTTCAACTGGATCGCCACGATGTGGAAGGGGTCCATGTCATTTGAAACCCCTATGCTGTTTGCAGTGGGTTTCATCTTCGTGTTCACCGTTGGTGGCCTGTCAGGCGTGATCCTTGCCATCGCGCCCCTGGATATTCAATTGCAGGACACTTACTACGTCGTGGCTCACTTTCACTATGTTCTGGTGGCAGGTTCGCTGTATGCCATGTTTGCTGGCTATTACTTCTGGTCGCCCAAATGGACTGGTGTGATGTACAACGAGACCCGCGGCAAAATTCACTTCTGGTGGTCGCTGATTTCTTTTAACGTGACCTTCTTTCCGATGCACTTTCTGGGTCTTGCCGGCATGCCGCGCCGCTACGCTGACTACCCAATGCAGTTTGCCGACTTCAATGCGATCGCCTCAGTCGGCTCGTTCTTTTTCGGTTTTGCGCAAGTGTATTTCTTCCTGTTCATCGTGTTGCCGATGATGCGCGGCAAGGGAGCGCCGGCCAAGCAGAATCCGTGGGTGGATGAAGGCGGCAAAGGCGCCGAAGGCTTGGAGTGGGAAGTGCCCTCGCCTGCACCTTTTCACACTTTTGAAACCCCGCCCAAGCTGGATGCCACGGCAACCCGCGTGATCGGCTGAACGAACCGGTCGCTACATCATGACACCTCCCCAAAAGAAAAATAACCTTCGCCTGGCATTAATACTGGCCTCCGTTGCCTTCGTGTTTTTTGCCGGCTTCATTGCCAAGATGATGTTTCTCGGCCACTAGGCTAATTAACAGACTGAACAGATCAACCCGGTTACGACTTTGATGCAGCTCAAGCGCGAAAACTTCAAGATGGTGGGCAAGCTGGGCGTGATCGTGCTCTGCATGTTCACCTTCGGCTATGCGCTTGTACCCATCTACAGGGCCATTTGCGAGATGACAGGCATCAACGTACTGGCTTTGGCCGATCGGCAAATTCCCGGAGCCAGTCCCGATCTGCCGGCCAATACGCAGGTCGATTACAGCCGGACCATTACTGTGGAGTTCGATGCCAACTCCAGGGGTCCGTGGCACTTCAAGCCGGCACTGAACACGCTCCAGGTACACCCGGGCGAAGTGGCCACGGTGATGTATGAATTTCAGAACGTGCAAAACCGTACCATGTCCGCGCAAGCGATTCCGAGCTACGCTCCGGCGCAAGCAGGGGCGCATTTCAACAAGCTGGAGTGCTTCTGCTTTAGTCAGTACACCCTGGCGCCCGGTGAGAAAAAAAAGTGGCCGGTCGTTTTTGTGATTGATCCGAAGTTGTCCAAAGACGTGAGCACCATTACGCTGTCCTACACTTTCTTTGAAGTGGGGGGCAAGACGCCTGCGGCACCGGATTCATTCAAGGCGACCTCGGCGGCGGCGTCTAGCGAAGAGGCGGGAGCATAAGCGTTGGCCAAAGCACCTGCCAAAAAATCCTTCTGGCGCACCGCCAAAGTCGTCGCGTGGTCTTTTGTGGGCCTGCGGGGGCGCGATGCCTATGATGAAGATGCTCAAAATTTGAGTCTGGTTCATATCATCGTGGTCGGGCTGGTCGGTGTTTTGCTATTTGTGGTCACCCTGGTATTGCTGGTTAATTGGGTGGTAGCGCCCTAAAAAGTCAAAGGCCGCGATGTCATGTGCGACAAACGCATCGCGATCTCAAGTCAAAGCGTATTAAAAATACTAGAGAAAACAGGAGTCGAGTGATGTCAACAGCGGTCTCGGGGACAACCCCTTATTATTTTGTGCCAGCTCCTTCGCGGCATCCGGTCATGGCCGCCATTGGCCTGTTTTTCGTGATTCTGGGTGCCAGCCAGTGGATCAACGGTGCGGGCTGGGGTGCTTGGTCGCTGGCCTTCGGCATGCTGCTGTGGCTCGGTACTTTGTTTCAGTGGTTCCGTCAATCCATCGCGGAAAGTGAAGGCGGTTTGTATGGTCGCAAGGTCGACCTGTCTTTTCGCTGGAGTATGAGTTGGTTTATCTTTTCTGAAGTGATGTTCTTCGGTGCGTTCTTCACCGCACTCTGGTGGGCCCGCGCGCATTCGGTGCCGGCATTGGGCAGTTTGGACAACGCGCTGCTTTGGCCTGATTTCAAGGCGGTCTGGCCCAGTCTTGCTGCGGGTGCGACGGGTTCCCCCGCCGATATCGTTGAGCCGTTCACGACCATGACACCGTTCTGGTTGCCGACCATCAACACTGCGTTGCTGCTGAGTTCTGGTGTGACCCTGACCATTGCCCACCATGCCTTGCGCGAAAACCATCGTGGTCGCACGATTGCATTTATGTGGATGACCGTGCTGCTCGGCATTGTCTTTCTGTGTGTGCAGGGCTACGAATACTTCCACGCCTACACTGAGCTCAACCTGAAGCTCACGTCCGGGATCTATGGCTCTACCTTTTTCATGCTCACCGGGTTCCACGGTTTTCACGTGTTTGTCGGCATGCTGATGCTGCTGTTCATTACCCTGCGTCTTCAAAAAGGACATTTCACGGCGGAGAAACATTTCGGCTTTGAAGGTGCAGCCTGGTACTGGCACTTTGTGGATGTGGTGTGGCTTGGTCTTTACACCCTCGTTTACTGGCTGTGAAATTGGTTTTAGGAGCAGTCGGGAAGGCCATTGCCGTCGCCGGACGATGCCCATAACTCGTACAGTCGCGGCGTCCAGTCGCAATAAACAAAGGCCGCATGAAGCGGCCTTTGTACTTATTTTTATAATTTATTTACCTGCCGGAATGCCGGTGGGTTGTATGTAACCCAGCTTCCACGCAATCAGAATGCAGACAAATAGCAAAATCGAAAACCCAACGCGGAACGCCAAAGCGCGTGCCATGTTGCTGGTTTTTCGTTTGTCGTCGGCACCATCCTTCAGCATGAAGAAGAGCGCTGAGCCTAAGCTGGCGAGGATAGCGATAAAGGCAAAAGCAACGAGATATATCATGTCCAGGATTATCTGCGCATGACACTCGTTTTGCGCTCGCGCAAATTTGGGCTGATCACACTCGCGGCTGTGTTGGTAGCTGTCACCACGTTTTCATTGGGCCAGTGGCAACTGCGCCGCGCCGCGCAGAAAGAAGCGCTTCAGTCGGCTGTCGACTCCCGAGGCAAGCTGCCCGCGCTTGATGCGCAGGCGCTGACAACGCCAACCAGCGTGACGGAGGTTCTCCACCGGCAAGCTGCTCTCAAAGGAGTTTGGCGCGCCGAAAACACGGTGTATCTGGACAATCGGCCGATGAACGGGAAACCCGGATTTGTAGTCGTTACCCCGTTGTTGTTGGAAGGCAGCAGCAAGCTTATCCTGGTGCAACGCGGCTGGGTGCCGCGCGACTTTACGGTCCGCACGCATTTGCCCGACATTTCAACGCCAGGGGGCCCTGTTGTAGTGACTGGCCGCATTGCCCCGGGGCCGTCCAAGCTCTTTGAGTTCAAGGGTGTCGAGAGCGGCCGTATCCGGCAAAATCTTGATATATCGGTTTTCAGGGCGGAAACCGGATTGCCGTTGCTCGAAGTCTCATTGCTGCAGACGGGCGCTGCGAGCGAAGGCTTGCTGCGCGAATGGGCGACGCCCAATCTGGGGCTGGAAAAACACTATGGCTACGCTTTCCAGTGGTTTGGCTTGTGCAGTCTTGTCGTCGTTTTATATTTCTGGTTTCAACTGATCATTCCGCTTCGCACCAAATTACGCATCAAACCTCGCGATCAACTTCTGTGACAAACGACCCTTCCAACTCTTCCCTGTCGCGCGGCGCTACCCATGCTGCCTCCGCCATCAGCCCTTCTGTGCAAGATCAACCTCTGGGCCTGACGGTGCACGCCATGCCCATGCTGAATCAGCCCAGTCCCCGAGCCCCAAATACCAGGGCCGGCCGCTGGCAAATGCTGGCCTTGCTGCTGGTGTGCGCTGCGCCCGTCATTGCGTCGTACTTTACCTATTACATGGTTCGGCCTGATGGACGCAGCAACTTTGGCGCGCTGATCGATCCGCAGCGTCCGCTGCCTGCCCTCGCCACAAAGACGCTAGACGGTAAGACGGGGGAGTTGACGGCGTTAAAGGGTCAATGGTTGCTGGTTAGTGTCGCGGGCGGTGCCTGTGATTCCCGCTGCGAGAAAAATCTCTATATCCAGCGGCAGTTACGCGAGTCCCTGGGCGCTGAAAAAGATCGGGTGGACCGCGTCTGGCTCATCAATGACGAGGCCGCAGTACCCGACGTTTTACGGCCAGCGCTTGCGTCGTCCACAGTACTTCGCGTGGCACCGGCCGCGCTTGCTCAATGGCTGGAGCCGGCTTCCGGCCAACGTTTGCAAGACCACCTCTATGTGGTGGATCCGATGGGCAACTGGATGATGCGTTTTCCTGCAGGCCTGGACGCGGCTACCGCAAGCAAAGCGAAGCGTGATTTGGAACGGCTGCTGCGTGCGTCGAGCAGTTGGGACAACGTTGGGCGCTAACCGTCTCCATGGCAGATTTCTAAAAGACCCTCGACGAATTTTTTGACAGCATGTCTACCTCCTCCCTCTACGACCTGAGTCCAGCGCTGCGCCTGATGATCATGGGCCTAGCCGTGGCGCTTGGACCGCTCGCCTGGGTGTGGGTGCGCAACAAGAACGCGCCGACCCACCAGCGCCTTCGTGTATTGACGCTGGCTACTTTGTTTCTGACTTTCGATCTGGTGATTTTTGGCGCCTTTACCCGTCTGACCGATTCGGGCTTGGGCTGTCCGGACTGGCCCGGCTGCTATGCCAGCGCAAGTCCGGTAGGCGCGCAGATGCCTATCGAAGCCGCGCAAAAAGCCATGCCGACCGGCCCGGTGACCCATTCCAAGGCGTGGATAGAAATGATTCATCGCTACCTCGCTACGGGCGTGGGGGTATTGATCCTGACGCTGACCGTCGCGAGTTGGGTGGCTCGCCGCGAGGAGCAGCGCGGTGCGCAAAGCATCAGGCTTGGGAACCAACTTACCCAAGGAAAGGCCACCCCCAGTCAGCCGCCCCAGATGGGAGACCCACGCACGACACGAATTGAAAAGCACGGCGGGACCCTTTCGCCCTGGTGGCCCACCGTCACTTTGATTTGGGTTTGTTTGCAGGGCGCGTTTGGCGCGCTCACGGTCACGATGAAATTGTTTCCCGCAATCGTGACCATGCACTTGCTCGGCGGTCTGGTGTTGCTGGCACTGCTGCGCGTGCAGGCGGTGCGGTATGGAGAGGCAACGGCCAAAAAAGGCCCCCCGATCACGTCCTTGAGCGGGCGGCTGAGGGGTTTCGTTCTTATCTGTTTTGTCTTGCTTTGGCTGCAGATTGCTTTGGGTGGTTGGGTCAGCACCAACTACGCCGTACTCGCCTGCACGGACTTTCCCAGTTGCCAAAACTCATTTTGGCCAGAGATGGATTTCACGCAGGGCTTTGCGCTTTGGCGGGAACTTGGGATCGGCCAAGACGGCAGCAACATCAGTTTTCAGGCCCTGACAGCGATTCATTATGTTCATCGCCTGTCCGCTTACTTTGTGTTTGTCGCCCTGATTGGGCTAGCGTTTGCTTTGAACCACGTGCCCGCTTTCCGCACTCAGGCGCGCTGGCTGGCCGGCCTGACTGTGCTTCAGGTCGTGACCGGTGTGAGTAATGTGGTACTCGGCTGGCCTCTTTTAGCGGCTGTCTCGCACACCGGCGGGGCGGCTGCACTGGTGGTGGTGCTAACCGGCGTCGTGTTTTCAAGTCGCAGCATTCCGGAACCGATGCGTGCGTCAAAATGGAGTGCATCGAGAGTGTCCGCATGACCCCTAGCAACCCGCCTGTCGCAGCGACTCCAACCGTCCGCGTGCCTTCCAAGTTCGGCCAGTTTTACGCGCTGACCAAGCCGCGCGTGGTGCAGCTTATTGTGTTTTGTGCGTTGATCGGCATGGTGTTGGCGGTTCCCGGCATTCCGACATGGCCCGAGGTTGCGCTCGCGCTGATCGCTTGTGCCGGCATCTGGCTGGTCGCGGCAGCGGCGGCGGCGTTCAATTGCCTGGTTGAACAGCAGATCGATGCGAAGATGCGGCGCACCGCTTGGCGACCGACGGCCAGGGGGGACCTCAGCAACCCGCTCACGCTGGCATTTTCTGCCGGATTATGTGCAGTCGGTTCGTGGATTTTGTATGTGTGGGTCAACCCCCTCACCATGTGGCTGACCTTTGCCACTTTCGTTGGCTATGCCATTGTCTATACCGTAATTCTCAAACCGCTCACGCCCCAGAATATCGTGATTGGCGGTGCGTCGGGCGCCATGCCGCCCGTATTGGGCTGGGTCGCAATGACGGGCTCGGTGAGTCCTGAAGCGCTGATTTTGTTTCTGATTATTTTCCTTTGGACACCGCCGCATTTCTGGGCGCTGGCGCTCTACCGAGTCGAGGACTACCGCAAAGCAGGACTACCCATGCTACCGGTCACACACGGTAATGAGTTCACCCGGTTGCAGGTTTTTCTGTATACCTTGGTGTTGTTTGCCGCTTGTCTGATGCCATTCGTTTTCAAAATGAGCGGCTGGCTCTATCTGGTAGTCGCCGTTATACTCAGCATCGGATTCAGCTGGCATGCCTGGCGCCTATGGCGCAACTACTCGGATGCGCTGGCGCGTAAGACCTTTCGCTTTTCATTGATCCATCTCTCGGTTTTATTTGCGGCGCTGCTGCTAGACCATTACCTTTTATGAAGACTCATATTTCATTGTCTGCGTCGCTGGCTCGTCGACGCGCCGTCCAATCGGCAGTAGGCGCTGTCGCGCTGGTGATGGCCACTGGCCTTTTCACCGCCTGCGCGCCAGATAAACCGCAATTCCAGAGTATTGATCTGACTGGTGCGGATTATGCGCAAGGCTTTTCTCTGGCTGACTATAACGGCCAAGTTCGCACGCTTAAAGACTTTGCTGGCAAAGTCGTAGTGGTATTTTTTGGCTTTACCCAGTGCCCTGACGTCTGCCCTACTTCTCTGGCCGACTTAGCACAAACGAAAAAACTGTTGGGCTCCGATGGCGACAAGCTCCAGGCGATCTTCATAACGGTCGACCCAGAGCGGGACACGCCAGAGCTACTTAAAGCCTACATGACCAATTTCGACCCTTCGTTCCTGGCACTCAGGCCCACCATGGCCCAATTACCCGGTGTTGCCAAAGACTTCAAAATTTATTATAAAAAAGTTGAAGGGAAAACAGAGGGCAATTACAGCATGGACCACTCGGCAGGCAGCTACGTGTTTGACAGCAAAGGCCGGGTTCGCTTGTACAACCGCTACGGTGCAGGCGCTGAAGTTTTGGCATCCGATATTCGCCTGTTGCTGAAAAATACCTGATTCGCCGCATCCCCGGGTTTTGTAAATGCGCGTGGGAAGCTAACTATAAAAAAGGCCCGCACCCAAAGAGGTGCAGGCCTGCATGAAATTCAATGCAACGGGGGGACGGCTATTTCAAGCGTAGCTTGCAAGCACCTTTTTCATTTTTTTCATGGCCGCCACCTCAATTTGACGAATCCGCTCGGCGCTGACCTTGTACACGGCTGCCAGATCGTGCAGCGTCATGCCGCCAGAACCATCATCGTTAACCTTGAGCCAGCGCTCTTCCACAATGCAGCGCGAACGCGCATCCAATTCTTCAAGCGCGGTAGTGAGTCCGTCGCTGGCCAGACTGTCGCGCTGGCGTGACTCCATCAAGGCCGTTGGCTCCTGTGTGGCGTCGGCCAGGTAGGCAATCGGGCCAAACGTTTCTTCGCCGTCGTCGCGGGGACTCGGGTCCAGCAGCACGTCGCCGCCAGACATTCGCTGCTCCATCTCGATAACTTCCTCTCGCTTGACATTCAGGGTTTTCGCCATCGAGTCAATCTGGGCCTCTGTCAGCGTGTCGCGGTGTGTGGCTACATTGACATCGTCCTTGAAGCCTTGCTTCATGGAGCGCAGGTTAAAAAATAGCTTGCGCTGAGCCTTGGTGGTGGCCACCTTGACCATGCGCCAGTTTTTCAGAATGTATTCGTGAATCTCGGCCTTAATCCAGTGCATGGCGTAACTGACCAGGCGCACCCCTTGGTCGGGATCAAAGCGTTTGACCGCTTTCATCAAACCAATGTTGCCTTCCTGGATCAAGTCGCCGTGGGGTAGCCCATAGCCCAAGTATTTCCGGGAAATCGACACTACCAAACGCAAGTGTGAAAGTACTAACTTGCCGGCAGCATCCAGATCGTTGTTTTCTTTCAAGCTCCTGGCGAATTCCTGCTCTTGCTCCAAGGTAAGCATGGGCAGACGATTTGCGGCCGAAATGTAAGCGTCCAAATTTCCCAGAGGGGGAACCATTGACCAAGGACTGACCGCGGCCATCGCATTCGCCGGGGCGATGGGCAAAACCATGCCGGTGTGACCGACTGCGGTCATCAACTGGGGGGAAAGAACGTGTGACATAGCAAGCACTCCCTTTTTCTAATGCTAAATATTAGCACTCGGTTGGAGGGAGTGCTAAGCAATAGGTTCAATGACACTGATAGAGTCAGGCTAATTTTTACTGACGCTGAATCCGCTAAAGCGGACGTCTAATGCTGCGCTGTAGTTCAACGAGCGTTTGTAGGAAGAAAGGCAAAGGCGGCGGCATCAAATGCCCCCTCAAGCGCAAAGCACTTACAGGGGCACCAGCCACACTGAGTGCGTTGGCAACTAAACGCTGCTTAAACCGCTTTCAAGGCAGGTGCTTTTCGTCGTGAACTTCGCGCACCTCCACGTCCACTACCTCGCTGACCTTGGCCGACCCTTTTCGAGCCGGGCCGCTTGGCCACATACCCTGAGGTGAAAACCGCTGGAATTGCCCGAATACCATGCCTGGCGCCAGTTTTCGGCCCGTGATCAGCGATGTCAGCAGGTTCAGTGCCACGACGAGCAGTGCCGCCACCAGCAAACTGATCGCGAAGATGCCTGCGAACAGGCCCAACAATAGTTTGAGAGTAAAACGCAGCGTCCGACTAAGGAAGCCGTATATGAAGCTGGACACGTGGAAATCCTTTAAACCGCTGAGATGGTGGCGAGGAATGCAGTTTTCAAGTCAAACACCTCCTCTTCGCGTCATTGGCGGGGTGGGGCAGCTGACTTCAAGCCAGCAAGGCCTGGGCAAATTCGCGTGCGCTGAAAGTTTCCAGGTCTTCCAACTTTTCCCCTACCCCAATAAAATAGACAGAAACCGGGCGCACATTTGGGGAGGTTAGCGCGCGCTCGCGCGCCCACAGCGCAATGGCCGCTAATACGCCCCCTTTCGCGGTACCGTCAAGCTTGGTCACAATCAAGCCTGTAAGTTGCAGTGTGTCGTCGAAGGCTTTGACCTGGGCCAGTGCGTTTTGACCGGTGTTGCCATCGATGACCAGAAGCACCTCATGGGGTGCGCTGGCATCGGCTTTCTGTACCACCCGCTTGATCTTGCGCAACTCTTCCATCAGGTGAAGCTGGGTTGGCAGGCGGCCCGCAGTGTCGACCAGCACGACGTCCTTGCCACGGGCCTTGCCCGCTGTCACCGCGTCAAAGCTTACGGCTGCCGGGTCGCCGCCTTCCTGGCTCACAATCTCGACCATGTTGCGGTCAGCCCAGACGCTGAGCTGTTCGCGAGCGGCGGCGCGGAAGGTGTCGGCGGCCGCCAGCAGCACTGAAGCGCCCTCGTTGGCAAGGTGGCGCGTGAGCTTCCCTATGGAGGTGGTTTTGCCGGCACCGTTGACGCCCGTGACCATAATCACGGTGGGCTGATACTGCCCAATGACGAGCGGCTTTTCAAGTGGCTTGAGCAACTCGGTGATGGCCTCGACGAGCGCATTTTTGACAGCGACCGGATGCGTCACGCCGCCTTCTTTGACCCGGCGCTTGACGTCGGTGAGAAGGTGTTCAGTGGCTTTTACGCCGGAATCAGCCAATAGCAGGGCGGTTTCAAGGTCTTCGTACAGAGCGTCGTCAATGCGGCTCCCGGTAAAAACGGTGGAAATGCTGGCGCCTGTTTTTTGCAGACCGGCCTGCAGCTTGCTGAACCAGCGCTGGCGCTCTGGCGCCACTGCGCCGGGCGCTGTGATCGCAACGGGGAGAGCGGGCGGAATGGCAATGGGCGTCACCAGTGCGCTGCCAATGAGCCCACCGCCAGCGTTGGCGGTCGGATTAACCGGTGCAGCGGAGGCGAAAGGCGCCGGCAGTGCGGGCGAAGGGACGGGCGGTGATTTTTTCTTGAAAAAACTGAACATTGAATATGCTTGTAGAGTCCAGTATTCTATGAAACACCCCAAACGAGCACTTGTGCAGCTTTTCGAATCCCTTTCCATCCGTTTGAATAGTCCGTTTTCAGCTTTCTTACTTCCCTCGGCTCTGGCAGTCTGCCTCAGCACGGCAGCCTTCGGCCAGACACCCGCTGCGGGTGTCGAACAGTTCACCCTGGCAAATGGCCTGACCGTTATTGTTAAACCGGACCATCGGGCGCCCACCGTCGCCCACATGCTGTGGGTGCGTGTGGGGTCGATGGATGAAGTGGACGGCACCTCGGGTGTGGCGCATGCCTTGGAGCACATGATGTTCAAGGGCACGCCCACGGTAAAGCCCGGTGATTTTTCCCGCCGGGTGGCCGCATTGGGGGGGCGTGAGAATGCATTCACCAGCTTGGACAACACCGGCTTCTACCAGCAAATGCCGGCCAGTAAACTGGAAGATGTGATGCGGCTGGAGGCCGACCGGTTTGCGCACAACCAGTGGCCGGATGCCGAATTCAAACGCGAGATCGAAGTGGTCAAGGAAGAGCGCCGCTTGCGTACCGAGGACTCGCCGCGAGCCATGCTTCATGAGCAGGCGACCGCAATGACCTTCATGGCTGCGCCCTACAGACGCCCGATCGTCGGCTGGATGAGCGATCTGGACGCGATGGCACCGGCCGACGTGCGGGACTTTTATCAGCGCTGGTATGTGCCGGCGAACGCCGCCGTGGTGGTGGCCGGTGATGTGGAGGTGGCCCAAGTCAGGCGGTTGGCAGAAAAATACTATGGCGGCATCGCCGCGCGCCCTGTCCCAGTGCGTAAACCGCGCAGCGAACCTGAGCAGGCAGGCATGCGGCGGATTGACTTCAAAGCCCCTGCCAGCCAAGCTTATGTGAGCCTGGCCTTCAAGATTCCCAAATTGGAGTCGGCCGACCTGCTGGCGGATGCACCCAGTGCCGCGTCCCCTACACCAGCAGGCAACCGTGATGCCTTGGCCCTGACTGTGCTGGCTGCAGTGCTGGACGGTTACAGTGGCGCTCGCCTGGAACGCGCGCTGGTTCAAGGCAATAAAGGAGAAGGCCGTGTCGCCGACAGCGCAGGGGCCTCGAGTGGTCTACTGGGCCGTGGGCCGCAACTCTTCATGCTTGACGGGGTTCCCGCAGAAGGAAAAACCACGCAGCAGGTGGCAGCTGCCTTGCGGGAGCAAGTGGCCGTCATCGCGCGCGACGGCGTCAGCGAGGCGGAGCTTAATCGCGTCAAGACCCAGTGGGTGGCCAGCGAAACCTACAAGCTGGATTCGGTGTTCAGTCAAGCGCGCGAACTCGGCTCCAACTGGGTGCAAGGCTTGCCGTTAGACGCCAGCTCGCGCTTGATTGCGAAGTTGCGCACCATCACCAGTGGCGAAGTGCAGGCCGCAGCCGCTAAATATTTCAGCGATGATCAGCTGACCATGGCGACCTTGCTGCCGCAGCCCGTGGACCCGAACCGCAAACCGCGCAGGCCCACGATGGCCATTCGGCATTGAGTCGCGCCTGGAACCGAAGATTTTTTCATGATAATTGCTACTAAAAACATAGCTTTCCAGGTTTTTCTGGCCGGTGCTGCAAGCCTTTGTATTCAGTCGTACGCGCTGGCGGGAATTCCGATCCAGCACTGGACCCAAGCCAGCGGCGCTGAGGTGTACCTGGTTGAGAGCCCGGCCATCGCCATGGTGGACGTTCAGGTGGATTTTGATGCCGGTAGTCGGCGCGACCCCCCAGCCCAAGCGGGTAGAGCCAGCATGATGGCGGGCATGCTTGATAAAGGCGTAAGGGCCGAGGACGGAGCCCCGGCACTGGACGAAAACGCGCTAAGCGAAGCTTGGGCCGATCTTGGGGCCCAGTTTGGCGCCGGTGCAAGTTCGGATCGTCTGGATTTTTCCCTCCGTTCGCTGACCGAGCCCGACTTGCTGGACAAGGCCGTGGGGCTCGCTGCGCGTGAAATAGCAGAGCCTTCTTTTCCAGACCCTGTCTGGCAGCGTGAGCGCCAACGGGTGCAGGCGGCAATCAAGGAATCCAATACGCGGCCGGGGACCGTGATTGGCAGGGCCTACGCGCAGGCGGTGTATGGCACCCACCCCTATGGCTATGAGGTGACCGAGGCCACACTGGCACGCATTGATGTGGGGGACATGCGTGCAGCCCATGACGCGGGAGTTGTGGCCTGCCGTGCCCGCATCAGCATGGTGGGTGCCATCACTCGCGCTCAGGCGGATGCCATGGCTGCACGCCTGTTGTCGCGCTTGCCGCAAGTACCTTGCGCCAGCCTGCCGCCGCTTCCCGCGGTGATGGAGGTCGCGCCGCTCAGTCAAAGCGAAGAAAAACGCATTCCTTTTGACTCCGCACAAGCACATGTATTGATAGGTCAGCCTGGCTTTAAACGCGCAGACCCCGACTATTTCGCGTTAACCGTGGGCAACTACATTTTGGGCGGCGGCGGCTTCGTGTCGCGGCTGACTAATGAGGTGCGCGAAAAACGTGGACTGACCTACGGTGTCTCAAGTTCTTTTTCGCCTGGTCTGCATGCCGGAAGTTTTACCGTGGGATTGCAAACCCGGCCTGATCAGGCTGCCGAGGCGGTGGCACTGGTGCGTCAGGTGGTGAGCAATTTCGTGGCCAATGGGCCGACTGAGGCTGAACTGAAGGCGGCCAAGGACAACCTGATTGGCGGCTTTGCGCTGCGCATCGACAGCAACCGTAAACTGCTGGACAACATCGCGGCCATCGCATGGAACGACTTGCCGCTCGACTACCTGGACACCTGGACGCAGCAAGTCAACAAAGTCACTGCCGCCGACATCAAGGCCGCTTTTGCGCGCAAACTTCAGCCTGAAAAAATGGTTACCGTGATTCTTGGAGCCGCGCTATGAAATACACAGTTATGAAACCCCCGGCTGAACCGCCAGTCAAGCCGTTGTTCAAGGCGTCAGTGAAGCCGAAGGGCACCGCGCACATCAAGCCCCCCGGCGAGATACGCATTATTGGCGGGCAGTACAAGCGCACCAAGCTTCCGGTGCCGAACGTGCCCGGCCTCCGGCCCACGCCGGACCGGGTGCGGGAAACCCTTTTCAACTGGCTGGGCCAGGACTTGAGCGGCTGGCGCTGCGCGGATGTATTTGCTGGCACCGGCGCGCTGGGGTTTGAAGCCGCTTCCCGAGGCGCTTCCGAGGTGCTGCTGTGCGAGCAGGATCCAGCGCTGGTGCTGCAGCTTAAAGCCGTGCAAGCGCGGCTGAAGGCCAATATGGTCAGGATTGAACGCGGCGATGGCCTGAGTCTTCTCAGGCGCCTGCCTGCGGGAAGCATGCAACTGGTGCTGCTCGACCCGCCCTTTGAGTCGACCCAATTTGAGGCGGCTCTGAAAGCCGCTGCGGAGGCGATTGGC
The DNA here is from genome assembly GCF_012927485.1 of Polaromonas sp. Lineage (GTDB taxonomy): Bacteria > Pseudomonadota > Gammaproteobacteria > Burkholderiales > Burkholderiaceae_C > Polaromonas. The sequence goes on along the minus strand of NZ_JABBPC010000005.1, from coordinate 23,230 downwards.
CCCACTGGGTTGGTCTACCTGGAAGCGCCTAAGCCCTGGCTGAACGAGCAGCTGCAGCCGCTGGGCCTGCAAGTGCACCGCAGTGGTAAGGCGGGCGCCGTGCATTTTCATTTGCTAACCGGCGCATAATTTCGCCATGTCCTTGACTTCCTCGGCCACGCCGACCACGCACCCGCGCATCGCTGTTTACTCTGGTACGTTTGACCCTTTCACGCTGGGTCATGACGATGTGGTGCGTCGTGCGGCTGCGCTGTTTGATCAGTTGATCATTGCGGTCGCGGTCGCACACCATAAGAAGACTTTATTTTCGCTGGAAACGCGCGTAGAGCAGACTTTTAAGGCTACTAAAAACATAGCTAATGTGACAGTTCTGGCGTTTGATGGCCTCATCATGGATTTTTGCGCCGCGCAAGAGGCTTGCGCGGTTGTACGGGGACTCCGTAACCTCACGGACTTTGATTACGAATCACAAATGGCCGCCATGAACCGCAAGCTGCGTCCCCAGGTAGAAACCGTTTTTCTGCTGCCCGATGCGCCTTTGCAGTGCATCAGCAGCACCCTGGTACGCGAGATCAGCAAGCTCGGAGGTGACGTCAGCAAGATGGTAAATCCTGCCATCGCAGCAGCCTTAGCCGCCGCCCACAGGGCCGCAGAGGCGACCTGACTATGGCCTTGATGATCACCGACGAATGCATCAACTGCGATGTCTGCGAGCCCGAGTGCCCCAATCAGGCGATTTTCCTCGGTAAGGAGATCTATGAGATCGACCCGCACAAATGCACCGAGTGCGTGGGTCATTTTGACGAGCCACAATGCGTGCAGGTTTGCCCGGTGGCGTGCATTCCGGTCAATCCGCAGCACGTCGAAACGCGAGAAACGCTCTGGGAAAAATATCATCGCCTGCAGTCTATTGTGCCGACGGTGGTGGCCCGTTAATTTGAGCGACGAGCCAAGGGTTACAACTCAGCCCTTAGAAAAACGGGCATAAATAGCTACTAAAAATAGTGCTTAGACTGACTTTGGCGTGCTTGCCACCCCGTCTTGTAGAGGGGGTGGGGTGGCCGACGTTGCAGGAGCAGGCGCTTGGCTCGGCGGCAGCGACTGAGGTCGTGGAGGCTTGGGCCGTTCTGGCTGGCTGGTGTGAATCAGCATGGTGGCCTTCTCCATTTCGCCGGCGAGCAGTTCGGGTACCGCCCTGAGGCAGCGCGCGATGCTGTCTTCAATAGCCGCGCGGTGTTCGGGCGAGGGTTTTTTCAGCACCCAGCTGATGACTTCAGACTTGACGCCGGGGTGACCCACGCCGATGCGGAGCCGCCAATAATCGGGTGTGCCCAGTTGCGAGTGAATATCGCGCAGGCCGTTGTGCCCGGCATGGCTGCCGCCAAACTTAAGCTTTGCTTGCCCCGGGACGATGTCCAACTCGTCATGGGCCACCAACACTTCATCGGGCGAAATCTTGAAAAACCGGGCAAGTGCTGCCACCGATTTGCCAGAGAGATTCATAAAGGTCAGCGGCTTGAGCAACCACACGGTTTGCCCGTTTACGGTGGTGCGGGCCACTTGGCCGTGATAACTCTTGTCCAGGCTGAGCGGCGCCTTTAATTCGCGCGATAGGGCGTCAAGCCACCAGAACCCGGCGTTGTGACGTGTGGCTTCGTATTCAGTGCCGGGATTGCCCAAGCCAACAAACAGTTTGATCATGTTGTGCGATAAGAGACTGGCGGCAAGCCAGTGCGCGTGGATGTATGTTCAAGATTATCAACATAACCGGTCCCCAAAGAAAAACGGCCCTTGCCCTCGCGAATGAGGGTAAGGGCCGCAGACCTCTTTCAGGTCAATGCCACAGACTGCGAATTATTTCTTGGCAGCGGGCTTGGCGGCAGGCTTGGCAGCGGGCTTGTCAGCAGGCTTGTCAGCAGGCTTCGCAGCCGCTTTGGCGGCGGGCTTGGCACCTGCTTTAGCGTCTTTTTCATCCGCAACAGGCACCACTTCGGCTTCCACTAAGTTCGCAGTGATGGAAACCAGCACCGGATTGACGTGACCCTTGGCGACGAATTTCACACCTTTTGGCAGCGTGATGTCTTTGACATGCAAAGGACTGCCTTTTTTCAGGCCACTCAAATCAATAGCAATGAACTCAGGGATGTCTGCAGGGAAGCAAGACACCGTCAGCTCTGTCACCACATGATTAGCCATGCAATTCTCGGTTTTCACCGCTGGAGACTCTTCTTCACCGCTGTAATGCAGGGGCACTTTCACGGTCATTCGGGTCGTGGCTTCCACGCGCTGGAAGTCAATGTGCAAGATCTGTTGTTTGAACGGATGCATTTGCAGATCGCGTAACAGAACCTTCTGATCCTTGCCGGCCAGTTCCATCTCGAGAATGGAAGCGTGAAAGGCTTCTTTCTTGATGGCGTGCCACAAGGCGTTGTGATCAAGTTCGATCATTGTGGCCTCGCCTTTTCCACCGTAAACAATGCCGGGCGTGCGGCCCGTGATGCGGAGACGGCGGCTCGCACCCGTACCCTGCTTTGCGCGTTCAAAAGCGACGAATTTCATAATATTCTCCAAAAGAGGCGGACCGCGACCAGCCCACCCCGAAATAAAAAGGCTGTTTAAGCTCTACGAGCTGCACAGCCACCTTTTTGCTTCAAATCAAAACAAATTGTCTTGATCCGAAAACAAACTCATGACCGACTCTCCCTTGGCGATACGCTGTATGGTTTCAGCGAATAGCGCGGCCACGGAGAGTTGGCGAATCTTTTTGCAACCCAGCGCATTAGGGTTCAGCGGAATGGTGTTTGTAATCACCACTTCATCGAGCGCGTCACCCTGGGCAATACGGTCAATGGCGGGACCCGAAAAAATCGGGTGGGTGCAATACGCATAAACCTTTTTGGCGCCGCGCTCTTTCAGTACTTCAGCGGCTTTGAGGAGGGTGCCGGCAGTGTCGATCATGTCGTCCATGATCACGCAGTTGCGGCCTTCGATGTCACCGATCACGTGCATCACTTCAGACACGTTCGCTTTGGGGCGCCGCTTGTCGATGATGGCCATATCGCAACCAAGCTGCTTGGCCAGCGCACGGGCGCGCACTACGCCGCCCACGTCGGGCGAGACGACCATCAGGTCGGTGTAATTCTTTTGGCGCAAATCACCCAGCAATACCGGTGACGCATAAATATTGTCCACTGGGATGTCAAAAAATCCCTGAATCTGGTCGGCATGCAGATCCATTGTCAGTACCCGCGACACGCCAACGGCTTGCAGCATATTGGCCACCACCTTGGCTGTAATCGGTACGCGCGCTGAGCGCGGTCGACGGTCTTGCCGGGCATATCCAAAGTAGGGAATCACTGCGGCAATCCGCTCGGCTGACGCCCGTTTGAGCGCGTCCACCATGATGAGCAGTTCCATCAGGTTGTCATTTGTCGGTGCACAGGTCGACTGCACCACGAATACGTCGCGGGCGCGTACGTTTTGCTGGATTTCGACCGTGACTTCACCGTCTGAAAAACGTCCGACATGGGCGGCGCCCAGTGAAATGCCCAGGTTCTGGGCGATCTCGAGGGCCATGCTCGGATTGGCATTGCCGGTGAAAACCATGAAGTCGGGATTGTGCGTTTGCATGTGGGACCAGCTGCTATCGGACTTGAAGGTGACTCAAATTTTATCGAGGCAAAAAACGCACGGAGGACCGTGCTGCAATGCGGACTTGGCAGTGAGTGCCGATTGCCTGTGTTTCATAAACACTCAGACCCGCACTATGCGGGTCTGGCGTCACGCAAACCCACATTTGGTGGGCCTGAAAATTTGGCAGGGGTGGAAGGATTCGAACCTGCGAATGCCGGAATCAAAATCCGGTGCCTTAACCAACTTGGCGACACCCCTACACAGGACAATTGCTGCTTTTGAAGCGGTGTCTGAAATCAGTCAACGCATCATGCCAACAATAAACCTATAAACTATTGCGTAAAGCATCCCTTGCAAACACCTTATCAAGAACGGTTGTCTTACCAACCGGTCAAAGGGTGAAACTCCAAATTGCTGCACTTGCGAACTGTCCAGTCGCCAGGGGCGGCAGAAAAATCAACGTCGTGCAACAGTTGCGCAAATACAGCACTTCCTGAGCCAGTCATACGTCCTTCAAGGCGTTGCGCTTTAAGCCAATCGAGGGATTGACCAATTTGCGGACACAGTGTCTGGGCGACCGGTTGCAAGTCGTTATGGCCAAATTTGAAAACTGAACCATTTGCACATGCAGCAAAGCCATGGAGTGTAGCAGTTTCTGTGTCTCGTTTGAGGTTTGGCGAGCTGAAAATGCCTTGCGTAGAGAGCCCCTCCGCCGGTTTAACCACCACAAAGCGCGCTGGCGGCAGCGTAAGGGGGGTGATTTTCTCGCCGATCCCTTCCACCCAAGCATGGCCGCGCGAGAGAAAAAAAGGCACGTCCGCGCCCAGCGACAAAGCCAGAGCGCGCAAGTCTTCTGGCGCTAACCGCACGCCCCAAAGGCGTTGCAGCGCCAGCAGGCAACTCGCTGCGTCCGACGAACCGCCGCCCATCCCTGCTTGGCACGGTATGCGTTTTTCCAAACCGATGTGAACGCCCAGAGGGGTGCCGCAGGCCGCCTGCAACGCCTTCGCAGCTCGAACCGCCAAATCCTCGGCTGGTAGCCGTTCGGCGACCGCCAAATCTGGATCGGCCAAGTCATCCCGGCTGACTTTCCCGTCTCGGCGCAGTTCGAAATGCAGCGTGTCGCACCAGTCGATCAGCATGAATACCGATTGCAGCAAATGGTAGCCGTCGGGCCTGCGCCCTGTAATGTGTAAAAACAGGTTGAGTTTGGCAGGGGCGGGTACATCGTAGAGGGCTTTTAGGGGCCGCAGGGAACGCAAAGAAAGAGAGGGGTAGACCAAAGTTAAAAGTAAGTTAAAGCGGCGGACGACACAGTACCAAGCCCTATTGATCCAGTACGACGCGAAGGTCGGCTCGCGGTGTTGGCTGATCTCTCTTGGCTGAAATGCGGCCTTCACTGTGTCGAGACAGGTCGGCAGACCAGCCGCTTACGTTGGCATTGTCCCCTTGCAGCCATGCAAACAGCGCGCTGATTGGTACTGCCGCACCCGTGGCTTGCTCCATCAACGCGTCGACTGACGAAAAACGCTGGATCTTCTGGTTGCCGGAATCAAGGACGGCTTCCAAAGGCGACCAGCGCAACACGCCAAGCACATTTCCCAGTGGACTGATCAGCGTCAACTCGCCGCGGTCGGGCTTGCCTTTGAGTTCGAAACTGGCCGAGAAAGACTGCACTGGCTCGCTTTGGACTTGCAAGCTGATGCGGCCCGTCCAGAGCGCACTTCCTTGATCATTTATGGTTGTAGCCCTTTTGGAGTGAGCACAACCAGCTATAAAAATAGCAGCGATCAGCCCTCCAAAAAACAGGGCAGAACGCAGACGGGTGGTAGGGGACAAAAGGTCGGGCCTGGTTTAAAGCTTCACCTGTAGACGTTTGAGCGTTTCGAGCAGGGTTTCGTTATCGGAATTGATCAACTGACCTTCTTTCCAGATGGCTACTGCGCGTTCACGCTGGCCCAAGCTCCAAAGTACTTCGCCGAAGTGTGCCGCAATTTCGGCGTCGGGTTTGGCCTTGTAAGCCGCCTCGAAAATCCGTATTGCTTCAGCTTTGTTTCCTGCGCGAAATTCGACCCAGCCCAGGCTGTCCTTAATGAAGGGATCGGACGGCGCAAATTCGAGTGCTTTCTGGATCAGCTCTCGCGCCTCGGGCAGGCGAACGCTGCGGTCTGCCAGCGAATACCCGAGCGCGTTGTAGGCCTGGTAGTAATCGGGTCTGAGCAGAATGACCTGTCGCAGGAGACGTTCCATCTCATCCATGCGGCTAAGTTTTTCGGCCATCATGGACTGGTCATAAAGCAGATCCGGTTCTTCGGGTGTCATGATCAGGGCCTGCGCCAAGACATCATGGGCCAGTTGGTATTGCTTGGAGTCGCGAAGCAGCCCGACTTCGGCGTTGAGTTTTAATCGGGCATCGCCGGGGTTGCGTTCGGGCAGTTGCCGGATTAGCTGGCGGGCTGCTTCCAGCTTGCCCTGGCTCGCAAGAATCGAAGCTCGGCGGATTTGGGCCTGTGCCAAGTCCGAAGAGTTTTCAATTTTGTTAAGCCAATTTTCAGCCGCTGCATAGTCTTTGCGCTTTTCTGCCAGTTGCGAGAGGGACAAGTAGGCTTGGGCCAAGCCACGCGTCGTTTCGTCCTGCGGCTTTTGCTGCTGGGCCAGCGCGACATAGCGTTCCAGGGAAGTCTGTGCCTGGGGCAGTTGGTTGTCCTGCAATTGCAAAGAACCCAGAACCAGCCAGCCTTCCGGGAAGTCGGGTTTTTCCTGCGTTACGATCTTTAGCTGGGTGGTCGCTTCTGTGTAACGCTGAAGCTCCAGAAGAACCCGGGCATAACCCATACGCAATTCAGGCAAGGCTTTGGTGTTGCCTTCGAAATATTTTTGGACCAGGCCTTCCGCCTCGGGCAGTTTCAGATCCATCAATTCCAGTGCAACCAGCACCGGGGCCTCAGCGCGGTTGTCAGCGGCCTGACTGCGTTGGGCTGCTTCGAGTGCTCCCTTGTTGTCGCTTGCCGCCAATCGCATACGCCCCACGGTGGCCCAGGCGGCGCTACGGGTCGCTGGAGTACTCAGGTAATCGGCCAAAGCTTCTTCGACCACTGAACTGGCGAGCTTTTTATCACTGACGCGGGCGTAAACACGCGGCACCGCTGCCAGCACCGCTGGGCGCTCGACGTCCGGTGCCAGCCTGATTTCGGTTTTCAGAGGCTCTACGGTGTCGGCAATGCGGTTAAGTGCAATCAGGATTTGCAGCACATAGCGGTTGGCCTCGCGCGAGGCGGGCTGGGCCTGTTTCCAAGCCTGCGCCGCCTGCAATGCCGAATCGCCTGAGCGCGACTGCAGGGCGATGTCGGTGGCCCGCTGGTAAAGCTGGGCGTCCCCGGTTTTTCGGGCTGCATCCAGCATCAGCGCAAAGCCGGCAGCGGGCTCCCCCTCCTGTAGGGTCATCTCGCCTACGAGCAACTGGTAAAACAGGGCGCTGTCCAGCAGCGAGTAAGGCGCCGCAGCTTGCGCTGCTTTCGCCTCGGCGAGCCCTGAAGGTACCGCTGGCTCGGGTGCAACAGTCTGTGCCAGAACCAGCGGACCAGCGAGCCACAGGAAGCCAAAGGCAAAGCCAAGTTTTTTCTTCATCAACCTATGATAATTCAAGCTCTGAAGCTGCGCTTCTCCCCTTGTCTTGAGATTTGCCTTAAAAGGCGGACCTTGTGCTGATGTTTCGGCACCCCAATTTGTGAACCTATGCCTGAACTGCCCGAAGTCGAAGTCACCCGTTTGAGCTTTGCAGACCGCATCGCTGGCGCCCGTATCAATGCAGCATCCCTGGGCAAATCCTTGCGCTGGCCACTGGGTTGCGGGCTGCAGAAACTGGAGGGCCTGCGCGTGCTGGGCGTGCGTCGCCGGGGTAAATACCTCCTGGTCGACCTGAGCGACGGCTTGTTACTGATTCACCTGGGAATGTCCGGCAGTGTGAGTTTTGGGAACGACTTCCCTGCGCGAAGCAAACATGACCACTTCGAATTGGTGACCAGCTTGGGCACTTTGCGCCTGAACGATCCGCGCCGATTCGGAGCGGTGGTGTTCGCGAGCAGTGAAAGTGACCCGGTAGCGCACAAGCTGCTGGGCAGGCTGGGCGTAGAACCGCTCAGTGAGGCCTTTGAAGCCACCTCGTTTCACCAGGCACTTAGGCTCAGGCGGACCGCCATCAAGCAGGTGCTGCTGGGCGGCGAAGCGGTGGTGGGAGTGGGTAATATTTACGCCTCTGAGGCGCTATTTATGGCTGGCATCCGCCCCACCACAAAAGCGCATCGCATCAGCAAGCCGCGCGCCGCTTTACTGCATCATGCCATTCAACAGGTATTGACTCAGGCCGTGATTAAAGGGGGAAGTACGTTGCGGGATTTTTCCAATGCCCAAGGAGAAGCGGGCCATTTTCAGCTTGACGCAATGGTCTATAACCGGGCTGGCTTGCCGTGCAAAGTATGCGCAACGCCGATTAAAAGTATTCGGCAGGGCCAACGTTCGACTTTTTACTGCGTCAGCTGCCAAAAACGGTGAGCGCTCCGTAAGAGTGCCCATAGTTATTTCGGGTTCGCGATGCTATATTGATTCTTCACACTTTACGGAAGACCGATGTCTTTTAACGAACAATTTGACCAGCACGGGGTCTGGCGACGCAAATTTGCACTGCGCCTGAAACTGCTTGCTGAATGGATGAAAGTCCATGACCTGCTCAATGCGGCGGTGGAAGAACGACTGCAAAGGCTGGAGTCGCAGGTGCGTTCCGACAAGGTCATGGTGGCGTTTGTGGCGGAGTTCTCGCGCGGTAAATCCGAGCTGATAAATGCGATCTTTTTTGCTGGCTATGGTCGACGCATCATGCCTGCGAGTGCCGGGCGCACCACCATGTGCCCGACGGAGCTGGGTTATGACGCGGACGTACCGCCCTGCCTGCGCCTTTTACCCATCGAAACGCGATTGCAGAAGCGCGCGCTTGTGGAGTGGCGAATGGTGCCCGAAAAGTGGACCTGCATTGATCTGGACATCAACAATCCGGCGCAGTTGGCGCAGGTTCTTGAGCAAGTGGCGCACGTCCGGCGGGTCACCCAAGATGAAGCCCGCGCACTCGGGTTCTGGCAAGACGATTGCCCCGAAGACAACCCACCGGTCGGTCGCGACGGGCTGATAGAAGTCCCGAAATGGCGCCATGCGCTAATCAACATCGCGCACCCGCTGTTGAAGCAGGGGTTGGTTATTCTGGATACCCCAGGACTTAACGCCATCGGTGCCGAGCCTGAACTCACGGTGAGCCTGATTCCACAAGCGCACGCAGTGGTGTTTATCTTGGCGGCCGATACCGGAGTCACCAAATCGGATCTTGCCATCTGGCGCGAACATCTCATCACCGAGGGGGATGGCACCGATGCGCGGCTGGTCGTATTGAACAAGATTGATACTTTGTGGGACGTTTTGAGCACACCCGAGGAGGTGCAGGCGCAAATTGACAAGCAGGTAGCGACGTCAGCCGATATTCTGGGTTTGCCAAGGTCCCAGGTCATTCCCGTTTCTGCGCAAAAAGGATTGGTGGCCAAAGTGACCGGGGACAAGGCGCTTCTGGAGGCCAGCCAGTTGCCGTCGCTCGAATTGGCGCTGGGGCAGGGCGTTATGGGACAGCGCCAGAAAATTCTGCGTTCGGCGGTAGCCGCCAGCATTGGCGAGCTTGGAAAGGAAGCCGGACGGGCCATGCACATACGCCGGCGCGACCTGGCTGAGCAAATGATTGAACTGCGGGGCTTAAGAGGAAAAAATGCCTCAGTGATCAAGCATATGCGTACTCGCATCGAGGAAGAGCAGGCCGAATTTGATACCAGCGGTTCCAAGATATACGCGGTGCGCTCGATCCACCTTAAATTGCTCCGGGATCTTTTCAATCTGCTCAGCACGCCAACGCTTAAGACCGAACTGGCAGAACTGACGCACGCGCTCAAGCAGTCGGGAATCAAGCTAGGGGTAAAAAAAGCTTATGGCCAGACCTTTTCGCGGTTGCGTGAAGGATTGCAGAAATCTCAGATACTCAGTGGCGAAATTCAGTCCATGCTGACTGCGTCATTTCGGCAGCTCAATGCCGAGTTCGGTTTTTCGCTGCAGGCTCCCGAAGAGCCCGAATTGATTCGCTACGTGCGTGATCTGGAAATGATAGAGCGGAGCCATTTGAAATACCTTGGAATCACCAATGTACTGAAACTCTCCCAAGTCGAATTCTCAGAGCGACTGGTTCGCGCTCTGGCCACCCGCTTGCGAATGGTGTACGAAACTGCATTGGGCGAAGTGGAGCTCTGGAACAAGTCAGCAGCCTCGCAGCTGGACGCCCAATTGCGCGAACGACGCCGCAACTTTCGCCGTCGACTGGAGGCGATCGAGCGCATCCAGCAGGCCGCCTCTGGTCTGGACGAGCGGATTGCCGAAATTAACGAGCAGGAGTATTTGCTCAATGACCTGGATGCTAAATTGATGGAGTTGACCTCTCAGCTCTTGGGTGCGCCGTCGTTGCCTTCGATATCGCAGGATGCAATTCCCGCCGCGGTCAATTCAGCTTTGACCGCGGCGGTCTGACCATTGATTGTTTCGACGACAACCCGGCGTTCTGCCAAACAAATAGGTCAATCTGCAACCGAGTTTGCAGGATTTGCAGAGGAAATCGTGCGCTGGCAAGGTGCGCATGGGCGCAACAGCCTGCCTTGGCAAAACACGCGCGATCCCTACCGCGTCTGGTTGTCCGAAATCATGCTTCAGCAAACGCAGGTCAGCACCGTTCTGGATTATTACGCCCGCTTCTTGGAGCGCTTTCCCACCGTGGCTGACTTGGCCGAGGGGAAACACGATGCGGTAATGGCTTTGTGGAGTGGTCTGGGTTACTACAGCCGAGCACGCAATCTGCATCGTTGTGCGCAGGACGTCATGTCGCTGCATGGTGGGCAGTTTCCGCGGACGTCTGAACTGCTTCAGACCTTGACAGGCATAGGCCGCTCGACGGCAGCGGCGATTGCGTCATTCTGCTTTGCAGAACGAGTCCCAATTTTAGATGGCAATGTCAAACGAGTGCTTACGCGGGTGATCGGATTTTCTGCGGATCTGGCGCAAAGCGCCAATGAGCGTGCGCTTTGGGGCAGGGCGACTGACTTGTTACCCGCCCCGCATTTGTCAGACACCATGCCGCGCTACTCGCAGGGTTTAATGGACCTCGGTGCAACGGTTTGCACGCTCCGGCAACCGCAGTGCGCGCTGTGCCCGGTACAAAAAATATGCCGCGCTTTTGCAGCTGGTGAACCCCTTAAATACCCTGTTAAAACCCGAAAAATGAAACGCAGCGCACAAGCGCTGAGCCTGCTGTGGGCGCAGCGCCCAGACGGTTCGGTGTGGCTCGAAAAGCGGCCGGTCACCGGTATCTGGGGCGGCCTTTATTGCCTGCCTGTTTTTGTGAGTGACGTCGCGTTAAAAGCGCTCTTACCGCTGGCCGTGCAAGCGCGGCTCGAAGCGTTGCCGCATTTTGTCCATGTATTGACGCACAAGGATTTGCACCTCTCGCCCTGGATTGCAGGTTTTCGAGCGGGCCAGGCCATGCCGAAGGCGATGAATGCAGAAGATCGTCCCGGCGCGTGGTTCGGGCCGGAGGCTTGGCCAGGCGTGGGCTTGCCGGCCCCCATTCGCAGACTATTGGCGCGGGACTTCGTTGCATGAGGTGTTTGACGAGCTCTTGATTGCGCCGTGCGGCAGGGGAAAAGCCGAAGCCGTGATCAGCGTGCGTCCAATTCCCGATGCCGCTTCAGGGTGGGCCATTGCTGGCCAAACGCCGACGCCAAGGTCTCCGCAAGATATACAGATCGATGTTGGCCACCGGTGCAGCCAATCGCCACCGTGACATAACTGCGGTGGTCTCGAACCAGCGCCCATAGCCAATGGTTGAGGAATTGTTCAATCTGCTTGAACATATCCTGTACTTCGGCGTGCGCCTTCAGGTAGTCTGCGACAGGCTGATCCAGTCCGGTCAGGTGGCGCAAACCGGATTCATAGTGCGGGTTGGGAAGCATCCGGACGTCAAACACATAATCAGCATCCAGGGGGACGCCGCGCTTGAATGCAAACGACTCAAACACCAGCGTCAGCTGGGTGGCTGGCGCTTCGATTAACGACTTCACGTAGCCCTGGAGCTGTGACGAGCGGATCATGCTGGTGTCGAGCACGTGCGCCTGCTCGCGCATCTCGCCAAGTAACTCGCGCTCAAGCTCTATCGCATCCACCAATGCCCGGTGCTGGTCGGATGCATCAACACGTGACAGCGGGTGGAGTCGACGGGTTTCGGAAAAACGCCGCACCAATGTTTCGGTGTTCGCGTCAAGAAACAAGGACTGGACCGTCACGCCTTGCTCCTTCAGCTGTCGGAGTTGCTGGAGCTGCTGCGGAACAAGAGGCAATGAGGTAGCACTTCGAACGTCTATCGCAATCGCCACTTTTCGGGCGGCATGTTGCTGCTCCAGCGCTACAAAAGGCGTCAGCAGCTCCGGCGGCAAGTTATCCACGCAATAGTAGCCGGCATCTTCCAGCGCATGAAGCGCGACGGATTTTCCAGAGCCGGACATACCGGTGATGAGAACAATTTTCAAATCTGTCATCACTGCCCAAGCATTTCTTTGGCATGGGCCAGCGTGGTGCCAGAAAGTCGTTCACCGCCCAACATACGGGCGATTTCAGCGACGCGTTGCTCACCATTCACATGTTCCACGGTGCTGAAGGTGGCTCCTTTTTCTGTGCGCTTGGCGACCACAAGATGCTGGTCGGCGCAAGCCGCTACCTGAGGCAAGTGGGTGACCGCCATCACTTGGCGGTCGCTGCCCAATTGCTTCATCAGGCGTCCGACGGTTTCAGCCACTGCGCCGCCTACGCCAGAATCGACCTCATCAAAGATCAAGGTTTGCGCTTGCCCCAGCTGGCTGGTGGTGACTGCGATAGCTAAAGCAATGCGGGACAGCTCACCGCCCGACGCCACCTTGCCAACGGCCCTGGGCGAGCTGCCGCTATGACCGGCCACCAAAAATTCTGCTTGTTCAAGCCCGTGCTGGGCGGGCTGCTCCAGCTTGGCGAGGACTACTTCAAACCTGCCGCCATGCATGCCCAGGCCCTGCATGGCTTGGGTAATGGCTTTGGCGAGCTTTGGCGCTGCCTTGCTGCGGGATTTTGAAATCTGGCGGGCCTCTTCCAGGTAGGCAGACTTGGTTTGGCTCTCGATCTTCTCGAGCTGAGCCAGGTCTGCCGCCTCATCGAGCTTTTGCAGCTCCGATTGCCAGGACGCCAGCAATTCGGGCAACTCAGCAGGGCTTCGTTTATAGCGTCGCGCCAAGCTGACCCAGAGCGACAGGCGTTGGTCAAGCTCGGTCAGGCGCTGTGGCTCCAATTCGGCGTGTCGCGCATAGCCATGTAATGAGTGGGCGGCATCTTCGACCTGGGCCAGCGCGCTACTTAAAACTTCAACGAGCCCCTTAAATTCGGGCTCTATGTGGGACTGATTTTGGAGCGAAAGAATGGCACGGCCGAGCAGGGCCGCTGCATTGTCATCGGACTCCTGCAAGACCGCAACGGCAGCTTCAACGGCGTCGAGCAAGGCTTGCGCGTTCGACAGGCGGCTGTGCTGTGCATTTAATTCGTCCCACTCATCAGCGCCCGGCGCCAGCTTGTCCAATTCACCAATTTGCCACGCCAAGCGTTCCCGATCACGCTGAAGACTGTCTTGCGCGTTGCGCGCTTCAGTGACTGTTTTTTGCGCTGCTCGCCAGTCTTGCCAGCGCCGCGAAAGCTCTTCGGTAGAGACCGCCGAGTAGGAGTCCAGAAGGCCTCGCACGGCCTCGGGGCGGGTCAGACTCTGCCAGGCATGCTGGCCGTGAATGTCCACGAGCTGATCGGCGATATCTCTCAGCTGGGTTGCGGTTGCTGCGCTACCGTTGATCCAGGCCCGGCTTTTTCCCTGTGCATCAATCGTGCGCCGCAGCAGCAAGCTCTCACCTGCTTCGAAGCCGGCTTGTTCCAGCCTTTGGGCCAAATCGGCGGGGCTGTCAAATTCTGCGCTAATCTCGCAACGCGAGGCGCCTTCGCGAACCACACCGGCATCGGCACGGGCGCCCAGGGCCAGTTGCAGCGCATCTATCAAGATGGATTTGCCCGCGCCGGTTTCGCCCGTCAAAACCGTAAAACCAGTTGTCAAATTTAAATCCATTTCATGGACGATGACGAAATCGCGAAGCGAGATGTTTTTAAGGCTCATAACTGAAGTCCTGGCCAGTCTCAGGTGCTGGCTCAGGCCACACCTTGGTTCCAATGAAGTTTTTCGCGCAAGGTATCAAAATAGCTCCATCCCTTGGGATGGAGAAAACGCATTTGATGTTCTGAACGTCTGACAATAATTCGGTCGCCGTGCTGCAATCTGGCCAGCGACTGCATGTCAAAATTGGCGCTAGCATCTCGGCCCGCTACTATTTCAATAGCAATTTCTCCGGCATCTGACAGTACGATGGGCCGATTCGTTAACGTGTGCGGGGCAATCGGAACCAAGACCCATCCAGCAATGGAAGGATGCAACAAGGGTCCGCCGGCGGAAAGCGCATAAGCGGTGGAGCCAGTAGGCGAGGCAATAATCAAGCCATCTGCACGCTGAATGGCCACAAAGCGGCCATCGACTTCCACCCGGAGTTCGACCATCCCGGAAGTCGCACCGCGATTGACCACGACGTCGTTCATTGCCGTCGCATTGAAGACGCACAGGCCATCGCGCATCACCTTGGCCTGCATCATCCAGCGCCGCTCTTCCTCAAATTCCCCGTGCAGCATGGGTTTGAGCGTGTCCTGGTAATTGTCGAAAGCAATGTCGGTGATAAAGCCCAATCGACCTTGGTTGATGCCAACCAGCGGAATGCCAAACTGGGCCAGCAATCGGCCGATGCCCAGCATGGTGCCGTCGCCTCCAACGACCAGGGCGAGGTCGCACTGGGCGCCTATACCTGCAGCATCCAGGGTGGGAAATTGCGTCAGGCCGGTATTGCTGGCGGTGTCCTGCTCCAGCGCGACGTCGCAGCCCTGCGTGGCCAGAAAATGGGCGATATCTTCCAGCGCGGAACGCGACCCTTGGGCTTGGTACTTGCCGATCAGGGCGACATGGCGGAATTGCGACTTCATCGTCAAATTACATCACAACATTGGTGACAAGCTCTTTAGAATGTTGCCATGCTTGATGCTCGCGCCCGTTTGTTGTTGAAAGCGCTCGTTGAGCGCTACATTGCTGATGGTCAGCCAGTCGGATCGCGTACGCTGTCCAAGGCCTCCGGGCTTGAGTTGTCCCCTGCGACCATACGCAACGTCATGAGCGATCTAGAAGGCCTCGGACTGATTGTCAGCCCGCACACGTCCGCAGGTCGCATTCCTACGGCCCGGGGTTACCGCCTCTTTGTCGACACCATGCTGACCACGCAGCGGGAGCCTCTGATGGGCAGCGATCACATTACTGCGCCGAGGCTTGCCCCCGATCAGCCGCAGAAGGTGTTCAGCAACGCGGCCCACATGCTGTCCAGCCTGTCGCAATTCGTGGGGGTAGTGATGGCGCCGCGCAGAACGTCGGTCTTTCGTCATATAGAGTTTTTGCGGCTGTCCCAAAAGCGCTTTCTCGTCATCATCGTGTCGCCGGAGGGCGATGTTCAAAACCGAGTCATTTTTACCGAAGTCGACTACACCCAGACCCAACTCATCGAGGCTGCCAATTTTTTGAACTCGCACTTTGCGGGGATGGCCATTGAAGCAGTGCGTGAGCGCCTGAAAACGGAAGTCGAACTGCTTCGAAGTGAAATTGCCACTTTGATGCAGGCTGCGGTCCAGGTCAGTTCCGAGGCGATTGAGTCGCAGGACGAAGTCGTCATTTCCGGCGAGCGCAATCTGCTTGCCGTTAGTGATTTTTCAAACGATATGGGCAATCTGCGCAAGCTCTTTGATCTGTTCGAGCAAAAGGCGCAACTCATCCGGCTGCTTGATGTTTCCAGCCGCGCTGAGGGCGTGCGCATTTACATAGGTGGCGAAAGCCAGGTGATTCCCTACCAAGAGCTGTCGATCGTCACTGCGCCTTACGAGGTCGATGGTCAGGTCGTAGGAACGCTGGGAGTCATTGGCCCCATGCGCATGCCGTACGAAAAAATGATCCAGATTGTGGATATCACGTCAAAACTGGTCAGTACGGCCCTCAGCCACAGCAAGTAGGCCCGTACAATCTAGTGCGGGGCCGTTAGCTCAGTTGGTTAGAGCAGAGGACTCATAATCCTTTGGTCGTAGGTTCAAGTCCTACACGGCCCACCATTCATACAAAAGATTGGGCGCTATTCTATTTATAGCGGTATTATTTTTTCTACTTATGTAGCCACTAGATAGACGGTCCTGTGGCAGCAAGCCTCGGCGAGTGACAACGTCGTGGCGACTCGATTGCTGCAGTTGGCGGGGTAATAAGTCTGTTGTGCAGCGCTACCGCTTTACCCTTGGGGGGCACCTCATAAGCAGCTTCTTTTTCCCTCGGAAACGGGCTGATTTTTTTGTGGCATGGCCTCGAAAATTCGCTGCAACGGTAACTGCCTCTCACGAATCAGTTGCATCGGTGGCGATCGTCCGGTCAACATTATTGATATCAATATCGGACAGCCATAACCGCAATCTACCGGCGGGCCTGCGCTTACCTTGGTTGCGATCTTGTTTGCGATGGTGGGAATTAGCGTGACGATCTGGCATGCCTTGTACCTTGCTGCCAAGCAAAGGTCGCGGGCGGATAACACCGATCGCTTTTAGAACTTTTCAAAATCTGTTGCAGGCGTCACGGGGCCGTGAGCCATTGGCGCCACAAAGCCCGCGCTTTCCTCTGATAGATCGTTGTCGCCTTAACCAGCGCGATCCTGGTCGTTGCCGACATCAATTGCGTCGGAAGTAAGGGATCGCGGATGAGGTCGCCGATCACGGCCCGCCCAAGCAGCAGCGATTCTCGAACGGCGACTTCCAGCTTCTTGACATCCAACTCCCGCCTGCTTTTTTCGATACCCGTCTGCAGCAGGCGATAGCGCGCCTCCAGCGAACGAACGTCCCACAATGACCACGCGGCATTGCGCCGCTCCTCGTCAAGATCTACCAATCGGAACATCAGCGCCTGCGGTGACAATCCAAGCGCTTGCAACTGGATGCGCTCTACCGTCAGCCCTCCCGACAGGTTGTTGGGGCGTATGCGAAGGCCCGGCTGGAAGGCGACAAATCCGCGCAAGGACATTGCCAAACTATGCTGACGCCACGCCGTCTTTTCCGAGCGCAGCACGCCGACATCGTGTACCGCCAACCAGTCCAAATTCCATGGAACGGCTTGAGTCGCCTTGTGCTGCCAGTCATCCACCGTTCCCGAGAGCTGGGGACCCAGGCGGTTGAATGCATAGCACCCGCGCCCGCAGCGGCGGATCTTGTCTTCGCCTGACAAGCGCGTCAGGCCGACCCGAATGGCGGACTCTCCGATCCGGAACAACGCTCCTGCCCGGCACAACGCCTGCACCGTCAGCATGCCTCCGTCTGCAACCAGCAAGTCAAGGATCAAGTCCGGTGCGCTTGGCATCGTTACTAAGATATTACATACTTTGTTCATGATTGCGTAATTATGAAATGTTGTTTAGCATTATCTTAAACAAGCCGGGTTGGGGTCTGAGACTTCACCCTAGTCCCCATGCCACCAAGCCAAACAGGAAGTATGACCATGCAATATGTGACCTTTGATGTTGATGGGGCTGTTTTCACCATCACACTGAACTGCCCCGAAAAACGCAATGCCGTCAATGGTGTGATGGCTGCACAGTTGCGGAGGGCGTTTGAGCGTTTCGAGAGTGACGAGGCCCTGCGCGTTGCAATCTTGACCGGATCCGGTGGCAACTTTTGCGCTGGTGCCGACCTGTCAGCGGTAGGTGACCCTGCACTGCGCAATGAACTCGACCCGCATGGGGGCGGCACAGGACCGATGGGGCCTACCCGCATGGCCTTGTCCAAGCCGTTGATAGCGGCCATCAATGGCTACGCTGTCGCAGGAGGCCTGGAATTGGCCCTGATGGCCGACATGCGCGTTGCAGACGAGGACGCCATTTTCGGTGTGTTTTGCCGCCGCTGGGGCGTACCGCTTATAGACGGCGGCACGGTGCGTCTGCCGCGCATCGTAGGGATGGGGCGCGCCCTCGACATGATTTTGACCGGACGTCCCGTCTCCGCGACTGAAGCACTGTCCATGGGTCTGGTCAGCCGGATAACGCCGAAGGGTGGTGCTCTGACGATGGCGCAAGAACTGGCGCACCAACTTGCAGCATTTCCACAAGCTTGCATGCTCGCAGATCGCCGCTCCGTCTATTCGCAATGGTCTCTGGCGCTCCCTGAGGCTCTGAAAAATGAAGGCGAGCAAGGTGTACCGATAGTCTTTGCTGAAGGCGAGGCTGGCGCTACCCGTTTTGCCCGTGGTGCGGGCCGTCACGGTGACTTCACCGGCCGCTAGCCTGAAAGATATCGCGACTATCCGATCAATTACAACAAACTGAGATAAGCATGCATACAACATCACCGGTCATCACCCAAGCCCGTGGCTCCACCTACCTTGAATTGATTCGTCGCGGGGCGCTCCAGCATGGACCACGCACGGCTGTCGTGTTCGGTGAGCAGTCGCTGACGTTCGACGAAGTTGACCGCATGAGCAGCCAGCTCGCGCATGCCTTGCACGCGGCCGGCGCGTTGCCGCGCACGCGAGTGGCGCTACTGCTGAACAACTGCCTGTATAGCGTGCCACTGGACTTCGGCTGTGTGAAAGCGGGCATCAACCGGATTCCACTCAACTCCCGGCTCTCGCTGGCCGAACACACCCGCATGGTGGCCGATACGGGCTGCACCCACCTGGTATTTGGGCCCGACCTTGCCGAACGCGCGCAGGCGCTGCGTGATGCCATTCCCGCGCTCGTCTGCCTGGGCATGGGGGCAGTGATCGGAGGTTGTGCGGATCTGCATGCGCAAGCGCAAAAACTGTCTACTGAATCGCCGACCACGACAGCAGATCCGGATGACGTCGTGCTGACGCTGTTTACCTCTGGTACAACCGGGACCTTGAAAGCGGTTCAACATACCCAGGCGTCCTATGCATCGATTTGCCGCAATGTGCTGCTCAACCTCCTGCCAGCGACACCGGAGGACGCGATGCTGCATGCGGCATCATTGATACACGCCAGCGGCGTATTCGTACTGCCTTTCTGGCTTCGCGGCGGCCGTACGGTGATCTTGTCCGGGTTCGAACCTGGACAGTTCCTGCGCACGCTCAAGGAGCAGCGTATTACTGCGATCAACATGGTGCCGACCATGATGCAGATGCTGCTGGAGCACCCCAGCTTTGGTTCCGCCGATGTATCTGCGCTCAAGTACGTGATTTACGGCGCATCACCGATGCCGCGCGCGGTTATTCAGCGTGCAATATCCATGTGGGGTCAACATCGGTTTTGGCAGTACTACGGCCAAACTGAAGCGCCTTTGTGCCTTGCAGTGCTGCGACCCGAGGATCATCATGATGAGCTGCTCGGCTCCTGCGGTAAGCCCGCGCTGGACGTTGAGTTGCGCCTTATTGACGAGGCAGGCAACGAAGTGCCGCAGGGAACGCCCGGCGAGATCGCCGTGCGCGCCCCGTCAGCGGTGGCCGGTTACTACAACGCGCCTGCATTGACGGCAGAGACATTCAACGCCGATGGCTGGCTTCGTACCAGAGATGTCGGCGTTTTTGATGCACAAGGTTTCTTGCACCTCAAGGACCGCACTTCCGACATGATCATCAGTGGCGGCTACAACGTCTATCCGCGTGAGGTTGAAGATGTTCTGATGACGCATCCGGCAGTGCGCGAATGCGCGGTGGTTGGCTTACCTCACGAAAAATGGGTCGAGATCGTCACCGCGATGGTAGTTTTGCGGCCGGGGCAGCCGGTCACAGCAGAAGAGCTGATCGCTCATGTCGCTGCACAAGTGGCAGCCTACAAAAAGCCGCAGCGCGTGGTATTTGTCAGCGAAATTCCCAAGACTGCCGTTGGGAAGCTCAACCGCAAGCAGCTGCGGGAGCAGTATCGGTAAGCTTTCTTTGGGGGTCCTGCGCAGGCAGCCATCCCAGGGGCGTAATGATTCGTTCCTCGCCGGCTCTCATGGCGCTTGAGGAGTTTCCGGAGCGTTCTTGCTTTGAATTTAGCGTCACTTGGCAATGGCCGACGCAAGTTCTATGCAGTTCAAAGAGTGCTCGCGACATTCTGCACGGGGAGGTAAACGACAGGGATCGTTGCAATGCGGGCGCGCCCAGAAGAGTCCAGCTCAGTCCTGTCAATGAAACTCGCACCTGGCGCTGGCTAGGCGCTTGCTTTTTTGACTTCCTGGCGGAAGCGGTGAGATTCGAACTCACGGAGGACTCACATCCTCGGCAGTTTTCAAGACTGCTGCATTCAACCGCTCTGCCACGCTTCCTAGCGCGCTAGTTTAACCGCTTGCCAGGCGGACTTTAATGCTGGCTAAAAAAGTAATATCGAGATCGATTGCAATATGTCTCTGGTTTTGATTGCCCCATCTCGCTTAAGCGACCCACCAAAAATGTTTAGGAAAGCGTGCGGCTACTCACCCGAGTTCGACTGTTCCCAGCCTGGAGAACTGCTCATCTCCGACAATAACAAGGACTCAGGAGTCGGTTGTTCGAGTTCATCGTAGTAGGGCGTCGCAGCCTTAAAATTTGTTTTTTTAAACTTTGTAAGCTCTGATTTGTAGTGGTGGCCTGTTCATCAAACTAGCCCAGTCCAACGCACGCCGGTACGTCTCGCGCATCGAGGCGTACCGAGACGATGAAGGGCGCCACCCCTTGTTCCCGCCGTCTACACGTGCTGCGCGCCATGAATGCGTGGGTGGATCACAAGGAGGAAGTGGCCAAGGGTCTGTCGGGCTTGCGGCGCCCCTTGGTGGCGCCGGATCTGGCCATGGTGTTCTACGACATGACGACGATCCGGGGCGACGGACTTTGGCAGCAAGAGGAGGACTGCGCCACTACGGCATGTCCCAAGAAGGCGTGATTGCACACCATGTCACGCTCGGAGTGGTAAAGATAGTAACAAGGCTTGCCGCTGCACCGCAAGGTGTTTGACGGCGATGCGGCAGAGGTCACTACGCGCAAGCTCGTGATTGAAAAATCGCTAGGCGCTTTTCAATCCAACGCATCATTACGATAGCCGATGCGTAGCTATCACGCACCGTCAGGGTCGATCTTGAAAGTGAGTCATACACCTACGCCATTGACGATCAGAAAACCAACCTTGAACAGGCTGTTGACTAATTTGTAGCGGAACGTTTGATGCACACCCCTGCGTGACTCAATGGCTTACGCGTTTAATTGTCGAAGGCGGATACCCAAGCTCTCTGGTTTGCTGTGAGGCTCTGAAATTAGGTGGTGTGTCATTCGTCAAATGACCATTGATATCTGCTACTAAAAATATCGCAGTTCAGTACGTCTGGCTCACCACAAGGCGTCGGCAAGTCAGTGTAAGAGACCTGGCAATCTTTCTATGATTTACTTTATCGCGCTTGCCGCGGGGCCGGACCTGGTCCTCGACCTGCAATGTGGCGGAAAGTGATTCTCCCTTTGCTGAGATCGTAAGGCGACAGTTCAAGCGAAACTTGGTCACCCGCTAAAATGCGAATGTGATTTTTTCGCATCTTGCCGGAGGTGTAAGCAACGAGTTTATGACCGTTGTCGAGCGTGACGCGAAAGCGTGAATCGGGTAACACTTCGTCAACCAACCCGTGCATTTCAATAAGTTCTTCTTTGGCCATGATGTAACTCCTAGGAATTTTGAAAAATTATCTGTGTACGTCGTCTTGAGTGGGGCCAAGCGCTCGTCAGGCGCAAGCCGGTGATGAGCGTTCGTGAATCCAGCGAAGCGCGTGTTCGGTAGCGTAATGTACGGCAGCCGCCGTGCTATCAAAAATTCCGTTGAAACGAAGCACGCGGTCATGCGTGGCACTTCCGCGACCGGAACGGATAGAAACTGAGGCAGCGTAACCGCCGTCACTTTGCTGTTTGGCAAGTGGAGAGACAAGGTACTTGCCGACCGTTATCTTAGTGTGATCAATGTTCATAAAATTCTGAACCGGGTATTTGTCCCGGCTTGATAAATAGAGAAATAGCTGACTTGCAAGCAAGCCAACGAGTGTTTGGTGTCTGCTCGGCCAGCCTTGGTAAGGGCTTGGTCGGGTATAGCCATGAGTGGGCACCGTTGGGGTAAGTGCTTGCCAAGAAAAGTGAACAGTGCAGATGATTCCAGAGCGATGTGAGCACTGAATGCACGATTTTTTTCTGTGGATTCGGGCTTTGAGAAGCGCCGCATTTGAGAAGGAAGCCGAGGGAAGGTCGACTTCAATTTAAAAGGCTGATGCGTTACCAAACCTGTCATTATAGCCACTCTTAGAAAAGGGTGGCTTCGGTGTCTGGGACTTTTAGAGGGCACTCAAACTTCGATCAAGCTGCTCGATTCGGTTCATCGCACGGTTCGTTACCGCGGGGCGGTTTTAATCGCTTGGCCTTTTCGATACACCCTACAGGTGCTTTTCGAGAGTGCAATTGGTGTCCAGAATGTCGGCTGAGTTGCCACCGAGAGCGCAGAGACTATACGAACGTGTGTCAGGAAAACGTCCCCTTTGCTGCGAAGGCAGCATGCCGTGCCAGTCCAGTAGCGCTTTCGAACACCCATTTTTCAGAGCGTAAGTTCGCGGGCGTCTCGACGCTCTCATTCGAATATTGATGGGCACACCGGCCGGCATAGCCTTCGAAATCGCCGGTACCGTGTTTGTAGGCGACCTGCTGTTTATGCCTGACGTCGGGGAAGGCTCGCGGAGATTTCCCGGGGTGCGACGCCCATGCCCGGTACCGCTCGGTGCGCAAGCCGCTGAATTTTCTCCCTGCGGCGCGCTTGCTGACGTGCCCCGACTATCCGCTAAGAGGCCAACCGGTGCCTTGGGAAACTAAGGTTGGCGAACGGCGGGTCAGCAACATCCATATCCGCGGAGGGGTTAGCGAGGAAGACTTTGTTAAATCACGCACTTGAGAAGACCGCACGCTGGAAGCGCCGAAACTCATGCGGCCATCGATGCAGGCCACTATCCGCGCTGGCGATAGGCCGCCCAACGAGAACAATGGCGTGTCCCGGCTAAAGACGTCGCTCAACGCATTGTGAACTTTCGCTAATCAGCGGCTGCCTCTTGATGGCGGCCAAGGCTGACTGCGGTCGCCGTGGCGAACGTGACCATCCGCCTCTGGCCACGCTATGAGGCGCGCCAAGCCCGGAGCAATGTGGCTGCGGCGTTGAAAAGATGGGGTCGCAGTCGGTGCAAAGCTGTTTGTAGCGAGATCAAGTCGTCTTAGCATCCAAATGCGTTATACTTTTAGGCTTAGCGGCTGTAGCTCAGTTGGATAGAGTACTTGGCTACGAACCAAGGGGTCGTGGGTTCAATTCCTGCC
>NZ_JABBPC010000004.1 GCF_012927485.1 Polaromonas sp. | reverse complement strand
CGGGTCTGTCTATTTCAGCGCCCGCCGACCGGCTGGACGAGCACTGGCTGCCAAAACTGCAGGCGACTGCCAATGAAATTTCTGCAGCGCTGGGGTACAAGGCGAAGTGAACGCGATATTTCGTTTAGGCTGAATTACTTTTTTTCAGCACCCTGGAATCGGAATACAACAGCCGACAAATTGGTTTTTTTGTTCTAGCGCGACGAAACAGTTCGCCGTCCTCTACCCGTTATCTTGCTTGGCCGCAGCGCTAATATTCACTTTGTGATCGGCAATAGGATTCGACTCGACCCAACGGCGTACGCGCTCGGCATCTCCCAAACGACTAAGTTTGCCGGCTGAATCCAGAAAAACCATGATCAGCTTGCGCCCTGCAATTTTTGTCTGCATCACCAAGCACTGGCCAGCTTCCGTGATGTAGCCAGTCTTCTGAAGGCCAATATCCCACTCCGGGTTCTTCACCAAACGATTGGTATTGTTAAATTGGAGCGTTCGGTTACCCACTGCAACTTGGTATCCCGGGGAGGTGGTCAACTCGCGCAGCATCGGATCCCCATGTGCAGCATTGACCAGTGTGGCCAAGTCCTGGGCGGTGGACTGATTGCGACTGGAAAGTCCCGTCGGCTCAACGTAATTCGTGCCATTCATCCCCAGCATTTTCGCCTTGGCGTTCATCAAACTTACAAACGTTGTCAAGCCACCGGGATAGGTGCGGCCCAAAGCGTGTGCTGCTCGATTTTCACTGGACATCAGGGCGAGGTGTAGCAATTCTCCGCGGGTCAGAGTCGTTCCGACCTTGAGTCGCGAACTGCTGTGTTTCTCGGTGTCCACGTCGTCCTGCGTTATGGTGATCATCTCATCCAAGGGCAACTTGGCACCGCTGATAATGACCCCAGTCATCAGTTTAGTCAGCGAGGCAATCGGCAACACCGCATGATCATTTTTGCTGAACAGCACTTCACGTGTATCCTGGTCGATGACCAAGGCCACGCTGGACTTCAGATCAAGCGCATCCTGCGCACCATGAAGACCTGCAATTTGGCCAAACGAGGGACTGGCAGGGACTGCAGCGCGAATGATGGTCCCGTGTTTTGCCCCTGCAACAAACCGGGCACTTTTACGGGTTGCGACAACCTTTTTGGATCCGTGCACTTTTGCAATGTGCGGCTTTTTTACAATGACGCGCTTGCCGGTTGCTGCGTTAACTCCCGGCACGGCCAGTGCAGCAACCAAAGCCACAAATCCAACGATTTTTAATGCCCGATTGAAAATCCGATTAGACATGGTAGGTGAGGCCTGCTTTGAGTTGCAATAAATGGGATGGCTGAAGTGTATACAAATAGAAAAAGCCACGCAATATCAAAAACTTGCGTGACTTTCCTAAACCGCCATTCGGTGGCACGTGGTTCTACCCGCTAACGCCCGGATTTTTGGTAGAAAACCTCGCTAAGCACTTGAAAATAAACGATTTATTTTTTTGCGGTGCTGCGTCAACCCTGTGCGGCCACGCGATCAGCTTTACTTTGAAGCTTATTGAGCGCGCTGAGATAGGCCTTCGCCGACGCCACCACAATGTCGGGGTCCGCACCCACGCCATTCACGACGCGCCCACTATTTTGCAGACGTACCGTTACTTCTCCCTGACTTTCCGTGGATCCGCTGATGGCGTTCACCGAATAGAGCACCATTTCTGCACCACTTTTAACGTGTGACTCAATCGCTTTAAGGGAAGCATCGACGGGGCCGTTGCCGTCTGACTCACTTTTCACTTCCTTGCCGTCAACCGTAAAAACGACGCAAGCTTGAGGGCGCTCACCGGTTTCGCTGTGCTGCGACAAAGAGACAAATCCATACTGTTCTTTGTCGCGCATGACGCTCTCGCCACTTACCAAAGCAAGGATGTCTTCATCAAAAATTTCGCTTTTTCGGTCCGCCAGGTCCTTAAACTTGATAAATGCATTGTTGATGTCAGCCTCGCTGTCCATCGAGACCCCAAGATCCTGCAAACGCTGCTTGAAGGCATTGCGCCCGCTCAACTTGCCCAACACAATCTTGTTGGCACTCCAGCCCACATCTTCAGCCCGCATGATTTCGTAGGTATCGCGCGCCTTGAGTACACCATCCTGATGTATGCCGGATGCGTGGGCAAAGGCGTTTGCGCCCACTACAGCTTTGTTCGGTTGAACCACAAACCCTGTGGTCTGACTGACCATGCGGCTGGTCGCGAGAATGTGTTGGGTATTGATGCCAACATCGAGAGCGAAATAGTCCCTACGGGTTTTAACCGCCATCACTACTTCTTCAAGCGAGCAATTGCCTGCACGTTCACCCAAACCGTTGATGGTGCACTCAACCTGCCGAGCACCCCCAATCTTCACGCCTGCGAGGGAGTTGGCGACGGCCATGCCCAAATCATTATGGCAATGCACCGACCAAATGGCTTTGTCGCTATTGGGAATACGTTCACGCAAGTTTTTGATGAAGTGTCCATACAGCTCAGGAACTGCGTATCCAACAGTGTCCGGTACGTTAATAGTAGTTGCACCTTCGTTGATAACGGCCTCGAGTACCCGGCACAAAAAGTCAGGGTCGGAGCGGTAGCCGTCTTCTGGACTGAACTCGATATCAGCCATTAGGTTGCGTGCAAAACGCACCGAAAGCCTGGCTTGCTCAAACACCTGGTCTGGCGTCATGCGCAGTTTCTTTTCCATGTGCAGCGCACTGGTTGCCAGAAAAAGATGCAAACGCCCTGATTTGGCGGGCTTCAATGCCTCGGCAGCGCGTGCAATATCGCGGTCATTGGCCCGGGCCAGCGAGCAGATGGTCGCGTCCTTGATAACCTCTGAAATGGCTTTGACACATTCAAAATCACCATTTGAACTTGCGGCAAAACCGGCTTCAATAACGTCAACCTTCAGCCGTTCCAGCTGGCGGGCAATCCGCAGTTTTTCGTCCTTAGTCATCGAAGCGCCGGGTGACTGTTCGCCGTCGCGCAAGGTGGTGTCAAAAATGAGTAGTTTGTCGGGCATGGAGAGTTCCTTTTCTTAACTGTGTTTAGCTCAGGCGGCAACCGGATCTGCAAGTCCCTCATTCTCGCCTTGGGCTTGAGCATGTATCAACATGATCGGTTTCTATGTAATTCAAACCCAGCAACCCAAAAGAAAAACGGCCCGTTGCTGGTGCAAACGGGCCGTTTGAGATTGGTATACGCGTGCGCTACCGTCTCCGCCCGTTGGCAGCTAGTAATAGCGCTAGAGAAATCCTTTTCATGACTGAAAATGTACCACAAGTTACTTGTGAAGACCGCGCTCTTCAGGTTCGTCCATCGAGGTGGAAATGACGCTAGTCTGCTGCCCCTTGGCCTTGCGCCAACCATACAGCGCGTAACCTGATAAGCCGTACAGAACAAAGAGACCGAATACCACAGTGGGCGGATGGATATTGATGACGGCAATCCCCAGCGCAATTAACACGATGACAACAAAAGGCACGCTGCGTTTCATCCGAATGTCCTTAAAGCTGTAAAACGGTACGTTGGTGACCATGGTCAACCCCGCGAAAAGCATCAATCCAAAGGTGATCCAGCGCACCTCCAGTCCGGTGATGCCGGTGTCCGTCATCAACCAGATAAAACCGGCTACGAGGGCGGCGGCGGCTGGCGAAGGCAAGCCCTGGAAAAAACGCTTATCCACCACGGCTGTGTTCACGTTGAAACGAGCCAACCGTAGAGCGGCACAGGCGCAGTAAACAAAAGCGCCGATCCAACCCCACCGCCCTAGACTGGTTAGAGCCCAAACATAAGCGATCAGCGCTGGCGCTGCTCCAAACGACACCATATCCGACAGGGAATCCATCTGCTCCCCAAAAGCGCTCTGGGTGTTGGTCATTCGAGCAACCCTGCCGTCAAGGCTGTCAAGCACCATGGCGCTGAACACGCCAATAGCGGCCTGATCAAAACGCCCGTTCATGGCCATCACAATGGCGTAGAAACCACCGAACAACGCCGCCAAGGTAAACAGGTTCGGCAATATGTAAATGCCTTTGCGCCGCTTGCGTATCACTACCTCTGAAGGCTCCAACACGGATTCCTCGCCATCATGCATAAAAAATACTCCTGAAACACAACCAAACCCCATTTAAGCCTTGCGAAATCACACATCCGTTCCTTTAAAGAACGAGTTGGGAGTCCACGGGCTAAGGATACCAACTTCGTCGTCTGGATAACTGCACTATTGCGGTGCGCATCTATAGGTTTGTATTCGGACCGACCTGTCATAGGTTGACAGGTTGACGGTTGATACGTTGAGGCTTAAATCCCTTCACAGACGTCCGATGAACCTCATCGGACGTCTTGTATTTTAGGGCCGTATGGGCTCGCTTCATGCTGTAGCTGTCAATTGAAAATCTGACGATTTTTGCAGCACGAACTCCGGCTTTAAGATCTCATCAAAAAGCTCTGCCAAGGCCCCCGGCACATCGGCGTCACCAACCCGATGATGCCGCTTTCGGGTGCGGTGGTGGATGGCATTCCTGCCCTGTAGCGGGGGCTGCCGTAACTGCGCTGACTGTCTTCAAAGGACTGTTTGAGGCGCACCAACAAAGATTCATTGGCTCCTCGTTGGCCCTCTTCAAGTCAGCCTTCAGGCGCGACACTTCCGCTTTGAGCTGGGCAGTTTCTCCACTGCCAGGGCCAGCTCTTTCCTTTGCAAGACGCACCCAGAGGTACAGACTTTTATCGGACATGCCCAAACGTTTGGCGACGTCAACGACTCCGTGCCCGTGCTCGGTCACTTGTCGTACCGCTTCAGCCTTGAATTCGGCTGGGTATCTCACTGTCTTCATGGCTATCATTCCCGTTCAATTTCGGCCTGAACAGGTGTCTATTGAAGCTGGTGACGTCCAGACAACCGTAAAACTAAAATCAAAAATTAAAAAGCTGAGCTTGCTTTATCCGGCCGTACGCAGGCAAGGCCAAGTCGAAAGCGGCAGTGCGTTTGGCTGTGCCGTTCGCGGGTTTGACGAGAAGCAGGCTGTGGCGTTCGACTTCAGGCTTGTCCCAGGGTTTATACAAAGGCCGCGTTTCTATTTGCAAGCGGCGTCTTTGCGAAGTTAGATTTTCGGCAAGGCCACCCACTGGCCAGCGAGTTGGTGCACGGCAATGCGATGGTCAAACACCTGCTCCAGCGCGCGGTGTGTGGCCGCATCGGTGCAGAGGCCCTGGTGTGTCACACGCCCTTGGTCCATCAGCACCAACTCGTCGGCGTGCAGCGCAAACGATATTTCATGCAACACACTGACTACGGTTTTTCCATTAGCCACCAAACCCCGAACCGTCAGCAACCAGTCCGTCTGGTGCGGCGGGTCAAGGTTCGCAAGCGGTTCATCCATGAGCAGCACCTGTGCCTCAACCGCCAACGCACGCGCCAGCAACACGCGCTGGCGCTCGCCGCCCGACAGCTGACCAAGCGCGCGGGCGCGCCAGTCCCAAGCCTGTGTCGCGCGCAAAGCACGTTCTACTGCAGCGTGGTCTGCGACGCTGGGCGGCGCGAGCCAGGCCTGGTGCGGCAGTCGGCCCAGCATGGCGACGTCGTAAACGGTCAAGTCATCGGCCGAGCCTTCGTTTTGACCGAGCCAGGACAGCTGCTGCGCGCGTTCGCGTCCGCGCATGCCGACCAGCGGCCGCCCGAGTAAAGCGACCTCGCCTTGATGCGGCAGCAGCCCGGCCAGCACCTTAAGCAAGGTGGACTTGCCGGCGCCATTGGGGCCAACAATACTGGTCCAGCGCGCCAATGGCAGCACCAATGAAATGTCGTGCAATACCTCGACACTTCCGAGGCTGGCACTTATGGAGCGGGCGCAGATGGCGACTGAATTAATGGCCCCTGAATCGCTAGACAGCATTACAGCCCGGCTCCCCGTCCGGTGTGCCTGTGCATCAGCCAAAGCAAATAACTGCCGCCCAACACGGCGGTCAGCACGCCCACGGGCAGCTCTTGGGGCGCAATCAGCCAGCGTGCCAGAATGTCGGCCGCCATGAGCAGCACGGCGCCTGTGAGACTGGCCAGCGCAATCAGACGGCCATAGGTGGTTTTCACTATTGAACGCACCAAGTGCGGGGCAGCCAGGCCGACAAAGGCGATCAACCCCGTTTGCGCTACGGCGGCTCCTGTGGCCAGTGCCAGTATCGCCACCAGAGCCGCCCGCATTTGCGGTAAGCGCATTCCTAAGCTTTGAGCGGTGGCCTCACCCAGCGCGAGGCCATCCAGAACATGGCTCAGCATCCAGGCGGCAACGAGGCAGGCGATGAAGGCCACGGCCATTACGACACAAGCGGCCCAGCCGACAAAACCGGTACTGCCCAGCATAAACGACTGCATCGACTGCATGATGTCAGGGTTCAAAAGCAAGACGAGCGCGGTGATCGCGCCCAGCACCACACCGACCACCACGCCAGCCAGCAGCAAGCGCAACGTGTGCTGCACGCCTTTTGCCAGCAGCAAAGTCAGCAATACGGAGAGAACAGCGCCGACGAAGGCTGCCCCCGTCAGGCCAAGACGCGCCAGCCAGTGCGTCGCCAGAGGCGACACGCCGAACAGCACCATGGCCGCAGCCACGCCGAGTGAGGCGCCGGACGCGCTGCCCAATAAATAAGGATCCGCCAACGGATTGCGGAACAGGCCTTGAGCGACGGCGCCCGCCAAGCCGAGCAAAGCGCCTGCCAGCCAGGCGCCCACGGTGCGCGGCAGACGAATCTCGCTAACGATCAGCAATGCCTGCGGGTCGTGCTGCATGGCCAGCAGGCTGTCAAACCCAGTGCTGCCAACGCTGACGCCAAAAAGCAGCAGCGCCGCAGTCGCCAGTAGCAGCCCGGTGGCAAGCCAAAAGGCCTTTCGGTGCTGGTTGTGAGGGACGAAAACCGGACTCATCTGGCTTTATCTTCAAGGCATTTGGCCATGATGCGGGCCGCCTCCGCCATGCGCGGACCGGGGCGCACCACCACGTCAGCCTCATCCACTCCGAAGACGCAAATTCGCTGCTCCCGAACAGCCTTGATGCTGGACCAACCCGGGTAGGGAATCATGGCTTGCATGCTGCGCTCGCCCATCATGATCACGTCCGGATTGGCACGTACTACAAACTCAGGATTGAGCCTCGGAAAGGGCCCGAGCGAGGCGGGCACCACATTTCTCACGCCCAATCGCATCAGTGTTTCGCCAATAAAAGAGGATTCGCCCGCAGCATAGGGACCGCGGTTGACTTCAAAGTACACGCGGGCGTTTCTGGCTTTAGGTGACAGCGACTGGGCGGCCGCCGCGACACCGGTATCGATGATGCGCCACAAGCGTTCGGCGCCCGCCTCTTCGGGTACGCCCAGCAGCAACCCAAGCGTCCGCAACACGCGCTTGACATCGGCGTGCTTTTTGGGCTCCAGCGCAACGACCTTGATGCCCAGCGACTCCAGCCGTTGGCTCGCCCGCGACGATGTGGCCAGCAACACGACGTCGGGTTTGAGCGCCACGATGCTCTCAATGTTCGGATCCAGCCCCCCGCCCATCACGGGCAGCTGTCGCACACTGGCTGGGTAGTTGGAATAGCGGTCCACACCCACCAGGCGCTGGCATTGCTCAAGGGCGCAGACGCTTTCGGTCAGCGAAGGCAGCAGGCTGACAATGCGCTGCGGTGTTTGCGCAAAGGTGATGGTCGCTCCCCGGTCGTCAGTGACTTGCAAGGCGTGGGCGGGTGCCAGCGCCGCAATGCAAAGCAGCATCAGCGCCAGGGTTGTCCGACTGATCGACGCTAATTTCATGGCCGGCCTTTCAAGGTAAGCGGTAAACCGGCTGCCATGAAGGTCACTCGCTCGCAGACCTGGGCCACTTCCTGGTTCAGCCGCCCCAGTGCGTCGACAAATGCCCGCGTCTCGCGCCCCAGCGGAATCACGCCCAGTCCGATCTCGTTGCCGACCAGCACCACTGGCCCGGACACCGCTTTAATTGCTCCTAAAATCATAGCTTTTGGTGCAGACTCATCTTGCACAACAGGCTGCTTTTTTTCAGCATACTCCGCAGGCATCAGCAAATTTGTCAGCCACAAAGTCAAGCAGTCGACCACCACCAATGTGTGGGGCTCGCTGTAACGGGTCAAGGCTTGCGCCAGTTGCAAAGGCTCTTCAATGGTCCGCATGCCAGGCACACGGATGGCGCGGTCTTGCTGATGTCGCTCGATACGCGCGCGCATTTCATCGTCCCAGGCTTGAGCCGTGGCAATCAGTACTGCGTGGTGGGCAGGTGATTGGGCCATCCATCCCAGCGCAAGCATTTCGGCTCGGCGCGACTTGCCGCTTTTTTGCCCCCCCAGAATCAGTTCACTGCGGGCCGTGGCGAGCTTTTCACTCATGCTGGCGGCTCCAGTCCATGACGATGCGGTGTAATTGCTCCACGCCATCCGTCAGTGCCGCAGGACCGGGCTGAAGAATTTCGGACGACTTGATCTCAAACAGCTGGCCAGTTTTAACGGCATTGACGACCTCCCAACCCGGGCGGGCCAACACATGCGCGGGACGAAATTTTCGACCGCACCAGGAACCGAAAATAATGTCGGGGTTGCGCCGCACAATCTCACTGCCGTCGCCAATGATGCGGTCCTTGCCCATGGCTTGCGCGGCCAGTTCGGGGAAGCAGTCGTCGCCGCCAGCAATACCCATCAGTTCGGAGACCCAGCAAATGGCGCTGATGTGCGGGTCAAACCATTCTTCAAAATACACGCGTGGCCGGCGTTTCAGTGTGGCAGCAGCTTGGCTGATCGCCAGCAAGCGGCTTTGCATGGCCTGGATCAGTTCCAGGCCCCGCGCAACCTGTCCCACCATGGCGGCCAGCTGGTACATCATGGAAAAAATCTCGGCCACGCTGCGCTGGTTAAAGATGGTGACTTGAATGCCGCGCCGAACCAACTGCGCGGCAATGTCGGCCTGCAGGTCGGAAAAACCAATGACGCAGTCGGCCTGCAGTTCCACGATCTTGTCGATCTTGGCGCTCAAATAGGCGCTGACCTTGGGTTTTTCCTCACGCGCACGCGGTGGGCGCACGGTGTAGCCGGAGATGCCCACAATGCGGCGCTCCTCGCCCAACAGATAAAGCCACTCGGTGGGCTCTTCCGTCAGACAAACGATGCGTTGCGGGCCATAAACGGAGGTGTCTTGGCTAGCCGCCAGCGCGCGCCAGCTGCTCAGTTTTTCACGCATGGCTGCCTTTTAAAAAAAGCCGGGCCGCAGCGGGCGGGTTGGAGGGAAACCATGCATGAAAATAACTGGCCCGTACCGAACCCGTCGGGCCGGTCACATAAAGCGACTCGCCGTTACCACGCAATACCTGACCCGGCGCCGCCTGGGTGCGCGTGAAACTCTGCAACGGCGTGTCACAGGTGGAGTAATGGAAGGTGTGGCCGCGCAAGATGCCGCCTGCCACCTCGAGCTGCTGAGGACCCAGGGCCGCCAAATGCCTTTGCATCGTTACGCCGCCCGGCAGAATGCCCCACATCGGTTCCCTTTTCCCATCGACGTCTGTGATCTCCCCGAACAAGGCCATCATGCCGCCGCACTCTGCCCAGACCGGCTTACCGGACTGGACGTGCGCTGCGATACTGCTTTTCATGGCGGTGTTGGCCGCAATCTTTTGGGCATGTAACTCGGGATAGCCGCCGGGCAGCCACAAGGCGTCGCAGAGCGGCAGTTTCTCGTCTGCCATGGGAGAAAAATAAGCCATTCGGGCACCCATTGCCTGCAGGCAATCAAGGTTGGCGGCATACAGAAAGCAAAAGGCGGCGTCGCGCGCCACCGCAATGGTTTGTCCGAGCAATAGGCCAAACGGAAACTCCAGGAGTTCGTTTTCTGCATCAGCATTTGTTTCCAGCGTGACAGCCCACGATTGCAGATCGTCGGCCGTCATTTGTCCTAGCCGGGTCGTGGTCAGCGCATCAGCCGCCGCATCGACCCGTTGCAGCGCATCGGCGAGTTCATGGTCCATAACCAGGCCCAGGTGCCGCTCGGGCAGTGCGAAGGTGTCGCTTCGCATGAGCGCACCCAGCCACTGGGCAGGCTCGCGCAAGCTGTCTTCAAGCATCACCGCATGACCTGGCGATGCCACGCGGTTGGCCAGTACGCCGGCAAAAAACAAACTATCGCGGTAATGCTGCAAGCCATAGGCCAACGCACCGAAAGTGCCTGCCATGGCGCTGGCATCGATTACGGCGACTACAGGCAAGCCAAAGCGCTGGGCCAGATCGGCCGCGCTGGGCGGGCCGTCGAACAAACCCATAACCCCTTCAACAATGATGAGGTCTGCATCCAGCGCGGCGTCGTG
Organism: Polaromonas sp.; assembly: GCF_012927485.1. GTDB lineage: Bacteria > Pseudomonadota > Gammaproteobacteria > Burkholderiales > Burkholderiaceae_C > Polaromonas. Next base: position 130,489 of record NZ_JABBPC010000004.1, on the reverse strand, counting down.
CAGGCGTTGCGCGCAATCGGCCTCGCCGTTCATCCACAAGTCGATCTGGTGGACGGGCGCACCACTTGCGAGTGTCAGCCAGTACGGGTCCAGAAAATCGGGGCCGCACTTGAACACGCGGACCCGCCGACCCTGCCTTGCATGTAACCGCGCCAGTGCGCAGGCCACGGTCGTCTTGCCCTGACCCGACGCGGGGGCAGAGATGAGAACAACGGGACAAGTGACGGTGGACATGGTCGGTGGGTGATGGTTGCTCAGTGTCAATCAGCATTTTCGTCCCAACAGGAGCGACGCATGCATGGTCTCCACGTTCTAGAACTTGATCCTCACCGCAGCGACGGCCGCACGTCCAGCTTCTGGATAGATGGATGTCGTTACGCTTGCGGCACATCCGAAAGCCTGTGTGTAGAAATTCCGGTCAAACAGGTTGGTGATACCAAGGGACAATTCCACGTTCTGCCACTGGTAAGCGTAGCGTGCATCGGCTGTCGTGTAAGCGGGAATGGAACACTGGTTTGCAAAGTCAGGACGCTGTGACGACACCCAGTTGACTCCGCCACTTACGAGATGTTTAGGTAGTGGGATCCAGTCCGCGTGAACAGCAAAGGTGCGATCTGGTGCGAGCGGTACGTCCTTACCGGCGTACGGACCCGATGCAAATGTGGATTTGCGCAGTGCTGCGTTAACGCGTAGGTTCAGGTTCGCCCGGTAGGCGTAACTGCCGTCCAATTCAAGTCCTGAACGGCGGGTTGGGTCAAAGTTGACGTTGGCACCAAAATTTCCACCGAACGGATCAGCCGCATTCGGATCGAAGCCAATCTCGTTGGTCAACGCGCTACGGTACCAACGGGCTTCGAGCTTGACTGGCCCCGAGGCATAGCGCGAGCCGAGCTCTACATCTGTGGAACGCTGTGGTAGCAAGGTGACCCCGGGCGATGTGTAGCTAAATTCGTCTGCGTTGGCTAAGCGGAAGCTGCGGCCCACACGGCCATAAGCAGAAACCTCTTTGTTGAGCGGCTGGTTAAGCCCGAGCTCCCACGCATTCTGCCGATCGGATAGACCGGATGAAGCGCTTGTGCTGTCTTTGTTAATGCGCTCTGTTCGTGCACCCATGGACAGCGTGGTGCCGGTGGACGACACCGTTAGCTCATCACGAAAATAATAGGCGCGTGAAGCTTGGGTTGCAGAGGACCCGAACGCACCGAGCACATTGCGCTGCCAATTTCCGTAGTCAGTGCCTAGTGTCAGGCTGTTTGAAAAGGCGGCTTGTTTCGCCGTGTGTGCGGCGCGTAAAGCGTAGGTGGTGGCCTTGACGTCGTAGTCATAGTTGAAACTGCCAAAGGACGAGACAGAGAGACTACGTAATTTCTTTTCCCGCCATCCCGCATCGGCCGAAAGCTGCCAGTCCCCTAAAGCTGCTTCAGCAAGAACGCCGTTGCGAAGGTTACTAATGGAAGCTTTGTCGAGCGGATGTGTCGATTGCCGGGGATTGTTTTGGTACTGGGAAGCAGTCAAAGAGCCGGGCAAACCCGTGTCAAGAGTATCTTGCGCCTGGCTTGCACCCAAGCGCAGCCACTCGTTACTCCACTGGGCGGCCGCTGAGACCGCCCCCGTCTTAGAGCGAAAGTTATCTCGATAATTGTCTGCATCGCGGCTCATTGCATTGAGGTCCACTGAGAATCCTCCGCTTGCAAGCGTTGCATTCGCGCGTTCCTCGCGGAGGCCGTAGCTGCCCACGCCGGCGTACAAAGATGCCCCATTGTTGCGTTCGGTACCCTTTCCAGCCTTTGTGGTGATGATGATGACGCCCCCCGTCGCGCCCTCGCCGTACAAAACTGCACCGCTGCCGCGGATCACTTCGATTTGCGATACCGATTCAATCGGAATACCGGCCAGGCGGGTACCACTTAAATCCGCTTCATTGAGGCGGATACCATCGACGATAACAATCTGGTTACTGCCTGCCGTACTTCCAAAACCCCGCAGATCCAGTGCGTAGTCGCCGCCCCCATAGAAATCCTGACGACCGACGACACCCAGCAGCCGCATGATGGCGTCGTTGACCGTGGCTGCACCGATACGTTGAATATCTGCCTCAGTAATGACGCTCGTACCAAAGGGCTGGGATTCACGTGGGCCGATCACCCGGCCACCAGTCACCACCACCTCTCGAAGTGAAGGTACGGGCCCGGCTTGCGCCAAAACGGCCGTGGTAACGGGCAATGCCAAAGCAAGCACGGCCAGGCGAGCGCGAGAAACAGAATTTTTCATGAACTAAGCAATCAACAAAAATGCCCTCACCGGCTTCCCCGCCAGTGCATGAGCGTTACGAACGCCCACCCAAATTAAGGACGTGCGCGTTCACCTTGTTGGCCGGTATCCGGGCTGACGGAACTACTCTCATCGCCTTCCCAGGCGCGTGTTCAAAACGCTCAGTGGCTATTGATGAAAGCTGAATGCGTCTACAAATTTAAAATTTGAGGAGCGGCATTCGTCCGTTTACCGTTGCGGGGGCAGCGCAGGTTAGAAATCGCGGCGCTTTCGAACTGGGCTGACCCGGTTCGAATGGCTCTGACTCCCTCCTGCTTCCCGTTGAACTGCAGCATGTGAACCACACCGCGAGCACCAACGGATGGGATTCTACGCGGCAAAGCCGCAGCAAACCCTACAATCAGCATCGCTATGTCGAACCAAAACCAAATCGACCAGATCACCGAACGCGTTGAACGGCTTTTGCTGCGCTACGAGGAATTGCAACGTACCAACGCTTTGCTCGACGAGCAGGTTGGCGTTTTGACCCACGAGTGCGAGTCGCTCAAGTCACGGCTTAGCGCCGCGCGAGCCCGCGTGGAGGCTTTGATTGAACGCCTTCCGGAAAGCAGCGGTCACCCTATCAAAACGCCGACCGGAAGTGAGCGATGAAACAGATCGAAGTTCAAATCATGGGTCAGAACTACTTGCTGGGGTGCCCCGAAAATGGGGAAGCTCGACTGCAGGAGGCCGTTCAAAAGGTGGATGCAGCCATGTGCAAAATTCGCGACATCGGCAAAATCAAGGCGCGTGACCGTATCGCCGTCCTGGCTGCCCTGAACCTCGCGTTTGATCTTCAGGAGCGCACCGCAGGTGACCTGGATGCGCCTGGCGCAGCACAACCGCAGGCGCCGACGGCCTCCTCCGAAATCGCTGGCGATGCGGCGCGCCCGGAGTTGTCTGTATTGCTGCAGCGGCTGGACACCGCACTGGGCACGGACGGTCGCCTGCTTTAGCGCGTGGCGGGCGCCCCCTGAATCTCCGATGCGTCCACACGTCCGAGGCGACAAAGCTCTACAATGAATTTGTCTGCGATGCGCACTGGGCTTTACATTTCCTTGAACCAATGCTCCACGAGCACGGGCTTGGTAAATTGTCCGGCAGGCGTGATCGTCTCGCGTCAGACGAACCCGAAACCTGACTGCCCTCGCCCACCTGAACCCCGGTTCAGGATGACGGTCCAGTGGCACTCGCAGACACCTTATTTCCCTGTCGGTTTCCGGACAGTTGCCACAAGTCTCTCCTGACCTATGAATCTCGAACCGCTCCTTATCGTTGAACTTGCACTTTTGGGCCTGGGCACCGGTTTTCTCGCAGGCTTGTTGGGCGTTGGCGGCGGCATGGTGATGGTGCCGTTCATCACGATCATCATGTCGAACCGCGGTGTTTCCCCGGATTTGGCTGTCAAAATGGCGATCGCGACGTCCATGGCCACCATCATCTTCACGTCTATCTCGAGCGTTCGGGCCCACCAGAAACACGGTGCTGTGCGCTGGGATATTGTCAAGCGGCTGGCGCCCGGCATTGTGGTTGGCAGCATCATCGGCAGCTTGGGGGTGTTTTCGCTGCTCAAAGGTTCTTACTTGGCCATCTTTTTTGGCCTGTTCGTAAGTTTCTCGGCGACCCAGATGTTTCTGAATAAAAAACCGAAACCCAGCCGCCAAATGCCTGGTACCGGAGGCCAGCTGGTGGCCGGCGGCTTCATCGGCTTTCTTTCTGGCTTGGTCGGTGCAGGCGGCGGCTTTATCAGCGTGCCCTTCATGACGTGGTGCAACGTAGCGATTCACAATGCAGTGGCCACCTCCGCAGCACTCGGGTTCCCGATCGCCGTTGCGAATGTGCTCGGCTACGCACTCAGCGGTCAGACTGTGCAGGATTTACCTGCGGGCTCATTTGGCTACATCTGGCTTCCGGCGCTGGGCGTGATTGCGACTTGCAGTGTCATCACAGCGCCGCTGGGCGCCCGGGCTGCTCACAAGATACCTGTAGACAAGCTCAGACGGGTCTTTGCCAGCATTCTGTATGGGTTGGCTGCCTACATGCTCTACAAGGGCTTGACCAGCTAAAAAGTCGCCCCACGCGTTTTCGCGCTGGAGCGCTTCGCCCATCCGCTGATCTGCAACTGTAGGCGCCGGCGCCGCACCGATGCTCAGGCAGTGCGCGGCGCCAGCATAACGACGATGCCGTCTTCATCGGCATAAAGCCAGTCGCCGGGACGTATCCACACGCCCTGAATTTGAACTGCAACGTCGCGTTGGCCCTCTTGACGTTTTTCGGTAGGCAGCGGCATGGCAGCCAACGCCCTTATTCCGGTGCGGCATTGCGCCAGTTCGGCAACGTCCCGCACGCAACCATCAATCACGACGCCTGCCCAGCCATTTTTTGCGGCGGCTGCACCCAGGTTGCCGCCCAATAAAGCGCGGCGAAGTGATGCGCCGCCGTCAACCACCAGCACGCGCCCTTCACCGGGCAAGTCCACAGCGGCTTTCAGCAACGAGTTGTCTTCGAAGCATTTGACGGTAGCAATGGATCCGCTAAATTTTCGAAGGCCCCCAAAGTCTTTAAAAACAGGCGGCAACACCCGGAACTCGCCAGAGCTGTCGTTTTTATAGGCGTCGCACAAATCGCAGGTAGCAAACGAAACGGTGGCAGATAGGGTCATTTCCTGGTGACTTTCCTTAAATGTGGAAGCACCATTTTGCCAGTTCCTCGACTTGATTCTGGGGTGACCCACCGTTGCCGTTGTCAGTCTTAGCCGTGCGCGCTGGCCGGCAGCGAGGTCTTTTTTTGCGCCATTGGTTGCGATTTTCAGAAGGTCCTTTTTGCCAGGGAACAGGTCGCTGGCAGCGAATCGGCGGACCGCAGTGCAACGCTTTAAGGTGTTTTTTTGATTTTCATAGGTAAATCTACAACATCAACCTGCAAATAAAGTGCTTTTTAGCTATGAAACAGCCTTTTTCTCCAGTAGCATCCGCAGAGCCACAAGAAAGTAGTTATTCCGGTGGTGATTTGTCAACTTCTAGAAGGAAAATCAATCATGGCAACTGCAAAAAAGGTCCCGGCAAAAAAAGCACCTGCAACAAAGGCTGCTCCGGCAAAAAAAGTAGCTGCGAAAAAAGCAGCTCCAACGAAGACTGTCGCTGCGAAAAAAGCAGCTCCCGCAAAGAAAGTCGCAGCCACAAAGCCAGCGGCGAAAAAAGTAGCTCCGGCGAAAAAGCGTACGCCCAATCCAGCGTTCATGAAAGCGTTGACTTTGAGCCCTGCACTCGCGGCCGTGGTGGGCGACAAGCCTTTGCCACGTACCGAGATCGTCAAAAAGCTATGGGATTACATCAAGTCCAAAGGCCTGCAAGACAAGCTCAATAAACGCATGATCAATGCCGACGAAAAACTGCGCGCCGTGTTCGGCAAGGCGCAGGTGTCGATGTTCGAGATGGCTGGCCTGATCGGTAAGCACGTTAAGTAATCGATTTTTATCGAGACTTAAAAGGCCAGCATTCACTGGCCTTTTTTTTGCCTGCGCGCCGGGCCACTGGGACGCGACTAGACAGGGCGACTAAAGCGTTCGAACCGCCGGGTTATCCGCCAAAAAGGCTCTGATTTATGCGGGTTACTGGGTAGTCGGTTGCAAGCAATACGCTCCGATATTGGCAAATTTGTTGATAAACTCAAAAACTGCCAGCGCTATAGCCGGGCGGGCCAGACTATCAACACAATATATCCATGCTGCCGCTCTCAAAAGCCAAAATGGCGACGATATTTGCGGACTCCGCTGGTCGCCTCAGCGGCGAATTTTCTACCGCGCCGCCCAGCGCCTTTTTTTAGTCTCTTGCAATAATGCTGCGCTTTATTTTTACCCGGCTGAGCCTGATCATTCCCACCTTTTTTGGGATGACGCTACTGGCCTTCTTCTTAATTCGTCTGGTCCCGGGCGACCCCATTGAAACGCTTGCGGGCGAGCGCGGAATAGATCCGGTTCGTCATGCCATGCTGCTCAAAGAGTACGGCCTTGACCAGCCGGTTCTGGTGCAATACGGAATCTACATTGGCCGGGTGCTCAAGGGCGATCTGGGCAAATCCCTGATTACGCAAGAGCCCGTGCTGCACGAATTTCTAGCCCTCTTTCCTGCCACGATTGAATTGGCACTCTGCGCCATCGTCTTTGCACTGTTGATCGGCATCCCGGCGGGCATTCTTGCTGCTGTCAAGCGCAATTCCATCTTGGACCACGGCGTCATGGGGATTTCCCTCACGGGCTACTCCATGCCGATTTTTTGGTGGGGTCTGCTGCTGATCCTGCTGTTTTCCGTGCAGCTCGATTTGACCCCGGTTTCGGGCCGCCTGTCGGTGCAGTATTTTATTGAGCCCACCACCGGATTTTTACTCATCGATTCATTGCTCTCCGATGACAAGGGAGCGTTCTGGTCGGCAGTCTCCCACCTGATTTTGCCGACCATCGTGTTGGGGACCAACCCGCTGGCGGTGATTGCGCGCATGACGCGTTCGGCGATGCTCGAGGTACTCGGCGAAGACTACATCCGCACCGCCCGCGCCAAGGGACTCTCCAACCTGCGTGTGGTGGCCGTGCATGCGCTTCGCAACGCGCTGATTCCAGTAATCACCGTGATTGGTCTGCAGGTGGGTGTCTTGTTCACAGGCGCAATCCTGACCGAAACCATTTTCTCCTGGCCGGGTGTCGGCAAATGGCTGATAGAAGCCATCAGCCGACGGGACTACCCGGTTTTGCAAGGCGGCATTTTGTTGCTAGGCGCGATTGTGATGGCTGTTAATCTTCTGGTTGATATTACCTACGGCATCATTAATCCACGCATCAGGCATCAGCGATGAGCGCAGCATCCTTGACCCCGGTCACTCCGCCAGCGCCGATGCATCCGCTGCGTGAGTTTTGGACTTACTTCAGTGCCAACCGCGGTGCCGTGATGGGCCTGATTATTGTGGCAGTGGTGCTGCTGGTCGCGCTGTTTGCGCCTCTATTGGCGCCTCACGCTCCCAATATTACGAACACTACCGTCTTTCTCAAACCCCCGGCTTGGCAGTCGGGCGGCTCGAGCGCCTACCTTTTGGGCACTGACGCTATTGGTCGCGACATCCTGTCGCGCCTGATGTACGGAGCACGCCTTTCACTAGTGATCGGTCTGGCGGTAGTTTCCGTGTCGGTAATCGTTGGTACGGTGCTCGGCCTCATGGCTGGATTTTTCCGTGGCATTTTTGAAATAGCCATCATGCGAATGATGGACATTATTCTGACGCTGCCCAGCCTGCTGTTGGCCATCGTGATTGTGGCCATTCTGGGCCCCGGCCTGATGAATGCGATGCTGGCCGTTTCCATCGTCGTGCTGCCGCATTACGTCAGAATTACCCGGGCAGCGGTGATTACAGAAACCTCTCGCGATTACGTGACGGCAGCGCGCATGAACGGTGCGAGCCGCTTCCGGCTGATGTTTAGCGAAATTCTGCCCAATTGCACGGCGCCGCTGATAGTGCAGGCGTCGCTCGGGGTGTCCACAGCCATTTTGGACGCGGCCGCGCTGGGCTTTCTCGGTCTCGGCGCCCAACCGCCGTCCCCCGAGTGGGGCACCATGCTCGCCGACGCCCGTGAATTTGTCCTCCGCGCCTGGTGGGTTGTCACCTTTCCCGGCCTCGCAATATTGATTACTGTGCTGGCCTTCAACTTGCTGGGCGACGGTCTGCGTGATGCGTTCGATCCGAAGCTGAAGCGCTGAAAGAATTACGTGCCATGGCCTTGCTTGAAATAGAAAACCTGTCGGTCGATTTTCCTGCGCAAAACGGTGTCATGCACGCCGTTGACGGCGTCAACTTGTCACTCGAAGAAGGTGAAGTACTGGGTATCGTTGGCGAATCCGGTTCCGGTAAAAGCGTCGCGATGATGGCCTTGATGGGCTTGGTAGCGTATCCCGGCAGTGTCCGGGCCGACACATTGCGCTTTGCCGGCCACGACCTGCTGACGCTGTCGACCAGAGAGCGCAGCAAGCTCACCGGCAAAGATGTGGCTATGATTTTTCAAGATCCCACGACCAGTTTGAACCCCTGCTTCACCATCGGCTTTCAGCTGACGGAGCCTCTGCGCCTTCATCTGGGTCTGGACCGCAAGTCTGCCACGCGCAGGGCCATCGAGCTCCTTGAGCAAGTCGGTATCCCCGCCCCCGAAAGTCGGCTGAAAGCCTACCCCCATCAGTTGTCGGGCGGCATGAATCAGCGCGTCATGATTGCCATGGCAATTTCCTGCAACCCGCGGCTGCTAATTGCCGACGAACCCACCACGGCCCTGGACGTGACCATTCAGGCCCAAATCCTGGACCTGCTCCGCAGCTTGCAAAAAGAACGGGGCATGGCGTTGGTGCTGATCACTCACAACATGGGCGTGGTGTCCGAAATGGCGCAGCGCGTAGCCGTGATGTACGCCGGCCAAATTATGGAAGAGCAAAGCGCGCACGCCCTCTTCAACGCACCACAGCACCCCTACACTGAAGCGCTGCTGGCCGCCCTGCCGGAGCGCAGCGATGGTAGCGCGCGACTGGCGACCATTCCCGGCATGGTGCCGGGGCTCCATGACCGGCCGACCGGTTGCCTGTTCTCGCCGCGTTGCCGCTATGCCACCGACTATTCGCGTCATGAGCGCCCGCTGCTGCGCGCCTGGAAGGACGGCATGGTGCGCTGCCACTATCCGCTGGGAGACCCCACCCGTGAGGCCTCCATCCTGCGGGATACGGCGGTGATCGCGGCGACAAACCCATGAGCACGTCTCAAAACGCGTCCGCGGGAAAAGCTCCCTTGGTGGTTGAAGCCAGGGATCTCAAACGTGTCTACGAAGTTCGGCGCGGCTTCATGCGCGCCCCCGATCATCTCCAGGCGGTCGGCGGTGTGTCATTCACCGTTCAGGCGGGCAGGACGCTCGCTGTGGTGGGCGAATCGGGCTGTGGAAAATCAACATTGGCGCGGATGATCTCACTGATTGAAACGCCCACCGAAGGTCAATTGCTTATCCAGGGTATTGATACCGCCCACGCGTCTCGGGAAGAACGCCTGGGGCTTCGCAAAGCGGTGCAGTTGGTGTTTCAGAACCCCTATGGTTCACTGAATCCACGCAAGAAGATCGGCGCCATTCTTGAGGCACCGCTGGAAATCAACACTTCACTGTCTGCTGGCGAGCGCGCCAGCCGCGCGCGCGACATGCTAGCCCGGGTGGGCTTGCGGCCAGAGCACTATGACCGTTACCCGCACATGTTTTCGGGTGGACAACGCCAGCGTATCGCAATAGCGCGTGCGCTAATGCTCAACCCCGCGCTGGTGGTAGCCGACGAACCGGTGTCGGCGCTGGATGTGTCGATTCAGGCTCAAGTACTCAACTTGCTGGCCGACTTGCAGCAGTCGATGGGGCTGGCTTACCTATTCATCTCGCACGACCTCGGCGTGGTGCGCCACATTGCCCATGACGTGCTGGTCATGTACCTCGGCCACGCCGTGGAACAAGGTAAAAAGAATAGCTTGTTTGCACAGCCCCTGCATCCCTACACCCAGGCCTTGCTTGCGTCCACGCCGGGCATAGCCGGAAACGACGCTTCAGGCACGATCAAACAGCGCATTGTGCTCAAAGGCGAGTTGCCCTCTCCGCTGAATCCACCCAGTGGCTGCGTGTTTTCAACCCGCTGCCCGCATGTTACCGAGCGCTGCCGCGCCGAAAGGCCCCTTCTTCGTGAAGTTGCAAACCGGCAGGTCGCGTGTCACTATGCAGAGAAATTCCTTCCTGCTTGACCTGAAACCATGCTTATCCGCATTTTTTGGGCCAGGCTTTTCAACGACCAGCGTGCGTGCATCACAAATCCCACGCTAACTGGCCGTCAGCCCGCTGCATTGCAGCATCAACGCCCAAAGGGAGTCCGTCAGATGATCCAGATTAAATCAAGTGCGCGCCAATTGCGTCCGGTCTATCGCGCATTGCTGTGCGCGGTCGCGCTGCCAACGCTGCTCGCGCTCTCGCCGGTCTCCGCAAAGACGCTGGTGTTCTGCTCTGAGGGCAGCCCCGAGAATTTCTACCCGGGCATCAACACTACTGGTACGTCGTTCGATGCAGATGAGCCCATTTACAACCGCATTGTGGAATTTGAGCGTGGCGGCACCAAAGTCATTCCCGGCCTTGCCGAAAAGTGGGATATTTCAGCAGATGGTAAGGAGTACACGTTTCACCTGCGTAGAGGGGTGAAATGGCACAGTCAGCGTGCGTTTAAACCGACCCGAGACTTCAATGCCGATGACGTGGTGTTCATGTTTGAGCGTCAGTGGAAAGAAGATAACCCCTACTTCAAGGTGACAAGCTCCAACCACTCCTATTTCAGTGACATGGGCATGCCGAAACTGCTGAAGTCAGTGCAAAAAGTAGACGACTACACCGTTCAAATTATTTTGGATAAGCCGGAAGCACCGTTTCTTGCCAATCTGGCTATGCCCTACGCTGCGGTTCAATCTAAAGAATATGCCGACGCCATGCTCAAGGCGGGAACACCCGAGAAGATTGACCAAGACCCTATCGGTACCGGACCCTTCTACCTGGTGCAGTACCAAAAAGATGCCGTTATTCGCTACAAGGCATTTCCCCAGTACTGGGGAGGCAAAGCCAAAATTGACGACCTGGTGTATTCCATCACGCCTGACGCCTCTGTGCGCTGGGCCAAACTCCAAAAGGGCGAGTGCCATGTCATGCCCTACCCTAACCCGGCAGACCTTCAGGCCATTCGCAAGGACCCCAACATCAAGGTGCTCGAACAACCCGGGCTGAACGTCGGCTACCTGGCCTACAACACGACCAAAAAGCCGTTTGACGACGTACGCGTTCGCAAGGCTATCAATATGTCCATCAACAAGAAGGCCATTATTGACGGTGTGTACCTTGGCACCGGCGTTGCTGCCAAGAACCCCATCCCCCCCTCCATGTGGTCTTACAACGATGCCGTCAAAGACGACGTCTACGACCCTGTAGCCGCCAAGAAACTGCTGGCACAAGCGGGCTATCCGAACGGATTCACCACCGATTTGTGGGCCATGCCGGTACAACGGCCCTACAACCCGAATGCCAAGCGCATTGCAGAGTTGATGCAGGCCGACTTGGTGAAAGTTGGCGTCAAGGCCGAGATCAAGAGCTTTGAATGGGGCGAGTATCGCAAGCGCTTGGAGGCAGGTGAGCACCAGATGGGCATGCTGGGCTGGACCGGCGACAACGGCGACCCAGACAACTTCCTGTACACCCTGCTCGGTTGCGCGTCTGCAAAGTCCGCCAGTGGCGGCAACATCGCCAAGTTTTGCTACCAGCCCTATGAGGACTTGGTGTTAAAAGCCAAAACCGTGACCAGCCAAGCGGAGCGCACCAAGCTGTATCAACAAGCGCAAGTCATCTTCAAGGAACAGGCGCCTTGGTTCACAATTGCCCACGCCGTGCAGATCAAACCTATGCGCAAAAGTGTGATCGATTTTAAAAACAGTCCTTTTGGCCGCCACAACTTCTACGGCGTGGACATCAAGGAATAAGCCTTCAAAGGGTTGACGAAAAAAGGTCGGTTCATCCCGGCCTTTTTTATTTATTAACAAAATAATCTCGCAGCCCGGGCAGTTGTTTAATCACGCCGACGCTGTGCCGCCCGACAGACTGCACAACAGCACTGAAACCGTAGTCGACAAAAAAACACGGGCCCGGCAGAAGTTGGCTATTCCGGCGTGTCCGGATTGCCGTCCACGCCTCCGTCAGCGAGAGCCTGCCTGGCCAGTTCTTCATCACTCAACGGTGGGGCGCCATCGAGCGCTGCAAGTTCCTCGAGCAACTCGGCTGCTGGAGGCTCATGTCCCAGCAAAACTTCCTCAATGCGTTGGGTGAAGGTTTCGGGACCGATGGCGCCGACTCCGCTGGTTGCGGGTGGAAACTTATCACGAAGTCCCGCCTTCATGGTTTCGGATTTTTCTTCAATCCAGCGGACAAACTCGCCCTCTTCTGGTTTGGCTGCGGGTGCGTTGGATGGGGTCATGTGGAACTCCATGTGTTGAAGGATTGGGCAATCTACAGTCTCCAACTGTTAATTTACGCTTCAACCCAGGCCTTTGCAACACCTTGTATTCAGTGCTTAACTCTGCGCCCTCCTGAGCAACCCCTGGGGGATTAATTGAACCGGTACGCAAGTGCCATAAATCCGGAGTCTTGAGTCTTCTTATTCACTAGCGGGCTGTTCTGTACAGTCGAATCGAGCCACTTGCGGCGGAGTTGTAAGTTGATCATCCATGGCCCGCCCAATGGCACATCCAGCGCCAAGCCAAGCACCGGCGTTGTTGACGCAGTGGCGCTATACGCTGCATAGCCGCTCGTCACCGACTCTGCAGGTGACACGCCATAGAAATAGTTGGTGTACTTCACGTTGCGGTATTCGAGGCCAAACTGGGGATAGAAAGACCAGTTACCCAGACGGAATTGAGCCGCATAAGTAGCCTCCAACAAGGTGCCATGCGATTTGTTGGCATCTACAAATGCATTTAGAAAAAAAGCGCCATAAGGCGTTTCCTGGAAGGTCCCGATGCCCAGCGGAATCGATGTTTTACGGTCTGTCAGCCCCGCTAGCACCGGCGTGTTGGCACGCCAGCCGTCCTGGCTCAGCCTGCCCGCCAGCTCAAGATAGCCGTAGCCCAAAGCGACTGTTTTGACACCCAAGGTATCCACGCGGGCGAACATCCGACCGTAGTCGATAAAACCGTAAGGCAAAACGGACGTGTCCGTGCTTTTGCCGCGCACTACGCTTTGTGTCAGGTAGACAGCACCGCCCGCATCGCCCACCAGTTTGTCCGTCAGGGGTGCGACCTGCGAGTGCGTGAGGAACGAACTCAAAAAAAGGGCTGTGCCTAACGAACCGGCAACGGAGAAACCAATAAAACTGGAGCCTGAAGAATTCATTACTGCCTAAAAAATGTCGATGGGCCGCAGTATAAAACCGCACCTCCGAGTCATGCGGCAACCACCGCTACGCGCCGCACCCTTCGTACATTGAAGGCACTGACAATCAGCACCGCCTGCACCAACGCCAAGCCCAGCAGAACACCGCGGTACTGCCCATGGTCCATCATGATGCCAAAGATCAGCGGTGACACTGCCTGTCCGATGTCCAGGCCCGCATACACCACACCATAAACGCGGCCTGTTGCGTTTTCAGGGGTTGAACGCTTCACCAGCAAATCGCGCGAAGGCGCTGCAATCCCCGACACAAAACCCATGACGCCAAACAACACAGGCACCATCCATGCTTCCAGGCGGCCCAAAGCCAGCAGTAGCGCCACGGTTGCTGCCGCACCCATGCCAGTGCCGACAATGCGCTCGCATCGCATTGGGTCGGCGGCCAGAAACCCGCCCAGCACCATGCCCCCCGCGCTGCAGACCATGTAAATCGTCAGGCACATCGCCACCAGCGGTAATGGGACCGCATGCAATTGGCGGGCTGACTCCGGTGCAAAAGCCTGCACCACGCTGAGCGCCATGGCGTACCAAAAAAAGAACGCAAAACACACCCACACCGCAGGGATTTTAAGAAAACCCAAGCCGCCATCGACCGACGGCGCGCCCTTGTCAGGTGACGCAAGCTTCAGCGCCAGCTTCTCGCGATTCACCAGCAATATGGCAAGTACCGCGAACACCAGCACAGCTGCGCTGGCAAGCGCCACTCGCCAAGAATAGGCCAGCGTTAGCGTCACTACAAGCGCCGGTGCCAACGCCCAGCCCAAGCTGCCCGTAATGCCGTGCACGCTGTAAGCGTGCCCCAATCGCGACGGACTGATTTTTCGATTGAGCAAGGTGTAGTCCACGGGGTGAAACACACCATTACCCACCCCACCCACCACCGCAAACCCGGCCATCATCCAGTAACTGGTACTGAGCGAGTAGCCAAAGGCCGCAATGCCGAGCAGGGCAAGACCGCCAAAGAGAAGGGGACGCGGACCGAACCGGTCTACAACAAAGCCCGCCATGGCTTGCACCGCGCACGAGACAACAAAAAATATCGTCATCAAAAATCCCAGTTCCGCGTAACTGACGTTAAACGCGTCCTTGAGCCAGGGAAACAGCGGTGCGAGCAACAATTGACTGAAGTGACTGATGAGGTGCGCCAATCCGACCAACCCGATGACCCGGGCGTCGTGGCGCAGGGTACCGGCAGCCGGGGCGCGCGCATTCAGAGAGCTTGAAGTTGTCATGCCGTGATCTTAATATCGGCCCCGTCGTCTTGATGAAAGCGCAACGCCCTGCGAGATCGAATTTCACACAAAAATGCGTCGATTGGCGGCTGCGGTAGAACTGCGATGCGGGCCATCCAAGCGCAGCTTCGAAGGCGGCCAAAACCGTAGCTATGGAAGAGCCACGCACTCATGGCGATGCCAACCAATGCTGGATTTATTTGCCTTCCGTGCTTGCTGAAATTGCATTTCAAGCTATTTTTTTTGATAGCAAATTAAGTCTCGAACTTATTTTTGTGCAGCAATTGGACCGGTAAATTTGACGTGCATCAATTCTTTGCCGGGAGCATGATGCTAGCCTCAACCAATGCGATAGCCAAAGGAAAGGCAGTACCAGATGGATATGCTCGATTGGGCACGCGGCCCCCTGCTCACGGTTGCGATCCTTGTATTTGTGTTGGGGGTGGCATGGCGATTTTTTATTTTATGGCGTCTGCCACACGCATCGGTCGCAAGCGCACCGGCGCGCCAGGCGTTTGGAACCGTCGATGCGCTCAAAGCCAGTCTGTCGAAAATGGTTCCCCACCGTGGATTTCACCCCAGCGCCACGCTGATAACGGTTAACCCTTACGTTTTTCATATCGGCCTGGCATTGATTTTCTTTGCCTATGCGCCCCACATTGCATTCATTCGCCGACTGACCGGCCTAAGCTGGCCCGCCTTGCCCGACATGGTGATGTATGTCGCTGCGGCCGCCACCATCGTGTCGCTGATCATGGCTCTGGTATTTCGGCTCACAGACCCGGTGCTCAAAAAAATCTCCAGACTCGACGATATGGTGACCTGGGCGGTCACCATGCTGCCGGTGGTGACTGGGATGGCCGTGGTGGGCGAACAATCGACTGCGTTGCTCGCCTACGCTAGCCCCCTCTACCGAGGCCCCCTGGCGCTGCATCTGCTAAGTCTGGAGCTGCTGCTGGTGTGGTTTCCGTTCGGTAAATTGATGCACGCTTTTCTGGTGTTTCCCAACCGAATGCGGCTTGCCAGATTTCTTGGACGCCGGGGAGTACGCACATGATTGACCAAGCTGTTTTCAAGCAATTCCAGGAGGCGATCCGCCACTTGGGTGAGATGGCGCGGCCCGAGAAACTGACGGATGCGGAGCGGCTGTCGCGGGCCAAGGCCGTGATGCGTCTGAAGACCGACCGAGCCCTTGCCATGGATTTGGAGGCCTGCGTGAATTGTGGCTACTGCTCCGAAGCCTGCCACTTCTATCAGGGCACCCAGGACCCCCAATACACGCCAACGCGAAAGCTTGATTTACTACGGCGCGTGCATCTACGCGAAAGCTCGGCGTTTGCGCCTATCCACCGCCTTTTCACACGCGACATCACCGTGGACGACTTGCAGGAATGGCAAGCGTTGGTCTACGACACCTGCACCGAGTGCGGCCGCTGCAGCATGGTGTGTCCGATGGGTATCAATATTGCGCGCGGGGTAAACGTTATGCGGGAAGCCCTCTCGGAAGCTGGCCTGGCTCCGCTGGAGTTGATGGCGGTGGCGCAAGAGCAGGCCGGGCGTGGCACGGTGTTTGGTGTAGGGCCCGCTGAACTGGAAAAGACCGTCCAAGCACTTCGGGCGCAAGGTATCACCATTCCACTGGACGAACCGAAGGCCGATGTGATGTTGGTGACCACGGTGATCGACGTCTTGTTGTTTCAGGATGCATTGGCCGCCACAGGGCGTATCCTCAATCATCTGGGCCTGTCGTGGACCCTGCGCAGTGCCGGTTTCGAGGCGGCCAACTTTGGTCTACTCTCAGGCAACGAGTCGCTGCAAAAAGCCGCCAGCAAACGCCTGATCGACGAGGCGCTCGCGATTGGCGCTCGCACGGTCATCCTTCCCGAATGCGGACACGCTTACCCGGCGCTGCGCTGGGAGGGCCGACTCGACAACGGCGATCCCCTGCCTTTCGAAGTCCTGGCGGTGTCCGAGTTTGTAGGCCGGGAAATTCAGTGCGGAAGGCTTCAGATCAAGCCGGGCAAGGCCGGCCAGAAGTTCACGTACCACGATGCCTGCAAGCTGGCCCGCCACGGCGGTGTGATTGACGAGCCCCGGGTGGCCATCCGCGCGCTGGGCGTTGATTTTCGGGAGACCGCACCGACCGCGGAACTCAACTGGTGCTGCGGCGGCGGTGCCGGGACCTTCCTGATCAACCGGGCGGAACCGCTTCGACACGCAGCCTGGGAGATCAAGCGTGAACAGATCGAAGCCACGGGGGCAGACACCGTGGTGGTGTCCTGCGCGAGTTGCCGCCTGAATTTTATGGAAGCTGCGGAGATTGACCAGTGGCCTACCCGCATTGCCAGCCTGGTCGAACTGGTGGCCGAACAATTACCCAGCAACCCGACGCATTAACACCAGTGTTCATTCAGAAGGCCTCGAATCGAATAGTGACGTCTCTACGAGGCTATAAAAATAGTAGCAACTGAATTGATTGCATTCGCGGGACAAGGTCACCCCGATACCAAGCTACTGAACTACTGCGTTACTTAAATCAGGCGCTTGAGAATCCCCATGATCTGGTCAAAGCGTTTGCCGTAAGGCGGATAGAACAAATCGCCCCGCGCCCAGCTTGACTGCACCAGCACCGGCTTTTGCAGCGTCAGGCGCAGAAAACCGGTTTCGCCATGGTAGGCGCCCCAGCCACTCTCGCCCACGCCACCAAAAGGCAGGTTTTCGTGCGCAATGTGCATCAGCGTATCGTTGACGGTGACCCCGCCGCTCACGGTGCGCGCCAGCACCTGATTGCGCGAAACCTCGTCTGTCCCGAACCAATACAGCGCCAGGGGCCGTGGCCGCGTGTTGATGTATTCAATCGCCTCGTCCAGTGTGTCGTACAGCACCACCGGCAAGATCGGACCAAAAATTTCTTCCTGTAACAACCGAGAGTGGCTGGCGGCACCAAATACTAAAACCGGTGCCATTTGCCGCGACGCGCGATCGCGCGATTTGGCAGACGCCACGCCATCACCCTCTGGGTTGACGACCTGCAGACGGGCGCCCTCACCCTCCGCCTGCTCCAGTAACGTTTGCAGCCGTTCGTAGTGGTGCGGACTAATAATGGCGGCGTAGTCGGGGTTGCCGGAAATGGTGGGAAACAGCTGGGCAACTGCACGCGCAAAGGCGTCAGCAAACGCTGCCTCACGGCCGCGGGGCAGCAGCACATAGTCCGGAGCGATGCAGGTCTGCCCGGCATTGAGCAGCTTGCCATGAGCGATTTTGAGGGCCGCTTCGCGCAGTTCGCACGAAGGGTCGATGAGGCAGGGCGATTTCCCGCCGAGCTCCAGTGTGGTGGGCGTCAGGTTGGCCGCAGCAGCCGCCGCCACCTTGCGGCCAACCGCCGTGGAGCCAGTGAAAAATAAATGATCAAAGGGCAGGCTGGCGAATTCAGCTGCAAATTCAGCCGGATTTTCACCCTCCCCCTGCACGACGCACAGTTCGTCTTGTGCAAAGGCTCTGCCGATCAACTCACCTAACAACGTAGAGGTCTGCGGCGTCAGTTCGCTAGGCTTGAGCATGACACGGTTGCCAGCGGCCAAGGCCGTGATGGCCGGGCCGAGGGACAACTGGATCGGGTAGTTCCAAGGCGACACCACCCCCACCACGCCCAAGGGCTGGCGCGCCAGATAAGCACGCGAGGGTTGCAAATAAATTGGCGTGTGCACCCGCACCGGCTTGATCCATTTAGGCAAGGCCTTCAGCGTGCTTGAGAGCATCGTTCGCAGCACGAACAGGTCGGCGATTTCAGTTAGTTGCGGAGACCGGACACCGAAATCGGCCTGTACCGCCTGCGCAAGCGCGCTCCCATGCGTTTGCAACAAGGCCCGAATTCGCAGCAGCCGATCGCGTCGCAACGCCAGTGGCACCTCAACTTGCACCCGGCTGGCTCGGTGCTGGTCGTCAAAAAGGGCGCGAAGACTGATGGCACAAATAGGAGCGTGGGAAAGAGTCATCGGGCGATGATAGAGGGCCACAAGTTTGTACATTAGGGACTTGACTCCAGTGAATCGGCAAACCTGTCGACTCACTGTGAAAGCACTTCACCGATTTCACCCATTTCACGCTAGGGACTCACCATGAAAACCTTCACCCCACGACGATTCATGACCAAGCGATACGGCCTCAGCCTGGCCGTTCTGCTCGGCGTCTGTAACGGCGCTTACAGCGAGCAAATCGGCGCAGTAGACACCGTCTTTAAGCTCCTGGGGCCGGACCACAAAATCGTGGTGGATGCCTACGACGACCCTCAGGTGAACGGCGTGACGTGCTACGTATCGCGGGCCAAGACGGGCGGTATCAAAGGAGCTCTGGGTCTGGCTGAGGACAAGGCTGAAGCGTCCATTGCCTGCCGACAGACCGGACCCATCAGCTTTGGCACCAAGCCGCTGGTTCACCAGGAGGAGATGTTCAGCGAGCGCATTTCCCTCGTCTTCAAAAGGCTGCGGGTGGTGCGTTTGGTAGATAGCAAACGCAATACGCTTGTTTACCTGACCTACTCCGACCGCTTCATCGAAGGCTCCCCTCAAAACAGCGTTACCGCCGTGCCGGTCCCTGCGGGAACCGTGATTCCAGTTAAGTGATTGCGTTTTGAATAGTTGCAAAATTGAAATTGCTGGCCAGGGCATTCCAACTATTCCGGAATTTCCGTTATCGTAGGGAATAACGAGCACTCCTTCTCTAAAGGTCTTTCATGGAATTCAAGGATTACTACAAAGTAATGGGCTTGGCGCGCGACGCGACGCAAGACGACATCAAGCGTGCGCACCGCAAGCTGGCTCGCAAATATCACCCCGACGTGAGTAAAGAAAAGAACGCGGAAGTCCAGTTCAAGGCCGTAGGGGAAGCCTATGAGGTGTTAAAAGACCCGGACAAGCGCGCCGCTTACGACCAGCTGGGAGCTAACTGGAAAGCCGGACAGGACTTCCGCCCTCCCCCTGAGTGGAATGCAGGCGCGGAATATGCCGGCAGCGGTTTCGAACGCGGGTTCGGCGGTGGCAACCCCGGCGATCACAGCGACTTCTTCGAAACACTGTTTCGTCAGGGTTTTGCCAGTGCAGGAAAAAGAAATGACGGCAACAGCAGCGGCCGCCGTGCAACATTCAGTGCCCAGGGTGAAGACCACCACGCGAAAATAGAGATCGATCTGGAAGACTCCTACAGTGGTCCCACACGGACCCTCAGCCTGCGCGTGCCCGAGATGGATGACCAAGGACATGTCATTGCGCGCGAGCACCAGATTACTTTCACAATTCCTAAAGGTATACGAGCCGGCCAACACATCCGCTTGGCGGGACAGGGCGCACCGGGTATGGGCGAAGGCAGCCCTGGCGATCTCTATCTGGACGTGGAAATCCGGCCTCACCCGCGTTACCGAGTGGACAAACACGATGTTTATCTGGACTTGCCGATTGCACCATGGGAAGCCGCGCTGGGCGCCGAGGTCGAAGCGCCCACTCCGACGGGACACGTCGAAGTCAAGATACCGCCGGGGTCGGCTGCCGGACGCAAGCTGCGGCTTAAAGGTCGGGGGCTCCCTGGCGCTACACCCGGTGATTTTTACTTCGTGATTCAGGTGTTAGTGCCCCCTGCCGACACCGACTCCGGCAAGTCGTTTTACCAAGGCATGGCCCAACAGTTCAATTCCTTTCACCCACGCGCGAAACTGGGAGACAAGCCATGACGCCCAACTTCAAGCTGACAGAAATCACCAGCTTCATTCTTGAGGAACAAACCGAGCTGACACTTGCCGAAATCTGCCGTGCTTGTGCGGCGCAGGCCGACATGATCATTGATCTTGTGAACGAAGGCGTGCTAACGCCAGAAGGGAGTACGCCCGATCACTGGCAATTTACCGGTGTGCACCTGTACCGCGCCAAAGTCGCCCTGCGACTGCAAAACGATCTGGGCGTCAACCTGGCTGGCGCGGCACTGGCGCTGGAGCTGTTGGACGAACTCGACAGCCTGCGCGCACACCTGCATATGCTCGAAGGAACATGAACAAACCCGCTACCTGCAACAAGGTAGCGGGCTAAATTTCTCGGTACCTGATTCAGTACCGACACCCAATCAGAAAACACAAGCAGCTGGCAGAAAAATGGCGTTTTTCAACGCCAGTTCATGGGATGCCTTGCTGCGTTAAGCCGCCACCCCAAAACTAAAAACCCCCGGTGCACGGATCGGGTCCACCCCGACTGGAATCACACTCTTGGGCGGAAAGCGGCCTTCAAGCAGCAGTTTGGACAGCGGGTTTTCAATCCGCTGCTGAATGGCGCGTTTCAGCGGCCGCGCACCATAAACCGGATCAAAGCCCACCTTGGCCAGCTCGGCAATAGCAGGCTCCGATACTTCCAGCGTCAAGTCCATCTTCTGCAAGCGCGCTTGCAGCACTTTGAGTTGGATACGAGCGATGGCCTCAATGTTTTGCGCATCCAGCGCGTGGAACACTACGGTCTCATCGATCCGGTTCAAAAATTCAGGACGGAAATAATTTTTGAGCTCGTCCGTCACCGCGTCCTTGATCTCTTCCGTCGGCCGTCCGACCATCGACTGAATCA
Organism: Polaromonas sp.; assembly: GCF_012927485.1. Lineage (GTDB taxonomy): Bacteria > Pseudomonadota > Gammaproteobacteria > Burkholderiales > Burkholderiaceae_C > Polaromonas. The sequence goes on along the minus strand of NZ_JABBPC010000004.1, from coordinate 109,328 downwards.
GGGGTGAACCGATGTTGCTGGTCATCACAATCACGGTATTTTTAAAGTCTACCGTGCGTCCCTGGCCATCGGTCAGGCGGCCATCGTCCAGCACCTGCAGCAAAACGTTAAAAACATCCGGGTGGGCTTTTTCAACCTCGTCCAGCAGGAGCACGCTATAGGGTTTGCGGCGAACCGCCTCGGTTAAATGACCGCCCTCCTCGTAACCGACATACCCGGGTGGCGCGCCAATCAGGCGCGCCACAGAGTGCTTTTCCATGAACTCGCTCATATCGACGCGAATCAGGTGGTCTTCGCTGTCGAACAAAAATCCGGCTAACGCCTTGCACAACTCGGTTTTACCGACGCCCGTGGGGCCCAGGAACAAAAATGAACCAGTCGGGCGATTCGGATCACTCAGACCCGACCGGGAACGGCGTATCGCATTGGCGACCGCACCAATGGCCTCGTCTTGACCCACCACGCGTTGATGCAGTTTGTCTTCCATAAGCAGCAATTTATCGCGTTCGCCTTGCATCAGTTTGCTAACGGGAATGCCGGTAGCGCGAGCCACGACTTCGGCAATTTCTTCAGCGCCAACCTGGGTACGAAGCAGCTTTGGCGCGTTGCTGGTGTCCTTGTGGGCTTCGCTGTCTTGCGCCTGCTTGAGTCGCTTTTCAAGCTCCGGCAACTTCCCGTATTGCAGTTCTGCGACCTTGTTGAAGTCGCCTTTGCGTGTAAATTCTTCGATCTGAAAGCGAATGCGGTCGATCTCTTCCATCACATCTTTGGAGCCCAACGCCTGCGCTTTTTCAGCTTGCCAGATTTCATCCAGGTCAGAGATTTCCTTCTGTAATTTGACGATTTCCTCTTCAATCAATCCAAAACGTTTCTGCGAAGACTCGTCTTTTTCGCGGCGCACGGCCTCGCGCTCGATTTGCAACTGGATCAACCGGCGGTCAAGCTTGTCCATCACCTCCGGTTTGGAGTCCCGTTCGATGCTGATCTTGCTCGCCGCTTCGTCGATCAGGTCAATCGCCTTGTCGGGCAGAAATCGGTCCGTGATGTAGCGATGTGAAAGCTCCGCCGCAGCGACGATGGCCGGATCAGTGATCTGGACCCCATGGTGCAGCTCGTATTTTTCTTTCAGACCCCGCAATATGGCGATGGTGGCTTCAACCGACGGCTCACCCACCAGAATCTTCTGGAAGCGTCGTTCCAGCGCGGCATCCTTTTCAATGTACTTTCGGTACTCGTCTAGCGTCGTGGCTCCGACGCAATGCAACTCACCTCGCGCCAACGCTGGCTTGAGCATGTTTCCCGCATCCATCGCGCCTTCCGCTTTACCGGCGCCCACCATGGTGTGTAGTTCATCAATAAAGACGATGGTCTGGCCTTCATCCTGGGCCAGTTCCTTCAGTACGGTCTTTAGCCGCTCCTCGAACTCACCGCGAAATTTGGCACCCGCCAGCAACGCCGCCATGTCCAGAGACAGCACCCGTTTACCTTTCAGCGAATCGGGCACTTCTCCGGCCACAATACGCTGGGCAAGACCTTCCACGATGGCCGTCTTGCCGACCCCTGGCTCGCCGATCAATACCGGGTTGTTTTTAGTGCGGCGTTGCAGCACCTGAATGGCGCGGCGAATTTCATCGTCGCGGCCGATAACCGGATCGAGCTTGCCCAGCCGTGCCCGTTCGGTCAGGTCCATGGTGTATTTTTTCAACGCTTCGCGCTGGCCTTCTGCGTCGGCACTGTCGACGTTCTGGCCGCCGCGCACGGCATCAATGGCCTTCTCAAGCGCTTTGCGACTCAGGCCGTTTTCTTTGGCCAGCTTGCCCACCTCACTTTTACTGTCGGTCAGGGCCAGCAGAAACAATTCCCCTGCAATGAATTGATCCCCGCGCTTGATGGATTCTTTTTCTGTGGCCTGAAGCAGTTTTGCGAGGTCGGGACCGATTTGAATCTGATCTTGCCCCTGTACCTGGGCCAGCTTTTTGACGGCGGCGTCGGCCGCCTGCATCAAACCATGGACATTAACCCCTGCTCGCTCGAGCACGGCGCGCGGCCCATCCTCTTGTCGCAGCATCGCTGCCAGCAGATGCGCGGGCTCGATGTAGCCGTTGTCGTTGCCCAGGGCCAGCGATTGGGCATCGCTCAGGGCTTCCTGAAATTTAGTGGTCAGTTTGTCTTGCCGCATGAAGTCACTCCGGGTAGAACTCTAAAAAAGTTGTCCCTTTAGATCTTGGGGCTTTTATGCAAATTTGCAAGCGACCTCAATGGAGCAAATTGAATTGAACACTAGCCGCATGAGAAAAATCAATCCCGGGCTTTTCAGCTCAAGCGTTGTTGGCGAGGATGCCCCACTGGGCTAGCGCAGCATCGTCGCTGACGCGCGCATCGACCCAGCGTGCTCCTTCGGGGGTCTGTTCCTTCTTCCAGAATGGTGCCTGAGTCTTCAGGTAATCCATCAAAAATTCACAAGCCTTGAAACTCTCACCCCGATGAGAGGCCGTTACGGCCACCATAACCACCTGATCCAGGGGCTGCAGAAGTCCTACCCGGTGAATCACCTGGACGGCAAAAATATCAAACCGCGCCACCGCTTCGTCGATCATCGCTTCGATGGCTTTTTCAGTCATTCCAGGGTAATGCTCGAGCTCCATGCTGTTGACGGTCAAACCGTCATTCAGGTCACGTACGGTGCCGATGAAGCTGCAAACGGCGCCAACGCGCTTGTCATCTTTGCGTAAGACCTGAATCTCTGCAGCAAGATCAAAGTCTTCAATCTGGATCGTCACGCGGGGCGTCATCTAGCCGCCTGTGACCGGGGGGAAAAATGCGACTTCGCAACCGTCGACCAAAACGGCAGACTCGTCGCTCATGATCTGGTTCAGCGCCATACGGACAGATTTTCCACGTGCCAGACTTCCGGCATGCGCGGGGCTCGCAGACAGGAGTTCGTCGCGCAAGGTCCCCAGGTTGGTGGCGGAAGTCTCCCGCAGCTCGCTGCCCTGTCCGATGGCTTCGCGGATAGAAGCGAAGTATTTGATGGTAATTTTCATTGGCGGACTTTCAGGCGCCAACATTCACGACATCAGGGCCGAAAACGGGAGAAATTGCACGGTGTCGCCATACGCAATGGCTTGACCGGGGGGATTGTCGACTAGCCCGTCGGCCCAAACGGCAGAGGTGAGCACACCGGAGCTCTGGTTGGCAAATAGCTCCAACCCACCCGCCTCATCGCGTCTCACACGCAAAAACTCTCGCCGCTTGTCGGCTTTAGCCCAATCGAAGTGGGCCGGCAGTGCTATAGATTTTGTAGCGATCTCGGTGGCGCCCTGGAGCTTGAGGATAAAGGGCCTGACCAACAACAGAAAAGTCACAAAGCTGGACACCGGATTACCTGGCAAGCCGATGAAATGCGCTGCCTTGACTTGGCCATAAGCAAATGGTTTACCGGGCTTGATGGCGATTTGCCAAAGGCTCAGTTCACCCAGCGCTTGCACTGCAGGTTTGATGTGATCTTCTTCACCGACCGAGACCCCGCCGCTGGTCAGGATAAGGTCGTGTTGCTGGCTCGCGCCTTTGAGCGCAGCTATCGTTGCATCGAGGCGGTCGGGCACGATGCCCAGATCGCTCACAGTGCAGCCCAGCCGCTGCAGAAGGGCTTTCAAGAAAAAGCGGTTGGAGTTGTAAATAGCGCCTGGTCGCATGTCGGCAGGCGCTACCGCGCCGGGCATGACAAGCTCGTCGCCAGTTGAAAACAAGGCGACCCGCACACGCTTGCTGACCTGGAGATGGGCGAAACCGATGCTGGCCGCCAGCCCCAAGGAGGCGGGGGTCATGCGTTCGCCGCGGTGCAGCACTACCGCGCCGGCGGCAACGTCCTCGCCACAGCGGCGAATCCATTGCCCCGGTTTGGGCTGAGCCTGGATGCGAACACGGGGATGTGGTTCGGTTCCTGCCGCCGACGTTTCGCAATCTTCCTGCATGACCACGGCATCGGACCCGGGAGGAATGGGCGCACCGGTAAAAATTCGTGCCACAGAACCCGGCAACAACGCCTGCCCATTGCTTCCCGCCTGAATGCGCTGGGTCACCTGAAAAACCGTGTTGGAGTTTTTCCAATCAGTACACCGAACGGCATAACCATCCATGGAACTGTTGTCGTGAGCGGGAACATTCAGACTGGCTACCAAGTCCTGGGTCAACACACGGCCATCCGCATCAAAAGTTGAAAGGGTCTCGATACCTGGTAACGGTGCGGCCCGAGCCAGCAGCTCCGCCAGCGCGACGTCAAAGGGCTTGAGAGATGCTCGCGCAGCGGGCAAGGCACTGGCTGGCGTTGTGGGTATGGCAGCGTTGGAGGGAGCGAGGCTCATGGCAATAGGTCCGGAACGGGCGTGATCAATTTTGAGTGGCCAGTCTTGATTGTTGAGCGAAATCTGGGCTGTGACCGAATTTAATGCACATTGCTGGCGATGTAACGCTTGATTACGGCCACGTCGGCCGGCAACACCCTGACTCGTTTGGGCAGGGACTCAATACCCTCAAACCTGGCGGGCCGGTCTGGGGATTTACCCAGCGCTTCCTCAATGGTGGCAGCAAACTTAATGGGAAGTGCTGTTTCCAGCACGAGCATGGGCACGCCGGGTTGAACCTGCTCCCGCGCTACCTTCAAACCATCGGCGGTGTGGGTGTCGATCATGGTGCCAAAGCGCTGGTAAGTATCGCGAATCGTGGCCAGTCTATCCGCGTGGGTGCTTTTGCCACTCACAAAGCCGTAGCGCTGGGCGGCCGATTTGAAGGCGGGGTCGAGGCTCAGATCGAAACGGCCGTGTTCAGCCAACTGGTCATGAAAAAGCGCTTTGGTTCGGTCACCATCCCGGCCAAGCAGGTCAAATACAAAACGCTCAAAATTCGACGCTTTGGAGATGTCCATCGACGGGCTGGACGTCTCGTGGGTATCGGCGCTGCCTCGCACTCTGTATACGCCGCTGCGGAAAAACTCGTCAAGTACGTCATTCTCGTTGGTGGCAACCACCAGCTTGTCGACCGGCAGGCCCATGCTGCGCGCTACATGGCCGGCACAGACGTTGCCGAAGTTTCCCGAAGGCACCGTGAAGCTGACCGTCTCATCATTTGATTTTGTGGCCTGGATATAGCCCGCAAAGTAATAAACGACCTGGGCCATCAGGCGCGCCCAATTGATGGAGTTAACCGTCCCGATTTTGTATTGGCGTTTGAACTCCAGATCGTTGGAAACCGCTTTCACAATATCCTGGCAATCGTCAAACACGCCTTCAACTGCAATGTTATGGATGTTTTCATCCTGCAAGCTGAACATCTGCGCTTGCTGGAATGGGCTCATGCGGCCCTTCGGCGAGGTCATGAAAACGCGCACCCCCTTCTTGCCGCGCATGGCGTATTCCGCCGCGCTGCCGGTGTCGCCGCTGGTGGCTCCAAGAATATTGAGTTCTTCACCGCGACGGGTCAGTTCATATTCGAACAGGTTACCAAGCAATTGCATGGCCAGATCTTTAAAGGCCAGCGTTGGACCATTCGACAAGGCTTCCAGGTATAGCCCACTTTCCAGCGGCCGAAGCGGCACAATCTTCGCCGTACCAAAAATGGCTTCTGTATAGGTTTTGCGGCAAATGGCCAGTAGGTCTGCGGCAGGAATGTCGTCAATGTAGAGCGACAAAATCTCGAACGCCAAATCCGCGTAAGGCAGATTGCGCCACGCCGTCAGGGTTGCGTCGTCAACTTGCGGATAGTGCTCAGGCAAGTACAAACCGCCATCCGGCGCCAAGCCTTCGAGCAGAATTTCGCAGAAACGCTTGCGGTCACTGTGCCCGCGCGTTGAAAGGTAACGCATTAAGCGAGCTCCTCCTTGCGGATGCGCGTGATGGGCGCAAGCACGGTGGGCAGCGCCTGAATCTCCGCCAGCGCCTCGTTCATCCGCGCCTCCAAGCAGTCATGTGTGAGGATGATAAGGTCGGTTTGGGTGGCCCCTTCGCCGCCGACTTCATCGGCTTCGCGTTGTAATACGGCGTCAATGCTGATGCCAAGCGATGCGAGAATGCCGGTGACTTTGGCCAGCACGCCAGCTTCGTCGGCCACCTTGAGGCGCAAATAGTAGCTGGTCACCACCTCGGACATCAGCAAGACGGACAGGTCACTCATTGCGTCGGGCTGGAACGCCAGGTGCGGTACGCGATGTCCGGGGTCGGCCGTATGAAGCCGTGCAATGTCGACAAGATCAGCAATCACCGCGCTGGCGGTCGGCTCGCTGCCAGCGCCCTTGCCGTAATAAAGCGTGGTACCGACGGCGTCGCCCTGCACCACAACCGCGTTCATCGCACCCTCAACATTGGCGATCAGGCGTTTGGCCGGCACCAGGCTTGGGTGCACGCGCAATTCGATGCCCTTCGCGACACGCTTGGTAATGCCCAGCAGCTTGATGCGGTAACCGAGTTGTTCGGCATAGCGAATATCTTGCGCTGCCAGATTGGTGATGCCCTCGACATAAGCCTTGTCGAACTGCACCGGAATACCAAAGGCAATGGCGGACATCAGCGTCACCTTGTGGCCCGCGTCCACGCCCTCAATATCGAAGCTTGGATCAGCCTCGGCATAACCCAGGCGCTGCGCTTCTTTCAGTGCCACGTCAAAGTCCAGCCCTTTGTCGCGCATCTCCGAAAGAATGAAGTTTGTTGTGCCGTTGATGATGCCGGCAATCCACTGGATACTGTTGGCGGTCAGGCCTTCACGTAACGCCTTGATGATGGGAATGCCGCCGGCGACGGCCGCCTCGAAAGCGACCATGACACCCTTGCGGTGCGCTGCGGCAAAAATCTCGGTCCCGTGCACTGCAAGCAGGGCCTTGTTGGCGGTGACCACGTGCTTGCCGGCCTCAATCGCCTCCAGTACCAATGCTTTGGCAATTCCGTAGCCACCGATGAGTTCAACCACAATGTCGATGTCCGGGCTGGCCACGACCTTGCGCGCATCGGCTACCACCTCAACCCCGTCCCCCACTGCAGCCCGCGCGCGCGCTACGTCAAGGTCGGCCACCATCGTGATCTCAATTCCTCGGCCAGCGCGGCGGCGGATCTCTTCCTGGTTGCGTTGCAACACATTGAAGGTGCCGGTCCCGACAGTACCCATACCCAAAAGGCCCACCCTGATCGGGCTCAAGTTGATTGATTTCATAGTAGCTAGGAATTCTTATTAAAAAACGAAAATCAAATGCGTTTACTGCGGTACGCCTCAAGAAACTTGGCAATCCGCCCAATGGCTTCTCGAAGGTCGTCTTCATGCGGCAAAAAGACGATACGAAAATGGTCCGGCGCCGCCCAGTTGAAGCCGGTGCCCTGCACCAGCAAGACCTTGGTTGCCTTCAACAGATCGAGGAAAAACTGCCGGTCGTCTTTGATGGGATAGACCTCGGGATCGAGTCTGGGAAACATATAGAGAGCCGCGCGGGGCCTGACACAACTGACCCCCGGAATCGCGGAGATTAACTCGTACGCAAGGTCGCGCTGACGCCGCAGGCGCCCTCCCTCGCCCACCAGGTCATTGATGCTCTGGTAGCCACCCAAGGCGGTCTGGATCGCCCACTGGCCGGGCACGTTGGAGCACAGCTTCATGTTCGCCAGCATGTTGAGGCCCTCAATGTAGTCCTGCGCCAGCTTCTTGGGTCCAGACACCACCAGCCATCCCGCACGATAACCGCAGGAACGGTAGCTCTTGGACAGCGAATTGAAGGTCAGCGTAAGCACGTCCGTCGACAGGCTTGCAATGGCGGTGTGTTTGACGCCGTCGTACAGCACCTTGTCATACACCTCGTCCGCGAGAATCACCAAGCCATGTTCCCGCGCGATTTCGACGATGCCCTTGAGCAGTTCGTCGGAATACAGTGCGCCGGTTGGGTTGTTTGGGTTGATAACCACAATGGCTTTGGTCTTGGGTGTGATCTTGGCGCGAATGTCGACCAGGTTCGGCATCCAGCCGTTGTCCTCGTCACACATGTAGTGCACCGGCGTGCCGCCCGACAGACTCGCGCTTGCCGTCCACAAGGGATAGTCGGGGGCAGGCAGTAGCAACTGGTCGCCGTCGTCGAGCAACGCATTGGTGGCCATCGCGATCAGTTCGCTGGCGCCGTTGCCCAGGTAAATGTCGTCGAGCAGCACGCCCTGGATACCCTGCTTCTGCGTTTCGTGCATTACCGCCTTGCGCGCCGCGAAAATACCCTTGCTGTCCGAGTAGCCGGCCGAGGCTGGCAGGTTGCGGATCATGTCCTGCTGAATTTCCTCAGGCGCATCAAAACCGAACGCCCCGAGGTTGCCAAGATTAAGCTTGATGAGCTTTTGCCCGTCTTCCTCCATCTGCTTGGCGGCGTCCATGATGGGTCCGCGGATGTCGTAAAGGACATTGGCTAACTTGGCAGATTTGGTGATCGGTTTCATGATGTTTTTTTAATGTAACGGCAAGACCGTTGTAGTTGTCGCAAAGCAACCGCGCTGGAAACGCCCGAGCTCATCAGGAGCAATAACCAGCACTACAACGGAAAATTCAAGCGTAATTTATAATTTGACCACACAAAACGCGGCTTTCTCTTGGAAAAAGTACGTTAACAACGGCTGTCTGCGGCCATTTGCGACTTCCACAACGCCCTGAATGCCCATGAAACTTCAACCAGACCATTTCGATGTTCAATCCATCCTCGGCTATGGCCCCGGGTGGATCGGTCTGGGCCGCAACGGTACGGCTGAAAAAATCGAGCAAAGCATTGTGATTGGCTCCCGCGGCGAGAAATTTGACTGGAAGTGCGCGCACTTCGATCAGCTTACTGAAGACCATTTCACCCTCCTCGCCAAAACGCAACCGGAACTGGTTATTTTCGGGAGTGGTTCGCGATTGCGGTTTCCACCCCCTGCACTTTTGCGCGGACTTATTGACTGTCACATAGGTCTTGAAACCATGGACACAGTTGCAGCTTGTCGCACTTACAACATCCTGGCGGGCGAGGGCCGCCGAGTAATTGCAGCCTTGTTGATTGAGCCAGATGGCACGGAAGGCTGAAACGCCCTTCTTTCAGAGTAAAATCTAGGGTTGCACTTGACACGACACGCGGAACTACCACCCGGGTTCGTTGTCAAAGGGCACGGCTAATTACAACTACTTTCGTCAGGGTCTACTCAGTATGGCAGTCGTCGTCAATAAACCTCTTCCCGAATTTGAAGCGAACGCTACAGGTGGCCTCAGGGTTTCTAACCAAACGCATCTGGGCAAAGTCGTGGTGCTGTACTTTTACCCCAAAGACAACACCCCGGGCTGCACCACTGAAGCAATGCAGTTTCGCGACCGCTACAAGGATTTTGTCAAGGCCGGCGCTACCGTATTTGGTGTCTCTCGCGACAACATGAAGTCTCATGATGAATTCAAGTCCAAGCTTGAGCTTCCTTTCGAGCTGATTGCAGATACCGAAGAAAAAATGTGCCACATGTTCGGCGTGGTCAAAAACAAAATCATGTACGGAAAAAAGGTCAAGGGCATTGAGCGCAGCACCTTCCTGGTGGGTGCCGATGGTCTGTTAAAAAACGAATGGCGTGGGCTGAAAGTTCCCGGTCACGTTGACGACGTACTTAAGGCTGTAAAGGCTCTTAAAAAGCCCGCCTGAAAACGATTCGGCTCTCGTTAGTAATTGTGGATTGTCCTGCCGCAGGCGTTATGCATAATCGGTGCATATGGGCGATCTTTCAAACTGAAATCAAAAAAAGCCGCCTTGGTCCCAAGGCGGCTTTTTTATGTCCAGAAACCTTAATTTAGAGAGTTTTAAGCCCAATGCCCCTGCCTTCCGCTCCAACGAAACGTGCCTCATTACTCATCCCCAGCGCTCTGGATGCACCCGCGCGCTTGCCCTCCAAGGCTCCACGAAAGATGGGGCGCGCTGAATCTACCCATAAAGCGCCAACAGTGGCATTATTTGACAGCCTGGCACCACGCAATGGCGACCATCCGGTGCCGGATAAAGGAAAAACGTCAGGCAGTCTGGTGACAACAGTTTCGGACAGTTCTAGAAAAGAAAGTAGTCCGTTGTCCCCGCCCGTGGTGAAGCTGAAAAAAACCAAGCGCATAGGGCAAGCCAAACTTTTTGTGTTGGACACCAATGTGCTGATGCATGACCCGATGTGCCTGTTCCGCTTTGAAGAGCACGATATCTTTTTACCCATGATCGTGCTCGAAGAGCTCGATGGACATAAAAAAGGTATGACCGAAGTGGCTCGCAATGCGCGCCAAACCAGCCGTTCACTGGACGCGTTGGCAGGCGCTCACGGCGCCGACATTGGCAAGGGCCTTAAGTTGGACACGACTGGACACCCGGAGGCGGGTGGCAACCTATTCTTCCAGACCAAACCACTCGATTACACACTCCCGATAAGCCTGCCGCAGGGTAAAGCGGACAACCAGATCCTCGGTGTGGTCGAGGCCCTGCGCAAGGAATTTGCTCCGCGCGAAGTAGTACTGGTTTCTAAAGATATCAACATGCGCGTCAAGGCAAGAGCTCTTGGGCTGGCCACCGACGACTACCAAAGCGATAAAACGCTAGAAGACGATGACCTGCTGTATGCCGGCTCGCTGGCCCTGCCAGCGGATTTTTGGACGCGCCAGAGCAAAACCGTAGAAAGCTGGCAGCAAGGCAGTCATACCTTCTACCGCATTGCGGGGCCGATAGTGGCCAGCTTGCTAATTAACCAGTTTGTATTTTTTGAGGTGGCGGGGGAGCCGCCGCTGTATGCCCGCGTTACTGAAATACAGGCCAAAACGGCGGTACTTAAGACCCTCAAGGACTACACCCATCTAAAGAATGCCATTTGGGGCGTGACCATGCGCAATCGCGAACAAAACTTCGCGATGAACCTGCTCATGGATCCGGAAGTAGACTTCGTCACGTTGGCAGGCACGGCGGGCACCGGCAAAACGCTGATGGCGTTGGCCAGCGGCCTCACGCAAGTGCTGGATGATCGCCGCTACACCGAAATCATCATGACACGTGCTACGGTATCGGTTGGCGAGGATATCGGTTTTCTGCCTGGTACCGAAGAAGAAAAAATGGGCCCGTGGATGGGTGCGCTCGACGACAACCTGGAAGTTCTGGGAAAATCTGACAGCGGCACCGGAGAATGGGGCCGGGCGGCGACCAATGAGTTGATACGTTCACGCATCAAGGTCAAAAGCATGAATTTTATGCGCGGCCGGACCTTTCTCAACAAGTACGTCATCATTGACGAGGCGCAAAATCTTACGCCGAAGCAAATGAAGACTCTTATCACCCGCGCCGGGCCGGGTACCAAAATTGTCTGCATGGGCAACCTCGCGCAGATTGACACGCCTTACCTGACCGAAGGCTCCTCAGGGATGACCTTTGCGGTTGACCGCTTCAAGGGATGGCCACATGGTGGGCACATTACACTGGCTCGCGGCGAGCGTTCCCGTTTGGCTGATTTCGCCAGTGAGGTACTCTGACTCTCGCCGCAAGGCGTTTTTGCAATTCAAAGGTTGCAGGGGAAAGAAAAAGAACTTAGAACCGTTGAAATAAAGAAGGCCAAGTCATTCGACTTGGCCTTCTTTTTCTTCAAAATTTGGTGGGCGGTGGAGGCTTCGAACCTCCGACCCTTGCAGTGTGAGTGCAATGCTCTACCCCTGAGCTAACCGCCCTAATAATCAGCCTCTGATTATATGCTTTTTTAGATCAATTTCTGAACACTTGCGGACACTACTCGCCAAACGGTTTTCCCTTTGCTGGCCTTGTCAATATCAGCGAGTAATTTATCGTGGTCGGCGATTTCCTGGTCATTGGCTGCCAATAGCGGAAGATCAAAAGAGTGCAGGTCGACAAGCGGCGTGGCATCCCCGTCTTGAGTCCTTCCGCCCAGGTCCATCATCAGGCTATTTTGTCCCCGTGTTAAGTTGATATACACGTCGGCCAGCAACTCGGCATCCAGCAAAGCGCCGTGCAAGGTTCTGCCAGAATTATCCACTTCCAATCGATCGCACAGGGCATTCAACGAGTTGCGTTTGCCCGGAAACACCTCTTTGGCCAGCATCAAACTGTCGATGACCTTGGCCACGCAGTGTCCAATAGGCGCCCTTCCAATCAGCTCGAGTTCATTGTTTAGAAAACTCACATCAAACGGCGCGTTGTGGATGATGATTTCAGCGCCTTGCAGATAGTCCAGTAGCTCGCCCACCACTGCGGAAAACTTTGGCTTGTCTTTCAGAAACTCATTGCTGATGCCGTGGACCTTAAGCGCGTCTTCATGGCTATCGCGTTCCGGATTCAGATAGAAATGCTTGTTGTTACCTGTGAGCTTGCGACTCACCAGTTCCACACAACCAATTTCAATAATACGGTCGCCGTTTTCGGCGGAAAGACCGGTTGTTTCAGTGTCTAAAACGATTTGGCGCATGACCTAACTATAGCGCGGCAATTCGCTCGAAAGCGAGGTTCCACAAGTCAAGCGTCAATAGCTTCATTCTGGATGGGAGGCTTCCGATAATTACCCTGCTCGGTTCATACTGTATTGCAACATCTGGCCTGCGGATTCGTCGGGAAAACAGCGACTTGGCGCCTGTCGAGGCAGGCATTTAGCGCAGCATCGCCGGAGCCAGCAACATCAATGGTTTTCCTTTGCGTGGTTGATGGAGTATTTAGGGATCTCAACCGTGACGTCGTTCTGCGCCAGAAAAGCTTGACAGCTTAGACGAGAGTTCGGCTCTAGCCCCCAAGCGCGGTCAAGCAGATCTTCTTCGCTCTCATCGAGCGAGTTCAGCGAATTGAAACCTTGCCGCACAATGACATGACAAGTCGTACAGGCACAACTCATGTCGCAGGCGTGCTCAATATTGATCTTGTGCTCAAGCAAGGCCTCACAGATGGAAGTGCCCACAGAGGCCGTGATTTTCACGCCTTGAGGACAGTATTCGGGATGAGGCAGTATTGTGATGATAGGCATGTTGTCAATCCGACTTTTTGGGACCGGGGCGGGACGTCATTCAAACCGCCCCGATGTTTTTTCCGGCGAGCGCTTTCTGGATGCCTCGATTCATGCGCTGGGCGGCAAAAGCCTCAGTGCCTTTGGCCAGCCGTTGGGTGGCCACTTCAATGGTGGCCGCATCGCCACGCGCACGCGCATCAATGACGCCGAGTATTAATTCGTCAATCTGCGACCGCTCCTTTGGCCTTAACAGTTCCGAGTCCGCCGCCAATGCGCTCCGCGTCGCCAGAATCATGCGATCTGCATCAACCTGCGCCTCGGCCAGTGTGCGTGCCTGCATGTCTTGCTGGGCGGTTGAAAAGCTGTCTTGCAACATACGGGCGATCTCATCGTCCGACAAGCCATAGGAAGGCTTGACGTCAATCCGCGCCTCGACTCCACTGCCCTGTTCCCTGGCATTGACGCTGAGCAAACCATCAGCATCCACAGTAAACGTCACGCGTATGCGCGCAGCTCCTGCAGCCATCGGAGGGATTCCGCGCAACTCGAAGCGTGCAAGACTTCGGCAGTCTGCCACCATATCCCGCTCCCCCTGCACCACATGAAGGATCAATGCCGTCTGGCCATCCTGGTAGGTGGTGAAGTCTTGCGCCATGGCGGTTGGTATGGTCTGGTTGCGTGGCACGATCCGTTCGACCAGTCCCCCCATAGTCTCGATGCCCAGTGAAAGAGGAATCACATCGAGCAGCAGCAAATCTGCACCCGTATGATTTCCCGCCAGCTGGTTGGCAGAGATGGCAGCCCCCAAAGCAACCACCTCGTCAGGATTGAGGTTAGTCAACGGTTCACGACCGAAAAAGCGGGCTACCGCTTTGCGCACTTGTGGCATACGTGTCGAGCCACCTACCAATACAACGCCATCAATGTCGTCTTTGGCCAGCTTGGCATCACGCAAAACCTTGCTCACGGCCGACAAGGTACGCTGGGTGAGATGGGCTGTTACAGCCTCAAAATCTATCGATTTCATCTCAAAACTGATCGATGCTTTGGCCAGCTGGACAGAAAACAGCACTGAATCTGCGAGCGTTAAAACCTCTTTACAGGCCCGCGCCGCTTGCTGCAAGGCCACTTTGTTCGAGGCGGTTAGATCGGCGGCCCCCAAACCCGATTTGGCAAGCACCCAGTTCACCAGTGCCCGATCATAGTCATCACCTCCGAGCGCGGAATCACCACCGGTAGCCACTACTTCAAACACGCCCTGCGTCAGCCGCAATATGGAAATATCGAAAGTTCCTCCGCCCAGATCGTAGATGGCATACACGCCTTCGCTGGCATTATCCAACCCGTAGGCGATGGCAGCAGCGGTGGGCTCATTGATGAGGCGCAGCACATTCAGTCCGGCCAGTTGTGCGGCATCTTTCGTTGCTTGGCGCTGAGCATCGTCGAAATACGCGGGCACGGTGATAACTGCGCCGTAGATATCATCATTGAAACTATCTTCGGCCCGATACCGCAGCGTCGCGAGAATTTCAGCGCTGATTTCAACCGGACTTTTCTCGCCGGCAACGGTCTGTAAAGTGACCATGCCGGGCTTATCGTTGAGCTGGTAGGGCAGCTGCGCGCGGTTGCCGATGTCATTGATACCACGCCCCATCAGCCGTTTGACAGAAGAAACGGTGTTGTACGGATCTTCTACCTGGGCCGCCAACGCCTCAAAGCCGATCTGACGCCGTTCGGCATCCAGATAGCGCACCACGCTTGGCAAAATCATTCGTCCCTGCGCATCAGGCAGACATTCGGACAAGCCGTTGCGCATGGTGGCCACGAGTGAATGCGTCGTCCCCAGATCAATGCCAATTGCAATGCGCCGCTGGTGCGGATCTGGCGTCTGGCCGGGTTCGGATATTTGCAAAAGTGCCATAGCGTCTTTTTGTTTTATTTCTTGGAATAGCTTATTGGTCCAGTTGGTCGATGCGGGCATCCACCTCACTGGAAAACCGCCCGATAAACATAAGGCTTCTGACTTGGTGGGCAGCGGCAACAAAGTCCCGCTGGTGGTCGATCATCTGTGCTATTTTGGCCAGTTGATCGAGCTCACTGGATGCAGCGAGGGCGGCGATTGCCTCCAAATCCTGAACGGTTTCAGCTTCCTCCAATGCTTCGCGCCACTGCATTTGCTGCATCAGGAAATCGGTCGGCATGGCCGTGTTGTGTTCAGCATTGATAGGGGCATCATGCAGTTCGCATAAATAGCTCGCCCGCTTTAAGGGATTTTTAAGTCGCTGGTAGGCCTCATTGATACGCACCGACCATTGCATGGCGATGCGCTGGGAAGCCGCGCCGTGGGCTGCAAACTTGTCAGGATGCGCCTCGCGTTGCAACTCTTTCCAGCGCGCGTTGAGCACGACGCGTTCTTGCGCAAACTGCATGGGCACGCCAAAAAGTTCAAAGTCGGTCGATTGAAGATTCATGTCAGGGAAAAGCCGCCAGCACGATTCGTGTGGGCGGCTTCAAAACGGCGTAAACGCAGCAGCGGAAAGTTATTGAAAATTCGGCATGGTCACCCATCAAACGCGGAAACTCTCTCCACAACCGCAGCGATCGCGCTCATTGGGGTTGATGAACTTGAAGCCTTCGTTCAGACCTTCTCGAACAAAATCGAGTTTTGTGCCGTCAATATAGGCCATGCTCTTTGGGTCCACCAGCACCTTGATGCCGTTGTCTTCAAACACGACGTCTTCGGGCGCTATCTCGTCGGCATATTCGAGCTTGTAGGCGAGGCCTGAACACCCGGTGGTTTTGACGCCCAACCGCACGCCGACGCCCTTGCCGCGTTTGGCGATATTGCGAGTCACATGGCGGGCAGCGGCATCGGTCAGGGTAACGGACATTCAAATCACTCGAAAGTTAAACCAACCAATTAGTGCGTGTGTTTTTGCTTGTAATCATTCACGGCGGCCTTGATGGCGTCTTCCGCCAAAATAGAGCAATGAATTTTGACTGGCGGCAGCGCCAGCTCTTCCGCAATGGCGCTGTTCTTAATGCTTGCCGCCTCATCCAGCGTCTTCCCCTTGACCCACTCTGTCACGAGCGAACTGGAAGCGATTGCCGAGCCGCACCCATAAGTTTTAAAGCGCGCGTCTTCGATTACACCGGTAATCGGATTAACCTTAATTTGCAGCTTCATTACGTCGCCGCAAGCCGGCGCACCCACCATGCCGGTGCCCACCGTTTCGTCGCCCTTTTCAAAGGAACCTACGTTACGGGGATTTTCATAGTGGTCCACCACTTTTTCACTGTACGCCATGATTAACTCCTGAGTTCTGGTTGCTTGGCAGATGGCCTAATCCGGGTATGCCGGAACAATCGGACGCGCCTGTTGGTCTTAATGAGCGGCCCAAGAAATGGTCGACAGGTCGACGCCCTCCTTGAACATCTCCCACAGCGGTGACAGTTCACGCAACCTGTCCACATTTTCCTTAATAGTTGCAACCGCGTAATCAATCTCTTCTTCGGTCGTCCATCGGCCAATCGTCATGCGCAAGCTGCTGTGTGCCAGTTCGTCGCTACGGCCCAATGCGCGCAATACGTAGCTCGGCTCAAGGCTGGCCGAGGTGCAGGCCGAACCGCTTGACACGGCCAACCCCTTGATCCCCATGATCAGCGACTCGCCTTCAACAAAGTTGAAGCTCATATTGAGGTTGTGCGGAACCCGCTTTTCAGCATGACCGTTGAGAAATACTTCCTCTACGTCTTTCAGGCCATTGAGCATGCGCTCGTGCAAGGCCCTGATACGCTGGTTCTCGGCATGCATCTCGGCTTTAGCGATGCGATAGGCCTCGCCCATGCCCACGCACTGGTGAGTCGGTAAGGTGCCAGATCGCATGCCGCGCTCATGACCACCACCGTGCATTTGAGCTTCCAACCGCACGCGGGGCTTGCGCCGTACGTACAGCGCGCCGATACCTTTAGGGCCGTAAGTCTTGTGTGACGTCAAGCTCATCAAGTCTACCGGCAATGTCGCCAAGTCGATGTCCACTCGGCCGGTCGCCTGAGCAGCGTCCACGTGGAAAATGATACCTTTCTCACGGCACAAGGCACCGATGGCGGGAATATCCTGGATCACACCAATTTCGTTGTTAACGAACATGACGCTGATCAAAATAGTGTCGGGTCGAATAGCCGCTTTCAACGCATCCAGGTTGAGCAGACCGTCGGCCTGCACATTCAGGTAAGTCACTTCAAAGCCTTGGCGTTCCAGTTCGCGGCAGGTGTCGAGCACGGCCTTGTGCTCGGTCCTGACCGTAATGATGTGCTTACCCTTGGTCTTGTAAAAGTGCGCGGCACCTTTTAGCGCCAAATTATTGGACTCCGTCGCGCCGCTGGTCCAGACGATCTCGCGTGGGTCGGCGCCGATCAGGTCAGCAATTTGCCCACGCGCTTTCTCTACCGCGGCCTCTGCCTCCCACCCCCAAGCATGACTCCGGGAAGCGGGATTACCGAAATGCTCGCGCAACCACGGGATCATGGCATCTACAACCCGCGGGTCGCAAGGATTGGTGGCACTGTAGTCCATGTAAATAGGGAAATGTGGCGTATCCATGAACTAGTTCTTTAATTTAAACGCTGGCTTGAAGCTCAAAATCATCACGTCAATGGGATTTAAGCAAAGCCAAAAATACTCTGAGAATCGCCCCATCAAGACTTGGAAAAGACATTGCCTAGGGCGAATACGGAATTTGGTGCATTCACGCGAATAGGCTTCGCAATAGGCGACGTAAAAATAGCTTTTTTCACTTGTGGCGTGTTCTCGATCACCACCCCTTTGGCGAGTTGGTCATCCACCAGCTTTTGCAGAGTTACGGAATCCAGGAACTCCACCATGCGGTTATTTAAGGTAGCCCACAATTCATGTGTCATGCAGCGACTACCCTCGCCCATACAGTTTTCCTTACCACCGCACTGGGTTGCGTCGATCGGCTCATCCACGGAGACAATAATGTCGGCCACCGTGATCTCCGATGCTTTCCGGCCCAGTGTGTACCCGCCGCCGGGCCCTCGAGTGGACTCAACCAGTTCATGGCGGCGTAGCTTGCCGAACAATTGCTCAAGGTAAGACAGGGATATCTGCTGACGCTGGCTGATAGCAGCCAATGTGACCGGACCATTATTTTGGCGCAGTCCTAGATCAATCATTGCAGTGACCGCGAAGCGGCCTTTGGTCGTGAGACGCATAACGAACTCCTTAAAATTAGCTTGGCTGTCCATATCACCCTAAAAGCTTGTGGCCTAAAGGGGGCTCTTGTTCCGGCCGCCGATATCTGTCAACTGGTTATGGCGGGGGTTCTTATCACCAGCAAACTGTTTCCGACTATTTTTGTCAAGTATACCGCAAGTCAGAATTTTCTGGCCTGCGGCCTAGAACTTGCCTTGACCCCCTAGACAATCTATGTTGCATTGGAGGAACCTGGAAAAGGTGGTGGCAAAACTGGCGGGATATTGTCAGTACCGGGTGCGCCGAAGGCCTGTTCTTTCAAAACGTGTAATTGATCCCTGACCCTTGCGGCCTTTTCGAATTCAAGATTCTTTGCGTGCTCGATCATTTGCTTTTCAAGCCGCTTGATCTCACGCGCAATATCTTTCTCGCTCATGTCTTCCACAAGCGCTTTTTGCATCTCAAGTTTTTCTGCTTCCTTGCCAGATTTCTCACTGTACACCCCGTCAATCAGGTCCTTGATACGCTTAACGACGCTGCGCGGGGTGATGCCGTGCTCTAGATTAAATGCGATTTGCTTGTCGCGGCGACGCTCAGTTTCACCCATGGCCTTTTTCATGGAATCCGTGATGCGGTCGGCGTACAAAATAGCCCGGCCATTGATGTTCCGGGCAGCGCGTCCTATGGTCTGGATCAGACTGCGCTCTGATCTTAAAAAGCCTTCCTTGTCGGCGTCCAGAATGGCGACGAGCGAAACCTCCGGTATATCCAGTCCTTCGCGCAATAAGTTGATGCCCACCAGCACATCAAATGCCCCTAAACGGAGGTCACGCAAAATCTCCACCCGCTCGACTGTATCCACATCGCTGTGCAAATAACGCACTTTTACGCCGTTATCGCTCAGGTAGTCGGTAAGTTGCTCGGCCATCCGCTTGGTCAGCGTGGTGATCAAAACCCGTTCGTTTTTATCGACCCTGATCCGTATCTCCTGCAGGACATCATCCACCTGATGGGTCGCCGGCCGAACCTCCACCTGCGGGTCAACCAGTCCTGTAGGCCTGACGACTTGCTCCACCACCTGTCCGGCATGTTCCTGCTCGTAGGCAGCGGGTGTCGCCGACACAAAGACCGCCTGCTTCATCTTGGATTCGAACTCTTCAAACTTGAGTGGCCGGTTGTCTAGTGCGCTGGGCAGACGAAACCCATATTCCACCAAGGTGGTCTTGCGCGCCCTATCGCCGTTGTACATGGCATTGAGCTGCCCGATCATCACGTGGCTTTCGTCAAGAAACATCACCGAATCCTTCGGCAAGTAGTCACACAGCGTCGATGGCGGCGAGCCTGGAGGTGCGCCGCTCAGGTGGCGGGTGTAGTTTTCAATTCCCTTGCAGTGACCAATCTCGCTAAGCATTTCAAGATCAAACCGGGTGCGCTGCTCGATCCGCTGGGCCTCGACCAGCTTCCCGCTAGCTACAAACTGGCTCACGCGGTCAGACAACTCCAGCTTGATCGTTTCGATGGCTGCCATGACCTTGTCGCGCGGCGTCACGTAATGGCTTTTGGGATAAACCACAAAGCGCGGGATTTTTTGCCGAATGCGACCCGTAAGGGGGTCGAACAATTGCAGCGACTCGATCTCGTCGTCAAACAGCTCAATCCGGATGGCCAATTCAGAGTGCTCAGCCGGAAAAATATCGATGACATCGCCGCGGACACGAAAGGTGCCCCGTGCGAAATCCTGATCGTTCCGTTTGTATTGCATGCGGATCAGACGCGCAATGACGTCGCGCTGACCCATTTTGTCGCCTAGACGCGCAATGAAACGCATCTGCGTGTAATCCTCTGGCGCACCGATACCATAAATCGCACTGACGGTGCCGACAATAATGGTGTCGCGCCGTTCCAGCACGCTCTTGGTGGCCGAAAGGCGCATCTGCTCAATATGCTCGTTAATAGCCGAGTCTTTTTCAATAAAAAGATCTCGCTGAGGCACATAGGCTTCAGGCTGGTAGTAGTCGTAATAACTGACGAAATACTCCACCGCGTTCTTCGGGAAAAACTCACGGAACTCGCTGTAAAGCTGAGCCGCCAGCGTCTTGTTCGGCGCAAACACGATTGCGGGTCGTCCCAAACGCGCAATGACATTGGCCATGGTGTAGGTCTTGCCCGAGCCGGTCACACCCAGCAGGGTCTGAAACACCTCACCATCGTTGATGCCCTCCACCAGTTTTTCGATCGCCTGGGGCTGGTCGCCCGCCGGCAGGTAAGGTTGAAACAACTCGAACGGCGAGTTCGGGAAGCAGATGAACTGACCCACACCAGCGGGTTCTTCTGACTCGGTGATAACTTTTAGTGCTTCTGGCATAAACCTCTTGCTCAAGCCCCGCTAAAATTCAGGGCAACCTCGCAGAATACGACATTCGGGCGAAGATGGGAATTACTGGCCCACAATTGCCTCACAGATTAGGTGATTCCCGGAAAATAAAAGGGATAGCCGACCCAAGTCCATCCAACTTTCACATTCCAAGGAGTTTTTATGCCTCTGTTTACCGCTGTTGAAATGGCCCCCCGTGACCCGATTTTGGGTTTGAACGAACAATTCAATGCCGACAGCAATTCTGCCAAAGTCAACCTGGGCGTAGGCGTGTATTACGACGACAACGGCAAACTTCCTTTGTTGAAATGCGTGCAGGTTGCTGAAAAGCAGATGATGGAAAGCCCTAAAGCCCGAGGCTATCTGCCGATTGATGGCATTGCTGCTTACGACGATGCCGTCAAAGGCCTGGTTTTTGGTGTCGAAAGCGAGCCCGTCATGTCAGGCCGGGTTGCGACCGTGCAGGGAATTGGCGGAACCGGTGGCTTGAAAGTTGGCGCTGATTTCCTGAAGCACCTTAATCCTCGCGCTAAAGTGCTCATCAGCGACCCAAGTTGGGAAAATCATCGCGCATTGTTCACCAACGCCGGGTTTATCGTTGAAAACTACCCCTATTACGATGCGGCGAGCCGAGGCATCAATTTCGCCGGCATGCTGACGGCCCTTAACGCCGCACCACAAGGCACCATCGTGGTCCTGCACGCCTGCTGCCACAACCCCACGGGCTATGACATTACCCCGGAGCAATGGGATGAGGTAATTTCTGCCGTCAAAGCCAGGAATCTGATTGCCTTTTTGGATATGGCCTACCAAGGGTTTGGTCAGGGTATCTCCGAAGACGGTGCCGTCATCGGAAAATTTGTGGCCGCAGGTCTCAGCTTTTTAGTATCGACCTCTTTCTCCAAAAGCTTTAGTCTTTATGGTGAACGCGTCGGTGCCCTGAGCGTGCTGTGTGCGACCAAGGAAGAAGCCAGCCGCGTGCTGAGCCAGCTCAAAATCGTGATCCGTACCAACTACAGCAACCCACCTACCCACGGGGCCACCGTCGTCGCTATGGTGCTCAACACGCCGGAACTACGGGCCATCTGGGAGAAAGAGCTGGCCGGAATGCGCGTCCGCATCAAGACCATGCGCCAAAAACTCGTGGAGGGTCTCAAGGCGGCGGGCGTGAAAGAAAATATGAGCTTCATCACTACCCAAATCGGCATGTTTAGCTACACCGGCCTTACAAAAGACCAGATGGTACGTTTGCGCAACGAGTTTGGCATCTATGGCACCGACACAGGTCGCATGTGCGTAGCAGCGCTCAACAGCAAAAACATAGATTACGTCTGCGCCTCGATTGCCAAGGTTATGTAAAGGACCTCGCCCTCACAATACCGCTCTCGGGTGGGGATTTACCGCAAATCGGCTAGCAATGAACGCAATAGCCAAATCGGATGGCACAAGAAGATCCTGCGCCAGCAGCGTTCCGTCGAGACGACTGCCGACTGCCGACTAGCCACACTATGAACTTTCTGAACTCCAGCTCAGAAACCTTGCCCTCCACCACATCGTCAGTCATAACTGACATGTACGGGTCAATAAATACAAACATCTTGATGGCGGCCGCCCCATTCACAACCGATGACAGCGTGCTTAAGGTGATGCGCAGTTCTGACTTGAAGTAGCCAGCATACAAGGATGCGAAGAGGTCTGAGGTCGAAAGCGCTACGGCGGCAATGTTCCATAGGACGACCCAGTGCGAGATGCAATGATCCATTCGCATGTTGGTAAGGTCGCCGGCGCAGGCAAGGTTGCAGCATCGTTGAGCCGGGCAAGGCCGCCTTGAAAAAGCCCGCGCGCTAGCATTGAAAGAATAAAGCGGTTTAACTGAAAGTGGCACCAAGAATATTGGCATTATTACCGTTGTAAAAGTCACATAATTACCCGGAAAGGACAGCAAAAATTTCAGGCTTTACAGATCAACCGGCGCTGCTCGGCCTGTGTGTCGCACTCGGCATCGGCCTTCTGGTTGGTGCGGAGCGGGAGCGTCGCAAAAAGACCGGCCCGACGAGAGGCGCTGCAGGCATTCGTACGTTTGCTGTGTCCGCTTTGCTCGGAGCGGTTAGTGTTATGGCAGGTGGCGGGCTGGGGCTGGCAGCGGCTGCGTTGATGGTCGGTGCGGGCGCCTTTATCGCCTACCAGCGAATACAAGACCAGGACCCTGGCATGACGACAGAGTTTGCACTGCTATTGACGTGCTTGCTGGGCGGCTTGGCGATCCGTGATTCAGTCTTGGCCGCAGGTGTAGGGGTGGTACTCGCCCTGTTGTTGGCAGCGCGTGACCGGCTCCACCACTTTGTCCGCAGCGTGCTCAAAGAGCAAGAACTGAACGACATTATTTTGTTTTCCGCCATGGCGTTGATTGTGTTACCACTGGCACCAGACCGCTTCATGGGGCCATTCGATGCACTCAATCCACGTGCAATTGCACGCTTAATCGTGGTGGTTATGGCGATCAGCGCCCTCGGGTACGTGGCCATGCGATCCCTAGGACCCCGGTATGGTTTGCCTCTGGCCGGGTTTGCATCAGGCTTTATCTCCAGCACGGCCACCATTTATTCAATGGGCGAACGCGCATCTCGCCAGCCAGCCCTCATGAGCAGCGCGGTCGCCGGAGCCGTCCTGTCATCCATTGCCACGATCATTCAAATGACGGTTGTGATTGGGCTGGTGCAAACCTCGTTATTAACTGCTCTCGCGTTGCCACTGACGTTTGGCGGTCTTGCCGCCTGCCTGTACGGGCTTTTCTTTGTTGTGCGAAAGACAACTGTCCGCGCCAACGCGAGTCCAGTTGTAGCGGTAGGTCGGGCGTTTGATCTGAAAACAGCAGCTGGATTTGCCGCGTTAGTCAGTCTGGTGCTGCTGATATCAGCGGGATTGAACGCTTGGTTAGGGCCGCGCGGTATGTTGCTGGGTGCGGCAGTGACAGGTTTGGTCGATGCGCACGCGACTGCTGCGTCGGCAGCATCCTTGATGGCCGCCAGCAAGATTTCGAGCGCTCAGTCCGTGGGGCCGATTCTGGTAGGCCTCACCGCAAACACCTTGATGAAAGCGGTAGTCGCATTCAAATCAGGAGGCGCTCGCTATGCAGCGCGTATCGTACCGGGTCTTGCTTTAATGATCATTGCGGTTTGGCTGGGCGCCTGGCTAGGGCCTTGACAATAGATTTCCCAAGAGCTTTTTTGTAAACAGTCTTGAGGTAGGAAACTGCGGTCTTGGTCCACGCTCCGGGAGGCCCGCATCAAGGGCCCTCATTTTCCGTTTAAACGCGTCGCTTCGCGTCGATGGGTCATCCCAGGCGAAAAAAATGATCGCATGTTTGCGCGCCGGCGTGCGCTGCGCCCACGTATAGACATACACGGCTGCAATATGGTCTTCTACACAGCAGCGACAGGCAATGACCGCGGTGCTGTTCAATGCGAGAGACAATGCGATCGTCTTGCCCGAAAGTTAAACCTTCATTTGGCGGCTCCTGTTTTGCCTGGCTTGGCCTGCGCATCTATCCAGTGGAAATAGGCCAGGTATTGGGTAATTTCCTTGTCGCTCAGGCCCTGGTTCGGCATTGGGAGATTGTTGTACTCCTTGAGCAGGGCTTGGGCATCCAAATCAGTTTTCAGCATTTTTTCAGGCGATTTCAGCCACCGCGTCAGCCATTCATCGGTCCGCCTTGTGGTGACGCCGGCCATATCGGGTCCGAGTTTCTTCCCTTGTCCAACGGAATGGCAGGCCAGGCATTTGCTTTCAAACGCCAGTTTGGCCGATGCCGCTGCCGGCTCTTTCGGCACGGCGGTCGCTTCCATGTTGTGGTGTTCCAGTTCGCTTTCTTTCGGTTTGTCGATAGTCGAGATCAGGCCGATTGCACCTTGTGACGCATTGGCAAAGTGGTGATCCACCATGATGTAAGAGCCCGCTTCGGGAATGACCAGTTCAACAATTGCGCTACTGCTGGAACCCAGCAATACGGTTTGCATGCCCCGCAGTTGATTATCGGGGTTGCCGTCGAGCCAGACGCGGTCAAAAATAGTGCCAACCACGTGAAAGCTCGATGTTTTGCTGGGGCCCACGTTGAGCACGAATAGCCGCACTCGTTCGCCCGGTTTCGCGGGCAGAGGGTTTTTCACCATGCCATTGTGTACGCCGTTGAAGACGGTGTGTGAGGGTTGCGCTGCGCGCAGTTTTTCGCTATCCAACACATAGAGTGGCGCGCCATCGATTTGATGACCGTCCGGATCAGGCTTGACGTAAAACTCACTCTGAATGACCAAATATTCGCGATCAACTTTGGTCGGGTAGCCCTCACGCGGCTCCACAATCACGGCCCCGTACATACCTGAGGCAATGTGTTCCAGAATCATCGGCGTACCACAGTGGTACATGAAGACGCCGGGGTAGTTGAGTGTGAATTCGAACTCGATGGTCTGGCCCGGGGCCAGTGAACGATATTTGTCTTGCGGCGATACCATGGCCGCGTGAAAGTCCATTGAATGCATCATCGGTGCGGCCGCGAAAGTGATGCCAGGGACCGTCTCGTCGCTGCGGTTGGTCATGCTGAAACGGATTTTGTCGCCAACCCGCGCGCGGATGGCTGGGCCAGGAACCTGAGCGCCAAAAGTCCAGGCGCTGAATTTAACGCCGGGGGCGATTTCAATAATCCTGTGGATGGTGTCGATTTGCACCACTTTGACAGGCGATGGCTGCAGTGGCTTGAGTTCAGCCGTCATGTTCAATGATTCGCCACTAGCGAAAGGGCCGGTATGTCGGACCGACGAGAGTTTGGCCGGAGCAGGCTTGAGGTCCATCTTGCTCGGATCGTACCGATCTGTCACCAGAATTGGCGTCGGACTACAAGCGGTCAAGACAGCGGCGATGGCGCATCCGGTGACAAACCGAAAAACACGCTTGTACTTAAAACTTGAAGTCTTTCGATGACCCGGATTTTTTACCGCAAGGGACTGAACAATCTGATGATGGTGCACGGTTTTGTCCTGAAGATTGAGGTTGTTAATTAATTTAATTGTGAGAGGGTGAATGGAGATTCGCCGTGCGCTGCCGCACACACGTGACGCAATGGGCTAGGCGTTACTTGTGCTTTCTTTCGCCACAAACCGCAACGTGTTGACACCGACCGAAAACTGATCAGCTGTGGGTGCGGCGGAATTCTTGGACTGGGTTATGCCGTAAGTCCGAGGCTTGCTCGGTATTCGAAGGGACTGACCACATGGGTCATGACAAGAACCAGCTGGTGGCCAACAAGGCAGGCAACACCCGCAACGGGCGTAGCCAGAAAACGCTCAAAGGCGACTTTGGCTCACTGCCCATTGAAATCCCACGCGACAGAGCCGGGACGTTCGAGCCTCAACTCATCACCAAGCACCAGACCCGCAGGAAGCGGCTTTGACGACAAGATACTGTCGCTGTACGCACGGGGCATGACGGTGCGCGAGATTCAAAGCCATTTGCAGGAGATGTACGGCGCCGAGGTCTCGCCCACGCTGATTTCCTCGGTGACCGACGCCGTTCTGGATGAAGTCAAAGCCTGGCAGTCGCGCCCGCTCGATGCGCTGTACCCCCTCGTTTACATGAACTGCATTCACGCAAGGTGCGCGATAACGGTTCTGTGAGGGTCAAGGCCCTGTACCTGGCCATTGGCGTCAACCTGGAGGGCATGAAAGAGGTATTGGGCCTGTGGATGGCCCAAACGGAAGGTGCGAAGTTCTGGCTACAGGTGGTGACAGAGTTGAAGAACCGGGGTGTAGCTGACATCTTCATTGCCTGTGTGGATGGCCTGAAGGGCTTTCCCGACGCCATTGAGGCGGTGTTCCCCAAGACCGCCGTGCAGCTCTGCCTGGTGCACATGGTGCGCCACAGCTTGAACTTCGTCGGCTGGAAGCAGCGTAAGGAAGTCGCTGGCGATTTGCGGTTGATTTACACAGCGGCGACCGAAGACGGGGCCCTGCGCAGGCTCGCTGAGTTCGAGGGCAAATGGGATACCCAACTCGCCCCGATTAGCCAGTCCTGGCGGCGCAACTGGTCACGCTTGAGCTCGTTCTTTGACTACCCTGCAGACATCCGCAAAGTGATTTACACGACCAACGCCATTGAGTCGGTCAACATGAGCTTGAGGAAAATAACCAAGACCCGAGGCTCGTTTCCAACCGACGACGCCGTCTTCAAATTGTTCTACTTGGCGCTGAACAACATCAGCCAGAAATGGACTATGCCGATACGCGACTGGAAGGCTGCCTTGAATCGATTTACCATTCAGTTCGACGAGCGCATGCCGCGCGTCTAACTCAACCGCCGTTTACACAAAATTCGGGACACCCTCGAAAAGACCTTACCTCGATTTCCCAAGCCAACGCCACCATTTGACGTTCGAATCGGAAGCCAGATGCCGTCTTTCCTCTTCCGCTAGCGTCGATGAGCTGGCCCCCCGAGGCGGGCTGGAAGTTTCATTACAAAGCACCCCGCAGGACACTTGAGATTTGTAGGCGTTCGCCGCGAGTTGATGGGAGGCACTGGCGTGCCTCTTGGGGGCAGCCTATGATTTCCGTAGTCGAAGACGAACGTTTGGAGAAACCATGAAGCTTTACTTGCCACTGCTATTGGTCACCTTACTGCTATGCGGCTGCCCGGACGCCAGACTACCCAAACCTCCCTCCAAAGCGCCGGAACCGAAAGCGGTACCCAATGCGCTGTACGCCCCAATCGATCTCCCCATCCAGAATCGAATGTTTCAACTCACCGCCGCATGAGCGGTGGTGCAAATAGATTCATTAAAGTGCTGCTGGCAGCAGCCTTGGTGATGCTCAGTGCCTGCTCGCTGCCCTCGCCTACCGGGGATCCTGTCGTTCACAAACTGAGTGTGGCCGGTCAGCCCTACTTGTTGCGCCAACTCACGGCCGGAACCTGGACCGCGTCTGCGCCGGGCGAGGCGAGTCTGGTTTCGAGCACTTCGCTGAACAGAGCCGCGCTGCTTCAGGCCATCGAAAAAATCTCTGGATGCAAAGTGACCGACAGCGACTACTCTCATCAAGGTGCGCAATTGGATGCTCAAGTTGATTGCGCCAGCCATTTGAAAAATTAGCCTGCTGGACTTTCCAGGAAGTGGCAGGACAAAAAAATTGCTCGAATTCGTTGCCCATTGAATGACAGCAACGAACGGCGACTAAGACGCTTTGAATAGCCGTTAACGAGACACGTTTGAAGTGTCGCGCAGGGCTTTTACTTGGTCATGGTTGCGCTGGGCGCCTTGTGCTTGCCGCTCCACCACTGTTTTGATGGCCGGTGGCAAATTTTCCTTCAGTGCCTTGCGGTATGACGCTACGGCAGAGTCTTCCCCACGCTCGCACTCGTCCAACATGGCCTGATCCGTGTAACCGCCGAGCGTACCGCGAACGGAAACCCAGCCCCGGTGCAACGCTCCGGTCATGGACCCGCCTTCGTCCGCCTCTCCACCCAACTGGCCGATCAGGGTTTGAAGTTCGACCCCGGCGGCCCGACATTCATCGGCGTGCCGGACCAGAAGCGTTTTAATGTCTGGCCCCTGCGTGTGCTCGGCGCATTCGCGGAAGCCATATTCGCCATCGCGGCAGGCTTCCAGCAGGTCATTGAGGGTATCCACCACATCGTTGTTGTCCGTGACCTCTGCGATGTGGCCGGTATTCAAAGAGACCGCGGTGCGTTGTGCTTCAACATGGTCCCAAGCCGCGCGACTGGCAACTCGGGCTTGCGGCCAAGCCAATGCAGACCCTTCCTTTTTCTCGTCCCATTGGGTAGCGAGTCGGCTTTCGGATTCATTAAATGTACCGATGTACTCCGTGCGTCCGTTCATCCCAAGCCGATAAGCGGGCGCATAGTCGTCAAACGGACGGCCTGCCTCGTAGTAAGGTTCGTGGACGTGGTTTTCGCGCCAGTAGGCTTCTTCAGCGGTCGGGTTGACTGTTTCAGCTGCTGCCTTACCGCCCAGCCCGCCAGCGACAACGCCAACCACGCCACCTGCCAAGGCACCTACTGGACCGCCAAACACACCGGCCGCCGCCCCCACTGCGGCACCGCCCAGCGCAGCTCCCACGCCAGTGCCCAGCGGATGAGCACCCGGTTCTTTGCTGATGGGATCCAGATTCAGATCGCTTTCTGTTGCCATGATGAGTCCCTTCGACGATTGTTAAAAACGCAGTTTGCGCAGATGGTGAAAAGCACAAGTTTTTTATGCCTGTGTTTTTACAGCTTGTTGTCCTATCGTGGCGCGCACCGGAAGGTACGGGGGTCAGGCAAGCTCAGGCAGGGTTGTAGGAGAACCCCGCGCAGGCCGCAAAGTGCGGTCAAAGGCCTCAAAACCAAAAAGAAAGTTCGATAGTCTTGACTACTCGCAGCCTCGCGCAATGCCCAGATTGAATTAAAACGGCTGGGCGAAGCGTTTGAATAAATAGCGTGACTATTTTTAAAACTAGCGGTCCAGCTCCGGGTAGTGGCGAAAGATGCCATCTTCATTGAAAGCGATTCTCCGCTCGCTGCCCAAGTAGTCTGCCAGCCGCTTATGCTGAGCTACGCTTGTATGAAGAGCGGCAACCTGCGGCGCTTTTTTAAGTGCTCGCTGCGTCGCCTTCGGAAAGGCATATAGCAAGCCATCGACTAGCTGGAACAGCGACAGATCAGCGTAGCTCAACCGCCCACCGACCAAATGGGTAGCGCCCCGGGGATTGCGCTGCAATACGTTTTCGAACCAGGCCAAATATTTGGGTACCCGAGCCTGGCGAAACTCTTTGGCGCGTTTCGCCGCCTCTTTCTTTTGGTCTTCGTAATACAGCCCAGTGCCGACCGGATGGTGCGTGTCATGGGCCTCGGCAACGACGTCGGCAATCGTCAATTGAAGCTGATGGGTCCAAAGCCGCTGGGTCTCACTCTTGCCCACCAAGCCCAGACGGGGACCCAGATACAGCAAGATTGCCGCAGTCTGGCCCACGATGACCTTGCCATCAATTAAAAACGGCGGAGCGAATGGCGGCCGCACCTGATCAGGACTCTCGATGAAATACATCATGGCGGCCATGCCCTGTCCTTCACCCTCGCAACCGCGCGCCACATCGACATAATCGGCATTCGCGGCCTCCAGCGCCAATCGCACAAACTCACCGCGTCCCTGAATGGTGGGCCAATAGTGAAGTTCAAAGGACATGGAAGCTCCTTCAGTGGATGAAAGTGAACGAAGTCGTTGCTTAAGGCGGATAAGGTGGCAAAGCAGCCTCGGTCTTAACCGGCTGCAGCAATCTGGCGCAAGGCCTGCTCAAATACCGCTGCGGGCTGCCCACCGGAGATCAAATGACGGTCATTAATGATGATGGCCGGAACAGAATGAATGCCTTGACTCAAGTAAAACTGTTCACGTTCGCGCACTTCCTCAGCGAAAGCGTCTGAGTCCAGGATCTCGCGGGCGCGCGCGACGTCAAGACCTACCTCCCCCGCCAATCGCACCAGAACATCGTGCGAAGCCGGACTTTGCCCGTCCGTGAAGTAAGCTTTGAAGAGCGCTTCTTTCAGCGCTTTTTGTTTGCCTGCATCAACGATCTCAGCCCAGTGCAGCAACCGGTGTGCGTCAAACGTGTTGTAAATGCGGTTACGGCCCCCACCGGACTCATCCGACGCGCTGAACTTGAAGCCGACTTGCGCGCCACGTTGGCGGATGTTCTCGCGATTGACGTGCGCTTGCTCCGGCGTGATGCCGTATTTCTCGGAGATGTGCTCAGTGATGTCCTGCCCGTCTGGCCCCATGCCGGAGTTCAGTTCGAAGGGCTGGAAATGCAGTTCGGCGGTGATATCAGCACTCACGCTCGCAAGTGCCTGATCTAGCGACTTCAGGCCAATCACGCACCAGGGGCAGGAAATGTCGGAGACAAAATCGATTTTGAGTGGGATGGTCATTTTGCAAGTGTCCGGTAAAAACTACGGTTGAGTACACATGGGGACATACAGCCCCATTTCAAAGCGGGCTAACGCGCACCCATCCCCATCGATCTCGAAATCACCTCTTTCATGATCTCGTTGGTGCCGCCGTAAATACGCTGCACGCGAGCGTCGGCGTAGGCACGGGTGATGGGGTACTCCCACATATAGCCGTAACCTCCGAAGAGCTGAACACATTCGTCCATGACCTTGCATTGCAAGTCGCTACACCAGTATTTGGCCATGCTGGCCGTGGCGGTGTCGAGCTTGTCTTGAACGATCAACTCGACGCATTTGTCAACAAATACACGGGCCACCTGGACTTCGGTCTGCAGCTCGGCCAGTGTGTAACGCGTATTCTGGTAGCTGGCCACCGGCTGGCCAAACACCTTGCGCTCTTTCACATACGCCAGTGTCCAATCGATCGCGGCTTGCGCTGACGCCACCGCAGTGATAGCGATTTGAAGACGCTCCCAAGGCAACTGCTGCATCAGGCAGATGAAGCCCTTGTTCTTGTACGCCTCGCCACCCAACAGGTTGTCTTGAGGGATTTTCAAGTCTGCAAAGAAAAGTTCGGACGTATCCTGCGCCTTGAGGCCTAGCTTTTTCAGCCGCTTGCCGACTTCGAAGCCCGGCATACCGCGCTCTACCAGCAACAAGCTGGTTCCCTTGGCACCCGCCGCCGGGTTGGTTTTGGCGACCACGATCACCAGATCTGCATGCCACCCGTTGGTGACAAAGGTTTTACTGCCGTTGAGCAGGTAGCTGCCGTCGCCCTGCTCCATCGCCGTGGTTTTGATGCCCTGCAGATCAGAACCTGCCGCCGGCTCGCTCATTGCAATGGCGCCAACCATGTTGCCGCTGGCCAATTGGGGAAGGTACTTCTGTTTCTGCGCCTCGGTGCCGTAATGAAGAATGTAAGGCGCCACAATTTCACTGTGAAGCCCATAGCCAATGCCCGTGAAGCCGCCACGCGCCAGCTCTTCCATCTGAACGACAGCGTAGAGCGCGTCCGCACCTGAGCCCCCATAGACTTCAGGCATGGACATGCACAGAAAGCCGTTGTCACCGGCCTTGCGCCACACGGCGCGGTCTACGTAGCCTTGCTCCTCCCATTGCGCGTGAAACGGGGCGATTTCCTTCTCCATGAAGCGGCGGAAGGCCTCGCGAAAGGATTCGTGGTCGGGGGTAAAGAGGCTGCGTTCGATCATGGAGTTACCTTGATGGCTAAAAAGTGGTTAGTGCTTGGGTTGAACTGCGCTTATTTATACAAAGCGATTGCTTTGTGAAATGAATATACTTCAACAGCACTTTGCCTGTTCCACGGCATCTCAAGGAAAGCCACCATGACCGAAGCATTTATCTACGACGCCATCCGCACGCCCCGTGGCAAAGGCAAAAAGGACGGCAGCTTGCATGAAGTCAAGCCGGTGAATCTGCTGGCCGGCGTGCTAACTGAGCTGCAGCGCCGCAACGGTTTTGATACCGCGGCGGTCGATGATGTGGTGATGGGCGTGGTATCGCCAGTGGGCGAACAAGGCGCGGTCATTGCCAAGGTGGCGGCGCTCAAGGCCGGTTGGGACTTCCAGGCCTCTGGCGTCCAGATCAACCGCTTTTGTGCGTCTGGTCTGGAGGCCGTCAACATGGCTGCACAAAAAGTGCGCTCGGGTTGGGAGGATCTGGTGGTCGCAGGCGGCGTAGAAAGCATGAGCCGGGTGCCACTGGGCACCGACGGGGGCGCTTGGGCGCAGGACCCGGAAACCAACAGCGCCACGCTGTTCGTACCTCAAGGCATTGGCGCCGATTTGATTGCGACGATGGAGGGATTTAGTCGGGCCGACGTGGACGCCTTTGCCCTGGAGAGCCAGCTTCGCGCAGCCAAGGCGCGTGAGGCGGGCTACTTCGACCAATCGGTCGTTGCGGTCAAGGACTTTCTGGGCCAAATCATTCTGGACCAGGACGAGTTCATCAAGCCCCACACCACCCTGGATGGCCTGGCGCAACTCAAACCTGCGTTTGAACAGTTGGGGGCGATGGGCTTCGATCAGGTGGCCTTGCAACGCTACCCTCAAGTCGAACGCATCCATCACGTACACCACGCCGGAAACTCATCAGGCCTTGTGGATGGCGCTGCGGCAGTGCTGATCGGTTCTGAAGCCGCAGGCAAGACCCATGGCCTCAGCCCTCGGGCACGCATTGTGGCGGCGGCTCTCAGCGGTGCCGACCCCACCATCATGCTAACCGGGCCCATGCCGGCTGCGCGCAAGGCGCTGGTTAAAGCGGGCATGACGATCGACCAGATCGACCTCTTTGAAGTGAACGAAGCTTTCGCTGCCGTGGTCATGCGCTTCATGAAAGAGATGAAGGTCTCGCACGACAAGGTCAACGTGAATGGCGGTGCCATTGCCATGGGCCATCCGCTGGGTGCCACCGGCGCAATGATTCTAGGAATGCTGGTGGACGAACTACATCGGCGCAAGCTGCGTTACGGCATGGCCACGTTGTGTGTAGGTGGCGGCATGGGGATTGCGACCATTGTGGAAAGAATTTAAATGAAAACCATCCACTACACGCTTCAGGACGAATCTTTTGGCAAGGTGGCCACCATCCTGTTTGATGAGCCAGACTCCTCGGTCAACACCATGTGCGCTCAGTGGCAGGAGGATTTGAGCGAAGTGACTGCCCAGGTGCTCAACGATAAGGAGGCCCTCGGCGGAATAATTTTGGCCTCTGGCAAAAGCACTTTTTTCGCAGGAGCAGACCTCAAGGCCGTGATGCGCTTGCTATCTACCGACGCAGCCCGGGTCTTTGCCGAGGTGGAGCGTATGAAAAAGAACTTTCGCACGCTTGAAACATTGGGCAAACCCGTGGTCAGCTGCCTCAACGGCGCCGCGCTCGGGGGTGGCTGGGAGGTCGCGCTCATAGGCCACCACCGGATCGCGGTAGATGATTCCCGCACGCAGTTTGGCTTGCCCGAAGTTACGCTGGGCCTATTGCCTGGCGCTAGCGGCATAACCAAAATGACGCGCCATTTGGGCCTGATGGGCGCCCAGCCGTACTTGCTTGAAGGCAAACTCTTTGGCCCGCGTGAAGCGCTTGAGTTGGGTCTGGTACATGAGCTGGTAACGAGTGACAGTGAACTCCGCGCGAGAGCGCTGGCATGGATTGCCGATCACGCAACCGCGCAACATCCATGGGACGCCAAAAACTACAAAATTCCGGGAGGCACACCGGCACACCCAAAAATTGCCGAGGCGCTTAGTGTTGCACCGGCGCTGCTCAAAAAACAGACACGCGGGCTTTACCCCGCCCCCGAAGCCATCCTCGCCTGCATGGTCGAAGGGGCCCTGGTTGATATGAACACGGCCTTGCGCATCGAAAGCCGCTACCTGGCCAAGTTGCTGACCGGCACCAATGCCAAGGCCATGATCAACACCTTTTTCTTTAATCTGAACACGCTTAAGTCGGGTCAGTCGCGGCCCAGCGGGTTTCCAAAATTCAAGCCGCAGAAAGTCGGCATTTTGGGCGCGGGCATGATGGGTGGGGGCATCGCTTTCGCCCAGGCCAGCAAAGGCATTGCTACCATTCTGAAAGATGTGAACCACGACAAGGCCGAGGCAGGAAAAGCCTACAGCACCCAGCTGACGCAGATTCGTGTGGCAGCAGGCCGCGTGAGCGTGTACGACCAGACCGCCCTGCTATCGCGCATTACGGCGACGGAACAGGCTTCGGATCTGGCGGGCTGCGACATTATTATTGAGGCCGTATTTGAGCAGCGCGACCTCAAGGCCAAAGTCACTCGGGAGGCCGAACCCTTCTTAGCCCCAGGTGGTTTTTTCGCCTCGAACACCTCGACCTTACCCATCAGTAGTCTGGCCACAACGAGCGCCCGACCTGAAAAATTTATCGGCCTCCATTTTTTCAGCCCGGTCGACAAGATGAAGCTGGTCGAAATAATCCGGGGCCAGCAGACCGATAACGAAACCGTGGCCCGCGCCTTTGACTATGTACTGGCTCTCGGCAAGCTGCCGATTGTGGTAAACGATTCCCGCGGCTTCTACACCAGTCGCACCTTTGGCACCTACGTCATGGAAGGCGCGGCCATGCTGGGCGAAGGCATTCCTGCTGCGGTAATTGAAAATGCAGGCCTTCAGACGGGCATGCCGGTTGGGCCGCTCGCGGTCCTCGATGAAACCTCACTGTCGTTGAGCGTTCAGGTACTTGACCAAACGCGGGCCGACTTTTCTGCCGAAGGCCGTGCTTACCTTGCAACGAAGGGGGAACTGCTGGTGGAGCGCATGGTCAGGGAGTTCAAGCGCAACGGCCGCGCTGTCGGTCAGGGGTTTTATAACTACCCGACCCAGCGTGGCGGCAAAAAATCGCTCTGGCCCGAGCTAAAAGTTCTGTTTGAAAAACCGGAAGCGACTTGGGACATCACCGAGTTAAAAGACCGTCTGCTTTACCGCCAGGCCATTGAAACTGCTCGCTGTTTGAGCGAAGGCGTACTGACCAGCGTGCAGGATGCCAATATTGGCTCGATTTTCGGTATCGGATTCCCGGCCTGGACCGGCGGCGCGATGCAGTTCATCTACAGCATGGGCATAAACTCCTTCATCAGGCGGTGTGATGAACTGGCCGCCAAATTTGGATCGGGCTTTGCCCTGACCCGCGCCGTTCAAGCGGCCATCCGAGAACACCAACCAGTTTATTGAATTTACCTACCGACTTGATTTTTTCTGGAAAAATATGCAACGACTCCACGACAAGGTAAGCATCATCACCGGCGCGGCACAAGGCATTGGCCTGGCTACGGCCCTCAAGTTTGCGCAGGAAGGCGCTATCGTTATCGTGTGTGACGTGAATCAGACCGCAATTGGCGACGCCGTCAAACAGTGTGAGGCACTGGGCGCCCAGGCGATCGGCTATGTGATGGACGTGACGCAGCGCGCTTCAGTAGATGCCGTGGTGGGCAAAGTCAAAGAGCAGTTTGGCCGCATCGACGTTTTGGTCAACAACGCCGGCATCACGCAAGACGCGCGTTTGCAAAAAATGACGCTGGAACAATTCGACCGCGTCATCGATGTCAACCTGCGCGGTGTGTTTCATTGCGCGCAGGCGGTTGCCGACACCATGACGGCGCAAGGCAAAGGGGTGATCCTCAATGCCAGTTCGGTGGTGGGTATTTATGGCAACTTCGGTCAGACCAACTATGCCGCGAGCAAATTCGGTGTCATCGGCTTCACCAAAACCTGGAGCCGTGAACTCGGCCCCAAGGGAGTGCGTGTGAATGCCGTGGCTCCGGGTTTTATCACCACCCCCATGCTCAGCACCGTCCCTGCCAACATTTTGAAAGACTTGGCAGCCCGCGTGCCACTCAAGCGTTTGGGTCAGCCCGAAGAAATTGCCAACGTCTACGCTTTTCTGGCGAGTGATGAAGCCAGCTACGTCAATGGCGCGGTAATTGAGGTGTCCGGTGGTATGTCAGTTTGATCGCTATGCAAACGTCAATGACCACGGGCAAAGGAGTAACCGGGTCGCTACCCGTAGGAAGCTTCGCATGAGTTTGCCCCTGGCCAAGCGGTGGTTCGAACGGCGCGTTGTGGACGTTGACCTGACCTTGATCTGGGAGCCACATGTTCATCCCCTGCTCCGGTGCAATATCTGGCATCTCCGAGGACGCGCGGCCGACCTCTTGGTAGATACCGGCTTGGGGGTGGCTAGCCTGCGCACCGCGGCCCGCGATCTTTTCGACAAATCATTGATGGCGGTGGCGACCCACGCCCATGCCGACCATGTCGGGAGTCTGCACGAGTTCGACGCCCGTTTGATCCACAGGGATGAAGCTGCCAGCCTATTAAAGGGTCGGGAGTCCTATTCGCTGGATCTCGCCGACTATGACGCCCCCTCCCGCGCCAGGCTCGCGCGGGTCGGCTACGACATCTCCGGTGGCTTGCTCACAGCCGCCCCTCACCAGGGCTACCTGCCTGGCAACCATCGCCAACAAGGGGTTGAACCGACGCGGGTTCTGGTCGAAGGCGATGTGGTCGATTTGGGGGATCGGGCATTTGAAGTGCTGCATCTGCCCGGCCACTCACCGGGAAGCATCGGTCTTTGGGAGGCCGCGACAGGCCTCTTGTTTTCTGGCGATGCTATCTACGATGGGCCGCTGCTGGACGAAATTCCCGGCGCAGACATCGCTGTTTACCGACACACCATGGAGCGCCTGCTCACCTTGCCGGTAAGCACCGTGCACGGCGGCCACGATGGGAGTTTCGGTGCTGAGCGCCTGGCCCAGATCGCGCAGGCCTACTTGCGCCGCACTGACCGTCTGGGCTGAGCCTTGTAAATATGCCCGGGCTCGAAATCGGATTTGCAGTAATAACGATCGAACCGTTGTACTGCCAGGTTTCAGTGGTCGTTCTCTTTCAATCCCGTAAATAGCGAAGACTATGCTCTTTTCATAATAGGATTTAGAGGCTTGCGGCCACCCGCTCCCGTCGCCCCAATGCTTTGCTTAAGCGGCGATAATCGCGCGGATGAATTCTCTGCCTTCCGAAGATCATCCGCGACCCCACTCCCTGACCGACCTCTTTGTTTCATTTACCTTGTTGGCGCTGCAGGGCTTTGGTGGCGTGCTAGCTATTGTTCAGCACGAATTGGTGGAAAAAAAGCGCTGGATGACACGCGAGGAGTTTATTGAAGAATGGGCGGTGGCCCAAATCATGCCGGGGCCTAACGTCGTGAATCTTTCGATGATGATTGGCGGGCGGTACTTCGGCTTAAAAGGTGCCTTGACGGCGCTGGCCGGTATGCTGACGGTGCCCTTGATCATTGCGCTGCTGCTGGCACTGATTTATGCCCGATTCGCCGATTACCCTGGGGTGGCGGGCGCCCTGCGCGGCATGGCCGCCGTGGCTGCGGGGCTGATTGGCGCTACCGGCCTCAGGTTGCTTGCTGGCTTGAAAACCAACGTGTTGGGTGTGCGCCTTTGCGGTGTGTTTGGCACGCTTTGCTTTGTAGCCGTCGCCTTGCTGCGCTGGCCGCTGGTCTATGTACTCCTCGGTCTGGGGTGCGTCGCTTGCGTCCTGGCATTTCGCAAACTCAAGCGATGACCGAAGCAATTCACCTTGTGTTCAGAGCGCAGGACTGGTTGAACCTGTTTTTACACTACTTGTCGCTGTCGCTTCTTTCCATCGGTGGCGCCATCACGACTGCGCCTGACATGCACCGTTTTTTGGTTTCGCAGCAGCACTGGCTGACCGACGCGCAGTTCAACGCGTCCATCGCCATTGCACAAGCGGCACCCGGACCCAACGTGCTGTTTGTCGCCCTGTTAGGCTGGAATGTCGGGTTAAACGCTGGCGGCATTGTCACCGGACTGCTGGGTGTTTTTGTCACCATGCTGGGCATCATGATTCCCAGCACGACGCTGGCCTACAGCGCAGCGCAATGGAGTCATCGAAACCGAGAATTGCGGGCAGTGCGCGCTTTCAAGCAGGGTATGGCACCCATTGTGGTGGCTCTGCTAATTGCCACCAGCTGGATTCTGGCCAGTGCCAACGGCAGTTCTCTGAAAGACTGGCCCGTGTGGCTGGTAACGGCGGCCACCGCCGTGATCGTATGGCGAAGCAAGATTCACCTGCTCTGGTTACTCGGTGCAGGCGCCCTGCTCGGCTGGTTCGGCTTAATCTGAAACCACATTGCGCTGCCGCAGTGCCTCATACAGGCAGACGCCGCTAGCGACCGAAACATTGAGACTTTCCACCGCGCCGCGCATCGGTATGCGGACCAGTTCGTCGCAGGTTTTTCGCGTGAGCTGACGCATGCCTTCGCCTTCCGCGCCTAGCACCAGAGCCACTGGACCCTTGAGGTCAACCTCGTAAATCGTTTTAGGCGCATCGTCGCTGGTGCCGATACACCAGATATTTCGCTCCTTGAGTTCACCCAGGGTTCTGGCTAAATTGGTGACCATGAAATAGGGTACGGTCTCGGCTGCGCCACTGGCGACCTTTGCCACCGTCGCGTTGATGCCCGCCGCGTGGTCTTTGGGCGCAATCACTGCATGGGCGCCCGCGCCGTCGGCCACGCGCAGGCAGGCACCGAGGTTGTGCGGGTCGGTCACGCCATCGAGCACCAGCAGCAGCGGTTGTTCGATGCCTGCGGCTTCCAGTTGCTCCAGCAACTCATCGAGCGACTTGACTTGGGGTACCGCATCCACGCGGGCCACTACGCCCTGATGGCCATGGCTGCCGCACATTTTGGCTAACCGCAGTCCGTCAGACTCAATCAGCCGCACACCGGCTTCACGGGTTCTGTCAGTGAACTGACGCATGCGGGCGTCCCGACGGGAGACATCGAAAAAAACCTCCAGCACCGACTTGGGAGCGGTTTTGAGACGTACGCCGACTGCATGAAAGCCAAAAAGCACTTTAGGGATAGAAGACATACACAATTATCGCCGCTTCAACACGTCAGACCGTATGCCGTCGGTTGAACCAGTAAATGCTGCAATCAATAGAAAAAGCAACTTGCGTTTTTCAATGAGAATCATTATCATTAGCATCTAATTTGAAGGAACTAGCAATGAAACGTTTGTTGTCGATCACTCTCTTGGCATTTTCTGCCGGCACCGCTTTTGCCGCTGCAGGGGAATTTACGCTGACTATCAAGGATCACGCCTTTCAGCCGAAAGAGATCAGCATCCCTGCGCAAAAGAAAATCAAGCTGCTGGTGGTGAACAAGGACGGCACACCGGCAGAGTTTGAAAGCAAAGCGCTAGGTCGTGAGAAAGTCATTCTTGGCAACTCCACCGGCACAATCAACCTAGGCCCCCTACAGCCTGGTCGCTATTCTTTCGTCGAGGAGTATCACGAAAACGACGCAGCCGCACAAGGCACCATCATTGTCGAATGAGACGCTAACCAGGAGCCCCCATGTTTGCCGCTGCCCTCATCGTTTTTCGTGAATCATTAGAAGCCTCGCTGATCATCAGCATCATGGCTGCCGCCACCCGCGGGATACCCTCGCGTGCGCGCTGGATAGTCACGGGAATTCTCGCTGGGCTTACCGGCGCTGCACTGGTGGCATCGAGCATGGGTCTGATTTCCAACTTGGCCAGCGGGATGGGCCAGGAATTGTTTAATGCTGGCATCCTGACGCTGGCCGTTGGCATGCTTGCTTGGCACAATATCTGGATGTCGGTCCATGGCCGCGAGATGGCGGCACAGGCACTGAATACTGCACGCGAAATCAATGACGGCACGCGCGAACGTTCAGTGATCTTCCTCGTTGTAGCGTTGGCGGTTTTGCGCGAAGGCTCGGAGACGGTACTGTTTCTTTACAGCTTGGCCACCGGCAGTGAAAACGGGTTGCGCACCACAATCGGCGGTGGCCTGAGCGGTCTGGCAGGTGGCTTGCTGGTGGGCGGTCTGCTGTATGCCGGGCTGCTCCGCATTCCACTGCGCTGGTTCTTCTCGATTACCGGCATTTTAGTGCTGCTGCTAGCCGCTAGCATGGCCTCGCAGGCGGCGCGCTTTCTGATTCAGGCCGATGTGCTGCCGAGCCTCGGGGCGCCGCTGTGGGATACCTCTAACCTACTGGCCCAGACGACGGCGGTCGGAACGCTTCTACACGGACTGATCGGTTACGACGCCCAACCGGCCGGTATGCAAATTGTGTTTTATGTAGTGGTCCTGATTGCCATTGGTGCCGGAATGCGCTGGATGGCACCACGCGCACACCACGGAGCAAAGCGGGGTCAGCCAGTTCTGCCGTGATGACTAGCTCATGCACATGAGCCCGCTTTGGATCAAGCCGCGGGTACAACAACCTGCCCCGCCTCGATGGTGATGCGTCTTTGGCACCGCGCAGCAATTGCTTGGTCGTGTGTGACCAGCACCAGCGTCGTGCCGAGTTCCTGATTCAACTCAAACATGAGCTGCATGACCGTCTCGCCGGTGGCAAAATCCAGGCTCCCCGTTGGTTCATCGGCCAGCAGTACGGCAGGCTTGACAACAAAAGCCCGCGCCAACGCCACGCGCTGCTGCTCACCACCCGACAGTACTTTGGGATAATGTCCGAGTCGCTCACCCAGTCCGACCCGTTTAAGCATGTCGGTTGCCAGCGAGCGAGCATTTTGTGCACCAGCCAGTTCCAGCGGAAGCATGACGTTTTCAAGCGCTGTCAAATTGCCCATCAGTTGAAAGTTCTGGAATACAAAGCCGACTTTATGAGCCCGCAAAGCGGCTCGGTCGTCCTCGCTGATAGCAAACAGGTCTTGCCCGGCGAGGCGCACGGTGCCTTGGGTTGGCGTGTCCAGCCCGGCGATGATGGACAGCAGAGTGCTCTTACCCGAGCCGGACGCGCCCACAATGGCAGCGGTTTCGCGTGGGCTAAGCGTAAAGTCGATATCGCGCAGAATGGTGAGCGTACCGGTGGAATCGGTTACTGACTTGAAAACATGCTCAACGGAAATAATCGCGGCGCTTGCAGAGATCGGGGATGTCAGAGAAGCGTCTTTAAAGACGGAAACCACAGGTTCAAACATGTCAGCCTTATCAGAAAACTTGAAACTTACTTTTGCAGACTGTAGCAAGCTTGGGCCTGCGATGGGAAACCGCTGGGTAAACCCGGTTGGCGTGCTATTAATCGCTGCGGTGTTGGGCCTACCTTTGCTGGCTCAAGCGCAGGCGCCGGCACCCCCCCCCTCCGCCACCGCCAAGGTCGAAAACTCGGTCAGACCCGCTCAGACCATTTTGGTGGTTGGCGATTCTCTCAGCGCTGAATACGGACTTAAGCGCGGGACGGGGTGGGTGCCTTTGTTAGACAAACAGTTGGCTAGCGAAACGAGGAACGCGAAAGTTATTAACGCCAGCATTAGCGGAGACACCACCTCTGGCGGGCGCTCGCGCCTGCCGGCCCTGCTGACGCTACATCGTCCCAGTACCGTGGTGATCGAGTTAGGTGGCAACGATGCCCTTCGCGGTTTGCCGCTGGACATGACTGAAAAAAACCTGTTGGCGATGGCGCAGGCGTCTAAAAAAGCGGGGGCCAAAGTGCTGTTGATCGGGATGCAGGTGCCACCCAACTATGGCGGTGCTTATGCCGCGGGCTTTGCGAGTCTTTTTCTCAAAGTGGCCAAAGCTGAAAAGGTGGCCCTTGTGCCTTTCTTACTCAAAGGCATTGCCGATGGGGAGGACGCGGCCAGCCACTTTCAACCCGACCGTATTCACCCCAACGAGCAATCACAACCCAGCATGCTGGCCAACGTATGGCCTGAATTAAAGAAGATTATCAAGTGAGTCTTGAACTTATTTCAGCGCAGGAAGCACTTGGCAAGCTGGCCAGTTTTTCCATGGTGATTGACGCTAGAAGCGAAGGAGAATACGCAGAAGATCGCTTGCCCGGTGCCGTGAACTGGCCCAGCTTGCATGATGAAGAGCGAAAAATCGTGGGTACGCAATACAAGCAGATCAGCCAGTTCGAGGCAAAAAAGCTGGGCGCTGCCTTGGTGGCCAAAAACATTGGTGCGCACATTGAACGCCACGTGCTGGACAAGCCCCGTGAATGGCGGCCGCTGGTGTATTGCTGGCGCGGCGGCAAACGCAGCGGCTCACTGGCCCTGATTCTTGACCAGATAGGTTTTAAGGTCACGCTAATTGAGGGAGGGTACAAGGCCTTCAGGGCGGCTCTGGTGGTTGATTTACCGAAATTGGCAGCGCAACACAGCTACTTGGTCGTTTGCGGAACTACAGGTTCGGGTAAGACCCGTCTACTGCAGGCGCTGGCTGCGCAGGGCGCGCAGGTGCTGGATCTTGAAGCGCTGGCGAACCATCGCAGTTCTGTGCTGGGGCTGATTCCAGGTCTGCCGCAGCCCAGCCAGAAAGCTTTTGACCGCCATATCTGGACCGTCTTGCGGAGCTTTGACTCGGCACGACCGGTCTACATTGAGAGTGAAAGCAAAAAAGTCGGCAACCTGACTGTGCCTGAAGGGCTGATCGCTGCTATGCGCGCCAGCCCTTGCTTGCAGATGGAGTTGGCCGAAGACGAACGGGTGGCGCTGCTACTTGAAGACTACGATTTCTTTGTCAAAGACATCGAATTTTTCTGCGAACGCCTCGTCGCCTTGACGGAGGCGCGGGGCAAGGAAACGGTGCACGATTGGCAGACTCGCGCGCGCAGTGGTGACGTCGCTTCTGTGGTTCGCGAATTGCTGGTAAAGCACTACGACCCGGTCTACCTGCAGTCGATGCGGCGTAACTTCGAGCACTATGAAACGGCTCGACTTATTTCGCCTTGCGACCACAGCGTGGGCGCCATGACAGCGTTGGCGCAGACCCTGCTACCCCAGCCCTGAATAAAAAAAACCGGCGTCACTTTCTGCAAATGATGCCGGGTCGCCTGAAACAGCGCAGCTATTAAGCCAATATATAGATGATTAAAACCGTATTGGCTCCGGTGTGCGCATCTTCAGTCTGTCGTAGTAAGTGACCCGACGATTCAGGATGCTGACTCTGCAGGCGGTGAACCGGGCTGGCCGTCAGCAGGAGCGTCCGACGCGTCAGCACTTTCGTCCGTCATATCGTCTGGCTTACCGTCGACTTTGCGCTTGAGTTTGTCTTCCTTTTTGCGTTTTTTCGCAAGCTCTTTCTGGCGCTTTTCGTAGGAATAATTGGGAGTTGCCACAGGATGCTTTCGTGAATAATTAACCCTAACTGTACTGCATTGCCATCAGGTGTTGATCATGCCTTATCCAGTGCTTGAGCCAGGTCTGCCTGCAGATCTGCGACGGCCTCCAAGCCCATCGAAAAGCGCACCAGAACCCCCTTGTGCGGCCATGTCGTTCCGCGCATCGCCGCAAGGTTGTAGGGAACAACGAGACTGACTGGTCCACCCCAGCTGTAGCCCAGCTTGAAGAGGTTGAGGCTGTCGCAAAAGTGGTTTACCTGGTCGACGCTGTAGCGTTCGTGAAACACCACGCTGAACAACCCCGCCGCCTGGCCTGTGTGGCACACGGCTTTCCAGTGTTCATGGCCGGGCGACGCCTTTAGTGCAGGATGCAGCACCTGCACAATTTCAGGCCGCGATTGGAACCATTCGGCCAGCGCGCGACCGCTGCGATCGTGGGCTTCGTAGCGCAAGGCAATACTCGGCAGGGAGCGCAGCACCGTTTCGACATCGTTGGCGCCCACCCCCACGCCCATGCGCATGTGCGTACCCTTGATACGCAGATGAAGCGCCTCGTCGCGCGTGATGATGCTGCCCATCAATACGTCGCCGCCACCGCTCGGGTATTTGGTCAGGGCCTGGACGGAAATGTCCACCGCTTCGCCGCGCATGTCGAAGGCATTGAAGGCAAGGCCTGCGCCCCATGTGTTGTCCAGCGCGCAGATCACCCCGCGAGCGTGGCAGATGCGCACCATTTCCACCAGGTCGGGAAACTCCATCGTTACCGAGCCGGGCGCTTCCAGCCATACCAGCCGGGTTTTGTTGCTAATCCGGGCGGCTAAATCGGCGGGGCTCATAGCACCGTAAAGCTGATGACTGATGCCCCAGGCCACCAATTCGCCCTCTGACAACGCCTTGCTGGGGCCGTAAACGTTATTCGGAATCAGCATCTCGTCGCCCGTCT
Organism: Polaromonas sp.; assembly: GCF_012927485.1. Taxonomy (GTDB): domain Bacteria; phylum Pseudomonadota; class Gammaproteobacteria; order Burkholderiales; family Burkholderiaceae_C; genus Polaromonas. Next base: position 65,136 of record NZ_JABBPC010000004.1, on the reverse strand, counting down.
TCAGGAGGGCCATGTCCACCAATGCAATGGCACTCAGGCCGCTGCTGGCCAGCACACACTGCAAGCCGCCCTCCAGCGTGCATAGGCGCTCCTCCAGGGTGAAGGTGGTGGGTGTGCCATGCAGGCCGTAGGTGTAACCCGCTTTTTGCCGCCAGTCGCGGCTGTGCATGGCGGCGACATTGGGAAAAATGACGGTAGACGCCTTGAAAACGCCCGGCTGTGGTGCCGTGAACCCTAGCGGAGGCAGGTAGGGGTGATGGATCAGTTCAGTGGTTTTATCGCGCATGCCCGAATGGTATCAAGTTGCTGTCGTTCTGCGCCGTGCAGACTGGCTCCCGCCAAGCTGCGGTCGCGGGTTACGTTTAGCCTGGCGTAACTGATGACTTAAACTTTTTGCCGGGGTGACGCAAAAATCAAATTGTCCATTTGTCCCTGAGCTGCTCCGGGCGCATGCTGTCGTAGCTTTCGAAAGGTTGGTGAATCCAGGGATTGGTCGGAAGTAAGTCCACGAAATAGTCCGGCGTGAAGTTCGACACTCCCTTAGTCCAGATTACCGCGCTGCGTAGCTCGGTTATGGGCTTGTAATTATTGCGCAGCTGATGAATCACCATATTCAAGGTGTGTCCCGAATCAGCCAGATCGTCCACCAGCAGGACCCTGCCGGCGATCTCCCCCTTAGGCGTGGTGATGAAGCGCGCAATGTCGAGATTGCCCTGCAGCGTGCCGGAATCGGCGCGATACGAGCTGGTGGACATGATGGCCAGCGGCTTGTCAAAAATACGCGAAAGAATGTCACCCGGACGCATGCCGCCACGCGCCAGACACAAAATGGTGTCGAACTGCCAATCGGACTGGTAAATCTTGATTGCCAACTTCTCAATCAGGTTGTGATATTCGTCATAGCTGACGTAGAGATGTTTGCCGTCCTCGGTCAACATGAAGATACTCCTGTTTTGATAGCTGGTTTCGCCCATTTCAGAGGGGCTAAATATTTATTTGACACAAATCTTGGAAGTTCAGGCAACGTAGGGGTTGCGCAGCAGGATGGTATGGTCTCGGTCCGGGCTGGTAGAAATCATGTCGATAGGCACGCCGGTGATTTCTTCAATTCGCCGGAGATAGTGTTGCGCCGCAGCCGGCAACTGCGCATATTGCGTGACGCCCACTGTGCTTTGGGTCCAGCCGGGCAGGGTTTCGTAAATTGGCTTGCAGCGGGCGATGTCATCGGCGCCCATGGGCAGGATGTCGGTAATGTGGCCGTCCAGTTCATACCCGGTGCAGAGCTTTAATTCCTCGATACCGTCGAGGACGTCGAGCTTTGTAATACACAGGCCCGACAGACCGTTGACTTGGGCAGAGCGCTTCAGCAAGGCCGCATCGAACCAGCCGCAGCGGCGGCTCCGCCCGGTGGTGACGCCTTTTTCCGCGCCGACATTGCTGAGATGGTAGCCGACAGTGCCAGGTTTTTCCCAGTCCAGCTCGGTCGGGAACGGCCCTCCCCCAACGCGGGTGCAGTAGGCCTTGGTAATGCCCAGGATGTAGTGCAGCATGCCTGGGCCCACACCCGCGCCGGCGGAGGCATTGCCCGCCACGCAATTGCTGGAGGTTACAAACGGGTAGGTACCATGGTCCACGTCGAGCAAGGTCCCTTGGGCACCCTCAAATAGCAAATTGGCACCCTCGCGGTTCGCGTCGTTAAGCTCGCGTGAAACGTCGGCCATCATGGGCTTGAGTAGTTCGGCGTGCCGCATCGCCTCCAGGTACACAGTGTCAAAATCAATCGCTGGGGCATTCAAATAGCCGGTCAGCACAAAATTGTGCAAGTCCAATAGTTCGCGAAGTTTGGTTGCAAAGCGCTCTGGATATTTGAAGTCCTGTACACGCAGGGCACGGCGGCCAATTTTGTCCTCGTAAGCGGGACCAATGCCGCGGCCGGTGGTACCAATCTTCGCGATACCGCCTTGCTCTCGGAACGCTTCGCGGGCAATATCGAGTGCCGCGTGGAAAGGCAGGATCAGCGGGCAGGCTTCGCTGATGCGAAGGCGCGAGCGCACTTCCACGCCAGCCTTCTCAAGTCCCTCAATCTCTTCGAACAGTTTGGCCGCCGACAGCACCACACCATTGCCGATGTAACACTTGACACCCGGGCGCATGATCCCGCTAGGAATCAAGTGCAAGGCGGTCTTGATGCCATTGATAACCAACGTATGACCGGCATTGTGGCCGCCCTGAAAGCGAACTACGCCCTGCGACATTTCAGTGAGCCAGTCGACCAGCTTACCTTTGCCCTCATCACCCCATTGGGTACCCACAACCACGACATTGCGGCCTGCGGTAGCGGTTTGTTTATTTGTCATCTTCAGTTTTTCATTAAGGTTCGAGGGGAAAGAGCCGACTGGGATCAGGATCTTCTTGTCGTTTTTAGGCTGATTTTTGGAGGGGTTGGACCACCCATTGGCCCGCACCAACCGTCAGCTCGCGGTCGCAGTCAAATTCGCTGACCTCATGTTCGTGACCAGGCAGCACACAGACCACCGTTTCGCCGCTGGCACGAAGGCGCGCGATGGCAGCGCGCAACCCATCAATTTCTCCCCAAGGTGCGCGAATGGCAGCTTTCAGGGGGTGGGGAGGCAGTACGCGGACCAATTCCTTCAAGTCAAGGCTAAACCCTGCGGCAGGTCGACTCCTGCCGAATACCGCGCCCACCTCGTCGTAGCGCCCCCCCCGGGCCAGTTCGGCGCCTTGCCCGTAAATGGCAAAGCGAGTGCCACTGTAATAGGCATAGCCATTTAAGTCTGCTAAATCAAAACTGACCTTCACGTCGGGCATATGGGAGGCGAGCCACGCCAAGCTGTGTAGCGCGTCGCGAATACCTTGAAGTGGCGGCAGGGCTTTCTCCGCTTCGGCCAAAACTTTTTCATCGCCGTAAAGATGAAGCAGCGCTTTCAGGCCCTCGCGTGCCGCCGAAGAAATGCTGCCGTTAAGACGGCTTGTCAGGCTATCAAGCTCGCTCGCATCTTTGGCCGCCAGGGCGGCATGAATGTGCGCCAGGGTGGTGGCATTGAGAGTGGTGCCCTGCAGCAGGCTGCTGACAATACGGACATCCGCCATGTCGACCGCCAGTTTGGTTACCCCGGCAGCTCCAAGACCTTCCAGCGCCAGCAACTGGGCTTCTAGATCGGCTTCCAGCCCGGCATGACCGTAAATTTCCGCCCCAAACTGCAGAGGCTCGCGTGTGGCGTGCGGACGTTCCGCTCGGGTATGCAACACGGGTCCGCAATAGCAAAGGCGGGTTACCCCACTTCGATTTAGCAGGTGGGCGTCAATACGGGCAACCTGGGAAGTGGTGTCCGCACGCAAGCCCAAGGTACGCCCTGACAATTGGTCCACCAACTTAAAAGTTTGAAGGTCTAGCGCTTCACCGCTGCCAGTGAGCAGCGACTCCAGGTGCTCCAGCAGCGGGGGCATCACCAGTTCATAGCCATAACTGCGAGCTGTATCCAGAAACAAACGGCGCAGTTCTTCGATGTGACGGGCCTCAGAAGGCAAGACATCGGCAATTTGTTCGGGCAATTGCCATGATGACGACCAAGCGGACATTGTAATTTTTGCGGGCTGTTAAAAACAAGATTTTACCGGGCTTGGCGCCCATTTTTCGCTTACCGGCTGCACGATGCGGCGGTCAGCCGTAAACACGAGTAGTTGCGCTGGCTGGTGAGGTCGGTGCCTGTGGCCTGCAACTCACGCCAGCACCAGCAGGAAAATCACGCCAGCGACGATACTGCAGAGCCCGAAAAAACGGATCTGTCCGTTGCCTAGGCTGAGGACCTGTTCAAACATCCGACGCCACCCCGCAGGCGAGATAAGCGGCAACAGACCTTCAACCACCAGCACCAAGGCCAGAGCTTGCCAGAGCGTATTGCCGATCACTGCGGCTTATTTTTTATTGGACGCCGGGGTGCCACTACCGGAGCTTCGCATGGCCTTGAAAAAGTCGGAAGACGGATCGAGCACCATGACATCAGTCTTCTTGCTGAAGCTCGCTTTGTAAGCGTCCAGGCTACGGTAGAACTGGGCAAATTGAGGATCTCGCCCAAACGATTCTGAGTAGGTACGGGCAGCTTCTGCATCGCCTTCGCCTTTGACTTTCTGGGCATCGCGATAAGCATTCGCAATGGTGATTTCGCGTTGGCGATCAGCATCAGCGCGAATTTTTTCACCTTCGGCGGCACCGGTAGACCGGAGCTCATTAGCCACCCGCTGGCGCTCAGCCACCATGCGTTTGTAAACGGAATCGGTGATGGCTTCGACATAGTCAACACGCGTGATCCGAACATCGACCACATCGACGCCCCATGGCTGGGTGCCTTGCACCGCTTGTAGCACCTCCCGCTTTACGTCGGTCATCAAAGCCTCTCGTTTCACAGACAGCAACTCCTTGACCGTGCGTTTGTTGATCGCTTCCTGGAAGGCATTTCGAACTACGCGACTAAGCTGGTTGGCACCGGCCTTTTCATCTAAGCCAACAACTCGGATGTAGTCGGTCGGCTGAGTGATGCGCCATCGAACATACCAGTCGATGACCACACGTTGCTTTTCAGCAGTCAGCATTGGCTCTGTATCCGCACTGTTCAAAACAAGCAGCCGCTTGTCGAGGTACGAAACGTTTTGAAACGGCGGCGGCAACTTCACATGAAGGCCGGGCTCGGTGATCACATCCTTGATCTGGCCTAATGCGTACACCACACCAAATTGGCGCTGGTCGACAACAAAGAGAGTGGAACTGATGAGCGCCAAGGCCACCAGCAACGAAGAAACAATAAATCCAACTCTATTCACTTTTATCTTCCTTAACGGGTTTCACGGTCGCGGGTACGAGACGCATCACGGGCGCGGGCGTCAAGAGGCAGTCCGTTGGTAGGCAGGGCGGGTGCCGCCGCGGAAGACGAGGTACTACCGCCCGGAAGCATCGACGTGTCGGCTCCGGTTGCAGCAGCGCCTGGCGAAGTCATCTGCATGAGTTTGTCAAGTGGAAGGTATAACAGGTTGGATCCCTGCCGCGATTCCACCAGCACCTTGGAAACGTTGGTGTAGACCTGCTGCATGGCATCGATATACATACGGTCACGAGTGACCTGCGGTGCTTTTTGGTACTCAGTCAATACCGAGCGGAAACGCTGCGAATCGCCTTGGGCTTGCGCCACAATGCGCGCTTTGTAGGCGTCTGATTCCTCCTTGAGGCGCGAGGCCGAACCCACCGCACGAGGGATCACGTCGTTAGCGTAGGCTTGCGCTTCGTTCTTGGAACGCTCTCGTTCCTGGCCGGCTTTGAGCACATCATCAAATGCGGCCTGCACCTGCTCTGGAGGACGTACACCGCTTTGCTGCAGGTTAATACCGACCACTTCCACGCCGACTTTGTAGCGGTCCAGGATAGTCTGCATCAGGACCCGCACGCGCGGCGCGATTTGATCGCGTTCTTCGGCCAGTGCTGAATCCATTTTCATTTTGCCGACGACTTCACGCACGGACGTTTCGGCAGCCTGAACCACGGCACTGGCGGGATCCTTGCTTTCGAACAGATAAGCGCGGGCATCGTTCAAGCGGTATTGCACTGCAAACTTGATTTCGACAATGTTCTCGTCTTCGGTGAGCATTGCGGACTCGCGCAGCCCGGTTGCCTTGATGATTGAGTCCCGGCCTACGTCGACCGAACGAATCTGGGTCACCACCACAACTTCTTGGCGCTGTATGGGATAAGGTAAGCGCCAGTTAAATCCCGCGCCCACTGTTGACTGGTATTTGCCAAACTGGGTTATAACCGCCTGCTGGCCCTCCTGCACAATGAAAAATCCGGTGCCCAGCCAGATCAGCACAGCCACACTGGCAATGAGTCCAACGCCGATGCCGGCACTTTTCATGTCGGGCTGAAATCCACCGCCGTTGCCACCACCGAAGCCGCCCCGGTTACTTCCAGAATTGCCGCCATTTTTTCCGCCGCCAAACAGCCCTCCCAACTTGCGATTGAAATCGCGCCAGAGTTCGTCCAGATCAGGCGGGCCTTGATTCGGGCCCTTACCCTGTGGTCGATTGACGGGTCGGGGTGGCAGCTTGTCGTCGTTAGGAGTGTCTGGCTTGGGTTCGTCGGACATCGGTTTATCGTCGTCCCGACCCCAACGCGGATCATTGAGATTGAACATGCCTTGAACGCGTTGTTTGAGCCGGCCTGAGAAAGTAGTCAACGACTGCAGCACGGGGTTCAGATTCATGAAAAGATACTCACTTTTTTTTATTACATCGACATTGTGACAAATAAAATTACCAGATCAGGCAAGATCATCGGACGTTTGGGGCATTTCGTCTGTTGGCATACTTGCCGCATGACTGACCAGAAGTTCGCGCAATAAGGAGACACCTTCACCTGTTTGAGCGCTGAGAAATACCCGTTCCACGCGCCGACTCGAGCCTCCGAGTGCGTCCTTGAGATCAAACGTGCCGCTTATGTGCAGGGGTAAGCTTCCTTTTTCAATAGCATCCAGCTTGTTAAACACCAGTATCTGCGGCACGTCAGCGGCTCCAATCTCGGACAAAACACGCTGCACTTGTTCAATTTGCTCCAAATAATCAGGACTGGAGCCGTCCACAACATGCAGCAGCAAGTCTGCATCTACAGCCTCCTGCAGCGTCGCGGCGAAAGCGTCAATCAGCCCATGCGGCAAGTCGCGGATAAAACCGACTGTGTCAGACAGGGAAACCGAACGCGCAACATCTCCCAGATACAGTTGCCTTGTGGTCGTATCGAGCGTGGCAAATAACTGGTCGGCCGTGTAAGCGCGCGCTTTCACCAACGTGTTAAACAGCGTGGATTTTCCAGCATTGGTGTACCCCACCAGAGAAATCGTGAATGAGTTGCGCCGTTCCCGCTGTTTTCGTTGCGTTTGCCGCTGCTTCTTGACTTTTTCCAAACGTTCTTTGGTGCGCTTGATGGCGTCACCAATCATACGTTTGTCGAGCTCAATCTGTTTCTCACCAGGACCGCCCCGCACACCCGCGCCACCAGTCTGCCGCTCAAGATGGGACCAGCGCCGGACTAAGCGCGTTGACACGTACTGTAGCCGGGCCAGTTCGACTTGAAGTTTGCCCTCGTGACTGCGGGCGCGCTGGGCAAAAATTTCCAGAATTAGCAGGGTCCGGTCGTTTACCGGCAGTTCCAGATGCCGCTCCAGATTGCGTTGCTGGGCGGGGCTGAGCGACTGATCGAATAAGATTTCTGTGGCGCCAGCGTCCAATGCCAGCATTTTTATCTCATCGGCCTTACCGGTACCAATGAACAGGGCGGCGTCGGGAGCCTTGCGCTTGCATGTTACGCGAGCAACCGGCTGCAAGCCTGCGGTTTGCGCGAGCAACCCAAGTTCCTGCAGACCGGCATCGAAATTTGGCAACCCCAAATCTACCCCGACCAAAAGGACGAGCGCTTTTGTTTTCACTGGAACATCGTACGCGCTCAGGTGGCGAGACTTTCTTCAGGGTCTCCGGTCGCGAAGCTAACCGCGCGACCGGGAACGATGGTAGAAATGGCGTGCTTGTAAACCATTTGAGTCACAGTATTGCGGAGAAGCACTACATATTGATCGAACGATTCGATTTGGCCCTGTAATTTAATCCCGTTAACGAGATAAATTGAAACAGGAACGTGCTCACGACGCAAGGTGTTGAGAAATGGGTCCTGAAGCAGCTGGCTTTTGTTGTTGCTCACGATATTTTCCGTGTTTGAAAATGAAGAGATGATGACCTTACCACAGCCGATCTGACCGGCGTGTAGTCCTAAGTTGATTCCTTACCCGCGAAGGGATTTTGTGAACTTTTCATCTGAATGCGCAGTGGCGTTCCGACTAACTCGAACGCTTTACGAAACCGCCCTTCCAGGTAACGCTTGTAGGCCTCTGTGACATGCTCCAGCGAGTTGCCATGAACAATGATGATCGGTGGATTCATTCCGCCTTGGTGGGCATACCGTAGCTTGGGCCGGAAGATACCCGAACGCTGGGGTTGCTGAAACTGCACCGCTTCCAACAGCAGGCGCGTCAGCACCGGCGTGGACATCTTGCGATTGGCCGACGCGTGAGCTTGAACGATAGATTTCCAAACGGGGCCCAATCCTTGACGCTTGATGGCCGAGATCGGGAGAATCGATGCAAATTTCAAAAAACCCAATCGTGTCTCAATTGAGCGCTCAAGTAGTTCGCGCTGGTAGCCATCAACTGCATCGGATTTGTTGATGGCCACCACTACCGCACGACCACTTTCAAGTATGTAGCCTGCGATATGGGCGTCCTGATCAGTCACACCCTGCGTCGCGTCAAGCAGTAGCAAGACGACGTTCGCACTTTCAATGGCCTGCAAGGTCTTGACAACAGAAAATTTTTCGATCGCTTCGAAAACCTTACCTTTACGCCGTAGCCCAGCGGTGTCAATAAGCTCAAACTTTTGACCGTCTCGTTCAAAAGGGACGGAAATTGCGTCACGGGTAGTTCCGGGCAAATCGAATGCCACCAGACGTTCCTCCCCGAGCCAGGTGTTGATCAGCGTGGATTTTCCGACGTTGGGGCGGCCCGCCACGGCGAGTTTGATGACGCTAGGGTCCTGCGGTTCGACGTCTTCTTCGGGGTCTGCCAGAGCAAGAGGAGCCAGCGCAAGATCCACCAGCGAGCGCATGCCTTGGCCGTGAGACGCGGAAACCGGCAAAACCTCTCCCAACCCAAGTTCGAAGAATTCGGAAAATTGAACGCCCTCTGTCATGCCTTCTGCCTTGTTGGCCGTGAGCAGAGTCGGCTTTCCCAACTTGCGTAGGTACTTGGCGATGTCATAGTCTTGGGCGCTAATGCCCGCCCGGGCGTCGACGACAAAAATTACTACGTCGGCCTCTGCGACGGCCTGCCGGGTTTGCTTGGCCATTTCCTTATAAATGCCCGTAGCGGCGTCAGGCTCAAAACCACCTGTATCGATAACGATGTACTCGTGGATTCCCAAATCGCCATTGCCATAATGACGGTCACGGGTCAGCCCGGCGAAGTCGGCCACGATCGCATCCCTCGTCTTGGTCAGCCGATTGAAAATCGTCGACTTACCCACATTCGGGCGGCCTACCAGCGCAATCACAGGTTTCATGAATACAATTTTTAGTTAGGCGGATGTTATTCGGGTTGAAAGCCGTACACGCCGCCATTATGGGTTACCGCAATGAGCGTGTTGCCAGCTAGCACGGGGGAGGCAACGATCGCCGATCCGTCGGTGGGCAATCGATTCAGCAAAGTGCCGTCATCGCGGGACAGTAGATGGATAAAACCCGTGAAATCGCCAACGACCACAGAACGTCCCGCCACTAAAGGAGCGGTGAGGCTACGGTAACGCAGACGATCTGTTGACCAGACTTTCTCGCCGTCAGCGCGACGCCAGGCAATCACCGTTCCGTCGGTTTCCGTGCCGAACAGCAGGCGATCGTCCCCATGTATTCCTTGTACGCCATTGGCGGGCTTGGTCCAGAGCAAATTTCCGCTGGCGGCGTTGACGCAACCTATGGTGGCCTGAAAAGCCCGCACGCACACGTTATCGCCTTCCCTGCTGACGCGCCCTACCAGATCAACAAGGCGCTCCACATCATTGATGCCACGGGGTGAAGCAATCGGCGTTTCCCATCGAATACTGCCGTTGGCAGGATTGAGACCCGCCAGGCGACCGGACAGACCAACCACCAGCGTGTCGCCAACAGCCAGCATCACGCCAGACTGGCGAAGCACCAACGGCTCGCTGGGACGCTGCTGGACCCACAGCTTACGGCCCGTCTGGCCGTCAAAGGCATTGACCGAACGGTCCGCAGCCAATACAAATACGCGTGCACCTGCCACAAAGGGCGCGGTGAAGGCTTGAGCGCTAAGCTTTTGACGCCAAAGCTCGCGCCCGTCCTGCAGTGCGATGACTTCGTTGGCTTTTGTCACTACCGCGACAACTTTTCCGTCGCTCCCGACACCTGCTGCGATGGGCGTGTTGAGGGCGACACGCCAAAGGTCGCGGCCGGTTTTAGCCTCCAGCAAGGCTACCGTGCCCTCACTGCTTGCGACAGCTACGCTGTCACCGGAGACACTCACTTCAAGCGGAAAATCCACCTTTCCGATGCGACTGTTCCAACTCTGGCGAGCCGACGCCAGTGCCGTTACTGGCTGCAGTTCTGCCGGTTGTGGTTTGGTTGCACCGCCAAAACAACCACTCAGAAACGCTACTACGATAAGCGCTAATGGTGCGCCAACTGAAAGGGCCCGAGGACTTTTAGACTGGTTATTCACTTCTTTACCTCAGAATTGGATGCAGTCGTATTTGACTGGACTTTTGCTGCAGCGGGATCGACTCCCAATGTATTCAACTTAACCTCTACCAGCCGTCGGTATTCAGCGCGCTCGTCAAGGCCTTGATAGGCTTTTTCATATTCAGTTTTAGCCTCGCTTTTTTTGCCTTGCGTCGCCAGAATGTCGCCGCGCCGATCAGCAGCAAGTGCCGCAAAGTCCTTTGGAAAAGAACCAGAGACCTGGTGAAGGGCTTCGGCATAGTCTTTCTTTTCTAAAAGAAGACCTGCAAGGCGCAATTTGGCCGTGGCTTTGTAGCCTTCATCCGACGATTGCTCGGCGACCCAGCTCAAAGCGGCGCGGGAAGCCTCCGCATTACCTTTGTCGTAATAGGCCTTGGCGGCCAGCAAGCTGGCTTGCTCGGCGTAAGTCGTGCTGCCAAAACGGTTTTTCATGTCAGACAGTGACCGATCAATCCTCGCTAATTCGCCCGATTGCACCGCACGTTCGACCTCGTCATACATCACTGCAGCCTGCGCCGCCTGATTACGCTGCCAGTATTGATAGCCGTTCCACGCTGCAAAGGCACCTAAAACTGCAATCAATGCCCAAGTAATCAGATCCCCGTATTGCTTCCAGAAGTGCTTGAGCTCGTCAAGCTGTTCCTGTTCTTCTAAATCGAGATGTTTTGCCATAAAAAAGCTGCTTGTTTCTGCCCGATAACGGCGCGGATTGAATTGGATTGATTGTAAAGGGCAGGTGTGAACCTCCGCCCTCCCGCTTAGCTTCGTAAGGTGTGAGCCCAGGCCAGCACATTGTCGAGTGGCTGAAGCGTTTGGGCCTGCGCGGCCTCGGCTTTATCACCCCGTAAAGGTTTGACGGCGACGCAGCCGCCAGCAAGCTCACTCGCGCCAAAAATCAGCGCGAATCTTGCACCGCTGCCATCGGCTTTCTTGAATTGCGATTTCATGGTGCCCATCTCCTCAGTGCTAAGCCTGGCGTGCATCTGTACACTCACTCCGGCCGCACGCAAAGCCTGTAACGTTTGCAAGGCGACCGACAGATTCGATGCCTCGGGAATCACTGCATAGGCGTCCGGCACAGAAAGCGCTACGGTTTCGCCTTGCTCCCTAATGAGTTCGAGTACGCGCTCGACCCCCAGCGCCCATCCAACAGCGGGAGCGGCCTTTCCACCCATCTGCTCCATCAAATAGTCATAACGTCCACCGGCGCAAATGGTGCCTTGCGCACCCAACCTGTCGGTCATAAATTCAAAAACCGTCAGGTTGTAATAATCCAACCCCCGCACCAATCGAGGATTCACTGTCCACTGAATTGAGTTTGCGTCGAGGATCGCTTTCAGCCCGTCAAAATGGGCCAGCGACTGGGACCCCAGAAAATCAATTAAGCGGGGAGCACTTTCGATCACTGCCTTCATCGCTGGGTTTTTACTATCCAGAATTCGCAGTGGATTGGTGTACAGACGTCTGTGCGCCTCGTCGTCCAGCGCGTCTGCATGCTGCTCAAAATGGGCGATGAGCTGGATACGGTGTTCAGCGCGTTCTTCGGGCTGCCCCAAACTGTTTATTTCCAGGCGCCAGTCGGTCAGGCCGAGTTCCTTCCAGAGTGCAGCCGCCAGCAGAATCAACTCGGCGTCAACCTCAGGGCCAGAAAAACCCAAGGCCTCCGCTCCGATCTGATGGAACTGCCGGTAACGGCCACGCTGCGGCCGTTCACGACGAAACATGGGGCCCATGTAATAGAGGCGTTTACCGCCGTCGTAGAGCAGGTTGTGCTCCGTAACCGCACGAACGACGCTTGCCGTATTCTCTGGGCGCATGGTCAGATGATCGCGGTCGCCATATTTGTCTGCGCGGTCGTCAAAAGAATACATTTCCTTTTCAACAATGTCGGTGACCTCGCCAATACCGCGCACAAACAGCTGGGTGTGCTCAAGAATGGGCGTACGGATGTTTCGGTAGGCATAGCGCCCCATCAGGGAGCGGACTTTCTCTTCAAGCCATTCCCAACGAGCTGAATCAGGCGGCAAAATATCGTTCATGCCTTTGACCGCTGTCAATTTCTCAACTTTTGCCAAAGGCGATTTCTCCGTATCAGCGGAAGTTAATTTTTCAAGCATGGGTTTTAAACGACTTCAATGGCTGTTTTCGTGCCAAAGCGTTTTTCAATGTAGTTCTGAACAATGACTTGAAACTGCTGCGAAATATTGTCGCCGCGCAAGGTCAGCCTTTTTTCGCCATCAATAAACACCGGCGCGGCCGGTGCTTCGCCCGAACCGGGCAAACTGATGCCTATATCCGCATGCTTACTTTCACCAGGACCGTTCACAATGCAGCCCATCACAGCAACTTTGAGCCCTTCGACGCCCGGGTATTGCTTACGCCAAACCGGCATCTGAGCCCGCAGAAAGTCGTCGATCTGCTTGGTCAGTTCCTGAAACGTGGTGCTGGTAGTGCGCCCGCATCCGGGGCAGGCGGTCACGCTGGGTACAAAAGTTCGCAAGCCAAGTGCCTGAAGAATTTCAGCAGCAATCACAACTTCTTGAGTGCGCGCTTCCCCTGGCTGGGGGGTCAAAGAGACGCGAATGGTGTCTCCGATACCTTCCTGGAGCAAAATCGATAGCGCTGTTGCGGAGGCTACCGTTCCCTTGGTACCCATCCCGGCTTCGGTTAGGCCAAGGTGAAGGACGTGATCGCTGCGCTTTGCCAATCCCCGGTACACGGAAATAAGGTCCTGAACGCCACTGACCTTGCAGGACAAAATAATCTGGCTGCGACTCATGCCCATCTTTTCAGCAAGCTCGGCGGACTCAATCGCCGAAGTAATCAGCGCCTCGTACATGACCTGTTTGGCGTCCCACGGTGCAGCACGTGCACTGTTGTCGTTCATAAGGCTGGTTAGCAGTTCCTGGTCCAGACTACCCCAGTTCACCCCAATCCGAACCGGTTTATCCCAGCGCATGGCCGCTTCTATCATCTGACCAAACTGGGTGTCGCGTTTGTCGCCCTTGCCTACATTGCCAGGATTGATACGATATTTCGATAGCGCCTCGGCACAAGCCGGGTAATCGGTTAGCAGGCGGTGGCCGTTGTAGTGAAAATCGCCAATCAAAGGCACATCGATACCCATGCGGTCCAGTTGCTCCCGTATGTGCGGTACGGCTTCGGCCGCCTCAGGCGTATTCACTGTAATACGGACCATTTCGGAGCCCGCCAAAGCAAGCTCTTTGACTTGAATGGCCGTGCCAATTGCATCCACCGTATCGGTGTTAGTCATGGACTGAACACGTACTGGCGCGTCGCCGCCCACAGTCACGAGGCGAGAGCCCCAGACAACTTGAGCTTGTAGGGAACGCCGACTCTTCGGAAAAGCCGACTCTATTGGAAGACCGGGTTGCATTATTTCACCTCGAATCGGGCCACGTTATCTCTGGCTACTGCAGTCAGATCAAAGGCCTGCCCGCGTATTTGAACTTGCATGACATCGGCTCTGCCGACCACGGTGGTCAACGGCAATGCGCCGGATACGCCAGCGGTTTCACCAGAGGTCAATGTACGGCGAAGCAAAACGGACCCTTTCGCATCAGTCACCTCAATCCAGGACTCACCCTTTGCACGGAATGTCACGATGCCATTGAGTGCAGTTCGTAAAATCGGTGAAATCGGGTCGCTCGATGCTGCCACTGAATCTACCAAGTTGGACGGGGAAATCTGTTCAGTGGATGCGGCAGGCGTCTCCTTAACGGCTTCATTGGCAGCCGCTACAGGCGCGGGATCACCTGGCTCGTTTTTTGCCAGCGCACTGTCCGACCCCGGCCTGCTCGACACGAAGTTCTGCTCGATGTTGGGTAGAAAAATCAAGACCAGTGCACCCAACAACAAGGCCAGACCGGCGAGCACACTGGGCCGTGAAATCTGCATTAATAAAGCCGGCCCCCGACCATCTCCCGGAGAGCGAAACGGCGTGTTGATGCAGCCAGCCGTGTAGTCCGGTTGGATGGCCCTTGCTGAGGGCAGCCGCTGAAGCACCTGAGTCGGGTCAAGTTTGAGCGTACGACACACGCTGGAGGCCAGCGCTCGCACAAAAACCGTGTCGAGCAACAGGTCGAACCGGTCGTCCTCCAGCGCTTCCAGTTTTTTTACTGGGACTTTGAGTGCTGCTGCCAACGCTGCGATGTGCACACCTGCAGCCTCCCTTGCAGCACGAAGCAAGGCGCCAGCGGTCGGCTCCGGGGCACTCTCACTTTGGCTGATACTGTTGCCAGAAATGGCGACATTCGCATCGAGGTTTCCAGAAAGTAGTAGGTTCAGGTCAGTCATTGAACAAACCTTTTTCGTAGGAGGCAGTCTCAGGAGATTGTCCAAACCGTTTCTTCAACTGATCGGCCAACTGAAGCACTGCATCCTGATTATTCAGCTTCCGTTCAATCTTGATACCGAGCCAGAGGGTTTCAGCGTTGGCTAATTCACTATTATTCAAACGACGAATATAAAACTGTGCGCGCGTCAACTCTCCGCGCTCATAGAGAAGATTGGCCAAGTTATACCCGGTGACCGGGTTGCCTGCATCAAGTTCATATGAGCGCATCAAACTTTGTTCCGCCTCGGAGCGCTGTCCCGCACGAACTTGGCACACTCCCTGAGTCATAAGCGTTTTGGCCTTACCGCTGTAAGTTGGATTGGCGGCCGCTTGAGCAAAGAACTTAAAGGAATCGTTGTACCGGGCTTGCTGGCACAGGAACCATCCATAGTTGTGCGCCACATCTGCATCACGCGGGTTCAACGCAAGCGCCTTGCGAAAACTGTCTTCTGCAAGAGGCGTATCGTTAAGCCGCATGTACACCAGACCGCGCAGGTTTAAAGCGTCTACAAAAGTCGGATCGATCACCAGCGATTGTTTGACTTCATCGAGCGCAACATTGATCTGACCCTGTTCGAAATATCCGCTTGCAAGTTCGAGGCGCAGCCGGGCGCGCCGGCGTTGTTCGGGTTCATCGGATTGAGTGACTATGTCATTTCCATTTCCGGATACCCCGGGACCAATTTGGTGGTTAGCACACCCTTGCAGCAAAAACGCACCCCAACACGCCGACATCCAGATTGCATTGGTGAAAAATCTCATGCCTTCATCCCCTTGACAACAACCACCTTGATGCCTTCGAGCATTCCTTGCCGCTGAGCGGCCATGCGCTGATCTACACCGGTCCGGTCTTGAACGTCACCAGCCAGCTGCCCGCAGGCCGCGTCAATGTCATCGCCACGAGTTTTACGGACGGTTGTAATAATGCCCGCATCCAACAGAATCTTTGCGAATAATGCGATCTGCGGCATCTTGGAACATCTCAGGCCAGAAGACGTGAACGGATTGAATGGAATCAAGTTGAATTTGCACGACAGGCCGCGGGCAGCGTACGTTTGCATCAAGGTGACAAGTTGACGTGCGTGCTCAGGCTGATCATTAACCCCTTCAAGCATGCAGTATTCAAACGTAATGAAGTCGCGCGGAGCGGACGCCTGGTAGCGGATACAGGCTTCCAACAGCTCGGCGATAGGATATTTTTTATTCAGGGGGACCAAGTTGTCTCGGAGCGCATCCTGCGGCGCATGCAGCGATACAGCGAGTGCCACCGGGCATTCTTTGGCCAGCCGGTCAATCATCGGTACCACGCCAGAGGTCGACACGGTTACCCGACGACGCGACAGTCCATACCCATGGTCGTCCAGCATGACTTTTAACGCGGGCAGCAACTGCGAGTAGTTCTGCAAGGGTTCGCCCATGCCCATCATCACCACGTTGGAAATAACGCGCTCTTTCTTGTGTAGATGCTGACGCAGGAAATGCTCCGCGAACCACAATTGGGAAACGATTTCACCAGTGGTGAGATTCCGGCTGAACCCCTGGTGCCCGGTTGAACAAAACCGGCAACCTACGGCACACCCTGCCTGAGATGAAATGCAGAGGGTTCCACGATCAGCTTCAGGGATGAAGACGGTTTCAATAACATCTCCCCCCCCCACGTCAAATAACCATTTGACGGTGCCGTCAATCGAGTCGTGACGGGACACCACCTTGGGACACTGGATGTGAGCCGACCCTGCTAGTTTTTCCCGCAAAGACTTTGCCAAGTCTGTCATCTGCGCAAATTCTGACGCCCCTTTTTGATGTATCCAACGGAAAAGCTGCGTGGCACGAAATCGCCTTTCTCCGTGTTGCTCACAAAACGCGGCCAGACCTTCCAGATCGAAATCAAGAAGGTTGGTTGTCATCGCAGTGCGCAGGTAAAGGGGCCGCCCCAGACAAGTGACGTCCCTAGGAAGGGGAAGCAAAGCATGGGGATGAACACGGTTTAGCGCGAGTAGACGTTCATGCCAGCAAAGAAGAATGCGATTTCTTCCTTTGCAGTTTCGACAGCGTCAGAGCCATGCACAGCATTGGCATCGATGCTGTCAGCGAAATCGGCACGAATGGTTCCCGCATCAGCCTTCTTTGGGTCGGTAGCGCCCATCAGGTCGCGATTCTTCAAGACAGCGCCCTCACCTTCCAATGCCTGGATCATTACAGGGCCGGAAATCATGAACGAGACCAAGTCCTTGTAGAAGGGACGCTCTTTGTGCACGGCATAAAACGCTTCGGCTTCGCCCCGCGATAAATGAACCATTTTGGCGGCAATCACTTGGAGCCCTGCAGCTTCAAAACGTGCATAGATTTTGCCGATCACGTTTTTTGCTACCGCGTCAGGCTTGATGATGGAGAGAGTGCGTTCGATCGCCATGTGTTTTCCTTAACCTTAGATTTTCAAAATATTCAAAAATTGAATAAAGCTTTTGATTTTAACCTGTGGAAAGGCGCATTCGGATGAACTTCACAAATGGATTACATCAGCGGGCTCAACGATTTCCACCTCGGTTTCCACCGCCACGGTTGGGGCCCCCGCGGCGCTGACCACCACCGCCACCCATGTCGCCAGCATTGCCACCACCTCCACTGCGCCGCTGCCCCTGGTCTTGTCGCTGACGGGTGAAAGTATCTGCACCAATATAGCCAAACGACGTTTTCATGGGATCGGGCTGCGCGCCGCCGCTACTTTTGTCGCCCCAATCATCGCGCCGCTTTTGCCGAGGCAAGCCACCGGTGGGCGCCGGTTGCCCAGACCGAGGGCCCGGGTTGAAATTACCGCTCTGGCTGCGGCCTTTCCCACCGCGCCGCCTGTCGCTTCCAGGCGCAGAGTCAGTCCGTTTAATAGGGGGCTGCAAATCATTCGGATCCTGTTCGATCCCGGCTTGCGGCAATTCATTGGGATAGCCCGCATTGTTGATTGAACGCCCGCCGCGGGCGCCGCGCGAAAGTTCATTTCTGCGAGGGCTCGGGCCTCCGCGATGCTCATCACCCCCCTCATTCGACCGATGTACTCGATTTTTTGTGGCATCCCGGGGATCGGGGCGAGCTTCGGAACGCGTCACCGCGTTGGTCAAAGACCAAATATCACGCTCGTCCAGTTCGACAAACGCGCCACGCTTCAGGCCGCGCGGCAAAAGCATCGCCCCGTACCGGATCCGAATCAGTCGGCTGACTGCATGACCCACGGCTTCAAACATTCGCCTGACCTCGCGATTACGACCTTCAGAAATTGTCACCCGATACCAGCAATTAGCACCCTCGCCGCCACCCGCCTCAATCGAGCCGAAATTTGCCACGCCGTCGTCAAGCGTCACGCCGTCAAGCAGACGTTTTTTTTCCTCGTTATTCAGCGCGCCCAATACACGCACGGCATACTCCCGCTCCAAGCCGAAGCGGGGATGCATCAACTTATTGGCCAACTCACCCGAGTTGGTCAAAAGTAGCAAGCCCTCGGTATTCAGGTCAAGACGACCCACGGACTGCCATTTGCCCTGAAACAGTTTTGGCAGCCGCCGGAACACGGTCGGTCGATTCTGGGGATCGTCGTGCGTGACCACCTCTCCTGCTGGCTTGTGATAAGCAATGATGCGAGGCGGCGGCGGATCAATCCGAACTCGAACGGGCTTGCCATTGACCTTGACGGTATCGCCGAACTGAATGCGCTGCCCGATGTGGGCCGGCTCGGAATTGACCGAAATTCGTCCCTCAAGAATTAACTGCTCCATTTCTAGCCGGGAACCCAGACCAGCCTGCGCCAATACTTTATGCAGCTTCGGCGTCTCCGGCTGCGGCAACAATACCCGTTTCGGCAAATCAAGACCCTCATTGTCTTCATCCGCGTCAAATTGACCGGTTACCACGTCTTCAAACCGGATCGTGGTTGGTGAAGACGTCGACACGCGTGGCTGGGTCGAGGGTTGTGGCGTCGAAGAACTTTTCAGCTTGCCGGGAGCTATTGAATCAGGAGCGCCTTGTGTCGAACATTGCGGCACTACAGCGCTACTTCCATCTTGCTCGGAGGGGGCCGGAATTGCGGACTCGGGATGGTCTTGTTGGTTCATACTTTTACATTCATGCGTGAGAATCGCCGGCGTCCTGCGTACAAGGCTCGGCTTCTGGACTGTTGCTGGTAGTGAGCGCTGAGGCCACCTGATTTTCAGGATTCAATTTCAGCCTAGCGGTTTCGTCGTCGGTGACCTTCAAGGAGGCGTCCAGACTCACGGATGGGATCGGTGCGGGTTCTGAAATATTAAACTCGATTTGTTCAAGCATTGAAACCTGCCCCGAGGTGCTGTCCATGGCGGGAAGCTGAGCCAGCGATTCGACGCCCATATCATCTAGGAACTGCTTGGTCGTGGCATAGAGTCCAGGCCTGCCTACGGTTTCCCGGTGACCAATTACCTCAACCCATCCGCGATCTTCCAACTGCTTGAGAAGCATGCTATTGATCGTGACGCCGCGAATATCCTCCATGTCGCCGCGCGTCACGGGCTGGCGGTAAACAATGATTGAGAGCGTTTCCAGGGTTGCCCGACTGTAGCGTGGAGGTTTTTCCGGATGCAGTCGGTCCAGGTACTCACGCATTTGCGGCCGACTTTGAAAGCGCCAGCCCGACGCCACTTGAACCAGTTCCACGCCGCGTCCCGACCAATCGTTTTGAAGGTCTTCCAGCACTAGTTTCAGGCTGTCGGCGTTGAGTACCCCGTTAAACAAGACACCCATCTCACGCAAAGGCAGCGGTTGCTGCGCGCAAATAAGTGCTGTTTCGAGGACGCGCTTTGCATCCATCGTATTCATGATTGTGATCGTTCCGAAAAAAAGCGGGGAAATGCTTGTCCGCGCATTGCATTCAGGCGCGGTCTCCTCGTCAGGGGCGCGATGTGCTGGTAGCTGAAAACTACGAAATTTGATTGTATATCAGCCCTAAATCCGCGATGGCAGCCTGCAAGTCTGGGGGCGGCGCTGATCTGAATTCCATCAGGGCGCCCGTGACGGGGTGCTGAAACGCCAGCTTGCATGCGTGCAGCGCTTGGCGGTGCAGATTAGCTACAACCGACCCCCCATAGAGTTCATCCGAGACCAAGGGATGGCCAAGAAAAGCCATGTGAACCCGGATTTGATGGGTCCGCCCGGTGTGTAACTTGCACTTCACCAGGCAGTACCGTTCTCCATTTTGAAGCAACGATAGCTCCGTGGAGGCCGACTTGCCGGAATTCCTTTCAAGATCAACCACCGCCATGCGCAAGCGATTGCGGGGATCTCGCCCAATCGGTGCATCCACCTGGCAGCATCTTGCCCCCTGCCATGCGCCATGGGCCAGTGCAATGTATTCCCGTCTGACGTTACGGGCCGCAATCAAGCCTACCAGCTGGTCCATCGCGGTTCTCTGGCGGGCGACCACCATTAACCCGCTGGTGTCTTTGTCCAGACGATGGACGATGCCCGCACGAGGTAAAAAGGACGAAGAGGGGTCATATGCCAACA
The DNA here is from genome assembly GCF_012927485.1 of Polaromonas sp. Classification (GTDB taxonomy): domain Bacteria; phylum Pseudomonadota; class Gammaproteobacteria; order Burkholderiales; family Burkholderiaceae_C; genus Polaromonas. The sequence continues at coordinate 44,896 of NZ_JABBPC010000004.1, read as the reverse complement.
ATCCGTTGAGCAAAGTTCCGCTCCAGTTTCCAGGCGCGGGATGCACCACAAGCCCGGCAGGCTTGTTGATCACCAACAAGTAGGGGTCTTCAAACACAATTTCCAGCGCCATGGATTCAGGCCGGAAGGCTTGACTTTGCGGCGTAGGCCGCAACTCGATACTCAGCTCATCCCCAGCCTTCACCCTGGCGGCCGTTTTAGTCACCGTCAGGCCACCCACCCGCACCACCCCTGCCTCTATCAATTGCTGAAGATAATTGCGGGAGAACTCAGGCACAATAGCAGCCAACGTACGGTCCAAACGGCTGCCGTGGCTCGCAACAGGAACCGTCACCTGACGGATCTCCATTTCCGCAGTGCTCTCCGCGTCCTCCGGAGCGTCATATTGCTGTCCTTCAGCGGCAACAGCGCCCGATATAATCAATTTGCTTTGTACAGAATCAGTCATCAAGAAGGTCGATTGCAATGTTTTTCACTAAATTATCGGTAGGCCTCAAGGCAGTACTGCCCGCTGCAGCCGTTTTTGCATTGTCTTTTGTAATCGCAGGCTGCTCGACTACCCCAGCCCCGGATCGCACCGCCACTTGGAGTCCGAAAAAGATTTACTCGGAAGCCAAAGATGAAGCGGACTCCGGTGCCTACGACAAGGCGATTCCTCTTTATGAGAAATTGGAGGGACGAGCAGCCGGAACCCCGCTGGCCCAACAAGCTCAGATCGACAAAGCGTATGCCCAGTATAAAGGCGGAGAACAGGCCCAGGCCGCGGCAACGCTAGATCGGTTTATGAAACTTCACCCCGCCAGTCCCGCTATGGATTACGCGCTGTACCTTAAAGGTTTGGTGAACTTCAACGACAACCTTGGTATTTTCGGCTTCATTTCACGGCAGGATTTGTCTGAACGCGACCAAAAATCGGCGAAGGAATCGTTCGAATCGTTCAAGGAACTATCGACCCGCTTTCCGGATTCACGCTACGCAGCGGACTCGCGCTTGCGCATGACCTACATCGTGAATTCCTTAGCCCAATCCGAGGTTCACGTTGCTAGATATTACTATTCCCGCGGAGCCTATATTGCCGCTATTAATCGTGCTCAAAGTGCGATTTCTGACTATCGCGACGTTCCAGCACTGGAAGAGGCCACCTTTATTCTTTATAAATCCTACGACGCGCTGGGCATGATTGAATTACGAGATGACACCCGTCGCATCATGGAAAAAACCTATCCTCAAAGCCAGTTCTTGAGCGCGGGCTTCAAGTCCGTGGACAAGCCGTGGTACAAGTTTTGGTGAAACTAGCGAGCTTGTCCAGCAATTCTTGCTCCGATGTCAGCCTTTGCATCGGGGGAAGTGCTCTTAACAGACGCCGCCCGTAACCCATGGAAATCAAACGGCTGTCACAGACAACCAAGATCCCCTGATCGGTTTCCCTGCGTATGAGACGCCCCGCCCCTTGTTTCAGTGCCACAGCTGCTTCAGGCAAAAAATAGTCGTTGAACGCACTGCGCCCCTGTGATTCAAGCATTTTCGAGCGGGCTTCGGCTAAAGGTTCGTTAGGCGGAGGAAAAGGCAGTTTGTCGATGATGACCAACTGAAGCGCATCGCCAGGCACGTCGATACCTTCCCAAAACGATGCCGACGCAACCAATATGCAAGCCCGGTCCCCTTTGCTGTTTCCTTCCCGAAAGCGGTCAATCAAAACCCGTTTGGGCATACTTCCCTGAACCAGGACCTCCAGCTCGCCCGAGCGCTCGAAAGCGGTCTGAAGCGCTTCCCCAATTGCTCGCAGTGCCCGTAGCGTGGTGGTCAGCACCATCGTGCGCCCCCCCAATTGCCGCGACCAGATCACCGCCGACGCCGCAACCTTTGCGCTATGCGAAGGGTCGCTGGGTTTCGGGAAGTTGTGTGGAATATACACAGCAGCTTGGCGTTCATAGTCAAAGGGGCTACCAACCCGCAGCACTTCAGCCTCTGCCAATCCGCAGGGCTGGGTAAACCACGTGAGCTTCGGATCGTCGCCGAGCGTTGCCGAGGTAAATATCCAGGATTTTTCGGCACCTCCCGCGGCGCCCAGCACCTTACTCTTTACCGCCCTCGAAATATCCAGCGGTGACTCGATCAGCCGCAACTGGCTTCCCACGTCAATCCAGCGCACACAACCCGGCTCGCAGGCATCAACAAAACTTTTAGCCCGCTCTGCCAATTCAGTGGCACGCTCATGCAGTCGGACAAAGTCAGGCGCGAGCTCCGTGACCGTGTCCAGCGCCACACCCGCCTGTAGGCAGGACGCATGGACCGCTTCCAGTGCTTGATTCCAGACCTTGGCATTCAGGCCCTCAGGCCCTTCGTCGGTCCAGCGCAGTTTGGTGCCCGGCAACTGCTTGCCCGCACACAAGCGCAACTCGCGGGCTGCCAGCTCGGTAGCCGCAACGACTGTTTGCCAATCTACCAGCCCGCGAGCCAGTTGCAGACCGGCCGCCAACAAGTCGCGGGAAAAATCCAGTAGCTGGCCGGTTGTGAGATTTCGCCCTAAAAATTGCACCCCAATTTCATTCAACTGGTGCGCTTCATCAAATATCGCAATGCGTACCGAAGGCAGCAATTCGGCCACGCCAGACTCGCGTACCGCAAGATCGGCAAAAAACAGATGGTGGTTGACCACCACCACATCCGCTGCCATGGCCTCCCTGCGAGCAAGGTTGACATGACAAACCCGGAAACGCGGGCATTGTGCACCCAAGCAATTTTCCCGAGTAGAGGTCACCAAGGGAATTACCGGTGAGCGCTCATCCAACCCAGGGAGTTCTGCCAAATCACCAGTCCGTGTCAGTTGGGACCACTTTTCAACGCTTGCCAGCGCACGCATTGGAACGCCATCAGGCAGTGATGTCTCCTGGCGAGCCATTTCCATGCGGTGCAGACACAAATAGCTTGCCCGCCCTTTGAGTAACGCCGTACGCACCGGCAGCCCAAACGCCTTCACCAAGTTAGGTAAATCGCGGCCGAACAGTTGATCCTGCAAGGCTTTGGTCGCGGTCGACAGTAAAACCCGCTCACCGCTCAACAAGGCAGGGACCAGGTAAGAAAACGTTTTTCCCACACCGGTACTGGCTTCCACTACGAGCGGATAGGCGCCTTCTATCGCCCGCGTCACAGCTAAAGCCATCTCGGTCTGACCGGGACGCGGAACAAAATACTCCGAGGCACGGGATAAAACGCCACCCGGCGCAAACGCCTCTTCCACTGCAAACGCCAAACTCATCAGGCCGGCTCAGGAGAGTCCAACGACAATTCGAGCTGCAAGATCTGGTCGCGAAGCTGAAGCCGGCGTTTTTTGAAACGCCTGAGCAGCAGTTCGTCAATGGGCCGGGCGTGCGCCGTCATGTCTACCAAAACATTCAAGTCCGCATGTTCGATTTTGAGTTCGATCAGTTGCCGTTTCGGAGAGTGTAAATTTAAGTTCAAGGTATTTCGATCTGTACGCGATGCTTAATCTGATAATACGTTGATTGCAACCATAAATCGAGCCCTCGCGGGTTCGGCTACCACACGATGTCCAAAGGTTATCGAATCACAGCATCCACGGGCATCCACAAAGGTGATCGAGACTATCAACAGGACCAGGTGAATCTGCTGAGTCACCCGCGGGCTTCTGGCTGTCTGTTAGGCATAGTGGCGGACGGCATGGGGGGTCGCAGCGGCGGGCGTAAAGCCTCTGACCAAGTCATGCTGACGGCCAAACAGCTTTTCGAACGTTATGCCCCGGCCACTGATGACGCACCTTCAATGCTCAAGCAGATCATTGAAGAAGCCCATATCGTGATCAAACTGACCGCAATATCGGCTGAACAGGAACCTCACAGCACGCTGGCGGCATTTTTGATCAACCCAGGCGGGGCCTGCCACTGGGCGCATACCGGCGACTCCCGGATTTACCACTATCGGGGCAACAAGCTAGTGCATAGAACGGTCGATCACTCGTATGTACAAACTCTGGTCGACAAAGGAGAAATCACCGAAGAGGAGGCCAATATCCACCCTCAATCAAATATTTTGATGAGTTGCCTTGGCACCGAGGAAGCACCTTCCGTCACACAGCATTTCATCCCCCAATTGCGTCCAGATGACATTCTGCTTGCCTGTAGTGACGGAGTCTGGCACTACTTCACCGCTAACGAAATGGGTTCAGCCTTGTCCATTTTGTCGCCTCGCGAAGCGACCGAATTTTTAATTAAAAAAGCCAGATCGCGTGCGCGCGGCGTTGGTGACAATCTGTCGCTGGTGATTGTCAAGCTTGAGCCTTTGGGCTAGAAAACGCTTACTCTGGCAAAGGCAAGGGATTTGGGGTGCGCTTGTCCCGCTTCAGCTGATCGCTTTCATGCTGAGCCCGCCGAGTCCCCGCTTCTTTCTGGCGCTCGTTGAATTTTTTAGCTTCTTCCGCTGCGGTAGCGGGAATGTCCGCTCGTGATCGCGCTTTTTGCCGATTGTCTTTGAGCTTCTCCGCGTTGGCTTCACCGTTAACCTTTTCACTGGACTGAACTGAGGCTCGATCCTGCTGTTTTTGCTTATCCCGATCCAGTCGCGACTGGTAATCCTCTACGGCTTTGGCGCGCAGGTCAGCCGCTTCCTGTAGCTTTTCAGGGGATGATTTTTCTTCGGTTTTTCGAATCTGTTCCGCCCCTTTAATTTTTCGCTCCTCATCGTTAAGAGCGATCTCCCGCCCCCGCAGATCAGCCCTCGCCTCACGCCGCCTGGTGTTCAAGTGATCCAGGCAGCCGTTGACAGCAAATCTTTTGTAGCAGGCAGCATCTTCCGCTAAAAAGCCAGCCTCCAGCTTGGCCCGCTCGGCACTGATTTTTACGCGCTCTGCGTCGATAGTGCCACGCCGAGCCGGAGGGGCCGCCACTTCTCCGCCAGTTTGCGCACCTGTGAGCGCGCTTAGCGTCGCAATAAAGACGGCAAGGAAAATTTTTTTCATGTTAATGTCGTGTCAACATTTCTACGCTCCAGAGCAAGAAACTCCATTGATTGCATTTCGTTGAGCCGCGAAACCGTACGGGGAAACTCATGCACCAAGGGTCCTTCTGTATACAACGACTCAGGGGCCACAGCGGCCGACATGATCAATTTGACCCTGCGGTCATACAAGACATCCACCAACCAGGTAAACCGCCTGGCTTCTGATGCCATCCTGACCGGCATGTGGGGCACGTTGCTCAGCAGCACAGTATGAAACTGGCTGGCAATCTCCAGGTAGTCGTTTTGTGATCGTGGCCCACCGCACAAGGTTTTGAAATCGAACCAAACGGCTCCTCCGGCCTTTCGCTTTGCCCTGATTTGCCGCGACTCAATCTGCAGAACTGGAGTTTCATCCTGTGACTCCGCCAGACGATTAAAGGTGTCCGTCATCTCGGCCTCTGCCTGGGGACTGAGTGGTGTATGGTAGAGCTTCACATGCTCTAGCGTACGCCTCCGATAGTCGGTCCCGTTGTCGACACTGAGAACCTCCAGATGGGCCTTGAGCAGCTCTATGGCGGGGAGGATACGCTCCCTGTGCAGCCCGTTGGGGTAAAGATCATCGGGACGAAAGTTCGACGTTGTGACAAAGCCGACACCGTTCTCAAACAACGCGATCAGCAGTCGATGCAAAATCAAGGCATCCGTGATGTCCGCCACATGAAACTCATCAAAGCAAATCAGCCGATAGCGCTTGGAGATGCGCTTGCCCAACTCATCGAGCGGGTTCACTGTGCCCTGGAGCTCATGCAGTTCCCTATGTACTTCCCGCATGAATTCGTGAAAATGCAGCCGGATCTTGCGCTTGAGCGGTACGGCGCCATAAAAACAATCCATGAGGAAGCTTTTACCCCGTCCCACTCCTCCGTACATATAAACGCCCCGCGGAATGTCGGGCCGGTTGATAAGCTTCTTGAAGGTATTCGATCTTCGCTCTTTGAACGCCGCCCATTCAGTGGCACAGCGCTCCAACGCATCGATCGCACGTAATTGAGCGGGATCACTTGTGTACCCCCGTATCGCGAGTTCAGCCTCGTAGGCTGAACGCACCAGATAAGTCACTGATTCCGCACCCAGATCGTCAAAAATTCAGGGTGCGCTTGTCCACCGCTAATGCAGCCTCTTTGGTAGCTTCGCTGAGCGACGGGTGCGCGTGGCAAATACGGGCGATGTCTTCGCTGCTGGCGCGAAACTCCATCGCCATCACGCATTCGGCGATCAGCTCGCTGGCCATCGGACCAACGATATGCACGCCAAGAATTTCATCGGTTGCGGCATCTGCCAGCATTTTCACCATGCCCGTGGTATCTCCCATGGCGCGCGCACGACCATTGGCCATGAAAGGGAAGGTGCCGGCCTTGTAAGCACGCCCTGTGGCTTTCAATTGCTCCTCGGTTTGGCCAACCCATGCAATCTCGGGGTTGGTATAAATCACCCAGGGAATGGTGTTGAAGTTGACATGGCCGTGTTGCCCGGCGATACGCTCAGCTACCGCGACGCCCTCTTCTTCTGCTTTGTGCGCCAACATAGGACCCCGCACGACGTCACCCACCGCCCACACATTGGGCAAATTGGTTTTACATTCGTGGTCGACCACGATGGCGCCGCGTTCATCGAGTTTTAATCCCACCGCTTCAGGTGCAAGACCAATCGTGTTGGCTATTCGGCCAATTGAGATAATCAATTTATCGACATCGAGCGTCTTGCCTTGACCCTTTGAATCAATATAGGCAATTGACGCGCCTTTTTTCCCGGATTTAATCTCGCCAACCGTCACACCGAGTTCAAGCTTCAACCCCTGTTTAACAAAAGCTTTTTGTGCTTCCTTGGCAATCTGCTGGTCCACAGCGCCCAGAAACGTAGGAAGTCCCTCCAGGATGGTGACCTCGGCACCTAGCCGTCGCCAGACCGAACCCATTTCAAGTCCGATCACGCCCGAACCGATTACACCCAGCCTTTTGGGTACAGCAGGAATTCGCAGCGCGCCGTCATTGGAGAGAATAGTTTCTTCATCAAACGGCACACCCGGCAGCGCACGCGCGATCGAACCGGTAGCCACAATTACGTGTTTGCCGGAGATGACTGCAGCGACAACGCCTGCAACATTGATGTCGTAGGCGCCGTTTTTAGCAGAGACAAAGGAGCCACGGCCGTGGAAAAAAGTGACCTTATTCTTTTTAAATAAGTACACGATGCCATCGTTGTTTTGTTTGACGACGGAATTTTTGCGGCTGACCATCTTGGCAACATCTAGTTCCAAGCCCTTCACCTCGATGCCATGGTCCGAAAAGTGGTGGCCCGCTTGTTCGTAATAATCCGAGGACTGCAACAGGGCTTTGGACGGAATACATCCAATGTTGGTACAAGTACCGCCCAAAGCCGGACCGCCATCGGCGCTTTTCCATTCGTCGATACAGGCGACGCTAAAGCCCAGCTGGGCTGCGCGGATAGCGGCAATATAGCCACCCGGCCCGGCACCGAGTACGACCACGTCAAATTGTTGGGGCATGTTCTTTTCCGTAAATTGAAGGCCAGACTGGTAGTCCAACTACTGCAGCCTGGTTTGACAGTCTCTAAATATCGAATAACAGGCGGGCGGGATCTTCCAGAGCCTCTTTCATGGCTACCAGGCCCAACACTGCTTCACGGCCGTCAATGACCCGGTGGTCGTAGCTCATGGCAAGGTAATTCATTGGGCGAATCACTATCTGACCATTTTCAACTACCGCCCGGTCTTTGGTTGCGTGCACGCCCAAAATGGCGGACTGCGGTGGGTTAATAATCGGGGTGGACAGCATGGAGCCGAATACGCCGCCGTTGGAGATAGAGAACGTCCCGCCCGTCATCTCTTCAATACCCAGCTTGCCGTCACGTGCCTTGGCGCCGTATTCGGCAATCTTCTTTTCGATTTCAGCAAAACTCATCTGGTCGGCGTTGCGCAGGATAGGCACCACCAAGCCGCGCGGCGAGCCGACGGCGATACCAATATCGAAGAAGCCGTGATAGACAATATCGTTGCCATCCACACTCGCGTTGAGAACCGGATATTTCTTCAACGCATGCACAGCGGCTTTTACAAAGAAGCTCATAAAGCCAATCTTGACTCCGTGCGCTTTTTCAAACTTCTCTTGGAAACGCTTGCGCATCTCCATTACAGGGGCCATGTTGACTTCATTGAAAGTAGTCAAAATGGCGTTAGTGGATTGCGACTGCAGCAGACGCTCGGCGATGCGGGCGCGAAGGCGGCTCATGGGAACGCGCTGCTCAGGGCGATCACCCAAATCGACAGGATTGGCAGGTGCAGCCACTTTTGGTAAAGCAACGGTTGGCACCCCTGCAGGAACTGCGGTCGCCGCGACCGATTTGGCCGCATTGGACCCCGTTGCAGCCAATACGTCACCTTTAGTGACACGGCCCTCCTTGCCGGTTCCCGGGACAGAGCCAGACGCCAAGTTGTTGTCTGCCATCAACTTGGCAGCTGCAGGCATGGCCACACCGGCCATAGAGCTGCCTGCTACGGCAGCAGAGGCTGAGAGCGGCGGCGCTGAAGCCGTAACAGCAGCAGGCGCAGTGGCAGCCGCTACGGCTGCGCCTGCCTTGCCCTCCGTATCAATTCTCGCGATTACCTGATCCGACACCACCGTGCCGCCATCCGGCACCAGCAACTCAATCAGCACCCCGGCAGAAGGCGCGGGCACTTCGAGCACGACTTTGTCGGTTTCGATCTCAATCAGGATCTCGTCCGTGGCAATTGCCTCGCCGACCTTTTTTTTCCACTGCAACATGGTGGCTTCCGCCACGGACTCGGACAGTTGGGGAACTTTGACTTCTACGATAGCCATTTTGATTCTTTCGGGTATTTTTTGTGTTTTTTGTGGTTCGCCGCGACTTCACTTGGTCAGGACAAAACCCTTGAGCTTGCCAAACGCGCCATCCACCAGCGCTTTTTGCTGTTCTTGGTGCAGGTGGGAATAGCCTACCGCCGGAGAGGCCGATGCTGCGCGGCCAGAGTAACCAAGCTTCTGGCCATCGAGCATATTTTCGTGGATGTAATGCTGCACAAAAAACCAGGCGCCCTGGTTTTGCGGCTCGTCCTGGCACCAGACGATGTCGGCAGCATTCGGGTACTTTTTCAGCTCCGCTGCAAAGGTTTTGTGCGGAAACGGGTAAAGCTGCTCGACGCGCAGGATCACCACGTCGTCAACGCTTTTTTCCTCCCGCTTCTTGGCCAAGTCGTAATACACCTTGCCCGAACAGGCAATGATGCGCTTAACCTTGTCCGCCTTTTTGTTGATCTCTTCTTTTTTCTCGGGAATGATGGTCTGAAAACTACCCTTGATGAACTCGGAGATCGGCGAGGTTGCGTCTTTGTTACGGAGCAAGGACTTGGGTGTCATGATTACCAGCGGCTTGCGCAAGTTGCGCACCATCTGACGGCGCAACACGTGGAAGATCTGGCTGGCGGTGGTCGGCTGAACCACCTGCATATTGGTGTCGGCAGACAACTGCATGAAGCGCTCAAGGCGAGCGGAGCTGTGTTCAGGTCCTTGTCCTTCGTAGCCGTGCGGCAGCATGAGCGCGATGCCGTTGACACGGCCCCACTTCACTTCGCCAGAGGCAATGAACTGGTCAATCACGACCTGGGCGCCATTGGCGAAGTCGCCAAATTGTGCTTCCCAAATCACAAGGGTGTTCGGATCGTTGGACGCGTAGCCGTACTCGAAAGCCAGTACCGCTTCTTCCGACAGGATGGAGTCGATCACCACAAATGGAGCCTGATTGTCGGCCACATTTTGCAAGGGAACGTAGGTTCCAGTGTCGAACTTCTCACGGTTCTGGTCGTGAATCACTGAATGGCGGTGGGTAAAAGTACCGCGCCCGCAATCTTCACCTGACAGACGTACCGGGTAACCGCTCGCTACCAGCGAGGCAAATGCCATGTGTTCGCCCATGCCCCAATCAACCGGGATGTCGCCGCGCCCCATGGCCGCCCGGTCGTCATACACTTTTTTGACTAAATTATGGGGGGTCACACTGGGGGGGATCGTAGTAATTCTCTCGGCCAAACGTTTCCATTCGGCCATTGGAATGGCGGTTTCTCCGGCATCCGTCCACTTCTGGGCGAGGTAACGGCGCCAGTCCACTGCGTACTTGCTCTTGAAATTCGTGAGCACGGGATCGAACGTGCTCTTACCGGCATCGAGCGCTGCCCGCGTGGCCTTGACCATATCCTCACCGAGCGTCTCGCCCATGCCCTGCGCCGTCAGCTTGTCGGCATACAGGCGGCGAGTGCCGGGATGCTGCGCAATTTTTTTATACATCAGCGGCTGGGTCAGTGCAGGCGTGTCCTGTTCGTTGTGACCCAGTTTACGGAAGCAAATGATGTCGACGACGACATCTTTCTGGAATGCCATGCGGAATTCGAGTGCCAGCTGGGTAGCCAGCACCACGGCTTCCGGGTCATCGCCGTTAACGTGAAGCACAGGCGCTTCGATCATTTTGACCACGTCGGAGCAGTACAGCGTGGAACGGCTGTCTCGCGGGTCGCTGGTGGTAAAGCCGATTTGGTTATTGATGACGATGTGCACCGTACCGCCCGTGAAATAGCCCCGGGTTTCTGCAAGCGCCAGCGTTTCCATGACCACGCCTTGTCCGGCAAAAGCGGCGTCGCCATGCACCAACACAGGCAACACCTGCAAGCCCTTCGGATCGGCCCGGCGGTCCATGCGGGCACGAACCGAGCCTTCCACCACCGGATTCACGATTTCGAGGTGGGAGGGATTAAATGCCAGCGACAAGTGGACGGGCCCGCCTGGGGTCGTGACATCAGAGCTAAAACCCTGGTGGTATTTCACGTCTCCGCTGGGCAGATCTTCAGGTGCCGTATGGTCAAATTCGGCAAACAAGTCGGCGGGCACTTTACCCAGCGAGTTGACCAGCACATTAAGGCGACCCCGATGCGCCATGCCAATGACGATTTCCTGCACGCCGACTTCCCCGCCGCGCTGGATGAGTTCGTCCATGCTGGCAATAAAGCTTTCACCGCCTTCAAGCGAGAAACGTTTTTGGCCGACATATTTGGTGTGCAAAAAGCGCTCAATACCTTCGGCCGCGCTAAGCCGGTCAAGGATGTGAAGTTTCTTTTCCTGGGTGAAGTTGGGCTTGCTGCGAATAGCCTCCAGCTTTTGCTGCCACCAGCGCTTTTGGTTCTGGTCGGTGGCGTACATGTACTCGGCACCAATCGTGCCGCAGTAGGTCTCGCGGAGCGCGTTTATCAGTTCCCGCAAACTCATGGTGTCTTTGCCGAAGAAAGTATTGCTGGTGTTAAACACCGTTTCCTGGTCGGCATCCGTGAAGCCGTAGAAAGACGGCTCCAACTCAGGAATTTTGTCGCGCTCGGCCCGTTTCAGGGGATCCAGGTCAGCCCAACGAACGCCGACATTGCGATAAGCTGCGATAAGTTGCTGGGCCGCCGTACGCTTGCGCCCCATTTCCAGGTCGGCATTCGCGACCACAACCTTGGTCTGACCTTGCTTGGCACGCTCGGCAAAGGCATTGATGACCGGCATGTGCGGCACGTCTTTGGCGTTGCTGCCATCCACTGCGGGAACATGCTGCAAGGCGTCGAAATACTCGCGCCAGGTTTCAGGTACGCTGCCCGGATTGGCGAGGTAGTTTTCGTACATCTCTTCGACATAAGGCGCATTGCCGCCGAAAAGATAGGTATTGCCTTGATAGGCGGTGTAGACAGATGCAGGTGACTGCGCGTTGGAATTCATATCCGCTGACCTCCGTTTCCCTTGGGGAAACATTAGCTGGTTAAAGCTGGTTAATTAACCTTCCGCAACACGGCTTGACCGATTAGCGGGTGCGACTGTGGCACGAAACGCCTTCAGAAACAACCGATATTGTGCCACCGAACCGTGACAGCGGAAAGGCTGTCGTCCTATCAATTGCCAGTTGTTGCCGCGGCCATGGCTGGCTTATTTAGTCACCAAATCCTTCACTTGCTGCAGCGCAGCTGGATCGTCCATTGTGGTGAGATCCCCCGCATCGCGGCCTTCGCACACGGCTTGAATAGCGCGACGCAGCAGCTTGCCACTGCGCGTCTTGGGTAAGGCGGTCACAAAGCGAACCCTGGCAGGTCGCGCGACAGCGCCGAGATCGTTGTCCACCCGCTTCATGATTTCGGCTTCGAGCTTAAGTGATACTGCGCTGTCTTGTGACGCGCTGGCATCCTTAAGCACTACAAATGCCATGGCAACCTGCCCTTTCAGCGCATCGGCCACTCCGACCACGGCCACTTCTGCCACCTGCAAGTGGCCGGAAATACTTTCTTCAATTTCGCGCGTGCCCAGCCTGTGTCCCGCCACGTTGATCACGTCATCGGTGCGGCCCAGAATGAAGTAATAACCGTCTTTATCCCGTATGCCCCAATCGAACGTGTTGTAAACCATTCTGCCGGGCACACTTTTCCAATAAGTATTGACGAAGCGCGCGTCGTCATTCCAAATGGTTTGCATAAAGCCTGGTGGCGTGGGCCCATCTAGGACAACCACCCCTTTCTCGCCAGGCACGGTCAACTCCTCTCCGGTGGATTCGTGCAGCAGTTTGACGTTGTAGCCATACATCGGAACGCCTGGGCTGCCAAACTTACTGGCTTTTTTCTCGACGCCGTTGGCAACGGTCAAAATCGGCCAACCGCTTTCGGTTTGCCAGTAGTTATCGATGATGGGCACATTCAGGCCTTCACTGATCCAACGCGCGGTGGGTTCGTCCAACGGTTCGCCGGCGAGGAATAGCGCACGCAGGCTGGAAAGGTTGTATTTTTTGAGCAGTGCTGGGTCCTGCTTTTTAAGCACACGCACTGCAGTCGGTGCGCTAAACATGGTGGTAACGCGGTATTTTTCCACCAAGCTCCACCAAATGGCGCCATCAGGTTTGCCGTCCATACCTTGTGTTGGAAGCCCTTCATACAGGATGGTCGCCATACCCCCGATGAGTGGTCCGTAGACAATGTAGCTGTGGCCCACCACCCAGCCGATATCACTGGTTGAAAAAAAGGTTTCGCCTGCCCGTCCATCAAAAATGTGCTTCATGCTGGCCGCCAGCGCTACAGCGTAACCGCCCGTGTCACGCTGCACGCCCTTGGCTTTGCCGGTAGTTCCACTGGTGTAAATGGTGTAGCTGATCGCCGTCGAGTCCAGCCATTCGCAAGGAATTTGGGCATCCAGGTGTATCGCACGGAGATCGTCCCACAGGTGGTCGCGCCCTGCCACTATCGCCATGGGCGCTAATTTGCGGTTGGCTAGCAGCACCGCTTCGGGTTTATGGTTGGACAGGCGGATCGCCTCGTCCAGCAGCGGCTTATAGGCCAACGCGCGTCCACCGCGCGAACCCGCATCGGCACTCACAATCACTTTTGGCGTTGCATCTTCGATCCGCGCGGCCAGCGACCCACTGGCGAACCCGCCGAACACCACACAATGAATCGCACCAATTCGCGCGCAGGCGAGCATGGCGAATGCCGCTTCGGCAATCATCGGCATGTAAATCAATACACGGTCACCCTTTTGCACACCCAGCGCCTTCAGGCTCGCCGCCATCCTCTGCACTTCAAGATGCAAATCTTTGAAGGTATAGGTTTTCTCAAGGCCTGTTTCGCTAGAAACGGCGATCAGGGCCGCTTGATCAGCCCGGTCTTTGAGATGCCGGTCTACGGCGTTGTGGCAAAGGTTGGTTTCGCCCCCTTCAAACCACTGTACGAACGGCGGATTGTCGTAGTTACAAACCCGGTCAAAAGGTTTGTGCCACTCGATCAGTCGGGACTGTTCGGCCCAAAATGCGTCTGGCTGGTCAATGGATTGCCTATAAAAATCGGCGTAGTTGGCGGGTGCATTGCTCATGGCTTGTCTCGATTTTGTGTTGTAAATTATTCAGATTCAGATCTTGACCACGATACGTCCGCGGATTTTTCCTGCCATTAGCTCAGCCGCTTTTTCGGCGGCTCGGGACAGCGGCACCTCTTCAATCATGGCTTCGAGCTTGGCGGGATCCAGGTCCTTCGCCAAACGATCCCATGCCGTTTGGCGGCGCGCCAGTGGGGCCATCACGCTGTCGATGCCGACCAACGTGATGCCGCGCAAAATAAAAGGCATCACCGTAGAAGGAAAGTCAGCGCCCTGGGCCAACCCACAGGCCGTCACGACCCCTCCGTAACGGGTTTGAGCGCAGGCGTTGGCCAATGTGTATGAGCCCACCGCATCCACCACCGCGGCCCAGCGCTCCTTTTGCAGCGGTTTGCCGGGGATAGAAAGCTCTGCTCTATCAATCACGCGGGCGGCACCGAGCTGTTTGAGGTAGTTTTGCTCACTGGCCTTGCCCGTTGCGGCCACTACGGTATAGCCTAGTTTGCTGAGCAGCGCGACGGCCACACTGCCTACGCCGCCGGTGGCACCCGTGACCAACACCTCCGCAGAGGCACTTGCCGGCATGATGCCGTGTTGTTCAAGCGCCAACACGCAGAGCATGGCCGTGTAACCTGCCGTGCCGATCGCCATCGCCTGACGCGTGCTGAACGCCTGCGGCAACTTGACCAGCCAGTCCCCCTGCAAGCGTGCGCGTTCGGCCATTAGTCCCCAGCGAGTTTCGCCCAGACCCCAGCCGTTGTGCACAAATCGGTCACCAGCCTTCCAGTGAGGGTGAGTGGACTCCAGTACCGAGCCGGCACCATCGACCCCTGCCACCATGGGCCAGTTGCGCACCACGGCACCGGTGTTGGTGATCGCCAAGCCGTCTTTGTAATTGAGGGTTGAGTAGTCCACCCTCGCTAAAACGTCCCCTGGTGGCAATTGGGATTCTTGGATTTCAGCGATAGCGGCTGAAAAACCGGCCTCGGATTTGCTGAGTTGAAGTGCCTTGAACAAGGAATGTCTCCTGATAAGTCTTGGTTTGTCTGGATTAAAAAGCAAACAACTGTATTTTTATTATTCATGACGGACTTGCATCACGCTGACGCGAGCCCCGAGCAGCCTGATCTTTTTTGATTCAGGCGGGGCAAAGAGGTCACCAAGACAGGTCCAACCCTTTATTTGATCAGGGTCTGGATGTCCCTGAACAGGTCGTGCTCAGCCGTACGCAGCCATTCAAACGCCACCATCTCGGTGGTCACCAGCTCAGCACCATTACCCGCCAGCCTGTCAAATGCTGCGTCGCGGTTGCGTTCAGTGCGGGAGCTACAAGCATCCGTCACTACCCACACCTCGAACTCCTCTTCCAGCAGGTCCAGCGCGGTTTGCATCAAACACACATGCGCTTCGCAACCGGCGATCACAATGGTGCTTCGCCCGGCTTCTTCCGGTTCCGGCGGTTTTTGAAGGTACTTGGGCAGACTGCGTGCGTTACCGCCCATCGGCGCTTTGCGTGCGGGTGGGCGCAACCAGTCAAGCAAGCCATCCGCAACGGCGCTGAAATGCATCTTGGCAAGTGTTTTACCGCCAGCCGCATCAATCGCAGCCTGCAATTCCGGCACGTTCTGCCCCAGCTTTTCAGGGTTCTCTGCCGTACCCCATACCGGCACCTCAAGCGCCCGGGCCATCTGGGCCAGACGCACCGCATTGGCGATCACGAAGTTCTTCTCAAAAATGGCGGGCATCAGCCGGATCTGGTAATCCACAAGTACCAGTTGGGTGTCATCAACGTCAAGCAACATATTAATTCCTGAAGGTCTGGCAGTTAGGGGACTTTTCCACCGCTTCGCTGCAGGCGCTTGACCAGCCCAAGCAGGTAGGCGTCAAAAAGCAGCGTGGCATTTTGCCCAAACATGCGGATACGTCCCGTGTGCTGCAGCAGCAGCAAACCCACACCGTGGGCAAATAATGAAGTATTTTCGCTCAAAGCTTCTTCCGGGCTCAGCCCCATGGCCTTCAAAGCAGCTTCGCAGGGTCCGAGCGCATCGTGCAGGCGATCATTAAGCTGGTAATTGAGGTCGGCAGTCAGTCCGCGCGGGCGCATGCCTTGCATCAGGTAAAACCCCAGATCGAGATCACGCGGGTTTGCCGCATAAAACCCGAACCAGGCGCTGGCAGCGGCCTGCAACAACTCGGCAGGACTGAGTCCGCAAGTGCGAGCACCTTTCGTCGCGGCGTCCACTGCTGCGTTCAGGCGTTCCAGCGATTCCGCAAGCAGCGCACCGTAAATCGCTTCCTTGCTTTCAAAATACGAGTAAATCGCCCCTGGGGTATATCCCGCCTGTTTGGCGATTTCACGAATGCTGGCCCCTTCGATGCCATGCCGCTCGAACACCGAGCGGGCAGCGAGCAATACGAGCGAACGGCGCGAATTGTTCATGGCCTGTTGGCGTTGCAGTTTGGCTTGCATCCGTTTAATGTAAACCTGAAAAAGCTGTGGCAATGTAGCAATTGAACACTTGATCATTAAATTAAACGTCGTTTAAAATAAACTCCAACCAGGAGACTTTCCATGAATGCACCCGCCCCCACCGCGACGCTGATGTCTGGCGACGACTTTCGCGAATCCCTGCGGCGCTACAAGCCGCGCGTGTTTCTGGACGGTCAACGGGTAACTAGCGTGGTGGATGAACGCGGTTTTGGCCCTGGCATCAATGCCATCGCCCTGACTTATGACTATGCGCTGAAAGCGCGTTACGCACCGATCATGACGGCCGTGCAACACACCAGCGGCAAGCTGGTAAATCGTCTTTCGCACATCAACACCAGCAGTGGCGACTTGCTCAACAAGCTTGAGGCCGTGCGCTTGGTCTGCCAGGAAACCGGTTGCGCCCAGCGCTACCTGACGCACGACGCACTTAACGCCATAGGCCAGGTCTCGGCACGCATCGACGATGCGCGAGGCACCACTGAAAACAGCGCGCGCTTCCACCACTATCTACACCGCATTCAGGAACAGGACCTCACATTGGGTGTGGCCATGACCGATGCCAAAGGCGACCGCAGCAAACGCCCGCACGAGCAATCCAATGTGGACAGCTACCTGCACATCGTTGAGCGCAACGTCCTCCAAAATGGCCAACGCGGCATCACTATCAGCGGCACCAAGGCGATCGTGACTGGCGCGCCGTATATGCATGAACTGCTGGTCATGCCTTGTCGCAACATGGGCAAAGAAGATGCCGACTTTGCAGTCTGCTGCGCGGTACCCATCGACGCGCCTGGCGTGACCATCGTCGCACGCCCTGCCGGACGCCCCGGTGAAAAGGTCGAGCACGGCGCAGCCCTTTTTAGCCGCAAATATGGCCAGAGCACCGGTGTAGTCATGTTCGACAAAGTGTTTGTGCCCATGGAGAACGTGTTTTATGCCGGTGAATGGGAACACTCCGGCCACTTGACCTACAGCTATGCTACCCACCATCGCCACACGTGCATAGCGGCGCGCGCAGGGTTTGGAGATCTTCTGATTGGGGCAGGCGCATTAATGTGCGAGGCCAACGGCTTTGACCCTGCCAAGGAAACCCATTTGCGTGAACAGATGGTGGAGCTCATCACTATCACGGAGAGCTTCTATGCCTGCGGGGTGGCCGCAAGCGTTTATGGCAAGCCGGACGAACACAGCAAGACTTTCATGCCCGACCCCGTATTCAGCAACATTGGCAAGCTGTTATTGGCTACCAAAATTTATGACATGCACCGCATCGCGCACTACGTGAGTGGCGGCCTCATAGTCACGCTGCCCGGCCCTGACGAAGACCACAATCCCGAAACCGGTGCAAGACTGTCTGAAGTGTTGCGTGCCAACCCGGACGTGCCCTACGAGCAGCGTATAGAAACTGCCCGCTTCATTGAAGACTTGACCGCGGGCTATCAGGGTGGCTGGTATAGCGTGATCAGTCTGCATGGCGGTGGCTCTCCTGCCGCGATGAAGCAGGAAATTTACCGTAATTATCCGATCGGTTCCAAAGTCGAACTGGTGGAGCGCATTCTGGAGCGCGGAATAGGCGCTGATGGATCACCTTCCGCTGCCGCTCATGACCCTGGCCGGTCCATTACGCAAAACAGACAGCCTGGTAAATGCTGCGACACGGGTTGCACAACGCCGGGTCAGCCCGTGATGGTGGACTTGCCCTCCCGACGTGTGAGTTAAAAACTTATATTGCTTTTGCGCCCGAGTGCTGCTGTTTAATAGCTGAACTTGAATACCTTCAGTAAGTCTGCCGCAAATGATGAGAAATCCAGCAGGCACAATAGCCACATGAATATTGTGATCCTTGATGACTACCAGGACGCAGTGCGAAAACTGAACTGCGCTGCCAAATTGGATGCTTACCCTGCCAAGGTCTATACCAATACAGTCAAAGGGATAGGCCAACTGTCGGTCCGACTCAAGGACGCTGATGTGATTGTGTTGATTCGCGAACGAACCCAACTAAATCGTCAGGTGATTGAAAAGCTACCCAAGCTCAAACTGATAGCGCAAACCGGTCGTATCGGTAACCATGTCGACGTGGCGGCCTGCACAGAACGCGGGATTGCTGTCGCCGAAGGTATAGGGTCTCCCACCGCTCCTGCTGAACTGACTTGGGCGCTGATAATGGCCGCGATGCGCCGTATTCCCCATTACGTGGCGCATTTGAAGCATGGCGCTTGGCAGCAATCAGGACTCAAGTCCGCCTCAATGCCGCCCAATTTTGGCATCGGTTCGGTTCTGAAAGGTAAGACGCTGGGTATCTGGAGCTACGGCAAGATTGGGCAAATCGTTGCGGGCTACGGGAGAGCGTTTGGCATGCGGGTGGTAGTTTGGGGGGGTGAAGCATCGTGCGAACGGGCTCAGGCTGAGGGTTTTGAAATAGCTGCTAGAAAAGCCGAACTCTTCGAACAAAGCGACGTGCTAAGCCTGCACTTACGGCTGCACGAGGAAACTCGCGGCATCGTGACGCTGGAAAATTTATCGCGTATGAAGCCCAGCGCCTTGCTGGTCAATACCTCGCGGGCAGAACTGATCGCGCCCGAAGCCCTGCTCGCCGCACTTAATCGGGGGCGCCCAGGCTTGGCGGCCGTTGATGTCTTTGAATCAGAACCCATTTTACAAGGCCATGCGTTGCTTCGGCTTGAGAACTGCATTTGCACGCCGCACATCGGCTATGTCGAGCAGGATAGTTACGAGCTGCATTTCGGGGCAGCCTTTGACAACGTGCTCAACTTCATTAAGGGCACGCCCACCAACATTGTCAATCCCACCTACGTACACGTCCGACGGTAGCGGAGCCATGGTGGATCAACCATGGCCCATGGAAAGGCTGGTTTTCGGTCCTCGAAGCGAGCGAATGCGGCACCGAAGTTAGCCCCCCCTCTGAAGATGCGGCCAGCGCAGTACACGGCGCGACAGCCCCTGGTCGCAAAGTATGTTCTGGGAGCCGTCGAGCGTCTAACAACGCAGTTAAACCACCACCCTACGTAGTTTTAGACGGCGGCTGTTTTACCGGATCCAGGTCAAAGTCGATGAGGTTTCTCGACTGCTGATGAGATGGCAACTCGCTGACGGTGGCTGGGGGCAGGATCTCGGGCACAGCCTTGTCGTGAAAATGGAATTGATCACTCAAGTCAATGTCCAAGCCAAGTCGGGGCGAAACATGGGGTTGAATCGAGCCGATAGATGTCTCCGTAAAAACTGCCCGAGCTGGGGCCGTGTCTTTAAGCTCGGCCGAAAGTGGCAGGCTACCGGTCGTTGCAAAGTCAGTCGCGTTGTGCAAGACCTCTGACGCAGTAGACGAATCGGGCGCTGGCGATGCACTCGGTGCAATATTCCCCGACCCGGTGGGCCGCTCAACAATTTTCTTTGCAATCGCATGAAGCAGAAGCAACTCGCGGTAGGCCGTAACACTGAAAACCTCATGAATGGAATTTGGTTTACGGAAAAAGGATTCCTCAATCACCTTGATGACCTCGGGTGTAGGCCATAGTGACTCAATTTTCGACAACGCCGCCGGATAGAACTCCAGGCCCTGTGTGTCCGTGGTGTACTCGTCAAATACGGGCACCTGGGCATTAAAAATTTGATTGAACTCCTGGCGCAGCAGATCGTAATCGTCGTTGTAGCCCAAGCTGCGGTAAAGGTCAAAGAGGTCAAGATAGACCAATGCGCTGGCATCCACACTGTCGGTAATATGATGGCGCAAAACCTCTACGGCCATGTCAAAGTCGCCCAGAGACACGAAAAAGTCGGCCTGCTGCTGTACGTCGAACAGTTCTTCTGCATTGCCGACGCGTGGCGAGCCCGTAACGCCCGGCAGACTTCGCGAGAAGTCCGGGTGGCCTTTCGATTCAATCGGCCTGAAGCCTTTAGCCGACTGCGGCATCCTTGCGTTCTGCTTCTTGGACTCAGCGCCTGCGGCATTGAGATCGAGGTCCCGTTTGGAGTTTACTGGCGGGTCAATCGGGACCAGCGGTTGGACCTTGGACTGCCAACTTGCTGGCGCAAGGTTTCCCGGGACTGCGTCCTGCCCCTCAAATTTATTGTCTGGGTCAAGCCTTCTGCGCCACCAAGGACCAAGCGTAAATTCACTATTTATTCGTTGATTGCGGGTCCAGAAAAAGACAACAGCGAGGGCCGCCATCAGCAACGCCCCCAGGACGTAAACCAGCCAATTGCTATAGCGCTCGCTACGCGACAGCTCAAGCTGGACTCGTAGTGCCTCCACTGCGTTCTCACTCTTGCGACCCTGGGCCAGAATGTTAGCCACCTCCGTTTCCAGGAACTTGAGCCTCTGGCTGTCGCGCAACACGTCTTGGGGTTGGACGTTAAGCGCTTGCCAGAGCGCGGCTGCCGCAGCTCGTTGTTGCGTATCCGTCGAAGGCATAGTCAGGATCTCGAACGAAGAGCGCAACACAGGATCCCGCTCGGCGGACAGGTCAAGGGGATCGAGCTTCAACCGGGCACTCAAGGATTTTTGGCCTGGTTCCCGTGGTAGCTTGGCCGCCGGATGGACTGGCGGAATGGTCAAGGCGAGTGCGAGGACCCTGGCGCGCTGATCATTGGCCGCGCTTGCTGAAGGGTTGGCTTCAGCCTTTGCTCTGAAGGCCCTTCTGCGGGGGCTGGTTAATGCAGGATCTGCTTCCACAGTCCCGGCTGGCGCACCGGATCTTCTCGCGACGTTGCGGGGGGGGGCTAATTGCACGGCCACCACAGCTTCAGCAATAGTGTCCGTTGCTTGAACAGCATTGTTGCCCGACACTTCCGGCAGCAGCACGTACTTACGCGTGCTGTTCTGCGTACAGCCTTCGCGCACAAGCACTGTCACTATGGGCTCGTCCACGGCAGAGGTGGTCTGGATTCGGATCAGCGCTTCAGTGGCTTTCGCACCTGCTTCAATGACAGTGCTCACCCGGCTTGGCGGGATCTGGCTGTCCCCGAAAAACACATTGGCAGACACGCAGGCCGACGCGCGGCTTTCAGACTCGTTAAATTGAACCGGCAGCGTTACGTTCAGGGGTCTGCTCAAAATGGTCGCACCGCGCATACGCCCCAAAGACACTGCCAGGCTGCTGGTTGTAGCACTCAATAGCACAGCACCGAGTAGGTATTTAAGGAGAATCTCGGTGACTTTCATAGGCTTAAGGATAGTCCGAACAAATCGTTACCAACGGAAGTAACAAAGGATTAATTTTCAAATAGTGTAATTTCATGAGAAATTGCCGGAAATTCCGTCGGTTTTGCGACTTCCTTGGGCTTTCATCACCATGGGCAAAACATTTGTCCCGTTCGCGGGCGCATTCATGCACCGAATCCTGTCAATTTGCTGCGCATCATCCAAAAGCTGGACAGCGTAAACAACGTGATGCGCTCAGCCGTGCTTTTCTTCAGGTCTCCATAGAACACGCTCGCAAATCCAGACTGGCGCTTGATCACCCGAATGGGTGTTTCACCCCGCCTGCCTTGGCATCAGATCGTTCTTCGTTGCCCTGATAGCCAGCATCCCCAACGGCTACGGCCTTCTGTTTATGCAGCATGGCGTTTCCTCCTGCGATATTTCTCACAACGCCAGATTTTGCCATAATGGCCTTACATATAAAAAGTGTATTTCTTAGCTAACGGTAGGTTTCCGTCTCGTCGGCAGGCAGAAATCAGCTTCCAATCCGAAGCTACCCGAACGCAAGCGTGCTAATTTGGTCAAAATGACTGTGCCTGCGAATTTGATTATAAAAACCCTCAATGTTTGCGTAACCAGACTAAAACCGTGGCCCAATCCTGGAAGCCACGGCGTCGTAGCGCACCGTCGCAGGTCAGATCGCCTTTTTCTACTTGGAGCAACCAAGCCCCATTAAAAAGTCAGCCAGCAATCCCGCTGACTCATCTTGGCTGCTGATTCCATTTGATTTGACTTGCCTTTCTGGATTCTCAAGGCGTCAACTTATTTCAGGATCGGGCAAATCCTTGATTCCATTGACTCGCCTTTTCTTGATGAAAAAACTGTCAACCTTATTCAGGACGGGTCAGAGCCATGAAAAAAGCCACCCCATGGTGGCTTTTTTAGTGACTGCTAAATAGCTTTAGTTCAGGGCCGACTTTTTGCCGTCTTTGTACACATACAGAGTGATGGCTGGATTTCTCAGTTCGCCGTTGGGTTCGAAAGCGATGGTGGTGGTCACACCTTTAAAGTTGGATTTAATCAACTCTGGAACGTAGACTTTTGGATCGGTTGAGTTGGCCCGCTTCATGGCATCAACCAGAACGAACGTTGCATCATAGGTATACGGGCTGTAAATTTGGAACTGACCAGGGTATTTGGCGTCGTAACGTTTTTTCCAGGCTTCACCGCCCGGCATTTTGGCCAAGGAAGCGCCCCCTTCCGCGCAAACAACATTACCGATGGTCTTGGCGCCACCGGCCAACTTGGCCACTTCAGCCGTGCAGATGCCGTCACCGCCAAAATATTTGACGTTGCTCATTCCGAGCTGTTCCATCTGGCGCAACATCGGGCCAGCTTGTGCATCCATGCCGCCAAAGAAGACCGCATCAGGGTTTTTGGATTTGACCGCGGTAAGGATGGCCATGAAGTCCGTGGCTTTATCGGTTGTGTATTGCTCGTCAACCACAGTCATGCCTTTTGCCAACGCCGTTCTTTTAAAGACTTCAGCAACACCTTGGCCGTAGGCAGTACGGTCATCAATGATAGCGACCCTTTTCAGCTTCAGGGCGTCAGCAGCGTAAAAAGCCAGGCCGGCGCCCAAAGCGTTGTCGTTGGCGATGATGCGGTAGGTGGTCTTGTAGCCAGGCTTGGTCAGACTGGGGTTGGTTGCAGCGCCCGTCACCATGGGAATACCGCAATCGTTGTAAATCTTGGCTGCGGGAATCGTCGTCCCCGAATTCAAATGACCGACAACGCCAGACACTTTAGAGTCGCACAGTTTTTGTGCAGCTGCCGTGCCCTGTTTTGGATCAGCCGCATCATCTTCAGCAACAATTTCAAACTTGATTTTTTTGCCCCCGATGACCACATTTTGTGCATTCAGGTCTTCAATGGCCATGCGTACGCCATTTTCGTTGTCTTTTCCGTAGTGGGCCTGTGAGCCGGACATCGGTGCCACGTGCCCAATTTTGACCACGGCTTCTTGAGCGGACGCAAAACCCGCGCCCATAGCAATACACGCCGCAACCGTCAGTTTTAATTTCATTTGCATAGAGACACTCCGAGTAGGAAATTACCGTTAAAGGTTGAGAACAATTTTTTTTACTCAACGGGGCAGAACTTAACGCAATTTCCGGGCCCGCGCCATAGGAACGTCCCTAATTTCTTTCAATAAGGGATTTATTCAGAGATCAGATGAGCTTTCTAATTTCAAGTTTTAGCAAGCGCCGTCTTAAAAGAATACCCTTGTAAAAATTCGGCGACAAGGCATCATTGATCTAAGGTCAAAGCCTCGGTTGAGCCAGTTCCTGCTCAAAGGCATCGTTCACGCATTGGCGCACAACGAGTTCAATCTCTTCCCGAAGGCGGGGCGCGAGGGTTTGGGTATGCGCCAAGATCACCTGCTTGACCGTCTCCCGCAAACGCCGCTCGAGCATCAGGTCTATCCGCTGCAAAACACGGTGCACAATTTCATCCTCCCGCTCAGGAGAAAGCGCCAGAAGAACGCCACTCTTGTTCAAAGCGGGCCCTGCAGTGGACCTGAGTGCAGGCTGGACTACCTCGGTCAGCGTGGGGACGAAACGAGGCGGGACCGAAGGACTACTCATGTGTCCTCCTGAATAATGGCAAGGTCATGCTGCTTCATGGTGTACCCCCTATCGGTGTAGTGCTTCCAGCGGCTACGTGCCGAAACGCGGTCATCGTCAGCCTGTGTCACCACGTCGATAAGGCGCTCAAAACGCTCAAATCCCACAGGAATTCTTTGCCCCAGATTGACTAAAACGTCGTAATGCATGCATCCCGTGAACGATTCGGCAAGAAGTACTGGAGCAGCCCCCTTACTGTTTTCTGCGGCGCCGGCAAGGCAGTGCGGCACAAACTCCGTGGGCGAAAAACTCCATAGCAATTGATCAAGTTCGGCCAGCACTTCAGGCCCTGCCGTTACCACAACATTGGCGCCACTGAAGTAGGCCTTGCGCAGCAAGCGACAGCTGTAGGCGAGCCTGTCACGCACGTTGAAATGGAAAGCAATTTCAGTCATGTGCGGGTTTTAGGAGCAGCCGTTCTTCTTTTCACTGGCGTGACTTTAGGGCGGGCTTCAGCGCGGGCTATAGGCAGCGTTTTAAGCGCTGCTTTCTTCCCCGCCACAGCAGAGGCCTGACTTAGTAAAAAGTCCAACAGCAGGGGCACCGGGCGCCCTGTCGCCCCTTTAGCGGCCCCGCTTTTCCAGGCCGTACCGGCAATATCCAGATGCGCCCACGGAAAACCAGCCGTAAAACGCTGCAAAAACTTTGCAGCGGTCACCGCGCCGCCTGCTCTCCCTGCCACGTTGGCGACATCGGCAAAATTCGTTTTGAGACCCTCGGCGTACTCTTCATCCAACGGCATCCTCCAGCACAAATCCAGGGATGTTTCACCGGCTTCCGCCAGCGACGTGGCCAACTGCTCGTCCGCTGAAAATAACCCGCTGCGGACTCCCCCCAACGCCACCACGCAGGCGCCAGTGAGTGTCGCTATGTCCACGACCGCCCGAGGCTTGAAACGCTCTGCGTAAGTCAATGCGTCGCACAGCACCAGCCGTCCTTCCGCGTCGGTATTCAGAATTTCGATGGTTTGCCCATTCATGCTGGTGACTACGTCGCCAGGTTTGATGGCTCGCTCGCTCGGCATGTTTTCGCAGGCCGGGATCAATCCCACCACGTTCAGTGCTGGTTGCAGTTCCGCGAGCACCCGAAAGATCCCCAGCACGCTCGCAGCGCCGCACATGTCAAACTTCATCTCGTCCATCTCGGCCGCGGGTTTGATGGAAATACCCCCCGTATCAAAGGTAATGCCTTTGCCGATCAGTACTACAGGCGCCTCGGCCTTGGCAGCACCTTCATAATGCAACACAATAAAGCGTAGCTGCTCTGCAGAGCCCTGTGCGACGGCTTTGAACGCACCCATGCCCAGCTTGTCAATCTCCTTCAGACCTAAAACTTCGGTCTTAATGTGAGGCAATTTACCCAGCTCCCGGGCTGCACCCGCCAACAGGGTGGGGGTTGCATGATTCGCCGGCCGGTTGCCCCATTCTTTGGCCAACTCAATACCTTTGACCAGCGCCGCGCCTTTTTCGAACCCCGCCATGGTCGTTACTGAATCATTCACAGCGACTACGACGCGTTGCAATTTTGCTGGACTTGCTTTGGATTTGGTGGTGCGGTAGGTGTACGTGGCGTCGCCGCAGGCCACAACAGCTGCGCGCACCGATTCGGCCTGCGGGTTATTCAACGCACTGAGGCAGAGAACTGCGCGCTGGACGGTGCTGGTTTTTAAAGCCCCCATCGCCGCATTCACAGCAGTACGGACATTTTTTGGACTCCCATCACCCGCCCCCACCAGCAATACCCGGGTCGCCGCGATGCCCGGCGTGCGGTAGGCGCTGAGCAGCTTGCCGGGTTTGACCTCAAAGTCACCCGATTTGATGGCAAGTGCAGCCAGGACAGACAGGGGATCGCCCTCTGAATTCAAGTCTTGCGGTATGAGTACCACCAGCGCATCACATTTTTCGCTACAAATTCGGGTACGGGTCAGTGTTTTGAGTTCAAAGTTCATAATTCACGGTCTGGTAAATAAACCAAAATAAAACAAAAATAAAACGACTCGAAAGCGCTTATCCCTTCAATGTTATTCCAATCTTCAATTCGCAGAGAGTTAGCACGCAGTTTCGGCGCAACCCTGGTGGTGTTGATCACCATCGTCATGACCATTGTGCTGATTCGCACACTCGGCCAAGCCTCGCGAGGATTTATCAATCCCCAGGATGTCATGCTATTCATGGCTTTCTCGGCTTTGGGCCGTCTGCCGACCATCTTGACGCTATCCCTCTTCATTGCCATGGTCAGCACCTTGTCGCGCATGTACCGTGATAGCGAAATGGTGGTGTGGTTCACCAGCGGCCAGGGACTTGCGGGCTTCCTTGTGCCGCTGTTTCGCTTTGCCTGGCCGGTTCTTATTGTCATTTCCCTGATGGCACTCTTTGTGTGGCCATGGACCAACCAGCAAACCAAGGACATGCAAAGCCGCTACGAGCAACGCGGCGACCTGGACCGAATTGCACCGGGACAGTTTCAGGAATCGTCCAACGGCAACCGCGTATTTTTTATTGACCGTGATCTGGCAGGCGAACAAGCCAGCAACAATGTGTTTATCGCTGCAACCGAAAATGGCAAAAGCTCTCTCACCACGGCGCGCTCAGGCCACATTACGACCAAAGGAGATGCCCAGTTCCTGATACTCGAAAACGGCCAGCGGCTTGAAAATGTTATTGGGCAATCAGCCCTCAAAATCAGCGACTTTGAAGAATACGGTACCAAAACGGGGGCCGCGAACTCCCTCACTGAAAGCGCGCCGGAAGCCAAGCTTCTGTCCACCCGCGCCCTCATTAGCACCCCCACACCTGGCAACCTCGGTGAACTGGCTTGGCGGCTCGGTCTGGCCTTGGCGGCAATTAACTTCGTGATTCTGGCGCTGGCGCTGGCCAGCGTGAACCCGCGCGGCGGGCGCAGTGGCAACATGATTTTTATTTTGCTGACGTTTGTGGTTTACAACAACTTGATCAATCTGGGGCAGAGCTGGATTTTCGTTGGCCTTATCAGCTTTAGCAACTTCTTGTTGACCCTGCACGGTGTTGTCTTGCTGCTGGGCTTGGGATGGCTGGCAAAGCGGCATACCAATTGGGTTCTCAGGCTGACCCCGCGCGTGCGCCATGCACCACCTGCCGTGCGCGTTAATGGGAACCGCCCATGAAAACCATACGCCGTTTGATCTACGGCGAAGTGCTGGCGGCCATTGCCTTAGTGGCGCTGGGCTTTCTGGCCCTTTTCTTCCTTTTTGACCTGGTCGATGAGCTGCAATATCTTGGCAAAAATAACGGCTTAAGCGCGGCCGCCAACATTTACCAGGTCAGACACGCGCTGTTGTACGTGGCTTTGCTCATACCCAATCATCTCTATGAACTGCTACCCATCTCGGTGCTGATCGGCACCATTTTTGTCATGGCTCGCTTGGCTCAAAGTTCTGAATACACGATTTTGCGCACCAGTGGATTGGGGCCGTGGCGCGCGCTCAAATTGCTGCTGGTGCTGGGTGCATTTTTTGTGGTGTTCAGCTTTGCGGTAGGAGACTACGTGGCACCAGCCAGCGAGCGCGCGGCACAGTTGCTCAAGGCGCGCTACCAAAGCAAGATCACCGTCGGCCAGACCGGTGCGTGGCTAAAAGAGAAACAGGCCTACGACACCTACGTGGTCAACGTCAAGGAGTTGTCACCTGACAACGAAATGCATGGAGTCAAGATTTTTGAATTCAACAACAAAGGGCTGATTCTTTCGATCACCCAGGCACCGGTCGCTAAATTTACGCAGGGCGACGCCTGGCGGCTTGAACAGGCCAACCGCGCAGACTTTGAGGTTCCGGCACTTTCTATCGCCGCCCCCAAAGTCGGGGAAAACGCGAAAGTCACTCGAACTACCATCGACAGCTTCCGATGGCCCACCGCGATCAGCGCAGAGATGGTTGCGGTAGCGCTGCTCAAACCCGACCGGATGAGCACGATCGACCTTTTCAACTACATCCGGCACCTCGATGCCAACGGCCAAACGGCCCAGCGCTATGAAATCGAGTTCTGGAAAAAACTTTTTTACCCGCTTAGCTGCCTGGTGATGGTGATGTTGGCCTTACCGTTTGCCTACCTTCATTTCCGCTCGGGCGGCATCGCCGGCTATGTGTTTGCCGGCGTCATGATCGGTATCAGCTTTTTCTTACTGAACAACGTGTTTGGCTACATCGGTAATCTGCGCGACTGGCAGCCTTGGCTGGCGGCCGCTGCACCAGGACTGCTGTACATGGCGGTTTCGTTGGCTGCATTCGGCTGGTTAGTTGTCAGACACTGAAGACCCGGTTGCCCGAAAAATGACGCTTAAGCAATCGAGCCTTTTAGGTATTATTCTGTTCGCTCATGGCTCTCGCGACCCCCAGTGGAGAGCGCCGATTGAAGCCGTCGCCGAGCAAATCCGCGCCCGCCGACTCGGCACCAAGGTTTGCTGCGCCTATTTGGAACTTTGCACCCCGACGCTGCCTGAGGCCGCAGTTAATTTAATTGCGGCGGGTGCGACGCAATTAAGAATATTTCCTCTTTTCCTTGGGGTCGGCAAACATGCACGTGAAGACTTGCCGCTACTGATAGAACAACTGCGGGCCGCTCATCCTGACGTAGCGATCGAACTCCTGCCGACCGCCGGCGAGTACGCCCAGCTCACGGCCCTAATGGCCGACATCGCTCTTTTCTGAGTCAAAAGGAAAAAGAAATTAAGGGACTCCACCCACCTCGTTAGCTTAAAAAAGGCATACTAAAGAGAATGATTATTCTTTATTCGGTATGAATCTCCACCAATTCCGCTTTGTCCAAGAAGCCGTACGACGCAACTTGAATCTCACCGAAACAGCCCGTGCCTTGAACACGTCGCAGCCCGGCGTTTCCAAGGCCATTATTGAGCTTGAGGAAGAGCTGGGTGTCGAGATCTTTGCGCGACATGGCAAGCGCCTCAAACGTGTAACCGAGCCCGGCGCGCACGCACTCCAAAGCATAGAGATCATCATGCGCGAAGTGGGCAACCTGCGGCGTATTGGCGAGCAATTTTCGGCACAGGACAGCGGCACGCTTTCCATTGCCACTACCCACACCCAAGCGCGTTATGTCTTGCCGCACCCGGTGGCCAAGTTGCGCGAAGCTTTCCCCAAAGTCAATGTCAGCCTGCACCAGGGCTCACCCGACCAAGTGGCCCGTATGCTCATTGACGAAGTGGCGGAAATCGGCATCGCTACGGAATCCCTGACTCAATTTTCCGAACTGGTGACGCTGCCCTGCTACGAGTGGCAACACATGCTGGTGATGCCGATGGATCATCCGCTGGCTAAAAAGGACAGCATCACGCTGGAAGACTTGGCCCACGAACCGCTGATCACCTATCACCCGTCGTTTACCGGGCGCACCAAGGTTGATCAGGCTTTTGCGGCAAAGCATTTGCAGCCTCGCATTGCCCTCGAAGGCATTGACTCCGATGTGATCAAGACCTACGTACGACTAGGGTTGGGCGTCGGCATTGTGGCGGAGATGGCGCTCAAGGACGATGGCACCAACAGCGACTTGGTGGCCCTGCCTGCCGGTTCGCTGTTTGGCGTGAACGTCGCCCGCGTGGCGTTCAAACGCGGTGCCTACCTGCGTAATTTTGTTTACAAATTTGCCGAGCTGCTTAGTGATCAACTCGACCGTGCAGTGATCACCAAGGCCATGGCGGGCCGAGGCAACGATTACGAAGTATGACCATCGCAATGCAACATACGCTGGGCGCAAGCGCACCGCGCACCCCGCCGCTAAAAAGCAAACTGCCAGATGTCGGAACAACCATTTTTACCGTCATGTCCACGCTGGCAGCGGAAAAAGGTGCGGTCAATCTGGGCCAAGGCTTCCCTGACTTTGATTGCGACCCCAAGCTGGTACTGGCGGTGCTGGAGGCCATGAACGGCGGATTGAACCAGTATCCGCCCATGGCGGGAATACCTGTATTGCGCCAAGCTATTGCCGCCAAGTTGGTAAAGCTGTATGGCCGAAGCTACAGCGCCGACCAGGAGATCACCATCACGGCGGGGGCCACGCAAGCCATCATCACCGCCATTTTGGCCGTAGTCCACCCTGGCGATGAAGTGGTCGTGCTGGAACCCTGTTACGACAGCTATGCGCCTAATATTGAATTGGCGGGTGGAACGGTGGTGCGAGTTCCTTTAACACCCGGCACATTTCGTCCCGACTTCGACAAGATATCGGCTACTATCACCAGCAAAACTCGCGCGATCATTATTAATTCGCCGCACAACCCCAGCGCAACTGTCTGGCCTCAGGCCGACATGTTGAAGCTGCAGGACCTGCTGGCGCCAACCGATATCTTGCTGATCAGTGACGAAGTCTATGAACACATGGTGTTTGACACGACTGATGGCGAGGCACACCAGCGCCACCAAAGCGCAGCGCGCTTTCCAGGGCTTTCGGCACGGGCATTCATTGTGAGTAGTTTCGGCAAGACTTACCATGTGACCGGCTGGAAGGTTGGCTATGTCGCAGCGCCTGCCACGCTAACGGCGGAATTCCGCAAGGTGCACCAGTTCAATGTCTTCACCGTCAACACGCCTATGCAGCATGGTCTAGCCGCCTATATGGCTGATGACCGTCCTTACCTCGGCTTGCCGGCTTTTTACCAGCGCAAACGTGATCTGTTCCGCAGTGGATTGGTCAACACCCGGTTTAAATTGCTTCCTTGCGAAGGCAGTTACTTTCAGTGCGTTGAGATCTCACAAGTCAGCGACCTCAGCGAAATTGATTTTTGTAAATGGCTGACCACGGAGGTCGGAGTTGCAGCCATTCCGCTGTCGGCATTTTATGGTGACGGGTTCGACCAGCGCGTAGTGCGTTTTTGTTTTGCCAAAAAAGACGAAACCTTGTATCTTGCACTGCAACGCCTGGCCAAACTGTAGGCATCTCCTGACGTTTAAATGCGTCGCCTTCTTGCCCGTTTTCACCCCCTTCCTGGCAACAATCATGGTACACAACAAGGAGTGTTTCAATGTCCCTATCGCTCATCCTGCTCATCATTCTTATCCTGATCCTGGTCGGCTCCCTACCGACTTGGGGGCACAGCCGGAGTTGGGGTTACGGTCCCAGCGGGGGCGTCGGCCTGATCGTTATCATTCTGGTTGTTCTACTCCTGATGGGGCGCATCTAGTTTTCAACTCGCCCTCCACCACCCCGAAAAAAAGGACCTCGCCATCGCAAGGTCCTTTTTTTAAATCCCCTTTTTGGATTCAAGCTGTACCGCGCTATGGCGCTGATTCAGCTATTTAACTGAGTCCACAATTTGTCCAGCCGTTTTACGCTGACCGGCTGGGGCGTACGCAACTCCTGTGCAAAGAAGCTCACCCGCAACTCTTCGAGCAGCCAGCGAAGCTCTTGCATGCGGGCGTCTATTGCACCCTTGCGGTCTGCTACCAGGCGCCAGTACCGCTGCTCCTGCGGCCGCAATTCGTTCAGGCGCGTGGCATCACGCGCTGGGTCAGTACGCCACTTCTCAAGCCGGAGCGTGATCGCTTTCAGATAACGTGGAAAGTGCTGCAGTTGGGCGTATGGCGTAAGGGTTAAAAACCGTTTTGGCATCAGTCGATGCAACTGCTGCGCGGCGTCAAGCGCGGCATCAGTGGCATTTTTGACGTCCTTGATTTTCCGCTGTGCCACGGCGAACTCCATCAGGATGCTGGCGGCCAAGCGCGTCACTTCGCTGGCAATCAGGGTCAGGCGCCCCCGCCCTTCGTCGTTGCGTTTTTTAAAATCTGCTTCGCACGTAGGAAGTGGCTCCTGCAGGAAAGCGCGGTCCAACGCTACTTCAATGATTTGCTGACGCAGCTCCTCCAAAGTGCCGCCACCCGAGTGGTCGGCAGCCCGGCCCACCAACATGTAAGCCGTGGCTGTTTTTTGCAGCTCCGGGAGATTTTTTTCAAGGTACTTCAGTGCATCTTTGATCTGCAATGAAAATAGCCGCCGAAGGCCACCGCGGTGTTTGGCGACTGCCACATCGGGCTCATCAAACACCTCAATCTTCACCGAGTCACCCAAATCGATCAGCGCCGGAAAGCCAATCAGCGTTTGAGACCCTTTGTGAATCTCCATCAGTTCGGGCAACTCGCCAAAACTCCAGGTGGTGTAGTGTTCCGGCGTTCTCGATGCTATTTTTTCAGGCGCTACTGGCGCTGTTTGCGCGGGGACTAAGGACCTATTTGACGCTGTTGGTTGTAGGGCGTCGGTGCTTTTTGCGGTCGCACTTCCTACCTTCGTTCTCAAGTTTTTAAGACCTGCTAGCGCTTGGAAGGCGCCTCGCGCCTGCGCTCCCAATTCGCCTTTTAGCGCACCGAGGTTTCGGCCGGTGCCGAGCTGCCGGCCATGCTCGTCCACTATGCGGAAGTTCATGAACAGATGCGGTGGCAGCATGTCCAGCTTCATATCGGCGCGCTTGATATCGAGCGAAGTCGCATCGCGCACCCATTTCAGCACAGCGTCGGTCAGGGAACCGCTGCCAAACACCGCCGGCAGACTCAGTTGTTCAGCCATGCGGCTTGCCGTGTCTGGCAGCGGCACCAACCGCGAACGGGGCCGCTGGTGCAGGGTTTTAATCAGCGCCTGGATTTTGTCTTTCAACATACCCGGCACCAGCCACTCGCAGCGCTCTTCGTTCACCTGGTTCAGGGCAAACAGCGGGACGTCCACGGTGACGCCGTCTTTAGCGTCGCCGGGCTCGTGCAGATATACGGACGCGCAATCCACGCCACCCAACCTCAGGGTTTTGGGAAAGGCCTGACTGGTGATGCCTGCAGCTTCATGCCGCATGAGCTCATCGCGCGTCAGCAACAACAAGTTTGGTTGTTTTTTGACTTCGTCTTTGAACCAGCGTTCACAGCTGGCTCCACTGCACACCTCTGCCGGCAACTGCTGGTCGTAAAAAGCGTAAATCAGCTCTTCGTCCACCAGCACATCTTGCCGACGCGCCTTGTGTTCGAGGTCTTGCACCTGCTCGATCATCTTAAGGTTGGCGGCAAGAAACGGCAGTTTGGAGTCCCAGTTTCCAGCCACCAGCGCCTCGCGAATGAAGATCTCACGCGCCGTCACAGGGTCCACCCGGCCAAAGTTAACCCGCCTGCCGTTGTAAACCACCAACCCATAGAGCGTGGCACGCTCAAGCGCCGTGACTTGCGCGGCTTTCTTCTCCCAATGCGGGTCGAGCAACTGCTTATTTAAAAGGTGACCAGCCACCTGCTCTATCCATAGCGGCTCGATGTTGGCAATGCCACGGCCAAAAAGCCGGGTGGTTTCAACCAGCTCAGCCGCGACAATCCAGCGGCCCGGCTTCTTGCTGAGCTTGGCGCCGGGATGGCGGTAGAACCTGATCCCGCGCGCGCCCAGGTACCAATCCTCCTCGTCGTTTTTGCAGCCAATATTGCCCAATAGGCCGCACAACATCGACAAGTGCAACTGCTCATAGCTCGCGGGTTTATCGTTGAGCGTCCAGCCTTGTTCGCCCACTACCGTGTGCAGTTGAGAGTGAATGTCGCGCCATTCGCGCACGCGGCGGATATTGACGAAGTTTTCACGCAGCAAGCTTTCGTATTGCCGATTGGAAAGCTTGTGCTCCGCGCCATGCCCGCCTCGGCTGTCGCCCAACCACTTCCAAAGCTTCAAATAACCGCTAAATTCACTTTTTTCATCGTCAAATTTGGCATGGGCCTGGTCGGCTTGGGCCTGCCGGTCCATCGGCCGGTCGCGCACATCCTGCACGCTGAGCGCGCTGGCAATCACCAGCACCTCATCGAGAGCCTGGCGGTCTTTTGCCTCCAGGATCATGCGGCCTACCCGGGGGTCTAACGGCAGCTTTGCCAGCGTTCGGCCCACTGGTGTCAATTCGTTGTCGTCGTCCACCGCACCCAATTCGGCCAGCAGCTGGTAGCCGTCGGCGATCGCGCGGCGCGGCGGTGGCTCGATGAAGGCAAAGTCTTCGATCGTACCCAAATGCAAGGCCTTCATCCGCAAAATCACCGAGGCGAGCGAGCTGCGCAGGATCTCCGGATCCGTAAACCGGGGCCGGCCCGCAAAGTCTTTTTCATCATAAAGACGGATGCAAATGCCATCCGCGACGCGCCCGCAGCGTCCCGCCCGCTGGTTCGCCGCGGCCTGCGACACCGGCTCCACCATCAACTGTTCCACCTTGTTGCGAAAGCTGTAACGCTTGACGCGGGCGGTGCCCGCATCTATGACGTAGCGAATGCCTGGCACGGTGAGCGAAGTTTCGGCCACGTTCGTGGCGAGCACGATACGTCGCCCACTGTGGCCGTCAAAAATTCGGTCCTGCTCTGCC
The DNA here is from genome assembly GCF_012927485.1 of Polaromonas sp. Classification (GTDB taxonomy): domain Bacteria; phylum Pseudomonadota; class Gammaproteobacteria; order Burkholderiales; family Burkholderiaceae_C; genus Polaromonas. The sequence goes on along the minus strand of NZ_JABBPC010000004.1, from coordinate 10,294 downwards.
TGGCTGAGGCGGGCAAACAGCGGCAGCACCTCTGCATTGCGGTTCAGGGGCTGATGGGCCAGGTGTTTGCGCAAGTGATCTGCAGCTTCGCGAATTTCGCGCTCACCAGGTAGAAAAATCAAGATATCGCCGGCGCTGTGCGGGTTAAGCCACAGCTCATCTACCGCATCCGCAATGGCGTCGTTCAAATCGTAGTCGCGCGACTCTTCGTAGGGCCGGTAACGCTGCTCCACCGGAAACACGCGGCCGGACACCATGATGACCGGCGCCGGCCCTTTGGCGGAGGCGAAATAGTCGGCAAAACGCTGCGCATCGATGGTCGCCGAGGTGATGACCACTTTCAGGTCAGGCCGGCGCGGCAGCAACTGGCGCAAGTAGCCTAGTAGGAAGTCGATGTTCAGACTTCGTTCATGGGCCTCGTCGATGATGATCGTGTCGTAGGCTCTAAGCAGCGGATCGGTCTGCGTTTCGGCCAGCAAGATACCGTCCGTCATCAGCTTGACGGAGGCATCCCGGCTCAGCCGGTCCTGAAAACGGACCTTGTAGCCGACCACGTCGCCCAGCGGCGTTTTCAGTTCCTCGGCAATACGCTTTGCGACGCTGGAGGCTGCAATGCGGCGCGGCTGGGTATGTCCGATCAGCTTGCCCTGGCCGGCCGGGTAATTGAGTTTGCCGCGACCCATCGCCAGCGCAATCTTCGGCAACTGCGTGGTTTTACCTGAACCAGTTTCGCCGCAAACGATGATGACCTGGTGCGCAGCGAGCGCAGCGGTAATATCTTCGCGCTTGCCGGAAACAGGTAACGAGTCGGGAAAGGTGATGGCCAGGGGGAGCAAGGAGAAGTCAGCAGTCAAAGGCGCTGATTATCGGTGTTCTTGCCGGCGCTAGAGTTTGAGCAGTTATCGCGCCGATGCCGGTTGCGCGCCCGCGGTTTAAGACGCAAGCACCGGCACGCCCACAATCTCTCCGCTTTTTTCGTCGTACCAGGCAACCCGGCTGGGGTAAGCCCAGGCCGTTCGCGAAGTACCCCGCCCCATGGCCACCGTGGTGGTTGCACGCGCATCATCCCCGGACACCCTCAACACCCCTACCCCGACATCGGCAGTCCACCGAGTTTGCTTAGGGGCCAGCGACCCGGCTTCCGGGCGGGTATGGAGGATCACAGGCTTTGACAAGCGCGCCTGGACCGCGTGCGCCAGCTCGATCAGGTGGCCACTGTCCTCGCAGTTGCGCACCAACAGCAAAAACCCGTCGTCGGCCAGCCGACCCATTTCAATATGCGCTGGCACCGTGCGCCGCAAGCGGCCGGCGCACACAAACAATGCATGGTTCAACGCGGCCAGACTATAGAGATTTTTGAGCACATACAAGTTGGCGATGGAAATCACAATAACGCCCAGCGGCGCAGGCTTGTCGCGGTAATGCTTGAATGCAGCGCCCACCATGTAACCCGTTTCCACGTCCGAACGCATGCGGGTGACCGGGTCATAGTTCGGTCCCTGCGCCATCACCTCGTGCAACTCAATGAGGTAGGAATACCGTATCCAGAGCACCGACGCCATAGTCGCCAGATAGGCCGTCGCAGCAAGGGCACTGACGGCGTGAACCTGCCAGGGTACATGGGCCCGGTCCAGCGCAATCCAGCCGAGTCCGGCCAGGGCCACCAGCATGAAGGAAACCCCCGATACCGCCACCCAGGCCAGCCGGTCACCGCGCAAGGCGCTACGGATGCTTGAGGCCAGCGCCACCACACCGAGCAGGCAGGCCACGGCCGTGCTCAGCCCCAGCGCCTGCAGCGGTCGAACGAACCAGCCGGCCACGATCACGGCAGCCGCCAGTGCAGCCAGCGCCGTGATGACTTGTCGCCGCGTCTTGGGCGGTTGCAGAATGCCGAGAATGGAAAAAAGCAGGTACGCCAGCAGCGTAGACACCAGGCAGGCCACGAACGCCAAAAATCGCGCCAAGGTGTTGGGATCAGCAATCGGCAACTCGCCCAGAAAGGCGGTCACAAAAAAAGCCGATGCCACTGCCGACAGGGCTGCATTGAGGGCAATTCGGCGCAGGGAATGAATGAAGGCAACCACCGAACCTGCCAGCATCAAGCCGGTCGTCCCGAAAAAGCAGCCCCAAAAACCGATTACAAATTGTTCCATTTGGGTGAACAATACCTGTCCTGCCGATATAACGCAACTTTGGACAGTAGACGTGAATCGGCAAGGAGGCCGCCGCTTCCTCCCTTACACTCATTGCAATTTTTCCATGTTTTCCGGGAAATAGCTTCGAGCCCCTGAAACACCTGCTTTTCAACCGCCTGTTAGCCCATCTTCGCGATCGCCTTCCGAACCCGAAAGCGCACCCATGTCTGCCGTCTTCAATTTCACATTTGTCCCCTGGTTTCGGTCGGTAGCGCCGTATATCCACAAATTCCGTAATCAAACCTTTGTGGTGGGCGTCTGCGGCGAAGCCATTGCCGCGGGCAAGTTAGCGCACATTGCGCAGGATCTGGCGCTGATCCAGAGCATGGGCGTGAAGATCGTGCTGGTGCACGGTTTTCGCCCGCAAGTCAACGAACAGCTCCAAGCTAAGGGCCACGCAGCCAAATATTCACACGGCCTGCGCATCACCGACGAAGTGGCGCTGGACAGCGCCCAGGAAGCCGCCGGCCAATTGCGATATGAAATTGAGGCGGCCTTCAGCCAGGGTCTTCCCAACACACCCATGGCCGGGTCCACGGTGCGCGTCATTTCCGGTAATTTTCTCACTGCGCGCCCGGTGGGCGTTCTGGATGGCGTTGACTTCCAGCACTCGGGCATGGTGCGCAAGGTCGATGTCGGCGGCATATCACGCACGCTTGACTTTGGCGCGATGGTTCTGCTCTCGCCGTTTGGCTTCTCGCCCACCGGAGAAGCCTTCAACTTGACGATGGAGGAGGTGGCGACCAGCGTGGCCATTGCGCTGCAGGCTGACAAACTGATCTTCCTGACCGAAATCCCCGGTATCCGCGTCAAGCCGCTCGACCCCGAAGGCGAGGACAACCCGATCGCCACCGAGCTGCCACTGGCCGCCGCCGAGCAGTTGCTATCCCACCTGCCGAGCCCCCAGCATCCCACCGACACGGCCTTCTATCTACAGCACTGCGTCCAGGCCTGCAAGGCTGGCGTGGAACGCAGCCACATCATTCCGTTCGCCACCGACGGCTCGCTAATGCTGGAGATCTACGTGCACGACGGCATCGGCACCATGGTGGTGGACGAAAAGCTGGAATCCCTGCGCGAAGCCACAGGCGACGACGTGGGCGGCATCCTGCAGCTGATTGAGCCGTTTGAAAACGATGGTACCTTGGTCAAACGCGGCCGCACCGAGATCGAGCGCGATGCAAACCTGTATACCGTCGTCGAGCACGACGGCGTGATCTTCGCCTGCGCCGCGCTGTATCCCTATCCGGAAGCCAAGACCGGTGAAATGGCGGCGCTCACCGTGTCGCCGCAAAGTCAGGGCCAGGGCGATGGCGAAAAAATCCTCAAACGGATCGAGCAGCGAGCCCGCGCCAACGGCCTCCAAAGCATTTTTGTCCTCACCACACGGGCCATGCACTGGTTCATCAAGCGCGGGTTTGTTTTGGTTGACCCGGACTGGCTGCCGGAAGCCCGCAAACGCAAGTACAACTGGGACCGGAAAAGTCAGGTGCTGGTCAAGAAACTTGGTTGATTGCTAGCGTTACCATTGCCGCACTTTCGTTTGCGTCCTTACCAGGGCGTTTAACGCTCCTCACAAATTTCAGTCGCTACTCTGATGGACTTCACCATGACTTTCCCGAACAATACGGCGGCTTCAGCCGACCTGGCCGCAGCCAAGTCCGGCAGGTTGCCGGTGCAGATCTGCCGAAAATGGTTCATGGCTGCAACGCCAGCCCAATAATCACCAACCGGATTCGTTATGGAGCAAGTCCTCTGGTTCGGCTGGTTTCGCGCCGACATTATTTTCCAATACGCATCACTGTTTTGGCAAGGTCTTCAAATGACCGTCGCGATTACGCTGATTTGCATTGTTCAGGGCACGGCATTGGGTCTGGTGCTCGGCTTGGCGCGCCTGGCTGAAGCCCGCCGAGCACCTGCAAAACAGCTTTGTAAATACGCTTTACGCTGGCCCTCGATTGTTTTCGTCAGTTTTTTCCGGGGCACCCCTCTGTTCGTACAGATTCTGTTGATTCACTTTGCAGTGCTCCCGCTGTTTATCAATCAGGCGGATGGCCTGTTGATTTCGGGTGAAGCCGCGCGCAACATCAAGCAAAACTATGGTGCTTTTCTGTCAGGGGTTGTCGCTCTCACCTTGAATGCTGGGGCCTATATCTCCGAGATCTTTCGGGCGGGTATCCAGTCGATTGACCGGGGCCAGGTGGAGGCCTCGCGGTCACTGGGTATGTCCTTTCCCAGAACCATGTACCACATTGTGCTGCCGCAAGCGTTTCGTAGAATGCTGCCGCCTTTAGGCAATAACGCCATTGCATTGCTAAAAGACTCGTCACTTGTTTCGGCGATTGGTTTGGCGGAGCTGGCCTACGCCGCACGCACCGTGGCTGGCGCCTATTCGCGCTATTGGGAGCCCTATCTCACCATCTCGCTGATGTATTGGGTGCTCACGCTGGGCCTTGCATACGGCATTAACAAATTGGAGGATCGCTATGGTCGAGGTGATTCGCGTTGAAAGATTGACCAAACAGTTTGGTCACCTCCCGGTGCTGCGCGGTATCGACTGCACCATCAAGGCGTCTGAAGTGGTTTGTGTGATCGGGCCGTCCGGGTCGGGTAAGAGCACCTTTCTCAGGTGTCTGAATGGTCTGGAAGACGCATCGGGTGGAAAAGTGCTGATACACGGCATTTCAGTGCATGAACCCCAAACCGATGTGGATGCGCTGCGCTCAGAAATTGGCATGGTATTTCAGCGGTTCAATCTTTTCCCACACAAAACTGTGTTGGAAAATATCACATTGGCTCCCACGAAAGTACGCGGATTGACCGCTGCGCAGGCTCGCATCCGCGCCACCGAGCTGTTGGACAAAGTTGGACTTCTCGACAAGATTCAGGCCTACCCAAACCAGTTATCCGGGGGGCAGCAGCAGCGGGTAGCTATCGCAAGAGCCTTGGCCATGCAACCGCGCATCATGCTGTTTGACGAGCCCACCTCAGCGCTGGATCCTGAAATGGTCGGCGAGGTGCTAGCCGTCATGCAAGCTTTGGCGGAGGAAGGGATGACCATGGTGGTGGTCACGCACGAAATGGGTTTTGCACGCCAGGTTGCTGATCGGGTGCTGTTCATCGACGAGGGTCTGGTGGTTGAAGAAGGCGTTCCCGCCGACATTTTTGACCGGCCCCAAGAAGAACGCACGCGCAGATTCCTGAGCAAGGTGTTGTGAACCACAAGGTCGGCAGATAACTTTGACCGCGCCCGCCAGAAACGACACTTTGCGTCAGCACATCAGATCACAGCGCCGGGAGGTGCAGAAAAGCCCGATGGTAGTTGTCGCACGGGCCTTAGCGCTTGAATACCGCAAACAGCAAACTCAAACGGCTTGCCACGTAATGGGCTTCAGCGCCAGCGGCTACTTTGTGCACTGGCGACGCAAGAATGCGAACAAACGTATCAGTGATGAAGCCCTGGTGGCACGCGGCACACCCACCGAAGCCCACATACTGAAGTGGCGACGAGGTGCGTCCAACAAGGCACGTTCATAGCACCGCAGCGGAACCGGGTCAGCCATAATTCATAAATGGAACTAATTTACCAAACCGTTGGAATTGTTGGCGCGGGTGCCATGGGCCGAGGCATCGCCCAGATTGCCGCGCAAGCGGGAAGCCTCGTCAAGTTAATGGACGTGCAGACCGGCGCAGCAGAAAAAGCCCGTGAGGCGATTTGCACGCAATGGGATAAGCTGGTTGGGAAAGGCCGTTTGGAGGCCACTGCGGCGGCGGGCTACAAGGCCCGGCTCTTGGTGGCGGACAGCTTGGCCGATCTTGCAGATTGCGACTTGATTGTCGAAGCTATTGCGGAGCGTCTGGATGTCAAGAAAACCTTGTTCGCTGAACTTGAGGCGCTTGTACCCCCTCACACCGTATTAGCCAGCAACACCTCGTCACTGTCGATTACAGCCATTGCAGCGGCGCTGAAGCAGCCCGAGCGCGTGGCTGGCTATCACTTTTTCAACCCGGTCCCGCTGATGAAGGTGGTGGAAGTCATCGCCGGTTTGAAAACCAGTGCGACTGTCTGCAGCGCCCTGGCCAACTACGCTCGCCAGATGGGACACACCCCCGTTCTGGCCCAGGATACCCCCGGCTTCATCGTTAACCATGCTGGTCGGGGCTACGGCACCGAGGCGTTGCGCATTGTGAGCGAAGGCATCGCCGATTTCGCCACCATAGACCGTATCCTGCGTGACCAGGCCGGCTTCAAACTCGGTCCTTTCGAACTGCTGGACCTGACCGCACTGGATGTCTCTCACCCGGTCATGGAGTCGATCTACCACCAGTATTACGAAGAAGACCGCTATCGCCCTAGCGTGATCACCGCTCAGCGCTTGGCAGGCGGGATGCTGGGCCGTAAAACCGGCGAAGGCTTTTACCGCTATACGGACGGAGTAGGCCAGGTTCCCGCCGAAGCACCAGCGCCAGAAGTTTCTGAAATACCACCCATTTGGGTATCGCCCCGGGCGTCCCGACGATCAGAGCTGTTGCAGTTGCTCAAAAATCTCGGTGCCAACATCGAAACGGGTCACGCTGCGTCGCAGGAGGCGCTGTTGCTGGTCGCTCCGCTGGGTTTTGACATCACCACCGTCGCCGTGGTCGAGCGGCTGGACCCGTCGCGCACCGTAGGTATAGACATGCTGATCGACGACGGCATCACCAAACGGCGTGTGCTGGCGACCAACCCTGCGACTCGCACCGACATGCGCGATGCTGCACATGCGCTGTTCGCTCGCGACGGTAAACCGGTCAGCGTGATCCGGGACAGCGGCGGATTTGTGACGCAGCGCGTCGTCGCCACCATCGTCAACATTGCCAGCGACATCTGTCAGCAGGGCATTTGTAGCCCGAAAGACCTGGAAACTGCCGTCACGTTGGGGCTAGGCTACCCCTTGGGCCCATTGGCTATGGGCAACCGTTATGGCCCGACCAACATTCTGGAGGTGCTGTTCAATATGCAAACCGTGTATGGCGACCAACGCTACCGCCCTTCCCCTTGGCTGCGGCGCCGCGGCGCCATCGGCCTGAGCCTGATGCACGAGGAAAGTTGAAATGGCCGGCGCACTGAAAACTACCAGCGAGGGGCGCACCCTCATACTGACGCTCAGTAACCCCGACTTCAAAAATGCGCTCGGTCCAGAAATTTACGCAGCCGGCATCGAGGCCTTCAATTCTGCCGAGAATAATCCCGAAATCCGCAGCGTAATAATCACTGGCGAAGGCTCGACGTTTTGTGCCGGTGGCAACCTGCAACGGCTGCAAGCCAACCGGCGTGAGGCGTCCGCCGTACAAGCCGAAAGCATCGAAGGTCTGCACAATTGGATCGAGGCGATCCGCACCTATCCCAAACCGGTGATAGCTGCGGTCGAAGGCGCTGCGGCCGGTGCCGGTTTTTCACTGGCATTGGCCTGTGATTTTGTCGTGGCCGCTGAGAACGCCGTCTTCGTGATGTCCTACAGCACGGTCGCGCTGTCACCCGACGGCGGAGGCAGCTGGAGTCTGGCCCGCGCTTTGCCGCGCGCTTTGACCAGCGAACTTCTCATGTGCGGCGAGCGCATCAGCGCCCAGCGGCTGCACGACTTAGGCCTGGTGAACCGCGTATGCGCCGCTGGCAATGCCCTCACCGCGGCCCTGCAGCTATCCGAACAGCTGAATGCACGCGCACCCAATGCGCTAGCCAGCATCAAGGAGCTTATTAACGAGTCGCCGGCGAGCACACTGAGTCAGCAGCTTGCGAGTGAGCGCGATCATTTCGTTCTGAACCTGCACCACGCCAATGGTGCCGAGGGCATCGAAGCCTTTCTGCAAAAACGAACGCCCCAGTACCGTTGACAAACCCCGCCTTGCGACTGCACCAGGTTCACGCGGCAAGACGATTCACGTTCGACACCCAGGCGACAGATGACTGGCGCAGGGCGCGTCTCTCAAGCGACAATGCGACTCTTATGAGTCACTCAAAAGACAGACCATGGACGATCCAATTCTTACTATAGACGAAAGAGAGGCCATTAATAATGGCCGCTGGTTTTCCTCCCTATCCCCTTCTTTGAGGCACGACATACTTCGATGCGCTTACGTCAGACGCCACAAAGACGGCGAACTCATTTCGGCCCGGGGCGACCCGCCGGAGGAATGGATTGCCTGCGCCAAGGGTGCCGTGCGTGTGAGTTCCACCTCGCTCTCAGGCAAGCAGATCACGTTGACTTACGTAGAGCCGGGCATTTGGTTCGGCGACGTGGCGATTTTCGACGGCGACCGGCGCACGCACGACGCCTATGCACATGGCAGCACCACCATCCTGTGCGTCGCAAAAGCCGACTTCAAAAAAATACTGGCAGCGCATGCGGAGCTTTACGAAGCCATGCTGCGCCTGCATGCACGGCGCATTCGCCAGCTTTACGGCCTGGTGGAAGATCTCAACACACTGCCGCTGCGGGCACGCCTCGCCAAGCAGCTGCTTCACCTGGTGCGAAGCTATGGCGTGCCGAGCTTGGCCGATGGACGCGAGGTGCGTATCGGCCTTCAACTGGCGCAGGAGGAGTTGGCCCAGTTGCTCGGTGCCTCACGCCAGCGGGTCAATCAGGAACTCAAGTCCATGGAGCGCGAGGACGCCATCCGCATCGAGCCGGGTGGCTTGGTGGTGCGCAACCGCGAAACTCTGATGCGCATTTCTGAAGCTGAGATTGATAAATAAGCCATGAACAACTTCGACCACTTTGTAGGAACCCGGGCGGTATCCAGCGCGCACGCTGTTGATACCGACGCCCTGATCGCCTACTTGAATCAACACCTGGATGGTTTCAACGCCCCGTTGACCGTTGAGATATTCAAAGGCGGGCAGTCCAATCCCACCTACAAACTAATCACCCCCAGTAAGTCCTATGTGATGCGCGCCAAGCCCGGCCCGGTCGCCAAGCTACTGCCTTCCGCCCATGCGGTAGAGCGTGAATTCAAGGTCATGAAGGGCTTGCAGGGTAGCGACGTTCCGGTCCCAAAAATGTATTGCCTTTGCGAAGACGAATCGGTCATCGGACGCGCTTTTTATGTGATGGAGTTCGTCGCCGGCCGTGTCCTCTGGGACCAGTCCCTGCCCGACCTGACAAACCACCAGCGCGGCGAGATCTACGACGAAATGAACCGAGTCATCGCCGCCCTGCACAAGGTCAAGTTTGCAGAGCGTGGACTGGCCGACTATGGCAAACCCGGCAACTACTTTGAGCGCCAAATAGGCCGCTGGAGCAAGCAATATACCGCCTCGGCCGACGGGGCAGGCCCGATGACCCAGCCCGTCCCCGAGATGCTCAGTCTGATGCAATGGTTGCCGGCCAACATTCCGACCAGTGCGCGCGATGAAAGTATGGTTTCCATCGTGCATGGCGACTTTCGGCTTGACAACCTGCTTTTCCATGCCACCGAGCCGCGCGTGCTTGCGGTATTGGACTGGGAACTGTCCACGTTGGGCCACCCGCTGGCCGATTTCAGCTACCACTGCATGGCCTGGCATATTCCACCGGGCGCGTTCCGCGGCATTGGTGGGCTGGACGTTGCCAGCCTGGGCATTCCAACGGAGGCCGAGTACATTCGCCGATATTGTGAGCGCACCGGGCTGACCACACCCGAGGCGCTCAAAGCCGATTGGAACTTTTACATGGCCTACAACCTGTTTCGCCTCGCCGCGATTTTGCAAGGCATTGCCAAACGGGTCGAAGCGGGCACCGCTTCCAGCGCCCAGGCAGTCAGTTCAGCGGCGGGTGCGCCGTTGCTGGCAAAGATGGCTTGGGACTTTGCGCTTAAAAGCCGAGCTTGAAACCAGCGACTTTTCACCATCACCCCCGACCATACCGTTAATACTTTTAGGAGATTTCATGGACTTCGACTACACCCCCAAAGTACAGGAACTGCAGAACCGCCTGCTTCAGTTCATGACCCAGCACGTCTACCCGAACGAAGTCGGATTTTTTCGGGAAATTGCTGAAAACCGTGCCAAGGGAAACGCCTGGATTCCCACCAGAATCATCGAAGAACTCAAGCCGAAAGCGCGTGCAGCAGGTCTCTGG
>NZ_JABBPC010000013.1 GCF_012927485.1 Polaromonas sp. | reverse complement strand
GAATACCGGCTGAAAAATACCGTCTGATCGGCGGGAGCACAATGTCCAACTTCTGGGGGTCAGTTCAAACCCGGGGCGATTCAACTCCACAATTTGATAAATTTCGCAACGTCATCGTCATAATTCAAATTGATAGTTGTTTTCATAGTCGAAATATGTGGACGAAAAAAAGCCCATGATCTACATGGGCTTTTAGTATTTACTGGCGGAAGAGGCGGGACTTTCCATTTTGGGATAAGTTTTGTGGAATTTCACCTCTGTAGCTATAGGTTGGCAGGTAATTAGGTGTGAATGATGGGTGTGAAAATGTCATACTTCCCCCATGTCTTACCTCATCCGCAAGTCCAATATCTACTATGCCAACCTGACCATCCCGCCGGAAGTGCGCCACATCATTGGGCGTGGTGTGAGGTTCTATCAGTCCACAAAGTGCAAGAGCGAGGCAGAAGCCCAGCGCAGGGCCAATGCCTTGGTTGTTGGGTGGAAGGCTGAGATTGCCAAGGCTCAAGGCAAACTGCCCAACGCCAGAGATACCTTCTGGGAATCCCTTCGGAATGAGTACATGTCGACAGATGATGAAGGGGTGCAATTTGTCATCGAGGAGATGGCCGAAAAGATGGCCTCAAAAGCCAGCACTCCTGAACATGCAGCGCTCTTGTTCAACATGGCAACAGGGCAGGGGACTGCAACACTGCTTGCTCCTCTCGTTGATGATTGGAAGGGATCACTTCGCGTGGTGCAGAAGACCATCGATCAGCAGTACAGGGACATGAAAAGGCTGGCTGATCACTTCGTGTACTTGGAAGCACTCCAGCCACAAAAGATTAAGGTGTGGACAGACAAGCTACTGGCAAAGGGAACAACAGCCTCTAGCTTTGAACGGCTTGGTAATGGATGCCGATCCCTTTGGGCCTACTTCCAACATGCCAGCGTGGTCAGCATGGTGGCCCCAGATCCATTTGTGGGAGCCTTCAAGCTGGCTCTGAAGGTTGCTGTCAAGACCAAGACAGGCAGAAGCGGCAGTTCATATACACCGGACGAATTGAACACCATTTATCTTGCAGCCATTGCCAAGAAAGACCAACCCCTTGCCGATCTCATTGCACTTGGAGCCTACACGGGGGCACGAATCGAGGAGCTAGGCCAACTTACCGCAGCAACCTGTAAAGAAGGGATCTTCACCATTGAAAAATCAAAGACTGAGGCAGGGGTGAGGCAAGTTCCCATTCATCCCGCAGTGGCCCCATTGGTGGCCCGTATGCTGGCCGCATCGACTGATGGCTATCTTGTCCCATCCAGTGCAGATAACCAGTACGGCAACCGCACCAGCCCCCAAGGGAAGCGTTATGGGCATCTGAAGAAGAGCCTTGGGTTTGGCCCGAGCCATGTATTCCACAGTACCCGAAACACCTTGGTCACCATGATGCACCGAGCAGGGGTTGATGAAGGCATCACTGCTGATCATGTGGGCCACCACAAGCAGACCATGACCTATGGCCTCTATTCTTCAGGCTCCTCGATGGCACAAAAAAGGGAAGCAATGGCGAAGGTGGTTTATCCGGGGGCTTTGGGCACTCTGTGAAGGGGCCTATCTAACTATGCAATAGCGCGTATTTTTAGGATGAGTGCTGGAGTACTCAATGTCCTCTACCGTGCAACTACGTATGGGTCTAAAGGTTTGTCCGTAGCGGCGCTGATCTAAGCGGCAGGCCATGACGCTATCGAGAGTGGAGCTATTCAAGTAGGCATCACCACCTATCGGATGCTCTCCAATGTAGTAGCGACACATATAGGTCATATCAGGGTTGAAGGTGCTGTCGTACCAAGCAAGCACAACCGCAACACCGATCACTACATATATTGTGTTCCCCGCGATGTCCCACCACGAGGCCTTCTTCTTGGTCATTTTCCTGCCCTCACTGTTGTTTTTTGTTACAAACAGAAAATACCATAGAAGCACGCGTTACGCGAGAACGCACATTGACCCGATGTGCGAATTCGCACAGCCAACTTTTCCACCAAAAATGTCTGCGGGATATACGAGAAGTCCCACACGGCGACTCCCCCGTGTACCCCCTTGCCACCCTCAGGATGAAGCATAGGGGGGCCTCATGCTGCCCAAGTGATGCCGGGTAAGGGGCCAAGGTCTCGCGCCACACGATACCAATGTTCACCCTGCCTTGGCAGTGGTTCGATTTGGGTATGCCTCAGCAGCACCAGCCCAAGCACATAAAAAGCAGTATCAAAAAGAATTATCGAACCATCTAAAAAGAACTGTTATTATCGAACCATTCAAAACGAACCGGCAAGGAATAACATGACACTCATCACACGCGCTTACCTTAGGGCCTCATCGTCTCAGCAAGACAGCCAACGAGCAAAGGCTGATTTAGTTGCTTTTGGTGCAGAGCATGGCCTGAACATCGTCACCTTCTACAGCGAGAACGAATCGGGAGCCAGCTTGGCCCGGCCCGAATTGTTCAAGCTGCTGGATAGCTGCAACCCCGGTGAGGTTTTACTTGTGGAGCAGGTAGACCGCCTGTCCCGCCTCACTGGTTCTGACTGGGATGTGTTGAAAGCCAAGATTAAGGAGAAGCGTGTGCGTGTGGTTGCTCTCGATCTGCCTACCTCATGGCGGCTGGCTACTGGGGGTGGTGACGACCTAACCCAGCGCATGATGGAAGCACTGAACGACATGATGCTAGACATGCTTGCAGCCATTGCACGTAAGGATTACGAAGATCGCCGCCGCCGCACCAGCCAAGGCATAGCCAAAGCAAAGGAAGCAGGCAAATACACTGGAAGGCCAGCAGACGCAGACCGCAACAACAACATCCTTGCGATGCTTGACAAGGGCGTGTCATGGACTGAAGTCTGTAAGGCTACCGGGGCATCCCGCTCAACACTGGCAAGGCTTGTAAAGGCTGCTGCCGGGGCTTGAACTACTGACCTTAGGAGAACCTACCGCTTCAAAACAAGCCAGCCAAGTGCTGGTTTTTTTACGGCTGTGCTTTTGATTCTCTGCTTTTCAAATTTTTTCAATGGCCTGCACCTCTCCTGTGTTGGCCTTGTCTTTTCAACTTTCCAATAAGGCTCACCCCATGACCCCTCCCTATCCCAAAAATAACACCGGCAAGGTCCACGCGAGATACCTCAAGTCTGCCGGAAGCACCACCTTGGTTTTGAACCTACGCCCCCAAGAGGCAAGCGCCCTGCGCTCCTTTGTTGCCTCTGTGCGGCTTCGTGGAAACAAGATACCGAGCCTGTCCTTGGTGGCCCGCCGTGCGATGGCTGCCTATCTGGCCCATGTGCAGTACAGCCCCGAGACAAGGGCTTCAGAGATTGCCGTTCTGGAGAAGCTGGCAACCCCGTTCACTGACCGTGCCCCTACATCGGCTCTCCAGTGACCCTCAAGCTATCCCGTGCTGAAGTACAGGCCAAATATGCACCGATCCCTGACCCTAACTGGACACCAGAAGTAGAAGCCGAGTTCTTTGCAAGACTTTCAAAGGCTACCTATCGGCAGGCAGTCAACCCAGATGATGAAAAGGCAATGCTGATCAGGGAGTTCGCAACAGACATCCTTGACGCCAAGCGACTGAATGCCAACTACATATCGACGATGGCTGCTGTGCTGGGACAGTTCGCTGATGCTGACACGGAAGACACAGAATGCTTGATTGCTCGACGCAATAAGCAACTTGGTACTCCCGACACCATACGCACCATCCAAGCTCAGATGCTATCTGCTGGCCTGTTGGTTAAGGAAACACGGTCACAGGGCCATTTCTTTGTAGGTGAAGTCTTTGTCTACCGTCCCCGTGCTGTGTACCGTCACCGGGTAGCAACTTCAGCATATCTTGAGAAACTGTATCGAGTCTGTGAAGGGGAGTCTTCAACGTGTCCAGTTCCAGCCAACATCCCACCGGAAGATGTCCCGTATTGATTCCTTAAACCCCCACTAAGAGAGGGACACCTGACGATGAATTCTCATTTGCAACCTACAAAGGGACAGTAACGACACCCTATAGACAGCCACCAGACAAGCTGAAGCTGGTTCCCTTGGAGCAGTGATTACATGATTGTTCCAAATAATACTTCCTCCCTGATCAGCAAATAAAGACACCGGCTTTGGTCTCCACTCCTTGGCATATCCAAAGACCATCTTTAGAAGCTCCACTGGAGCAATGATTATTTGATTAACCAAGTAGTCAATTCTCCAGAACCCACCTCCTGAAGCATCCCCCTAGGTCTCACCGCTTCGCGGACCACCAAGGGAACATCTTTAGAAGCTCCGCTGTGGCAATGATTATTTGATCAACCAAATAGTCAATTCCCGGCACCATCCCTGAAGCACTGAATCTAGGTCTCACAGCTCCGCTGCTTTGTAGAGTCCACCTTCAGACATCCACCATCAGGCAGTCTCAGCATTGCCGTGCCTGTCTTACCTTGAAAAACTCAAATCATGCAAACCCTACTAATCCCTTCCCCTGCCGATTCCAGCAGGTTTTCCCAGCAAAACTTCCGGGCGAACCAACCCGGCAGAGCCTTCACAGCCGCCGACCTTGAAGCAGGCAGGCAAGCAAGAGCGGCGAAGCTTGCTACGTGGGCAACCTTGGACTTGAGGCAAGACTTCGCTGATGAAGCATTCATGCGAAGCCACATCAAAGCCGCTGGACTACATGCCCCAAATTGGATAGAACCGGCTTCAACCTCACGGCTTCGCTCGCTGCTCCACCATGCAGGCGTTGACGCTCCAGAAGCTAATGAGGCCGTGGGAACCACCCTCTCAGGCTATCTCAAGCTGAACCCATGCTTTCCCCTTTGGGCTGCTTTGGCTCTTGTCCTTGAGGCTACCGGAAGATTCACTGATGCTGCTTTTGCCTTGTCACAGGGGGAAGTCGCATGACCACATCCAATCAGGTCAGCTTTCATGCGATGCCTGACAGCGCCCACCTGACCCATACATGGTGTGGCTATGCACTGCTGGCCCTAACTGGTCTCTCCCCCGGTCTTACTTCAGGACAGGTGGAGCGGGTCACATTGAACGGGATTGATCACAAGTGGAGACCGATCGGAGGCCGTACCTTGATGCTGATTCCTGCCTTCAAACAGGAAGCACAGATCGTGGTTCTTCACCTGATCCCTTCAGCGGCTCCAGAGGCTCCCAAACCGTTCAAAACCATCTTGGCTAGGGCAGCCTCGCCTGACTATTCTGTGGGTTTAACACCCCCAAACAACCGCTATGAAAGGGCTCCGCAATGACACCCAATGAGTTAAAGCTGGGCAGTACCGAGAGGAGTGATGACCAAGGCACGTACACGGCATTTCACAGGAACTGCAATTATCGGGGTTGCAACGTAGAACTTACCAGTCGGAATAGGGTAGGAACCGGTCTTATCTGCCGAGAGTGCAACCGCACCAGAGACAGGACCAAGTACAACAGCAAGCCTCGAGGTGCTTTAGAAAAGGCAATCTCAGCCGCTAATCGTGCAGACCCTTTCCGTGCCAAGGCCCACCGCCTACTGAACGATGTGATTGACCGCCCCACCAGCGCAGACCCCAAGCAGGCCCTTCAGAGCTACCTTATGACGCTCGAAATAAAGTCCTTGATGCGCCACTTTCCCAACGTAGCAACCCCAAACCTCGCCAATGTCGGCTGACCTTTCAGCCCATGTTATCAACCAATCCTTTGAAAGAATCTCCATGAACTACTCCCCCGCCAAGCTCGCCCATATTTCCAAATATTGCGGGTCCACTGTCAGTCCTCAAATTTTGAATAACTACTTCAATGACCCGCGTCACACGCTAGTTTCTATTGCTGGTGCGCTGGGAACCTCCCCGGCTTATCTTGCGATGGTCCTAGCCAAGCCAGAGCCCACGGTCTATGCACCGATGACCACAGCCAACGTTTAAAGAAAGTAAATCACCATGTCCAATTTCCAGAGTTATTCAGCCTATGTTCCTGAAGAGGAAATATTCCAGACCCACGGCCCACAGATCAGGGAGGAAATGCCTGTTCACCGTGTCACCAGTGCAGGCAACATCATCACCGAAAGTTCAGACACGATCTCCCGTGGCAACTCAGGCCATGAATCTTCTGAAGGCTGGGAGGCCACTGCACGAAGTACCGCAGGTAGGGCCATCAGTGCAGCCGATATCAACCCTGATACTTTGATCAGCTTTGATGGAATGCAGGCCAAGGCATCCTTCTGGGTCTCTGAAGGTCGCCTTACGAAGGGGGCTGATGGCACCTATGTCGCAGGATCAGGCCCCGTGGAAGCCCCGCAAAATATCCAAGGTGATATTTCCTATATTCCTGATGCTGTGATGGAAGGAGTGAATGCAGCCCTTGAGCCCCTGCCGCAAGAGTCCCTTGAGATGATCACGGCGCAAGGGATCGGGGTTGCACTGGGTCGCCTTGATGATGCTTCCTTAACCCGCAAGTTTTCACAGGCTTCAGGCTTGGAACTGGCAGATAGTCAGCAACGATTGACCGCCATTAAGGCTGTGTACCAGCAGCAGGCAGACAGCGCCATTCAGTCACGGTCTGGCATTGGTGCTGCTGATGCCCCTGAATTTTGGGCATGGGCGAAAGCGAATCATCAGGGACAGCTTCAGGATGCCATCAATAAGCAGTTGCGCAGCGCTGATGTGGGTGGCTATAAAGCACTGGCTGATAACTGGCTATCTTCGACACCTCCCAGCTTGAATGCTTTGAGGGCTGGTGGGGTTCCCGTGAGAACCAACGGGAGTGGCGTGCATGAATGCCAAGTTAACGGGCATTGGATGACACCAGCCGCCGCTGCCCGGGCTGGCTTGGTGTAAGCCCCGGAATTAAAAAAGCCCCATCACTGGGGCTCCTTCGATGTTCCTTCAGCCGCGCAGTCGCTGCCGATTCCTCCACGCTTCCTGTGAAGGAATGTGACTCAATAGAAGAAAGTAGCCAAGATACCAAATGCCATATTCTGCGAATTCTCCGGGATCAGATGCATTCCATGAAAGACCAAGAACGCCATGATCTATGGGCCGGTCTTGGGGATGGAAACTATCCCCCTTTCCAAAGCTGCACTCATAGCCAATTGCTTTCATGATGGAGTCGCCAATATCCAAGGCCAGGGTTTGCAGGGTTCTAAAGATTTTCATTGGGGGTCTTTCGCATGGTTGAAAAACCCGATGATTGACCACAGAAAAACGCACGTCTAGAAAATAATTCAATAACCAACTACGCCGTACAGTTGACGATTGGGGAGGTTCTCCAAATGGGGAGAATTGTCTTGGAATACCGAAAGAATGTAGTGCCCTAAAAAACATCCCTTTTGATCCCCTATCGGAGAGCATCACGCTGAAGTTTTACAGTGGCGAATACGCAACAGCAGACGCTTCAAAATTCAATCGCAACGATTGCGAAACTCACAGCAACCACCCCTCAGACGTGTGATTGCTTTTCAGCAAGGTTGGTTTTTTCCGCACCGCCCAGCGAAGACAGCAACAGCCTGTCTTCATCGAGAGCCTATGAGTTGATCTCGATAGCCAACGGGACGAAGACGGTAGAGGACATACGTGAGGCTAAGGCACAGAGCATGCAGAAGTTCCGGGAGGGCAGCTCTCCACCACGTGGTGGAGACTTCAAACCCCAATCAAATCAACCACTTACGGAAAACAACCCCGGAAACCCCCCTGTGAAATCCAAGGGTGGCAGACAGAGGAAGCCTCTGTCCGTTCCGGAACGGAGAGCAAAGACCATCCACCGTGCTGCCTCAACGAGGTGTGAATTACAGGTGTGAAAAGCAAAAAACCTGATAATCGTAAGTCGTTGATTTGACTCACTTTTATCAGGTTTTTATACGTTGGCGGAAGAGGCGGGATTCGAACCCGCGGTGGGTATAACCCCACGCACGCTTTCCAGGCGTGTGACTTAAACCGCTCATCCACCCTTCCGCGAAGTTGGCAATTGTAGCAGTGCTACAGCCTTTCCCGGAGCAAACGATAGTCTGAAATTTGCCCGCTAGTGAACGGTGCTCTGATACCGGTGCCTTTCCAGCTGCTCCATCGTGATTCGCGCTCGTTGCGTCTCGTCTGACTGGTCCGTTGTTAAGCTTTGTTGGCCTGCATCATTTTCATGGCTGACGTGATCAAGGCCGAAACTTCGGTCATGTTACTCGGCACGATAAGGGTGGTTTTGGCATCCTTGGCTACCAGCGAGTAAGCGTCGACGGCGCGCTCTGCGACCTTGAGTTGAACGGCCTGCTCCCCGCCGGGCTGGCGAATCGCCGTTGCAACAATTTCAATGGCTTTTGCATTGGCCTCTGCAACCGCCATAATCGCCGCTGCCTCGCCCTGCGCGTTGTTAATGGCAGCGAGCTTTGCACCTTCGGAGCGGGCGATAAAAGCTTCGCGTTCGCCAGTGGCGATGTTGATCTGCTCTTGGCGGCGACCTTCGGATGCTGCAATCAGCGCACGCTTTTCACGCTCGGCGGTAATTTGCGACTGCATCGCGTGCAGGATTTCTTTTGGCGGTGTCAAATCCTTGATTTCATAGCGCAGCACTTTCACGCCCCAGTTCAATGCGGCTTCGTCAATCGCTGCAACCACCTGTGCATTGATGATGTTGCGTTCCTCAAACGTTTTGTCCAGCTCAAGCTTGCCGATAACCGAACGCAGCGATGTCTGAGCTAACTGCGTGACGGCTACGATGTAATTGGATGAGCCGTAGCTGGCGCGCATCGGATCGGTTACCTGGAAATACAAAATGCCGTCGACTTGCAGTTGTGTGTTGTCACGGGTGATGCAAACCTGACTGGGTACGTCGAGCGGAATTTCCTTGAGGCTGTGTTTGTAGGCTACCCGGTCGATAAAAGGAATCAGGAAATTCAATCCCGGTGCCAGTGAGCCGTGGTATTTGCCCAAGCGCTCAATCACCCAGGCATTTTGTTGCGGCACCACTTTGATGGAGCGGGTGATGAAGATGACGGCAATGACAAAAATTAAAATTGCGATTTCCATGAAAAAACTTTCTTGTGTTGTTGACTAAAGTTTGTCGACCAGCAACCGGCTGCCAACCAGTTCGGCAACCCGATGAAGCCCCACGGAAGGTGTGTTGCCTCCCCGTTGTATGGCGGTCCAGTTGGCGCCACGGTATTTGACGGTGGCGGTCCCGTCGGCGTTCCATTCCTCGACGAGAACGGTCTCGCCGACATCCAGATTGACGCTGCGATCGGCACGGGCGGGAAGGTCTGACGGGCGTTTTCTCTTAATCAGGTAGCAGGCAACCACCGCGCCGCCCCCAACGACTGCGGCCACCAGCAGTTGCACTATTGTGTCGGTGCCAGAGTTTGCGGCGAGCGCCCCAGCCGCCATTCCCAGTGCAATCATTAATAGGAAGAAAGTTCCTGTCAGTAGTTCGGCGGCGATCGCGCCGCCCGCAAACAGCCACCAGATGGTTGATTCACCCATATTCACTCCTTATGTCGACAATGCGCTACATTTTGGGGCCAATACACCTCGGCGCAAGCGCATCGACACAATATTTCCTTACACTTCGCAGTCTTGAATCAAATCGTTCGGGCTCAACCTGTCTATGCCCACCAAGCGTTTCTCCATGCCCTCCGACAGGTTCAGGGCGCTTATGAATTGCTGCAAACGCCATGAAATTCCGCTTTCCGATTGTCATCATCGACGAAGATTTTCGTTCTGAAAATACCTCTGGTCTGGGTATTCGCGCGCTGGCGCAAGCCATTGAAAGCGAGGGCTTCGAGGTGCTTGGGGTCACTAGCTACGGGGATCTGTCGCAATTTGCCCAACAGCAGAGCCGTGCGAGCGCATTTATCTTGTCGATCGATGATGAGGAGTTCACGCCCGGGCCCGATCTTGATCCAGCGGTCTTGAACTTACGCAATTTTATCGAAGAGGTCCGCCGCAAAAATCTCGACGTGCCGATTTATGTGTATGGCGAAACAAAAACCTCGCGCCATATCCCGAACGACATCTTGCGCGAACTGCACGGCTTTATTCACATGTTTGAAGACACGCCAGAGTTCGTGGCACGCCATATCATTCGTGAAGCCAAAAGCTACCTGGAAGGTGTGCAGCCTCCCTTTTTCAAGGCCTTGCTTGACTACGCTGAAGATGGGTCTTATTCATGGCATTGCCCGGGTCATTCAGGCGGGGTGGCGTTTCTGAAAAGCCCGGTGGGGCAGATGTTCCACCAGTTTTTTGGCGAAAACATGCTGCGCGCTGACGTTTGTAACGCGGTGGAAGAACTTGGGCAGCTGCTGGATCACACCGGACCAGTGGCTGCGTCGGAACGCAATGCCGCACGAATTTTTAATGCAGATCACTGCTTCTTTGTGACCAACGGGACTTCGACCAGTAACAAGATTGTGTGGCACTACACCGTGGCGCCCGGCGACGTCGTGGTGGTGGACCGCAACTGCCACAAGTCCATCCTGCACGCCATCATCATGACGGGGGCTGTACCCGTATTTTTGAAGCCGACGCGAAACCATTTCGGCATCATTGGTCCCATTCCACAAAGCGAATTCGAACCAGAAGCCATTAAGGCCAAGATCAAGGCCAACCCGCTGCTCAAGGGTGTCGACCCCGAAAAGGTCAAGCCGCGCGTGCTGACCCTGACACAGTCGACTTACGACGGCGTGCTCTACAACACCGAGACCATCAAGGGCATGCTTGACGGCTACGTGGACAACCTGCACTTTGACGAGGCCTGGCTGCCGCATGCGGCGTTTCACCCGTTTTATGGCTGCTACCATGCCATGGGTAAAAACAGAACTCGTCCGAAAGATGCCGTGGTTTACGCCACCCAGTCGATTCATAAACTGCTGGCCGGTATCAGCCAAGCCAGCCAGGTGCTGGTGCAGGACTCACAAAACACCAAGCTCGACAGGCCGCTTTTTAACGAAGCCTACCTGATGCATACCTCTACGTCGCCGCAGTACAGCATCATTGCCAGTTGCGACGTTGCTGCCGCCATGATGGAACCGCCAGGCGGCACGGCGCTGGTAGAGGAAAGTATTGCTGAGGCCCTCGATTTCCGCCGGGCCATGCGCAAAATTGACGAAGAATATGGCGCAGACTGGTGGTTCAAGGTCTGGGGACCGGACAAACTAGTGGAAGAGGGTATTGGCCTGGCCGAGGATTGGATCATCAAGGGTGAGTCGCGCAGTGCCAAGACGGCGAAGAACGGTGCTAACAACTGGCATGGCTTTGGACAAATGGCGACCGGCTTCAACATGCTGGACCCCATCAAGTCAACCATTGTCACCCCCGGCCTGGACCTCAACGGCAAGTTTGCCAAAACAGGAATTCCAGCCAGCATCGTGACCAAGTTTTTAGCGGAACATGGTGTGATAGTCGAAAAAACGGGTCTTTACAGTTTTTTTATCCTGTTCACCATTGGCATTACCAAAGGACGCTGGAACACGCTGCTGACGGCGCTGCAGCAGTTCAAGGACGACTACGACAAAAACCAGCCGATGTGGCGAATTCTGCCCGAGTTCTGTAAAAAATATCCCAAGTACGAGCGCATGGGTTTAGCAGATTTGTGCCAACACATTCATGCCATGTACGCCAAGTACGACATCGCCCGGCTAACGACGGATGTCTACCTGAGCGACTTGGCCCCGGCGATGAAGCCCAGCGATGCTTATGCCCACATCGCCCACCGCACCACTGAGCGCGTGGAAATTGATCATCTGGAAGGCCGCATCACCGTCGGACTCGTGACGCCTTACCCGCCTGGCATTCCGCTGCTGATTCCGGGCGAGGTTTTCAACAAGAAAATTGTTGATTACCTGAAGTTTGCCCGTGAGTTCAACGGGCATTGCCCCGGTTTCGAGACGGATATCCACGGTTTGGTGGAGGCGGTCGACGCCAAGGGGAAAGTCCGCTACTACGCTGACTGCGTCAAGAAATAGCAGGAAGCGGTCGCTGTCCGCTCTCATAAGGACGGATCGTCGCGTACCCGCATGAAGCTGGCGAAGCGCGGAATGCCGCTGTGGTTGAAACCTCTGAACCGATAGGTCACCAGCGTTCCTATCGGCGGTGGGTCTTGCCGCTGGGCATCCGTGAAACCAGTTCCTAATTTGAAGCGCTGCGCCGGTTTGCTGTCAGTCGCTGGCATTTCCACCAGCAGCGCTCCAAGTCCGCCAAAGTATTTGCCTTTGCCGGGAATATGCGCAATCACGCGTGCTTCCGTGTCCTCATGTAGTTTGACTTTTAGCAGATCGTCCGTACGCTGGCCTTTGTAAATGGATGCTCCGCGGTGCAGCATCAGACCTTCGCCGCCCTGCTTCACGGTTGCGACCAGCAAGCGCTGCAAGGCTTGCTGGTTTGCCACCTTGAATTGAGCCACCGCCTGCACCCATAGCTGGTCGATTTGGCTCACCAATCCGTTTAATGCGGGAATTCGTTCTGTGAAGGGGCCGCCTTGCGCCGGCAGGTCGAACACCATGAAACGCATCGCGCGCCAGGCCTCGTCGGAAGGCGTTTGCTGGCGCACGGTTGAAACCGCTTTGGCAAACTGCCCGCGACCAGCCCAAAGCTCGCCATCCATGGACACCTTGGGCCAGCCCGCAGTGAACCACGCCGGAGCGGCAATGCGCTCTCCACCACGCGTCATGAGTTTTTCGCCATCCCAGTAACCGCGAACGCCATCCAGCTTTTCGCTAACCCAGTAGTCTGGTAATGAAATGCCCGCATGGTAAACCTTGGCGAGCATCAGCGGCGGGCCGCTTTCGGCCGCCCACAAAGGCAGCGCCGGCGCTATCAGTCCCGCAAAGCCCAGTAGCAGTGTGAGCGCAGAGACTTGAAAGATACCCTTGGAAACGAGGAGACGGGCAGGATGAGGTCGCATAAGTATTTCCGGATCTGGATTTATGGGTAACCACTGCATTTCCCCACTACGGGCGGGCAGGGTGGGCCATCGCAACAATGGTATTTAAAAAGCTAGAACACCTTTATCCCTTCAAGCATCAGCGCGTTCCAGCGGTAGTTCTGGAAACACGAAAGGAGGAGGTTTCAAGCGCTGACTTTAAACCACCGGACATCGCCTAATCGCTTGCGTGCGGCTCAATCGCCACTTCTGAAAAAAAGAAGAACACGGCGCTTCGTAATTGCGCCTACATTTCGAATGTACCGTGTCGATGCTTTGTAGTTGTTCGAGCCTACTCAAACGGAGGAGATTCATGACGGTTAATCATGCATTGAAGGCCAGGAGTGGTGTTCCGACCCAACCTCCGACAGTAACCGGTGCAGCCCCTCGCAAGCTGCGGCTTGGGTTGCTGACTGCCCTCGTTGTCGGATCAATGATTGGCAGCGGTATTTTTTCATTGCCGCAGAACATGGCGAATGGGGCTGGAGCAGGGGCCATTCTTATCGGTTGGCTGATTACCGGGTTTGGAATGTTGATGCTGGCGTTGGTTTATCAAACGCTTTCAGCCCGCAAACCAGACCTGGACAACGGCGTCTATGCCTATGCGCGCGCCAGCTCGGGAGAATTCATTGGTTTCAACTCGGCGTGGGGCTACTGGGTCAGTGCCTGGGTCGGTAATGTGGGCTATTTGGTAGCCTTTTTTGGCGCGCTCGGATTTTTTTTTCCAGTGTTCGGAGAAGGTAATACCACGGCGGCCGTGATCGGCGCATCGATCATGCTGTGGGCGCTGCACTTCTTGATCTTGCGTGGAATCCGTGCAGCGGCCGTGCTGAACGCGATCACCACGATCGCCAAAATCGTGCCCGTGGTCTTGTTTCTCGGGTTGCTCATCGCGGCGTTCAATATCAGCACCTTTCGTTTGGATTTTTGGGGTACCACCAAACTCGGATCGGTCTTGGATCAGGTCAAGAGCACGATGCTGATTACAGTCTGGGTTTTCATCGGAATTGAGGGCGCGAATGTCTATTCAGCCCGTGCCGAAAATCGTGAGGATGTGGGGAAGGCAACCATTGCCGGTTTCATCTTTACACTGATTTTGTTGATGGGGGTGTCGATGCTGTCATTGGGCGTCCTCGGGCAGCCTGAATTAGCAGTTCTTAAAAACCCTTCAATGGCGGGCGTCCTTGCAAAAGTTGTCGGCCCGTGGGGCATGACGATGATCGGAGTAGGTCTGATGGTTTCAGTCGGCGGTGCGTTGCTGGCCTGGACCTTACTGGCTGCTGAAACCCTGTTTACGCCGGCGCAGGATGGCGTGATGCCGAAATTTTTGACTCGGGAAAATGCAAACGGCGTGCCCGCCAATGCGCTGTGGCTTACTAACGGACTGGTGCAACTATTTTTGCTGATTACGTTGATCTCCAATGCCACCTATCTCGCACTGATCTCGCTCGCGACCTCGATGATTCTGGTGCCCTATCTTTTTAGCGCCGTCTATGCGGCGTTGACCGCATGGCGCAGCGAGGGTTACAGCAGCGGCGATAACGCGCGTCCTCGGGACCTGGGAATTGGGGCATTGGCAACCGTTTATTGTGTCTGGCTGCTGTATGCCGCCGGGCTTAAATATCTGCTGCTCTCCGCATTGCTTTATGCGCCAGGGATAGTGCTTTACGCCATGGCCAAACGCGAACAAGGCAAGCCGCTCTTCAAAGGCTTTGAACTGGTCGTGTTCATGATCGTGGTGGTGTTGGCGTTGGCCGCCGCTTATTCGCTTTACACCGGTACTCTGAAACTATAAACAGGGCGAAACAAATGACCTTAGGCGTTCATTCTGAAGTCGGACAGTTGCGCAAAGTGCTTGTTTGCCGCCCAGGCCTGGCACAGGCACGACTCACCCCCAGTAATTGTCGCGAGTTGCTTTTCGATGATGTGCTTTGGGTCTCGCAAGCCAAGACCGACTTTTATGCCTTCGTGAATGCCATGCAAGAGCGCGGCGTGGAGGTATTGGAAGTGCATGATCTTCTGGCCGACATCATGGCTGACGAGAAGGCAAGAAAATGGGTGCTGGATCGCAAACTTTCCGCAGATGCCGTGGGGGCTGACATGGCAGGGCAATTGCGTTCTTGGTTTGAAAGCATGCCACCCACGGTCTTGGCGGAGCGATTGATAGGGGGGGTAGTTCGGGCGGAACTGCCGTTTGAGCCGCAGGGCCTATTCGGCAACAGTCTGGACACCGCTGATTTTGTCATCGCGCCATTGCCGAACATGCTCTTCACGCGCGATAACAATTGCTGGATTTACGGCGGTGTCACGCTTAACCCCATGTTCTGGTCAGCGCGGCGAAGCGAAACACTGTTGATGGCCGCAATTTATGAATTTCACCCAAGCTTTCGCGGTCAAATCAATGTCTGGTGGGGGAACCCCGATACGAATCACGGCCTTGCCACACTTGAAGGCGGTGATGTCATGCCGATTGGGCATGGCGTAGTTCTTTTCGGCATGGGTGAGCGCACTTCTCCGCAAGCGGTTACGCAAGTCGTTAAAGCTCTTTTTGAAAAAGGAGCGGCTACACATGTCATTGCCGCGCAACTGCCGAAATCTCGCGGCGCGATGCATCTCGATACCGTCTTCACTTTTTGTGATCGGGATCTTGTGACCATTTTTCCTGAAATGGTGAATCAAATAAAAACTTACAGCTTGCGCCCCAGCGAAAGCCTCGGGGCGGTTGAACTGACCATCGAAGCGAGGCCTTTTTTGGAGGTGGTGGCCAGCAGTATCGGGCTCAAGGCATTGCGGGTTGTAGCCACCGGCGGAGATGCCTATGAAGTCGAGCGCGAACAATGGGATGACGGCAACAATGTCGTCGCCTTGGCCCCCGGAGTGGTCATTGCCTACAACCGCAACACCCACACCAACACGCTGCTTCGCAAGGCCGGCGTTGAAGTCATCACCATTCCCAGCGCAGAGTTGGGCCGTGGGCGCGGCGGGGGGCACTGCATGACCTGTCCGATTGAGCGCGACCCTATTTAACAAAACAAATCGAGGTATCAGAAATGGGCTACAGCTTACGCAATCGCAGTCTCCTAAAGTTGTTCGATTACTCTCCCCGTGATATTCGCTATTTGCTCAATATGGCGCAGGAATTGAAGCGTGCCAAATATGCCGGCAACGAAGTGCAGCGCTTGAAAGGTAAAAATATTGCACTTATTTTCGAGAAAAGTTCTACCCGGACTCGCTGTGCGTTCGAGGTTGCTGTTTACGATCAGGGTGGACACGTCACCTACATTGACCCGTCCAGTTCTCAGCTTGGACACAAAGAGACGCTCAAAGATACAGCGCGGGTGCTGGGGCGGCTTTATGACGGCATTGAATATCGCGGTTTTCACCAGCATGTCGTGGAGGACATCGCAAAATACGCCCATGTGCCGGTGTTCAATGGTCTCACCGATGAATTTCACCCGACGCAGATATTGGCAGACTTCATGACGATGGAAGAGTTCGCAGAGAAGCCGCTTCACGAGATGGCCTTTTGTTACGTCGGCGATGCGTGCTCCAACATGGGTAATTCTCTGTTGATTGGCGGTGCCACGATGGGCATGGATGTTCGGCTTGCGGCACCCAAAGCGCTATGGCCGCATGACGATATTGTGGCTAAAGCGATCAACATTTCGCAGCAAACCGGCGCCAAAATCACCTTGGAAGAGGATCCCCGGATCGCGGTGAGAGGGGCTGACTTCATCTACACAGATGTCTGGTTATCGATGGGCGAGCCAGACAGCGCCTGGGCCGAGCGTATCAAGTTGTTGAAACCTTATCGCGTCGACACAGCCTTGATGCAGGCAAGCGGAAAACCGCGTACTCGTTTTATGCACTGCCTGCCCGCATTCCATAACATCGACACGGTAGTGGGCAAAAAAATTCATGAACAGTTTGGCCTTGCCGAGATGGAAGTGACGGAGGAGGTATTTGAATCCGAGGCTTCAATCGTATTTACTCAGGCGGAGAACCGCATGCATACCATCAAGGCCGTGCTGATCGCAACACTTGGAAGCTAACGATGCGCATAGTGGTCGCACTTGGCGGTAACGCCCTGCTCAAGCGCGGGCAGTCTCTGTCGGCGGACAATCAGCTCAAAAATATTCGCATCGCGGCAGTGCAAATAGCAAAGCTGGCAGCGGGTAATGAGCTTGTTGTCACGCATGGCAACGGTCCGCAGGTCGGTCTGCTCGCCTTGCAGGCAGCCGCTTACACCGCCGTCTCAAGCTATCCGCTGGATGTGCTCAGTGCCGAGACGGAGGGCATGATTGGTTATATGCTGGAACAGGAGCTGGCTAACCAATTGCCCGCATCACGCGTCATCGCGACCTTGCTGACTCGGGTTGAAGTCGACCCGAAGGATCCTGCGTTTCAAATCCCTTCCAAACCTATCGGTCCGATGTATAAAAAAGCGGACGCAGAACGCATTGCCCAAGAGCGAGGCTGGCAGGTTGCGCCGGATGGCGATGGCTATCGCCGCGTCGTCGCCTCACCACAACCCAAGCGTATTGTGGGATTACAGTCGATCCGATGGCTACTGGAAAAGAGTGCCGTCGTCATCTGCGCCGGCGGGGGTGGTATTCCGATTGCTGTCTCGGCAAACGGGCAGACCCGCAGCGGAGTTGAAGCGGTTATTGACAAAGACTTCGTAAGCGCCTTGTTGGCTACCGATATTTCAGCAGATAGATTGATTATTGCCACTGACGTCAAGGCGGTATACGTTGATTGGGGCACGCCTTCACAGCGGGCCCTACGTGAAATATCACCGAGCAAGCTGCGTGAACTTGATTTCAGCGCGGGATCGATGGGCCCAAAGGTATTGGCGGCATGTAGTTTCACGGAGGCGACTGGAAAACCTGCCACTATCGGCGCGCTAGGCGATATCGAATCGCTCTCTGAAAGTGGTGCAGGAACGACGGTCAGCGCAGGTTGCAAAACAACGTTGTACGCTTAACATTTTTCGATTCCGGATTTGTAAAATCCCTGCGCCGATAAGCCGGTTTTATGGATTTAAGAACTTGGAAATGAACGTGTAGCCGAAAGAGAGCTGCCATCGCACCGACGAAAATGCGAAGTCTTGTTCACTCCAATGGCCGGAGAACTGCGGCATCTATTACAAGGTTGTCGTTTCACTGCCAGCCGAATCGACGAATGTAATAACGTTTCATTAGCGTTGTCAGTACCGCATACCCTAGCAACATTCCCACCAGCCAGGGAAAGTAGGCCAACGGCAGCGCCTGCAATTTAAAGTAGCTTGCGATCGAGCCCATCGGCAGAAAAATGCCAACGACCATGATGAGCAGCGTCATGACCATCAAAGGCCAGGCCGCCCGGCTCTCGATGAAGGGGACCTTGGGTGTGCGAATCATGTGCACGATAAGGGTTTGAGTGAGCAATCCAACCACAAACCAGCCCGACTGGAACAAGGTCTGGTGCTCGACCGAATTGGCTCTGAAAACAAACCACATCACCAAGAAAGTGCTGATGTCAAAAATCGAGCTGATTGGTCCAAAGAAAATCATGAAGCGGCTGATGTCATCAGGATTCCATTTCAGTGGTTTGCTGACCAGCTCGGCGTCCACATTGTCAAACGGGATGGCGATTTGCGAGATATCGTAAAGCAGATTTTGGACCAGCAACTGCAGCGGCAGCATCGGCAGAAAGGGTAGAAATACACTGGCCACCAAGACTGAAAAGACGTTTCCAAAGTTCGAGCTGGCGGTCATACGGATGTACTTCAGCATGTTGCTGAATGTTTTGCGGCCTTCAATCACGCCTTCTTCCAGAACCATCAGGCTGCGCTCAAGTAAAATGATGTCTGCGGCTTCTTTGGCAATGTCAACCGCTGTGTCCACGGAGATGCCGATGTCGGCCGCCCGAAGTGCAGGTGCGTCGTTGATGCCGTCGCCCATAAAGCCGACGACGTGCCCATTGCTTCGAAGCGCCCGCACTATGCGCTCCTTGTTCAAGGGCGACAGCTTCGCAAAAATGGTGTGTGTGTCGACCGCTGCGGCCAGTGCTTTGTCATCCATGCGGTCGACCTGCGCACCCAACACAATTCCCTCGACTGCAAGGCCAACCTGGCGACAGACCTCAGCCGTCACAAGCTCGTTGTCGCCGGTCAGCACCTTGACGGTAATCCCGTTTTCGGCAAGCGCCTTGAGCGCCGGCGACGTGGACTCCTTGGGCGGGTCGAGGAAGGCGATGTAGCCAATCAGCGTCAACTCAGACTCGTCTTTGACGGAGTAGGTCACTTGGCTCGGCGGAATTTCCTTGACCGCAACCGCCACCACGCGCAAACCTTTTTCGTTCAATTCACGCGTGATACGAAGCACGCGCTCCAGCATCACCGGGTCCAGCGGAGCCGTCTGGTCGCCGTCGCGGACCTGTGTGCAGACCGCCACAATTTCCTCGACGGCGCCTTTGCAAATCAGCTCGTGGTGGTCATCCCGCTCTGATACCACGACCGACATGCGGCGACGCTGAAAGTCGAATGGGATTTCGTCTATTTTTTTGTAGTTCTCGGCAAGTTGAAGCTCCTTTTGTACCTCGAAATGTTCCAGCACAGCGCGGTCCAAAAGGTTCTTTAACCCGGTTTGGTAGAAACTGTTTAGATAGGCAAATTCCAATACCAAGTCTGATTCCTGCCCAAACACATCGGTGTGGCGTGCCAAGGCGATCTTGTCTTGCGTCAGCGTGCCCGTCTTGTCGGTGCACAAAACGTTCATCGCGCCGAAGTTTTGGATAGCGTCCAGGCGTTTGACGATAACTTTTTTGTGCGACAGCAGCACCGCGCCCTTGGCTAGGGTGGAGGTGACGATCATCGGCAGCATTTCAGGCGTTAGGCCAACGGCGACGGATAGCGCGAATAGAAAGGCTTCGGTCCAATCGCCTTTGGTGAAACCATTGATCAGCAAAACAATAGGCACCATGACAAAGGCGAAACGGATCAGCAGCCAACTGACCTTGTTGACCCCTGCCTGAAAAGCATTGATCTCTCGATCGGTTGCCGTGACCCGCGTCGCCAGCGTGCCGAAATAGGTTTGATTGCCGGTGGCCAAAATAATCACGGTGGCGGAACCGGAGACTACGTTGGTGCCCATAAATACCAAATTAGCCATCTCCAGCGGACCTTCGCCAAGGCCCTTGGCTTCAGGAAACTTTTCGACGGGCAGGGACTCGCCAGTCATCGCAGACTGGCTGACAAACAGGTCTTTTGCCGTTATGACCCGACAATCGGCGGGAATCATGTCGCCGGCTGACAGCATTACGAGGTCGCCGGGAACCAGTTGTTTGATTGGAATTTCAACCTGACTCGCAGGCTTGACTTTGAGGCTGACCGTAAAATAGCGCTGCGCGTCTTCCGCTGCTGCAGCCGAGATATCCCGCCGGATTACGGTCGCCTTATTGGTGACCAGTTCTTTCAATCCTTGTGCGGCTTGGTTGGAGCGCCGCTCCTGCACAAACCGAATCAGAGTCGAGAGCACGACCATGCTGCCAATGACAATTGCCGCCTTCAAGTCCTCGGTGAGGTAAGACACAACGGCCAGTGCGGTTAGCAGAAGGTTGAACGGATTCTTGTAGCTGAGCCACAGGTGTAGCCACCAGGGGAGCGGCTTTTCGTGCTCCACCTCGTTGGAGCCGACTTTTTCACGGACGGCATCGGCCTCGGTACTGGTCAGTCCCTCCCCATGGGTATCGAGCCGCTCAAATACCGCGGAGAGATCTTCAGTCGCGTCGCGCACCAATCGGCGGGCCAATTGGTCCGGTACCGCCCTGGGGGGACCTTCTGTCGACAAAGACTCAAAAATGACGCGGCGGCGAAAGAGGTGACTGGTGCGGCGTGATTTGAGGAACACTCCAAAGAGTTGGCCGAAGAAATTCATGGGTTTTCCTCTAATTCACCACAAGGGTCGCCAGGGTCTAGCGTCCTGCTGAAATACTTTTTTCAACGCAGATTTCCTGGGTGAACTTATTCCACCTGGTTTCGCTGGTCGCGAGGAGTCTCGTGCCAGCCCGTAGCCAGCCGCTTCTGCCTCGGTTAGTGTTTCGGCCTGGTTGCATCAGTTTCAAAAACGATTCGGCAGCGAGAGATGGAAATTTACTTGCGAGGGCTTGCCGCCAGATTGCAACAGCACCGGCATCGCCTATTTAGGGTTGTGAGGATCTCACCCTGCAATAACGGCGTCGGCATTCGCGCATGCTGATCGGCTGAAACCGCAATCGACATAAGTGATCTCAGCGGTCACGCCACTGGCCAGGTCGCTCAGCAAAAAGGCCGCGACATTGCCCACATCCTCGATGGTCACATTGCGGCGTAACGGTGATGCGGCGGCTACCATGCCCAGCAGTCTGCCGAAGTCCTTGATGCCACTGGCCGCCAGTGTCTTGATGGGTCCGGCGCTTAGGCCGTTGACGCGCATGCCCTTGGGTCCCATGGATTCGGCCAAATAACGCACGCTGGCCTCCAAGCTGGCCTTGGCCAGACCCATGGTGTTGTAGTTGGGAATGTTGCGCTGGGAACCGAGGTAGGTCAGGGTAAGCAATGCGGACCTGGCGTTGAGGTAAGGTAACGCGGCCTTGGCCATTGCCGGAAAGCTGTAGGCACTGATGTCGTGGGCAATCCTGAAGCCTTCGCGCGAAAGGCCTTCCAGGAAATCTCCTCCGATCGCTTCCCGCGGCGCGTAGCCAATGCTGTGGACAAAGCCGTCAAATGTGGGCCAGGTTTTAGACAAATCTGAAAATAGATTGTCGATCTGGGTGTCCTCGCCAACATCGCAGTCAAAGATCAGGTTGGAGTCAAACTCTGCCGCGAATTCGGTGATGCGGTCTTTAAAACGCTCGCCCACGTAGCTGAAAGCCAGTTCCGCGCCTTGTTCGCGGCAGGACTTGGCAATGCCATAGGCAATGGACCGAGTAGACAAAACGCCCGTGATCAACAGTTTTTTGCCCGTAAGAAAACCCATGCTTTAGCTCCAGTGTGTGCGAGTGAGCCAGCAAGCAACACTGGGGGTGCCATACCCTCAGGCCGCGAAATTTTGCCGACGTAATTAGTGCAGAATTGTCGCATGCGAATTTTGTTCTTTTTGCGGGCCCTTTTGACGGGTCTGCTGACGTGCCTTGGCTCGGTCTCATGGGCCGCGCAGGCATACGCTCAGTTCGGCGACATTAAGTACCCGGTCGGCTTCACGCATTTCGATTATGTCAACCCCGCCGCCCCGAAAGGTGGGGAGATCCGCATGGTGCCGCCCACTCAGCCCACTCACTTTGACAAGTTCAACCCGTTCACGCTGCGCGGCACTGCACCTTACGGTTTAGGAAGTTTGTTGATCGAGAGTCTGCTGACGGGAAATTTTGAAGAGCCGACCACCGCTTATGGGCTGCTGGCCGACGACGTAGAGGTAGCCGCTGACAAACTGTCTGCGACTTTTCACCTCAACGAAAAGGCGCGGTTTCACAATGGTGCGCCGGTGCTGGCCGCCGACGTCCTGCATTCCTACACGCAACTAACGAGTAAGCTCGCGGCGCCACAGTTCCGCACCATTTATGCGGAAGTAAAAGCGGTCAACGTGGTGTCAGAGCGCGTGGTGCGCTTTGATTTTCTAACGCCCAACCCCGAACTGCCGCTGGTGGTGGGCGGCATGCCGGTCTTCAGTCACGATTGGGGCAGAGTTGCCGGCATCGCCAAGCCTTTCGACAAGATCGTGTCCGAGATACCTATCGGATCGGGGCCTTACAAGCTTGCCAGCCCGACCATGGGGCGCGATGTGACCTATGTGCGAGACCCGGGTTACTGGGGGGCTGATCTTCCGAGTCGGAAGGGCCAGTTCAACTTCGACCGTATCAGTTTCAAAATTTATTTGGACGAAACTTCACGATTTGAGGGGCTGAAAGCGGGCGAATTCGATTTTTTACGAGAATTCATTTCGCGCAATTGGGCGCGACAGTACACGGGCAAACAGTTCACCTCCGGCGAGCTGGTAAAGCGCGCGTTTGAAAATCACAACCCTGGCGATTTTCAGGGTTATGTGTTCAACCTCCGCAATCCCAAGTTCCAAGATGTACGGGTGCGCAAGGCAATTGGCTTGGCGATGGATTTTGAATGGATGAACCGCCAGCTGTTTTACGGCCTCTACAAACGCGTCAACGGCTATTTTCCTAACAGTGAGTTTCATGCTGAAGGCTTGCCCCAAGCGGACGAGCTGGCCTTGCTGGAGCCTTTGCGGGGCAAACTCGATCCCGAAGTTTTTGGACCTGTGCCCGTTTCACCCGCTACCACGCCGCCCGGTAGCCTGCGCCAGAACCTGCGGCAGGCGCAAGCCTTGTTGCGTGAGGCGGGCTGGACTTATCGCGAGGGTGCGCTACGCAACGCGCAGGGACAAGCCCTTAGGTTCGAATTGTTGAACGATCAGCCTTCGCTGGTGCGGATTGTCGGACCATTTCAAAAAGCGCTTGAGAAGCTCGGCATCGCGATGACTTATCGCGTGGTCGATTTTTCATTGAGCAAACAGAAGATGGATGCTTTTGATTTTGAAATCACGACACTGCGCTTGCCCGGAAGCACCGCGCCTGGTGGCGAGTTACTGGAACTGTTCGGATCCAAAGCCGCCCAAACACCCGGTTCCTCCAACGTATGGGGCATTGCCGATCCTGCCGTGGATGCTCTTTTGCGGAAAGTCGTCAGCGCCAAAACCAGACCGGAACTCAGCGCCGCCATGCGCGCTTTGGACCGCGTGCTGACCCATGGCTACTACTCGGTACCGCAATACTATGGCGATGCGTTTTTGATCGGCTACCGCCCGGGCCGCTTTACGTTGCCAGAGACCATTCCGCCGTATTACCAGCCTGACAGCTGGGCCATGAGCACCTGGTGGGCGTCGCCCTCCAACAAGTAGCCGACCGGGAAATAAGCAAGATCTTATGGCAAACTATATTTTAAAACGACTGCTGCTGATGATTCCGACCTTGCTCGGCGTACTGTTGCTGACCTTTGCCATGGTGCAGTTCGTGCCCGGCGGCCCCGTAGAGCAAATGGTGGCGCAGTTACAAGGCCGGGATTCAGGCGGTGAGCGAGCTGCAGCGACAGGGGCGGGGTACCGCGGAAGGCAAGGTGTGGACGCGGAGCGAATCGAAGAAATCAAAGCGCTTTATGGTTTTGACAAACCGGTGCATGAGCGCTTTTTTCAGATGTTGGGACGCTTCGCTCGTTTTGACCTGGGCAATAGCTTTTACCAACACAAGGATGTGTGGCAGCTGGTGAAGGAAAAACTGCCGGTTTCAGTCAGTCTGGGCCTTTGGACATTTTTTATCAGCTACCTGATCGCCGTGCCGCTGGGCGTGGCAAAGGCTGTGAGGGCCGGCACCCGTTTTGACTTTGTCACCACATTGATCGTCCTGGTGGGCTATGCAATTCCGGGATTCGTGCTGGGCGTGGCATTGCTGGTGGTCTTTGGCGGGCAATTGCAATGGTTTCCGCTGCGCGGGCTGACCTCGGCCAACTGGGAGACGCTGGGCTGGGGCGCCCGCATTACCGACTACCTCTGGCATATCACGCTGCCGATCATCGCCATGGTGCTGGGCAGCTTCGCCGTGACGGCTGTGCTGACCAAGAATTCGTTTCTGGAAGAGATCCGCAAGCAGTACGTGCTGACGGCCCGGGCCAAGGGGCTTAGCGAGCGGCAGGTGCTCTGGAAGCATGTGTTTCGCAATGCGCTGATTCCCATCATCACGGGTTTTCCCTCGGCCTTTATTGGCGCATTTTTTACCGGCGCGTTGCTGATAGAAACCCTGTTTTCTCTCGACGGCCTGGGCTTGCTCAGCTACGAAAGCGTGATTCGACGGGATTATCCCGTCGTGCTTGGCACCCTCTATCTTTTCACGTTGATCGGCCTGGTGACTAAGCTGGTCAGCGATCTTTGTTATGTGTGGGTAGATCCCCGCGTGAAGTTCGATTGAGCCATGGCGACCGCTGCTCCATCGACCTTTTCTCCTTCTCTCTCACCGTCGCGCCGAGCCTGGATGCGATTCCGGCGGAACCGGCTGGGCTATTGGAGTCTGCTGCTCTTTTGCCTGTTGCTGGTACTCAGTCTTTTTGCCGAGGTGCTGTCGAATGACAAGCCGCTGATCGTTCGTTACAAGGGCGACTTGTACTTTCCGCTACTCAAAGATTATTCAGAGAAAACCTTCGATGGCGACTTTGAGACGCCTACCGACTACCTCGACCCTTTCATACGTAAAAAGCTGAGCCAAAGCGGTAATTGGGCAATTTACCCGCCCAATCCCTACGGCCCACGCACCATCAATTACTTTTCAAAAGAGCCGAATCCATCCGCGCCTTGCCGCGACAACCTGTTCGGTACCGACGATCGGGGGCGAGATTTGCTGGCGCAGTTAATTTATGGCTTCCGCTTGAGCGTGCTGTTCGGGCTGGCGCTGACCGTCATCGGTGTCGTGGTTGGCGTCATCACCGGGGCCATTCAAGGCTACGTGGGAGGCAAAACCGACCTGGTGTTTCAGCGCTTCATGGAGGTCTGGGGTTCCATGCCCGAGCTTTACCTGCTGATCATTTTCAGTGCCATCTTTGCGCCCAGCGTGGCGTTACTGCTGTTCTTACTCAGCCTGTTTGGCTGGATGGGGCTTTCCGACTACGTCCGCGCCGAGTTTTTGCGCAACCGTCAAATGGACTATGTGCGTGCGGCCAGAGCCTTGGGGGTGGGCAACCTGCATATCATGTGGCGGCACATCCTCCCCAATAGTCTGACGCCTGTGGTCACTTTTTTACCTTTTCGCATGAGCGCGGCCATTCTCGCCCTGACGTCGCTGGACTTTCTTGGCCTGGGGGTGCCGCCGGGAACGCCGTCTTTGGGCGAGTTGTTGAGCCAGGGCAAGGCCAATATCGACGCCTGGTGGATTTCGCTGTCGACGTTTGCGGTACTGGTCGGGACCTTGCTCCTGCTGACTTTTATGGGCGATGCCTTGCGCGATGCCTTAGACCCTCGAAAGGTCGATCAATGACGTCTCCCGCGCCCTTGTTGGAGGTCAAGAAGCTCAGCGTCGCCTTTGCCGGTAAAGCGGTGGTCCACGGCATCGATTTCTCCATCGCAGCCGGGGAAAAGCTGGCATTGGTGGGCGAGTCAGGCTCAGGCAAGACCGTCACGGCCTTAAGCCTGCTGAGGCTGGTTCAAAACGCCGAGATCAGCGGGCAGGCATGGTTTGGCGCGCAAGATGCGCGGCCAAAAGCGCCGGTGGATTTGTTCACGCTGCCTGAACGCGCGTTGCGCAGTATTCGGGGGCGTGACATCGCCATGATTTTTCAGGAGCCCATGACGGCACTGAACCCCTTGTTCAGCATCGGCGATCAGATTGCCGAAGTGGTGCAGTTAAAACAAGGTCTGACTAAAGCAAAGTCGTTGCAAATGGCTATCCAATTGCTATCAGATACCGGTATCACCGAGGCGGAAAAGCGGGCCTATTCGTATCCCCACCAGCTCTCCGGCGGGCAGCGTCAACGTGCCATGATTGCGATGGCACTGGCTTGCCAGCCCAAGCTGCTGCTTGCAGACGAGCCCACCACCGCGCTGGACGTCACGCTGCGCGGCCAAATTCTGGACCTGCTTAGCGATTTACAGCGGCGAAACGGCATGGCCGTGCTCCTGATCACACACGACCTCAACCTGGTGCGACGCTTCGCCGACCGCGTCGCGGTCATGGAAAACGGCCATCTCGTGGAACAGGGTGCAGTGGCTGAGGTGTTTGCCAATCCGCAGCACCCCTACACCCGTAAATTGATCGACAGTAAACCGGTTCGCGCCGTGGTCGAGGGGGCGGCCGACATGCCAGGCGTATCCGTTATGCAAGCCAGCCATGTCCGCGTGGCTTACCCGGTGGCCATTCCTGGCTTCAGGGGCTGGTTCAAAAGCGGTGAATTTGTGGCAGTTAAGGACGCTAGCTTCACTATTCCGGTCGGCAAGACGCTTGGCGTCATCGGCGAATCAGGCTCCGGCAAGTCCACCTTGGCGTTGGCCAGCCTGGGGTTGCTTCCTTTTCAGGGGAAATTGCAGGCGGCTGGCCAATCGTGGAGCAAGCGGGCCGCCCGTAACAAGGCGATTCGACGGCTTGTGCAGGTGGTGTTCCAAGACCCCTTTTCCTCGCTCTCACCCCGCATGACGGTAGAAGCCATTGTGGAGGAGGGCTTGTTGGTCCATGAGCCCTTGTTGACTCAAGCTGAAAGAAGGCAGCGGGTTGAGCAAGCGCTGGCGGATGTAGGGATGGGGGAGGGCGCCAAACCGGGCGCTAACGCACCGCAGTTTGCGGGTTTACTTCAGCGCTATCCGCATGAGTTTTCGGGTGGGCAACGTCAGCGATTGGCGATTGCGCGCGCGCTGATCATCAATCCCAGACTGTTGGTTCTTGACGAACCTACCAGTGCCCTGGATGTGACTATTCAGAAGCAGGTACTGGCGTTGTTGCAAGGCTTGCAGCGTCAGCGCGGGTTGAGCTATCTATTAA
Source organism: Polaromonas sp. (assembly GCF_012927485.1). Lineage (GTDB taxonomy): Bacteria > Pseudomonadota > Gammaproteobacteria > Burkholderiales > Burkholderiaceae_C > Polaromonas. The sequence continues at coordinate 164,041 of NZ_JABBPC010000013.1, read as the reverse complement.
TCACCCACGATGTTGATGTCATTCGGGCGATGGCCCATGAGGTCATCGTGATGAAGGACGGCGCGGTAGTGGAATCCGGTTCGGTGGAGGGCGTTCTGAACGCGCCGCGTCACCCGTATACCCGAGTCCTTGTGGCGCAGATGTAACCGGGTGCTGCCAGCCGATCAAGGCCTGCAAAATGTTTTGCATCTAGCCGTGTGGCACGTTACAATATCGACTTCACGACCAAATGGGCGGGTTTTCACCGCCCATTTTTTTTGGGCGTTTGTTTTTACGGACTGATTTAAAAAGACTGAATGGCCTTACAAGAAACGATTGAGCAAACTGTTACGGGGCTTGGTTACGAACTGGTAGAGATCGAGCGGACCGGCGGTGGGCTGTTGCGTGTCACGATTGACATGCCTTTCGTATCCGGAGCCGAGCAGTTCATCAATGCAGAAGACTGTGAAAAGGTAACGCGCCAGTTGCAGTTCGTGCTGGAAGTCGAGGGCGCCGACTATGTGCGGCTGGAAGTCAGTTCTCCCGGTATTGACCGGCCTCTGCGCACTGAAAAGGATTTTGAGCGCTTCGTCGGCGAGTTGATCGACATTACTCTCAAGGCGCCGATCGGTATCGCTGCCAGTGCTGGCTCGGCGGTTTCGGCGAGTCGCAAAAAATTCCGTGGCACGCTGGAGCGTGCTGAGACTAAAGATGGACTGGCCGGTTGGCAGATTGTGTGGACCGATGAGATCGCGGCCAAGCCGGGCCAGAAAGTCAGTAAAAATAAAATTCCCGCACCGCTGCAAGCGCTGGGTTTTACCCTCGACGAAATTCACCAGGCGCGCTTGGCACCTGTGGTTGATTTCAAAGGGCGCAAACCTAAAATCGCGCCGGTTGCAGATAGACCTATAGAGAAATAATTTAGAAAGGCAGGCATGTGAAATGAATCGCGAACTGTTGATGTTGGTTGATGCTATCTCACGTGAGAAAAATGTTGAGCGTGACGTCGTCTTTGGCGCTGTCGAGCTCGCGCTTGCCTCGGCTACCAAGAAGGTCTACCAGGGCGAGGTGGACATCCGCGTTGCGGTCGACCGCGATAGCGGTACTTACGAAACCTTCCGCCGTTGGCTGGTTGTGCCGGATGAAGCTGGCCTTCAAAACCCGGAAGCCGAAGAGCTGGTAAGCGATGCGCGCGACGAACTCCCCGATATTGAAGAGGGTGACTTCATTGAAAAGCCGGTGGAAAGTTTGCCGATTGGCCGCATTGGCGCGCAGGCCGCCAAGCAGGTCATTCTGCAAAAAATTCGGGATGCAGAGCGCGAAATGCTGCTCAACGACTTCATGTCGCGGGGCGACAAGATTTTTGTCGGCACTGTCAAACGCATGGACAAAGGCGACCTGATTGTCGAGTCCGGCCGCGTCGAAGGCCGCCTGCGCCGCAGTGACATGATTCCAAAGGAAAACCTGCGCTCTGGAGACCGGGTCCGCGCCATGATTATGGAAGTGGACACCACGCTGCGTGGTGCCCCCATCATCCTGTCGCGCACCTCGCCCGAGTACATGATGGAGTTGTTTCGTCAGGAAGTACCCGAAATCGAACAGGGTTTGCTGGAGATTAAATCCTGCGCCCGGGACCCCGGCTCGCGGGCCAAAATCGCCGTGCTTTCACATGACAAGCGCGTCGACCCGATAGGCACCTGTGTGGGTGTCCGCGGCACTCGCGTCAACGGCGTAACCAATGAGCTTGCCGGCGAACGCGTCGACATCGTGTTGTGGAGCGAAGACCCGGCCCAGTTTGTGATCGGTGCGCTGGCTCCGGCCAACGTGTCTTCCATCGTGGTAGATGAGGAGCGTCACGCCATGGATGTGGTGGTGGACGAGGAGAACCTCGCCATTGCCATCGGTCGCGGCGGCCAAAACGTGCGATTGGCTTCTGACCTGACCGGCTGGAAAATCAACATTATGGATGCCAACGAATCTGCAGAGAAGCAGGCCAACGAAACCGACACCAGCCGCAAGCTCTTCATGGAAAAGCTCGATGTAGACGAAGAAATCGCCGACATCCTGATTTCCGAAGGCTTTACCAGCCTCGAAGAAGTGGCGTATGTGCCGCTGCAGGAAATGCTCGAGATCGAATCTTTCGATGAAGACACTGTCAATGAGCTGCGAACTCGCGCCAAAGACGCTCTGCTCACAATGGAAATCGCCAAGGAAGAAAGCGCTGAAGGTGTTTCGCAGAATCTGCGTGACGTTGAAAGCCTGACCCCCGAATTGATTTCCAAACTCCTCAAGGCGGGCATTAACACCCGTGACGACCTGGCCGATCTGGCTGTGGACGAACTTACCGATATCACCGGCCAGTCTGCGGACGAAGCCAAAGCCCTGATCATGATTGCACGCGCTCATTGGTTTGCCAATGACGATACGGACACCGCTGCACCTGCAACGGCCCAAGAGCAATGATCATGGAGGCCAGCAGGAAAACCAAATATGTCCAGTACCACTACCGTCGCTGAATTCGCAGCTGAATTGAATAAATCCCCCGCCACCCTGATCGAGCAATTGAACAGCGCGGGCGTTGGCAAGACGCAGGCCAGCGATTCCCTGTCCGAAACGGATAAGCAGAAGTTGCTCGGCTATCTGCAAGCCAGCCATGGAACCGTCACCGCTGAGCGTAAAAAAATTACGTTAGTGAAGAAATCCACGACCGAAATCAAGCAGGCCGATGCCACGGGCAGGGCCCGTACGATTCAAGTGGAAGTTCGTAAAAAACGCACTTTCGTCAAGCGCGCGGACGGCTCTGATTTGCCGGTTGAAGAGATTCAGCCAGAAGTGGCCGCTGCGCCATCGATTCCGATGGTAGAAGATGCCGAGCTGATTCGTCGCGAAGAAGAAGCCAGCCGCCATGCAGAGTTGCTGCGCCGGCAGGAAGAGGAACTGGCAGAAAAACGCCGCTTGCGTGAAGAGCAGGAGGCGCAGGAGGCCGCACGCGAACAGGAACGCCAGCAGGCCATAGAAAAAGCCCAGGCGGCGGCCGAGGCAGCTGAAGCGGCCAAAAATGCCATGCAGGCGACCGTAAAAGCGAAAGCATCTGCCCCACGAGTCATGGCGGAGGCGTCAAAAGCCACTGAGGCTGTAACTGCCGTACAGACCAGCAAAGCGGCCGAAACGGCGGCGGCGCTAGCGGCCGTCAAAGCCAAAGCTACTGCGGAGTTCCAGGCGGACGCCGCCAAGGCCCAGGATCTACAGGAACGTCGCCGCAAGGCCGAAGCCGAAGCTGCCGGCATCCGGGCCATGATGTCCGCTCCTAAACGGGTGCTAGTACCTTTCGTCGACCCCAAGCTCGCCATGAAGGGCACGCTGCACAAGCCCGCCGTGACGCCGGGGGCAGTCAAGCCTGGCGCACCGGGTGCCGTTACAGCCGCCGGTGCCGCCGGCAAAAAAGAAGTCAAGTCCGAGAATTTGTCTTCTACCTGGAAAGATGACGCGGCCAAGAAGAAGGAACTTAAGAGCCGTGGCGCGCCAGTTATACCCGGGCGTGGTAATTTCCGCAGCGGCCCGCGTGGTCGCCGCAGCCCAGGCCGCGAGGTCCGCACCGACTCCACTTTTGTAGCCCCTACCGAGTTTAAGGTGCTTGAGGTTCATGTGCCTGAAACCATCACGGTGTCAGAGCTGGCGCACAAGATGAGCATCAAGTCCTCAGAGGTGATCAAGCACCTAATGAAGCTGGGCCAGATGGTTACTATCAACCAGCCGCTGGATCAAGACACGGCCATGATCGTTGTGGAGGAAATGGGCCACCAGGCGATCACGGCTGCGCTTGACGATCCGGAAGCGTTTACCGACGACGACGTGCAGGGTCAGCAGGCTGAAGCGCTACCTAGAGCGCCGGTGGTCACTGTCATGGGTCACGTTGACCATGGTAAAACCTCGCTGCTGGACTACATTCGCCGCGCTAAAGTCGCGTCCGGCGAAGCGGGGGGCATAACCCAGCACATCGGCGCCTACCACGTGGAAACACCGCGCGGCATGGTGTCCTTTCTGGATACTCCGGGCCACGAAGCGTTTACCGCCATGCGTGCCCGCGGTGCTCAGGCCACCGATATTGTGATTCTGGTCGTGGCCGCCGATGACGGCGTGATGCCCCAAACCAAAGAAGCTATCAAGCATGCCCGTGCCGCCGGTGTTCCTATCGTTGTGGCGATCAACAAGATCGACAAACCGGATGCGAACCTGGAGCGGGTCAAGGGCGAACTGGTGACCGAGGGCGTTGTGCCGGAAGAGTTTGGTGGTGATTCACCATTCGTGCCGGTTTCCGCCCGAACGGGTGCGGGTGTCGACGCCCTGCTTGAGCAGCTGCTGTTGCAGGCCGAAGTACTGGAACTTAAGGCGCCGGTCGATGCCATGGCCAAGGGCTTGGTCATTGAAGCCCGGCTCGACAAAGGCCGCGGCCCGGTTGCAACGGTGTTGGTGCAGTCCGGAACGTTGAAAGCCGGAGACGTGGTGCTGGCCGGTTCGACCTATGGCCGTGTGCGTGCCATGCTCGATGAAAATGGCAAGACAATTAAAACTGCGGGACCCTCCATCCCGGTGGAAATCCAGGGTCTGACCGAAGTGCCGCAGGCTGGCGACGAATTCATGGTAATGACAGATGAACGTCGTGTCCGGGAAATCGCCACCTACCGCGCTGGCAAGTTCCGGAATACCAAGCTGGCGAAGCAGCAGGCTTCGAAACTGGAAAATATGTTTTCGGACATGTCCGGAGGCGAAGTCAAGATGTTGCCCATCATCATCAAGGCTGACGTGCAGGGTTCCCAGGAAGCGCTGTCGCAGTCCCTTCTCAAACTCTCGACTGACGAGGTGAAGGTTCAACTGGTGTACTCCGGTGTAGGCGGAATTTCGGAATCCGATGTGAACTTGGCGATTGCCTCCAAGGCGGTGCTGATCGGTTTCAATACCCGCGCAGATGCCCAAGCGCGCAAGCAGGCCGAAAACAACGGTGTGGATATTCGTTACTACAACATCATCTATGACGCTGTGGATGAGCTCAAGGCTGCCATGTCCGGCATGCTGACGCCAGACAAGAAAGAAGAAGTTATCGGCACTGCTGAAATCCGCCAGGTCTTCAAGGTCAGCAAGATCGGCTCGATCGCCGGGTGTATGGTCACCGCTGGTGTGGCCCGCCGCACTGCCAAGCTGCGCTTGCTGCGCGACAATGTGGTCATCTTTACGGGCGAACTTGATTCGCTCAAGCGTTTCAAGGACGATGCCAAGGAAGTTAAAGAAGGATTCGAGTGCGGCTTGAACATCAAGAACTACAACGACATCCAGGAAGGCGATATTCTTGAATTCTTCGAGATCAGAGAAGTTGCAAGAACGCTTTAAGGACTTGAGCCATGAGTGATCTGAAAAAAATGTGGGGACAACACAAACGCTTTGTGTTCTTCGTCAGCTTGATGTTTGTGTTCCGGTCTGCCGTAGCCGACTGGAACTACATTCCATCTTCCTCGATGAATCCAACCCTGCTTGCCGGTGACCGGGTAGTGGTGAGCAAGCTAGCGTACACCCTGCGTGTGCCGTTCACCTTGCATCAAATTGTTCGCTGGGACAGTCCTCACGCGGGCGATGTCATCACCTTCGATTCCCCGAAGGATGAGCTCAACCTGATCAAGCGGGTGGTGGGTGTGGCTGGCGACGTTGTCGCCATGAAAGACAATCAGCTGTCGATCAATGGGCACCCGGTGGAACGCACCTTACTTGACGCGCGACGCGAGTTACCCACCGAGGCGGGTAGCTTGCAAGCCGAAGTTTGGGCAGAGCATCTGGGCAATGAAACCATCGAGGTCGCTCGCCTGCCTGCGGCCAACCGTTTCCGTGATTTTGACGCGGTGCGGATACCGCCCGGCATGCTTCTGGTTCTCGGTGATAGCCGTGATAACAGTAACGACTCGCGCTTCATCGGTTTCATTGACGTGGACCGCGTCACCGGTCAGGCGCTGCGCGTGGCGCTGTCGCACGATCCAGACCACTTCTATCTGCCACGCAGCAACCGCTGGTGGGTGCCTTTGCACAGTTAACCGCTCATGCGTAAAAAGTCATCTACCCCCAACCGCGCCTTTCGCGTTGCCGATCAGATCCAGCGGGATTTGACGGACCTGATCGCCCGTGAATTAAAGGACCCCCGAGTCGGCATGGTGACAATTCAGGCGGTTGAAGTCACGCCGGACTATGCGCATGCGAAGGTATTTTTTAGCGTATTGGTCGGTGATCCCAAAGAGTGCGAAGAAGCGCTCAATCAAGCCGCGGGTTTTTTGCGAAATGGCCTGTTCAAGCGGTTGATGACGCACACGGTTCCTACCCTGCATTTTCATTTCGACCGCACTACTGAACGTGCCGCTGACCTTAACGCTTTGATTGCCAAGGCAGTTTCTTCCCGCGCCCAGGACGACTGAGTTCTCGCCGTTTCCCTTTGACAGGTTCAGGGACAACGGTGTTAACTGAGCGCTCGGGCAGGCCCCTGCGCTGAGCCTGTCGGAACCCTATGACGCAAATCTCTTCTCATCGCCAGAAAATCCAGCGACGTCCCGTGCATGGCGTGTTGCTGCTCGACAAGCCCTTGGGCCTGTCGAGTAATCAGGCGCTGCAAAAAGCAAAATGGTTGCTGCGTGCCGACAAGGCCGGCCATACCGGCACGCTCGATCCCTTGGCTACCGGTGTCTTGCCCCTGTGTTTTGGTGCCGCCACCAAATTCAGCCAGATTCAGTTGGATGCCGATAAGACCTATGAAGCCATTCTGCTATTGGGTCAGAAAACTACTACTGGCGATGCCGAAGGCGATGTGATTGAAACGCGCCCGGTACCAGCGATCAGCCCCGAACTGATCGAGGCGACGACGCGGCGCTTTACCGGTCCACTGTCCCAGATTCCACCGATGTATTCAGCGCTCAAGAAAGACGGCAAGGCGCTGTATGAATATGCCCGAAAGGGGCTGGAGGTGGAGCGGGAGCCGCGGGACATCATTATTTACAAGCTAAATATGGTTTTGACCCAGGATGAACGAGCTCCTGCAGCCATTAAAATCACGGTGGTCTGTAGCAAGGGCACCTATATTCGGACACTGGGGGAAGACATTGGCGAGGCGTTGGGTTGCGGCGCCCACCTGGGTTCGCTGCGGCGGCTCGAGACGGGTGGCTTTGAAGCCGCGCAGTGCCTGAGTTTGTCGGCACTGGAAGCCATGACTGAGCCAGAGCGCGAAGCCTGTTTGCTGCCGGTGCAGTCGCTGGTAGCGGCATTCCCGTTGGTCACATTGGACGCCGATAATTCAACACGGTTTTTGAACGGCCTGCGTCGCCGAGGCGAACCCGGCCAGTGGGGTGCTGATGCGCCGCTGGTGCAGGTGTATGGTAGCGAACCGGCTGCGTTTCTGGGCTCGGCCCAGATCACGGCCGATGAATTGATTCCTCATCGTTTGCTGAGCCCGATTGAAATACGGGAGATCCTGCAAGCGACACCCCTTACCGCAGAAAGTGACACGACATCTCCCGCGTAGAGTTTTATCGCCGCGCCGTCAGGCGTCGGTAGACCGAATTTTTAACATCAACCTTGTACCCGTTTCAAGTCTCCAGAAAGCGAACCATGAGTGAAAAACAAATCCGAAACATCGCCATCATCGCCCACGTCGATCATGGCAAGACCACCATGGTCGATCAATTGCTGCGCCAGTCGGGCACCTTTGCCGAGCACGAGAAGGTGGTCGACACCGTGATGGACAACAACGCCATCGAGAAAGAACGTGGCATCACGATTCTGGCCAAGAACTGCGCCGTGACTTGGCAAGGCACCCACATCAACATCGTTGACACCCCGGGCCACGCCGACTTCGGCGGCGAAGTGGAACGGGCATTGAGCATGGTCGATGGTGTGGTGCTGCTGATCGATGCGCAGGAAGGCCCGATGCCCCAGACGCGTTTTGTGACCAAAAAGGCCTTGGCCCTGGGGCTCAAGCCGATCCTGGTGGTGAACAAGGTGGACAAGCCCGGTGCGCGTCCGCAATGGGTAGTCAACGCCGCGTTCGATTTGTTCGACAAGCTCGGTGCCACGGATGAACAGCTGGATTTTCCCGTGGTCTACGCCTCGGGCATCAACGGCTGGTCGTCGATGGAAGAGGGTGAGCAGGGCGAGCAGTGGGGCCCCGACATGTCGGCCCTGTTCAACACCGTGCTCGAACATGTGCCGCACCAGCAAGGCGATCCGGCAGCGCCGCTGCAACTGCAAATCTCGGCACTCGACTTTTCGACCTTTGTGGGCCGGATTGGTGTCGGCCGCATCAGCCAGGGAACGATCCGGCCCATGATGGACGTGGTGGTGATGGAAGGGCCGGATGGCAAGGCCGTCAAAGGTCGTGTCAACCAGGTCCTGACCTTCCAGGGTCTTGAGCGCGTCCAGACCACGGATGCAGGCCCCGGCGAAATCGTGCTGATCAACGGTCTGACCGACATCGGCATTGGCGTGACCATCACCGATCCCGTCAATCCGGCGCCGCTGCCGATGCTCAAGGTCGATGAGCCGACCCTGACGATGAACTTCTGCGTCAACACCAGCCCGCTGGCTGGCCGTGAAGGCAAGTACGTCACCAGTCGCCAGATCTGGGACCGCTTGCAAAAAGAACTGCAACACAACGTGGCCTTGCGCGTCAAGGAAACCAGCGAAGAAGGCATTTTTGAGGTCATGGGTCGCGGCGAACTGCACCTGACCATCTTGCTGGAAAACATGCGGCGTGAAGGCTTCGAGATGGCCGTCAGCAAGCCGCGCGTGGTTATGAAAGAAGTGAACGGAGAAAAGTACGAACCGATCGAGTTGGTGACTGCCGACATCGAAGAGCAACATCAGGGTGGCGTGATGCAGGCTTTGGGCGAGCGCAAAGGCGACCTCGTCAATATGGAGCCGGACGGCCGTGGCCGCGTGCGCCTGGAATACCGCATCCCGGCGCGCGGCCTGATCGGATTCACCAATGAATTTCTGAACCTGACGCGTGGCACTGGCCTGATCTCCAACATTTTCGACAGCTACGAGCCGCACAAAGGCGACATCGGCGGCCGCAAAAACGGTGTGTTGATTTCCATGGATGCGGGTGAAATCTTCACCTACGCGCTCGGTAAACTGGACGACCGGGGTCGCATGTTCGTCCGGCCTAATGACCCGGTGTACGAGGGCATGATTGTGGGTATCCACAGCCGTGACAACGATCTGGTAGTGAATGCCACGCGCACCAAGCAGCTGACCAACTTCCGCGTTTCCGGCAAGGAAGATGCGATCAAGATCACGCCGCCGATTGATGCGACGCTTGAATATGCGGTGGAATTCATCGAGGACGACGAGCTGGTGGAAATTACGCCCAAGTCGATTCGTCTGCGCAAACGTCACCTGACAGAGAGCGAGCGCAAACGCGCCGGCCGTTAATTCTGAAACAACACTGCCGTTAAGGTGATCAGGCTGAAAAGCTTGCCAAGGCGACATAAGGGTCACTGCCATGCGGTGGCCCTTTTGCCGTTCGCAGCGGTCGGCGCTGCGCCGGGTATTCCATGAAGCTGACACACGCCAAGGCAGTTGGCCTGATGGTTCTTGCAACCCTGATGTGGTCTATCGCTGGCGTCGTGACGCGGCAGCTGGAAGTGGCGCGTAGTTTTGAGGTGACGTTCTGGCGGAGTTTATTCACGCTGGCGGCGCTGCTGGTGCTGCTACCTGCTTTTCAGGGGCGTGTCGTTTTTTCGAAAATCCGCAATGGCGGCCTTGCGCTCTGGCTGTCGGGCGTTTGCTGGAGCGTGATGTTCACGGCCTTCATGGTGGCCCTGACGCTTACCACGGTGGCCAATGTATTGGTGGCAATGGCGCTCGGCCCCTTTATCACGGCCCTGCTTGCGCGTGCTTTTATTGGTCACCGGATTCCTTCGCGCACCTGGTCGGCCATTGCGCTGGCCAGTATTGGTATTGCATGGATGTATGGCGGACAGGTGGACCTGAACAGCCAGCTGGCTGGCACGCTGGTGGCGCTGCTGGTTCCACTGGCGAGCGCCTGTAACTGGACCGTGGTGCAGCACAGCCGCACGCAGGGTCAGAATATCGACCTGGTGCCTGCCGTGCTGGTCGGGGCGGCACTCTCGGCACTGTCGACCTTGCCGCTGGCGTTCCCTTTTTTAGCGACGCCGCATGACCTCGGCCTGCTGGCGGTGCTCGGGCTGTTTCAACTGGCAATTCCCTGCGTGCTGGCGGTGAAGTGCGCTGGGGTTCTGAAGGCGCCCGAGGTCGCCTTGCTGGCTTTATTGGAGGTTGTTTTTGGCATCTTGCTGGCATGGTTTGGTGCCAATGAGGTGCCGGGTCCCAGCGTATTAACCGGCGGCGTGCTGGTCATCACTGCGCTGGTAGTCAACGAATGGATTGGATGGAGACAGCGATTATGAGTACTGAAGTTATGGTGACTGAAAAGAAAAATGATGACCTTCTTGCAGTGCGCTGCGGCAGTGTCGGAATGATCACACTGAACCGGCCCAAGGCGCTCAATGCGTTGTCGCTGCAGATGGTGCGCGATTTGCTCAATACCCTGCTGGCCTGGCGTGATGATCCTGCGGTTCTGGCTGTGGCGATTCGAGGCACCAACAAGGTGGGGCGGCCCGGGACCCCTGAAGGTCATTTTGGCGGCTTTTGCGCTGGTGGCGATATCCGTTTTTTCTACCGGGCCGCGCTGGCCGGTGATGCGGTGCTGGACGATTTTTTCACCGAGGAATATACCCTCAATTACCTGATCCAGACCTACCCCAAACCCTTCATCGCCTTCATGGACGGCATTGTGATGGGCGGCGGCATGGGCATCAGTCAAGGTGCGAGAGTGCGCATTGTCACCGAGCACACCAAGATGGCCATGCCAGAGACCCAGATCGGACTATTTCCGGACGTCGGAGGTGGCTATTTCCTGAGCCGCTGCCCGGGCCACATCGGCGAATATCTGGCGCTGACTGGTGACGTCATCGGTGCCGACGAAGCGATCCGTTTTGGTCTGGCGGATGTCAAACTGGAAGTGGCCAGCCTGCCCGCCCTGTGGGAGGGATTGGCCGCTCAAACTTTTGACTCGACGATGGCGCTTGAGTCCTGGATCACTGCTAATTTGAAAGTGGGCAGCGGGCGTTTTGCTGGACTGGAAACTGAATTCGATACCTATTTTTCGCTGCCGACCGTGGGGGAAATCATTCGGGCGTTGGAATCGGCCAAGAGCGACTGGGCACGCAAGACCGCTGCCACGTTGCGCAAACGCTCGCCGCTGATGCTGCATGTGGCACTGGAGCAGATTCGCCGTGCCCGCACAATGACCTTGGCCGATGATCTGCGGATGGAGCGGGACATGGTGCATCATTGCTTCCATCTGCGCTCAGGCACAAGCAGCGAAACCGTCGAAGGCATCCGGGCGCTGGCGGTCGACAAGGACTATTCGCCGCGCTGGAACCCACCGCGCATCGAAAACGTCAGTGCAGAGGTGGTGCGCCAATTCTTCGTCAGCCCGTGGCTTCCAGAGGCGCATCCGTTACGACATCTGGGTGTCTGATTTACAACGCGCCGCAATGCATCAGGCTGTCGCGCTCCGCAGCGCAGAGCAGGGGACGGCGGGACCTGTATAAGCTCCAAAATCGAAAATACAGTACTGCATAAAAATTCCATTTTTTTAGACCTCGCATTGATCCTGAGTTATTCGAACTAAACCAACTATGCGGCTGTGCGGTTCTTTTTCATCTTCGACGCGCCAAACCTCGCAAGGATCGCCGTGTGAATAATGAGGGCGATTAATGCCACGCAGGCTGCCAGCAACGGCAATCGCGACAAGCCGCCTGTGGCGATGATCACGCCACCGAGGGCGGCCCCGACCGCGCCTCCAAGGTAGTTCGCCGAGCTGTTCAAAGCGACGGCGGCGGCACCATGCTCAGGTTGTAAGTCGAGCAAGGTGTGTTGTTGCGGCGCTTGTGAGGCCCAGCCCGTCGCCCCCCAGACCAAAAATGGAAGATATCCCAACAAGGGCGAGTGAAGCGCGGTCGGCAGTAGGGCTAGCGCCAACGTCAGCAGGGTGAGGAGGCCCAGCATCAGATGCAGGGGGCGCTGCGTCCAATCGATCGCGGCCCCGATCAGGAAACTACCCGCCATGCCGCCCATACCCCACGCCCAAAAATAGGAAGTAGCCGTGTCGATGTTCGCGATGCCTTGCAGGATCGGCGCAACATAGGTATAGAGGCCAAGACTGGCGACGGCGGTCAGAAAAGATACGCCAACCGTCGCCGCCACGAGCGGATTGGCTAACATCCCGGCTCGTTGCCGCAACGACGGCGGCGGCACGGCGGGAATATCAGGGAGGCGCAGCAGAATGCCGATCAACCCGATGAGGCCCAGGGCTGTCACAAGCCAAAGCGTGCCCTGCCAGCCGATCCGGCTCGCCACCCACAATCCGACCGGCACGCCGATCACTGTTCCGGTACTCATGCCGCCTAAGGTCAATCCGAGGGCGCGGCCCTTTTGTTCTTTGCTGACCAGGGCGACAGCTGCCGCGACGGCGATCGGTGAAAACAAACCGGCGCCGAGACCCGCAACCGCGCGAGCTGCCAACAACCACTCAAGACTGCCAGCAAGTGCGCTGGCGGCATTGGCACAAGAAAACACGGCCAGCGCCAAGGCAAGGATTTTCCGGATTGGCTTGCCGGCGAGTAGCGTCGCGAAAACTGGTGCGGCCAGCGCGTAGCAGAGCGTGAAGACGGTCACGGTCTGACCGACCTCCGAGGGGGTGGCATGGAAGGTAACCCCGATTTCCGGCAAAAGACCGGCGACGACATAGGCATCCAGGCCGAGCGCGAACATGCCGAGAGCGAGAAGAAAAATATTTTTCATGGTGGTCTATTCATGTACTATGTATTACGTACCTAATACATAGTACATCAACAGGAGTCACCATGAACGCACGCGAATTTTCCCACCCGGAAACGGCAGACCTTAGCCTGCATCGGGTGCTGTTCGCCTTGAGTGATCTGACCCGGCTTGCCATTGTTTCCGGGCTATTGCGCATCACCGAGAGTTCGTCCGGTGACTTGTTGGAGGGGGGCGTGCCCAAATCGACGATGACCCATCACCTCAAGATACTGCGTGAAGCGGGTGTGACCCGCACCCGGCCAGAGGGTATGCGTTGCATGATTTCGCTTCGGCTGGAGGACCTCGGAAAGCGCTTTCCTGGTTTGTTGGAAAGCATCATGGCGCATAACTTGCAAGACACACGGCCGCGTTGATCGCCCGGTGTTGGCTGAAGCGGCTTGTTGCGTATAAGCACGAGCGCGGATTGCATCGCCGCCAAGAAGCTGGCGGAACCTCGTGGAGGCCCCCTTTAACGACTTACGCTACACCGTAACCGTCTCGATCTTCTCGGTTAATTCCAGCCAACGTTCTTCCAGCGTACCCAAGTCGTTTTCAATCGCCTTCAGGCGTCTGCCGGTCTGGGCGATTTCAGCTGCATTCGTGGTGCTCGTCAGCAGGGATTGCAGGCTGACCTGTTCGTTGCTTAAAGCTTGCATCTGGCGATCTGTCTTTTCCAATTCCTTACGCAGCGGTTTGGAGCTATCAGACTGTTGCTGACGGCGTTGGGCGTCGTCCTTTTTGTTAACGGATCGGTGGGTTTCAACGGCGCCTCTCGACTTCGACGGCTCCGCGCCAGTTGCCACGACTTTACTAGCGTTGGCAGCAGGCGCCGTAGCGCTGTTTGTCGACTTTTTGGCTTCTTCGCGCTGGCGTTTGGCTTCATCCAGCAGGTAACGCTGGTAGTCGTCCAGATCGCCGTCGAACGGTTCAACGCCGCCCCGCGATACCATCCAGAACTCGTCACAGACCGCCCGCAACAGCGCGCGGTCATGGCTGACCAGCATCACGGTGCCTTCGAATTCGTTGAGCGCCATTGCAAGTGCTTCCCGCGTGGCCAGGTCCAGGTGATTGGTCGGCTCATCAAGCAGCAGCAGGTTGGGGCGCTGCCAAACGATCATGCAAAGGACCAGCCGAGCTTTTTCTCCCCCGCTCATGCTGCCTACGGCCTGCTTGACCATATCACCGCCAAAGTTGAACATACCCAGAAAACTCCGCAAGTCTTGTTCGCGAGTTTGCTGACCGCTGATTTTTCCGGCAGCGGTAACTTCCTTGACAAGGCGGATCATGTGTTCGAGCGGCGTGTCGGCGGGACGCAATACGTCAAGCTCCTGCTGCGCGAAGTAACCGATGTTGAGGCCTTTGCCTTCGGTCATATCGCCGCTGATAGGGGCGAGCGCGCGCGCGACGGTTTTGACAAGGGTCGATTTACCTTGACCGTTGGCCCCCAGGATACCAATGCGCTGGCCGGCTAACACCGATTTACTGACGTTCTGCACGATGACGGTGGGCGGCGTGCCCTCGGGCGCCTCTTCGGGTGCCGGATAGCCAAAGTAGGCATTCTGCATCGACAGCATGGGGTTGGGTAAATTGGCTGGTTCCTTGAACTCGAATGTGAAGTCAGCTTCAGCCAGCAGCGGCGCAATTTTTTCCATTCGATCCAGCGCCTTGACCCGGCTTTGTGCCTGCTTGGCCTTACTCGCCTTGGCCTTAAAGCGGTCAATGAATTTTTGAAGGTGGGCGATTTTGTCCTGCTGCTTGGAAAACGCGTTTTGCTGCAAGGCCATCTGCTCGGAGCGCAAGTCTTCGAATGCGCTGTAGTTGCCGCCGTAGCGCGTTAGTTTGGCGTTTTCAATGTGCACGGTGATCTGCGTTACCGCATCGAGGAACTCGCGGTCATGACTGATGACCAGCATGGTGCCGCTGTAGCGCTTGAGCCAGGCCTCCAGCCAGACCAGGGCGTCCAGGTCCAGGTGATTGGTCGGCTCATCCAGCAGCAGCAGGTCGGAGGGACACATCAGCGCGCGCGCCAGTTGCAGGCGCATGCGCCAGCCACCGGAAAAGCTGTTGACGGGATTTTCCAGCTCGCTGAGCTTGAAACCCAGACCAAGAATCAACGCCTGTGCGCGGGCCTGGGCATCGTGCGCGCCGGCATCGTACAGGCTCATGTAAGCGTGCGCCATGCGATCGCCGTCGCCGCTTGCCTCGGCGGCATCTACCTCGGTCTGCGCGGCCAGCAACACCACGTCGCCATCGACTACATAACCGGTAGCGCTTTGCTCGGTTTCGGGCATGTCCTGCGCGACCTGTGCCATGCTCCATTGCGCGGGGATGAAATAATCTCCGCCGTCTTCATGCAGCGAGCCGTTGAGCAATGCAAAAAGGGTGGATTTACCCGCACCGTTGCGACCGACCAGACCGACTTTTTCGCCAGGATTAATGGTGACAGACGCGCTGTCAAGCAGAACTTTGGCACCGCGACGCAGCACCACATTTTTAAGGGTAATCATTTAAACAAATAGACTCAAGAAAATTATTCGGGCCGAAGTGGCGCTATTGCCCGATTAGAAAGCAGGGATTCAGGCCAGCTGTTCTCGGGTCAGTAGCATCACTTGGTCGCCACCAGCGCTGGTGTCGAACCAGAGCGGCTCAAGGTGAGGAAAAGCGCATTCAAAATTAGCGCGTTCGTGGCCTATTTCCAGCACCAATACCGCATTTTCGTTCATTTGCGTGGCGGCGGTTAGAAAAAGGTCTCGAATGAAGTCCATTCCATCTGCCCCGCCGGCTAAGGCCAGGTCCGGTTCGGCCCGGAATTCAGCGGGTAAGGCCGCCATGCTGACGGCATTGACGTAAGGTGGATTGCACAAAATAAGGTCGTAGGGGCCACTGCAAGCGGCCATGCCGTTGGATTCGATCATGGTGATTCGGCTGGCCAACTGATGCCTGTCCACATTGATGCGGGCAACGGCCAGGGCCTCCGGGCTGATATCGGCGGCGTCCACGATGACCTCGGGGTAAGTCATCGCCGCCAGCACGGCCAAGCTGCCATTGCCAGTGCATAAGTCGAGCACGCGGTGGGTCGTCTCGCTCAGCCAGGGGTCGATGCTCGCGTCATTCAATAATTCGGCAATGAAGGAACGCGGAATGATCACACGTTCGTCGACATAAAAAGGCACGCCCATCAGCCAGGCTTCGTGAGTAAGGTACGCAGCAGGCTTGCGCAAGTGGATGCGTGCGTCCAAAAGCAGCGCTACCTGCCTTTGGTCTGCCTGCGTGACTGCCTGGTCCGCCACTGCATCGAGGGCGTCCAGCGGCAGGTTGAGCTTCCAAAGCACCAGCCAGGCGGCTTCGTCGAAGGCGTTGCTGGTGCCTTGACCAAAACCGTCGGAATAAGTCAACCCTGCCGCCTCTAGCCGGGCCGCCATCTGCTCAATCAGCGCCAGCACGGTGGGGGGCATCGCCGCCGTTTGGGGAGACGCAAAGGTCATGCCGTAGCGGCGAGTCGCTCCAGCACGCCTCTGTAAATGTTTTTAAGAGGGTCGAGCGAGCTCACCTCTACCCACTCGTTAATCTTGTGAATCGATGCGTTGATGGGGCCGAATTCGATTACTTGTGAGCAAACTTTGGCGATGAACCGACCATCGCTGGTGCCGCCGGTAGTGGACAGCTCGGTGTTCAGACCGGTTTCAGTCAGAATCGCAGCGCGTACGGCGTCCACCAACTCGCCCGGCTTGGTCAGAAAAGGTCGACCTCCCAAAGTCCACTTGAGATCATATTCAAGCTGGTGCCGGCTCAAAACGGCTTGCAAGCGCTGCTGCAGGCTGTCAGGGGTGGATTCCGTACTAAATCGAAAATTGAAGTCCACGACCAGCTCGCCTGGAATGATATTGGAGGCGCCAGTGCCTCCCTGCATATTGGAAACCTGCCAACTGGTGGCGGGGAAAAATTCATTACCCCGGTCCCACTCGGTCGACACCAGCTCCGCCAGAGCGGGCGCAAACAGATGAATTGGATTTTTCGCGAGGTGAGGATAGGCGATATGACCTTGCACGCCTTTGATGGTGAGCTTTCCACTCATGGTTCCGCGGCGGCCGTTTTTGATCACGTCGCCCAGGTGGTCTACAGAGGTAGGTTCGCCCACGATGCAATAGTCCAGCATTTCGCCTCGCGCCAACAGCCTTTCGCAGACCGTCACGGTCCCGTCGAGCGCCGGGCCTTCCTCGTCACTGGTGATCAGGAAGGCGATCGACAGCGCAGGCTGTGGGTTGGCAGCTAGAAACTCTTCGACTGCCACGACCATGGCGGCAATGGACGTCTTCATGTCGGCGGCGCCCCGCCCATACAACTTGCCGTCACGATGGCTGGGCGTGAAAGGGTGGCTGTGCCACTGCTCCAGCGGGCCGGTGGGCACCACGTCGGTGTGGCCGGCAAATACAAGCGTTTTGACCTGTCTTTTTTGGGTGACTGTACTGGCTATTGATTCAGTAGCTCCCTGTGAACGTTCCGACGGGTCGAAAGGGCGAAAACCTTCAAATTTCGCCCATAGATTAGTGACGCGAAAGTGATCGGGGCCGCTGACCATGGTTTCGCACTTGAATCCGAGCGGGGCTAGTCGTGCGGCCAGAATAGTCTGGCAGTCAGCGTCGTTGGGTGTGACTGATGGGCGCGAAATCAGCTGTTCAGCCAGATGCAGTGTTCGAGACATGGTGCTTTAGTTGCCTTAATAGCGGTCCCAAACGAAAACCATGGGAATGATGGCCATTAGTGCCTCACATCCAGCGTAATTTCCGTGAAAGACGGCTCGTCATTCGGATCCTTTTCAGGTTCTGGCGTCTTGGCGTTAGCCATCGCAAGGTCGTTTTCCAGCAGCCACATAAGGTTGGTCGGTGAGTCGGCATAAAGAATGCCTTCCTTGCGCGTTACCGTGCCTTGGACAATCAGTTTCGCGAGGTCTTGCTCAAACGTTTTTGAGCCTTCGGCCATGGATTTTTCCATCGCTTCCTTGACCCCCGAGAAGTCGCCTTTTTCAATCAGTTCGGCCACCAGTTTGGTGTTAAGCATCACCTCTACCGCCGGGGTGCGGTTGCCATCTTGCGTGCGCAGCAAGCGTTGTGACACGATCGCTTTGAGCGCCGCAGCGAGGTCGCCCAGCATGGTAAGCCGGACTTCTACCGGGTAAAAACTCAGGATTCGGTTGAGTGCCTGATAGCTGTTATTGGCGTGCATTGTGGCCAAGCACAAATGACCGGACTGGGCATACGCAATGGCCGCCGACATCGTTTCACGGTCGCGAATTTCGCCAATCATAATGACGTCCGGCGCCTGACGCAGCGCGTTTCTCAGCGCTACCTGCAGTGATTGGGTATCGCTGCCAATTTCTCGCTGATTGACCACTGATTTCTTGTTGGCGTACAAAAATTCGATCGGGTCTTCGATCGTGAGAATGTGGCCCGAGGCGGTTTCGTTGCGGTGGTCTATCATAGACGCTAGCGTCGTGCTCTTGCCTGCGCCGGTGGCGCCCACCATCAACAGCAGGCCGCGTTTTTCCATCACCAGGTCGGCCAGAATGGGCGGCAGGTTCAGGCTGTTCAGGGGCGGAATCTCGTTCGGGATGTAGCGGATCACTGCCGCATAGGTGCCCCGTTGCCGGAAGCCGCTGATGCGGAAGTTGCCCACGCCGGCGACGGCCAAGGCCATGTTGAGTTCGCCTAGTTCTTCCAGCTCTTCAATCCGTGCGGGCGGCAGCACTTCAGCCAGCAGGTTGCGAGGGGCGTCCGCTGGCAAAATCTGGACGTTGATGGGGACTGTTTGACCGTTGATCTTGATGAGCGCGGGCGAGTGGGCTGACAAATAAACGTCCGACGCTTTTTTCTCAGCCATCAGACGCAGAATTTTTTCCATAGTGCTCATCGAGCGTTTCTCAATTGTCATTAATTTATGCGGTTAAGTGCCGAGCCGCATCAATCGCGCAGTAAATCATTGAGACTGGTTGTGGCCCGCGTTTTGGCGTCTACCCGCTTGACGATCACCACGCAGTACAGGCTGTATTTTCCGTTCGCTTTTGGCAAGTTGCCAGCCACCACAACGGAGCCTGCCGGAATGCGGCCATACGTCACGGTGTCCGTTTCGCGGTCGTAGATCGGCGTGCTTTGGCCAAGGTACACGCCCATGGAAATCACCGAGTTTTCTTCGACGATCACGCCTTCAACCACTTCGGAGCGTGCACCGATAAAGCAGTTGTCTTCAATGATGGTCGGGTTAGCTTGCATTGGTTCCAGCACGCCGCCAATTCCCACGCCGCCCGAGAGATGCACGTTCTTGCCGATCTGCGCGCAGGAACCCACGGCTGCCCAGGTGTCCACCATCGTGCCTTCGTCCACATAAGCCCCGATGTTGACGTAGCTGGGCATCAAAATCGCGCCCTTGGCAATGAAGGAGCCTCGGCGAGCCACGGCGGGTGGCACTACACGCACGCCGGTAGCGCGCATCTCGTCTTCGCTGAGGTGCGCAAACTTGGTTTGAACTTTGTCGAAAAACCCCAAATCGCCAGCCCGCATCAGCTCGTTGTCTTTCAGGCGAAAGCTCAGCAACACCGCCTTTTTAATCCATTGATGCGTGCGCCACTGACCGACGCCTTCCCGGGTGGCCACGCGTAACTTGCCCGTATTGAGCTGGTCAATGGTGTGCTCCACGGCCTCCAGCACCTCTTTGGGTGCAGAGGTGGGGGACAGATTGGCGCGATTTTCCCAAGCTGCATCAATGGTGCTTTGGAGATTGCTTTGCAGAGTGTCTTGAGTCATTGAATAAGTTTTTAGTGAACTTTGGATTGGATAAATTGAACCATGCGTTCGGCGGCCTCGACGCATTCGGCAGTTTCCGCCACCAGCGCCATCCGGATTCGGCCAGCGCCCGGATTGTGGCCCTGCGCATCACGTGCCAGGTAGCTGCCCGGTAATACGACGACATTGTAGAGAGCGAACAGCTCGCGTGCGAACGCCGTGTCCGAGCCCTTGAATAATTCAGGAATCTCCGCCCACAGGTAGAAGCCCGCGTCGGGCAAGGCCACCTTCATCACCGAGGCCAGCAAGGGCGTGACTTTGGCAAATTTCTCGCGGTACAAGGCGCGGTTAGCTTGCACATGCTGCTCATCGGCCCACGCTGCCATGCTGGCGGCTTGCACGATTGGGCTCATGGCGCTGCCGTGGTAGGTGCGGTACAACAAAAAAGACTTGATCAGGGCGGCATCACCGGCAACAAAACCGCTGCGCAAGCCGGGCACGTTGCTGCGCTTGGACAAGCTGGTCAACGCGATCAAGTTTTTGAAATCTTGCCGGCCTAACCGGGCGGCGGCCTGCAGCGCGCCCAAAGGCGGCTCGTCACGAAAATAAATCTCGCTGTAGCACTCATCGGAGGCAATCACAAAGCCGTATTGGTCACTGAGCTTAAACAGCAGTTCCCATTCCTCGAGCGACATGACCGCGCCGGTCGGATTGCCGGGGGAGCAGACAAAAACCAGTTGGGTTTTGGCCCACACCGTTTCGGGTACACCGGTCCAGTCCACCGCGAAGTTACGCAATGGTTCGCTCGGAGCGAACCAGGTTTGCGCCCCGGCCAGCAGCGCAGCACCTTCGTAGATTTGATAAAAAGGATTTGGGCACACCACGGTGGCGCCCGGTTGGCTGGGGTCGAGGACGGTCTGCGCCAGTGAAAAAAGCGCTTCGCGGGACCCGTTGACCGGCAGGATTTGCGTCGCCGGATCAAGCTTCACGTCGTAGCGGCGCGCCAGCCAGTCGCTCAGGGTCTGGCGCAAGCGAGGCTCGCCCATCGTGCCCGGATAACTCGCCAGACCAGCGAGGCTGGCCGTCAGCGCATCTTTAATCAGCTGGGGCGTCGCGTGCCGTGGCTCACCAATCCCGAGACTGATGGGCTTGTAGGCGACATTGGGTGTGATGTCGGCGTGCAATTGGCGCAGCCGCTCAAAAGGATAGGGCTGAAGGCGGGAAAGCAGGGGATTCATGTCCAGATTATCCAGCCTCGGCGCAAAGTCCTGATGCGATGGGTCTGGTTACCGACTACGCCAGAGTGACTCCATGCTATAGAATCTATAGCTAATAGTCGGCGTTTTTAGAAAAAAGACTGACGATTTGGTGTCTATTTTTCCGCTGTATGGGTTCTGGTCCGCAGCGGAGCTTGGGCGGGTCGCCCGCGTTGCGCCGTGCGCAGCAAGTGGGTTCGCGACCAGGGAGGCAAGGGCTTATTCCTTACAAAATATCACTCGGCGCTCGGGTAACATTAGAGGTCGTGCATTGCGGCAAGTGGTGCACGTCGTGCAAGCGCCTCGTAAAAAGCGTTAGAAGAATTAACGAGTTTGCTTCAGGCTCAAGAAAACAGGGACAGCTGTGCGTCTCAATTCGATCAAGTTAGCAGGGTTTAAATCGTTCGCGGAGCCCACCAATTTCATACTGCCGGGGCAATTGATCGGCGTGGTAGGACCGAACGGTTGCGGCAAGTCCAATATCATGGACGCAGTGCGCTGGGTGCTGGGTGAAAGTCGCGCCTCCGAGTTGCGCGGTGAGTCGATGCAAGACGTGATCTTCAACGGCACCACTACCCGCAAGCCCGCCAGCCGGTCCAGTGTCGAGCTGGTGTTTGACAATGCCGACCATCGCGCCGGTGGCCAGTGGGGGCAGTTTGCAGAGATCGCCGTCAAGCGCGTGCTGACTCGGGACGGTGCGTCGAGTTACTACATCAACAATCAGCCGGTACGCCGCCGCGACGTGCAGGACGTATTCTTGGGAACCGGCTTGGGACCGCGCGCTTACGCCATCATCGGGCAAGGCACCATCAGCCGCATCATTGAGTCCAAGCCTGAAGAGTTGCGCCTGTTTCTTGAAGAAGCAGCCGGTGTTTCCAAATACAAGGAACGCCGACGCGAGACGGCGAACCGGCTTTCGGACACCCGCGAGAACCTGACCCGCGTGGAAGATATTCTGCGCGAACTCAATGCCAACCTCGACCGGCTGGAAAAGCAGGCCGAAGTCGCTTTGCACTACAACAGCTTGCAGGCGGCCGGCACCTTAAAGCAGCATCAACTGTGGTTTTTGAAGCGTACCGAGAGCGAAGCTGACCAAGCCAAGGTGAAGTCTGATGCTGAAAAGGCGGTGAACGATCTTGAGAGTCGGGTCGCTGATCTGCGCCACATCGAAGCCGACCTGGAAACCATCCGGCAGGCGCATTATTCGGCTGGCGACCAGGTCAATCAGGCTCAAGGCAAGCTTTATGAGGCCAGTGCCGAGGTGGGTCGTTTGGAAGCGGAGATCCGCTTTGTCGTGGATGGCCGGCTTCGTGTGGAGCAGCGCCTGACGCAACTCAAGGAACAAACTGCACAGTGGGCCAGGCGCAGGGAAGACGCAGCGGTCGAGACGGAAAACCTGATCGAACAGGCGGTTGAAGCGGAGGAAAAAGCTGAGCTGCTGGCGGCACAAACGGAAGAGCAGCAAACCGAGTTGCCGGCCCTTGAAGACACGCTGCGTCAAGCCCAAAGCAAAGCCAATGAGCAGCGTGCGAGCGTCGCCCAGGTCCAGCAGCAGATTCAGGTGTTGGCCGCCGACCAGCGCAATATTGAAGAGCAGTCGCGCACCCTGACCTTGAAACGCGAGCGGCTGACAGCGGACCGCAATGCGCTGAATGCGCCGGATGAAGCGCGTCTGTTCAATCTCACTGCGCAATTCGCCAGCGCACAGGAGTCGCAGACGGTGGCAGAGGCCCGTCTGCACGAACTGACGGACACGGTACCTCAGCGTGACGAGGAACGGCGTTCGCTGCAGCAGACCGTTAATGCCGAGTCGGCCAAAAGAGCCAGCTTGACTGCCCGCATGGAAGCACTCAAGGCCTTGCAGGAAAAAGTCAAAACCGACGGCAAACTCAAACCTTGGCTGGCTAAGCATGGTCTGGACAGCCTGCAGGGTTTGTGGAGCCGTATCCATATCGAGTTGGGCTGGGAGAACGCCCTTGAAGCTGCGTTGCGTGAGCGTTTGGGCGCACTCGAAGTCAGCCGGCTGGACATGGTGCGCGGTTTTGCGGGCACCGATGGTCAAGGCACCCCGCCAGCCAAGCTCTCCTTTTACACGGCACCTCCCGCGGTGACGCCGGGACGCTCCAATCCATCAATCGCTCTCAAACCCCTTGCGGACTTGCTGCGTCTGAACGACGCCGGGCAGGCAGCGCTCTTCGGTGATTGGCTGCACGGCTGCTACACCGCACGGGATCTTGACGAGGCCTTGGCGGCGCGCGACAAGCTGCAGGCCGGTGAAGCGATTTACGTTATGAGCGGCCATGCGGTGATGCAACACAGCGTGAGTTTTTATGCGCAGGATTCTGAGCAGGCGGGGCTGCTGGCTAGAGCCCAGGAAATTGAAAATCTTGAAAAGAGTTCCAAGGCCCAAGTACTGATCAGCGAGGAAGCCCGATCCGCCTTGATCCGTGCTGAAGCTGCTTATGCAGACGCCGCCCAGCGGCTGGCCACGGCACGCCGTGAGGCCGCAGAAGGCCAAAGCCGGGTTCATGAGTTGCAGGTTGAAGTGCTGCGCCTGAGCCAATTGGCCGAGCAGACCCGTGCCCGAAGCGAGCAAATTCAGGCTGACATGGCTGAAATTGACGCTCAGCTGGATGAGTTACAGGAACGCAAAGTTATTGCGGAGGCTCGTTTTGAAGAGCTCGACATGCAGCTGGCCGACACCCAGGAGCGGCAGGCACAGCTGGATGACCGGGTGATTGAAACAGAGCGCAAACTGGGCGAGGCGCGCGAACAGCAGCGCGCGCTGGAGCGTCAGGCGCAGGAAGCGCAGTTTGCACTGCGAAGCTTGGCCTCGCGTCGTGACGAGCTGGCGCGCTCCCTTGCTGTGGCAGCCCAGCAGGCGGCTAGCGTCGCGGCAGAAGAAGCGCGCGCACGCGAAGAACTTTCCCGCCTGAACGATGCCGCTGCACAAGGCGGCCTGCAAAGCGCGCTGAGCGCCAAGATGGAGCGCGAAGCCGATTTGGGTGCCAAACGCAGCCAGTACGACGACCTCACCAACAAGCTCCGTGCCAGCGACGAACGCCGGCTTCAGATGGAGCGTGAACTCGACCCGCTGCGACAGCGAATCACCGAGTTCCAACTGAAGGAACAGGCTGCGCGGCTGGGCTTTGAGCAATACGCGCAGTTGCTCCTGGACGCTCAGGCGGATCTGGCCGCTGTTGAGCTATCCCTTCAAAGCGGTACGGTGCGATTGGCCGGTCTTCAGGGCGAGATTGACCGCCTCAACCGGGAGATCCAGTCGCTGGGTGCTGTCAATCTGGCCGCGCTGGAGGAACTAAGTACCGCTCGCGAACGCAAGCAGTTTCTGGATGCCCAGTCGGCTGACCTGAACGAAGCCATGGCGACACTGGAAGATGCGATCAAGAAGATCGACATGGAAACGCGCGATTTGCTTTCTAGTACCTTTGAAGCGGTGAACGGGCATTTTGGCCGCATGTTCCCTGAGCTGTTTGGCGGTGGCAATGCCAAGCTCATGATGACGGGCGAAGAAATTCTTGACGCCGGTGTTCAGGTGATGGCACAACCGCCGGGCAAGAAAAACCAAACAATTCATCTGCTCTCGGGGGGTGAAAAAGCGCTCACCGCGATCGCGCTGGTGTTTGCGATTTTCCAGCTCAACCCGGCGCCGTTTTGTTTGCTCGACGAGGTGGACGCGCCGCTCGACGATGCCAACACCGAGCGCTATGCCAAACTGGTGTCGAGCATGAGCCGGGAGACCCAGTTTCTGTTTATTAGCCACAACAAAATCGCCATGGAAATGGCCGAGCAACTGATCGGCGTGACCATGCAGGAGCAGGGCGTCTCCCGCATCGTAGCGGTAGATATGGAAGCCGCCCTAAGTTTTGCAGAGGCGGCCTGAGTGACTATGAGCACACTTCAAATCAGTCTAGCGGTGGTCGGTGGCCTGGTGCTGGCAGGCGTGGTAGCCCAAAGCACCTGGTCGTCACGTAGAAACCTGCCGAAACAGGCCACCCCTAAAGCCGTTTCCGAGCAGGAGTCGGCCCAGAATGAGACGACGCATGAAGCGTCGGGACCTGACGAACTGGCAGACCGGCAAGAGCCCAGCTTTGACACGGACTCTAGCTTGTCTTCCTTGAGTCAGCTCACAACACTGGAACGCAAACCTGGCTTAGACATCTTGATTGACGCTATGGCGCCCGTGGTGCTGGAGTCCGTCGTTTCGGGGGATGCCGCGTTGGCGGCCATGCCCAGTACGCGCCGCGTGGGGAGTAAACCATTTGGGACAGAAGGCTTGAATGTGGCCACTGGTGAGTGGGAGTTTCCTGTTGCCGGCCAGCGCTACAAGGCATTCCAGTGCGCGGTGCAGTTGGCCAATCGAACCGGCGCGCTTAACCAGATCGAATACTCCGAATTTGTTATCAAGGCACAAGCCTTTGCCGACGCTATCGGTGGCGAAGCGGAGTTTCCGGAAATGCTCGACGAAGTTGCGCGCGCCCGTGAACTGGATCAGTTTGCCAGCGGGCACGACGCGCAATTAAGCTTTAGCCTGCGCGCCATGAACACAGCCTGGAGCCCCGGCTATGTGCAGCAAAGCGCGTCAAAGTTGGGTTTTGTTGCCGGCACTATCCCGGGGCGCATGGTGTTGCCCGCGACTCAGCCGGGCCATGCCCCCATCCTCGGCTTGGCCTTCGACACCCAGGCCGCAATGGCTGAAGACCCTGAACAAACGGCGCTGCGAGAAGTCACGCTGTCACTGGATGTGCCGCAGGTGTTGCGCTCCGAGCAGCCTTTCGCGCGCATGTGCGAGACCGCAATAGCCTTGGCCTCCAGCATGGACGGTGTCATCATCGATGACAACGACAACCCCATCAGGCCCGAAGCGATGGACGGGATTCACGCTGAACTGGAACAGCTTTACGACTTGTTGGATGGTCGCGAGCTGTCGGCAGGCTCGGCGTTGGGGCGGCGCCTCTTTTCCTGATGTCCTGTTGTTTCTGATTTTTCGGGTTTTTCGCATGCTTTGTTTTGATCTTTCCCATGGCAACCCTTGACCTGTTTGGGCGGTCAACGTCGCCGCTGACGTCCGTCGCTGATCGCATAGCGGCATTAAGAACCGAGCTTCAGACTCACGCCCACCGCTACTACGTGCTCGATGAGCCGACCCTTCCCGACAGCGAATACGACAAGCTGTTTAAAGCGTTGCAAGACCTTGAAGGAGCCCATCCCGAGCTGTTGACAGCGGACTCTCCGACGCAGCGGGTGGGGGGCAAGCCGCTGGACCAATTTGCCAGCGTGCGCCACAAAGTGCCCATGCTCAGCATTCGCACCGAGACTGACACCGAGGCGACGGGGGTACAAAATTTCGACACCCGGGTGCGCAAAGAGCTGGGTCTGACCGACACCGATTCGGTGGTTGAGTACGTCGGTGAGCTCAAGTTCGATGGCCTCGCCATGAGCTTACGCTACGAGCATGGCGTGCTGGTGCAGGCCGCCACGCGTGGCGACGGCGAGGTCGGTGAGGACGTTACGCAGAACATTCGCACCATCCGGCAAATTCCGCTGCGACTGCCTGCAGACGCGCCTGACGTGATGGAAGTGCGCGGTGAGGTCTACATCCGTCGTGCCGATTTCGAAGCACTGAACGAAAAGCAGCGTGAAAAAATTGCTCAAGGTGCGAAGGGCGAAAAAACCTTTGTGAATCCACGCAACGCCGCAGCCGGCGGCGTACGCCAGTTGGACCCCGCCATTGCAGCGCAACGGCGTCTGAGCTTCTTTGCTTACGGCGTGGGCGACATGACACCGGTACCACAAGGCGGCCCTTTCTTCGACACCCATTTTCAGCTGCTGATGACCTTGAAATCGTGGGGATTTCCGGTTGCAGCGCAGACGCAGATTGCACAGGGAGCTGCTGAATTAATAGCCTTCCATAAGAACATAGGCGAGCAGCGTGACCGCCTTCCCTATGACATTGATGGCGTGGTTTACAAGGTCAACAGCCTCACGCTGCAAAAAAAGCTGGGGTTTGTCACGCGCGAACCACGTTGGGCGGTGGCGCACAAATACCCCGCCCAGGAGCAGCTCACGATCGTGCTCGGTATTGAGGTTCAAGTGGGCCGCACCGGCAAGTTGACGCCGGTGGCCAAACTGGCGCCCGTGTTTGTCGGCGGCGTCACAGTCACCAACGCTACCCTGCACAACGAAGACGAAGCGCGCCGCAAGGACGTTCGAGTGGGCGACACGGTCATCGTTCGCCGCGCCGGAGACGTCATTCCCGAAGTTGTGAGCGTGCTGCTCGACAAGCGCTTGCCCGATGCGCAGCTATTTTCCATGCCGCGCGTTTGCCCCGTGTGCGGCTCGGCAGCCGTGCGCGAAGAAGGCGAGGCCGACTACCGCTGTACCGGAGGCTTGTTCTGCGCGGCCCAGCGCAAAGAAGCCATCCTGCATTTTGCGCATCGGCGCGCCGTTGAAGTTGACGGCCTGGGCGACAAACTGGTCGAACAATTGGTGGATGCCAACGTGGTTCGGGTTTTGCCAGACCTTTACAAGCTGGGCCTCACGGCGCTCGCCAGTTTGGACAGAATAGCCGAAAAATCGGCCAATAACCTGCTGGAAGCGTTGGAAAAATCAAAGCAGACCACGCTGCCGCGCTTTTTGTTCGGCTTGGGTATTCGACATGTGGGGGAGGCCACCGCAAAAGCATTGGCACGCCATTTTGGTAAGCTTGATTCTGTCATGGCGGCTACGGTAGAGCAGCTGCTTGAGGTCGACGACGTCGGCCCCATCGTCGCGCAAAGCCTGCGCACTTTCTTCGACCAACCGCACAACCGTGAAGTGGTCGAGCAACTTCGCGCGTGCGGTGTGAATTGGGAGGAGGGTGAGCGGATCGCAGTTGCCGCCAAACCGCTGGCAGGCAAGACCTTTGTGATTACGGGCACCTTGCCGACCTTGAGCCGGGACGAAGCCAAGGACCGCGTTGAGGCCGCAGGCGCAAAAGTGGCAGGCTCAGTCAGCAAAAAAACGGATTACGTGGTGGCGGGCGCCGAGGCGGGCAGCAAACTGGCCAGGGCGGAAACGCTGGGTGTGACGGTAATTGATGAGGCCGCCTTGCTGGTCCTTTTGGCCTCCACGGTTCAGTGAACATCAGCCGACTTTTAAGGAGAGCGCATGCAGGCGTTCCAGAATATTAATTTCCCCGCACTACTGAATTCGGTGGTGAGCCTAACTGCGGCCTTTGTGTTGGGCGGGCTGATTGGACTGGAGCGCCAGTACCGGCAACGCACCGCTGGCCTGAGAACCAACGTGCTGGTCGCGCTAGGCGCTGCTATTTTTGTGGATATGGCCAGCCGGCTGATGGGTCAGGACGGTGCCGTGCGGGTGGTCGCCTACGTCGTTTCGGGCATCGGGTTTCTGGGGGCGGGCGTGATTATGCGGGAGGAAGGGAATGTGCGCGGGCTCAATACCGCCGCCACCCTGTGGTGCTCTGGTGCCGTGGGTGCGTGCGCTGGCGCGAGTCTGGTGGTGGAGGCGGCGCTGGCCACGCTCTTCGTGCTGGCTGCCAATACCTTGTTGCGGCCGATTGTTGACCAGATCAACCGCCAGCCGCTGGATGTAAAGTCTGCCGAGGTGACCAACTCGGTTTACGTTGTCACCAGCGGAGAGCGACAAAAAGAGGTCTTGGTCATTCTCGAAAAAGAGCTCGAAAGCTTGCAATATCCGACCCATGATCTGGAAGTCCACGCTTTCGGGGATGAGGATGTCAAGATCGAGGCCACCTTGGCCGCCACCGCTGTCGATGGCAAGGTCATGGATCAGATGGTCCAGCGGCTGGCTGATTTGCCGATGGTCAGCCAAGCCTACTGGAGTGCCAGCACCACCGACTAGCGCTTTGCAGAGCGCCGCCGACCAAGACGGCAGCTAGCGTCTGCTTACAAGGCGTTACCGAAATTTGCATGGCGTGCGTCATGCCGCGCGGGAAAGTCTCACGTTAAGAGCTCTCACTGCACAGGAGCTTTTCATGAATGTCCTTCGTTTTTCCGCTTGGCTTGCCGCCGCCGGCTTCGCCACATTGTTGTCGGGCTGCGTGGTAGCGCCTATCGGGTTGCGCCCGGTTGCCGTGTATCCTGCGCGTGCTGTTTACGTTGAGCCGGCGCCAATCATCGTAGTGCCCGGCCCTGGTTATTACGGATACCAAGAGCACCATGGCCATAGGGATTGGCGTTAAGACGAATCACGCGCTGCACAAACGGGTCTGCGCCGCGATAATTGGTGCATGACCATCCGCGAAATTTTAAAAATGGGCGACGTACGGCTGTTGCGCGTTGCGCCACCCGTGACGCAATTTGACACCGACGACTTACACCTGCTGATTTCAGACATGTTCGACACCATGCAGGCGGTGGATGGGGCAGGGCTGGCCGCGCCGCAGATTGGTGTCGCTCTGCAGGTAGTTATTTTCGGTACTGATGCACCCAATCTCCGCTACCCGGACGCACCGCAGGTGCCTCGAACTGTTTTGCTTAACCCGTTGATCACGCCCTTGAGCCCGCAGGAAGAAAGCGACTGGGAAGGGTGCCTTTCGGTGCCCGGTCTGCGTGGCGTTGTGCCGCGTTTTTCGCACATTCGCTACACAGGTTTTGATCAATACGGCGATCCGATTGACCGTACGGTGGCTGGCTTTCATGCCCGCGTCGTGCAACATGAATGCGACCATCTGATTGGCAAGCTTTACCCCATGCGGATCCGGGACTTTGCCCAGTTTGGCTACACCGAGGTGCTGTTCCCGGGACTTGATGCCTCCAAAGACGACTGATCCGGGGCGATTCTCGTGACTGCCTGTAGCTTCTCCGCGCCACTGAATTTCCATCGTCGCGTAGCGGACGCGGGAAGTTTTTAGCCATGCCGCATGCCCCCGACGTGCCGTCCAAAGCAACGGTCTCTGAACCGGAGAGCTATCAGGTCAAGCTTGAGACGATTCACGGCATCGGAGCCGACCTGCAACTGCGCTCCCTGCTGGATCGGCAACAATTTTACGATCCCCTCGGCGCGGCTGATCGCGAAGGCATTTCCTCGTCGGCCTGGCCGATTTTCGGCCTGCTTTGGCCATCCGGTCGCGTCCTCGCCCATGCCATGCTGACGTTTGAAGTGGAAGGCAAACGCATTTTGGAATTGGGGTGCGGCTTGGCATTAGCCAGTCTGGTCATTCATCGGCGAGGCGGCGACATCACCGCCAGCGATTGCCATCCCCTGGCCGCTGATTTTTTAGACGAGAACCTCAAACTCAATCGGCTGCCTCCCATCAAATACCTGACCGCAAACTGGGCCCGCAACAACCCGCTGTTGGATCGCTTTGACCTGATTATTGGCAGCGATGTTTTGTATGACCGGGGGCAGCCGGAAGTGCTGTCGCGCTTCATAGATCTGCATGCGCGGCCCGAGGTGGAAGTGCTGATTGTGGATCCCGACCGCGGCAATCGGGTCAGATTTAACCGGAAAATGGAGTCCCTGGGCTATTCACGCAGCGAGACGCATATTTCCGCACTGCCCGACGACGGTGGCAAGTACAAAGGTCGATTACTCCGATACTTCAGAACGTCAACAGCCTGACAAAGTGCCTCAAAAAGACACGCGATGGGCCAACACCCGCCGTGTCTTCAGGCGTTCAGCGCTTCCAGCAACTCGGTCTCGATCGCAATCTGCGCTTTGTTGTGTTGCAGTTCTGGACCGTCAATCAAAAAGGTATCTTCCACGCGCTCACCCAGCGTCGTGACCTTGGCCAGTTGCAGGTTGATGCGGTGCCGGGCCAGGACCCGAGCGATTAAGTACAGCAGTCCGACGCGGTCGCTTGCCGAGACACTGAGCAACCAGCGTTGAGCATGTTCATCGGGTCGCAAATCGACCCGTGGCGCAATCGGGAAGCTTTTGACGCGGCGCGAGACACGGCCCTTGCCCGGAAGCGGCAGTGGCCCCTGATTTTCAAGCGTGCGTTCCAGTTCCGCTTCGACCATGCTGGCCAGCTCGCGGTAATGCTCGGCCAGCGTCGGGCTGACCACCTGAAAGGTATCGATTGCGTAGCCATTGTTGGCCGTGTGAACCTTGGCGTCCAAAATGCTGAAACTTGCCTGGTCAAAATAGCCGCAGATGCGCGCGAACAGGTCAGGCGTATCGGGTGTGTACACCAGCACCTGCATGCCTTCGCCGGCGAGGGAGCGGCGTGCGCGAACGATCACCTTGGCTTTGCCCACGTGGCGCGACAGCTGCCGCGCGTGCCAGGCAATATCGCTGGCCTCGTGGCGCATGAAGTAACTGACATCCAGCGTGGCCCACAGGGCCTTATGCGCCTCAAAAGGTTCGGCGTGCAGGGCAAGCGTGGTCAGCGCTTCGCGCTTGCGGGCTTCCACTTCGGCCGCTGCATCGGGTGCGCGGCCGCCCAGTACGCGCAGCGTGTAGCGGTAGAGGTCTTCGAGCAACTTGCCTTTCCAGGCATTCCAGACTTTGGGGCTGGTACCGCGAATGTCTGCCACGGTCAGCAGGTACAGGGCAGTCAGGTAGCGTTCATTGCCCACGCGTTCGGCAAATGCGGCAATTACTTCGGGGTTGCTGAGGTCTTCCTTCTGGGCGATACGGCTCATGCTCAGGTGTTCGCCCACCAGAAATTCGATCAGTTGAGCGTCTTCAGCAGCGATGCCGTGTTGGCGGCAGAAAACACGCACTTCTTGACGCCCCAGTTCGGAATGATCGCCGCCGCGTCCTTTGGCAATGTCGTGGAAAAGCGCCGCGACATACAAAATCCAGGGCTTGTCCCAGCCAGCGGCCAGCTGTGAGCACTTAGGGTACTCGTGCGAATGCTCCGCAATAAAAAAGCGCCGCATATTGCGCAGCACCATCAGGATGTGCTGGTCGACGGTATACACGTGAAACAGGTCGTGCTGCATCTGCCCGACGATGTTCCGGAAGATCCAGAGGTAACGGCCTAGCACCGAGGTCTGGTTCATCAGGCGCATAGCGTGTGTGATGCCCTCGGGCTGTTGCAGTATGCGCAGAAAGGTGCTGCGATTCACCGGGTCGTTGCGAAACTTGCTGTTCATCACGCCCCGGGCGTTGTAGAGCGCACGCAAGGTACGGACCGAAAGCCCTTTGATGCCCACCGTGGTTTCATACAACAGGAAAGTTTCCAGAATGGCATGCGGCTCGCGTGCGTACAAGTCGTCGCTAACCACCTCCAGCATGCCGGCCTTGTCGCAAAACCGTTCATTGATTTGACGCAGCGGGTAGGTGGTGGGGTTGAGGCGCTCTTCGATATTGAGCAGCAAGATCTGGTTGAGTTGGGTCACCGCTTTGGCGGCCCAGTAGTAGCGGCGCATCAGCGCCTCGCTGGCGCGGCGTGGCAACCTGATGCCATCGTCAGATTCGGCGGAATAACCAAAGGATTCTGCGACAGCCGTTTGAAGGTCAAACACCAACCGGTCTTCGCGCCGTCCCGCAATCAGATGCAGGCGCGCGCGTATCAGACTAAGCAACGCTTCGTTGGCCTTAATTTGGCGTATTTCAAAAGCGGTGGCGAGGCCGCTTTCGGCCAGATCGTCCCACGACTTGCCCAGCCCGGCTGCCCGCGCGACCCAGAGCACCACCTGCAGGTCCCGCAGGCCACCCGGTGACTCCTTGCAATTGGGCTCCAGTGCGTAGGGCGTATCTTCAAACTTGTTGTGACGTTGGCGCAGTTCCAGCGTCTTGGCGACATAGAACGCCTTGGGGTCGAGCACTGCATCAAGTTGCTGTTGGAGCTTGGCGAAGTTCTCCTTCGAGCCAGCAATCAACCGCATCTCAAGCAGGGAGGTCTGGACCGTGACGTCTTTGGCCGCTTCTTCGACGCAGTCGGCCGTTGTTCGTACGCTGGAGCCAATTTCCAAGCCGCTATCCCAGCAATTGCTGATAAAGCTTTCGACCTTGGCCTTGAGGGTCGGATCGTGTTCGACGTCGACATCGTCGGGCAGCAACAGCAACACATCGACGTCTGAATGCGGAAACAGCTCGCCTCGGCCAAAACCGCCTGCCGCGATCAGACACGCGGCTGCGGGAAAGTCTGCGCGTTGCCAAAGCAATCGCAACGTGGTCTCCGTGTGTTTGCTCAGCTTTCGCAGCAGGCCGTGAATGCTGCGGTAGGACGAACCACTGGTCGCCAGCGACGTCAGCAATGCAGTTTTCCCTGCGCGGTACTGATCGCGCACATCACCCAGTTCAGTCATACCAGTTCAGTCATGGGTGAATCGGCTCTGAGCCGTGGTTAGCAAACGTTCAACAGTTCAATAGCGCAAGGGGTAGTGATGACGGCAACGGCAGCAGGACGTCAGGCGCCCACGGTGGCTTGCTGCGGATTATTTTGGGGAACAAACGCGGGAATCGGCGGGCTGCCGGCGGACAGTGTTAACACCTCGTACCCCGTTTCGGTGACCAGAACAGTGTGTTCCCATTGGGCTGACAGCGAATGGTCGCGGGTCACGATGCTCCAGCCATCTTTTTCAGGACCGTCCTTGATGTCGCGCTTGCCCGCGTTAATCATCGGCTCGATCGTGAACGTCATGCCAGGCTTGAGTTCTTCCAGCGTGCCGGGACGGCCGTAGTGAAGCACCTGAGGGTCCTCGTGGAAGCCGGCACCAATGCCGTGGCCACAAAACTCACGGACGATGGAAAACCCTTGTTTTTCAGCAAATAGCTGGATCGCAGAACCAATATCCCCCAGCCGTGCCCCAGGTTTCACACGCATGATGCCGTGCCACATGGCCTCGTAGGTGACATGGCAGAGCCGCTTGGCGGCAATTGAAACCTCGCCCACCAAGAACATACGACTGCTGTCGCCGTGCCAGCCATCTTTGATGCCGGTCACATCGAGATTGACGATGTCGCCTTTTTTAAGCGGCTTGTCGTTTGGAATGCCGTGGCACACCTGGTGATTAACAGAACTGCAAAGCGATTTCGTGTAGGCGCTATAGCCGGGCGGCTGGTAGCCGAGGGTGGCCGGAATAGTGCCTTGAACCTGCGTCATGTAATCATGCGCGAGGCGGTCTATTTCATTGGTGGTCACGCCCGGTTTGACGAAGGGGGTCAGGTAATCCAGCAACTCGGAAGCGAGCCGGCAGGCCACCCGCATACCTTCAATTCCGGCCGCATCTTTGTAAGTAATACTCATGCAGTGATTATCCCACTGGACTATTTCGTATGTATTCCGGTGGGCCTGCCAAGGGCTTTTAGCGTTTCTCCGGGTCCCGCGATAAAAGACAAGTCAATTGAAACGGTTCCGGGAGGGGCTGATAAAATTGGGGTTAACGCGAACCCCGCAAATTTTTAAACAATTGTTGCTAAAGTTCTTTGCGGCGGGCAGTGTTAAACCCCAAAAAATCCAACTTGCCGGCTGTCTCTTTTCACACTTCACCACAAGGCCACCGCTGTGACCCTGCATCTGACGACTTTTGAGGGCGATCCCCACGGGATCAGCGCCCTGAGCGACTTCCGCGTTCAGCAACTGCTGCCGCGTCTGCAAACAATTCACGACAAAATCGTCGGCATCAGCGCCCGTTTTGTGCACCTGGTGGCCACCGAGACAGCGCCGACGGATTCGTTAAAAAACCAATTGACAGCGTTGCTGACCTATGGCGACCCTTCCGCTCAACTGGGGGGAGACGCTGCCGACACCTTGTTGTTTATCGTGTCGCCGCGTTTTGGCACGGTGTCGCCTTGGGCCTCTAAAGCAACCGATATCGCGCACAACTGCGGCTTGGCAATCAAGCGCATTGAGCGCATTACAGAATTTCGCTTGACGCTGAAGTCCGGTTTTTTCAGCAAGACTGCGCTGACGGCTGCGCAGCACGACCAGGTCGCTGCGTTGCTCCACGACCGCATGACTGAAAGCGTGGTGTTCGACCGGGCGCAGACTGCGGCAGGCCTTTTCACCGAGCTGCAAAGCGCGCCGCTGCAAGTCATCGACGTTCTGGAAGGCGGTAAAACGGCGCTGGAGCGGGCCAACACCGAGTATGGCCTGGCGCTGGCCGCTGATGAGATCGACTACCTGGTGACTGCTTTTACCCAGCTCCAGCGCAACCCCACCGATGTTGAGCTCATGATGTTCGCCCAGGCCAATAGCGAGCATTGCCGTCACAAAATATTTAACGCTGACTTCACAATTGACGGTGTTGTGCAAGACAAGAGCCTGTTTGCCATGATTCGGAACACCGAGCGGCTGCACTCCCAGCACACGGTAGTGGCGTATTCAGACAACGCGTCGGTCATGGAAGGCGCAAAAATCCAGCGTTTTTATGCGAAATCGCCGGCTACTCCCGCACCACAAGGCGCAGGCAGCTGTCAAACCTACAGCGCCACAGACGGCGTTCTGACCCATGTGCTGATGAAGGTCGAGACGCACAACCACCCGACGGCGATTTCCCCGTGTCCGGGCGCAGCAACCGGTGCGGGCGGGGAAATCCGCGATGAAGGTGCTACCGGTCGCGGATCGAAACCTAAAGCAGGGTTAACGGGTTTCACGGTTTCAAAACTTTTTGATGGTGACTACGGCAAGCCGGAGCAGATTGCCAGCGCGTTGCAGATCATGATTGAGGGCCCGCTGGGCGGCGCAGCTTTCAACAACGAGTTTGGTCGTCCCAATCTTGCAGGCTATTTCCGCGAATACGAGCAAACCGTAGGCGGCCAACGTTGGGGTTACCACAAGCCCATCATGATTGCTGGCGGCATCGGCACCATCGATGCGGGGCTTACCCACAAAATATTGTTTCCCGCCGGTTCGCTGCTGATCCAGCTGGGCGGCCCCGGCATGCGCATCGGCATGGGCGGCAGCGCAGCAAGTTCCATGGCCTCAGGCGCCAATGCAGCCCAACTCGACTTCGATTCGGTGCAGCGTGGAAATCCCGAGATCGAACGCCGCGCGCAGGAAGTGATAAACCAGTGCGCACAGCTGGGTGCGGCCAACCCGATTCTGGCGATTCACGACGTGGGCGCCGGTGGGCTGTCCAATGCGTTCCCTGAGCTTGTTAATGACGCCGGGCGCGGCGCGCGTTTCGACCTGCGGGCCGTCAAGCTCGAAGAAAGCGGCCTGTCGCCCAAGGAAATCTGGAGCAACGAAAGCCAGGAACGCTATGTGATGGCGATTGCTCCCGAATCGTTGCCACAGTTTGAGGCCTTCTGCGAACGCGAGCGCTGCCCGTTCGCCGTGATCGGCGTAGCGACTGAAGACCAACAACTGGTGTTGTCGAACGGCGTCGCTGCCGCACCGGTCGACATGCCCATGAATGTGTTGCTGGGCAAGCCGCCCAAAATGCACCGCAGCGTAAAAAGCACCGCAAATGCCATCAAGCCGATGGACCTGACCGGGATCGATCTGCAAAAAAGCGGTATTGACGTGCTGAGCCACCCCACGGTGGCGTCGAAACGGTTTTTGATCACCATCGGCGACCGCACGGTGGGCGGACTCACACACCGCGACCAGATGGTCGGGCCCTGGCAAGTGCCGGTGGCTGATTGTGCGGTGACGCTGGCGGACTACAAAGGTTTCTCCGGCGAGGCCATGAGCATGGGTGAGCGCACGCCGCTGGCGACCAGTAACGCCGCTGCTTCGGGCCGCATGGCGGTGGCTGAAGCCATTACGAACTTATTGGCGGCTCCCATCGAGTTGCCGCGTGTGAAGCTGTCGGCCAACTGGATGGCCGCCTGTGGCGAGCCAGGACAAGACGCCGCTTTGTACGAAACCGTCAAGGCGGTGGGCATGGCGCTGTGTCCGGCGCTGGGCATCTCGATTCCGGTTGGCAAGGATTCCCTGTCCATGCGCACGGTCTGGTCCGATGGCAACGAGCGCAAAAAAGTGTTGTCGCCGGTGTCGCTGATCGTCACTGCTTTCGCCACGCTGGCGGATGTGCGCGGCACACTCACGCCCGCGTTGAACGCGCAAGAGGCTGACACAACGCTGATCTTGATCGATCTGGGCAAGGGTCAGCGTCGCATGGGTGGATCCATCCTGTCTCAAACCCTGAACCTCGAAGGCGGCGAGGTACCTGATCTGGACGATCCGAAAGACTTGGTCAATCTGGTCAACGCCATTAACGAGTTGCGCACGCAAGGGCGGATTCTGGCGTACCACGATCGCAGCGATGGCGGTCTGTTTGCGACCGCCTGCGAGATGGCCTTCGCCGGACATGTGGGGGTATCACTCAACGTCGACATGCTGATTCTTGAGGGCGACGGCATCAGCGATAGCCGCATGGACGCCGGTGATAGCAAAAACTGGGCGACACAAGTCGCCCCACGCCGTGAAGAGCTGACGCTCAAGGCGCTGTTTAACGAAGAGCTGGGGGCCGTCATTCAGGTGCGGACCGAAGTCCGCGATGAGGTGATGCAAACCTTGCGTAAGCACGAACTTTCCAAGTTCAGCCACTTGATCGGCAAGACCCGTCCTCAGCACGCCGCGTTAGAAGTGGGCAAGGGCGAGGTTCAGATTTGGCGCGATACCAAAGTGGTATTCAAGGCCAAACTACAGGATCTGCATCAGGTGTGGGATGCCGTTAGCTGGAAAATTTGCCAGCAGCGCGATAATCCGGCGTGTGCCGATGCCGAGCATGCCTCGGCGGGCGACCTTGCTGACCCGGGCCTGCACGTCCACTTGACGTTTGATCCAGTCAAGGTACTGGCGTCACCCGCACTAAACCTCTCCCGGCCGAAAGTGGCTGTGCTGCGCGAGC
The DNA here is from genome assembly GCF_012927485.1 of Polaromonas sp. GTDB lineage: Bacteria > Pseudomonadota > Gammaproteobacteria > Burkholderiales > Burkholderiaceae_C > Polaromonas. Next base: position 126,355 of record NZ_JABBPC010000013.1, on the reverse strand, counting down.
AAGGGGTCAACTCGCATGTGGAAATGGCTTACGCCTTCACACGGGCCGGATTTGAAGCTTTCGATGTGCACATGACCGACTTGCAAAGCGGCCGTGCCAGGTTATCGGACTTTGCCGGCCTAGTGGCCTGCGGTGGCTTCAGCTATGGCGATACCCTGGGCGCGGGCGTGGGCTGGGCACGATCAATTACCTTTAACCCGGCGCTGGCCGACCAGTTCAAAACCTTCTTTGCCCGACCGGATACCTTTGGCTTGGGCGTGTGTAACGGATGCCAGATGTTCGCCGAACTGGCCGATATCATTCCGGGCGCTGAAGCCTGGCCCCGATTTACCACCAATCGCAGCGAACGCTTCGAGGCGCGCCTGAGTCAGGTCGAAGTGTTGGATTCCCCCAGCCTTTTTTTGCAGGGCATGGCGGGTACGCGCCTGCCGATCGCGGTGGCGCATGGCGAGGGATACGCCAACTTTGCCTACCGCGGCGATGCGTCAAAAGCGATTGCCGCCATGCGCTTTACCGACCACCACGGCCAAGCAACCGAAGCCTACCCCGCCAACCCTAATGGCAGCGCAGGCGGTTTGACGGCAATCACTACCGCCGACGGCCGTTTTACCGCCATGATGCCGCACCCCGAGCGCGTGTTTCGCAACATTCAGATGAGCTGGACCCCTGAGGATCCGGCAAGCTTGAGTCCGTGGATGCAGTTGTGGCACAACGCGCGCCGATGGGTGGGCTAGTCGGGCAGCTTTACGAAGCGCTGCAAGCTGCCGCCGAGCACCTAAGCACTAGCGCTTATCTGGCGAACCCTGGAGGCCGCCAGGGGGTGAAATAGAACGCAGGGAGACCCGCCGGTGATCATCTGTCGCTCGCTGGTGCTGGCACCAGCAAAACCGGGCTATCGAGCGTCTTCGAAGTCGCTGTCGATTGCCTCGGGTTCCTGAGGCGGTTTGACTATCAGCACGGGCACCGGCGCGTCATGCAGCAGCGTTTGCGCAACCGAACCGTTGAGCGCGCTGCGCAGCAGGCCTCGGCCGCGCGTGCCCATGATGACCAAGTCGCAGCCGTACTGCTCAATCAGTTCCAGCACGGCGTGGGCCGGATCACCCGACACGACCTCGGTTTCGCAGGCAATACCAGCATTCTGCAACAGCGCGAGCGCGGACTGCAGCGCGTCTTCGCCTGCGGCGTGGCTCACGTTCTCCAGCACTTCGGGATCAGGCGCAGTGACGATTTCATACAGGTTGGCCGCTTCCTGCACATTGACCAGCAAAAAATTGGCCTGCAGTCCTTCGCTGACCAGCCGCAGCGCAAAACGCACTTCGTGCAGTGACAGTTCGGTGCCGTCAATGGGCAGAAGAATTTTCATCAGGTATTCCTTGTTAAAGACGGGTAATGGCCAGTGAGCGACAACGGCTGACCAGACGCTTGGAAAGCTCTATTGGTCGTTCTGTCGGCTATCTACTTTGCAGGATCTTACCTACCCCGAGAGTGCTTGGGTTTTTGGCGCGGCCATGCTTGCGGTATCGTTACCGTATGACCGCCCCACCCAACCACCCTGCAGCCTCCCGCTTTGACTCCGTGGACGCCCTGCGCGGTGCGGCGATCGTCTGGATGACTGCGTTTCACTTCTGCTTTGACCTGAATCACTTTGGTTACCTGAAACAAAACTTTTATGCCGACCCGTTCTGGACTTGGCAGCGCACGGCGATTGTCAGCCTGTTTCTTTTTACAGCCGGCCTTGGGCAGTCGATCGCCGTGCAACGGGGTCAGGGCTGGCCGCGTTTTTGGCGCCGCTGGGGCCAGGTGGCGGGGTGCGCGTTGCTGGTCACAGCAGGCTCTTACTGGATGTTTCCACAAAGCTTTATTTATTTTGGGGTATTACACGGCATGGCTGTGATGCTCCTCATCGTGCGCTTCACGGCTGGCTGGGGCGGCTGGCTATGGGTTCTGGGAGGGGCGGCAGTTGCGATGCAATTTGTAGCTGGTTACGCGCATTCCGCCTGGGCCGGAGTCGATTTTCTGAACCAAAACACATTTAACTGGCTGGGTCTGATTAGCCGTAAACCCAACACCGAGGACTATGTGCCGCTGATTCCCTGGCTGGGGGTCATGTGGTTCGGCATGGCGACCGGCACCTGGGCGTTGCAGCACCGGCCTCAATGGTTCCGACACGACGGAGGTGCGGTGACTCGTCCGCTGGCGTGGTTAGGCCGCTGGAGTTTGAGTTATTACCTGCTGCACCAACCCGTTCTGATCGGGCTGCTCATGATCGTGGGTGCGCTGAAATAGCGTCAACCTGAAAGAAGAAGTGCGGCCCAAGCCCTTTTTTGAAGCCCGCGCTTAAAACATAGGCAGCATCGCACAAGCCCCGCCCCGCCTCGGTTTTTCGCTTTTCCAAGTGTCTCATCAACAAACTTGTCCACACGAAGCAAGGACAACTTTCGCGCCAACAAAATACTGGCTGCGATGAACGGCGGTGCCCTACAACGTTGGAAAATGAAACTAAAAAGACCGGGAGCATGGCGCCGGAGGGCGTGAATGCCAGCATTGAGTCCTTGGACCGCGTGGGCTGGCCAAACCCGCCAAGCCTGAAGTCACTGTTTCCCCGACGCTGTCTTTGACGGCATGGCCGGGCGACGGCTCCATCCAAGGCCGCAAAATCGCGCTATTGATGGCGCCTGGCGTGGACGGCGAATTGGTCTTGCAGGTGCAGGAAGCGTTGTTGGCTAAAGGAGCGGTGCCGTGTCTGGTGGGTCCGCGCATCGGGCTTGTCGCCACTGCGGACGGTGGCGCGCTCACGGCAGAGGTGTCGCTCGAAAACGAAGCCGGTTTCCTGTTTGATGCGCTGGTGTTGCCGGATGGCAAGGCAGGCGTCGAAGCGCTGGCCAAGGAGGATCACACGATGGAGTTCATCAAGGACCAATACCGCCACTGCAAAGCGCTACTGGTACTGGGCGCCTCGAAGGGGTTGCTTGATAAAGCTGGCGTGCCCACCACGCTGCCGGACGGTAGGCCAGACACTGGCTTGATCATCGCGGCAGCTGGTTCTGGCCGCACGGCCGAAGTCACTCAAACGTTTATTGCAGCCGCGGCGTTGCATCGGCACATGAAGCGGGAAACCGATCCGCCGAGGGTATGAATCCTTTAGCGCCATAAAAAAAACGGCCGAGGCCGTTTTTTTTATGAGCTTAGATTTCTCACTATTCCACTTTGGCTTTTTTACGCAGTTCTTCCTGGAAAGCCCCAAGCTTTTGCTGCAACATCTGCTGAGCGATTTGCGGCTTGACTTCCTCGAACGCTGGCAACTTGGCCGCCCGCACGTCGTCTACCCGGATGATGTGATATCCAAATTGCGTTTTTACGGGCGTATCCGTCGTCTGGCCCTTGTTCAGCTTCAGCAACGCCGCGCTGAACTCAGGTACATAGCTTGAAGGATTGGCCCAATCAAGGTCACCGCCTTTAGCGCCAGAGCCGGTATCTTTGGATTGCTTTTTCGCAATGTCTTCAAATTTTCCACCTTTTTTCAGGCTGGCAATAATGGCCTTCGCCTCGGCTTCTTTCTCGACCAGAATGTGATGAGCTTTGTATTCCTTGCCGCCGTTGGCCGCCGCGAATTTGTCGTACTCCGCTTTGAGTTCGGCATCAGTCACCGGATTTTTTTTCTGGTAGTCGGTAAACAGTTCCCGAATCAAAATCGCCTGGCGGGCCAGTTCCATCTGCGCCTTGAAGTCGTCGCTGGTGGACAGGCCCTGTTTTTCGGCTTCCTGCACGAATACTTCGCGCGCGATGACTTCCTCGCGCAACTGACCTTCCATCTCGGGCGTGACCGGACGGCCAGAGCGAGCCACTTGTTGCGCCAGCGCATCCAGACGAGTCTTGGGCACCGCTTTGCCATTGACGATGGCCAGATTCTGGGCGAGGGCACCCTGCGCACCCAGTACTAGTAAGCCTGCAACGGCGGTTGCCAGGAAAAATTGTTTCTTCATGATTTTCTTGAATTCCTTTGGTGGTGTGGGGAGTTGATTACGATTGGCAATTGGGTTGCCGTTTTGCGGCAAATCAATGGGTCTCAGGGCGATTCAATGATTTCAATGACCAAGGCGTGAAGGCCCTGATCAATGAAATTTTGAAGTGAATCATACACAAGCCGGTGTCGCGCCACGCGGCTTTTGCCGACAAATTGCGGACTCGCAATACGGACGCGAAAATGCGAGCCGAAACCCTGAGCATTAGCACCACTGTGGCCCGCATGGGCGGCGCTTTCGTCTAGCACTTCCAGCAGCGTCGGCTGGAGCCGATCCGTCAGCTGCTGCTCGATCTCGGTTGCGCGAACAGGTCGGAGCATCCTACCATTTCCTCCAAGGCCTGCACCTATGCTTCCGCTCATGGCGTGGTGCCCGGTTTGATGTGTTTATTCAGGTAAACCGCCTGAATAAACACAAATAGCAGCATCAGACCCAAACCACCAAAAAGTTTGAAGTTGACCCAGGTACTGGTCGGAAAGTTAAAGGCCACCCATAGATTAAGAAATCCCATGAGGATAAAAAACGCAACCCAGCTGAAATTCACGGTGCGCCAGACAGTATCCGGCAGGATCATCTGCGCGCCCATTAATGACTTGATGCCGTTCTTCTTGAGTACCAATTGGCCAACCAGCAATGCGCCGCCCATAACCCAGTACAGCACCGTCGGTTTCCATTTGATGAAGCTTTCGCTGTGGAAGTAAATGGTGGCGCTGCCCAGCACGGTGACGAGTGCCAGGCTGACCCAAAGCATGGCATCAATTTTTCGGCCACGGGCCTTTAGCCAGAGAATCTGCGCAAGCGTAGCGACGATCACCACTACCGTCGCCAGCAGAACGGGCGCTTCAGTCAAACCAACCACGCCACCCGACACCATAAAACCCAGCCAGTCCGTGGCGATGCTGGCGGCCCAGTCTTTGTGGCCTTCGGCATACTTGAACATGCCAAAAAAAAGGGCAATCGGCAAAAAATCGAACAAAATTTTCATGGTGTGATTATGGCGGAGCTGTAGGTCGCGAGCGGACCTGTGGGCCAAACAAAGCAACCTGTGGTCTCGCCAACAAAGATCTAAGCCCTCAGGGCTGCGTGATACGCAAAAAACTCTGCGCCTTTTTTAACGCGGCTTGAAGTCCAGCGAGGCGGAGTTCATGCAGTAGCGCAATCCGGTGGGGGTAGGTCCATCGGGGAATACGTGGCCAAGGTGCGCACCGCAGTTTGCGCAGACGGTTTCAGTGCGGGTCATGCCATGCGCCCGGTCAACATGCTCTTCAATCGCGCCGACCTTGACTTCCTCGGAGAAGCTGGGCCAGCCACAGCCTGCATCGAATTTGGTAGATGAGTCAAAAAGCTCGGCGCCGCAACACATGCAGCGGTAGCTTCCGCTTACCTGGTTTTTATCGTATTTTCCCGTAAATGGGCGCTCAGTGGCGGCATGACGGGTGACCTCGAAGGCGCCCGCCTCCGCTTTTTTCTCTGCTAACAAAGCCTGCCATTCGGCATCGGTTTTCTGAATTTTGGTGCTCATGATTAGGGGAGTCCTCGCGGGTTGAAAGAAAAGCAGCGCTACGAGCTGCAACTGATTTCTATGGAAGCCGCCCAGTCGGGCGGAAAGTCGGCAAGGTGCTCGTGGTCAGGGTGTTCAGCAAATGGGGTCTGCAGGACGGTCAACAAGGTATGGATGCCGGAAAAGTCTTTTAGTTTCGCGGCGCGTATGGCTTCCTCGCCAAGATGATTGCGCAGTACAAACTTCGGGTTGTTTTTAAGCATCAAATCGGCCCTTGGCGCTGGGTCTTCTTGGCCGATCCGCTCTGAATACTGCTGCGCCCAAGTAGTGAAGGACTCTTGATCGAAAAACAGATCGCGCACCGGTTCGTGACCACTTTGCGGGGTAAAACCGCTCAAGCGGCGCCAGAAAATGGTGTAGTCCACCTTGTTGCTGGCGAGTAGTCTGAAGGTGTTTTCTATGAGCTGCTTGTCTTGCGGTTGCTCATCGCTCAGGCCTAGCTTGTTGCGCATTTTGGCTTCCAGCGCCTTGGGGAAAACGGTTTTATACGATTCGAGGGCGGCCAACGCCTGGTCTTGGTCGTCTATCAGCGGCAGCAAAGCCTGCCCCAGACAAAACAGGTTCCAGTAGGCGATGTTGGGTTGCCTGTTATAGGCGTAGCGGCCCTGGGTGTCGGAATGGTTGCAGATGTGGGCGGGATCGAATGCATCGAGAAACTGGAACGGGCCGTAATCGATGGTCAAACCCAAAATGCTCATGTTGTCGGTATTCATGACACCGTGGCAAAACCCCACCGCTTGCCAGGCCGCCATGAGGTGCGCTGTGCGTTCGCTGACCGCTTCAAGGAGCGCCGCATAGGGCTGCTTTGCTTCACGGCAAGCGGGGTAAAACCGGTCGATGACGTAGTCGGCCAGCATTTTGAGCTGGGTCTGCTGGCCGGAGTAACTGAAGTGCTCGAAATGGCCGAAGCGGATAAAGCTGGGTGCGGTGCGCGTCACGACGGCAGCGGTTTCCATTTCTTCGCGCCGCACCAGGGCATCCGAGCCCGTGACACACAAGGCTCGGGTGGTCGGAATGCCCAAGCCATGCATGGCTTCTGAGCACAAAAACTCGCGAATAGAGCTGCGCAGCACGGCGCGGCCGTCTCCCATGCGCGAGTAGGGCGTGCTGCCCGCGCCTTTGAGTTGGATTTCCTGCGGTCCCTGCGAAGTTTGGATCTCTCCAAGCAACAGCGCCCGGCCATCCCCCAATTGCCCGGCCCACATGCCGAATTGGTGGCCGCTATAAACGCTGGCCAGGGGGTGGGAACCGGCCAGCACCTGGTTGCCAGTTAGCGCTGCAAGTGCCTCGCTGGACTCAAGCCAATGGTCTCCTAGCCCAAGTTCACGCGCAAGGGCTTGGTTGCGCCCCATCCAATAGGGGGACGGCATGGGTTGAGGCTGAAGTTCCGTATAGAAATCAGGGCCCAAGCGGGCAAAACTGTTATTCCATTTCAGACCCGGTTCGGCAAAATTCAGCGCAGCAGGTGGGTTGTCGGTGGCAGCGGTCATAGCAATATTGTGCTATCGCGCCAACAGCCCTGCGCGGACGAGGTTAAGTCGTTTCGGAGTCGGGTAAATGAATGTCGCCAAGGTGGCGCAACTACGGATTTTCCCGAGGCAGGCGGGGCGGTAGGCACTGTACTATCCACGCACAAGATATTCGAATTTAAAAGCACGCCTATCCGGGCAAGAAAGGGAGTAATCGATGTTAGGTTTGATGCAAAACCAGCCACTGCTGATCTCGTCATTGATCGAATTCGCGGCACGCCATCATGGCGACGCGGAAATCGTGTCGCGCCGTGTGGAAGGCGACATGCATCGCTACACCTATAAGGATGCCGCTCATCGGTCGCGCCAGGTCGCCAATGCCCTGGATGCGCTGAAGCTTGGTTTTAGCGACCGCGTGGCCACGCTGGCGTGGAATGGGTACCGGCACTTCGAACTTTACTATGGAGTCAGTGGCTCGGGCCGGGTGCTTCACACCATCAATCCCCGCCTGCATTCCGACCAGATTGCATGGATCGCCAACCACGCAGAAGACCAAGTACTGTGTTTTGATCTGAGCTTCTTGCCGCTGGTGCAGGCTGTGCACAGCAAGTGCCCCACCATCAAGCACTACATTGCGCTCTGCGATGCGGACAAACTTCCCGTCGATTCGGGTATTCCCAATCTTTTAAGCTACCAAAGCTGGATCAATGCGCAATCTGGCGACTACATTTGGCCTAGTTTTGATGAGAACACCGCTTCGAGCATGTGTTACACCAGCGGCACTACCGGGAATCCCAAGGCGGCGTTGTACAGCCACCGCTCCAGCACCTTGCATGCTTATGCGGCGGCACTGCCCGATGTGATGTGCATATCGGCGCGCGATGCCATCCTGCCTGTCGTGCCCATGTTTCACGTCAACGCCTGGGGCATTCCCTACTCGGCGGCGCTCACCGGCGCCAAGTTGGTGTTTCCGGGTCCAGCGCTGGATGGCAAGTCGGTTTACGAACTGATCGAAGCGGAAAAGGTGACCTACGCAGCGGGCGTGCCCACCGTCTGGCAAATGCTTTTGACGCATATGAAACCAGCCGGTCTGCGGTTTTCCACACTGCGCCGCACGGTTATTGGCGGCTCGGCCTGCCCCCCCGCCATGATCAAGGCCTTCAATGACGACTATGGCGTGGAAGTGCTGCATGCCTGGGGCATGACGGAAATGAGTCCTCTGGGCACGCTCTGCACACTCAAAAACAAGCATGACGTCCTGTCCGCTGAAGAAAAAATGAAGATCCGACTCAAACAGGGGCGGGTCATTTACGGTGTCGACATGAAAATCGTCGACCAGGCTGGCAAGGAACTCCCTTGGGATGGGAAAACCTATGGCGATCTTTACGTCAAGGGTCCGTGGATCCTGCGTGAGTACTACAAGGGCGAGGGCAGTGACCCCCTGGTCGATGGCTGGTTCCCCACCGGTGACGTAGCGACCATTGACGCGGATGGTTATATGCAGATCACCGACCGCAGTAAAGATGTCATCAAATCGGGCGGCGAGTGGATCAGCTCCATCGACATTGAAAACATTGCTGTGGCGCATCCGGCCGTGGCCATGGCGGCGTGTATCGGCGTCGCGCATCCCAAGTGGGATGAGCGACCCATCATCGCCGTGGTCAGGAAGCCGGGCATGGAAGTCACACGCGATGAACTCATCAAGTTCTACGAGGGCAAGACAGCCAAATGGCAAATACCTGATGACGTGGTGTTCGTCGATGTGATGCCGATGGGCGCCACCGGCAAGATGCTGAAAACCAGGCTGCGGGAACTGCTGAAAGACTACAAGCTGCCAATCTGAATCTGCAACGAGTCACCCACGTGATAGTCAGAGGGTGTTCTAGGGGCAATCCCTGATCTGTGCGGTGAACAAAACTTGTACGCTCAAGCGTCAATAAACGAAGGAGACATGCAATGAGGTTTGCTCTGAAATTTTTAGTGGTAGGGGTGATGCTGGCTGGTGCATCGATGGTTTATGCCCAAAAGGGCGAAACCGTCAAAATCGCCATGATCGAAGGTCTATCGGGACCTTTCGGGAACGTGGGTCAGAACCAGCTGAAAAGCTGGCAGTTCATTTCTGACCAGCTTAGCGGCGCCAAGAATGTGGCGGGTGTCAAATTCGAGATTGTGGGCATCGACAGCAAGAACTCCCCTCAGGAAGCACTCAATGGACTGAAGTCTGCGATTGACCAGGGGATTCGTTACGTCGCTCAGGGCAATGGGTCGGCGGTGGCTTTGGCGCTGGCAGACGCTATTGCTAAACACAATGAGCGTAACCCTGGTAAAGAAGTTGTTTTTCTGAATTACGCAGCGGTTGATCCTGCATTGACCAATGAGAAGTGTTCCTTCGCTCATTTTCGGCTGGATGCAGACACCTCCGAGAAAATGGAAGCCTTGACCTCCTTCATGAAGGATCAGCCCAAGGTCAAAAAGGTGTATTTGCTGAACCAGAATTACTCGCACGGCCAGCAGGTTGCCAAGTATTTCAAGGAAGGTCTGGCCCGCAAGCGTCCAGACGCCAAGATCGTAGGGGAAGATTTGCATCCTTTCGGGCAAGTGAAAGACTTTGCACCCTACGTGGCAAAAATCAAAGCGTCAGGTGCAGATACATTGGTCACGGGCAATTGGGGGCAGGACATGACCCTGCTGGTCAAGGCGATTACCGAGGCTGGCTTGAAGATTCCAATTTATGCCTATTACGCAGGCGTGTCAGGCACACCGACTGCGCTTGCGGCGGCGGGTGACATTGAGGTTTACCAGATTGCCTACAACCACTCCAACTACACCGGAGAGCTCGGCACCCTCATGAGAGAGTTCAAAAAGAAGTACAACGACGATTTTTACACTTTCTCTATTTATAACGGTATTGTCCTGTTGTCCGAAGCCATGAAAAAAGCCAAGTCGACCGATCCCATGAAGGTGGCTTCAGCCATGGAAGGCTTGACATTCAAGGGCTTCAACGGCGAATCGCAAATGCGCAAATCGGACCATCAGATGCAACAAGGCCTGTTCATCTCGAAATGGCAAAAGGTGGATGCCAAAAACAGCTACAGCGTCGAGAACACCGGCTATACCTTTGCACCGGTTAAATACCTGGACTCCTATATCGCAAGTACCCCGACCAGCTGCCAAATGAAGCGCCCTTGATTGGCTGTTGCAGACCACTTGGCGCCCGGGTGGCTGCAGCTTCAACTGGCCTTTTATATCGTCTTGCCGACACGTTTAGGACAAGTCGTGACAGGCTCCTTTTTTAAAGCGGCTGGACCAAGCCGCTGATTTGATGGGTACCGCATGGAGTTTTTCACTATTTCGCTCTTGAACGGGCTGAGCTACGGTCTGCTGTTGTTTATGCTGAGTTCGGGCCTTACGCTGATTTTCAGCATGATGGGCGTGCTGAACTTTGCGCACGCCTCCTTCTATATGTTGGGCGCCTACTTTGGCTATACAGTCACCAGTCTGGTGGGCTTCTGGCCCGCGTTGATCATCTCCCCTTTGCTGGTCGGCGTGATTGGCGCGGTGTTCGAGAAATTCTGCCTGCGTCGTGTCCACAAATTTGGTCACGTTCCTGAACTGCTCGTCACTTTCGGTTTGAGCTACATCGTGGTGGAGCTGGTACAACTTGTATGGGGTCGTATCGCCGTCGACTACCGAGTGCCTGAGGCCTTGAAAGGTCCCTTATTTACGCTCTATGGAACACAGTTTCCGATGTACCGCGGATTCATGATGCTGGTAGCGCTTTTTATGTTGTTGGCGATCTGGTTGCTGCTGACTCGGACCCGTATCGGACTGGTGATCCAGGCCGCTTTGACCCATCCAGAGACGGTGGAGGCGCTTGGCCATAATGTGCCACGCGTATTCATGCTGGTATTTGGCGGTGGTGCGGCACTGGCCGGTTTGGCCGGTGTGATTGGTGGCAACGCCTTTGTGACAGAACCCGGCATGGCCGCCGCGGTTGGTTCGGTGATTTTCGTGGTCGTGGTGGTCGGTGGTATGGGTTCGCTGGCCGGAGCGTTTCTGGCCTCTGTGTTGATTGGCGTTATCCAGACGTTTGCAGTCGCCGTGGACAGCTCCCTGGTAAGTGCCGCTGCAGGGCTTGGGTTGACCGTGTCGCCAGAAACATTCGGCTACGCGGTATTGAAGCTGAAGATCAGTCAGATCGCGCCGATCCTGCCTTACCTGTTTCTGGTGCTGATGTTGACGTTCCGGCCCAAGGGTCTTCTGGGTACCAGAGAGGGCTAGTCATGGGATCCAATTTTTACCCCCTCAAGCGTCTGAATATTGGACGCCTCATGATCTGGAGCCTTTTTGCACTGTTGTTAGTGCTGGTGCCGCTGGTCTTCACCAGCAGCCTGAGCCAGACCATCCTGTCGCAAATGGGCATCGCCATCATTGTTTGTCTGAGCTACAACATGCTCTTGGGGCAGGGCGGCATGCTGAGCTTCGGACATGCGGTGTACTCAGGGCTGGGCGCATTTATCGGCATTCATACCTTGAATTTGGTCAGCCAGGGGCGGCTGCCATTGCCTGTCAGCCTGATCCCGTTGGTGGGTGGCTTGGCCGGCCTGCTGTTTGCCGTAATTTTGGGCTGGGTCACCACCAAAAAGGCCGGGACTACCTTTGCCATGATCACCTTGGGCATCGGTGAACTCGTCTGGGCCATGTCGCTCATGTTCCCCGAGTTTTTCGGTGGTGAGGGAGGCGTTTCGGGCAATCGCGTCACGGGCCCCCACCCGCTGGGTATTACTTTTGGCCCCCAAATTCAGTTGTACTACCTGATAGCGGTATACACCTTCATCTGTACCGGCTTGATGTTTGCATTTACCCGCACGCCGCTGGGTCGCATGTTGAACGCCGTGCGAGACAACCCGGAGCGGGTTGAATTTGTCGGTTACGACACTCAAAAAATACGTTACGTCTCTTTCGTCATCGCCGGCTTTTTTGCCGGCATTTCTGGTGGCCTGGCAGCGCTAAATTTCGAAATCGTTACCTCCGAGGTGGTGAGCGGTTACCGTTCCGGCGCCTATCTGTTGTTCACCTTTTTGGGCGGTGCGACTTTTTTCTTTGGTCCCATCATTGGTGCAGTGCTGATGGTGCTGGCGTTTGTCTTGTTGAGTGAGTTCACCAAGGCCTGGCTGCTCTACCTTGGACTGGTGTTTTTGTTCATGGTCATGTTTGCACCCGGCGGCTTTGCCAGCCTGATCATGATGAACGTTCGGGTCGCTGCTTTTGGGAAACTCAAACCGCTCTGGAGTAATTATCTGGCGTTGCTGGTTACCGGCTTCACCGCTTTTGTTGGCGCGGCGGTGATGATTGAAATGCTTTACCACTTGCAGCTTGATGCGGCCCTCGGCTCGCAGCTTCACTTCATGGGCCTGGAGCTCAACGCGTTCGCTGTGGGTACTTGGGCGACCGCTGCCGCGGTGATGTTGGTGGGCCTGGGGTTTTTTGAGATGGCTCGCCGGAGTTTTGCCCTGAAATGGGGCGAAGCGCAGGCATCGATAGAAAATGAAATCAAAAGGAGGGAGGCCCTGTGAGCGCAGCACCACAGTACGCACTGGAACTCAAAGACCTTCGCAAAAACTTTGGAAAAACCGCCATCATTCGGGGGGCTAATCTGGCAGTCAAACCCGGGGAGCGGGTGGCAATCATTGGTCCTAACGGCGCTGGTAAATCGACCTTGTTCAACCTGATCAGCGGGCGGTTTGAACCCAGCAGTGGGGAGGTGTTGCTCAACGGTCAGGTCATCAATGGCAAAAAACCTTTTGAAATTAATCGGCTCGGTCTGTCGCGCAGCTTTCAGATTACGAATATTTTTCCAAAGCTCAGCGTATTTGAAAATTTGCGCTGTGGTGTCCTCTGGAGCTTGGGCTACAAATACACCTTCTTCAAGTTTCTTGCGGATCTGGATGATGCCAACGCGCGCGCCGATGAGTTGATGGCCATGATCAAGCTCGACAGAAAGCGTGACGTACTCGCCATCAATCTGACTTATGCGGAACAACGCGCCCTTGAGATCGGCATCACCATCGCGGGCGGTGCCAGCGTCATCCTGCTAGACGAGCCCACCGCAGGCATGAGTCGCTCTGAGACCAGCCGCTTCATCAGCTTGATCAAGGAAGTTACCATCGGCAAGACCTTGCTCACCGTAGAGCATGACATGGGTGTGGTATTCGGTCTTGCGGACAAGATTGCCGTAGTGGTTTACGGCGAAATCATCGCGTATGACAGCCCCGAAGCAGTGCGGGCCGACCCGCGTGTTCAGGAGGCCTATCTGGGCTCCCCGGTTGCGGACCAGCAAGCAGGGCAACACTAACCATGCTGTCTATAAAAGATCTACATGCCTTCTACGGCAAAAGCCATGTACTGCATGGTGTCTCGTTTGATGTGCGTCCTGGCGAAATTGTGGCTTTACTCGGTCGCAACGGCTCTGGCCGATCCACTACCGCGAAGGCGATCATGGGACTGGTTCATTGCCAAGGCTCTATTCACTGGAAAGCAGCCAAGTTTGCCGGAGAAATTGTCGGTAAAAAGGCCTACCAGATTGCCCATCTTGGCATCGGCTACGTGCCAGAAAACCGCGATATCTTTCCAAAACTTACCGTGCATCAAAACTTGATATTGGGGCAAAAAGGTTCAGCAAAGGGAGCGCGCTGGTCGTTCAATGACATGTACGCGATGTTCCCTCGGCTTGAAGAGCGCCAGAACATCGAAGCAGGCGTTCTGTCGGGTGGCGAACAGCAAATGCTCACGCTCTGTCGCACCCTGATGGGCGACCCGGACCTCATCATCATTGACGAACCCACCGAGGGCCTTGCGCCCAAAGTGGTGGAACTGGTGGGCCAATATCTGCAAACCCTGAAAGCTAAAGGCATCTCCGTGCTCTTGATTGAGCAGAAGCTGACTATTGCCATGGCCATTTCTGACCGGGCGCTCGTGATGGGACACGGCAGCATCGTGTTTGATGGCACACCTGACGGCCTGCGCGCCGACGCCTACATTCGAAAAGAATGGCTCGAAGTGTAAAAAAGTACCTGGACTTGTCCCGCCCGGGACAAATTGGGGCGTATTGCGAACGGAATAACTTATGCGCAGCCATGGAGCCCCCTACAATTATTAATAGAACGGTCGTACTATTTATCGTCAGTGAATGCAAGTGTCCGCATCCCAGGCCCATGCAAATCAATCTTCAAAACTGAAACTTGAATCAAGGAAAGAAAGCCTCAATGACTACCCTCTACGAAGTTCACGGCACCGTGGCGCTTATCACTCTGAGTAATCCGCCCGTCAATGGGCTTGGTTATGCCACCCGCTTAAGTGTCACTGAAAGCCTGCAGAAAGCTAACGCAGATACCGGTGTCAAATCGATTGTGATCACTGGCGCAGGCAAAGCCTTTTCTGGCGGCGCCGACATCAAGGAATTTGGATCACCCAAGGCGTTGCAGGAACCCAACCTTCACAGTGTCATTTTGGCGATTGAAAACTCATCCAAACCAGTGGTTGCCGCGATTCATTCGGTCTGCATGGGTGGCGGCCTCGAGTTGGCGCTCGGCTGCCACTACCGCATTGCCGCACCGGGCTGCAGTGTGGCGTTGCCCGAAGTGAAGCTGGGTCTGCTGCCGGGAGCGGGCGGTACCCAGCGTCTGCCACGCGCCGTGGGTGTTGAGCCGGCGCTGAACATGATTGTGAGCGGAGAGCCTGTCAAGAGCGAGTTGCTGGCCCAAATCCCCGGTCAAAAGCTGTTCGACAAAATGGCCAAGTCGGCTGAATCTTTGGCTGAAGAAGCGCTGGCGTTTGCTCAGGCGATTGCAGACACCCGTCCCCTGCCGCTGGTACGCGATCTGCCTTGCAAACATCGCAACGGAGATGCCTACTTTCAGTTCGCGCGCAACATGGTCAAGGGCATGTCCAAAAACTTCCCGGCACCGCTCAAGTGCGTGGATGCGGTGGAAGCTGCGACCAAGCGGAAATTTGAAGATGGCCTGCTGTTTGAGCGCGAGCTTTTCATTAACCTGATGTGGACGTCCGAAAGCCGCGCACTGCGCCATATCTTTATGGCCGAGCGGGCTGCCTCCAAGATACCCGACGTGCCGGCTGACACGCCAAAGCGCGAGATCAAATCGATCGCCGTGATTGGCGCCGGAACCATGGGCGGCGGCATTTCCATGAATTTCCTCAACGCGGGCATTCCGGTCAAGATACTGGAAATGAAGCAGGAAGCCCTGGACCGCGGTATCGCCACGATTCGCAAAAATTACGAATCTCAGGTCAAGAAAGGCAAGCTCAAGCAGGACAAGTACGAGCAGCGCATGAGCCTGCTCAGCACCACCCTGAGCTACGACGACTTGAAAGACGCTGACATGGTGATCGAAGCCGTGTTTGAGGAAATGGGCGTCAAGGAAAAAGTGTTTACTGAATTGGATCGTGTCATGAAGCCCGGCGCCATCCTGGCATCCAACACCTCCACGCTGGATGTGAACAAGATCGCCTCCTTTACCAAGCGTCCCGCAGACGTCGTGGGACTGCACTTTTTCAGTCCGGCCAACATCATGAAGCTGCTCGAAGTAGTTCGCGGCGAGAAGACGGCCAAAGACGTCATGGCGACGGTCATGGCAGTGGCCAAGAAAATTCGTAAAACGGCCGTTGTGTCTGGGGTGTGCGACGGTTTTATCGGCAACCGCATGATCGAGCAGTACGGCCGGCAGGGCGGATTTTTGCTAGACGAGGGGTGCACTCCGTCGCAAGTGGACAAGGCGATTGAGAAATTCGGTTTTGCGATGGGACCGTTTCGGATGGGAGACCTCGCTGGTAACGACATTGGCTGGGCTATCCGCAAGCGCCGCTACCAGGAAAAGCCAGGTATGAAATACAGCAAAACGGCCGATTTGTTATGCGAAAAAGGCCGTTTCGGTCAAAAAACCGGGGCGGGTTGGTATGACTATGTGGCCGGCAAGCGCGACGCTATTCCTAATGAAGAAGTCGTCAAGATGATCGAAGAGCACCGCAAGTCATTGGGCGTCACTCCACGCAAAATTTCAGACGAAGAAATTGTCCAGCGGCTGGTGTATTCCCTGGTGAACGAGGCAGCGCATATATTGGAGGAGGGCATTGCTTCCAAGGCCAGCGACATCGACATGGTGTATTTGATGGGCTACGGTTTTCCTATTTACCGCGGCGGTCCTATGAACTATGCCGATCAGGTCGGCCTCTTCAACGTGGTGCAGGCGATGCACCGCTTTGCACAGAATCCGCTAGACGACGCCAACTTCTGGAAGCCCGCACCGTTGCTGGCCAAACTCGCCGCCGAAGGCAAGACCTTTAATTGATTCACGCTTACCGACTCCGGAGATTTCCATGACCATCGCTGTAATTGTTTCCACCGCCCGCACCCCTCTGGCCAAGAGCTGGAAGGGTTCCTTCAACATGACACATGGCGCTACTTTGGGTGGCCATGCCGTTCAGCATGCAATTGCCCGCGCCGGCATCGACGCTGCAGAAGTTGATGACGTGATCATGGGTTGCGCAACGCCTGAAGGCGCTACGGGCGCCAATATTGCTCGCCAGATCGCGCTGCGAGCGGGCTGTCCGGTCACCGTGTCCGGCATGACCGTCAACCGTTTTTGTTCCTCCGGCTTGCAAGCCATTGCTTTGGCCTCTCAGCGCGTGATCGCCGGCGAAGCCGATATTTACGTCGCCGGGGGCGTGGAGAGCATTTCCTGTGTCCAGCAGGAAATGAATACCCACATGCTGCGTGAAGACTGGCTTTCCAAAAACAAGCCTGAAATTTACTGGAACATGCTCCAAACGGCCGAGCAGGTTGCCAAGCGCTACAGTATTTCACGCGATCGCATGGACGAATACGGCGCCGGCAGCCAGCAAAAAGCCACTGCGGCGCTAGCCGCAGGACTATTTGAGGCCGAGATCGCACCGATCACGGTGACGGCCGGTGTGGCCGACCCCGTCATGGGCCTGACCACGAAGCAGGTCACCGTGAGCAAGGACGAAGGCATCCGGGCCGGTACCACTAAGGAAGGCATCAGCGGGTTGCGCTCGGCGCTTCCCGGGGGCCTTGTTTCAGCCGGGAACGCCAGTCAGTTTTCCGATGGCGCCGGTGCTGTGGTCGTCATGGACGAAAAAGTTGCCGAGAAAAAAGGGCTTATGCCGCTGGGACGTTTCCTCGGTTTCGCCGTTGCGGGTTGCGAGCCCGATGAGATGGGCATTGGCCCGGTGTTCGCCATTCCCAAAGTGTTGGCCAAACTGGGTTTGAAAGTCAGTGATATTGACCTCTGGGAACTGAATGAAGCATTTGCCGTTCAAGTGCTGTATTGCGCCGACAAGCTTGGCATTCCGATGGACAAGCTGAACGTCAATGGCGGCGCGATTGCCGTCGGCCATCCGTATGGCGTCACCGGCCAGCGCCTGACGGGCCATGCGCTGATTGAAGGCAAGCGCCGCGGCGCGAAGCGTGTTTGCGTGACCATGTGCATTGGCGGCGGCATGGGCGCAGCCGGCATTTTCGAAGTCCTTTAAGCCGCTTGCCAAGGCCATGAACGATTCCCTGCTGCTCCAGAAAGGGCAGGCTATTCTGGCCCTGCAGCCTTTCAGCGTCCTCATCGGCGCCGAGCTCCATGCCCTGTCAACCGGGCACTGTGAAATGCAGGTGCCGATCACCGAAAAAATCCTGCAGCAATACGGTTTTGTTCACGGCGGCGTCGTGAGCTACGCCGCTGACAATGCGCTCACCTACGCCGGCGGAACGGCCCTCGGCGGGGCGGTGGTGACGTCTGAATTCAAGATCAATTACGTCAGGCCGGCCATCGGCGAGCGGCTGATTGCGCGCGCCCAGGCCGTGTATGCGGGAAGTTCGCAGGCGGTCTGCCGCTGTGATGTGTTTGTGATGGTGAATGGCGAAGAGAAACTCTGCGCTGTTGCTCAGGGCACGATTGCCCGCTTGCCGGGCAAGGAAACAGCTAAATAATCCCTCGGGAGATTGAACCGCACCATGAACCTCCGGCCCACCCTCGATTTTTTGCTCTACCAGTGGCTCGATGCCGAGTCGCTGAATCAGCGGGCTCGCTTTGCCGACCACAGCCGTGAAACCTTTGATGCCGTTTTTGACACCTGCGAACGCATTGCCCGCGAAAAATACGCGCCGTTCAACCGCATCGTTGACACCCAAGAGCCGCACTTTGACGGTGAAAAAGTCATCTTGCCTCGGGCCACGCACGAGGCTCAAAAAGCCTATGCGGCTTCAGGAATGCTAAGTGCTGCACAGGACTACGACATGGGCGGCATGCAATTGCCCTATACCGTAGAAGCCGCTGCCAACGCGTTTTTTGCCATGGCTTCGGTCAGTATCGGCTCCGGCATGCTGACGACGGGCAATGCCAATTTGCTGATGGTGCACGGCACTGAGGCGCAGAAGACGGTGTTCGCCAAGAATGAGTTTTCTGGACGCTTTTCCGGCACCATGTGTCTGTCAGAACCGCAGGCTGGTTCCTCGCTCAGCGATGTGACGACCCGCGCCGTACCCGACGGTACTGATTTCGAAGCCGACCCGCTGGGCCCACGTTATCGGCTCAGGGGCAACAAGATGTGGATTTCGGCTGGTGAACACGAGCTGACTGAAAATATCATTCACTTGGTGCTCGCCAAAATACCTGGGCCCGATGGCAAACTGATTCCGGGCACGCGCGGAATTTCGTTGTTTATCGTGCCCAAAAAACTGGTGGACAGCAGCGGTGCGCTCACTGGCGTTCGCAACGATGTCGCGCTGGCAGGGTTGAACCATAAGCTGGGCTGGCGGGGCACCACCAACACGCTGCTGAATTTTGGTGAAGGTAAATACCCGGTGAACGGAGAAGCCGGGGCCGTCGGCTACCTGGTAGGCAAGCCGCACGAAGGTCTGCGCTGTATGTTTCATATGATGAATGAAGCACGCATTGGCGTCGGGACAGCCGCCACCATGCTGGGACTGGCGGGGTATTACGCTTCGCTTGATTATGCGAAAAACCGCCCGCAGGGTCGCCCCATCGGACCCGGCGGCAAGGACCCGGCTCAACCGCAAATCCGGATCATCGAGCACGCTGATGTCAAGCGAATGCTGCTGGCGCAAAAGTCATACTGCGAGGGCGCATTAGCGCTCGAGTTGTACTGCGCCCGCCTGGTCGACGAGCAGCACACAGCCGAGCCGCAGGTCGCAGACGACGCGCGTTTGCTGTTGGAAGTGCTCACACCGATCGCCAAAAGCTGGCCCAGCGAATGGTGCCTTGAGTCCAATTCCCTGGCGATTCAGGTGCATGGCGGGTATGGCTACACGCGCGACTTTCCGGTCGAGCAGTACTGGCGCGATAACCGATTGAACATGATTCACGAAGGCACTCACGGCATTCAGGCGATGGACCTGCTGGGGCGCAAGGTGCTGATGGAACATGGCAGAGGACTCGCGCTGCTCGCAGCGCGTGTCAACGCCACCCTCCAACGTGCAACTCAGGTGCCGGAGCTCGCTGCGTATGCCGGCGCACTGGCGCAAGCCTGGCAACAGGTTGGCAGTGCCACCAAGGCCGCCTGGATCACCGGCGACTCTAGCGACGCACTTGCCAATGCAGTCCCTTATATGCAGGGCTTCGGCCACACCGTGCTGGCCTGGATCTGGCTGGAGGTGGCGCTGGCCGCACTTAAGGCAGATGCTACCCAGTCGATAGCTTCTACGCTAGGAATACTGGGTGCTACCCGCTATTTCTATCACTACGAATTGCCCAAAATTGAGGCCTGGTTTAACGTGGTTGAAGCGCGTGACCGCACCTGCGCCGACTTGCCCGAGGAGGCTTTTTAGTGGGGGTTTTAAAGCCGCCTTCCAAGGCGGTTTCTGGTACGGCTCTGGCCCGCTTGCAAGGGGTAATCTGGGTACTGATTTATGCCGGCCTGCTGGCGCTGGTTCTGGGAATAGTGGTGGACCGCGCGGACGAAGACGATGGCCAGACCCTCATGGTAGCGGGCGCGCTGGTCGCTGCGGTCGGCTTTGGGCTGATTTATTTACGCTCAAAAATAAGAGGGTGACGCATGATCAAACACATCGTCATGTGGAATCTTTTCGACGCTGCGGATGCGCCACGTTTCAAGGCCCAGCTGGACACCTGCAATGCACTGGTTCCGGGCATGGTCGAGTTTGAAGTCGCCATCAGGACAGTCGGGTTAGAAGCCAATTGTGATGTTGTGCTTTACTCCGTGTTCGAGAACAGCGCCGCACTGGCGGCTTATCAAAATCACCCGCATCATCAGCATGTTAGCGGCGCCTTGGGCACCCTGCGCGAGATCCGTAGCGTGCTTGATTATGAAATTTAGCAACAACATAAATGGAGACTTCCCATGACCCGTACGATTCAGCAACTGTTTGATCTCAAAGGAAAAACCGCACTCGTCACGGGCGGGTCGCGTGGCCTTGGCTTGCAACTCGCGCAGGCCTTAGGCGAAGCGGGCGCCAAAGTCATGCTGAGTTCGCGCAAGGCTGAGGACCTGATCGAATCGGCCGCCGAGCTGAAATCCGCTGGCATCGAGGTTGATTGGATTGCCGCCGACTGCTCTAAAGAAGCCGATATTCGCGCACTGGCCGATGAAACCATCAAGCGTTTCGGGCACGTGGATATCCTTGTCAACAACGCGGGAGCGGCCTGGGGGGCGCCGGCTGAAGATCACCCGGTGGAGGCCTGGGATAAGGTCATGAACCTCAATATCCGCGGGTATTTCATTCTCTCGCAACAGATTGCCAAACACAGCATGATCCCGCGCAAGTCAGGCCGCATCATCAACGTCGCGTCTATTGCAGGTCTGGGTGGGAACCCGCGCGAGATGACCACGATTGCCTACAACACGTCCAAAGGTGCGGTGGTCAACTTTACCCGGGCATTAGGCAGTGAATGGGGCGCTTACAACATCACCGTGAACGCCATCTGCCCCGGCTTTTTCCCCAGCAAGATGACGATGGGCACGCTCAAGGCGATGGGCGAAGACAAACTCACCGCACACGCACCACTGGGTCGTTTGGGCGATGACGAAGATCTCAAGGGCCTTTGCGTGCTGTATGCCTCAGACGCAGGCAAGCACATCACCGGCCAGTGGCTGGCGGTGGACGGCGGCGTCTCCGCAGTGACTGGCGGTTGAGCGGGAAAGCTGGATGACCTTCCTGAACTTTGGTACAGAAATACCTTTTGTCAGTCACCTCGGCTTTGCGCTGGAGTTGTTTGATGGCGGTCAATCAACCATTGGCTACACGCCAAAGTCCGAGCACCTGAATTCCTTCGCGGTCACGCATGGCGGCGCCATCATGACGCTTCTGGATGTCACCATGGCTGTGGCCGCGCGCAGCGTCCAGAAGGATATGGGCGTCGTCACCATTGAAATGAAGACCAGCTTCATGCAACCTGCGCCGGGCGACGGTAGCAAACTCACGGCGAAGGGGCGACTGATGCACCGAACCGCCACACTGGCTTTTACCGAAGCCACGCTTTACGATTTACAAAATCGGGCTTGCGCCCACGCGACGGGAACGTTCAAATACGTAAGACGCTTGGCGACAGGACCCAAAAGTGCGAATGCGCTGAGCGCGCCCGTCAGTCCCATTCCGACTGACTGATGTATTGTTTAACCGCTGACTCGTTTTCTAGCCCCAGAAAGACGGCCATTATTTGCTATTCATAAATAGCGTTTATTGCCGTTATAGAAGTCCCAAACCCATCTCAGGAGATTCACATGCCCGCTAATCAACAAATTCTTCTCGACAACCGCCCCACCGGTGAAGCGGTCGCCAGCAACTTCAAGCAGAGGTCCAGCGAGACCCCGGCGTTGCAGGATGGCGAGGTGCTGGTGCGGCACCACTTCCTGAGCCTTGATCCCTATATGCGCGGTCGCATGAACGAGTCGAAGAGTTATGCCGTGCCTCAGCCTCTGGGTGAAGTCATGCAGGGCGGCACCGTTGGCGAAGTGGTGGAAAGCCGCTCACCCGCGTTTCAGCCTGGCGACAAGGTGGTCGGCATGGGCGGGTGGCAGCAATTCAGCGTGGTAAAGGCAGAGCAGCCGGGCGCCTTGCGCAAAGTCGACACCACCCATGTGCCGCTGTCCCACTATTTGGGCGCGGTCGGCATGCCGGGGGTGACTGCCTGGTATGGGCTGGTGAAAATCATCGAGCCCAAGGCAGGCCAGACCGTCGCGGTGAGTGCCGCTACCGGCGCCGTGGGCAGTGCCTTCGCGGCGCTGGCGAAAGCACGCGGCTGCCGCACGGTCGGAATTGCGGGCGGCCCTGAGAAGTGCAAATATGGGGTCGACGAACTGGGTTTTGACGCTTGTATCGACTACAAATTGCACAAAGATGCAGCGTCCCTGTCTAACGCGCTCAAGGAAGCCTGCCCGGATGGCATCGACGGCTACTTCGAGAACGTCGGCGGCATGGTGCTTGACGCCGTGCTTTCGCGGATGAATGATTTTGGCCGCATTGCCGTGTGCGGCATGATCGCCGGCTACGACGGAAAACCGCTGCCCATCACGCAACCGGCACTGATTTTGCAGAGCCGTCTCCGGTTGCAAGGCTTTATTGTCAGCGAGCACATGGAAATATGGCCGGAGGCCCTCAAGGAACTCGGCACGCTGGTCGCTCAAGGCAAGCTGCGGCCACGCGAAACGGTGGCGGTTGGTCTGGCAGCCGCGCCTGAAGCCTTTCTGGGGTTGCTGAAAGGCAAAAACTTCGGCAAGCAACTGGTCAAACTTATTTAGCTTTGTAATCCGAGGTCGCCGTGGGCGCTAGCGATGTGGTCCTGAACCATCCCGAGTCACTGGTCGTCTATAACCTTCACCAGGAGAGAGCTTCATGACCGCGTTGATCCTTCATCACTACCCGACCTCGCCCTTTGCAGAGAAAACCCGTTTGATGTTGGGCTATAAAGGCCTTCCCTGGAAGTCGGTGCTGATCCCGATGATTAGTCCCAAGCCGGACGTGGTGGCGCTTACCGGGGGCTACCGCAGAACGCCAGTATTGCAAATCGGTGCTGACATTTATTGCGACACAGCCTTGATTGCCGACGTTTTAGAACATCTTCAGCCTGAACCCACGCTGTATCCCGAGCCCTGCAAGGGGATGGCGCGGACGCTTGCTCAGTGGGCTGACAGCACGTTGTTTTGGACCTCCATGGCGTTCAATATGCAACCGAAAGGCCTGGCCCAGATATTTGGCAATGCGCCGCCCGATGCGGCCAAGGCTTTCGGTGAAGACCGCCGTGCCATGAGTTCGGGCATGACACGCCTGCGTCCACTGGATGCCGCTGCAGCCTACAAGTCCTACCTGCGACGCCTATCGGACATGCTTGATGACTGGCCGTTTTTGCAAGGCGATGTGCCGTGCATCAGCGACTTTGCGATGTACCATCCGCTGTGGTTCACCCGCGTGCGCACGCCCGCGCTCGCCAACATTCTCAACGCCACACCGGCCGTGCTGGATTGGATGGAGCGCATGGCCGCCATCGGCCACGGCGCAATGGAAAAGTTCAGCGCATCAGGGGCGATTGCTGTCGCGGCGGCGTCGGTGCCGGCTCCGTTGCATGACGATATTTTTCAGGATGACCACGGCATCCCGCTCGGCAGTCAAGTGAGCGTAACCGCCGAAGTGTTCGGTCCCGAGCCTACCGTGGGCGAACTTGTCGCCGCCACTCGCATGCATTACACCTTGCGCCGCACCGACGAGCGCGCTGGTACGGTTCATGTGCATTTCCCGCGAGTAGGCTATTCGTTGAAGGCCGTTTGACGCACATGAGAGCCGACCCGACCTCGGTCATCAGCGAAGCCACAGAGATTACGCGCCTGATCTCGTGGCGCTTTCTTGCCTTCGATGCCTTCACACCCCATCAGCTTTACGAGGTCTTGCAGCTTCGCAGTGCGGTCTTTGTCATTGAGCAGGCGTGTCTCTTTCAGGATATGGATGGCGCGGATGGGAAGGCGATGCATTTGCTGGGCAGCATATCGGGTAGGTTGATCGCTTATGCGCGGGTCTTCGGCCCGGGTCTCAAATTTTCCGAAGCCAGTATCGGGCGCGTGATCACGCATGAATCGGTCCGCGGCAGCGGCGCTGGTCACGTTCTCCTGCGTCGGGCCATCGCCTGCCTGTCTCAGCAATGGGGGCCACAACCGATACGGATAGGCGCTCAGGCGCGACTGGAACAGTTTTACCTGCAGCATGATTTCGTCCGAACAGGGGTTCCGTACATGGAAGACGGCATCCCCCATATCGACATGCTGCGTCCTGCTTAATTCAAGGAGTTCACGATGATTACAAATTTCAAAGGCAAAACCGCCGTTCTTACCGGCGCGGGGTCGGGCTTTGGCCTGGAGTGCGCACGCATAGGCGCAAGACTGGGTATGAACCTAGTACTGGTCGATGTGCAACAGGATGCGCTCGACCAAGCCAGCGCAGAGGCAAAGGCCGCCGGTGCTCAAGTGCTTGCTTTAAAGATCGACGTATCGAGTGCCACGCAAATGGAAACGCTGGGTCAAGCGGTGCTCGAGCGCTTCGGTGCGCCGCACTTTGTCTTCAATAATGCCGGCGTCGGTGCCGGTGGTTTGATCTGGGAAAACACCGTCAAAGACTGGGAATGGGTGCTAGGTGTCAACGTGATGGGCGTGGTGCATGGCGTGCGTGTTTTTACACCCATGATGTTGGACGCGGCCGCGAAAGATCCCACCTGGCAGGGACATATCGTCAACACGGCCAGCATGGCCGGTCTACTGAATCCCCCCAATATGGGCGTGTACAACGTGAGCAAGCATGCCGTGGTGAGCCTGACCGAAACGCTGTACCAGGATTTGCGCCTCGTGAGTGACCAGGTTGGTGCCAGTGTGCTCTGTCCATTTTTCGTGTCAACGGGCATTAGCCAAAGCGAGCGCAATCGGCCGGCTGAATTTGTAGTCGAGAAACCTACCCGGAGCCAACTGATTCAGCAAACCATGACGGGAAAAGCGGTGGGTTCCGGCAAAGTCACCGCGGCCGACGTGGCACAACTGGTCTTCGATGCGATCGTTGCCAATCAGTTTTATATCTACAGCCACCCTAAGGCCATACACTCTGTGCAGACACGGCTTGAAGACATTTTGCAGGCACGCAATCCGACGGATCCGTTTGCGGACAAACCTGAGATTGGCCAGCAGCTGAAAGCCGCGCTGCGCGCTGCGTGACGGCGGGCAACCGGCAGTCGAGTCAACGGCTGACCCGGTGCGTCCGTTTGCGCCAAACCTCGGGGAGCAGGTCAAACAAGGGGCTGGGTTCCCGCTGCAGCTGCCGGGTGCCTGTCACGGGGACCAGTCCCGGCGCGTCTTTCGACAGATCCAGGTTGCCTAATTGCTGCATCCAGGCGACGTCCAAATCTCCCTCGAAGGTCGTACGGGAGAAGATCAGGGCCAGCATACGGCGAGCCTCAACGCTGCCCTTCACCTCGGCCAGTCGGTAGAGGCGGATCGCCTCCGCATAGTTTGCCGGCCGTCCCTCGCCCCGGTGAAATTGTTGCGCGCTGGCCAACAGGTCGGCGGCCGACATGGACGTTGGCCGGACCTGCAAACGGTTCTTGATACGGTCCGAGATAATCGCCATATTTGCGGAAGCTGCAGCCGATTTTGGTGCGGCTGCTTTGAAGTACTCCAGCGCTTCGGGCAAGCGGCTGGCGGCCACACTTTCAAGACCCAACTCGATGCGTGCGTGCATATCACCGCCTTGGGCTGCCCGAACCAGCAGCTCGCGCGCCGGCAGTGCCGGGCCGCTGTCGATCTGCCCAAGCCGTGGCGTGGCGATCTGCAACGGCGACATCCTGGATTGCACGACCCATTCCAGATACTGGGCGCGCGGCAGGTCCACGTTGCGCAGTTGGGCAATCCAGCGACGTGCGGCGGCCGGATCCGGCGAGCCTCCACAGCCCTCGATCTGGCACCACGCGAGTCCTGCACTGGACCACGCGTCCCCCAGTGCATGAGCGCGCTCGAACCATAGTTGGGCTTGGTTCGGATCACTCGTGACGCCCGCACCTTGCAGATAGATCAATCCCAGCAGCCATGCGGCCCGGGACGCGCTTGCGGGCTCCGCTGTCTGCGAGGATGAACCGTTCGGCGAGCGCGGGCTCAAATTACGCACCGGTGTACCCGCGATTGACTTAAGTCGCTGAATGTCGCGCTCTACCGCCGGATCGTCCGGCCCCTGTAACCTT
Source organism: Polaromonas sp. (assembly GCF_012927485.1). GTDB lineage: Bacteria > Pseudomonadota > Gammaproteobacteria > Burkholderiales > Burkholderiaceae_C > Polaromonas. Next base: position 100,032 of record NZ_JABBPC010000013.1, on the reverse strand, counting down.
AACGGGCTTGCCAGCAACGGGGACGACTGTATCGGTTGCGCAGGTGCTACCAGGACGCGGGCATCAGCGCCGCTCAGGCTAACGGCCAGCATCAGGCAAGCCGGTAACGTTCGGCGCAGCCGGGTGCGCCAGCGACCAGGTCGGTTGGTTGAAAGCATTTCAGCCCCCGGTGCAACACGGAAGGAAAGTCGTGCCCGCATAGCGCTGCTCTGGCTCAACGCGCCGCTGCCACCCGGCGCGGAATCACACGCCATTGAAGCGTCTGCTCGACGTAGCCGCCTTCGCCCAGCGCCTTGGTAAAGGCTTCCTTGACGCTGCCGATGCCCTTGTAGCCAGCGATCACCGTCAATCCCTTACCCTGCAACGGCGCGGGCAATTTTGGGAAGGCCTCTTCGTTCGTGGCAATGCAGCTGACGGCTTCGGTACCCGGTATACCGGTATCCAGCACAAAACCGGGGGTTGGACTCATCCAGTCAGGAATGCGGATCGCCAGGTTGGCGGATATCAGCGAAGTCGGGTTGGTCGCGTTGGGCAACAGCCGGATCACATGACCATCGGCCTCGGAGAGATAGCAGTAAAGGTGAGACGCTTTGGAGAGCGTGGCCGAGAGGAATATCTGCTCGCCCGATTCAAAAACAGTTCTGTCCAACACAAGGTTTTCGACCTGCATGTCGATGCGAGTAGGTTGCGACGGTGCGCCGTAGGCTACCTCACCCGGCATTGAGGCGGCGCCGCTGGTCGCTTTGTCTGCCGATGTAGTGGCGGCTACCCTGGTCGGGGTGGTGGTAGTGGGGAGCCAGCCGACACGGGCGAGCTTGCCGTCGTCGCCCAAAGTCACAAAATTGCGCAGGGCGCGCTCGTAAGTAGGAAAGTCGACGACACCCGTGACCACCATACCGCTGTCGGCTTGGAACCGGCCCAGCGCACTGCGGAACTCTGGGCTGTTGACTGCAAGCATGTCATCGCTTGCGGCCAGGTATCCATGGCTTATGAGCGAGCGCTTGACCAGTCCCTGATGGACGCCCGCATCTCCTTCGTCATACCAGTCCCTAAGCTGGCGCTGAAAGTCTGGATGCGTTTGCTCAAGTGTCAGGCATTGCCAGTAAGGCACTCGGGCCCATTTTCCGGTCAGCTCAATCATCGCCAGATCAACCAGGGTCCGAATGGCGGCGCCAGAACCTTGGGCATAGTCGCGGCCGACGTTGAACTTCCAGCCATAGTCGCCGATGCGGCCTGCAAGATCGAGTCCCTGTCCACCGGTTCCGAGGATGACCTCGTTGGAAGAGTCCAGTCCTGGAATAATGGTGCGCGTGCGGAAGTCGCCCAACTGAAGCTCCAGGCCAATGATCGTTGCATTGCGGTTTCGGCTGTAACCCGTATCCAGCCGGGAACCCGATGTGCCCACGTCAAACCGGTTGTTCAAGACATTCTGGTCCACAAACGCCACCGCGCCGGTTACGTAAAGGGCGGGGCGCTGCAATTGAATCTGGTTGTTGTTCAGCAGGATGGTGGTGAGGTTTTGCACCGTGTCTTGACGTGAAATATCAATTTCATAGTCCACGTACCTGAATGCGTTGCTCAGACGGGACATCTGCGAGAGGGCCGTCACGATCATTTCCTTGGTCGCAACAGGCACACGGGTTGAGAAGTCGGGAATCTGTTTACTTGTGATGAGCGTGGTGGGTAATTGCGTTTCCCGGAACAACCGGTCCATGCACATGAGCGAATCCGAGAAGCTGGATATCGAGCGGACCGGCCTGCCAGTCGGTCGGTCGGCAGCATGGCCATAGGACTGAAAGTTGGCATCCTCGCGGGGATTCATAGGCGTTCCACAACCCACCAGCAGAGACAGCGCTGAAAGCAGCGCAAGGCCCATGGTTCCCTTGAACCAGCCAGCGCCGACTGTGTTTTTTTCTGGCGTTCTCATGATGCTTCCCTGTTGTAGATGATTCAGAAAAAAGCGCCGCTGTCAGCCTCGGCGGTTGGGGCGGTAAGACTGCGGTGAGTTCTTGTATGAATGCAGTTTTACCGGCAAATATTGACCAGATCGCCTCTCAGAACGACGATCTGCTGTTGTCCGCTGACCGTATTGCGGCCTGCTTTATTCGTTGCCGACGTGACGCTACCGACGTCCTGTACGCAGGTCTTGTTAAGGCCTTGCGCACTGGAGGTGTTCACCACGTCGTTGTTGGTCAAGATCGTTCCGTCATTGGCCGTCGCCGAAAATGCCTTTGCTTCGTAGCGGGCAACCCGCGCTTTCATCCAGGCCGGCATTTCGGGGTTACGGTCGATCGGGTCTGATTTAGGCGACGGGCCGCCTGGCAGGTTCAAAAACTTGACCGGGCCCGACAACTGCACCGGATCCTCACCGGGAACGCCCTGTGCACCGGCACTCAGGGCCGTGCCCAGTATCCATAACGCCCATGCAGTGCGCAGATTTCTATTCATCATGACTGAGCTCCATTCTTAAAACTAAAAAAGGGCACCCACTGCGTCAGATCCAGGAGGGTGCCCTCGCACGTTGTCAGCGGTCTTGTCGGTTTGCGAGAGGCTGGCAGGATGTGCAACCGTTGTTACTCGCAATGTTTTGAACCGCAGTCGCGTGGTTGCCGCTGGCCAGGTTCGCCACGTAGGAACCCAGCATCGCCGTCACCTGTGTCGAGCTGCCGTTGATGTCAACCTTACCGACGTTGGACGACAGGTTTTGGCTGGCATAGCTGTGGCTGCCGGTTGAACGGTTGGACACGTCAGACCAGATGCCTGCCGTCAGTTGTGTTGAATTGCCATTGACGGTTACGTTGCCGGAATTGCTGGACACGTTCTGATGCGCGTCGCTGTTGCTGCCAGTAGACTGGTTCCGCAAGGACGAAAAGATCATCGCCACGCCCTGGACCGAACTGCCGTTAATCACGATTTGCGGTCCGTTGAGAGGGCCTGGGGGGCCGGCGAAGGCGGTAGTTGCCAGAGCAGCAAAAGCGATAAGTGCAAGCTTTTTCATGATAATTTCCTCAAGATATTGATCTACATTTTTCCGGAAGCCTGGAGAAATCCAGAGCCACTGGCCTGATAGACATTGCGGGGCGGTGCAGCTTCTCCGGACCGGTTTGGCTTTTTGCCCTGCTTTGTCTGGATTCAGTTTCGTAAACGCATGAGGTAATGCCAATCACTGCAATGAGTTACATCATTTGCGCGATCTGGCGAGCTGTTTGTTACGGATGTTGAACCGTCTTCCTGAGTCAACATCGGACTGCCTTGCTATCTTTTCCGCTCCGTACCACCGCGTTTGAATAGGGTGGATACATTATGAAACTAATGAAACAGAACGTATCTTTTAACTTAATTTCAACTATTCTTACAGATGTACATATAAATTTAGCTTCCCGCCAATAGTTCGTTACCATACAAAAGAATCTAATCAAGTGGTTTAGCGTAAATGGTGGCGAATAGTCAGTCAAACAATCGGTAAAACCTGCCGGTTGTGCCTGATAGATCGGGAACTCAGGAGAAGTTATGAACAATTTGTTGCATCCAGACGTCACAGCTAGCTCATCAATGAAATTTGGCCTGCTCGCAGAGGAGCATCACTTCGCCTCGCATAGCGCCCCCCCCAGCATCTGGCCTGACTTTTTGACGGGTCAAGCCGAGCAACCAGTGCGCGTTTTGCTGGTCGATGATGATCCGCACATACGCCGGGTTATTGCGCAGGAATTGCTGGCGGACATGCGGATCAACCTCCTTGCGGAGGCGAACAGCATGAAGGAAGGAAGACGCCTGATTTCGGTACATGAGTTTGACGTCATGCTGGTGGACCTTAACCTCGGCGATGGCACGGGATTCGACCTTATCGAGCACATGAAAACTGTGCGCCCTGTTGCGGAAGCGGTGGTGATCTCGGCAATGGAAGACGAGCAGCATGCCCTCCATGCCTTCGAACTGGGCGCCACAGGGTATTTGGTCAAAAATTCCTGGTTTGGAAACTTTTCACAGGCTGTGTTGCAGGTGGTCAACGGGGGGGCGTCCATCACACCCAACCTGGCGCGGCGCCTGCTCAGCAAGTTCAATCATGCCCAGGAGAGTAACCATCGTATCCTGTACAAGAGCAGCGACAAGGGCAAGCTGTCCGAGCGTGAGAAGGAAGTGCTGAAGCTTGTCGCCTCAGGCTACACCAGTTTGGAAATCGGTTCACGGTTGACCATCAGCGGGTTGACGGTTAATACGCACATCAAAAACATATATCGCAAGCTCCAGGTGCGCACACGTGCTCAAGCCGTGAGTTTTGCGGCCCATCGCGGGCTGTTCTGAAGGCCTGCCGTGTCACCCATCCCCTACCATTGGGGGGTTCAGGCCGGCGCCTTGCTCAGCATGGCTGCAGCGGCGGTGACTCTCGCGGTATCGGGCAAAGCCTGGATAAGGCAGCACAACCCGGTTGATCTGGCCTGTGCCGTTGCTACGTCCGGTTGGTTGGTGTATCTGCTAGCCAGTAGCGCCAGCTTTTTGATTGAGTCCCGTCCGCTTTCGGTATTTGCTGCCCATGCTGGTTATCAAGTCGCCGCTGCGGCGGTGTCGTTCTTTCTCTTGGTCAGCGCTTCGATCACCGACTTCAAAGTCTATGCCGTGTGGATGGCACAGGGCGTGGCGGGGACGCTGCTGCTGACTTTGTACGCCTGGGGCCCGGCGCAGCAGGACCTGGCTTACCAGCTTTGGGTGGCGCTCAATCTGGTTTGTGCCAGTGCGCTGTCGGTCTACTTGGGGTTGATCGCTTACAGGCAGGGGACTTACCGCTTCTGGCTGGTGCTTGGGGGAAGCGTGCTGGGTCTCGGCATTTGTTTCGAAGATTTGCTCGCCGCCAACGGTTTGCATGGCCCTACGTTCGCTCAATATTTTTTCGCCACTTTTCTGCTTCTGCTATGGCTTTTGATTACCGACCGGGCCGGACCCCCTGCGCGGGAAGCCGCGTCGGGAACACACTACGCGCATCCAACGGCGTGGGACACTGTCACCGGATTTGGCCCGTCCACCGAACTTGCCACGGCTGCTGTGGCCAGCGAGCGCCGACGTATCGCGCAGGACCTTCACGATGGCGTGGGTTCCCAACTGGTCAACATCCTGGCCACTCTCGACACGCGCGCGCCGCTGCAGAAGGAGGTCGCGCTGGCCCTGGAGCATTGCCTCATGGACCTCAAAATCACGGTCGACTCAATAGACACTTCGGACGATAACGTAATCGATGCGCTCGGCCGTCTTCGCTACCGCGTGCAGCATTCACTGGACAAACTGGGCATTCGCATGGTCTGGAAGGCGGATGTGGACGGACCGCTGCAGGCCTTTATCGGCGATCGTGCACAGCAAGTCTTGCGCATTACGCAGGAATGCCTGTCAAACATCATGCGCCACGCTCATCCCAGCGCGGTCGAGGTGATCTGCCGCTATCTGCCGGAGAGCGACTCCCTGCTACTGGAAGTGCGCGACAACGGCCTGGGCATTGCCCGCCGCGAGGCCGGCAGACCTGTGGGCAAGGGCCTGGAGGGCATGCGTCTGCGCGCCAGTAAGCTGGGCGGGCAGCTGCAGATTGCCACTAAGGCCCAGGTAGGCACCCGGGTACGACTGGTGGTACCGCTACACCCGCCAAACGTCACGGGCCGGTCTACCACCAAGCGATGAACTGACCGCCCTCATTCGATCTCGCGATATATTATTTTTGCCTCTGGCCCAATAGGAACAAGCGTGAATAGCTATAAAATATATAGCACCATGCGCTATCGATGCGGCATCGCAGACGGGCTGTGGCACACTCGCGGCTTTACGCCTGAATGAGGGAGTTGAGGAGGCATGAGACACGACTTCACCAGCGCATCGGTCACTTCGACGCTGAAGGCCTTGGCGATCGCCTTGGCTTGGATCCCGCTGGCGCACGCGGCAACCCAGACTAACCAGTGCCTCGCCGGAAAAGCAGCTGATGGCATTGAACGCACCGGCAGCCACCCTCAGTGCATGGTGACCCAAAAGTTTGAACCCGCCGGGGCTAACGGCAGGGTGCTCCTCGTCTTCCTGTATGGCGACAACGGCGGCAGTCTTGAGGTGCTGACAGGTCGGGAGACGGCATTGAATTTATCGCAACAGCTGAAAATTACCACCATCGCCTTCCAGCGCCCGATTTCCCGTAGCGATCCGGGTCTATCTGGCGGTGCCACCAGCGCGGAGGTCGACGACTACAGCCCCGGCAATGTAGCGTTAGTCGCTGCTGCGCTGGACCAGCTTCGACCGCTCAACCCGGGCAAAAAGATATTACTGATTGGCTACTCGGGTGGTGCAGCCGTGGCCGCACTGCTGGCCAGCCGTTTTCCAGCCAGTGCCGATGCTTATCTGCTGGCCGGTTGCCCGTGCGACGTTCCGCCGTGGCGGCAATGGCGCAACGCTTCAGCGCGGGAAAAGGGTCGTTGGACACACAGCCTATCGCCACAGGACGAGGTGGGCAACATCAAGGCGGGCATCCACATGCGTCTTGTGGTGGGCAACAAAGACGACAACACGCTGCCAAAATTTAGCGAGACCTATGCCGCTCGACTGCAGGCGCAAGGTGTGAAAACGCGATTGACTTACGCGATCGGCGCCACCCACGTATCCGTGCAGCGGGCGCCAGAGTTTGTCATGCTCGCTCAGGAACTGGCGTCAGACCTCTCCCGCTAGCTGACTGTGGGCGGATTCGATGGCGCTGTTGACGCTTGCAAGGGCGGATTGTTCTTTATCAAACTCTAACAACGCGGCTGGCTTGTAAAATCGTTAACAGTTGTTAATACTGTCAAAATATCTGACATAAGTATCGATTCCGAACCGGCTTTTGGCCGCCTTTCTACGGAGATCTCTCACGTTATGCGCTTAAACCTACCCGTCACCAATAACGAATACATACTTCCACCAGAGGTGGCGATGGTGTCCCGCACCGACCTCAAGGGACGTATCACCTATGCAAATCCGACGTTTCTTGAGGTGAGTGGCTATGAGCTGAATGAACTCCTGGGCAAGGCGCACAACATCGTCCGTCATCCCGACATGCCGCCGGAAGCCTTTGAGGACATGTGGGAAACGCTGAGTCGAGGCGCGCCATGGACAGGCGTGGTCAAGAATCGGCGCAAAAACGGTGACTTCTATTGGGTGCAGGCGAACGTCACACCAATCCGCCACAAAGGCGCGACGCAGGGTTATATGTCGGTGCGTAGTAAACCCGAACCCGCGCAGATGAGCGACGCCGAGCAAAATTATCGCAAGATTCGGGAGGGGCATGCCGGCGGGTTGGTGATCCGGCAAGGGGAGGTGATGCGACCGATTTGGGTTGACCCCATGGCCGGCTTGCGCCGAATCCCAATCGCGTACCGGGTCGTTTGTATCAGCGCCTTTGCGGCTCTTCTGACGCTGATCTTTGGCGTACTTGGATGGCGCGAAGTCAGCCTGATGGCCCTGTCATCGGGCAGGGCCAACTGGGTCCCTAACGTACTGGCGGCGGGCACTGTAGTTTCCGCCGTGGCGTGGATCGGAATGGGCTATTTTCTTGTGAGTACCGTGTTTCGTCCTCTGGACAAGGCGGTCCGGGTAGCTCAGGCCATTGCCGGGGGCGATCTTGTCAAGTTCGAAATCCACTCCACGGATGAAGCCAAGCCCTTGCTGCGTGCCTTGAACCAGATGAACGCCAACATGGTGGGACTCCTCTTGGACATCGGTGGAAATGTCGACACCATCGCCACGGCCTCCAGCCAGATCGCGGCGGGCAATATGGACCTATCATCGCGTACCGAAGAGCAGGCCAGCTCGCTGGAGCAGACGGTTGCCTCGATGGTAGAGCTGACTTCCACGGTGAAACAAAATGCCGACAATGCCCGCCAAGCGAATCAGTTGGCTGAATCTGCCTCCCGCGTAGCGGTCAAGGGCGGGAGCGTCGTAGCGCAAGTGGTCGACACCATGGGGTCTATCAATGCTTCCTCCAAAAAGATCGTCGAGATTATTGGCGTGATTGACGGCATCGCCTTCCAGACCAATATTTTGGCGCTCAATGCCGCCGTCGAAGCGGCCCGTGCTGGAGAGCAAGGCCGGGGTTTTGCGGTGGTGGCAACCGAAGTGAGAAATCTGGCGAAGCGTTCTGCCGCGGCCGCGAAGGAGATCAAGACCTTGATCGGCGACTCAGTGGACAAAGTTCAGGAGGGAAGTAAACAGGCAGCGCAGGCCGGCAAAACGATGGACGAAATTGTCGCCAGCGTCAAGCGCGTGACCGACATCATGGCCGAAATTACATTGGCCAGCCAGGCGCAAACCTCGGGAATTGAGCAGATCAACCGAGCCATGACGCAGATGGACCAGGTGACACAGCAAAACGCGGCGCTGGTAGAGGAAGCCGCCGCTGCCGCCTCTTCCTTGGAGGAGCAGGCGGAAGATCTGGCACAGGCTGTGATCGTGTTCAGGCATGAAGGACATCAGTCGATGCGCGAGAACAATCTCCGTCGTGTCAATTCGAAGACGGGTGGTGAAGAGCCCCTTTGGGCGGCAGCGCCGTCTCTCAGTTTGGAGACAGCTGGCCGACCCACACGCGGGTAGACTGCTGCAAGACTTGAAAGTCGCGATCGTTCAGGGGGCGGATTGCACGGCCAACTACCCCACCACGGCCCCCTCATTGATTTTTTAAATGAGACTAATTGGTTGTGCTAATCTTTTAGAGTAAAAATGCTTTTCGCCCAATTAGATCAAGCACAGAAGGCTATCATTTAAATAGCACAAAGCGGACATGGGCCGCTCGCCACGCTCAAAAAAGAACACGGCTGCGGATGGTCCCTGGCACCTCAGCCAGCTTGGCCAGCGCCAAGTCGGAGTGCCCCGCATCAATATCGATCACCACATAACCGATTGCCTCATTGGTTTGCAGATACTGAGAGGCGATGTTGATGTGATTGTCGGAAAAAACCTTGTTGATTTCAGAGAGTACGCCGGGCACGTTGCGGTGAATGTGCAGCAACCGGTGTTTGCCAGGGTGCGCCGGTAGCGCCACCTCGGGAAAATTGACCGACGACGTCGAGGTGCCGTTGTCGCTATATTTCACCAGCTTTTCAGCCACTTCGACGCCGATATTTTCTTGCGCCTCTATCGTGGAGCCCCCCACATGGGGCGTCAGGATCACGTTGTCGAGGCCGCGCAACGGCGACTCGAACACCTCCTTGTTACTGTGCGGTTCTACGGGGAACACGTCAATCGCCGCCCCCAGCAGTTTTTTCTGGCGTAGCGCTTCGGCGAGCGGCTCAATCTTGACTACCGTGCCGCGCGAGGCATTGATCAGCACGCTACCTGGCTTCATCGCAGCGATTTCGGCCGGACCCATCATCCACTGCGTGGCTTGGGTTTCTGGCACGTGCAGGCTGACCACGTCCGCCTGTGCCAGCAGTTCGTGCAGTTGGGCTAGCTGACGGGCATTGCCGAGCGGCAGCTTGGTGACTACATCAAAAAACACCACCTTCATGCCCAGCGCTTCTGCCAATACCGACAATTGGGTACCGATGGATCCATAACCCACGATACCCAAAGTCTTGCCACGAATTTCATAAGCGTTTTCAGCCGATTTCAGCCAGCCGCCGCGGTGCGCTGCCGCGCTTTTTTCGGGGACGCCGCGCAATAGCAAAATGGCTTCAGCCAGCACCAATTCAGCGACCGAACGGGTATTGGAAAAAGGCGCGTTGAACACCGCGATGCCGCGTGCCCGTGCCGCGTTCAAATCAACCTGGTTGGTGCCTATACAAAAGCAGCCGACCGCCGCCAACTTGGCCGCATGGGAAAACACCTCGGCCGTGAGTTGCGTCCGCGAGCGGATACCGACAAAATGCACATCCGAGATTTTTACCTTGAGCTCGTCGTCCGACAGCGCCCCGCTGAAGCTTTCGATGTGCGTGTAGCCCGCCGCCTTTAGTACCGCGACGGCCGAGGGATGAATGCCCTCTAATAGTAGAAACTTGATTTTGTTTTTGTCGATGGAAGTTTTGATCATGAGAGGCTAGCGATTCAAAGAGTGATCCGGCTGATAGTATGAATGAATGTGGGATTTCAACGCTGCGCCGGCTTATTTGGCCCTGCTGATTGCCCGCTTGATGGAGGTAAAGTGGTTATCGCGTTACAAAAGATCGGGTTTGATCCGGGGGCAATTCTGCGCAGCGAAAAGCTCACGGAGTGCCACGGCGAGGGCTCCAGAATGCCAGCCTCGACGCGCGCTGATCGCGCGGCCTGCGCATCAGTAAATACGCCGCCGGAATTACAAACATCGACAACAGTGGCGCCGTGATCATGCCGCCAACCATTGGCGCAGCAATACGCTGCATTACCTCCGAACCGGTTCCAGCACCCCACATGATGGGGAGCAGGCCCGCCAGGATCACCGAAACCGTCATTGCCTTTGGCCGCACGCGCAATACAGCGCCCTCCTGAATGGCGTCCATGAGATCTTCGACGCTGGTCTTGCCTTGTTCAATGCGCTTAGTCCAGGCACTCTTTAAATACAGCAGCATGATGACCCCGAACTCCGCCGACACACCCGAGAGCGCGATGAAGCCGACGGCGCCCGCAACCGACAGGTTGTAGTTCAGCAGGTACAGCAGCCAAATGCCGCCGACCAAGGCAAAAGGCAGCGTCGCCATAATCAGCAGTGCCTCGCCAAAGGCTCCGAAGCACAGGTACAGCAACACGAAGATGATGAGAAGCGTGAACGGTACCGCGACTTTTAGTTTGGCGGTGGCCCGCTCCAAAAACTCAAACTGCCCTGACCAGGAAATCGAATAGCCCGGTGGCAGCGTGACTTGCTTCGCTACCGCACGCTGCATATCCATCACAGCCGAGCGCAGATCGCGGCCACGAATATCCACGTACACCCAGCCTGACAGCCGCGCGTTTTCACTGCGCAACATGGGGGGCCCGTCGGTGATGCGAATGTCGGCTACGTCGGAGAGCACCAGCCGCTGTCCGCGCTCGGTGATGATCGGAAGGCTGCGCAGGTTTTCAAGGGAATCCCGTATTTCGCGGGGATAGCGCAAGTTGATTGGAAAGCGTTGTAGGCCCTCGACGGTCTCCCCGATATTCTCTCCACCGACCGCGGTGGTGATGACGGCCTGAACGTCGGCGATATTCAGCCCAAAACGTGCCGCGTCGTCACGGCGGATGTTGACATTCACGTAGCGCCCTCCGGTGAGCCGCTCGGCGAGGGCGCTGCTAACGCCGGGCACGTCCTTTAATATGCGTTCGATGTCTGCCGTTGCGCGATCGATCGCGGCGAGGTCGGAGCCCGCCACCTTCACGCCCACGGGACTCTTGATGCCCGTGGCGAGCATGTCGATGCGGTTGCGGATGGGCGGCACCCAGATGTTGGACAAGCCCGGCACCCTGACAATGCGATCGAGCTCTTCCACCAGCTTATCGGTCGTCATGCCCGGACGCCACTGGTCGCGCGGCTTGAATTGGATCGTGGTCTCGAACATTTCCAGCGGCGCCGGGTCGGTAGCGGTTTCGGCGCGACCCGCCTTGCCGAATACGCTGGCGACCTCGGGAACGGTTTTGATCAAGCGGTCAGTCTGCTGCAGCAATTCGCCCGCTTTGCCCACTGAGAGGCCCGGTAACGCCGAAGGCATGTAGAGCAGGTCGCCCTCGTCAAGCCTGGGCATGAACTCGCCGCCAATGTGTTGCAGCGGCCAAAGGCTGAGCACAAACGCGACGGTTGCCAGCACGAGCGTCAGCTTGGGTGCCCGCAGCACCGCATTCAGAAGGGGGCGGTAGATTGCGATTAACACGCGATTAAGTGGGTTGGTTTTTTCACCAGGTATGCGCCCGCGAATGAGGTAGCCCATGAGGACCGGAATCAGCGTGACAGATAAACCAGCGGCAGCCGCCATGGCGTAGGTTTTGGTAAAAGCGAGCGGTGAGAACAGTCGCCCCTCTTGCGCTTCGAGCGTGAACACCGGAATAAAGGACAAGGTGATGATCAACAGCGAGAAAAACAGCGCCGGTCCCACCTCGGCTGCGGCATCTCCGATCACCCGCCAGCGCGCTGGTCCCTGCAACGATTGTTCGGGATACTCGTGAGTCCAATGTTCCAGATGCTTGTGCGCGTTTTCGATCATGACCACGGCCGCATCGACCATGGCGCCGATGGCGATGGCAATGCCACCTAGCGACATGATGTTGGCGTTGACGCCTTGGTAGTACATCACGATAAATGCTGCGAGGATTCCTAGCGGCAGCGAAATGATCGCGACGAAGGCCGAGCGCAGATGAAAGAGGAAAACGAAACACACCAGCGCGACGACGAGGAACTCTTCCAACAATTTGTGCGTCAGGTTTTCAACAGCGCGCTCGATCAGATTCGAGCGATCGTAAACCGGCACAATCTCGACCCCTTTCGGAAGCCCCGCCTGCAAAGAGCGGAGTTTTTCTTTGACTGCCGCTATGGTTTTCAGTGCATTTTTGCCTGAGCGCATCACGATCACACCGCCGACCGCTTCACCTTCACCGTCCAGTTCCCCGATGCCGCGCCGCATTTCGGGCCCCAGCTGAATGCGCGCCACGTCGCCAAGGTGAACCGAGACGCCGGCGCTGGTGGTCACCAACGGGATTTTCCGAAAATCATCCAGCCCCTGAACATACCCCGACGCGCGCACCATGTATTCCGCTTCGCCCAGTTCAAGCACCGAGCCGCCGGTTTCCTGATTGGCTTTCTGAACGGCCTCGACAATCTTGCTTTGCGGGATGCCGTAAGCCGCCAGCTTTTCGGGGTCCAGCACGATTTGGTATTGGCGCACCATACCGCCCACCGAGGCTACCTCAGCGACGTCGGGCACTGTCTTCAACTCGTACTTTAAGAACCAATCCTGCAGTGCGCGCAATTGCGATGCATCCTGGGTACCGCTGCGGTCAACCAGTGCATATTCGTAAATCCATCCGACCCCGGTCGCATCCGGGCCGAGCGAGGTCTTTGCGTTTGCGGGTAAACGCGATTGAATCTGATTAAGGTATTCCAGGACTCTGGAACGCGCCCAGTAGAGGTCGGTGCCATCCTCAAACAACACATAGACGAAGGAATCGCCAAAGAACGAATAGCCGCGGACGGTCTTCGCGCCGGGCACCGACAGCATGGTGGTAGTGAGCGGGTAGGTGATCTGATTTTCGACAATTTGCGGGGCTTGGCCCGGGTAGCTGGTCCGAATGATGACCTGGACATCGGACAGGTCAGGCAAGGCGTCTAACGGGGTTCTTAAAAGCGCGTAGACGCCCCAGGCGCTGACAACCAGCGTAGCCAGCACTACCAGGAAGCGGTTGGAAATCGACCACCGAATGAGTTTTGCAATCACCTGGTGGCTCCGGCGGCTGTTTTGGGGGCCAGCGGTGACACGCGGGTGAGTTGCGGAAGTCCCTCGGTATCCATGTAGAACTCAAAGCGCACCTGGTCACCCGTTTTTAAATTGGGCGGAAGGGCTGCCGAAGGAGGGCGTTTGAAATCCATGGTCATCGGCCCCCACTTCAGCGAGGGGATGGCGCCGTGGGAGAGTGTCAGTGCCTCGCGGCCAACGGCCTCGACCTTGGCTTCACCCTCGTGCCGGGGTTCCGTATTGGGAGCCGCAGATTTCGCCGCATCATTGAGTCTGGCCTCGACCCCTTTCAGGCTGGATTCCGAATCGATCAAAAATTGCGAGGACACCACCACGCGCTGACCAGCTTCCAGTCCGCGCTTTATTTCCGTCTGGTCGCCGCTTTCAATCCCGGCCTCCACGTTAACGGGGCGGAACTGGCCATGATCCTCGGCCAGCATCACTACCGCGCGCTTGCCGGTCTGAATCAGCGCTTCGGTGGGAATCAACAAGACCTTTTCGGCGCGCAGGTCCGCAAACCGCATCGACACGAACATACCGGGGACTAACCGGCCATCAGGATTGGCCAATTCCAGACGCGCTTTCACCGTGCGCGTGGCGGCATTGACCTCCGGCAGAATGGCCTGAACCTTGCCGTCAAAGTCGACGCCGGGTGCGGCCGGGCTATGGGCTTGCACCTTGGTCCCAGGCCGCAACAGCACTGACTGGCTTTCGGGCACCTCGGCGTTAGCCCAGACGGAAGACAGGCCGTTAATGCGGAACAAGGTCGTCCCCGGCATCACCGTCATACCCTCGCGTGCCGCAAGCTCGGTGACCACACCTCCGATTGGAGCGGTCATCGTGAAACGAGCGCGGGTCTGGCCGCGGGTTTCCACGGCGCGGATTTGTTCTTCGCTCATACCGGCCTGACGCATGCGCTGGCGAGCGCCATCAATCAGGCTGTCCAGTCCTGGTCCCTGCATTCGTCGCACGGCTAAAAACTCTTCTTGTGCGGCCACCCAGTCCGGTACATACAGGTCCGCCAGAGCTTGTCCTTTGGTCACCCGATCAAGGGTGGCGCGTACATACAGGCGTTCCACATAGCCGGTTGCGCGGGCCTGCACAATGGCCTGATCGCGCTCATTGAAGGCAATGCTGCCTACTGCCGAAAGCTCGGGCGAGAGCAGACCTCGAGTGACTGCGGCGGTGCGTATTCCCAGGTTTTGCTGAATTCGAGGGCTGATGCTGACGCCACCCCGGTCCGAACCACTATCGGCGTAGACGGGTACCAGCATCATGTCCATAAAAGGGGATTTGCCCGGTTTGTCAAATTTGGTCGCCGGGACCATTGGGTCCTGGTAATACAAAATCTGGCGGTTATTGGCGGGGTCGGTGTCACCGGCCTTGATGCCTTCGCTGATGTGGCGTTTAGTCGCCTCTTCGCCTTCGGCAACACTTTGCGGGCCGGCGATTGGGCGGGGACTTTGGACGGGCACGGTCGATAACGAAGTAGGTTGTGCGCCGGTTGCGCTCATTCCGCGTTTCATGCCAAGTGCGTACAGACCATAGCCGCCAAATCCTATGGACGCGATCAAGCCAGTTGCCGTCAATGCCACGACCAGAATTTTTTTGGAGTTCATGGTTGCTCTTTCACAGAAACTGGGAGGGTTGGGATTGGGGCTGGCGTGGCGCCGTTCGTCTGGGCGTTGTCGGGCGTCAGATAGTTAAGCTGCGCCCACAGACGAGCCGTTTCCAATTCCAGGGTTAGCGCCTGGATGCTGGTTTCGATTTCATCGCGCCGTGCAGCCAGTGCGTTGGCCAAATCGCTCTTGCCGATGCGGTAGGCCGTTAGCGCCGCTTCGCTGTGGTTTCCGGCAACGGGAAGCAGTTGGCTGGTGTAGCGGGAAACCCGCTCGATGCCGCTTTGCCAATCGTTGAGAAGACCGCGCACTTCGGCCTCTCGGCTTTGCAGCCTGTCTTCATAGACGGCGCGGGCCTCTTCCACCAATGCCAATTTGGCACCCACCTCACGCTTCTGACGATGTGCTGGGTCCCATTGCAGCGGGATGGAAACACCCAGTGAAACCATGTTGGAGAAAGAGGGACCGCGTTGGCTGTACGCCGCTTCGACACTCCAGTCCGACCTGGTGTTGGCCTGGGCCAGACGAGCCTCTGTTTCGGCAGCTTCCACCTGCGCGGCCAGCACGGCCAGCTCTGGCTGTTGCTTCAGCTGCTCAGTAGAAAATATCGAGTCGAGCCTGCGGCTGTCTCTGTCTCTCAGGTTTTCCCAGTCGGGTTGTCCCAACAGAGGGCGGTCGGCATCCGGACCGATCCAGCGAGCAAGCAGCAGGCTGGCGCTTCGCGTCTGCCGATCAATCTGGCTCAACCGGTCCTCAAGACCGATGAGTGCAGTGCGCGCAGCAAACACGTCGGCCGGGGTGCCCCTGCCACCGCGGAAGGCGATGTCCGCGCCTTCTACCTGCAAGCGCGTCTCCCCGAGCTGCCGCAACAGTAGCGCGCGCATGTTTTGCGCATAGTAGCGTTCGATCCAAGCCAATGCCGTGTCCCGCTGGATATTGGCCAGTGCCATTTGACGCTGCGCCTGGGCACGCTGCAACTCATGCTCAAAGCGTTCCGCTTTAAGCTGACGTTTTTCCTGCCGCGGAAACTCCTGCATGATGCCGATGCGACGGGCGGTCGATGAATCGCGCGTCAGGCTCAGGCTATCGGAGCCATTAACGGGCAGATTGTCGATGCCGAGCTTGAGTACCGGATCGGGCAGTTGGCCCGCCGAAATTAACATTTCCCGCGCTGCCCTGACGAGCGCATCCTGCGCAACCAGTTGCGGAGATCGGGCGGCCGCGAGTTGCTGCGCTTCTCGCAAGGACAAGGGCTCAGTGGCCCAGAGCGGCGCTGTGACTTGGGCCAGCAGCGCGGCCGCTGCAACGCTTCGAATTAAATAACCAGACAACATAAAACCTCCAGACAGCAAGAAAAACGGCCGGAGCAATTCGCAGGCTCAGGCAAGCACGATGAAGCTGGAGAAGTTAAATGCGAAAACAGCAGTGACGCACGGCCAATGGAGGCGCCGTGGTGCGCATCAGAAGAGGCGCTTGCAGGAGAACACCCGAGGATGCGGGGAAGGCGCGGGCGATCGGGAACTCGCTTGCCAGTTCTGGAAAAGACGCCAATCCAAGCGCTTGGTACGCACCGGCGGTCTGTGAGTCAGCCTTGCAGTACGCATGACACAAGCTGGGTTGCTCGCTGTCCATGGTCAGACTCATGGTCTCCGCGCACGGCATGTCGACCTGCGCCATTGAGGTGTTCTGCCCATCAGTGTTACCTGCCGCGCCCGGGCAAAAATAGCTCGCCATTGCCAACTGCATAAATAGAAAGCTCCCAAGCGCGAGGAGCACTGTGACGAAGCGATGGCGGCGATTCCAGGTCATGCAAGAGGTTAATCGATCGATTCGGGTTATGGGTTTATGCGGGATCTTTAGCGCATCAGTCTATATAAATGTGCACGTTTTGTCGAAAAAAGTCTTAAACCTCGTTTGAATCTCAGCTCTGGGTGCTTGCACGGCTGACTGCGACCAGCCGCTACTTTCGAAGCAGTCTCCATGCATTAAAAACCACCAGCAAACTCGCGCCGACGTTGGCAATCACAGCCATCCACGTCGGGCCTGATCCGCTCAGGGCAAGCGCCGAAAATAATGCTTTGATACCCACGGCCAAGCTGATGTTTTGGACCAGCACCGAGTGGGTGGCTTGCGACAAACGGATGAAGGTCGGAATCTTGCGTAAATCGTTGTTCATTAGAGCCGCGTCGGCTGTTTCTAGCGCCGTGTCGGTTCCCATCGCCCCCATCGGGAATCCAATGTTGGCGCGCACAAGAGTGGGCCGCTGGAATCCATCTGTCAACTTGCATAGATCGGCAAAGTTAAGGGGAAATGGAACGTCATGGCCCTTTGAGATCGTTTTCGACGTTTTGAATAAATTTCTCTTTGGTTTATTGAGAATAACTATCATTCGCATGGTACATTACTGTCTTTGCTGAGCTGCAAAACAACGCCGTGCACTTTGCAAATTCTGTCAACTATCGAAAGCTCACGATGATTGCGACTCTCCCTGCTAACCTTGTGCGGGACAACGTAGACCACCTTGCCTTGATGAAAAAGGGTGATTGCGCAACCGTGACGAGAGTGGCGTCCGTCGAGCGGCCAGACCAGTTGGCCATTAAAACGAGGCTTCTGGAGCTCGGTTTCGCTCCGGGCGAGAAAGTTAGAGTCGTGGCAGAGTCATTTCCGGGTGGTGACCCGATGGCAGTGCGACTTGGCAACACCACTTTTGCGTTACGGCGTCACGAAGCCGCAATGATTCAGGTGGAACGACCAGCTCTACTGGCTGCGTAACAGTCGTTAGCCGACTCCCTATGAGCACCACCCACCAGTTGCGGCTTGCATTAGTCGGAAATCCCAATTGCGGTAAAACCGCGCTGTTCAATCGACTGACGGGTGCCCGGCAAAAAGTCGCAAATTATGCCGGTGTGACGGTCGAGCGCAAGGAAGGGAAATTCACGTCTGCAGCGGGAAGTACCTATCAAATCGTTGACCTGCCTGGCGCTTACAGCCTGAATGCGATGACGCCTGACGAGGCCATAACGCGAGACGTATTATTCGGCAGCCGCGCAGATGAGACGCCGCCAGACGTCATTGTGCTGGTTGTCGATGCAACGAATTTGCGCTTGAACTTGCGCCTGGTCCTGGAAGTCCTGCGCCTGAAGCGTCCGACAATACTGACGCTGAACATGGTGGACGTTGCTGAAAAGCGTGGCTTGGTGATTGACACGAATAAGCTACAGGCGGAGTTGGGTATTCCCGTGGTTCGAACCGTGGCGACCGCGCCGGGTGGCGAGACAGCGCTGATTGCGCAGCTTGACACCCTGTTGCCGGAGCCTAAGTCAAGTGACATTGCAGTCAACAACTTGGCGCAATTCAATGCTGACAATATCGCAAGCCTTGAAGCCACACAACGCGAGGTCCGGCGTATTCTGGACGCGGTCATCACAAAGGAAGGTCGCGAGCATGTTATCGGCGACAAAATCGATGCTGTAGTGCTTCATCCGGTGTTCGGTTATGTCGTTTTGAGCGTCATCCTGTTCCTGGTTTTTCAGGCCGTGTTCAGCTGGTCAAAATGGCCGATGGATCTGATAAAGAGCGCTGTCGATGGCCTAGGCCAAAGCGTACAGGCGGTTATGCCGCACGGTATTTTGCGCAGTCTAGTGGTTGACGGTATTTTGTCCGGCGTCGGCAGCGTGCTGGTCTTTTTGCCACAGATCCTGATTCTTTTCCTGTTTATCCTCTTGCTCGAAGATTCAGGCTATCTCCCGCGTGCTGCCTTTTTGCTGGACCGATTGATGGGCAGCGTTGGCCTTTCTGGCCGAGCCTTCATCCCGCTGCTCTCTAGTTTTGCCTGCGCTGTGCCCGGCATCATGGCGACGCGGACTATCCAAAATCCGCGTGACCGCTTGGCCACGATCATGATCGCCCCGCTGATGACCTGTTCAGCGCGTTTGCCAATTTATGCCTTGGTTATCGGCGCATTTATTCCAGACCGATCGCTTGGTGTTTTGAATTTACAAGGGCTGGTGCTTTTTGTTTTGTACATCGCAGGAATTGCGTCCGCAATGGCAGTAGCCTACGTTCTCAAGCGGACTATCGGCAAGGGGCGCTACCAGCCCCTGATGCTGGAGTTGCCAAACTACCACTGGCCAAATCTCCGCAACCTGATCATTGGGCTCTGGGAGCGCACCAAGATATTTGTCGGCCGCGTGGGCACCATCATTTTGTCGTTGATGATTCTGCTGTGGTTTTTATCGAGTTTTCCGGCGCCGCCATCGGGTGCCATTGGTCCGGCAATCCAATACAGCATGGCCGGACGACTGGGGCATTCCTTAGAAGGTTTTTTTGCACCGATAGGTTTTAACTGGCAGATCGTGATTGCGCTAATTCCTGGGATGGCAGCCCGTGAGGTTGCAGTGGGGGCGCTAGGCACGGTCTATGCGCTTTCTGCCACCGGTGACCAGCTGACAACCACCTTGACGCCAATGATCGCGGCGACATGGACGTTACCAACCGCACTTTCTTTGCTGGCGTGGTACGTGTTTGCGCCGCAATGTATTTCCACTCTTTCGGTTGTCAAGCGAGAAACCAATTCCTGGACACCCGCACTGGTCATGGCAGGATATATGTTTGCTCTTGCGTATCTTGGCTCGTTAGCGACCTATCACATAAGCCGCGTATTGCTTGGAGGGGTGTAATGCAGGAGTTCATCGTCGGGATAATTGTCGTTTTTGCTTTCTGGCTGGTGGCAAAACGATACACACCGCCGGCCATCCAGCGCTTTTTACGCAAGGGGTTCGCCGGTATTGCAAAGCAGTTTGGCTGGCCCATGATCGCGCAAAGATTTGAAACAGAAAAACCAGCACCACCTTCTTGCTCGGACGGTTGCAGTGCATGCCGCCAATGTGGGCCAAGCGGCAAAGTGTCTGCCAGCAAAAAAACCAATATCTCTTCCACGTCGATCGAGCGTTCGACCCCGCCGTTATAAATAAACTGACGAACTGCGCTTTGACTCTTTGGGGCACACAGCGGCCCAAGGCCAAGCAGTGGGATACTCAATCGGTGAAAAACCATATCTATATTTATTCGCCCTCCAGCGCAGTGCGCGACAAAGCGAGCTTCAAACGCGGGGTGAAGCGCCTGGAGTTCTTGGGCTATGAAGTCGAAATTGACGAAGCCGCATTGGCAACCCATCAACGTTTTGCCGGTGACGACGACACCCGTCTCGCCGCCATTCATCGCGCGGCAGCCAGCGGTGCCGATGTCGCGCTGATTTCGCGCGGCGGTTACGGCCTCACTCGAATCCTGCCGCGCATCAACTACAAAGCAGTGGCCAAGGCTATTGCAAAGGGTACACAGTTTGTTGGATTAAGTGACTTCACAGCGTTTCAGACGGCGTTGCTGGCCCAAACCGGTGCGGTGACCTGGGCTGGACCCGCGCTCGGCGAAGACTTTGGCACTGAAGCCCCGCCAGATGACATCATGGAGGCCTGTTTTGAAGACCTGATCACGGGACAGGGCGAGGGCACGGGTTGGCAATTGCCTAAAGTTGCTATCAAGTCGACCGCGATTGAAGACGCTCCAATAGGCGCCACCGCTAAATTTAGTATTAAAGATGCAATGCTTTGGGGCGGTAATCTGGCGATCTTGTCATCACTGGTGGGGACACCCTATCTGCCAGTCGTTAAAGGTGGAATTTTGTTTCTCGAAGACGTCGGTGAGCATCCATACCGGGTCGAGCGCATGCTCACGCAGCTGTTGCATGCGGGCGTACTGGCGCAGCAAAAAGCCGTTATTTTCGGACAGTTCACCAACTACAAGCTGGTACCTCACGACAAAGGTTTCAAGTTGGCAGCGGTGGTCGCCTGGCTTCGCCGCCAAATCAAGGCGCGCGTGCTAACTGGACTGCCTTTTGGCCATGTCGCCACCAAAGTGTTACTGCCTGTTGGCCACCAAACGACGCTGGCCGTGGAGGGCCGAGACGCCTTTTTGCTTTGGGGCCATCAGCATTAGTTTCTGCGGGCCTGCCTATGCCCAGAAGTAAATCAGCGCGGAACTGGATCGCAGCCTTGCTGAATCGCGCTGCTTTGTAGGTCAACGGTCAATGGGCTTGGCCTGGAGGTCAGGCCGCGGGGCAACAGCCCCTCGAATTTTTCAGTGATGCGGCCTACTTTTTCACGTGCAATGTATTCTCCATGCACTGCGGCCAGCACGGCCATCACATCGCCGCGCGCGTACCACAGCCCTTGAGCGTCAAGAGCATAGCGCACATGCCGTATGACCTTGGGGTAGTTCTTTTCACCAAATTCACCAAGCTCATCCAGAATAAAAAGGCGAATGTCTTCGGTTCTATTTTTCAGAGTGGAAGGCGTGGTATCACGAGAGCCTAGTAAGGCCATCAGGCTGCTCTTGAAGGTCGGCTTTAACCATTGCATCGGGTAAAACTTTCTGTCGGGCTTGCTTCCGGCGTAGCGTGGAAGGTAAGTCGGGAGGTTCGGTAAACCTGATCCCCCGAGCTCTTTTACTAGATTAAAACTGACCTTTCCTTAACGCAACAGGTTTTACGTGAATTGGTTAACGTAAAACAACAAATGAATCAAAGACTTAGTAACTAAATGTGAAGTGGATTCTGCTTTTGAACAGTGTTTAAATATTTTGAGCTAAATTAGTGAAAGTTGGAAATTACCAATAGTTGCGAGCCGGCCCTTGGGAATTCCCGATGGCCGATCTATTCGTTACGCGTCGCGCTTTCCCTATTTATTTCACTTTATGAGGACGCCAGGATTGATATGACCAAGCCCGTGACCGCTTATCCCGCGCACTGTATCAACGGGCAACGGACCAAAGTGCAATCCTCCGAGACGCTGCCGGTTTACGACTCCAGCACAGAAGCGCGCGAAGTAAACATGCCGCTGAAAATGGCGCGTGCCGTGCAGGTGGGCGGGCCAGCTTGGCATTGGGGCATTTTTTCGAAAGTCGCGCGCCAATTCGAGTGGGGGAGAAAGACCGGTAGCTCGCTCATCGCGCGCGAGCCGATTGATTTGGACGTTGAGAGTCAGACTGGTAATCTTTTGTGGATTTCCATCCAAAACCACCCTACACCAAGGTCAACTTGTGTCGTCGTAACGCATGGTCTAACTGCCCTTGAGTATGTTTCGCCGCGGCCTGGCCGACCGTCGTGGCCAACCCAAGGTCAAGGACTTCTCCTGCCTGGATCAGATCTTCGCCATGGCCTTTGCCCGACGGACCTACCGAGAGCGCTCGCGCGACATCGAAGTCAACCTGCGTGCGCAATCGCGCCGGGTGTACCGCTTGGGGTTTCTCGGCCAGCCGATTGCCCGCGATACGCCGGTCGACACAAACGTTACGCGTCTTTGGCAGATCTGCGCGGACTTCACCCGGCACTGGATTCGGATGTCCCTGCCTTTGTATGCCAACAAGGCATTGGTAGTCGAGTTCGATGCTGCGGTCTGCGCGGTCGATGTCAGCATCATCGACACGTGTCCGTCGCTGTTCGCATGGGCACCGGTTCGCTCCACCAAAGCAGCCATCAAGGTACACGTGCAGCTGGACTTGCGCGGCTCCATTCCCGGCCTCTTTCATTTCACCGACGGCAAGATCCGCCCGATCGAGACGGTGATATGAATTGATATATCCACATAGGTCCTGATCGCCGTCACAATGAAGCGCTTGCATCTTGACAATCACAGCCTACACGAAATTCTGCAAATCCGGCGCTTGTCTAGGGTTGAAATAATCCCTATGAACCAATTACTGACGTCGCTTCAAAAAATTCAAATGCAAATTTTGAGCCCAATCAGCGCAATCCCCTTTGAAAAACGTCGGAATATTGCTAATTTCAGATACTCCAACGAATCGCATTACCCATGGCAGTAATTACCGTCGTTTTTGTTGATCTCACGAGAAGCACGGAGATTTTTGAATCTCTGGGCAACGCCAAGGCAACCCGGGCCATCACCCGACTGACCCGCTGGACCGGCGAGGTGTGCGAATCGCTGGGAGGGCACGTCGTGAAGTATCTGGGCGACGGCGTGCTAATTGTGTTTCCTCTAAACAGCAATGCCCTGAAAGCTGTGACGGAACTTCAACGCATTCACTGCGCGCGCATTTTGCGCTGGCCCGAACCGCTCAAGATGCGGCTTCAGATAGGTATGGCGCGTGGCGAGGTCGTGGAACAAGACGGCGACTATTTTGGCGATGCGGTCAATCTTGCGTCCCGTCTGAGT
Organism: Polaromonas sp.; assembly: GCF_012927485.1. GTDB lineage: Bacteria > Pseudomonadota > Gammaproteobacteria > Burkholderiales > Burkholderiaceae_C > Polaromonas. The sequence goes on along the minus strand of NZ_JABBPC010000013.1, from coordinate 76,806 downwards.
GACCTGTCCGGGCCGGATCAGATCCTGGCCACTGAGGGCGTCATCAGTCAACGGTCGTCCGATAGTTTGGTGCGGTTTCGTTGCCTTGGTGCCATGAATATTCGGGGCCGCAGCGGGACGTGCGTCGTGCACCAGATTGAATGGCAAAACGAAGTGCAGTCGGATTTTTTCACGGTGCAAGCCAGTTTGCCAGCGTCTTCTGACTCTTCAGCGGTAGCCCCCATGGTGATTGAGTTGTCCTGTCTGGACCTCCACGCTGTGTTTACTTTAGAGCAGCTTCCCATTTTTCTCGGTCGCGACGAAGACGCGCAATTTGTTGTGCGGGATCCGCAGGTCTCGCGCAAGCACGCCAGAATCGAGTGGCGTGCCGGTAAGTTTTACCTTGAGGATGTCAGCAGCTATGGTACCTGGGTACGATTTTCAGACAGTACAACCATCGTATGGCTGCGTCGGGAGGGATGCGTCTTGACGTCAGAATGCGAAATTGCGCTGGGGGCGCCTTTTGAGAACTTTACCGGTTCGACGGTCAATTTCAAATTCGGTCGGAGCCAAGCGGTAGTGCTAATGCCTCCCGTATAAGAAGGCGCAGCGGCGCTTGACGCAGCCGCACTAATCCTAGCCAGTTACGTCCGTATTCCTCGAATGTCCGCCCCGTTTCATGGGAATAAGCATGCAGGGGATTTGGCCAGAATTTATAGCTCAGTTGACGCTGAGTCTTTGAGCGGGTCGGTGCGCGACCGCTCGCGCCTGTCCCAGGAGGAAGTTCAAGCTGGAATCGCGTCGATATTGAGCCGGTCCCAATGGCGGTGCAGGGCGATCGCAGTCATAAAGTCTTGCGAGACCATCCCATCCAGCACCTTGCGCACGTCAGTAATGAGGACCCCCGGCGTGGGCACAGAGATCAGATCCGGATTTTCACCGAGGCTGAAGCCAAGTGTGCTTAACAACTGCACGCCGTCATTTACTGCGCAAATGGTTTTGCAGTGTTTATAAGCCTCCAGTACAAAGTGGACGGCTTCGCCGAGTCCGCACAACGCTGCGGCGCTGTCGCTGCCACCGGGAATCAGGACCGCGTCGAACATAACCGACGGCATGGTGGCGAAGGTATGGTCAACCGCGAGCTGCCGGCCAGTGGTGGTCCCTACGCTGCCTAGATGGGGTGCAATGAGCTTGCACAGGGCGCCCGCATCCACCAAGTCTTGCTGGATGCGCCGAAGAGTGGCGGTCTCAACCCCATCAGCCACCAAGATGGCGACCTTGCGGGTTTTTACGCTGCCACCAGGTCGACCCACCATGCGCAAGGCGGGATCTTCGTCGACCTTATTGACCATTCGGTAATCCCGAAAGCCGAGACGGCCTGCTGCCGCTTTCGGATCTGGGGCGTTGATGCCGAGTGACGTCGCGACCCGCGTGGCCAACTTCGGGTCCACGTGCGCGAGGTTGTCGACCATGCGCTGACGGATATCAGGAACGTTGACTTTGGATAGCTCAAATCTGAACGCCGCGGCGATATGGTCCTTTTCAGCAGTGCTTTGGCTGTTCCAGAACAGTGTGGCCTGGGAAAAATGATCGTCGAATGAGGGGCTACGGCACCGAATTTTTGGTGATTGAAGTTGTTCTGGGTAGGACTGAAAGCCCTGCGCTGCGCCGTCGACTCGAAACTCTGTTCCCTGCAATCCATTTCCCAGCGTGTTGGGTTCATAGGCTACAGCGCCTTTGTTGATGGTTTGGCGATGCAGCCCATCCCGCTGAAAATTGTGCATGGGGCAAACACCCCGGTTAATAGGTATCTCATGGAAGTTGGCTCCGCCCAGGCGCGATAACTGGGTATCGGTGTAAGAGAAAAGACGGCCTTGAAGCAAGGGATCGTTCGAGAAATCAATGCCCGGCACGATATGACCCGGATGAAATGCCACTTGTTCGGTTTCAGCAAAAAAATTGTCTGGATTGCGATTCAGTACTAGCCTGCCGATGATCTGCACCGGCACCTGCTCCTCTGGAATCAGCTTGGTAGGATCCAGAATGTCAAAGCCCAGCGCGTCCTCTTTTCCAGCTTCCACGATCTGAACACCTAACTCCCATTCAGGAAAATTGCCGCTTTCTATCGCTTCCCACAAGTCGCGCCGATGAAAGTCGGGGTCCTTCCCAGCGATTTTTTGTGCCTCATCCCACGCCAATCCATGGACACCCAGTTTGGGTTTCCAATGAAACTTCACATAGTGGACATCGCCCCGCGCGTTGATAAAGCGAAACGCGTGAACCCCGAACCCCTCCATCATTCGCAGGCTGCGCGGAACTGCACGGTCTGACATCGCCCACATGAGCATGTGCGTTGACTCCGGCATCAATGAGGCAAAATCCCAAAACGTGTCGTGAGCGCTGGCCGCTTGCGGCATATCGTGATGCGGCTCCGGTTTGATCGCATGAATCAGGTCCGGAAACTTAATGGCGTCCTGGATGAAAAAAACTGGAATGCTATTGCCAACCAGGTCGTAATTGCCTTCACTGGTGTAGAACTTGACGGCGAACCCCCTGACATCACGTACCGTGTCAGCGGAGCCTTTGGACCCAACTACCGTGGAGAAGCGCACGAACACGGGTGTTTCAATGTCCGGGTCTTGCAAAAAGGCAGCGTGGGTGTATTGAACCATGGGTTTGTAGACCTTGAAATAGCCGTGTGCTCCGGACCCCCGGGCGTGAACAACTCGCTCAGGAATGCGTTCGTGGTCGAAATGGGTGATTTTTTCCCTGAGGATGAAATCTTCCATCAGGGTGGGGCCGCGAACGCCTGCCTTCAGAGAGTTGTGATTGTCTGGAATCTGCAGGCCTTGGTTGGTTGTCAACACATGCGCCGTATCGGTGGTAAAAATCTCGAGTTGACTTTGTTTGCGTTTCGCGTCATCTACCCCCATGGAGAGGAGGTTTGCGTTTTTGCGCTTGGATAGCGGCATGTAAATTCCTTGGCTGAACAAAAAAAGCCGGCGTAAATTCCCCCGGCATGTGCTTGCAAAGAAACAGTGCGCCGGTGAGAAGGCGTGATTTAGGAGTCGAGCAGGCCCTCCAATCCCTTCACGATTGCCAACAAGGCTAGCGCTGCAACTGTACCGGCCAGGAACCAGGCGGCAACCTCCTGAACGGCTTGTGCAAGTTCCTCTGGAAAAAGTAACGCGAGTACGAATAGACCTGCCGCCAAGACCAGTGCTGCGAGAAAAACAGCAATGCCAAGGTCGGTGTAAGCCTTTTCCACCTTCCGTACTTTTGGAACTGCATCCTTAACCAGGCTGTTCATGATCTTCATAATGATTTCCCCAGTCATCTCGTCACACAGCTAATCGTTCCCTGGGTTCAGCATAAATGTATGCAACCGAAGGGCCCATAGCCAGGAGCCGACGCCGGTTGTAAGGACAGTCTGTTTTTGGCGTAAGACGCCTCCGACCGTCGTAATAAAGCGCCGGCTTCAGCAATAGATTTTGGCGCTCATAGCGCTTTCGCCTACAGCCAGACGCAGGCACTTCCGGCAACAGCCTCCACCCTCATGATTTAAATTTTCGAAATGAGCTACCAAATTAATTTCAAATGTATTGAGCAATCGCGAAGTGTGGCAAAGCGATGAAAGTAAGAACCTACCTTGTCGATGACAACCCCATCATTCGCGGCAACCTAATCAGTACGCTGGAAGAACTTGGATCGGTAGAAACCGTGGGCGTGGCTAATAATCAAGAAGAGGGTGCGGCTTGGCTTACACAGAATGGTCGTCATTGGGATCTAGCTATTGTTGATTTGTTTTTAAAAAGCGGCAGTGGCTTGGGGGTTATGAACGCCTGCCGTGGGCGCAGCACACTTCAAAAGATGGTGTTATTCAGTGATTACGCGACACGCGAAATGCGATGCCGATGCGCTGAACTTGGTGTAGACGCGGTCTTTGACAACTCAACCGAGATTGACGAACTGGTGGCTTACTGCGTTTGCCAAAGCCAAATACTGACTTCCGCCGCTCACCGGGCGACGGGGCACGAAGTCCCCCCGAAGATTTCCTTCCTCATTCCGCCCAATGGTGAGGAAAAGTGAATTTTCAAATACAATTTTGTTCGACACAGATTCAACGAAGCCTTGGGAATACCACGCATCAGTCAGCCGAAGAGAGCCTATTTGCACAAGCGGGGTCGCAAGGCGCTTGGAAATTCGCCACAAGAGATGCATTCCCTTCGACTGCTAAAGCACTTCTTGCTCAAGCAAGACGCCATGTGACAATCAAACCTTGCTACCCGGCTTTGCTCGCCATAGTCGTCAAGTGCCTTTTGTATCAGTATTCTTGTTTAATACGCTAGCCTTCAAAGGAAGCAATATATAGGCGCTCAAACGCTTGAGGTTCTATGTCTATCGAGTCCTGCTATTAGGAGCTTCCAATGCCCGTCAACGTCCCTGTTCCCCAACCCATCCCCGGTATCCCAGGCACCGATGTGCCGGCTAAATCGCCGCCTATCATCGTGCCGCCTGGCACTGGAATACCCCCAGAAGTTAACGAGCCGCCGCCGTCAGAACCTACGTTTCCCATTCGTGAGCCTATGATCCCTTCTCTACCCCAGGTTGTATAGTTCTTGCAATACATATAACGAAAGTTTTTATGCATCTACGGGCGTTTCTCGTGCAGCGATGTTAATCAGTTTGCCGGTAGTAAGGCTCGTTGGCGCTGATACTCATCTTTTTTCATAAGGAGGTAATCATTACGCCCTACCTCATGCAGCTGCAAAGAATACTCCTCGGTGGCGTTAAACCAGTATTGCAGTCGGGTGTTGAATTGTTGTTCGGGTGGTTGGTTAAGTGACGCCAAATAGGCTTCTATCGCCAAGTAATAACGCATGGTGTTGCGCTCGATAGCACCACGCATGCCGCTTACATAGCCTAACCTTTGTTCCTGATTTATTTGCGTAAACCCAACTTTTCCCCTTCCTACCGTTGCCAGATAGGCCTGCATGCTAAGACGACTTGTCAGTCCATATCCATAAGAGTAGTGCAAATGAATAAAGGTCTTTCCATTGGGTATCGGGACGGCCTGAAGTTGAATGCTGTAATCAGTTGTGCCCAAGGGACCTTTATTGGCATTTAGCTGAACTGCGAGGTAATTCGGTGAAGCTGCAGCCAGTTGAAATATAAATTCAAGGGAAAAAGCATCTTTCAGCTGTTGTGCAGATTTTTTACCAATGCTCACCAATAGCTTGCTAGGACTAGCTTCTGAGCTTGCACGACAATATTTGGTATTAATATGCAAAATTAGCACTTCACACCACTGGTTAGGGCGTTTGAATGTGATGCTGACGATGCTAAATGGCGAATCCAAAACGGCGTAGACGTCGCTGTCAACCGTTTTTTCGCTTTCCGAGGACTCCAGAAATAGCGGCCTTCGGTACTGGTTCTGCGTCAACTGTGGAGCCAGCGCCGCATATTTTTCAAGCAAGGCGGCCGCGTTTCTTTCGCTATTTGATGTGACAGCAAGTTGCGCAACTGCGCTCCCGACCAAAACCAAAGTTAAAGTTGAGGCGACGCCCGCGATAAGGCAGCGTTTTAAAATCGGGCCCTTTTGCATTTTCTCAGTGTGCCAGTGCCCGGGAGTCGTTTTTGCAACACGCTCCACCGTCCTACAGGTGTTTGCCTTGCCAGAGAAGTTCGTGCTGTCATCACCGTATTTTGGGAAGAGTACGGAATTGGTGGCGGGCATTACAGCGCCGGGCGGCAAGACTAGCTGACCGCTGATAAAGCGCGAATCTTAATAGTTGCGCTGTGCGGCTGATACTGCGTGAAAGACGGGGTTATGGGACTTGGCACCCAGTTTGTCAAGACGGGTCTGGCTCGCGGGCCAGTTGGCGTCCAAGCTATGCCAGCGTAGACTTGCCGTGATGGATTCAGAAACCAAATTACCCGAAACGGTGGATCGCATATTGGTCTACGCGCTACGCGACCGCTTGCAGGCCGACACCGGAAAGCCGGTGGTGCTGAAGGAGACGCACATCTCCTGGATACTGCTGTCCGGGCAATTAGCGTACAAGTTAAAGAAACCGGTTCACCTGCCGTTCGTTGACTTCAGTACGCTGGCGTTGCGCAAGCATTTTTGCGAAGAGGAGGTACGCCTCAATCGTCGTTTAGCCCCGTTGCAGTACTTGGGCGTGGTGCCGATATGCGGCACAGTCAACGCCCCTCGGATCGGCGGTGGTGGCGAGCCGATCGATTACGCGGTGTGTATGCAGCGCTTTGCGCCGGGGGCGTTACTGAGCGAAAAGCTGGTGGCAGGAGACCTGCGGCCAGAGTACCTCGACCGTTTGGCGAACCGCATCGCTATTTTTCATCGGCAGGCGCCGGTTGCGCTGCCTGTTTCGTCGACCCGCGGCATTGAGCGAGTGGTCCAGCCGGTGCTCGAAGTGCTGAAGCAGCTGCAGGCTGACTGCGATACTTCGTCCATCGTGGCAGTGCGAGCATGGGTCGACCAGCAGGTGCTGACTTTACAGGAGGCTTGGCTGCAGCGCCGCCGCAGTGGCGCGGTACGGGAGTGCCACGGCGATCTTCACCTGGCTAATACGGTGCTGATTGGTGACGAGGTCACCGCCTTCGACTGCATTGAATTTAGCCCAGATTTACGCTGGATCGATGTGATAAGCGACGTAGCCTTCTTCACCATGGATCTGAATGCGCATGGTCGCAGCGACTTGGCGTTTCGCTTTCTCGATGCCTACCTCCAGCGCACCGGCGACTACGCTGGCGTGCAGGTGCTTCGCTTTTACGAGGTTTACCGGGCCCTGGTGCGGGCACTCGTGTACCGTGTTCGTTTGAAATCGGTTGGCGCGGCCTCGCCGGCTGTCGACCCAGATTATCTGGGGTGTGCCCGGCGGCTGGTGCAAACCGCTGGCGGTGCAGGCCGCCTTTTGATCACTCACGGCCTGTCCGGGTCAGGAAAATCGACGTTAGCGCGGCGGCTAGTGGAGACGGCCGGCGCCATCCGTCTGCGCTCGGATGTCGAGCGCAAGCGGCTGTTTGGTCTTGACGCGCTGCAGCGGTCGGCTGAGCAGTCCGTGGACATCTACACGCGAGAGGCGACCCAGCGCACTTTTGAGCGGCTAAGGGAATGCGCACGCACGGCACTGCAAGCGGGCTACCCGGTAATCGTCGATTCCGCGTTTCTGCAGCGCGCCGAACGCCGTGTTTTCCAGGCCGTTGCTGCCGAGTTGGGCGTGCCGTTTGCGATCCTGCATTGTCGGGCGAGTGAAGCGCAGCTGCGCCAGCGCCTGGCGGACCGCAATGCTGGCGGCACCGATGCCTCCGAAGCGAATGCAACGGTGCTCGAATACCAGATGGCCACCCAGGACCCCTTGGACGGCGACGAGCGTGCCGCGGCGCTGGAAGTTTTTACTGACGAACCCGTGGATGTTGTCGCGTTACGCGCGCGCTGGTTTTCGCCAGCAGAAGCGAGTTGGCAGTCCCAACTCGGTACGCCGGACGCGAGGCCTTCTGACGCAAATCAGCGCACCTCTTCTGAAAATGACGATCATTGGAGAAATAAACATGCCTGAAAAAAATACCTTGGAAATCTTCAAGCCGTGGTTGCTCGAGAGGCAGACCGAATTGCTTGTCGACATCATCGCGGCGCGCGAAGCCGCAGTGGCTGCCGCCGCAGCCACGGGCATAGATGCCACGGATGTCAACGATCTGGAGGATCAGGCGAGTAAGCGCGAGCGCACGACTTTGCAGGACGCAGAGGAGCAGCGCGATCATGACGAACTTGCAGATGTGCAAGCAGCGCTGGCCCGCTTTACGGAAGGAAGTTACGGCACCTGCATAAATTGTGCGCAGCCGATTGATTTCCCACGCTTGGAGGCCATACCTGCCGCCGCCCGCTGCCTGGCATGCCAAAGACAGTGGGAGGCAAGCAGAGTTCCGGAGGCAAAGGCCAGCTGGATTTGATCTTGTTGGGCCTAAGCTGACGCGGTTGCCTAAGGAATCCATGATTCCCGACTTGGTTAGACCAACCTGTGAAAACGATCCAAAGCGGTAGTTCCCGCTGAATACAGCAGAGTAGGTTAGCGCGGGGAGGCGGTGTCCATCGCAGCGGGGGCAATGGGAGGCGTCTGTGCCGCAGGTACTCGGCGGGCGCCGTCAAAACGACGCTGCCAGTAGCTTAAGCCCATGTTTTCAACGCGCACTTCGGCACCGGGTTTGGGGGAGTGAATGAACTTGCCATCCCCGATATAAATACCGACATGACTAAACGCGCGCCTCATGGTGTTGAAGAAAACCAGGTCGCCCGGCTGCAACTCGGTCTTTTCTATCTGTTGGGTCGCGGCTGCCTGTTGCTCGGCCTTGCGTGGTAGTAACAGCCCTACGCTTTGTTCATACATGGAGCGAACAAAACCGCTGCAGTCAAAGCCAGTTTCTGCATTATTGCCACCTCGTTTATACGGCACGCCCAGAAATCCCATCGCGTCGACGACAAGTTCGGAAGCCTTGCTGGTGACACTTTGGCGGACGTGGTCGATTTGCGTTAGCAAGCCTTTTTCGGCGAGGAGTTTGTCCATGTCTTCGCCTGAATTGCCAGGCGCTGCATGAGCTCCGAATGCCAATAGCGCCGTAGAGGCAATGATGAGGACAGGGGTAATCATTCGCATGGCGCCAAGCATACTTGAAGGATTAGTCCTACGTCAACCTCAAACCTTTTTCAATACCGTCTTTAACCCATTGATTTGTAACGACTTCATACGGATTCGATAACTTCGTGTGTGTCGCGATGGGCGGTTCGCATCTGTGAAGAGCGGGTCGGGTTGACCCCCGCAGCAACGCTGACCGGCGACCTGGCCCCTTGGCTAGTAGAAATATTTCAGAGTTTGAAATCGTGAAGAAACCCATGGGGAGCCGCTTCTTTTGCCAGACCTACCTGTTCAGGCGATCAAGCGTCCCTACCGACAGCAGAATGGCATACGGATACGCCTATGGCCGTATCGGGTGGCCTGAGGTCTTGGTAGGCCGCGTCAGATCGGCTGCATCGTCTGCTGACCGCGTTTGACAAAAAACAGGCCCGCGCCCACCGCCATGAGCAGGCCGCCAAACAGGCGATTTTGTATTTTAATGGCGTGTGCATTCTTGAGCAGCGTTTGCAAGCGGCTGGCTGCAAATGCATAGCCGTGCATCACCACGACGTCTACCGCCACGGTGGTCAGTGCCATAACCAGCAACTGGGACGAGAGCGAGCGGCTCGGGCTGAGAAATTGCGGAAGCACCGCCACCATGAACAGAATCCCTTTTGGATTGGTCACATTGGTAAGAAAGCCCGTGAGGAATCGTTTGCCTGCAGCCCGCGCGTTAACGTCGGTAGCTGGCTTAGCTACTCCATCGGCCATGAGGGCATCGGATGAACGCCACTGCGACCAACCTAGATAAATCAGGTACACCGCGCCGAGAGACTTAACCACGGTGAAGGCCAGCTCCGAAGCCACCAACAGCGAACCGACACCGGCGCCTGCTACAAGGAGAATTATCACCAAACCGGCTTGCAGCCCGGCAATAGTGGCCTGTGTCCGCCTCACGCCATAACTAAGCCCATGGCTCATCGCCAGAACGGCCCCCGACCCGGGGGAGATCGCAATCAGAACAGAGGCGACAAAGTAAGCGGTCCACGTGTGAAGGTCCATAAGTATCTGGGTTCTGGTGAGCAGGTAAAAAACAAAGCTCAGTAAAGGCGCTGAGGTGCCCATCCTACAAGCATCGGGTCGTCCACCGGTATCATCGGGGAATGACGAAGGCTACCTTGCAGAGTCGGCTAACGGAAACAGGACAGGTTGGACAGCACTGGCTTATTGAGTGGTGGCGTCTGGTGCACCTTGGGGCACTGATTTTGGTTCTAACGCTCTCACCGTCGAGTTACAGCCGCGAAAGCCGCGAAGTGATGGCCCGGCACATCTACCTGAATACCGCTCCGATTATTTTGTGGTTTACCGTCTTGTGCGCACTGGTAACGGTGGTGCTCACGCGCATTGTGCTGGTGACTGCGCTGAGTTATGGCCTGTCCCAGTATGGACTGCAGGTCGTTATTCGCGTGCTCGTGCTGGAACTGATTCCTCTGACTGCGGCACTGTTTGTGGCGCTGCGCTGCACCATTCCGGATGGCGCCGAGCTGACAGCGATGCAGTCTAGCGGGCAGCTCGACGAAATGCGCCGAGTGGGGCTGGATCCGGTGCTGCACGAGGTATTACCGCGCGTGGTGGCTGGCCTGTTTTCCAGTATTACGCTGGCGGCGCTGAGCAGCGTGGTGGCATTGGTGGTGGCGTATGTGGCGGGGTATGGGTTTATCCTGTCTGGCATCACAGCCTACACACGCCTTTTTGGCCAGGTTTTTAGTCCTGCAGTCACGCTGATTTTCGTTCTCAAGACGCTCTTCTTTTCCCTTACAGTGTCTCTGATCCCGATGGCCTCGGCTTTATATGGCATGCGTGGTGGCAGTGTGCGGACTAGCGCCGAAATGCGCGGACTGGTCCGCATGTTTGCCCTAATTTTGCTGATTGAAGTGGCCTCGTTGGTCGGCAACTACTATTGATCCTGGAAACGGCCTACTCATGAGTTCACCTCCCGACCCTCAACATCCGCGGTCCGCTGTGCCGGTCGACCAAGCCGGCCAAGACCCAGCGGATCCGCTGCAACGAGTGGGCGCAACTGCTTCCTCACCGAAGCAGGTAGCCAATCTGGAATTGAAGGCCAGACTCTTGATGCTTTTCATGCTGCTGCTGGTGTGCGGCTCAGTGCTGTATGTGTTGTACGCCCGGGGCGCGTTTGAAACTACCCAACGGCTGGTGCTGATGGCGGAAGACTCCGAAGGCGTCGTCGTTGGCATGGACCTCACGTTTGCCGGCTTTCCAATTGGCCGTGTCCGGCGTATCGAATTGGCTGAAGACGGCAAGGCCCGGATTTTGGTTGACGTAGGAACCAAGGACGCCCACTGGTTGCGCACCAGCAGCGTATTTACGCTGGTACGCGGCATTGTGGGCAGCACCAACATCCGTGCTTACACCGGCATCCTCAAGGACCCCGCCCTGCCTGACGGTGCTGTACGCACTGTGCTGCAAGGCGATGCCAGTGCAGAAATTCCCAAAGTGATTTCCGCAGCCAAGGACCTCATCGACAACCTCAGTGCCTTAACCAGTAGCGGCGGTTCGGTGGGCACCAGCCTGACTAACCTGCAGACATTAACGGGGCGGCTCAATGGCCCTGGCGGCGCGCTCACAGTGTTACTTGGCAGCGAGCAAGAGGCGAAAAAGTTGGTTGCGACGCTTGATCGAACCAACGCGCTGCTGTCCAAGCTAGACGGTCTGGCCGCCAAAACCGACACCCAGGTGTTTGGCGAGAAGGGGGTCATGCCGGAAACCCGTGCCACGGTTGTTCAGCTCAACACGCTGCTCGGAGAAGCGCGCGCCAGTCTAAAAAAAGTGGATATCGTGCTGAAAGATGCCCAGGCGGTCAGCTCCAACGCCAAAGACGCCACCGCCGATCTGGGTGCCTTGCGTGCTGATGTGGATGCCAACCTGCGCAAAATCGAAAGCCTGGTCAACGAGATCAACCGCAAATGGCCTTTTGCCCGCGATGCGGAGATAAAACTGCCGTAAAGGCCCCCATGCACACCACGATGATCCTGAAATTTTCTATTTCGCTCGCGGGCGGCTTATTGTTTTCCGGCTGTACCAGCGGCCCCAAGCCGCCGGACTGGCAATTGGAGGCCAAAGGTTCCATGGAGCGTTCGGTGGCGGCCTATATGGAAGGCGACCGCCGCGTGGAGACGGCCGAACTGGAACGCGCGCGCGCCCAACTCTCGCGGACCGGCCGAGCGGACTTGCTTGGCACGGCGGAACTACTGCATTGCGCCACTCGCGTAGCGAGCGCGGTGTTTGAACCCTGCACAGGTTTTGAAAAGCTGCGCCAGGACGCCCCAGAAGCCCAGCGCGCTTACGCCGATTACCTGGCGGGCAACATACAGCCGCAAAGCATTGCGTTGCTGCCGGCTCCACAGCGCGCGGCCGCCGCAGGAAATACCACTGCCATCCCGGGCATCGCAGCGCCACTGTCGCAATTGGTCGCCGCTGGCGTGATGCTGAAAACCGGCAAGGCCAGCCCCAGTGTTATCGGGCAGGCCATTGATACCGCTTCCGCTCAAGGCTGGCGCCGCCCCCTGCTGGCCTGGCTGAATTTGCAGGCCCAGCGTGCGGAGCAGGGCGGTGATATGGAAGCGGCCGCCAGGCTGCATCGGCGCATCGCGCTGACAGAAGGCGGCATCTCGTCAGTAAAAGAGAGTGCGAAAGAAAACAAGTGAGTTACACCCTCAGGCTGTATGCATTTGAAGACGTTTCCCCGCAGGAGCTGCAGGCAGCCGAGCGCCGCTTTAAAGACGCGCTCGAGGCCACTCTTGGCGATGCAAGTCTGGTGGCCCCCGTTTATGCGGCGTATCTGAAGATTGTGGCGAACCACGGGGAGACGCCTGCGGATGAAACCCTCTCGCCAAGCGAGTTGGAAATCTTCAGCCAATGGCAGGCGGCGGAGTTAGCGGCTACCGCCGCAGCGTTAGGGCCCAACCGGTATATGGGTGAAGCGCAGTTTGTGATTGATGGATGAATGCAAAAAAGACGGGCGCTCGCGCCGGGGAAACGCATGAGCGACAAAACGTCTGAAAATTCAGTCGCTTTTGGAGGCCGGTCGATTCTTTGACAACAGCGAGCCCAAAAGATCCATCGGCAACGGAAACACAATGGTCGACGCGCGATCGCCAGCGACCTGGGTCATCGTTTGCAAATAGCGCAGCTGCATCGCTTCAGGTTGCTGCGCCAGCATCTGTGCCGCTTCAAGGAGTGCTCCGGCGTCCTGCTTTTCGCCCTCGGCGTGAATCACCTTGGCACGACGTTCACGTTCAGCTTCGGCTTGGCGGGCGATGGCGCGCACCATCGATTCATTCAGGTCAATGTCCTTGATCTCGACATTGGTGACCTTGATTCCCCAGCCGTCGGTCTGCGCGTCAAGGATGCGCTGGATGTCGACATTAAGTCTCTCGCGTTCAGCCAGCATTTCATCGAGCTCATGTTTGCCAAGCACCACACGCAAGGTGGTTTGAGCCAGCTGGCTGGTGGCCATCAGGAAATTCTCCACTTGAATAATGGCTTTCTGGGGGTCAATGACGCGAAAGAAAATCACAGCGCTGACTTTTACCGAGACGTTGTCGCGGGAGATCACATCTTGCGGCGCCACGTCCATTGTCACGACGCGAAGGTCAACCCGCACCATCTTCTGCAGCGCAGGAATGAGTATCACCAGCCCCGGGCCCTTGACTTTCCAGAAGCGCCCGAGTTGGAACACCACCGCACGCTCATACTCTCGCAGAACGCGGACTGCGCTGGACGCCAGCACAATGAACACAATCAGCAGCGGGATCAGCACACTTCCCAGGCTGAGGTTGAAACTGGCGCTCATGACGGAACTCCTTCAATGATGGGGTGGGTGTCAATTTTCACTTGAAGCGTCAGCCCTTGCAAACTGAGCACGCGGATGCGCTGGCCGGCCGCCAGTGGTTCTTGGCTGGTGACACGCCAGCGTTCACCTTGAACTTGCGCCCAAATTTCGTCTTCACTGACCTCCAGCACTTCGCCGGAGGCGCCCGGCAGGCCTTCGCCTCCGCTGATCGCTGGTCGGCTGCGCGCCTTCAGGGCCATACCGCCACCGAGCAAAATCACCGCCGCCGAAGTGACGGCCAGCGCCAAGACGAGGGCCACGGGTACACCGAACCCTGCCGCGTTCCGGTCGAACAACACGAGGCCTCCGGCGATGAAAGCGATTACTCCGCCAGCGCCCAATGCGCCGAAGCTTGGTGATAGCAACTCCGCCACGAGCAGAGCCATGCCGAGAAAAATCAGCGCCAGCCCAGCGTAGTTCACGGGTAAGAGCTGCAGCGCAAACCAGGCCATCAACAGGCAGATCGCACCGGTCGCACCCGCTAGGCCGAAGCTCGGCGACGAAAGTTCGAAAATCAGGGCGTAGATACCAATCACTACCAGGACTAATGCAACGCTCGGATTGGCGAGCACGGATAAAAGCGTGCGCTGCCAGTCGGGTTGACCAGCCTCATAGACACCGGCGCTAAGTGCAGGCACTGCCAGGGCAAACAGCAGTGCTGTTACAAGCACAAAAAACAAAAAAGCAGCGCGCTTGCCCCGATGGGCGGCTAATATTGTCTGATTCTGAAAGAACTTGCGAACTGATGGCATTGAGGCCTCTCGAATCGCCATGGATTCCGTTTGGGTACCCAAAACATAACTATGCGCCAACTGAGAATCGTCAAGGTGAGCAAGGCGCTATTCCGCGCCACGGATCAGGGATTCGACCTGAACCTTAAGTGTAAGCTTTTGCGAAGAGCCTGCAACGGACAGTAAAATCTCGCTCCGACCTGCAGCACCATCTTTTAGTTTGCCGATAAGCGCTTCTTTTGAGCGCGATCTTTGACCTGAGTAATTGAGCATTGACCGACCCCCGCATCCCTTCGCCCGACCTGGCTGCCGAATCCCCGCCCGAGCCCTCCCTTAAACCCCAGCAACCGCGTGTTTGGCGTGGAGACGGGTGGACTGCGCAAGTGCTTAAAAATGAAGACGATGACGGCTGGGCCGTGGCGATGATCAAAGACGGCGAACCTGAGCCCGCGCTAGTCGGCCCATGGACCATGGGACGCGATAAAAAGAATCCAAAACCACTGGATGGGAATGCGTTCAGCACCCTGGTTAAAACGGCCTCGGAATTTGTCCGCAGGCACGAGCAGCAACTGCACGCGACACTGCACCAGCGCATCACGGTGACCGCAAATGGCGGCAGGGTCAGCGTATCGCTGGACATCGTCCCGGACGACGAGAACCCTCACGCCCTGCTGACGGCACACGATGAAGGGGGCAACGCCCTCGCTCAGGTGCGTGTCCCGCCGTCTTTCAAGCTCAATCGTGCGAGCGCGGTGGAATGGGCCGAGAACGACTTTTACAAGCCTCTTGATCGATGAGCGCCTTGGCTACCGCATGCGGGATTGACTTTGGGACGTCCAACTCCACAGCAGGTTGGATTCGTCCTGGGCAAAGTGCCTTGTTACCGCTTGAAGACGGCAAGTTGACCCTGCCTTCTGTTGTCTTTTTTCATGCGGAAGATGCTCACGTTACTTATGGCCGCGCCGCCTTGGCAGACTACTTGGCCGGGCATGAGGGGCGTTTGATGCGTTCCCTCAAAAGCCTCCTGGGCACCTCCATGATTGATGACCACACGGAGGTCAGTGGTCGGGCTCTGCCGTTTCGCGAATTGTTGGCACAGTTTGTCGGCGAGCTTAAGCGCCGGGCCGAGTGTGCGGCGGCGCGCGAATTCACCTCTGCTGTATTGGGCCGACCAGTATTTTTTGTCGATGACGATGCCCAAGCCGATCAACGTGCCGAACGCACGCTTGCAGACATCGCTCGCAAGGCTGGCCTGCGTGACATTGCTTTTCAGTATGAACCGATCGCGGCCGCTTTTGACTATGAATCGCATGTCTCGCGTGAAGAGTTGGTGCTGGTAGTTGACATCGGAGGTGGTACTTCGGACTTCACGCTGATCCGCGTCGGGCCTGAACGCAGGCGCCGTGCAGATCGACGAGAGGACATTCTGGCCAGCGGCGGCGTGCACATAGGCGGCACTGACTTCGATAAATACCTGAGCATGGCCAGCGTGATGCCAACGCTCGGCCTCGGTAGCCGTCTTCAAAACGGTCTTGAGGTCCCGTCGAGCCATTATTTCAATCTGGCGACCTGGCACACCATCAACCTGGCTTACACCAAAAAGTCGTGGGCCCAAATTAGCGAGATCCAGCGCGGTGCGCTTGAGAAAGACAAGTTCGAGCGTTTGCAAAATCTGGTTCGGGAGCGGGCGGGCCACTGGCTCGCGATGCAGGTTGAGGCGGCCAAGATTGCATTGTCAGACGCGCCCGCCACCATAATGGATCTGAGCCGTATTGCGCCGGGCGAAACGCTAACGTTACATCGACCGGATTTTGATGGCGCAATCAGTGATCTGGTGGATAAAGTTGAACGCACGGTTATTACGCTGCTGCGAGACGCAGGGGTCAAGCCGGATGATGTCGACACAGTGTTTTTTACCGGGGGCTCAAGCGGCGTACCACTGTTACGCGAACGCATCTCGTCGCTGCTGGCACAGTCTCGTAGCGTTGAAGGCGATCTGTTTGGCAGCATCGGCACTGGCTTGGCGCTGGATGCGCTGCGCAAGTTTGCCTAGTCCCCGCGTGGCGGAAAGGCGTTACATCGCCAACGCGCTGATTGTTGATGTCAATTGCGATGACTCGGCATCGCCGTTGTAAATGTGCGTGAAGTGTTTGCTGGAGGCCGATAGCCGCAAGAGCCCGGGATAAGTGGCGACGGCACGGCGGCTCTAGTTGCAGATTCTGGTTGCCGATTGCAGGCACAAAATGGGCTTTCGCATGACAGAATACAAGCGTCATTAACTTTATGCGGTTGGAGTCCCGGATGAACTTTGCGCCTGACCTTGCGGCGGTCACCCACGGTATACAGCTGGCCGTTGCGCCGGTGTTTTTTCTGACTGCGGTATCTGGAATGATTGGCGCCGTGGCTGGTCGGCTGGCCCGGATCATTGACCGAGCGCGCTTTCTTGAAAACCGGCTGGAGGCAGGGGATGTTGCCGAGTCTCCCGCCATCAAAATGTATGCGGAGTTACTGCGCCTGAGGCACCGCGGCTGGCTGGTCAACATTTGCATTGCGCTGCTGACCTTCTGCGCGATTTTAATCGGTACCACCATTATTCTTCTGTTTCTGGGCGAGACCACTGAGTTGCCCATTTTCAGAATCGCCACGGTGTGCTTCCTGTCGGGTGTGGTCTGCTTTCTGTTTGCGCTGGTGTGTTTTCTAGCCGAAACCCTGATGTCCACGCGCTTGCTAAAGTTTGCGGAATTACCTGTCCGGTAGGGTGTTTAGCACCCGAATAAAAACCGGAATGGCGGCCTCAAAGCTGAAGTCCAACACACCTGCAAAATTTCTCTAAGGTGTGCCCATGAAATTAGCGCTTGGAGCAGGAGTTGAGTCTACGAGCCACAGGTCGCGTGCTGAGCCGCAACACCGCCACGGTAGGCAGCCACCCAAGCCGATTGTCGGCATCCCTGTTTGAATCCATGACTGAACTTGTTCGCAAGCGCTGCTCATCCCGGCAAATTGCAGCTCACTTGGCTAAACGGCACCCGGGTGAGTTCGCCCAACGCGCTTTGCCTGAAACCATCTATCGTGTCACCTACGCCCAACCCCGAGGAGAGCGACGCAAAGAAATCACGGCCTGTTTGCGCCCCGCTTGTTAAGCTTGAAGGCCCGGTACAAACCATTTAATAAATTAGCGCTGCGTTGCGCTTGGGTTTGAGTGCGCCATTTTTTAGTGTTGTTCGGCTCAGGACTGAATAAACAAGCCTGGACAGGTTGATTTTTCGGGGTGACTTCAATTCACTCCAGATTCGCGTTGCACCAAGCGATCGAGTTCTGCACAGACATCGGTCATCCGACCCGAGATGACCATGCGACCGGCGCAGGCTGAGCTGACAGCTGAGTCAAACTGTCGAACAACTCTCAGGCGACTGCGAGCAGGAACTTCCAGAGCCGTTTTGCTGAATTTGGTTGCAGTCGTATTGACGAGGGCGTGACGGCGCCGCACGACAGTGTTGTTAGATGCAAAGGGTAGTTCCAATTGACTGGTCGCTCGCTGGACACCCACCGGCATGGCCGGTTGGCCTGAAGCTTTTTGTGTGGTTACAAACCACGCTGCGACAGCCTGCACTGGCCCGCGCAAAACTGACAGCATCGGTGAATGCAAGAATCTTATATTTCCCATGATGAACTCCTGTTTGAGAGAGGTTTACACAAGCAGGATTTCGTGTTGGCTAGTTTGCCAGTGGTGCCACGCCATCAGGGTGTTGGCCACTAGGGACCAAACGCCCGCCACCTGTTGCGCGGCTGGAATAGGGGAGGTCTACATCAGCATAGTGTTGCGAATCAAACCGACGGCCAGGCCTTCAAGTTCGAAAGGCTCGCCCGGTTCCACCACAATTGTTTTGAAATCGGGATTTTCGGGTAGCAGTTCGATGCGTTGCTTGTTGCGGCGAAATCGTTTAACGGTCACCTCATCGCCCAATCGGGCCACGACAATTTGGCCGTTTTTCGCCTCCTTGGCTTGTTTGACGGCGAGTAGATCTCCATCCAAGATGCCGGCATCGCGCATGCTCATGCCACGCACCTTCAAGAGATAGTCAGGACGATGTAGAAACAGGCTGCTCTCAAAATAATAAGTCTGCTCGACATGTTCTTGCGCCAGAATCGGATTACCCGCAGCAACTCTCCCCACCAAAGGTAAGGCGAGCTGAGCGAAGGTTTGCAAAGGCAGGGAAAACTGTTTGATTCGGAATTCGTTCAGAGAGCGCAGTGTGTCGCTGCGCAGGCGTATCCCGCGTGAGGTGCCGCTAACCAGTTCAATGACACCTTTACGGGCCAGGGCCTGTAGATGTTCCTCGGCTGCATTGGCTGAGCGAAACCCGAGTTCAGTTGCTATTTCGGCCCGTGTCGGCGGAGCGCCGGTGCGTGCGATGGCATTTTGGATCAACTCCAGAATTTGTTGCTGGCGCGCTGTTAGCTTTGGACCCTCGGAGGCTAGTTGCGGAAAATCGTTTAGGGTAGTCATGACCGGGTTTCCTTGGTTGAGCTGGGGTGGGTATTTATTGGTGTGCCCAAAGAAGTACCTTTGGTACGGCCATTGACACGGTAGTTTTAATAACTGTATTAATACCCAGTACCTGTATTTTCATCCAGTTTTTAATAGAATGCAAATTTACGCTTTATGGCTTGTCACAACATTGTTATTTTGGGGACTGGCGGCACCATTGCTGGCCGAGCCGCCACCGCTTCTGACAACATTGGCTACACGGCCGCCCAAGTAGGCGTTGAGCAGTTGCTCGCTGCGATTCCCGGAATAGCCGGCGGCGGTCTTGTATTAACAGAGCAACTTACCCAGATAGACAGCAAGGACATGAGTTTTGCCGTTTGGGTGCAGCTCGCCGCGCGCGTCAACCATTTTCTAGCGCAGCCAGATGTTCAGGGCATCGTCATCACGCACGGCACCGACACGCTGGAAGAAAGCGCGTATTTTTTACAGGCAGTATGCGAGCCGGCCAAGCCGGTCGTGCTGACATGCGCCATGCGCCCCGCGACCTCGCTCGCGCCGGACGGCCCGCAAAATCTGCTGGATGCCATAGCCGTCGCCCGTCACCCGGGTGCGAAGGGCGTGGTGGCGGTCTGTGCGGGCACGATTCACGGCGCTCTGGATGTGCAGAAAGTGCACGCCTACCAGCTTGATGCCTTCAGCTCTGGCGATGCCGGGCCTATCGGTTATGTAGAAGAGGGCGCCGTCAGATTGTTGAGAAATTGGCCCGTGGCGATTGAAGGGCGATTGCCTCTAGCTATAAAGAATATAGCAAATTTGGCCAGCGTTGCCGACTGGCCGCGCGTGGAAATTGTCATGAACTATGCGGGAGCAGACGGCGCAGTGGTTGAGGCCCTGCAGGCGCGAGGTGTGCATGGTTTGGTGGTTGCTGGAACGGGCAACGGTACGTTGCACTATGCACTTGAAGCTGCTTTGCTCAAGGCGCAGGCTGCGGGCGTCAGGGTAGTTCGCGCGACGCGTTGCCTGAATGGGCGTGTATTGCCCAAGCCGGGTGACACCCTTTCAGATTCAGAAGGTTTGAGTCCGGTCAAGGCGAGAGTAGATCTGATTCTTCGTTTGCTGATCTACGGTACGGCAGTTCCGCATGCGGTTTGAGTAACGCACTGTTTTTAAGAGAGATGCTCTCCTAAGGGAAGGCGCTAGGTCGCTGATCAACCGTCCATGGAACCAGAAAAAAACTGTTGCAAAGCGAAAAGGGCGATTCGCCCTAGGACGCCGAGAAGCCGTTTGTAAATGGCCCAGCCTGATGACCAGGGTGCGGCTGTTATGACGGCCGGCGTTGCGGCGGCAATCGTCCATGCAAAAAGGCCATCCTCAAGGACGGCCGTTTCAACAAGATTCACCGCATCGACTCAGCTCGATAGCGCCTTAAAAGCTCTTTCGGTAATTTCATCCACACCGCCAATGCCCAGGATAGCGCGGTATTTTGGTGCTGCATCAGGCGCGGCCTTTGCCCAACTGGAGTAGTAATCCACCAACGGGCGGGTTTGCGCGCTGTAAACCTCTAGCCGCCTGCGTACGGTCTCTTCCTTGTCGTCCTCGCGCTGAATCAAGGGCTCGCCGGTGACATCGTCTTTGCCTTCGACTTTAGGTGGGTTGTAGTTCATGTGATAGGTGCGGCCCGAGGCAGTGTGCGAGCGGCGTCCGCTCATGCGCTCGATGATGGCGTCGAAAGGCACGTCTATTTCGAGCACGTAATCAATCTTCACGCCCGCTGCCTTCATGGCGTCCGCCTGAGGAATGGTGCGCGGAAAACCGTCGAACAGGAACCCTTCGGCGCAGTCAGCCTGGGCAATACGGTCTTTGACGAGATTGATGATCAGGTTGTCACTCACCAGCGCACCGGAGTCCATGATTTTTTTCGCTTCAAGGCCTAACGGCGTGCCCGCTTTGACGGCGGCACGCAGCATATCACCGGTCGAAATCTGGGGAATGCCGTATTTTCGGCAGATAAACGCAGCTTGCGTTCCCTTGCCCGCGCCAGGGGCGCCCAACAAAATTAGTTTCATGGGAGGTCCTAGGATTTTTATGGATTCAGGAAGTCAACCCGGAAGGTCGGTGGGCCGATCATCCTATCGGTTGCCCGGTGGATGTTGAAGATTTCCACCGCACCATGCAAGCTTGTCTTTGTACTTTGCAAGGATAGCATGTACCCCTTGATTGCAGCTTACATCGTGTCGAGAAATCTCCTCTGCATCTTATAAAAACAGCTTGCGCGCCCGGTTTAGATCTTCGGGTGTATCCACCCCGAGGCCGGCTGCCTCGTCGCTAATATGCACGCAAATTCGGTGGCCATGCCACAGAGCCCGCAATTGCTCCAGCGACTCGAGTTGTTCCATCGGAGCCTGCGGAAGGCCTGGAAACTGCCGCAAAAAACCGACGCGATAACCGTAGATGCCGACGTGGCGGAGTGGTTTGGGTAGTTCACTGCCGGCTTTCCACCAGGCCTCGCCGGCAAAGTCGCGTGCGGCGGGGATTGGCGCGCGGCTGAAATACAACGCGGTATCGCGCGCATCAAGCACCACTTTGACTACATTGGGATTTAGAAAGTCAGCCAATTGGTCAATCGGATAGGCGGCCGTGCTCATGGCGCAGTCCGGGCGCTCATTGAGCAGGTGCGCAACGGCGTCAATCAGCGCCGGGTTAATGAGTGGTTCGTCACCTTGTACGTTCACCACGATGTCCTTGTCATCCAGGCCGAGCAGGCTGCAGGCCTCGGCGAGGCGATCGCTGCCACTCGCGTGGTCAAAGCGAGTCAGCACTGCCGAGACCCCAAAGAGCGCGCATTTTTCGATGACCTCAGGGCTGTCGGTCGCCACCACGGTGCGCGCGGCCGTGCTCTGCATGGCGCGCTGCGCCACGCGAACGACCATGGGCGCGCCGGCGATATCGGCCAGTGGTTTGTTCGGCAGGCGTGTGGACCCCAGACGTGCGGGAATGAGAACGGTGAAGCTCATGCCGGCAAGGATCTCACCAGACATTACAAACCAAGCTCTTCATCGGAGAGGGTTCGCGCTTCATTTTCCAGCAGCACCGGTATGCCGTCGCGCACAGGGTAGGCCAGCCGGGCACTGCGGGAGATGAGTTCCTGTTTCTCGCGGTCGTATTCGAGTTTGCCCTTGGTTACGGGGCAGACCAGTAGTTCAAGTAATTTGGTGTCCATGAACCAATGGTAGTTGAGAAAGCGGTGTAGAAAGCAAAGGAGCCAGAAGGGTGTCAAGGGCCGCAAAAAAAGCGGGCTCGGCCGAAAATGCGAGGGGCACAGCCAGCAGGTGGCGTGGAGCCAGATTTGGCATTGAAAATAGTTTGACGGCGTCCTTTTCGGTGCAAAGCACCGTCTGACCTGCGTAATCCGTCAGGTCGTCATTATCAAAATGATAGTGGTCGGGCAATGGAATCGTTTTTTCAAGCGTTAGCCCGCGCGTCCTGAGCATGGTAAAAAATGCTTCAGGATTCGCGATGCCCGCCAGGGCAACTAGGGGGCGGCCTCGCAAGGCGGCTAATTCAAACCGACTACCATCGGCCGCGACCGCATGATCTGCAAGTTGCCTACTTGAGGTAAATCCCTCAAAAGCGGGTTTCTGTCCAGAGTGCAGTACCAAATCAATACCTTGCCTTTTGCGATCGGGCCAGGATTCGCGCAGCGGGCCAGCGGGCAGCATCCAGCCATTGCCTACACCGCGGTCGTCGAATACAGCAATCTCGATATCGCGCTGCAGGGCATAGTGCTGCAGGCCATCGTCGCTCACCACCACAGCGGTGGCCGGGTACGTGGCGAGCAGGGACAGCATGGCGTCAGTGCGCCGGGAGGCCACAAAAACCGGCGCATTGGTTGCCCGTTTTATAAGCCCCGGCTCATCACCAGACTCGTCACTGGGCGTATCCGTTTTGACTTCGAGGCTCTCACGACCGGCTCGCCCGTAGCCGCGCGAGATCACAGCAACCTGAAGGCCCTGTGCCTGCAAATGCTTGACCAGTGCCATCACCAATGGTGTTTTTCCTGCCCCGCCAGCCACGACATTGCCGACCACAATCACGGGGATCCTAAAGCGCTGGGACTGGAGAAATCCGCTGTGGTAAAGCGCTCGGCGCAACTGCACCGCCAAGCCGTACAGTTGCGCCGCAGGCCAGAGTAGGTAGGCCAGCCAATTACGAGAGGCCCAAGCCTTTTGTAAGAGGTGATTCACATGTTTCTTGTCATTTCACGGCGCAAATTAAGGACTATGGGGAGGGCCTGAAGAGCTACTTCGCGCCAGCCTGCGCAGTGCTCTGTGTTGCAAAGGTAATTTGCGTGAGCCCTTGTCGCCGCGCAGCCTCCATAACCGTGATCACGGCCTGGTGCGTGGCGCTGGCATCTGCGCTGATGATGATGACGCTATCTTTGCCGGCCTTGGCTGCCGCGGCTAGTGCGTCGCCGAGCACCTCGATACTCCGACCCTCGACGAGGGTCTTGTTGACCATGTAGCGGCCGTCGCTGCTCACGGCAACGATGACTTCTTTGGGATAGTCGCGCTGCTGCTCCGCATCCGCCGCAGGCAATTTCACCTGAAGTTCAGTGAATTTGCTGTAGGTGGTCGACAGCATCAGAAAGATGAGCACCACGAGCAATACATCTATGAACGGGATGAGATTGATCTCCGGCTCATCATGCGGGTGGGGGCGAAAGTTCATCTTCATTTCCGCAAACTATTAAGGTGACGCACAAAGCGTTCAGCAGCCAGTTCCATGGTCAACAGGTAGCCGTCAACGCGGGCCCGAAAATAGCGCCAGAAAATCAGTGAAGGTATGGCCACCATCAAGCCAAAAGCGGTGTTGTAAAGCGCGATGGAAATGCCCTGTGCCAGTTGCGCCGGGTTGCCGCCGGAAGCGTTGCCGGCACTGCCTGCGCCAGCTTGGGAACCAAAAATCTGGATCATGCCGATGACAGTGCCCAGCAGGCCCAGCAAAGGCGCGGCAGAGGCGATAGTTGCCAGCGCAGCCAAATAGCGCTCCAGCTTGTGAGCGGCTTGGCGACCAGCGCCTTCCATCGTAGAGCGCAGGTCGTCTTCACTGATTCTTGGGTTGGTATTTAGCGCACGGAAGCCGCTGGCAAGTACTTCGCCGAGGAGAGAGTTTTGTTCTAGCTGCGACACCACATCGGGCGATGGGACGGCGGTTCGCGAGACGGTCATGGCTTCGTCAAGTAGTTTCGGCGGAGCGACTTTTGGGGTTTTAAGGCTGGAAAAACGCTCAATGACCAGCGCAAGAGCCAAGATAGAGCAGGCTACCAAAGGCCAAATAGGCCAGCCTGCGGCTTGTATGATCGAAAACAATGAACATCTCCAAACAGATAATTTAGCTTGAATTATGGCCCACTGAACTCCTGCAATCGGCCATTGCTTCAACTTGCGCGGCAAAGCTCCCAATGCGCTGTTTTGTAAGACATAACCCACAGAAATTGTGGATAACTTTGTGAATAAGTAATGGCGCAGAGGCCGTAGAGGCGCGCCAAATCGTGCTTATGACAGAACGATGAAAATTTGAGCAAAATTAAGTACTTTAAAATCAATGAGTTACATGAATTCATCACGACGTCCGCACAAAACTGGGGCTTCAGGCCACGCCAATTGGTGTTCTGTGGAGTACTACCTCCGTCAAATCAAGACGTTTGGCCATGTTTGACCCATCCGACCGTCATGAATCACCGCTAAGTTCCCGGCGAGAAACCGGCGACCGTATTTGGCCTGTGGGGGTCCTGCTGCGGGCGATTGCAGACAGTTTGGAGGCCCGTTTCAATCCTGTCTCCGTAAAAGGTGAAATTACCGGCTTCTCGCGAGCTGGCAGCGGACACTGCTATTTTTCGCTCAAGGACGAGCAGGGCCAGGTTCGGTGCGCTATGTTTCGTCGCGCGGCCGGTTTGCTGGAATTCTCCCCTTGTGATGGGCAACTGGTGGAGTTACGGGGCCGCTTGGGCGTGTACGAACCGCGCGGCGAACTGCAACTGGTGGTCGAGTCCTTGCGACAGGCTGGGCAAGGCAATCTATTTGAGCAGTTTGTGGCACTCAAGGCCAAACTTGCAACGGAGGGGCTTTTTGAAGCAAGCCGTAAACGGCCTCTGCCTTTACTGCCGCGGGCGATTGGCGTGGTCACTTCGTTGGGCGCCGCGGCCTTGCACGATGTCGTGACCGCACTGCAGCGCCGCACGCCCCACATACCCGTTGTGATCTACCCCGCCAGCGTGCAGGGCGGTCAAGCGGCGAGTGAGTTGCGCCAGGCGTTGCTGAAGGCTTATCGCCGCCGGGATGAAGATGAGGTCGACGTGTTGTTACTTGTTCGCGGGGGCGGCGCCATGGAAGATTTGTGGGCGTTTAACGACGAGCACCTCGCGCGCACCATTGTGGCTTCGCCTGTGCCCATAATTAGCGGCGTAGGGCATGAGACAGATTTCACCATTGCCGATTTTTGTGCTGATGTGCGTGCGCCAACGCCCACAGCAGCCGCGGAGCTCTGTGCGCAGCCTCGAAGTGTTTGGCTGGGGGTGTTAGACCTAGCCCGGTCCCGTTTGCAAAACGGGGTAGACCGCCAACTGCAGACGCATAGTCAGCGGCTGGATTGGGCGGCGTCGCGTGTCGGTCGGCCTTCGCACCTGGTGACCCGGCAGCAGGCTCGGTTGGCAAGGCTTGCGCAAAGCCTGAACCATGCCACACGCCTGACTTTTGAGCGCGAACGGTCCAAGATAGATTATCTGAACCATGATTTCCCGAGAGCGGTGGCCGGCTGCCTCCAACGCAATCGCCAACTAATCGAGCGCGCCCAATTGCGCCTTCAATTACTGGATCCCCAACTGGTCTTGGAACGAGGTTACTCCTGGCTGGCTGACCTGCAGGGGCTACCGATTGTTAGTGTAAAAATGACCCACGTGGGCCAGCCAGTGCGCGCTACCCTTGCCGATGGAGAGGTCGATTTGACTGTTTCTGCACCTCGGCTCATTTAGTTTTTTACAATGGTTTTTATCGGTTATTAGAAGTTCATCAACCACCCAAAGGAAAATCATGGAACACAAGCTCCCAGCCCTCCCTTATGCGAATGACGCGCTCGCGCCGTACTACAGCCAGGAAACCTTTGAATATCACTACGGCAAGCATCACAACGCTTACGTGGTGAACCTCAATAACTTGCAGAAAGGCACCGAGTTTGAAGCGATGACGCTCGAAGAAATCGTCAAAAAATCCAGCGGAGGCGTGTACAACAACGCTGCGCAGACTTGGAACCACACCTTTTTCTGGAGCTGCATGAAGCCTTCCGGTGGCGGCGAGCCCAGCGGTGCCTTAGGTGCCGCCATCAACGCCAAGTTCGGCTCGTACGCCGCCTTCAAAGAGTCATTTGTCAAATCTGCTGTCGGCAACTTTGGCTCGGGATGGACCTGGTTGGTCAAAAAAGCGGATGGCACGGTGGACATCGTAAACACTGGTCCCGCTGGTACACCGCTAACGACGGCTGACAAGGCCCTGATGACGGTCGATGTCTGGGAGCACGCCTACTACATCGACTACCGGAACCAACGCCCGAAATTTGTTGAAACTTTCCTGTCGAACCTGGTGAACTGGAAATTTGCCGAAGCCAACTTCGCATAATCCGGTTTTGCAAAGCAGGTAAAAAGGCCGATTTCGTATCGGCTTTTTTTGTACCCAAAATCCAAAAATCAGCGTTTTGCTTCGAAAAGTGAGCCGCTCAGCTTGCTGCCAGCTTTGATGCCCTTTTTGACAAACCAGCCTTTATTCATTTCCAGAACGTAGCGAACCGGTTGGGCTGAGCAGTGAGAGTCTGTGGTTTGCGGCTTCATGTCGGCGGTGTTCACGATAGTGCCGTCGTCTGCCACGAAAGCCGCGGTCAGGGGCAACACGGTATTTTTCATCCAGAAGCATTGTTTGGTCGGCTGCTCGAACACAAAAATCATGCCTTCATGTTGCGGCATATCCTTGCGAAACATCAAGCCCATCTCGCGTTGTGCGGGAGTTACCGCTACTTGGGCATCAATCAGATGCATGCCAGCAGACAGCTTAACTCGCTCCAGAGTCATCTGTGGGCCTTCTTGAGACGACGCGCCAAGAGGGGAAATTGCGGCTGCGAGAAACAGCAAGTAGGGCAAGCCTTTGTAAGCCCTACCGGGGAAGAAGGCGTTGAGTTTAAAAAACATAGACTCACCGTGTTGAAGTTAGACTTTCAGCATAAACGACGGGCATAAAAAATGCCCGCACAAGGCGGGCATTTTGACTGAAGTCAGAAGGAATTACTTGACTTCTGCTTTCTTGGCAGCAGCGTCGGCTTTTTTGGCAGCAGCAGCTTCAGCTTTTGCTTTTTTGGCAGCAGCAGCTTTTTCTTTCTTGGCAGCTTTGGCAGCAGCTTTATCTGCTTTGGTCATAGCTGCAGGCTTGGCAGCAGGAGCAGCAACCACAGCGGAAGCTGGGGCAGCAGGTGCCGGTGCAGCGGCTGGCGCTTGCGCGTAAGCACCAGCAACAAAGAGGCCGGCGATCAAAGTAGCGAGAATTTTGTTCATTTGGATTTCCTTAATAACGTTATTGGAAAAATTACCCCGAACTTCTCGGAGGCCCGTCCATAACGAAGCCCGCTCACAAGCCGTTGACAGGTTCTCGTAAATTCTTTCCAATAATTTTTACGGCTAAAATTTGGGAGGATCATCTAAACTGCTTAAAGAGGTGTCTTCCCAGGCGCCCTCATTGCTCACCGGAGACTATTGCACATGTACCAGCACATCAAGGTGCCCGCTCAGGGCCAGAAAATCACGGTTAATGCCGATAATTCACTGAATGTGCCTGACGAGCCCGTTATTCCCTTTATTGAAGGCGACGGCACAGGCGTAGACATCACGCCGGTGATGCTGAAGGTGGTAGACGCAGCGGTTGCCAAAGCTTATGGTGGCAAGAAAAAGATCCACTGGATGGAGGTGTTTGCCGGCGAAAAATCAACCAAAGTGTATGGCCCAGACGTCTGGCTACCCGAGGAAACGATGCACGCCGTACGCGACTATGTGGTTTCCATTAAAGGTCCGCTAACGACGCCTGTGGGTGGCGGAATCCGCAGCCTGAATGTGGCGCTGCGTCAAGAACTTGACCTGTACGTTTGCTTACGTCCGATCCAGTATTTCGCGGGCGTTCCTTCCCCTGTGAAGGAGCCCCAAAAGACCAATATGGTGATCTTTCGCGAAAACTCGGAAGACATTTATGCCGGTATCGAATTCGAATCGGGCAGCGATAAGGCCAAGAAGCTCATCAAGTTTTTGCAGGAAGAACTGGGCGTCAAGAAAATCCGCTTCCCCAATACCTCGGGGATTGGTATCAAGCCCGTTTCCAGTGAAGGTACCGAGCGTCTCGTTCGCAAGGCCCTCCAGTACGCGATCGACAACGACAAGCCCAGCGTGACCATCGTGCACAAAGGCAATATCATGAAGTTCACCGAGGGAGGTTTTCGCGACTGGTCCTACGCTTTGGCGCAAAAGGAATTTGGCGCTGAACCGATCGACGGTGGTCCATGGTGCAAGTTCAAAAATCCAAAAACAGGCAAGGACATCATCCTGAAGGACGTGATTGCTGACGCTTTTCTGCAGCAGATTTTGTTGCGTCCGGCCGAGTACAGCGTGATTGCCACGCTGAACCTGAATGGCGATTATGTTTCGGACGCGCTGGCGGCCCAAGTGGGCGGCATTGGTATTGCACCGGGCGCCAACCTGAGCGACACCATCGCGATGTTTGAGGCGACGCACGGTACAGCCCCTAAATATGCCGGTAAAGATTACGTGAACCCCGGCTCCCTGATCCTGTCTGCAGAAATGATGTTGCGCCACATGGGTTGGCTTGAGGCCGCGGATTTAATCATCAAATCGATGGAAAAGTCGATTGAGTCCAAGAAGGTCACCTATGACTTCGCTCGGCTCATGGAAGGTGCCACCCAGGTCAGCTGCTCTGGTTTCGGCCAAGTCATGATTGACCATATGTAAAACGTGCTTGATTCGCCCTACAGGCCGCCCGGGAGCGATCCCGAGGCGGTTTTTTAATGGGGGCCGATCATGCTTGGAGGTAGGAGTGGCGGAAGTGGCGCCAAAATTTTTGCTTGAATGTAGCCTTCCTGCCACCAATTCCCTTGCTAGGCGCACAAAATGATAGGGATAGCTAGAATGAATTCCATGGTAACGAAATCTCCCAAATCTCCGGCGCACCCTAGTGCTCCCGTGGTCAGACCTGACGATGGGAATGGCGGGGATTCGGTCGTTTTGGAGCGCCTTCCGCAGAAAACCAGCCCGCCGCTGATGTATCAAGTGGTTCTGCTCAATGATGACTACACCCCGATGGAATTCGTCGTGGTGGTCATTCAGGAGTTTTTTAGTAAAGACCGGGAAACCGCTACGCAAATAATGTTGAAGATTCACCTGGACGGGAAAGCCGTGTGCGGCGTGTTCTCCAAGGATGTGGCGGCAACCAAAGTGGACCAGGTGACCGAAGCAGCCCGAAAAAACGGGCACCCGCTGCAATGTGTCTGCGAGCCCATTGAATTATGAGAAATACTGCCAATATTCTCTTCAGATGTCAGTAGAGTAGAAACCCAAGCAAGCCGAAAGGAAGATCAATGATTGCCCAAGAATTAGAAGTCAGCTTGCACATGGCCTTTGTCGAGGCCCGGCAGCAACGTCACGAGTTCATCACCGTAGAACACTTGCTGCTCGCCTTGCTTGACAACCCCAGTGCAGCCGAGGTGTTGCGAGCCTGTTCCGCCAATGTGGATGATTTGCGCAAGGCGCTTGCCAATTTCATCAAGGACAACACGCCGCAGGTAGCCGGTACCGATGATGTGGACACGCAACCGACGTTGGGCTTCCAACGGGTGATTCAACGCGCCATCATGCACGTGCAGTCCACCGGCAATGGAAAAAAAGAAGTCACTGGCGCCAATGTATTGGTCGCGATTTTTGGAGAGAAAGACTCGCACGCCGTGTACTACCTGCACCAGCAGGGAGTCACGCGCCTAGACGTGGTGAACTTCATCGCGCACGGCATTAAGAAAAGCGATCCGCCCGAGCCCACCAAAACCGGCGAGAGCGCTGCGGAGAATGAAGAGGGCGCCGAAAAGAACGAAAAGGCCTCACCGCTGGAGCAGTTCACGGTCAATTTGAACCAGCTCGCCAAAGAAGGCAAGATCGATCCCTTGATCGGGCGCCAGTATGAAGTCGAGCGTGTCATCCAGACGCTCTGCCGGAGGCGCAAAAATAACCCGCTGCTGGTGGGGGAGGCCGGCGTAGGAAAAACGGCCATTGCCGAGGGCCTGGCCTGGCGTATCACGCAAAAGGATGTGCCTGAAATTCTGGCCGAGGCACAGGTGTATTCGCTGGATATGGGCGCGTTGCTGGCAGGCACCAAATACCGCGGGGATTTCGAACAGCGGCTTAAAGGTGTGTTGAAAGCGCTGAAAGACAAGCCCAACGGTATATTGTTTATTGATGAGATCCACACCCTGATCGGTGCGGGGGCAGCGTCGGGCGGTACGCTGGATGCGTCCAATTTGCTCAAGCCAGCACTCAGTTCCGGGCAGCTCAAATGCATCGGAGCCACGACCTTTACCGAGTACCGCAGCATCTTCGAGAAAGACGCCGCGCTGTCACGACGATTCCAGAAGGTGGATGTCGTCGAGCCTACGATACAGGAAACGGTTGAGATTCTTAAAGGTTTGAAGTCCCGTTTTGAAGAACACCATAGTGTCAAATACGCGGTGGGCGCTCTCCAAGCCGCCGCCGAGTTGAGTGCCAAATACATCAATGACCGTCACCTGCCTGACAAGGCCATCGACGTGATTGACGAAGCGGGTGCGGCCCAGCGAATTCTGCCGGCTTCCAAACGCAAGAAAATCATCAGCAAGGCCGAGGTGGAAGAAATCGTGGCGAAGATTGCCCGCATTCCTGCAGCGAGTGTCTCGAACGATGACCGCGGCAAGCTCAAAACACTAGAACGCGACTTGAAAAGCGTGGTGTTTGGCCAGGACAAAGCGCTGGATATGCTGGCGTCGTCCGTCAAAATGGCGCGCTCGGGGCTTGGCAAAGACGACAAGCCGATTGGTTGCTTCTTGTTCTCCGGACCCACGGGCGTGGGGAAAACAGAAGCTGCCAAGCAGCTGGCTTACATCATGGGCATCGAACTGATTCGTTTTGATATGTCGGAGTACATGGAGCGTCACGCGGTGAGTCGCCTGATTGGCGCGCCTCCGGGCTATGTGGGATTTGATCAGGGTGGCCTGCTGACCGAGGCGATTACTAAAAAACCCCATTGCGTGCTGTTGCTCGACGAAATTGAAAAAGCGCATCCTGATATCTTCAACGTGCTGCTGCAGGTCATGGACCATGGCACGCTGACGGACAACAATGGGCGCAAGGCCGATTTCCGCAATGTGATCATTGTCATGACCACCAATGCGGGTGCCGAGACCATGAACAAAGCCACCATTGGGTTCACCAACCCGCGTGAGGCGGGCGACGAAATGGCGGATATCAAA
This sequence comes from Polaromonas sp., assembly GCF_012927485.1. Classification (GTDB taxonomy): domain Bacteria; phylum Pseudomonadota; class Gammaproteobacteria; order Burkholderiales; family Burkholderiaceae_C; genus Polaromonas. The sequence continues at coordinate 45,471 of NZ_JABBPC010000013.1, read as the reverse complement.
CGGCTGTTCACGCCTGAATTCCGCAACCGGCTCGATGCGGTGGTGAGTTTCAAGGCACTGGACGAAACCGTTATCTTGCGTGTTGTTGACAAGTTTTTGCTGCAACTCGAGACGCAATTAGCCGAGAAAAAGGTGGAGGTCACTTTTACCGACGTATTGCGCAAATACCTGGCCAAAAAAGGTTTTGACCCCCTCATGGGCGCTCGACCTATGCAGCGTCTGATTCAAGATACGATTCGCCGGGCGCTGGCTGATGAGCTGTTGTTTGGGCGCTTGATTGATGGCGGTCGCCTGACCGTCGACATGAAAGTGACCACCGACGAAAAAGGCGTGGAATCGGGCGAAGTTCAGCTCGATATCCAGCCGCTGCCAAAGCGGGAAGGCAAGTCCAAGGCGGAGGTCGCCGAAGCCAGCTGATTGCGCGTAGTTCGTTGCGCTGCCTGAAAAGGCAAGGAGAGACTAAAAAGCCGGTAGCATAACGCTATCGGCTTTTTTCATGACGCTACAAAAATACTCGTCTGTTGTGGTCGTCCTGCCAGGGCGAGAAGATTTTTCCGCTTAAAAATATTACAAAAACCAAACTATGGCTGCGCACACTTTCTTTTGGCACGATTACGAAACTTTTGGCCTCAATACCCGTCGTGACAGGCCTGCGCAGTTTGCAGGAATTCGTACCGATGCTGAGTTGAATGAGGTGGGCCCGCCACTGATGCTTTACTGCCAACCCGCCAACGACTATCTGCCCGATCCCGCATCGTGTCTGATCACTGGCATCACGCCGCAGCACTGTCTTCAGCACGGTATTGCTGAATACGCATTTGCGGCGCAGATTGAGGCGGTGCTGTCGCAGCCCGGCACGATAGGCGTGGGCTACAACACCATACGCTTCGACGACGAAGTGACGCGGCACCTCTTTTGGCGCAACCTGATTGATCCCTACGCGCGCGAATGGCAAAACGACTGCGGCCGCTGGGATTTGCTGGACGTTGTGCGCATGGCCTATGCGTTGCGTCCGAACGGAATCGTGTGGCCTGTTAAAGAGGAGGGCCCCCATCTGGGCAAGCCCAGCTTCAAGCTGGAAGACCTGGCGCGCGCCAACGGCTTGCTTCATGAAGCGGCGCATGATGCTTTGTCCGACGTGCGAGCCACCATCGCGCTTGCCCGCCTGATTCGAACCGCACAGCCCAAGCTGTTCGATTTTTGTCTGAACTTGCACAAAAAGGACCGCGTTGCAGCCGAACTGGGTTTGCCAACCAGCCGTGAAACCGCACGACCTTTTCTCCATATTTCGGGCATGTTCCCGTCTGAGCGCGGCTGTCTGGCCGTCATGTGGCCACTCGCGACTCACCCTACCAACAAAAACGAATTACTGGCTTGGGATTTGGCGTATGACCCGAGCGAGTTGCCGCTGCTCGACGTAGCGACGCTGCGGCAGCGTTTGTTCACCCGGAGCGCCGACTTGCCAGAGGGCATGCAGCGCCTGCCTGTTAAATCCGTTCACCTCAATAAATCGCCCATGGTGATACGCCAGCTGCAAACCCTCACACCGGAAATGGCGACCCGCTGGGGTGTGGATATGGACGCTGCGCTGCGCCATGCTGAAAAAGCGGCTGGCTTGCCGGACATGAGTGCGGTCTGGCCGGAAGTCTTTTACCGGCCCAAGGAGGAGACGCCTGATGTGGATGAAGATTTATACGGCGGCTTCATAGGCCATGCTGACCGCCGCCGTCTGAACCAGTTGCGCGCGTTATCCCCTGCCGAGCTGGCGCACAACCGCACGGGGTTTGACGATGATCGGCTGGAAGAACTGCTATTTCGCTACCGCGCTCGCAATTTCGGCAATACCCTGACGCCTGAAGAGGCCGAGCGTTGGGAAACCCACAGAGCCGCGCGGCTCCTGGAAGGCGAGGGCGGCGCACGCAATGTAGACGCTCTGTTCGCTGAGATTGATACGCTGTCGGCTACGGCGGATGAGCGAGGCGAAGCGATCCTGGGCACCCTGTATGACTATGCCGAGGCAATTACTCCAGAAGTTTGAGTCCGTCCGGATTAGTTGGAAGAATCAACGCTCCGATTGTTATTGGCTAGCGTATCGGCTCTGCCTGTGTGGACCGGCGTGTGTCCCGTTTCAAAAGGTAGCTGCGAAAGGCGCGCCTCAGGCGGCGGCGAGTTGTGACGATTGGTCGGCATAGGCTATGCCGAAGCGGTTCGCAAGAAAGTCTGCCAGCGCAATGTCTTCTTGCCGGATAAACCCTCTTTGAGGCAATTGCCCAGCGGCGAGTAGATCCAGCACGGCACAGATGCCGGCAGCCGTGGTGATCTGAATGGCACTGCACAGCGCCCCGCCGACCACGCGGCTGTAGATCTTGTGTGCATAGGTCTCCTGCATTAAACGACCTTCGCGCTGGCCACTGACGGTGACAAAGACGATCACTACGTCTTGCTGGGTGGTTGGTAACGCATTTTCCAGAATGTCTTTGAGCACAGTGCGACGGTCGCGCAGCCGGAGATCGTTAAGCAGTACCTTCATGATGGCCGCGTGGCCGGGATAGCGAATGGTTTTGTAGTTGAGGTTGCTCGCCTTGCCGAGCAAAGTCTCGCACAAGGTGCCCAAGCCACCTGAGGTATTGAAGGCCTCGTAAGTCACGCCATCTAACGAAAACTCTTCATGCTCCGCCAGCGGTGGGACTTGACGTAGCACGCCCTCGACAATCGCTTCGCAAGGCTCGCAATACTCGTTGATGACCCCGTCAGTGCTCCAGGTCAGGTTGTAGTTGAGCGCATTCGATGGGTACTGCGGCAGCGCGCCCACACGCAGACGCACGCTGTGCGGGCTGTCAAAACGGCGGCACAACTCGGCCGCCACGATAGACACAAAGCCCGGCGCCAAGCCGCACTGCGGAATGAGTGCCGAATGCGCGGTAGTGGCCAGTTCCTTGACGCGGCGCGTGCTGGCCACGTCTTCCGTCAAATCGAGGTAGTGCACTTTTTCGGCAACAGCGGCTCCTGCTATCTGCGCGGTAAGGTGAAATGGCGCAGCACTCAGTACGGCAAATTGACCCGCCAGTGCCGCGCGCAATGCAGCCGGATCGGTAATATCCAGCGGCTGCAACCGAACAAGTGATGTGGCTTTGACTTTCGCCAGCGCGGCTTGGGATGAGTCAGCCAGCGTGACCGAGTAGTCTTCGACAGAGTCGAGAAGATTAGCTATTGTTGACCCAATTTTCCCCGCTCCCATCACCAGAATTTTTTTCATAAGAGTTCCCAATTTGATTTTTTCCAGCTTTTGATTTCTTCCTTATTGTTTGCGCCATTGGCAACGGTATGAAGTGTCAATTTATACAAATCGGAGCCATAATTTAGGCAAATCGACGTACTCCACACTCAATTACGCATGAATCTTGATCTTATCGACCGAACTTTACTCAACGAGCTGCGCGAAAACGCACGCTCTCCGGTGGCTTTGCTCGCCCGCAAGGCGGGGCTGTCACGCACGGCGGTACAAGCGCGTATTGCACGACTGGAGCGCGACAAAGTAATCGTCGGCTATGGCGTGCGCCTCGGTGACGCCTATGAGCAGTCCCTGGTCGAGGCGCATGTGATGCTCACCGTCGGTCCCAAGTTGTCTGGCCTGGTTGAAGCGGCGCTGCGCAAGATTCCTGAGGTTGGCTCACTGCTGTCGGTCAGTGGAACCTTTGACATGATCGCCATCGTGCAGGCCAGCTCGATTGTTCGGTTAGACGCGCTGATCGACAGCATTGGCCTGCTTGAGGGCGTGGAGCGCACCCGTACCTCGGTGGTGCTCTCCAGGCGCATCCATCGCTAAGAAGTTATGTGCCCGGCGCTTTGCACCGGCCTGCAAGAATTGCTAATTCAGGGGAAGCGCGTACCCACGTCACCGGATATCCAAGGGGGGTACTTGTCCATGGTGCGTTTGAAAAGATCGGATGACTGCCAAGCTGACAACCAATGCAGCAAGCGGGGCCAAGGCTGTCGGTCGAACCATTCCCTGTCAGTGTCTGCAAACTGGCGCACAAACGGTGCAATCGCCATGTCAGCCCACGCCGCACGGCAGCCGAAAAGATAGCCACCGATGGCCAAACGTGCATTGAGTTGAAGCAGAAATTTGGCGCCCGCCGCTTGGGAAGTTTGCGCTCCAAGGTCTTTGCGCTCACCTATTTTTGTGTCTTTATAACGGTCAGGATATTTATAGCGGTCTAGGTGCTGTTTAAAGTCGCCGTCGCATTGAGCGATCAGTGTCTGCATGGATTCAATTGAGCCAGTCTCAGGCGCTAGCCATCTTTCGGGATCATGCTGCTTTAACGCCCAGAGCATGATGTCCAGGCTCTGGTCCAACACGCGTCCATCGAGGGTAATCAACACGGGCACCGTGCCTTTTGGCGAGGTATCCAGTAAGGCCTGCGGTTTATTGCGTAAGTCCACTTCGCGCAGCGCACAGGTTAGACCGCTGGCTGCTATCGCCAATCGTGCCCGTATGGCGTATGGGCAGCGACGAAAAGAATACAAAACGGGCAGGTCGGGTTCAAGTGCCGCAGCCGGCAGGGGTGTCATTGCAAAGCTCAGGAGGTGTCTGAAGACCGTACGTCGCTGTGCGCCCCCTGGCTCACACCGATATGGGCTTGCTGGCGTGCATCGGCGAGTTCTACCTGGCGCTGACGTTCACGGTAGCCTTGCTTTTGCTGCTCGCTCGTGGCAGCGTGGCAGTGCGCGCAGCTGACGCCAAGCTCAAACAGCGGAGAGGCCCGGTCTTGGTCGCTCAGGGGGTCGCGGCAAGAACGGCACAGCGTGTAATGACCAGCGCTTAGCCCATGCCCGACGGCCACGCGTTCATCAAACACAAAACACTCGCCTTGCCATCGGCTTAGTTCTACCGGCACCGTTTCGAGATATTTGAGGATGCCGCCTTCGAGGTGATACACCTCGTCGAAGCCGTGGGAGCGGAGCAACGCAGTGGATTTTTCGCAGCGTATGCCACCGGTGCAGAACATGGCGACTTTGGGCTTTCTGCCATCCACCATGGCCAGCTTCCCGCCTTCACACATCTCCCGTTCCACCCAGTCCGGTAGCTCTGAAAAGCTGCTGGTGCCCGGGTTGACAGCACCGGTGAAAGTGCCAATGGAGACCTCGTAATCGTTGCGTGTATCCACCAGCACGATGTCAGGGTCCTGGAGCAACTGGTTCCAATGTGCCGGCTTGACATAGCGACCCGCCATGAGCGCCGGATGCAAGTCTGGCACGCCAAGCGTCACTATTTCCCGTTTTAGACGCACCTTCATGCGATAAAACGGTAGCTTGTCGGTAGGCGCTTCTTTATGGTCGAGCGTGGACAGCCGGGGATCGCAGCGAAGAAAGGCCAACACTGCATAAATGCCTTGCGGGCTCCCGGCAATGGTGCCATTAATGCCCTCGGGAGCCAACAGCAGCGTGCCTTTTACGGCGTGGGATTCACAGCAGGCGAGCAGGGGTGCCTGGAGCTCGGCAAAGTCCGGGAGCTCAACGAATTTGTACAGGGCGGCGGTCAGGACGGTCATGCTTGGGTGGCGAAATGGAGTCAAGGCTATGTCGCTACGAACTGAATCGTAACGGGTTGGCTACTGGGCAAGCGGAGTCCCGTGGAATCGGCTTCAGGCTGCGCGGGATATGGTTACCACTGTGTGGATGTATTTTGCTGCAGTGCAGCAAAATATGCCTATACTGAACCGCATGATTGAAAATCCAAGGCTGCCGACTTTTCCCAAAGGTAGCAAATCCAGCATACCATTCCGCGGCTTAGCCCTTTTATTTGCACGATGGCTAAAAGCTTGAGCAGTTTGTGGCTTAAGAACCTCTCCCGAGTTGGCAAAGCCCAACGGGCGCAAGGCCGCAAGCTGTTTAAGAGCCTTTTGCCCAAGGCTGCCCGGGCCATACCAGTGCGGCGCGCCAAACTGGTGAAGGTGCCCAAGCCCAAGGCTGCAAAGGTCCGTCGCACCTTGTCTGCGGAGCCCGTTCGCCCAGCGACCGGCCTGCCCGGCGTCTGGAAGAAATCGTATTTTTCAATACCTGAAGCAGGACGGCTGGCGCCCACGCGGCGCATGTCGTACTGGCTGTATTTGCCCGCTGGCGCGGCTCAGACGACACAGCCCTTGGTCGTCATGCTGCACGGATGTCAGCAGACCGCCCCCGATTTTGCCGCCGCAACACGCATGAACCAACTGGCCGAACGCAAGGGCTTTGCGGTGCTGTACCCGCAGCAATCGGCCGCGGCAGATTCACACGGCTGCTGGCACTGGTACAAGCGAGCGACCCAGCAGGGGTTGGGCGACGTCAGGTTGATTGCAGAAATGATTGCGTATGTGCAACGCAAGCACGGGTTCGACGAGTCGCGTACGTATGTAGCGGGGCTCTCGGCTGGGGCAGCGCTGGCGACTATAGTGGCCGTGCGCTATCCCGAGATGATTGCGGCAGTCGGTTTGCATTCGGCACCGGTCTTCGGCACCACCGACTCTCCCATGAGCGCTTACCGTGCGATGCAGCACGGCGCCATCCTGGCACACAGCGAAACGGCACATGCCCTGGTCAAAGCGCAGCCGCAGTTCCCCGGCATGCCCGTAATCCTGATCCACGGCGAGCGCGACCCGGTTGTGCGCCGCATCAATGTGGCCCAGCTGTCAGAGCAATTCCGGATCATCAATGAGTCGGTCATTACCCGACCTGAGGCGGTCATCCGCAGTTATCCGGGGCGCCTAGGCGGACGCAGCCCCCGCCACACCTACCAGACTGCGACTTACTATGCCGGCAGAAAACCTCAGCTGGTGAAGTGCGAAATCGGCGCGTTGGGCCATGCCTGGAGCGGCGGCGATGCCAGCGTGGCTTTTAGTGCGCCTGAAGGGCCTGATTCGACGCTGATGATGTGGACTTTCTTTGCACACCACAAGCGGGCCTCTAAATCCCCAAGCCCGGATCGACTGACGCGCAGTGTACTGGCTGGCGTGGAGACCTAAAAAATGGCAATAGGCAAAGAGGCTGCTCACGCCCGTGGCGGGATTTTGCCTATTTTGTTCCGAATATGCGGTCACCTGCGTCGCCTAAGCCGGGCAGTATATAGCCATGCTCGTTGAGTTGCCGATCAATGGCTGCGGTGTAAATGGCTACATCCGGATGGGCTTTTTGTAACGCCGCGATACCTTCCGGGCAGGTCAGCAGGCAGACGAACTTAATAGATTTAGGCCTGAGTTTTTTAAGTCTGTTCACGGCGGCAATGGCTGAATTTCCGGTGGCCAACATGGGATCGACGATGACGATGTCGCGCTCTTCCATCTCCTGCGGCATCTTGAAGTAATACTCAACCGGTTCCAGCGTTTTGGGGTCCCGGTACAGGCCCACGTGACCTACACGGGCACCTGGAACCACATTGAGCATCCCTTCTAGGATGCCATTGCCTGCGCGCAGAATGGAAACAAATACCAGTTTCTTGCCATCAATCACCTTGCCGGTCATGGTTTCGAGTGGCGTCTCGACTTCGACCTCCTGAAGAGGCATGTCCCGCGTCACCTCATAAGCCATCAGGCTGCTCAGCTCATTCAGCAAAGTGCGAAAGGTGTTCGTGGAAGCGTCTTTGCGGCGCATCAGTGTTAGCTTGTGCTGCACAAGGGGGTGGTCAATTAGGTAAACGTTGCTCATAGATCAGTGACTTTCTTGTCGTTAATTGTTGAATGCTTTTTGCCCCGCAGATGCCGGCTCATTTCCGGGGCATTTTTCGTTTGAAACGTCAACGCTTGCCGCTAACCGGGGTGCCGGTAATTACATTGTGGCTACGCCCAGGTAGGTCACAAGGTATATTAGATTGGTGTGTTCTTCGCAGACATCAAGCGCCTTTTCCGGATTCGGCGATCAGGGTTAGCCGGCAAGTGAAAAAGTAAAATGCAGGCTGTAGATTAAATCAATTAATCGATCGATTCATTAAGTAACTGAGGGTTTTGCCGTGGCTGGACATAGTAAGTGGGCGAATATTCAACACCGCAAGGGTCGTCAGGACGACAAACGCGGCAAGGTCTGGACGCGGGTAATCCGCGAAATCATGGTGGCAGCCCGTTTGGGGGGCGGTGACCTGGATACCAATCCGCGTTTGCGGCTGGCCGTGGAGAAGGCCAAGGCCGCCAACATGCCCGCAGACAACGTCAAGCGCAACATCGACAAGGCGACGGGTAATTTGGAAGGTGTTCATTACGAGGAAATTCGTTATGAAGGCTATGGCATTGGCGGGGCGGCTATCCTCGTCGATTGCATGACCGACAACCGGGTGCGCACGGTGGCGGAAGTTCGCCACGTGTTTGCAAAGCACGGTGGCCATATGGGCGCTGAAGGCTCGGTGGTGTTTCAATTTAAACACTGCGGTCAGTTAATTTTTGCGCCTGGCACGCCCGAAGAGAAGGTCATGGAGGTGGCTTTAGAGGCGGGCGCCGACGATGTGATCTCGCATGACGATGGCGCTATTGAAGTACTAACGCCGTTCGCTGAATTTGAAGTTGTGAAACACGCTTTGGAAGCCGCTGGCCTTAAGCCCGAACTGGCCGAAGTGACCATGCGTGCCGACAACACGATTGAGCTGACGGGTGACGAAGCCCAGAAAATGCAAAAGCTGCTTGATGTACTGGAAGATCTTGACGACACGCAAGAAGTCTTTCATAACACCTCTCTTTCCGAATAAACAAGCCGTAAAGCCTCAACAATGAAAGCTGCAGCATGAAAGTTTTAGTGGTGGGCAGTGGCGGCCGTGAACACGCCCTTGCCTGGAAACTGGCTCAATCGCCGAAAGTGCAAGCCGTGTATGTGGCCCCGGGGAATGGTGGTACGGCGTTGGATGCGCGGCTGGAGAATATCAACATTACGGATATTCAGGAACTCCGTTCGTGGGCAGTTTCACAAAAAATAGCGCTCACGGTGGTCGGCCCCGAGCAACCGCTGGCAGCCGGCATTGTGGATGAATTTCGCATGCATGGATTGCGGGTTTTTGGCCCTACTAAAGCGGCGGCCCAACTTGAAAGCTCGAAAGCCTTTTCCAAAGCTTTCATGAAGCGCCACCATATTCCCACAGCACGCTACGAGATTTTTTCGGATGCGGTGGCTGCGCATGCTTATATCGATGAACAAGGCGCGCCTATCGTGGTGAAAGCCGATGGCCTGGCGGCAGGGAAGGGCGTGGTGGTTGCCATGACGCTGCATGAGGCGCATGAGGCGATTGAGTTCATGCTAGCCAGCGGCCCGGATCAAAACGTGTTGGGTGTTGCCCACAACCAGGACGCAGATGGCAAAGTGTCACCACGGGTGGTCATCGAGGAATTCCTCCAGGGCGAAGAAGCCAGTTTCATTGTGCTGTGCGACGGCAAAAACGTGACCGCTATGGCCACAAGCCAAGACCACAAGCGCCTGTTGAATGGCGACCAAGGACCGAATACGGGTGGCATGGGAGCGTATTCACCGGCTCCTGTGGTGACGCCCGAGGTGCACGGCCGCGTTATGCGCGAAATTATTATGCCCACCATCAAGGGCATGGAAAAAGACGGCATTCCGTTTACCGGCTTTCTGTATGCGGGCCTCATGATCGACGCGCAAGGTAAACCTAAGGCGCTGGAATTCAACTGCCGCATGGGTGACCCTGAAACCCAGCCCATCATGATGCGTTTGAAAACGGATTTGTATGAAGTGATGATGGCGGCGACCTCTGGCACGCTTGATCAGGTGGAGCTTGAGTGGGATCGCCGCCCGGCTTTGGGCGTGGTGATGGCCGCCGCCGGCTACCCGCTCAATCCCCGCAACGGCGATGCGGTCCACGGTCTGCCCAAGGCGGCTGAGGATGTTTTAGTTTTCCATGCCGGGACGCGCGAACAAGATGGCGTCACAGTGACTGCTGGTGGGCGCGTGCTATGTGTGACCGCGCTGGGCAGTACCGTCAAAGCCGCTCAGCATCGCGCTTACGAGGTTGCGCAAGGTATTCACTTCGACGGCGTCCAGTACCGCAAGGATATCGGGCATCGGGCTATCAAAGCTTGATGGGAGTGGAGTTAGCTGCCCCGTCCCGTTCACCCTTCTGACATAGTTAAGTGGGTTCCCAGGTGAAATTAATATGATTGATCTTTCAGCCGTTCGGACCTTTCTGCTGGAACTGCAGGAGCGCATTACCAGTGCGGTTGTCAAGGTTGACGGGCAGTCTTTTGTGACCGATCACTGGCAAAAAGAGCCGGGTGAGTCGCTGCAGGGAAATGGCACGACCCAGATTCTGGAACGCGGTGTGGTGTTTGAACGCGCCGGGTGCGGGTTTTCGCATGTGCGCGGTCTTCAGCTGCCGCCCTCGGCCACCCAACACCGGCCCGAACTGGCGGGAGCACCCTTTGAAGCCTTGGGCGTTTCGCTGGTTTTTCACCCCCGCAATCCCTACGTGCCGACCGTGCACATGAATGTGCGCATGCTCGCAGCGACGCCGACAACTGGAATCGGCGAGCCCGTGTGCTGGTTTGGCGGTGGCATGGATCTGACACCTTACTACGGTTTTGTCGAAGACGCCGTACATTTCCACCAGGTTTGCCGAGATACGTTGGCGCCGTTTGGCAGCGACAAATACCCGCGTTTCAAACAATGGTGCGACGACTATTTTTACCTCAAGCACCGAAACGAGCAGCGCGGCATAGGCGGCATATTTTTCGACGATTTTCAGGAATTGGGTATGGACCAGAGCTTTGCCATGATGCAAAGCGTGGCGGATTCGTTTTTGCGGGCCTATCTTCCGATTGTCGAACGCCGAAAAGATACCCCTTATGGCGACCGGGAGCGCGACTTCCAGCTCTACCGGCGAGGCCGGTATGTGGAGTTCAACCTGGTATGGGACCGAGGTACCCACTTTGGCTTGCAGTCGGGCGGCCGCACTGAATCCATTCTGATGTCGATGCCGCCGCTGGCGAGCTGGGCCTATCAGCGCCAGGTTGAAGCCGGATCGCCTGAAGAGCGTTTGTACAAAGAGTTTTTGGTCAGACGGGACTGGATTTGAGTGCGGACTCCTCTCCGCGGGTCAAGCGCATTGGTGTGTTTGGGGGCGCGTTTGACCCACCACACAATGCGCACGTGGCCCTGGCATTGGCGGCGCTGGACCAGTTTGAATTAGACCTTCTGTATGTTATTCCGACCGGGCCGGCGTGGTACAAGGCCAGAGCGTTGAGTGCGCCTGTTCATCGGCTGGCCATGACCCGATTGGCATTCGAAGAGATGCCACGGGTGGTGGTGGACGACCGAGAATTAAAACGCGCGGCACCGACTTTTACGTTTGATACGCTTCGGACCTTGCAAGCTGAAGATCCTCAGGCCCAACTTTACCTGTTCATCGGGGCGGACCAGTTCGCAGCATTCAGGCAATGGCACCGCTGGCAGGCGATTTCCGAACTTGCTATAATTTGTATAGCTGATCGCGCGCAATACACGCTGACTCAGACTCAATGTGACGCTTTTCCAGGCCACAACAATCGCTTTGCTGCACTCAAGCTTCCTTTGATGCCTGTTAGTGCCACCCAAATTCGCAAGTTGCTGGCCTCGGATGAGGTTTCTGCTGCGGGAATCGCCCAGCTGGTTCCCGCGTCGGTTGCGCGTTATATTTCACTCCACCATCTGTACCGTTCCTATTAATTTTCCTCCTTGAAGCAAAGCACTGCATGACCTCCAATACTGTCAAAACCACCAGCCCAGCCGACAAGAAAGATGTGCAGAAATTGCAGCGCGCAATCATTGATGGCTTGGAGGATGTCAAGGCGCAGAATATCCAGGTATTCGATACTGAGCACATCACGTCTTTGTTCGAGCGCGTGATCGTAGCCTCGGGAACTTCCAATCGCCAGACCAAGGCACTCGCCGCCAGTGTGCGCGATTCAGTGCGGGACGCTGGGTTTGCCAAACCCCGCATCGAAGGCGAGAGCAACGGAGAGTGGATTATTGTCGACTGCGGCGCGGCGGTCGCGCACATCATGCAGCCAACGATCCGCCAGTACTACAACCTGGAAGAGCTTTGGGGCGACAAACCCATTAAGCTCAAATTAGGTGCACCAGCGCCTCTGGTGAAAGCTTCCAAACCTCAAATTAAAGCAGAGATTACTGCTCCATTGAAACGGAAACCCGGGGCGAAATCTGCCGTGAAGCCCGGCGTCAAAACAGCTTTACGCGTCGCCAAAGATCCCGCAAAAGTTCTCGCACACGTAGCCGACAGCAGCTATGTTGGCAGGGTGGGCAAAACTAACGACTGGACCGCCAAAAGGAACGCAACAACTCCTGCGGCAGAGCCGATCGCTAAATCAGCCAGGGTCAGCGCAAAGTTAGGCGCTAAAGTGACCGCCAAGCCCGCATCGAAAAAATCGGAAACCGGGCCAGCGACCAAAACGCCGAGCGTTAAATTGCCTGCCTCTAAAAGAGCGCCAGCCAAGAAAGTTGTTGCCAAGGCGACCACTAAAACTACGCCTAAAGCTGCCAGTAAAACGTCAGCCAAGGTACCCACTGCCAAGAAAATCGCGACTCGGAGCAAATGAGGCTGTTGATCATAGCCGTCGGCCAGAAGGTCCCTGATTGGGCTCAAACGGCTTACGACGACTACGCCAAAAGATTTCCCCCCGAGTTAAAAGTCGAGCTCAAGGCGGTCAAAACAGAGCCTCGTGCGTCCAAAACTATGGAGGGTTTGCTTGCCGCGGAACGGGGACGCATCGAGAGCGCCATTCCCCGGGGTTGCCGTGTCGTGGCGCTGGATGAACGGGGTACTGCAATTACCACGATGGCACTTGCCGAAAAACTTAAGGGATGGCAATTGTCCGGCGACGATGTCGCGATCGTCATTGGCGGGCCCGATGGGCTGGAAGCCAGTTTCAAGCAGTCTGCGCACGAACGTCTGCGTTTGTCAGACCTGACGCTGCCACACGCCATGGTGCGGGTGCTACTAATTGAGCAGCTTTATCGGGCTTGGAGCATCACTATTAACCACCCTTACCACCGTGAGTAAGCATGCCTCCGCGCTTTACCCGGCACGACTGAGCGTTCATGGCTGATTTCATCTATCTTGCTTCGCAAAGCCCTAGACGCCGGCAATTGCTTGAGCAACTCGGAGTCCGGTATGAGCCGCTGTTGCCGGATGCCGGTGAAGACGCTGAGGCGCTGGAGGTGATGCTTAAAGATGAGACGCCTTCGGCGTATGTCAAGCGGGTCACAAACCTCAAACTTGACGCGGCCGTAGCGCGCCTGAAGCATCGGCAACTTAAGTCAGGACCTATTTTGTGCTCCGACACCACTGTGGCACTGGGACGCACCATTTACGGGAAACCGGACGATGCCCCGGACGCTGCGCGAATGCTGCGCGATTTGGCCGGTGCAACTCACCGCGTCCTGACTGCCATAGCGATACAACAGGGGCGGCGGCGCTTGGAGGCGCTTAGTACGTCGCGGGTGAGCTTTGATCACATGACGGCTGCGCAAATCCGGTCTTATGTGGCAACCGGCGAGCCGATGGATAAAGCGGGGGCTTATGCCATTCAGGGAAGGGTGGCGATGCATATCACGCGTATTAATGGTAGTTACAGTGGCATCATGGGGCTCCCGTTGCGGGAAACGGCCCTGCTCTTGCGTGCTGCTGGTCTCAAAATTTAGCGCGTAATTTTTTTAAAGCCCATGCAACAAGATATCCTGATTAATTGGTCGCCGCAGGAAACCCGGGTCGCTGTGGTCGAGCAAGGCGCGGTGCAGGAATTGCAGGTTGAACGCACGCTGGAGCGCGGCCTCGTAGGTAATGTTTATTTAGGCAAGGTAGCGCGAGTGCTACCCGGTATGCAGTCAGCGTTCATCGACATTGGCTTGGATCGGGCTGCTTTTTTGCATGTCGCCGATTTGATGAGCAGCATCAACAGCCGCCACGCTGAGAGCGAGGCACTGTCCCCGACCCCGCTCCAGCCCATTGAGAAGCAATTGTTTGACGGTCAATCCCTCATGGTGCAGGTGCTCAAAGACCCCATTGGAACCAAAGGCGCACGGTTGACGACGCAAATCAGCATTGCGGGCCGCCTGCTGGTTTTTTTGCCCCAAGACAATCATATCGGCGTTTCGCAAAAAATCCCGCTGCGGCAACGCGAAGAACTTCGCCAGCGCGTCCAGGCGCTTAGCGGGGACATGGGCGGTGGCTTCATTCTTCGGACCAACGGGGAAGATGCCGCTGACGCAGAGCTGGCAGAAGACATTGCCTACTTACGCAAAACCTGGGCACGTATTAAGGACACTTCGCTACGCGTGCCGTCCGCTTCGGTGTTGCACCAAGACCTCAGCCTGCTGCAACGTGTGTTGCGTGACGTGGCGATGGAAAGTACGCAAACCATTCGCATCGATTCACGCGAGCAGTTTGAAAAACTGAAGACCTTTGCAACGGAGTTCATGCCCGCCACCGTACCAAAGCTTCAGCTTTACAGCGGGGAGCGGCCGATTTTTGATTTATTCAACATTGACGAAGAAATTGCGAAAGCGCTGGGCCGGCGGGTCGACCTCAAATCTGGCGGCTACCTGATCATTGACCAAGCGGAAGCCCTGACGGTAATCGACGTGAATACCGGCGGATTTGTGGGTGCCCGAAATTTCGATGACACCATCTTCAAAACTAATCTCGAAGCCTCGCAGGCGATTGCGCGGCAACTTCGCCTGCGTAATCTCGGCGGTATTGTGATTCTCGATTTCATCGACATGGTGAAGGAAAATCACCGGGACGCGGTGCTGGCTGAGTTCCAGAAGCAGCTGGCGCGTGACCGGATCAAAACCACCGTCAATGGGTTTTCTGCGCTGGGCTTGCTGGAAATGACGCGCAAGCGAACCCGTGAGTCGCTGGCTCATCAGCTGTGCGAACCTTGCAACGCATGCATCGGCAAAGGCGTCGTCAAAACCGCGCGCAGCGTAAGCTATGACATCCTGCGCGAAATTTTGCGCGAAGCCCGACAGTTCAATCCCCGGGAGTTCCGCGTCGTCGCCTCGCCCAAAGTGATTGAGCTTTTTCTGGATGAAGAAAGCCGGCATCTGGCCAGCCTGAGCGACTTTATCGGCAAGCCAATTTCTCTGCAAGCCGAAGCGGCTATGGCGCAGGAACAGTACGACATCGTCCTGCTATGACCTCAAGCGTTCTTCCGCGCACGGCGACTACCCGCACTGCCAATCACCGGCCCATTCCAATTCTGGTGTACCACCAGATCGCCCAGGCTCCGGCCAAAGGCAGTCCCTTCCGCAGTTTGTATGTGACACCCGATGCCTTTGCGCGGCAAATGGCCTGCCTGAAAATGCTCGGCTTCACCGGCTTGTCGATGACTGGTTTGCAGCCTTACTTGAGTGGCGACCAGGACGGAAAAGTAATCGGCATTACGTTCGATGATGGCTATCGAAATAATCTCACGCATGCCTTGCCTACATTGCGGAAACAAGGGTTTACATCCACCTGTTACGCCGTAAGCGGGCTCCTCGGCAAGACCAATCTGTGGGATGAGAGCCTGGGCATTGCACAGACGCCACTGATGAATCAGGCGGAGATTCGTCAATGGGTCTTGGCAGGGCAAGAGATTGGTTCGCACACTCATCTTCACGTGAATTTATTGGCCGCTGATGATGCCGTTTGCCATATTGAAATGACGCGGGGAAAAAGTGAACTAGAGTCAGTGATTGGCCAGCCAGTCAATCATTTTTGCTACCCCTACGGTCACTATGAAGCCAAACATGTGACCATGGCCCGTCAGTTAGGCTTTGTGAGTGCTACTACTACGGAGCGTAGTCGCTGTCATGCGGGGTCAGACTGGCTGCAACTTCCGCGAGTGCCGGTTTTACGCTCGACCAGCTTGCCGGTTTTTTGGCTCAAGATTGCGACTGGCTATGAGGACCGTCGGAAAAAATGAATTTGCGTCCCTCTAGCTCTGGTGAGGATGCTGCAGCCAGTCAGAAAAAACTTCGGATTGCAGTATTCAACCGAACTTTTTCCCCAACCGGCGGAGGCGCCGAACGTTATTCCATTGCGCTGGTCGAGCAGCTCGCCGCGAGGCATGAAATGCATGTATTTGCTCAGGAAATAGACCATCATTGGCCTGGTGTGATCTACCACCGCATTTCAGCGCCGCTACGCAAGCCCCGCTGGATGAACCAGTTGTGGTTTGCCACGGCCACCTGGTGGGCGACCCGGCGCGGATTTGACGTGGTGCACTCGCACGAAAATACCTGGCACGGCGATGTCCAGACGGTTCACGTTTTGCCGGTTAAATACAACTTGTTCCATCAGCGCACGGGTGGGCGTCGCTTGCTGCGATGGATTAAGGTCGTTACCAGTCCGCGTTTGCTGACCTATCTTGCGATCGAAAAATTCCGGTTTGCACTTCGGGATCAGCGCCACATAGTCGCCACCTCGCCAACGCTAAAAGAAGTTCTCGAACGGACCTACCCGGGCTGCTCATTAGCCCTGTCAGTCATCCCGCCAGGCGTAGTTTTGCCGGCAGCTGGGCCAGACCGCTTGGCTGCGCGACTCGGTTTGGGCCTGCCGACGGCGGGACCGCTGATTGCTTTTGTAGCCAACGATTATCAGAAAAAAGGCCTGGATACTCTGCTGGAGGCATTGAAGCGCCTGCCCCCAAATGTTGCCTTGGCAGTGGTGGGTAATCCTTCTTACATCGATAGGTTCAGGCAAAAGGCTATCGCCTTGAAAGTGGCTGAGCGAGTGTACTTTCTGGGGCATCTTAGGGAGATATCAACTTTGTATCGGGCGGCGGATGTGCTGGCGCATCCTACCCTTGAAGACACATTTGCCATGGTGGTCCTCGAGGCGATGGCCTATGGATTACCGATTGTGGTGAGTGATTCGCGCTACTGTGGCATTGCAGGCCTGCTTACGGATGGCGTGAATGCATTGATACTGCCTTCCCCGACCGACGCCAAGCAACTTTCGGAAAGGCTTGGTCGAGTTCTTGACGATCCTGTCTTGTACCGGCATTTATCCGAAGCAGCCCGCTCTTTCGCAGCCCAGTGGTCCTGGTCCAAAATCGCTGGTCAGCAGGAGGTGATGTACCGCGATATCGCAAAGGCTGCATCGCGTTTCGCTCGTTCCCACTAGACCTTGGTAAATACATGAATCTAAGTCCGCAACCGATTCCGCCTTTGAGCCTGTTTTCGATCATTATTCCGAGCTGGAACAACCTGGCACTGCTTAAACTGTGCGTTGAGAGTGTGAGGGCCAATAGTGCGTTTGCGCATCAAATCATCATCCATGTCAACGACGGCACGGATGGCACTCTGGCGTGGGTCCGCTCCCAAGGCATCGCACACACTTACTCAGCCCTCAACACTGGCATTTGTCTCACGGTCAACCAAGCCGCTGGACTTGCCGAGCATGATCTCATTTTGTACCTCAATGACGACATGTATTGCTGCCCTCAGTGGGACACGCGGTTGCTGGAGAAAGTACAGCAAATTGGACACGACGCGTTTGTTTTGTCGGGCACCATGATTGAACCAGTCGAATCGGGCAATCCTTGTGTCAGTGTTTATGATTTTGGACGTGATGCCGCCTCTTTCCGTGAGCGTGAAGCCCTAGATAACTACCAGACTTTGGTCAAAGCCGATTGGTATGGTTCAACTTGGCCGCCCACGTTGGTACATCGGCGCTGGTGGCAGGCAGTAGGCGGATACAGCACAGAATTCAGTCCCGGCATGAGCAGCGACAATGACTTTTCCATGAAAATGTGGGCTGCTGGCTGCCGTGTTTTTTTGGGGGTGGGAGACAGTTTGGTGTATCACTTCATGTGCAAAAGCACAGGGCGAATTGTCAAAAACAACGGCAGGAAGCAGTTCATGCGCAAATGGGGAATGACCTCGTCGTTGTTTGATCGTTATTACCTTCGACGTGGCCAAACAGCCCTTCAAACGGCGCTACCGGAACCCGAGGAGTCTGCGGAGTTTCGGCGCAAACGCCGTTTCAGTAAGCTGAAAGCCTGGCTTGCTTAAGATGCTGAAAGTGTGCAGTGGCTAGATGCGGTATTACGCCACCAACTTAAAGTGCTTGCGGCTGAAATCCATCCCTACAAGCGTTTCAACCTGCCGCATGAAGTGGTACTTGTTCTCTTTTGGCGTGGGCTCATAGCTGGGGTCGATATTGAGAACTTGTTCGGCATCGTTTGCCAGCCATTCTTGCGCGACGTGCGGATGCGTGCCTTTAAACGGTGCCAGGGCACGGCGATCAAACTGACTGTATTGCACCTGCACAGCAGGCGTTGCCCAATACTTACTGACCTGATCCGCTTTTTTCTGCATTTTTTCGTTGCGACGGATCCATCCGTAGTGATAAATGTGCGCATTGGCAAGGGCGGCATGAGGGTTGCGCCCTCTTTTATGTTCGCTGGTGACTAGCCAGTACTGGCCATCGGGGGCGTAACTGCGGATCGTGTTTCGTATCAATCGGCATTCGCGGCGATACCAGCCAGGGCTGATGGAAATCCACTCTGGTGAACCGTAAAAATGGTGGTAATCAAATACGAGCGCTTCAACAGCAGCATTTGAATGGTGGCGCTCGACGCTGGCTCGGATGGCTGCCAGTTCGGCTTCGTGCACGACTTCATCACCCTCTAGATAGAACGCCCAGTCACCCGTGCAGGAGTACTGGGCGATCATTTTTTGCTGTGCATAGACAAACCCGCGGTCAGCCATGCGCTCGTTCCACAACGTCTCAACAATCCTTATCTTGGGGTCCGCAATGGCCCGTACGCGATCGAGCGTGTTGTCCGAGCCCTGACCGACAGCTACAACAAACTCATCGACCAAAGGCAACAGGGAACGTATGGATGCTTCAAAGGGAAAGCCAAGGTCTACGCCATTGCGTATGAAGGTAAAACCGCTGATTGAAACGCTCATCTGGATATAGACCTTCAGGTATTAAGTTGAGACTGAAATCACGCGGGAAACGAGAAATAATTAAAGCTAAGCGGATTTAAAACCAAGCTTATAAAGATGCGCGTAGGCGCCGTTTTTTGCGAGCAGCTCCGCGTGCGTACCCGATTCAATCATTCTGCCGGAATCCATCATGATGATGCGATCGGCGTGCTGGATGGTGGACAGGCGGTGGGCAATGATTAGCGAAGTGCGGCTGGAGGTAAGCCGCCTGATCGCTTCCTGTACGGCCAGCTCGGATTCGGTATCCAATGCCGACGTGGCCTCATCCAAGATCAGAATAGGCGCATTCTTGTAAAGAGCCCGTGCAATTGCGAGCCGTTGGCGTTGCCCTCCTGACAACTGCATGGCATTGTGGCCGAGGATGGTGTCTAGGCCTTCGGGCAGTTCGGCGAGTAGCCCCGCCAAATTGGCGGCTATCAGACACTCTTTCACGCGGTCGCGAAGGACGGCTTGACCAAGCGCTACATTCTCGGCGATGCTGCTGTTGAGCATCACCACATGCTGGCTCACGAACGCGAATTGGGAGCGCAAAGACGCCAGATCCCAGGCGCGAATCTCCTGGCCATCAAGGGTGACATTGCCCGAATTCATTTCTACAAATCTGGGCAATAGGTTCACTAGCGTAGTTTTGCCAGAGCCCGAAGCTCCAACGATAGCGATCGTTTCCCCTGCATGGATGGAGAGGGTGAACTGGTTGAGCGCAGGAGCGGCGCCGGTTTTGTAGGCCACACTAACGTTGAAAAACTCAATGTCGCCCTGGGCTCTGGCCTTCAAAAAAGAGCCACCGGTTTCGTCCTGGGTCAGCTCCATGAGATCAAGGCCGCGTTCAAGTGCAGCCAGCCCCCGGGTCACGGGTGTCGCTGCGTCCGATAAGCTTTTAACGGGTGCAATCAGCAGCAGCATCGCGGTGACAAAGGCCACAAAGCCGCCAACCGTGGTTGTGTTTTCGGCGCTTTGCAGCAAAGCAATGGAAATGACGGCCGAAAGTGCCATGGCGGCCAGAACTTGCGTGGTCGCACTCATTCCTGCGTAAGCGGCGGTGGACTTCATCGAGAGGCGGCGCAAAGAATTGCTAAGGGCATCGAAGCGGGTTGCTTGGCTGGCTTGAGCGCCATATAGGCGAACGTCGCGATGGGCCATGACGTTTTCTTCGACTACATAAGCAAGGTTATCCGTAGCGGTTTGGCTTTCCTTGGTCAGGCGGTAAAGGCGCTTTGACAAGATCTGAATTACAAACGCAACGGCGGGAAACAAAAGTGAGACGACCAGTGTCAGCTTCCAGTTTAAAAAAATCAGATAGCCGATGAGCGCCAACAGTGTCAGAAGATCTCTGGTGAGCTTCATGATGGCATTGATCAGGAGGGAAGAGCCATTGAACACCTCATACACCACGGTGTTGGCGATGGCGCTGGAGGTTTGATCCGCAAATAAGGTCAACCGCACACTTAACAGCTTGCCAAACATCGCTTGGCGCAGTCGCAGTAGCCCGTCGTTGGTTACTTTCGCCAGGGCAAATTGGGCCAAGAAGCCTGAGAGCCCACGGAGGCTGAACAAAAGCATCAGCGCGATCGGAACCAGCCAGAGGTTAAATGAATCCTTTTGAAAACCACGGTCCAACAGCGGTTTGAGCAAGGCTGGAACGAAAGGCTCAGTTGCAGAGGCCACGAGAGTCGCGCCTATTGCCAATGCCCACCCGGCCCGCGAGCCACGGAAGTACGGCCAAACTCGTGCGATTCTGCGTAGCACTGTCGGTTTAGCAGTTGTGCCGACTGCGTTGGCTTCACGAGGCTGGGTCATCAAGTCGCATACTTTTGTTGAGGAGCGGCAGCCTTCTGAATATCGGCACTCCTTAGGCCCAGCGCTAGCAGCAACCCTATCAGTACGCAGAAAAAATCACCAATCTGCGCGTCGTAAATACTGGAATTGAACAGGCAGGCCACGGCTAGTGCCAGTAGCGTGGATTGCGTAGCGCGCGCGTAGGGTCGTCCCATTCCCTGGGTGTCCTTCAACACCGAAGACATCAAGAAACCAAGTAGAAGCACGCCGGGGATGCCCAGTTGCGCGCCCCACAGGAGGTATTCCTGGTGTGGGTTTCCGTTGCCGTTTATATCTATGTGCGCCGGATTTTGTGCTCGTTCAAGCCGGTTGTATTCGGTACTCCAGCTGCCGACGCCCGCGCCTGCAACTGGATGTTGAGACATGACCTGGATTGCCCTGCGCCAAAGACTTAGCCGTATCCCTGATGAGCTCGTGGCGTCTACCTGGGTTGAATAGGAGTTGACGTCAGTTCTGACCTGTGTCAATCGCTCGCGTACTTTGCTTGAGCTGAAAAACAAAGCCAGGGCCAGCAAGAAGGGCAACAAGACAACGACTCCGCGGTATTTCTTCGGAAGTTCCCACATGATTGCAATGGACAACAGGGCGATGCCGACGACATGGCCGCTCCGACCGCTCAGCACAAAAAAAACATCAACTAAGGCGATCAATGCAATAAAAATTGCAAGAGGCCTGCCAAATCGGCCTGGCACCAAGCTCCGCAGATGCCAACAGATTGCCGCGAAGACGGCGCTGATGATGCCTTCGTCCAGATAGCTTGAAAACACCGCGTATTCCGTCAAGGCCATGTTGGACGTCGCCCAAGGAACAGGCCAACGCGCCAGCAGCATCCAAGAGCTTGCTACGAGGAACAATTGCGCTGCAGCAAACGACGTCAATCCGTACATTGCCTCGCGCCGGTCCCGAAGAAGGACCATCATCAGCACGATAACGAGAAGCTTCCCGTACTTGGCCACAGAGCCAAGCGCATCGGCTTGAGGTGCTACGGTCCAAAGCAGACTGAGTGCGAATACGCAAATTGCGATCAGCACCGCAATGGGTGTGAACAGGCCCGTCAAGGGCTTGCCTGCGTCAGGCGCTCGGCGGGCAAAGAGTAAAGCAGCGAGTCCACAAATCAGCAGCAAGAACTTGGAAATGCTGATGATTACCATCGACAGTCCAACGGAGGCCGCCATCATGCAAATGATGACAAGCCGCAAAGTGATTTTTTTTTGTAGCAAAATGGGTGCAGGGGATACCTGTTAAGTAGACCGCATTATCGATGATTCCATTTCTCGCTTTGCGCTCAAATTCGAGGGTAACTCTACTATGCTGCAGAGGCATTTGACCGGGCAATTTTGCTGATCGATGTTGCCAAAAAAATTGCAAAGGTATTCGTTGGTTAGCCTATCCGTCGCGGTGATCACAAAAAATGAGGCGCATAACATTGCGGACTGCCTGAGCTCGGTAGTGTTTGCAGATCAGGTCGTGGTGCTCGATTCGGGCAGCACTGATGGCACTACAGAGATCGCGAGATCCCTCGGTGCGGAGGTCAGTATCAGCTCAGACTGGCAAGGGTTCGGCGTCCAGAAAAATCGCGCGTTGGATGCTGCAACATCTGATTGGGTGCTGTCCCTTGATGCAGATGAACGCGTTACGCCGGAGCTGGCACGGGAAATTCAAGCGCATCTTGCGCAGATTAGTGGTCAACCACCGGCTTTTGCACTGCCTCGACTGACTCAATTTTGCGGCGTGTGGATTCGGCACTGCGGCTGGACACCCGACTATGTGCTCAGACTGTTTCAACGCGGCGAGGCTCGTTTCACCGAAGATTTGGTGCACGAAAAATTACAGATGATCAGAGCCGATACCCCGGTCGTGCGTTTAAAAAACCCGCTTTTGCACTACAGTTATCCAACCCCTGAACATTATTGGCGCAAGCTGCAGCGCTACAGCCAGGACTGGGCTCGGCAGCGGTATGCGCGCGGGGAGCGCGCCACAATCGCACGCGCTGCACTTTCAGGCCTCACTGCTTTTGTTCGCAGCTATGTGTTTCAGCTGGGGTTTTTAGATGGCGCTATGGGTTTCGCAGTGTGTACCATGCAAGCCCAGTCAGCATTTGGCAAATATTTTGAGTTGTATTGTTTGGGTCGTAAACATGACGCGTGATATTTTTTCTCAAACCCCATTCAAGCGCCGAGCAGCCCTTAAAGGCCTGGTCGGTGCCGGTTTTTTTGCCAGCTGCGCGAGCGCCGCCTTTGCGCAATTCCGCGTAGAGGTAACCGGTGTGGGCCTGACCCAACTGCCCATCGCTGTGGCGCCATTTCGGGGAGACGCCCAGTCGCCGCAGAAAATCGGCGGCATCGTCAAGGCCGATCTTGAACGCAGCGGCATGTTTCGCGCAGTAGACGCTGCCAGCCTAGTGGCAGACGAGAACACTCGTCCAGACCTGGCCAGTTGGCGACAGAAAGGCGCGGATGCGATGGTGACTGGAAGCGTTTCACATCTTGCCGATGGCCGCTTTGATGTCCGACTTCGCCTTTGGGATATTGTGCGGGGACAAGATCTGGGTGGCCAGAGCTTCACCGTAACTCAGGCTGATTTGCGCTTGTCTGCACACCGCATTTCCGACTTTGTGTATGAAAAGCTGACCGGCGAAAAAGGAATTTTTTCAACAAGGATCGCCTATGTTACCAAGGCCGGTCCGCGTTATAACTTGTGGGTGGCGGATTCTGACGGTGAGGGCGCCCAGTCCGCGCTCACGAGCATGGAACCCATCATTTCGCCTTCTTGGTCGCCGAACGGTGCCCAGTTGGCCTATGTTTCTTTCGAGTCTCGCAAGCCGGTGATTTATTCACATGATGTGGCTACCGGAAAGCGGCGTCTGCTGGCCAATTTTAGGGGTTCAAACAGTGCACCAGCGTGGTCTCCGGACGGCAAGCAGTTGGTTGCGACTCTCAGCCGGGAAGGCGGCTCGCAAATCTACGCCTTAGGCCTTAATGGGAGCGAGCCCAAGAGGCTGACGCAGTCGTCCAGCATTGACACCGAGCCGGCCTATTCTCCCGATGGAAAATATATTTACTTTGTCAGCGATCGCGGCGGTGCACCACAGATTTACCGTATGAGCCCCGCAGGCGGCGCCCCTGAACGGGTGACGTTTACCGGCAGTTACAACATCTCCCCAGCGGTCAGTCCTGATGGGCGGTGGCTGGCTTATGTTTCAAGGGTGGCTGGTGCATTCAAGCTGCATTTGATGGAACTTGCCACCGGTTCGGTAACTCCCATTACCGATACCACGGCGGACGAACGCCCGAGTTTTGCGCCTAATAGTCGGTTGATTGTGTATGCGACCCAGCAGCAGGGCAAAGAAGCACTCATGACGACGACGCTCGATGGCAAGATCAAGGCCAGATTGTCTGGAGCTGGCGGGGATATCCGCGAGCCCGATTGGGGACCTTTTCAGCGATAGTCTTTACCGCTGGATTTGTCATTTCTTTTTATTTTTATTTTTATTTTTTAGTAGAGGTATTTCATGAAGCGCGCTCTCTTTTCCATATTTTCTTCCCTTGTTCTTGCCGCCACGCTGTCCGCCTGCGGCTCCAATGTCAAACTTGCCGATATTCCTGTGGAAGACAGGACGGCAACTGCGAAGCCGGGCGACGATGCAGGTGGCGCAGCTAGCAGGGGAGTAGCCCCGGTTCAAATTGGTGGCACGGAAGCAACCGGCGCTGGACCCGCCAATACCGCCAAAATCGTTTATTTCGATTTTGACAGCTATGTGGTGAAGCCCGAATTTCAGGGCACTATTGAGGCGCATGCGAAGTATCTGACTGCCAATAAGTCCCGCAAGGCGGCCATCGAAGGGCATACCGACGAACGCGGCGGCCGTGAGTACAACCTGGCGCTGGGACAAAAACGCTCTGAAGCCGTACGACGGGCGCTAGAGCTTTTGGGCGTTGCAGATTCCCAGGTGGAAGCGGTGAGTTTTGGCAAGGAAAAGCCAGCCGCCTCGGGCTCGGATGAAGAGTCGATGGCTAAGAATCGCCGTGCAGAAATGAACTACCGTTAATTTGGCAGCCGAACTGTGAATATGTTCAAAGCAGCCGCAGGGTTTGCGGCCTGCATATTGGCATTGAGTGCTCATGCAGCCTTGTTTGAAGATGACGAGGCTCGCAGAGCACTGCTCGATTTGCGACAAAAAGTTGATTCTTCGCAGCAGCGGACGGCAGAGGATTTGCGGAAAGCCAGCGACGACAACGTCCAGTTGCGGCGTAGCCTGCTCGATCTGTCCAACCAGATTGAGGCTCTGCGTAACGAGATGGCCACGATGCGGGGTCAAAACGAGCAACTGACGAGAGGTGTTGCCGATATGCAGCGCACCCAGAAAGACCTTACTCAAGGTGTCGACGATCGCTTGCGAAAGTTTGAACCCGGCAAGGTGACCGTGGACGGCAAGGAGTTTTTGGCAGACCCGGCGGAAAAGCAGGAATTTGAGGCAGCGCTTGCTATTCTTCGTAAGGGCGATTTTGCCGCTGCTCAGTCGAGTTTCATGACTTTCATGAAACATTACCCCCAAACTGGCTACAAGGCGTCTGCGCTGTTCTGGCTGGCCAACGCCCAGTATGCCTTACGCGACTACCGGTATGCGATAGTGAACTTCCGCGCCTTGGTCGCGGCCGACCCCAGTCATATGCGAGCACCAGAAGCACTCTTGTCGGTGGCCAATTGTCAATTGGAACTCAAGGACGCCAAGTCGGCCCGCAAAACACTTGAAGACCTTGCGAAAACTTATCCACAGTCTGAAGCTGCCTCAGTGGCCAAAGAGCGGTTAAGCAAATTGAAGTAGCCGGCACGCAAGGTCAAATTCAGCTTCCGTTCCCACTTAAAATGAGGGATGGATATTTCCGAATTCAACTCGCTCACCACGCAGGTTCTTTGGGCTGGATTCGGCCTTTCGATGATCTTCGGCGCGATCTCGCAACGCACCCGTTTTTGCACGATGGGTGCGGTCAGCGATATCGTAAATATGGCTGACTGGACGCGCATGCGAATGTGGGCCATGGCGATCGGCGTTGCCATGATTGGCTTTTTCGGTATGGCTGCAGCAGGCGTCATTGATCCCGGCAAAACGCTTTATGCCTCGAACCGATTTATCTGGCTCTCTGCGTTAGTTGGCGGCGCCCTGTTTGGTTTTGGCATGGTTTTGTCTTCTGGTTGCGGTGGCAAGACACTGGTACGCATCGGGGGCGGCAGTCTGAAATCGCTCGTGGTGCTTGCCGTGATGGGCATTGCCGGTTTCGCGACGCTTAAAGGTATCACCGCTGTGGTTCGCGTGGCCACCATCGACAAGGTAGCGCTCGACTTCACAACCAACGCCGCCTTGCCGAACTGGGCCGCAGGCATACTGGGCGTGACACCCGGCGCTGCTGGGCTGGGTCTAGCCCTGTTAATCGGATTGGGTTTGATCACCTGGGCTTTGTATGGCAAAGATTTTCGTCACTTTGACAACCTGCTGGCGGGCTTGGGTATTGGCGCTGTTATTTCGGCTATGTGGTGGGTTAGCGGCAGCCTGGGTTATGTGATCGAGAATCCGGAAACTTTGCAGGAGGCCTTCGTCGCCACTAACTCCGGCAGGTCAGAAGCCATGAGCTTTGTTGCACCAGTGGCTTACGCCCTGGATTGGCTCATGTTTTTTAGCGACAAGAGCAAGGTCCTCACGCTCGGCATCGTGTCGGTATTTGGTGTTGTCGTGGGCTCAGCCATTTATTCGCTGTTTTCGCGCAAGTTTCGCTGGGAGGGCTTTCGCGACGTGCAGGACACCGCCAATCACTTGCTCGGTGCCACATTGATGGGTGTGGGCGGTGTGTCCGCAATGGGCTGCACCGTAGGGCAGGGACTGTCTGGCATCGCGACCTTGAGCGCGACGAGTTTTGTCGCCGTGGCAGCCATATTAACGGGCTGCGTAGGTGGCTTGAAATATCAGATATGGCGAGCATGAGCCTTCGCCTGCTGCGTTCTTCCGGTACCCAGCATGAACTCTGAAACCGGTGTGGCGACTGCCGACCTCAATCGGCGCTTTGGTAGTCTTGATCGGCTTTATGGTGCGGCGGGGGGACGGCGGATTCGCGCCGCACATATCGTGGTGGTGGGTCTGGGAGGCGTGGGTTCATGGGCTGCGGAAGCCGTTGCGCGTAGCGGGGTAGCCCGCCTAACGCTGATTGACCTTGACCACATTGCAGAATCGAATATTAACCGCCAAGTTCATGCCCTTGATAGCACGTTGGGTCAGGCTAAAGTACAGGCGATGCGTGAACGAATAGCCCTCATTAACCCGGCTTGCCAGGTGGCTTGCATTGAAGAGTTTGTGGATGCTGCCAATTGGCCAAGTATGCTTGCTTTAGGCGAAGGTTTTGATCCGGAACAATTAACCGTAATCGACGCCTGCGATCAGGTGAAGGCTAAGACTGCGATGGCCGCTTGGGCGATTGCAAGCAAGGTCACTTTGATCAGCGTGGGAGCGGCGGGCGGGAAGCGGCTCGCGCATCGGGTTGAGATTGACGATTTGTCACTTGTTACGCACGACCCCTTGCTC
The DNA here is from genome assembly GCF_012927485.1 of Polaromonas sp. GTDB lineage: Bacteria > Pseudomonadota > Gammaproteobacteria > Burkholderiales > Burkholderiaceae_C > Polaromonas. Next base: position 18,098 of record NZ_JABBPC010000013.1, on the reverse strand, counting down.
GCGCAGATGCGTTACCGACTCCGAAAAGAACACAATGCGGCGCGTCAGGGAAAGATCGGAGTCGCCTCTGTTTTTAGTCGGGAGCCTGTGTTGCAGCCAGTGCCGGCCAAAGCCTTCGATCAGCCGGAAATCGTTACGGAAGAAGATCTAAAAACTCACGGCCACTCCGCGATGCAGAGCGACGGCAGTCTTAATTGCCACGGCTACGGATCACTCGTCTGTGTAACTTCCACATTTGGGTTGTGCGCCGCCGGTTGGGTGCTCAATAAAATTGCTGGATAGTTTCGAGAAGAGTTAAAAAATAACACTATAATTTAGAGCTGTGCTGCAAACGATGCGGTACGGACCGGAAGAAATTCTGGGACGTTAGCTCAGTTGGTAGAGCAGCGGACTTTTAATCCGTTTGTCGTGGGTTCGACCCCCGCACGTCCCACCAATTTTTTGGGTTGATGGAATTTAAATCCCATTTGGGTTCTTAGCTCAGCTGGTAGAGCAGCGGACTCTTAATCCGTCGGTCGCGAGTTCGAATCTCGCAGAACCCACCAGTCACAAGCCTTATAGGCATTAGCCCCATAGCTATTTAATTAATAGCAAGGGGCTTTTAATTTGTGGTGTCAACATCCCGTGTAGCCACCATGTAGCCAGCGGTACACGTTTTTGTACCGTGTAGCCAGCACTGACACCATCCTTGCCGGGGCCTGCGCTAGCGCTAGTAATAAGCCGGCTGTCTGATAGGCGAGTGGTGCGATGGTGGGTCAGGCGTTCAAAGCAGGCTAGGCAAACTCCGTGCCCATTCACACCCAGGCCGGACGGAGCGGTAAAAGTTTGGACACTCCCTTGCAACCGCACACCAAAAAAGGTTCATTGGCCGATGTATTCGGTATCGGATTAATTAGGGATTCGTTGCGCAGGCTTGCACTTGTAGACCCCGACAGACGGTGTACCTCTGTAAGAACGCGTAAGGCCGGAATGTGTCAATGACTTTGCTACACCGTACGTCATAAATTTACTGCGCAGGGTTATGCTGTTTCAGTCGGTTTCCTTTGCTCTAGCGATCACTGACCTGGGATCGTGGAAAGGAGCTGTCAGATCATGCGCGGTTTACGACCGAGTCTGGCGTGAAGGTCTTCTTTGCCGCAGTCCGTGGCAGCGCGACACAAACGAGAACACGAATGGTCTTCTGCGGCAATACTTCCCAAAGGGCACAGACCTGTCTAGATGGAGCGCACAAGAGATCCAAGCCGTAGCTCACACGCTGAACATCAGGCCTCGGAAAGCGCTAGGCTGGAAGACACCAGCCGAAGCCGTTAACGAGTACTTAAAATCCGTTCAACAATTCAATGTTGCGACGACCAGTTGAATGTGCCCAATACTGCGGCCACGAATTCCAGTCAGCACTGGCGCGCTACAAGATGAAAAGCTCGATGAGTCGCAAAGGCGATTGTTGGGATAATGCCCCCCACGGATAGCTTCTGGGGTCGCCTGAAAGTGGGCCGTTTGTACGGCAGAAAATTCGCGACACGCAGGCAGGCCATGAATGAGGTCATTGACTGGATGACGTTCTACAACCACCGCAGAATTCACTCGACATTGGGCTACGTCAGCCCGATGCAGTTTGAGAACAGCTGGCACGCGGCACAGCTATTGAAGGCCGCATAGTCGAGCAGCTAAGGGGTACGTCAAACAGGGGCAGGTTCAATGGCGTACTTTTGTAGGAAATGGATGACGGCAACTTGCTTCAACACCCAGCCGGAATTCAAGACGGCCAAGTCGTGGTCAAACACGACGACCACATCGGATTTGCCCTAAGATCATGTGGGCTCTGTGCCTATGAAATTTGTTTGATAACTTAAAGGAACGAACCATGCGAACACGTCGCCAAGCCACCCGCATTTCCCTTGCTGTCATCACTGTGGCGGCCGTTGCCGCCATATCGGGCTGCGGCATGATGAACCGCCAGTCGAATCTGGTTGCCTTCACCACTCAGCTCCGTGCTGCCAACGAGATGCCGACCAATGCCAGCCAAGGCACCGGGTCGGTCGACGCAATGCTTGACAAGGACACCAACCTGCTTCGTTGGAAAGTCACCTTCGCCAGCCTAACGGGACCCGCCACTGCGGCCCACTTCCACGGCCCTGCTGCCATCGGTGCCAACGCAGGCGTTGCCCTTCCGTGGCCAGGCCCGATCGTTAGCCCGATGGAAGGAAGTGCCACTTTAACGCCAGCGCAAGCGGCTGACTTGGTGGCCGGCCGCTGGTACGCCAACATCCATACGGCGGCCAATCCCGGCGGAGAAGTGCGCGGCCAGATGACGGCTCGTTACTGACTCCCGGTCGGTTGATTTCGAATCGATAGGTCGGTCCTCCTCTTAGGGGCTGAGGCCGATTCCAGATTGGATCCAGTGTTAAAACTTTTTTGGGGCTCAACGTGCTGCTACAAAAGCGCCGAGAGCGCCTAAAAGTCCCTGTCAAGTGCGGGGAGAGGTTTAAAACCTTAAGATTGAGGGTTATTTTTAAATCGTAGGCGTTACCACAAGATAATGGCCGCGGTTCTTACCGATCGCCCTCATGAACGCCCCCGTCGACGTCTCTTTCTTCATGCGCTCTGCAAAGCCGCTACCCAGTTACCGGAAGTACTGGGCCGCTCGCTTTGGTACGGCCAAATTCCTGCCGACTAGCCGGGCGGAAATGGACGTGCTCGGTTGGGACAGTTGCGACATCATCATCGTCACCGGCGACGCCTACGTAGACCATCCCAGCTTCGGCATGGCGGTGATCGGGCGTCTGCTGGAAGCACAGGGGTTTCGCGTAGGGATCATTGCGCAGCCCGAGTGGCAAAGCGCTGAGTCGTTCAAGGTACTGGGCAAGCCCAACCTGTTTTTTGGCGTGGCAGCCGGCAACATGGACTCGATGATCAACCGCTACACAGCGGATCGAAAGATTCGTAGTGACGACGCTTACACGCCCGGCGATATTGGCGGAAAGCGCCCTGACCGTGCAGCACTGGTGTATTCACAGCGCTGCAAGGAAGCCTACAAAGAAATCCCGATCATTCTTGGCGGAATTGAAGGCTCGCTTCGGCGCATTGCGCACTACGACTACTGGTCTGACAAAGTCCGCCGCAGTGTGGTGGTGGACTCGAAATGTGACTTGCTCCTATACGGCAACGCCGAACGCGCTATTGTCGAAGTTGCGCACCGCTTGGCCGCTAAGGAATCCGTTGCGACCATGACCGACATTCGCGGCACCGCTTTTATTCGCCGAATTGGCGACAAGACCGCGCAGGGCTGGTACGAGATCGATTCCACCAGTGTTGATGCGCCGGGTCGCGTGGAAGCGCACGTCAATCCCTACATGATAATTTCGGAGCAGGCCAAAGAGCAGGGTGCCACGTGCGCCCGCGAAGATGAGGCGGCTGAGGTGGCTGTGAAAGCCGAGACGGCGGGATCGCCGGCCCTCGTGCATCCTAAAAAGACAGCCTCGGAAAACGCCAATCCCGTTGTCAAACCTTTGACTTTTGTGCCCAACCCGAACCTGTCCTCCATGCAGGGCAAAGTCAAGGTCCCGCCGCGCGATCGCTCAGTCATTCGCCTGCCTTCGTATGAGCAGGTCAAAAGCGACGCTGTGCTGTATGCCCACGCCAATCGCGTGTTGCACCTGGAAACCAATCCAGGAAATGCCAGAGCGCTGGTACAGGCCCACGGTGAGGGCGCTACTGCGCGCGACGTTTGGATCACCCCGCCTCCCATTCCGCTAACGACGGTCGAGATGGACTATGTCTTTGATCTGCCTTACGCGCGTTCACCACACCCCAGTTATGCCGACGAAAACGGCAGCCATGACCACGCTACCAAGATTCCTGCTTGGGAAATGATCCGCTTTAGCATCAACATCATGCGCGGCTGCTTCGGCGGCTGCACCTTTTGTTCAATCACAGAACACGAAGGCCGGATCATCCAGAGTCGGTCAGAAGACTCGGTCATCCGCGAAATTGAAGCGATCCGCGATACGGTCAAAGGATTTACCGGAGCGATATCCGACTTGGGCGGTCCCACCGCGAACATGTACCGCATCGGCTGCAAATCACCCGAAATTGAAGCCGCCTGCCGCAAGCCCTCCTGTGTTTACCCGGGCATTTGCCAAAATCTGAACACCGATCACAATCCGCTGATCAAGATGTATCGCCGTGCGCGGGCACTCAAAGGCGTGAAAAAGATACTCATTAGTTCTGGCCTGCGTTACGACCTGGCCTTGCAAAGCCCTGAGTATGTGAAAGAACTCGTCTCGCACCATGTGGGCGGATATCTCAAGATCGCGCCTGAGCACACTGAACAGGGGCCGTTAACCAAGATGATGAAACCCGGCATCGGCAACTACGATAAGTTCAAGCAGATGTTCGAGAAATACACACTTGAAGCGGGCAAAAAGCAATTTTTAATACCCTATTTCATCGCGGCCCATCCTGGTACCAGCGATGAGGACATGATGAACCTTGCAATCTGGCTCAAGAAAAATGGTTTTAGGGCTGATCAGGTGCAAACTTTTTATCCCTCGCCGATGGCCACAGCCACGGCGATGTACCACACGAACAAGAATCCGCTTCGCAAAATCACGCGGGACAGCGAAACCGTCGACGTCGTTCGCGGCGATCGTCGCCGGCGCCTGCACAAGGCGTTTTTGCGCTACCACGATCCCATCAACTGGCCATTGCTGCGGGAAGCTCTTAAAAGCATGGGCCGCGTGGATTTGATTGGCAACGGCAAGAACCACCTGATTCCAACCTATCAGCCGCTGACCGGTGGCGGTTATAGCAGTGCACGCCGCAAAAACTCGACAAGCTCCGTGACTCAGGTTACGCCTACGGTTAAAGGTCGAATCCTGACCCAGCACACTGGACTTCCGCCAAGGGAAAACGGTTCGGGTAAGACCGCAGGCAAATTACTGCGCAGACTGCGCTAAGCTAATAATTGATTCTTTAGGCTTGAAATTCTTCTGATCCCTGGAGATCGCGCGGAGCCACGATTAACTTGACAGCATTCCCGCTTTTCCCAGAAACACCGGGTCCGGCGGGTTAGAGACCCGTTGCGTGTATTAACTTGTTCTTTTCGGCAATTTGCTTGGACGTAAAGTTGCAAGAACAATATAGCCGCCAGGATGAAGGGCGGTTGCAATACTCCTGAATGGCAAGGGCGCGCTTGGCCGATCACGGGAGGGCACCGTCGCCAAAAAATGATCTAGAAGAATTTTGAATCGAACAGCCAGTTCGTATTGCGAAGTAATTTTCAAAACCAATTTTTTACTTTGTAAAAAATAAGTAGTATTTTTACAAAAAAGTAATGGATTTCCATTTGAGAAAAATTTAAAAAAGAAGTGAAAATGTGTAAACTCATTCGGTTCAAATTGCGTTGAAAGAGCTATGAAAATTGATATTCTCCCAAAGTCGGCGGAAGAGTTTTGCGGTACTTCCTATGCTGCGATGCTGCTTGACCTTTCGGTAGGAACTGTTCAGGCATTGGTAGAAAAAAACGAGCTGCGGGCATGGAAAACGGGTGGAGGCCACCGGCGAATTTCAATGCAGTCGATACTCGACTACCAGAAGCGACACCACCTAAAAGTCTCATCCCGGCGCGCGAATGAAGCCGCGCTTAAGCTTCTTGTAGTTGAAGACGATGCCCTTACCCGCGAATTGATCAAAAGCATGGTCGAGCAATGGAACCTGCCAATTGATTGCACTGCGATGGCCTCGGCAATCGACGCGTTGATTGACATGGCCTCTTTACACCCGGACGTTTTGATCACAGATCTGAATATGCCCGGGGTAGATGGCTTCGAGTTACTAAGAACGCTGCGGGCCAATCCCTCTTTTGCCGACATCTCTGTCTTGGCGCTCACCGGCCTTAGTGAAACCCAAGTAGCCGAGCGAGGCGGGTTGCCCGAAAATACGGTTCTTTTGGGAAAACCGTTGGACATGAGCTGGCTCAATGGGTACTTCGTAGCGTTGCTGGGTAATCGAAAGCGAAAACTGATTTCAAGCTGAGATTTACAAGAGCCAGAGATTTGGTTATGGCTCTTTAACGCACGGTCTCTTCAGCCAACCCAGTCAACTGTCAGGCTGCTATTTTCTGGTAGCTTCCGGCGGGCTATTTATGATGGGCCGATGAGTAATGAGTCTATTTCAGGCCGTGCGCATTCAGACCATCGTGTGCAGCGGAATGTCCTTCGCTCCGGCGAGATTGTCCAATTGCCTGCGCGTCTGGGTGAGCAAGAAACCAGCGATGAGTTCATGCGTGGCCGGAGCGAACATGGCACGCATGTCGAAGGCCGGAGCGCCAGCCGCCTCGCACAAAGCGGCGGCAAAGTGAGGCTCCAGGGCAGCGACGGCCACGCGGCCATCCTTGCAGGGATAAATTCGATAACCGGCGTGGGCGCCGCCGACTGATCCACTCGGCTGCGTCAGGCCCCATTGCAGCGGCAAGGCCAAATAAGCCGCGGCATTCGACAGCGCCACCTCAATGTACACGCCTTGACCTTTGATGCGCTGCGCCATGGTGGCTTGCAGTATTGCTTCGCTGGCCATCAAAGAGCCGCCCATGTCGGCATACAAGGATGCGGGTAGATCCAAGCCGGGCACCAGGCCTTTTTCGGCCAGGTAGGTGAGATCGTGGCCGGGTTCGTCGGCTCGCTCACCTGGGCTGCCGACGATGGCGATCTGGCTCAGGTGCGGGTGTTGGCGGTGAAGAGACTTCCATGTCAAGCCCAGTTTTACCAGCGCTGAGGGTCGAAACGAGGTCAGCAACACATCCGCTTTAGCCAGCTCGCGGTGAAGCACATTTTGGCCCGCTTCAGTCTTTAAGTCAGCCACCAATACTTTCACGCCTTCATGCAGTTGCGCATAAGAAGGTTTGCTGTAGTGGCCCATTGGGTCACCACTGGGGGGCTCCAATTTAATGCAGCGCGCGCCCATTTGCTGGCAACGCATCAGCGCCGCAGGGCCAGGCAAATTGAGTGCCAGGCTCAACACGCGGGTGCCGCGCAGAGATTTGACGGAGAAGTGGGAGGCGGTTTTTCTGACCATGATGTCTCGCTTGTAGGCTGCTCAGTTGATCGCGTGTTTGGGGAGTCGACGAAGATTCAGCTGGATATATTTTGAACATACTATTGGTCGCATCGACCCCGTGACAGACGCATAAGCCGCAGCGACGGACCGTATCGCAATCATTGGCGCTAACGTCTGAGCTGGCGTTGATACCAGGGAATCACGTAGCAGCTGCTCTGTGGTGGCGTGAGGCCGTGGTTAGGAATAGCGTCCGCCTGATCACCCCCTTGCAGTTGCCCGCACCGGTCACGCCGAGGTGTGTGCTCTTCTACTTGAACATTCCAGTGCTCCGCGCCGGTGAGGCTATGCTGCGCGCTAGCCAGTAATACGGTGCTGCTGCGCGTGCCATAGGCGTGGTCGGGCGACTCGACAAATGCACTTGACAGTGCCTCCTCCAGCGCCAAAGGTACACCGCTAGAGGGTAGATTTTCGCGAGGGGCGCGTTTCCGGCTAGCTAGCGCCGCCCACAATAACGATTGCAGCGCCTGCACGGCGTGTGGCTCAGGCGTACCAGCTTGTGCAGTCAAGGCGGCAGTGAGGATGGCTTTTAGGGCGCAGGCCTTTGGCCACGGGGTGTTTAGCGCCGCATTCGAAAGGGCGTACACCCCGGGCGGCAGAGACTGGCTATGCCAAGCGGACGTGCCGGTTGCGAATTTGTTTGTAAGCCAAGTCCAGGCGTTTCGCTGAAAGTCACCCAGCACCAGGTTGAAGCCGCCATAAGCTGCGTGATGTTCCTCAAGCGTCAGAGCAAACGCGTTGGCGTCGCATGACTGGTCAAGCCAGCGCGTGACCAGCTCTCCTCGAGAACGCGACGCGGCCAATGGATGAGCCTCCCGCACATTGGTGAGAAAAGCCACCCGACCACCGCGGGTGATGCCCATCCAGGTTCCACCAGCACGCAGGTCGCGGCCGGAGATGATCTCTTGACCAGAGTCTGACCGCCAGATTTCCAGAGGCCGGGTCGGACGGTTCAAAAACTCGTCGCGGTTGGCTGCAATCACCAGCGGCCAGCGGGTTGAGGCGCCGATAGCAAACGCAATCAGGCACACTGTGAAGCCCGCGAGTTCATGCGTTCAGATATCCTGGAGCAGGGGATAGGGAAGGGGCAGCAGCGCCAAAGGAGCGCCCGAGCTACTTCCCAAGCTAAGACGGCCATCAGCCGAGTCGGCAGCGGCTGAAGTCTGCATCGACACGATGGCGTCAAATCCGCCTGACGGATTTGCTGCACAGGCAGCCACCAGGCCGCAGGGTTGTTCCGTGTCACGGGCTTGAAACACTTCTTGTCCAACAACCGGCGTTCCCTGGGTATGCGCGACATAGGCCCGCCGTTTCAGCGTGCCGCGAAACTGACTCCGCGCAACGACTTCCTGGCCGGGGTAGCAACCTTTTTTAAAACTCACGCCCCCGACAGATTCGTAATTAAGCATTTGCGGCACAAAAGCCTCAAAAATAGGCCGGGTAATCATGGCAATGCCGGACTGAACATCCAGCCAGTGCCAAAGGGTCAGGGCGATGGATGGGCCGCCAGGTATCGACGAACTGGCAGGCAAGCACCAGAGCGCACGCGCTACATCTGCGCCAGGGTATAAATACACCAAGTTTCCATCGCCAACATCAGCCTTGGTCCACGCGGGGCATGTGTCTTTAGCTATTAATTCAATAGCATTTCCGGCCACACCATACAGCGTAAAATCATTGCTGGCGTCGATGAGTTTGACTTTTGCGCGCATTACGAACATCAACAGGCGCCTCAGTGTAGTGGCGAGAAGGTCGCGACTGCATACCAGCAGGACTTCTTCCTCGCTACCTTGGATTCGCTTGAATACGATGAAGCTCGCCTGCATGCGGCCTTTGGCATTACAGAACGCGGCCAGGTGCGCCTCCGACAGCGCCAGCAAGGCGATGTCCTGGGTCAACTGGCTCTGCAGAAACTTCACGGCCTCTTCGCCAGTCACGCGAATCACGCCGAGGTGCGTCAGTTCTACGACACCTGAAATATCTAGGGCAATGCTGGGCATGGGCATGGGCGCTCTGGTGTGGTTGGAGGAATGGCCTGAATTATCATAGTCCTCTGATTTTCCGTTCTGTATTGAAAAGGTAGTTCAGCTGTGCGTCGTGTCTTTAAAAGTTTCGTGATACTGGTATTTGCCGGCGCACTCCTGCTGGGCGGTGCCGTTGGCTGGTGGGTAAACCAGCCCATGGCATTGCACTTGAAGCCCGGCAGCCAGGTTTTAGACCTTGAAATCGAACCTGGCACAACCGCCAGCGGCGTAGCCGCAGTGGTCGTAGCCAGTGGTGCCGTTGTGCCGGTGCTGTTACTGCAGGCTTGGTTCCGAATTTCGGGTCAGGCCCGGCAGATTAAGGCCGGGAGCTATGAACTGGTGTCCGGTACTACGCCCCGCAAACTATTAAGAATGTTGGTGCGCGGCGAAGAAACCCTCAAAAGCGTCACTCTAGTAGAAGGATGGACCTTCAGCCAAGTGAGAGTCGCGCTGCAAAAAGCAGAGCAGCTTGCGCCTGATACGCTTGGTCTAAGCCCCGAAATAATCATGCAAGAACTGAATAAACCTGGGGTCTATCCTGAAGGCCGATTCTTCCCAGACACCTACACTTATGCCAAAGGGTCCAGCGATCTGACGGTGCTAAAGCGAGCCGCCCGGGCTATGGATCAGCGGTTGGGCGTCGCTTGGGCCATGCGGAGCCCGGCTACACCCCTAAAAACGCCGGAGGAGGCCCTGATATTAGCGAGTATTGTAGAAAAAGAGACTGGCAAACCCGCCGACCGGCCGCAAATCGGAGGTGTCTTTAGCAACCGACTGCGCATCGGGATGCCGCTTCAGACTGATCCAACCGTGATTTATGGTTTGGGCGCGCAGTTTGATGGCCTCTTGCGCAAACGCGACTTGCTGAGCGACACGCCTTACAACACCTACACCCGCATCGGTTTGCCGCCCACGCCAATTGCCATGCCAGGCAAAGCCGCCTTGCTGGCGGCCGTGCAGCCCGCGCCCACCAAAGCACTTTATTTTGTGGCGCGGAATGACGGGAGCGGGAGTAGCCAATTCAGCGCCAGCCTGGACGAACACAATCGTGCCGTCAACAAATACATTCGGGGTCAGTAAGCATAATGACAATGCACGGACTTTTCATCAGTTTTGAGGGCATAGATGGCGCGGGTAAATCCACACACATCTCGGGTCTAGCTGACGCGTTTAGTGCGCAGGGCAGGGCGGTAACCTTAACTCGAGAACCTGGCGGCACACCGCTGGCTGAAAAGCTTCGCGCCATGGTGCTCGGCGACGCCATGGATCCGTTGACCGAAGCCCTGCTGATTTTCGCGGCCCGCCGTGATCACTTGGTGAACGTGATCGCCCCTGCATTGGTACGTGGCGACGTGGTGCTGTGCGATCGATTCACCGACGCCACATTTGCTTATCAAGGGGGAGGACGCGGTTTTGACCTGGACTTGCTGTCGACCCTGGAGCAATGGGTGCAATCCGACGAAGGGCTTTTGGGCGACCCGGCCGGGAACTCGCCGATGAAACCCGAAGTTGAAACCGTCATAGAACCCCACCTCACGGTCTGGTTTGACCTGCCTCCTGAGGCGGCCGCAGTGCGGCTTGCCGGTGCACGGCTACCCGATAAATTTGAATCTCAACCGCTGGAGTTTTTCCGCAAGGTGGCTCAAGGCTATGCTGATCGCCAGCGCGGCCATCCCGAACGCTTCGCCCGCATCGACGCGTCCCAAACCCGCGACGCGGTTTGGCAGGCGGTGCGGCAGGTTGTCGTCGCTAAAGGCTGGTTGTCATGAGCGATGCAAGTGCCGATACCTCAGCCGAAGACCAACGCCTCGCTCCTTGGTTGCAAACCCAGCTGGAAAGCCTGCTGACTCAACGCGGGCACGCCTGGCTGCTCAACGGACCTTCGGGGCTAGGGCAGTTTGAGCTGGCGCTGGCGCTGGCTCGGGCTTGGCTGTGCGAGCATGCTACGGCTCATGGTGCCTGCGGCACTTGCGGCAGCTGTCATGCTGTGGACGTGCACACCCACGCCGACCTTTGTATGCTGATGCCTGAAACCTTGTCGCTTGCCCTTGGGTGGCCGCTAGACGAAAAAACGCAAGATGATTTAGACAGCAAGAAGCGCAAGCCGAGCAAAGAAATCAAGGTAGATGCAGCGCGGGAAGCCGTGTCATTTACCCAGTTCACGCGCTCGCGCGGCACCACCAAAGTGGTATTGGTGTTTCCGGCCGAGCGCATGAACAACATCACGGCCAATACCCTGCTAAAAACCCTGGAAGAGCCGCCCGGACCCGTTAAATTTATTCTGGCCAGCGAGGCGGCTCACCAATTGCTTCCAACCCTACGCAGTCGCTGTCTTGGCCACACCATGGTTTGGCCTAATTTCGATAAGGCATTGGCCTGGCTCGAAAATGAAACTACTCGCCTAGGTGAGCGCGCGGGGAATTCCAAAAAGGTTGCCCCCGCGCACCGGACGGCAGATTTGCAGACGTTGCTGATAGCGGCTGGCGGGCGCCCCGCCAATGCTCTGGCTTGGGCGCAAAATAGTCCGTCCAGGGAAGCTGCCGAGCACTGGAAGGCCCTGCCGCAAGCCATGGCGCGGGGCGAGGTCGCTGCATTGGCGCATTTGGCCCCCGCGCAAGCCGTCGATGCTTTGCAGAAGCTTTGCCATGACGTTTTTGCGCTTAGGGTGGGGGCTTCCCCGCGCTTTTTTAGCACTGACGACCTTCCGCTGATCGCTAGCAGGTCAGGTAGCGCTCCTGCCGCCAGGCCTGGTCTTTACGCCCTTGCCAATTGGTCCAAGGAATTAACCGCGCTCACTCGCACCGTGGAGCATCCTTACAATCCGGGCTTGATGCTCGAGTCGTTGGTCAGCCGTGCCCAAGCAGCACTTAACGCCAAATAGCGGACTACGCACCGTGCAATGGCATACAACTATCGCAATTCGGCCATCAAACCGATAAACTCGCCTTATGAGCACCAAGTTACCTGTCAGTTCCCCTGCCGCATCCACCTCTCGGCCTAGCGTTGTTCAGCTGGCAATTAAGGAAAAGGCAGCGCTCTATGCCGCTTACATTCCTTTGTTTAAAGAAGGCGGTGTGTTTATTCCGACAACCCGCGAGTACAAGCTTGGGGATGATGTCTATGTTTTGCTGACGCTTCCCGATGACACCCAACGCTATCCAGTGGCTGGCAAAGTGGCTTGGGTCACCCCGCCGCGCGCTTCAGGTAACCGAACACAGGGCGTTGGTGTAAGGTTTCCGTCCGACGAGAAATCCCGCCTGCTGAAGATCAAGATTGAAGAAATCTTGGGCGTTCATCTGGCCTCTGACCGACCCACGCAGACTATTTAGGCAGTATTGGAACGGCAAACGGACGCGACTATTTCAACAGCTTGTTGCACGGTCTGCTTAAGCTGTGCAGAGGTTTTATACCTAAAAGATTTTTCTGAATGTTTACCGATTCCCATTGCCACTTGAGCTTTCCCGAGCTACAGGCCCAATTACCGCAAATTCGCCAGGCCATGCACGACGCCCAGGTGGACAGGGCGCTGTGCATTTGTACGACGCTGGAAGAATTCGAGACGGTACACCATCTCGCCACCCGCTATGACAACTTCTGGTCAACCGTCGGTGTGCACCCCGACAACGAAGGCGTGCTGGAACCCACGCTGGCCGACCTGGTGCAGCGTGCAAGCCTGCCGAAAGTCGTTGGTATTGGTGAAACTGGACTGGATTATTTTCGGCTTGGCGAGCGCACTGTAGCTGACATGGAATGGCAGCGCGAGCGCTTTCGAGTGCATATCCGAGCTTCTCGGCAGACCGGGAAACCGCTGGTGATTCATACCCGGAGCGCTTCGGACGATACTCTCTCCATTTTGAGAGAAAAAAGCGAGGACGCAGACGCAGTGCGGGCAGGCGGCGTCTTTCACTGCTTCACCGAGACTGAAACAGTGGCTCGCGCTGCACTTGACCTCGGTTTTTATATTTCCTTCTCAGGCATATTGACTTTTAAAAATGCAGGCGACCTACGGGAGATAGTCCGATTTGTCCCGCTTGACCGCATCCTGATCGAAACCGATAGTCCCTATTTGGCCCCCGTGCCTTATCGCGGCAAAATCAACAATCCATCGTATGTCCCTTTAGTGGCGCAACAGATTGCCGAAATCAAGCGACAACCTTTGGATGCTATCGGCGAGGCGACCAGCCGCAACTTTGAGCAGCTGTTTACCACGGTTTTGGTATGAGAAAAAACTTCGCAAATCACATTAAAACAGTTATTTATCTCTTTGTTTTTATTGGATTTAGTGGGGTTTATGCTGGCTCCTATGACGACTTCTTCATCGCCATTAAACGGGATGATCCAGGCAAGATAAAAGAGCTTCTGGCGCGTGGTTTTGATGCCAATACCCTCGACCCACACGGCCTCGATGGCTTGTATATTGCGGTGCGTGAACCCTCACTCAACGCTGCGCAAGCGTTGATCGACTGGCCTAAAACAGATGTAAACCTTCTCAACGCCAAGGATGAAAGCCCGCTCATGCTGGCAGCGCTCGAAGGTCACCAGGACTTGGTCGAAAAGCTGATAAAAAGAGGTGCCGATGTTAATAAGACCGGCTGGACACCACTGCATTACGCGGCCAGCAGCGGACAGCTAACCATCATCAGTCTGTTGCTCGAAAACAGCGCCTACATCGACGCCGAATCGCCTAACGGCACCACACCCTTGATGATGGCGGCTCGGTATGGAACGCCTGCGGCAGTCAAGCTACTGCTGCAGGAAGGCGCTGACTCACAGCTCAAAAATAAACAAGGCCTAACCGCGTTGCAGTTCGCCCAGCGCGGCAACCGGCCGGATTCGGCCGAAGCCATTGCAGCAGTCATACGCAGCAAGCGGCCAATTGGGCAATGGTAGTGCGCGAGAACAGCGCAAAGTCTGACCGCTTATGGCGCGGCAAAGAGCGTTGACGCGAGGCTGTAAAACTCATACTTGATAAACAGGAAGTCTGGAGGTATGGACAACTCACTCATGTAGCGAAGTGCAAAAAGCTAGACCACGGAAAACAATACTCAGATGTTCCACGATGTATAGCTACGTAAGTTATTGATTCCATTGGAAATTCTTTCAAATTTAGTTAAATTTTTTGGCGCTGCTGGAAGCCTGCGTTCCTACGGAGCCGCTAAATTCAGGGTCCTGCGTTCCTGCGGAGCCGCTAAATTCAGGGTCCTGCGTTCCTGCGGAGCCGCTGGGTTCGGGGTCAGGTTTTTCATGGCGCGTGAGCGCGTTTGTTCCTGCTTTGAGGGTGTGCCTCGCGTCGGGGGCCAACCCTGCGGGATTGGCTTTTCTATGCCACCAGTGCCAAGGCGCAGTCAGTTGCGCTTCGCTTCCATGGGGTTGCACCCCATACCCCGGTGCGCCTATTTCAGCGCTCAGCAGCCGATCCACCGCCCTCCGAACGATCCGCGCCATGCACCACAGCGGTGCAGCTCGAAGCCTCACCGGCACCCAGCGCGGCCCATGATTAGCCACTTTGACCGACCACCGAACCATCCCCGGCACCCACTTTGGCAAGCTCTGAACCATCGTCTGGACGGTTTCAGGACAGGTGAGGGCGTTCATACCCTCGCCCCTTGTTTTCCACCATGCGAAACTTTACCCTTCAGGCTCTGGCCTGACCACTTTGAGCCTTCTCCAATGACAGGCAGTGTTTTTCGCGAATCGATGACCCCTAATTTCCTAAAGTGTTCTATAAATAAATTAGAGCCCGGCGCTTCGCGCCGGTCTGCGGCGGTGGCCGCAGACCCCGGCACGACAGCACCTAAGGGCTCTGGGGACGCTGACGCATCCCCGGCGCCCACCGGCGCTGCCATGCCATGGACTCCAAGTGCCTGTAAGAGCTGGCCGTTACGTTGGTATAGCACCTTGAAATTGCGCGCTTGTCTGACCAGCAGCGACCACCAGGTGGCGTCATGAGGCTCGAAGCTATGACCCTCAGGCGTCCAGAGCTTACCGCCGTGGAAATGCCAACCATGCCACTCCCGACCTGGCAACTCAAACCAGCGCAGCACCCGCACCAATTTATAGGCGGCATATGGCACACCGACTTTGCCGGAAAACCAATACCGAATCGTGCGCGGTGTGACGTGAAGAAGTTTCGCAGCTTCCTCAATAGACAGACCTGCATCGGCACACAGCACTTTAAAGCGAGAACTAAGCATGGCGCGGTTTTCCCGGGCTTGGCGGGTTTTCAGGGGAATCTGCGGGCCTTGATTGTATGTTCCACGATGTATATTATGTTAAGTTGCTTGCAAAACGATATTCTTTGTTTGAACCGCCTCTGTGCACACCCAAGAGCTAGATTACGTAAGTTATGGAAAGAATCCTTCGTAACTTCAATACTTAGGTCAAAAAAGTAGTCCCTGGCGATAGCAATCAAGCAGCTCGCTCAACTACGCCGAGCGTGTGATTAACAAAGGTGTGAAATTCAACCGGTACCAACAAGGTGGCGGCTATTGATAAGATTAATGCAGGCAAACAAACTCTAGTCATCGTTTGGCAAGCGAAGTGCCTCGACATTATCGGTGAGCAACTCCATCGCGGAGGTAAACGAGTTACCCAATCGATGCTCAACTTCAAGTCATATTCCGCTGCCGATACGTCCTGGTTCGCGCCGAATTTATGCACATAACAATAACCTACGGAGCTATGGGAAAACTACCGCGCCCTATACATTGGCTTAATTCAGGGGAAAGCTTTCCGCCTCTAAACGATGCCTGGAGTCACCAGGACCCTGCGCCGGGTCTATTGGCCGCTGGCGCGACGCTGGATGTTTCCACCTTGGTTCAGGCCTACTCCCTTGGTATTTTCCCGTGGTTCAGTCTGGGACAGCCAGTGCTGTGGTGGAGTCCAGATCCGCGCATGGTATTGAAAACCACTAACTTCAAGCTGCACCAGTCTTTACGCAAAACTCTGCTGCATTTTCTGGATGATCCGAGCTTTGAAATCAGGTTTGACAGTGACTTCGACCATGTTATCAATGCCTGTGCCAACAAGCCCCGCGCCGGGCAACCAGGCACCTGGATTGTTCCCGACATGGTACGGGCCTATGCTGCCTTGCATAGGGCCGGTCACGCCCATAGCGTAGAAACTTGGGTAGGAGGTGAACTTACCGGAGGCCTTTACTGCGTCAATCTCGGCGGCATGGTGTTTGGTGAGTCCATGTTCGCACACAAGACCGACGCCTCTAAAATTGCATTGGCTGCCTTAGTGGCCTTCGGTCGGATTCATCATATTCCGATGATCGATTGCCAGCAAAGTACCCGGCATCTTGCATCACTGGGAGCGGCCGAAATCAGCCGCGCCGAGTTCGTATCACACCTTCATCAGAGCGTTGGCAAAGTCGCCCCCACTTGGCGATTTGACCCTTTATACTGGAATCAAATTTTGACGGCCGGACCGTTTACCTCATCGTGACGCACCTTAAAGACCTGCCACTGCAAACCTTGCAGTTTTATGCCACAGCGCCCTACCCTTGCAGTTACCTGCCGGGCAAGCAAGCCCGCTCACAAGTAGCTACGCCCAGCCACCTTATTCATAACGACGCGTATTCAAGCCTTGTGACCAGTGGGTTTCGACGCAGTGGAATGTTCACCTACCGACCTTACTGCGATAAGTGCCAGGCCTGCGTTCCGTTACGCGTTCCCGTCAGCAACTTTAAAGCAGACCGAAGCCAGCGTCGCGCCTGGAATCGGCACCAGTCGCTGCAAGCGCGCACACTCAAACTGTGTTTCGTGCCGGAGCATTACCAACTCTACCTGCGCTACCAGCGCGGTCGGCACGCCGGAGGGGGGATGGACCACGACAGTATTGATCAATACACTCAATTCCTGCTCCAAAGCCGTGTCAATTCGCGCTTGGTGGAGTTTCGCGAGAGCCTGGCCAATGGTGAGGCCGGTGCGCTCAAGATGGTCTCAATCCTCGATGTGCTGGAAGACGGTATTTCTGCTGTCTATACTTTTTACGAACCAGACGACCAAGCGAGCTACGGCAACTACAACGTGCTCTGGCAAATAGAGCAGGCGAAGCGTATTGGCCTGCCTTACCTATATTTGGGCTATTGGATCGCCGAAAGTCCGAAAATGAATTACAAAGCTCGATTCAGTCCCAATGAAATATTGGTTGACGGTCAATGGGTACTGTTTGATACGCCTTCGGCAATAAGCCAACACGGGCTTCACAAACAAAAAAAAGAGGCTTGAAGTTGGATCAGCAGATGATTCTTTATTTCACAGCGTAAAATTTGATGCAGAAAGTCTGCACATGAAAAAGCCCGACATCGCCATTCCTGCTATTCCGACGGTTCAAGTGATTGAACGAATATTTACTCTCCTCGAAATTTTGGCAACGCGTGAGGAGGCAGTGTCACTCAAAGAAATCAGCGGGAAGTCAGGGCTGCACCCGTCCACTGCCCACCGCATCCTGAACGATCTGGCAACAGGGCGTTTTGTGGAAAGGCCGGCTGCGGGTAGTTATCGGCTCGGCATGCGTCTCTTGGAACTGGGAAATCTCGTTAAGGCCCGGCTGAATGTGCGCGATGCTGCACTCACTCCGATGCGCGAATTGCATAAGCTGACCCAGCAACCAGTGAATCTGAGTGTTCGGCAAGGTGACGAAATAATTTACGTGGAACGTGCTTACAGCGAGCGATCTGGCATGCAGGTAGTGCGGGCTATTGGGGGCCGAGCACCGCTTCATCTGACTTCCGTAGGCAAGCTATTCTTGGCTTCTGACGATCCTCAACGTTTACGCACCTATGCAACGCGGACGGGCTTGTCGGGGCAGACCCGAAACAGCATCACCCAATTGCCGGCCTTGGAACGCGAGTTATCCAAAGCCAGGCAATATGGCATTGCGCGTGACAATGAAGAGTTGGAATTGGGGGTACGTTGCATGGCCGTCGGAATTTATGACGATCAAAACATACTG
>NZ_JABBPC010000029.1 GCF_012927485.1 Polaromonas sp. | reverse complement strand
GCGCCTGCGTCGTTCTGGCTTCATAACAGGCGTTGTCATATTGTTCCCCAGCGCTTGCGCGCCGCCTTCAGCAAGACTGCGTCGCCAGACCACCACCTGGTTCGGATTGCGGATGTCATAGGTTGCGGCCACCCGACGGCTCGACAGTCGTTCACGGTCCTGATGGGACAGCACCTGCAGCTTGAATTCCGAACTGTACGCGCTGCGTTTGGGGCGCAACCCGTCGATGCCATGCAGTCGGTAGCGGCTCACCCAGGTACGGATCTTCTCCTTGGGAACGCTCGACCGCCGCGCCAATAACTTCGCACCGCCTTCACCGGCCAAAAAGCCATTTACGACCTGGAGCTTAAACTTCGTTTTGTACTTTTCCATAGAACCCTTTGAAGTTTGTCCAACTTCTGGGGGTCAGTTCAAACCCGGGGCGATTCAGATCGGTGGACTTGTTCAGACATTCCTTAGCGCTTCTTTGGCAGCCGGTTGCATAGTCTGATGCTAATTTCGTCTCGTACGGTTGGCGAACTTGATGCCGGCTTGTGACAATTCTTTTACAAGAGTGCCAGCGGCGTATGGGTTCAGCGCCCTGGCCCGTAACAGTCGACTCTGTTGGTCTTTACCGAAAAGCATTCGTCCCCAAAGGAATGGAACAAGAAGCGGACTTCTCATGTTGCACGCTCCATCTACCAGGGTTCGGACATCTTGTTCTGAAACGTCCTGACCAATGCATCTAGCTACAAAGTTCATACCGCAAAATGCTGACGCGGCCGTATTTGCCCAGAACCGCGGATTGGATTCAAGCAGGAAAACCTTGCCAGTCTCCTTGTCCACGCGCGCATCCACATTCATTGGACCGTTGTAGCCACTAACCAAGCAAATTTTTGTTGCCATTGCTTCCAATTCTGGGAACGGCAAAAAAATCATCTCTGGCCCGCGACGCTGCTGGATCCCAAATGCTGAAAGACGACCGTTAAATGCAAGTAAGTTGAAGCCGATGTCAGCGCCGTCAATATATTTTTGCGCTATCAAATCGCCATGGTCGTAATCCGCATGGTTCAAAACAGTCTTTTCAAACTGCTTTTTGCTTGACATCAGGTATACACCCCGAGAGCCCGACCAATTTGTAGGTTTTAAGATAAATGGAAGTCCCAATTCCGTGATCACTTTGTCAAAATCAAGGTTGGACTTTGCGCCGATAAATATTGTCGGTGGGGTAGAAAGGTTGTTCCGGCCGCAAAATTCGTGGAATGTCCATTTGTCATCAAACATCTCCAGCGTCGGGAGGTCAGGCACGGGGGAAATTCGC
This sequence comes from Polaromonas sp., assembly GCF_012927485.1. GTDB lineage: Bacteria > Pseudomonadota > Gammaproteobacteria > Burkholderiales > Burkholderiaceae_C > Polaromonas. Next base: position 206,226 of record NZ_JABBPC010000029.1, on the reverse strand, counting down.
ATTTTTAAACGGTGCGCAACTCGTCTCACCATTTTGATTCCATCGCAGTCAAAAGGAATCAGCACCGTTTCAGAGGTAATGCCAGGCAAGGAATTGACGAGTTTGACAAATGCCTGATCGTCCCCTCCTTCCAAGTCAATTGGAAAATGCTGCCTGACAAGGAGTGACCAGCGCAAGATTTTCGTTTCCTGATGACCTACAAGAACGCATTTTTTCGTACTAAAGCAGCGTATTGACTGGAGTACTTGATGCGCTATGAGTTTGCTCCTCCCCACCAAAATAAAACCCACCATACATTTCTCCCAATCATCGTAACGTTACTACCAAAATTTTACGATGAAGTCGAGCTAATGATCGGTATGTAGGAAGCCAGCTCTCGATTGCTCCGGGTTTTAGGGGCGAGTGAGAAAAAGCTCGTTCCGTTGCTCTGACCTGCCCCCAATTGCTGTACCAATCTAAATTCCAGAAGTCCGTGGTTTGCAAGATTAACTGATTCCTGCATTGGTTTTGCCCTCTTGCTTTGAATCGCCCGTTAACCGGCGATTCAAAGCGGCGAAGGTCGCAGGCGGTATACGCCCGCAACTGCTGTTCGGTCTGGTCTCGTTGTAGTCGATTCTGCATATGGGAATGATCTGGCGGGCCTGCTCCAATGACTCGAACCAGTTCTCGTCCAGGCATTCGTCTCTGAAGGTGTGTAGATCCGGTAGACGCGCTTATGATTAATGTCGGGGTACTGCGGGCGCAGAACGTCGTGGATCATGCGATAGCCCCAACGCCTGCGGGTGTGGGCGGTCTGGACGATTTGGTCGCGCAGTTCCATGTTGAGCACACTGGTCTGGCCCACATGGCGGTAGCTATCTCGGCTTAGCCCCACAAGGGCGCAGGCGTGGCGCTCAGACATATGGTGTTCATTGCCCATGCACCGAACGGCCTCGCGTTTGACTTGTGGGGCTAGCGCTTAAATGACCAGTTTTATGCCAAAAACGCTTTTAAGCGCATGGATGTCCAGGTGCGCCTCAGCCAGCAGCCGCTTGAGCTTGCCGTTCTCCAGCTCCAGCTGGCGCAGCCGTTTGGCTTCGCTGGCGTCCATGCCGCCGTACTTGGAGCGCCACTTATAAAAGCTGGCATCACTAAAGCCGTGCTTGCGCCCAATTTCCTTGATTGGCATACCGGCTTCGGCTTGCCTCAGAAAGCCAATAATCTGCTCTTCACTGTATTTGCTTGTTCTCATGTCCATCATTCTCCGGGTTGATGGACTCCTTGGAAAAATGACTGGTACGACTTATGGGGGGGCAGGTCCTACGTATGCATAACTACCCAGCGCCAATTTCTTTTCTGCTCCAGCAATCCGGTATTTCAGAAACCAGCGTTTCGACCCTGCAGGACTGACTTGCAGATACATCCCGCCGGAATCAGCAAACCGTGCTTGTTTCCGATCCGGTGGGCAAACTGCATTTCGGCATTGGGCATCGGTCAGCATGGGGGTAGGGCCTCGGGGTAAATGTGAGGGTTCAACATTGTGAAATGGGGTACAAGATGGCTAGAAGACCAGTTTTTGATACTTCTCCCCCGTTTGCACCCCCCGCTTTGCCTTAGCTGTCAATGCCGCTCCTTGTATGCCGCCGCAATGTAAGTTGTTGATTTACCAATGAAAAAGGCCTCCGAGTATCGCTACTTGGAGGCCTTTATCATGCGGTATGGTGGCTGGGGTCAATTGAATGATGGCCTGTAACCCGCATGAATGCTATGTTTATGATTTTAAATAGTCGCTTCGTTCCCCGGTTTGTTCCCCGGTTTAGCCTTTGATACCCCTTGTTTGGATCGACTCACGCGCGCGGGCGATGGCACCTGAAAAGCTGCTCTCTCGCGCGCGCGCACGACACAAGTTGTGCGTTAGCGTTAAATCAAACGGAACAGACGGTTTCCGGCAGCTCATGCTGCAGCCTTTAAAGGCCCCCCGGTCGAGCCTATCGGCAACTGTTCACCAGCTCACGCGAGGCCTTGACCTGTCTATTCACCATTTTGGTTAACTCCCGCAGTTGCGCCCGGTGCCCGCCCGTCCAGGCGTTTCCTGCTATCCGAGCTTTTCCCTCGACTGACTTAGGGCCGGTGGATTTCTGCCAGGGTTTCCACTGCCTGATTAACTCCGACTGTTTGGCCCTGCGCTCCAATGACCATCCGTTGCCCATAATCTGCCTCCAATAGTTTGTTTGGCTCACTCTCAAATGTTTCCGTGCGTGGCAAAGGCTGTGCACCGTTATTCACCAGTTGCGGCCCGTGGGCAATATTCGCCTGCTTCACGAACGACACGGGGCGGGGATTTTTGATCTCTGCCAGCGCCTCCAGTGTCGAGCGGCATTGCGCTTGCGCCTTGAGCGCCAGGCTTAAATTGACCTGAAACTGCTTGAGGCTCTCATTGCCTGCCGCCCGTCTGGCCAGGCTGGCGAATATGGTCTCTAAGGTCTTGGCCTGCCGGTACAGCATCCCTTCAATGGGCCTCATGTCGCCGTCTTGAACCTTTTTTGTCTGCACGTCTAAATCATCAGCTAACGCCTGCGAGCTAATGTCCCCTGCGAACTTCCCCCATGACTGAATGCCTATGGTGTTTTGTATGTTTGATGACAAGACAACCTCATGCGGCGCCAGTTTTTTTCGCGCTTCTGTAGCAGGCGTGTCGTTCTTGGCTAGCGTCGCAGAGGGTGCCGTTTTAGCAGTCAATTTTTTGGTCACCATATTTATTCGCTTTCATGAATTAAATTTTTAAAGCCGTCGCATCGCTGTAATTGATGCACCAGTGCGGTCGATAGCCGCGCATCCCGTGCCCGCGTTGCCACCCCGGCCGGCTGCCAGTTCCCACAGCCCCAAATGCCTGCGTGGCCTGCCAGGTGAACACACTCCAGGCACAGCCGCCGCTCGTCTGCGTCTCGATCCCGGGTCACCAGCTTGTCTGCCAGTGCTTCGCCGTCGATCTGTGATATCCCCTTGTCGGTGAAGCGCGCCAGCCGCGCCGTGAGGGTGTCAATCTCCCGGCCTGTCATGGCTTGGCTGTGTGGCCATGCCCAGCGGTCTGGGTCGGCAAATAACGCCGCTGGGCTGGCAACCTGCGTGGAAACCTCGCTATTGGCAACCAGCGCCAAGACTTGCGCCGCGTCGTTCGCTGCCGGTGAATCACGCCCTGTTTTTTGCATGGGGGCCATACCCGAGGCTACAAAACCTACGAAACCCGGTTTTGTAGGTTCTGTAGCGTCCCCTTGCGGGGCTGTGTCTATTTTTTTAAGCCGAGCCAGCCAGTTCATACCGCACTCCTTGCCAGCGGATTGACGGTGTACTGTTCGCTGGGCCTACCGCCCGCTGCACCTCCGGTCACTAGATCCCGCCGCAGCCAGTCGTAATCTGCCAGCACGTCCGCCGCCTTGCGCACCGCGTCCGGTGTGCCCAGCCCGGCCCAATGCTTTAAAGCCACCAGCCGGGGCGTGAAGCTCTCCAACAGCACCCCCTCCCTGTCAACCAGCTTGCCCGCCTTGATTCTCGATAGCAGCGTTACGGCGTCGGTAGTTTCCGGCATCACCGCCGCCGCATACAACCGATTGGCATGGGTGCGCAAGTAGTCACTAAAGGACAGTGCCCGGATTAGTTCACGCTCATGGATCACGCCGCCGCTGTCCGGTGTGTCGATCAAGGCAAACACCAGCGCCAGCGCCGGAATTAACTTACGGTACTTGGACAGATGCGCCACCATGGCCGGGTGCAGGTCATCGCCGCGAATCTCCATCTCGAACGGAACCAGCCATTCAACAAACAAGGCTTGCGCAGCATCGTCAAAGCGCCAGACAACCGGCTCTGCATCACTGGCGGGCTGCAACTCTGCCAGGCGCTCAAACACGGCCCAGGCGGTCTGCTTGGCCGGGGTGTCTGGCCATTGGTCAACATGGATAAATTCGGCGGTGGTGTCTGGCCACACGAGCAACCCAAAGCGCTGCAATAAACCATCGTCTGCGCTGCCACCCGATACCGCACCGCGCACGTATTCCTGAATGCGGCCCGGCTGTATGCCGCCAATCATCGCAAGACACACGCGTGGAATGTAGGTAATGCCGCGAATGATTCGGGTGAATTTGTAGCCTTGATTGCCGTCGTAACTTTGCAAGTAAAACGTTCTTGATCCCTCATGCCCCTGCTTGTCTAACGTCGTCAGCAGTCCATACAGCTCATCACGATAGGCCAGCAAACCCCACGGGTTTTCGTTCATCACAACGCCCAACGCCTCTACCGTTGCGTCGTTCTCGATATAGCTGCGTGCCTTTGGTTCTGCCGGTAAGTCCGTTGGCTCAAGCAATGCACGCGCTGCCGATGGGTCTTTGCTAGCAAGCCCTTTGGCCTTCCTTTCGTTGTTGTCGGTCTGCATCTCTGCCACCTTGCAATCAAGCTCCCAGGCATCATGCGCGGCCTTGTGTAGCTCGAACGCTGCCGCCTGCAATCGGTGCAATGGCTTCAAGGCCTCACCCAGCGCCGGGCTTTTTTTCACGCCCGGCCTGCCCACTACCGCGCCCCACAGATTCGGCACCACCTGCCAATCATCCCGTGCCTTTGGTTGCACCACAGCACGCGCACCGATCAGGCTGGACAACGCCACCAGCGCCGCCACTGCCGGAAAGTCCGCCGGGCATTGCATCCGGTGAGCAATGTCCATCACCCAGCCGCGCAAGGCCACGGGCAATAGTTCTGCATCAAAGGGATCCACCGGCGGTAGCGCGTTGGGCAGGGGTGTGGGCTCTGGCCAGTCGTCAGCGCCAGCAGGTGGGCACAATGCCGCCGCATCAATACACGCCTTTACCGCATCAGCCCCGGCCAACTGGTGCAGGTCGTTGAAGTCTGTAGCCTTTTCGGGTCTACCCGCCGGGAACGATGGCACGGCCAGCAAAGCTCCTACCGCCAGCGCCGCCGCCGTGGCTTTAGTCATGCCCGGATTGCCGTCGGTCAGGTGGTCGTCATCAGCCGCAACAATGATTTTGATGGCTGGATATTTGGCGTGCAAGGCCCGCGCTACGGCCTCCAGGTTGCCCGCGTTGAAGGCCACAGCTACCGCGTGCCCGGTGCATTCATAAATGCTTGCACCGGTTGCATAGCCTTCACACACGACAAGCACGCCAGCCGGTTTGCCTATTGAGTGATAACAGCTCTTCACGCGCCCGCCGGGGTGAAAGCGCTTGTCACCATCAGTAGCTATGGTTTGCAGGCTGTGCAGGGTGCCTGCCGTGTCACGCATGGGTATCAGTAGCTTGTCGCCGAATACTTTACCGCCGTGGGGCTTGATCCCTTTGGTAGTCAGGTAGTTGTGGACGGTTGCCACGTCTGCCTGTTGCCATAATGCCGCCGCTGTCTCGCTGGCCTGTTGCTGGCTGGCTTGTAAGTCGGCTTCGCGTTGTACCTTCATCGCCTTGATGCGCTGCCGGTGTGCTTCACGCTCTGCGTCCGTCATGGCGTTGTCGGACTTCGCGCACCAGGTAGATTGCAAGCCACTACGCCAGCAGCCGAAAGCGCCAGCCGCTATGCCGTCGGTGTGCAGCATGTACCAGCCCGAATCATCACCGCGTTTGCCGTTGGTTCTGAATCTGTGAATGCTACCGTCGGCTTGAATGGCGTCTGGTGCCTCAAGGCCAGCCGCTGCAATGGCCAGTCTGAAATGCTCGATAGGGTCGCTCATAGCCGCCCCCCAATCTGCTCCAGGAACTGCCGCACTGCGTCTATCGTGGGCAAGTAGCGCACCAGCCCCCAGCGTTCGACCCAATAGGTCACAGCGCCGTCGTTGGGGTCGCTACGGTGCAGGGCGTGGCCAGCCAGGGCATAGCCTGCAGCAAGGGTTGCGAAGGCTTTACCTTCACGGTGTCCCGTGGGAAAATTCAGGTCGTTGGTGGTGTCGTTCTGAAAGCCTTCCGCGTCGCAAGCGCTGGGGGCTTTTTCTTTGGTGGTGATATGGGTCATGGCCTGCCCCTTACACCGTGAACAACTCTAACCGCTTCGCGTGAAGGCGGTTTACCAGTTCGCGTATTTCAGCCTCTGACTTGCCCGCGATACGCGCCGCGTTGATGGCCTTCACCTCATGGTCTGGCCAGCCTTTCGAGCGTTGCCCGATAGCTACCCCGGTTGTGAAAAGCCCCGCCTTGATGGCGTTGTAAATGCTTGCGTGGGAACGGTGCCCGGTTTCAGCCTTGACGGCTGGCATTCTGAGAATACTCATTGTTAACCCCTGTCCGGCTTTGTCTGCCGTTGTTGCGATGGGGTGAACTTTGACAATATTCAGGCGTATGAAATAGACGGTATAGGTCGGCTATTTGATGCAAACAATACCCTGACCATTGAGCAAACCCGCATGGGCAATGGGTTTCAATACCCTGCCTATTGGGCGATAGATTTCTTACGCCCTCGCCCCTTATCCGGGTTTGCTACGGTTGCGATACGCTGTACGGCCTCATTATTCAAACTGGTGAAGTTCTTTTCTAAGTAGTCAATCAACCTGTTTTTGAATGTCGCAGCCTTGTCGCCATGACCATTCGTTACGGCACGGAATGCAATGTTCGCTGCGCTCAGTTCATCGGGTAAATCCGCCGGGTCTATGTCGCGTTGTTGCGCGTATTTTTCGCATGGATCACATTTACCACTTTCCCTTTCACCGTCCCCGTCCCCGATTTCATTTGCAACGTCACTAGGCTCTTTGCTTGGAAACGGATCGATCTCTATTCCCTGATCGCTGCACCAAGCTGAAAAGTCATCAAGTCGAACTAGGTATTCATCGTTATCTACCTCCAGCTTCCCTACGCTAACCGGCAGAAACATGACAGGATCGTAAACGGGCAATACTCCCGATCTGATTGCCGTAGAAAGCTTTAAACGCGTTGTTTCAATAGCAACAGCGGTCATCTCTGGCGATGGCGCACGCGCCGGATCGCTTCCTTTTCTGATGTCGTGAACTGCAAAAAACAACAGATTAGGTAAGTATGCAACCTTGACCAAGGCTGGAGTGGAATGAATGTCGCCATCTTCTAGTCCAAAATAAATGATCTTTGGAACAGCCAGCGCCGCGTAACTCCAAAAGGAACTGCGCCTAATATGTGGTTTTTTCATTGCATTCCCTGATGCCCCCTCAAAGAAAACCAGCGCCGCCGGGTCAGGGTGTCCCGGTATTCGCCAACGGGTAATTAATCCGTGGCTAGGCGTGGCTTAAAACTGGCTTTTTTTATGCCGCTTTGAACTGGATCACGTCTCCGCCCGTGGCCAGCTTGTCCAAGTAATCGGCCCATTGCTGAATCATCACAAACCGTTGTTTCACATACTGCGTGCGGTTGTAGCTGCGCCCGTTGGCATCCTTCACCGCGTGGGCTAAGTTGGCTTCAATAACGTTGTAATCAATGTCCAATTCGTCAACCAGCATGGTTCTGGCACTTGCCCGGAAACCGTGCCAGCTTTGTTCTTTGCCAAAACCCAACGCATACAAAGCACTGCGCACCGAATTATCAGAAACCGGCCTGTCATGGCTGCGTTCACCGGGGAACACGTAACGCCCGTGGCCGGTCAGTGGGTGAATGCTGCGCAGTAGGGCCACGGCCTGCGTGGGCAATGGCACCGTATGGGCTTCACCTTGTTCTTTTTCCAGCTTGGTGCGCTTCATTTTCATGCTGGGAATTGTCCATAACGCCCCGTCTAAATCAAGCTCTGCCCATTCCATCATGCGCAGATTGCCGGGGCGCTGGTACAGCAGCGGCGTTAATTGCAAAGCAGTGCGCACAATCGGCCCGCCCTTGTAACCCTTGATGGCCCGCATCAAGCCTCCCATGCGCACCGGATCAAGGATGGCTGCAAAGGTCTTGCCCCGGTAAGGCGTCAATCGGCCTTTCAGCCCCTCCGTGATATTGCGTTGCTGGACCTGTGCCGTGGGTAGCCAGTAGTCCCAAACCTGCCGCGCCAGCATCAGTACACGGTCTGCCGTTTCAATCGCGCCGCGTTCTTCCACCTTTTGCAGTGCTGCCAGCAGTTCCATGGGGTGAATCTCGACCATAAGCCTCTCACCAATCCACGGGAACAGGTCGCGCTCCAATTGCCGCAACGATCGTTCTGCATGACTTGCGCTCCACTGCGATGACTGTTTGCCGTACCAGTCCAGGGCTACGGCTTTAAATGTGTCACCGCCAGTGCGCGTGGCTTTCAGCTTTTCAACCTTGCGCAGTTGTACCGGGTCAACACCCTCGGATTTCTGGAGCTTTGCCGCGTCACGGGCTTTACGTGCTGCTTTTAGTGTCAGCTTGGGGTAGCTGCCAAGTGCCAAGCGCCCCTCTTTACCGTCGGCGTATGTTTTCCAAAACCAGCGCTTTGAGCCCGCCGGGCTGACTTCCAAATACAAACCAGACGCATCGGTGAGGCGTGCGCGAGCTTTGTCCGGTGGGCAGGTGGCTTCACGGCATTCGGAATCGGTAAGCACGGCGTTCTCCTATGAAACCGGGGAACAACTGCCAAAAGCGGCCATTTACCCCGACTTGTTCCCCGCTATGTTCCCCGGTTTTGTTTTAGCTGTCAATATCTGTCCTTGTATGCTATTGCAGCCTAAGTCACTGATTTACCAATGAAAAAGGCCTCCGAGTATCGCTACTTGGAGGCCTTTATCATGCGGTATGGTGGAGCTGGGGGGATTTGAACCCCCGTCCGCAAGCCTTGTTCGGGCAGATCTACATGTTTAGTGGTCTGATTTGAGTCTCGCCACCTGTGTCGCGCAGCCACACGCTACACAGGACGCCAGCACCCTATTTTCTCGCCTCGGGTTAAGGTACCCAGCCCGGGGCCAGCCGATGAAATTATCTTTACAGCCGGGAGCCCCTAACTTTCGTTAAAAACCCCTTGCCCAGCCCATCGGCCTGCTGTTGTAAAGCTCACTGGCAATTAAGCAGCGAGTGCGAAACGTTCGTCGTTTGCAGTTAGTTTGTTTTAGTCAGTTTTACGAGCGCACTAAGCTCGACATGCACCACACCGCGTCCGAACCCACGTCGAAACCAATGCAGCCCCAAGCCTAGTATTTTAAGCTATTCTCAGTAAATTCAAGAGCGCTAAAGGTGCGGCGATCGTGAAATCGGCATTCCAGCCTTCAATCCCGGTGGCTTGGCCCAGATAACCATAAGCGGCCGCGACGGTGGGCATTCCGGCGGCGCGACCCGCGACGATGTCGCGCTCATCATCCCCCACGTAAACACACCGCCCGGGTGCAACATCGAGCTGCCGCGCAGCCTCAAGCAGCGGCGCGGGGTGGGGTTTGGCGTGAGGTGTGGTGTCGCCGCTAATGATGGTGCGGGCGGTGTTGAACAGCGGCATGGCTTGAGTCAGCGGCACAGTGAAGCGGGCGGATTTGTTCGTTACAACGCCCCATCTAAGGCCGACATGGCCTAGGTGGGCAATCAATTCGGCGACGCCGTCAAACACACAGGTGTGAGCGGTCATGCGTGACTCGTAGTTGATAAAAAACTCTTCTTTGAGCGCCTCAAAAGTGGCGTCGTCAGGGGTCAACCCGAAAGCCACGGCAATCATGCCTCGGGCACCCGCGCCGGCCATGGGGCGATATTGCGAAAGGGGAAATGATTCCAATCCTCGATCGGTGCGCATTTTGTCGGCCGCCGCGCCCAGGTCAGGGGCACTGTCAATCAGGGTCCCATCAAGGTCGAACAGCACTGCATCGATATTTTTTAACATATCCAAAAACAAAAAACCAGAGGATTCAAGACTTTTGAGTCGATAGCATGTAGTTCACGCTGGTGTCTGCGCTGAGCCAGTAGTGGCGCGTGAACGGGTTGTATTGCAGCCCCTTGGTCTGCTGCAGGTTCAGACCCGCTGCGCGGCAGTAGCCGGCCAGCTCGCTCGGTTTGATCAATTTGGCAAACTCATGGGTGCCACGCGGCAATATTTGAAGAACGTATTCCGCGCCAACGATGGCGAACAGAAATGCTTTAGCGTTGCGATTGATGGTAGAAAAAAAGACGTATCCGCCCGGTTTGACCAACGCAGCGCAGGCTTTAACGACGGAAGACGGGTCGGGAACATGCTCCAGCATTTCCATGCACGTAACGACGTCAAAACTTCCTGGTTGCTCGACGGCAAGTGCCTCGGCACTGATCTCTCGGTAATTCACACCGTCGGTTTGAGCCTCCAGTGCGTGGAGCTGCGCCACTTTCAACGCTTTGGTTGCAAGATCGATTCCCAGTACAGCAGCGCCTTTGCGGGCCATGGAATCGGCAAGAATACCGCCACCACATCCCACATCCAGAACGCGAAGCCCCTTTAGCGAAACCAGATTGTCGATCCAATCCAGCCGAAGCGGGTTGATCTGGTGCAAAGGACGGAACTCGCTCTCCAAGTCCCACCAGCGGTGGGCGAGATCAGAGAATTTGGCCAATTCGGCGGGATCGAAGTTATCAGTTGTAGACATGAGACGATTATCGTTGACCCATAAAAAAACCGCGCCGTAGCGCGGTTTTTTTTAGCGATCCTAAAGGATTACTTGTCGGCGCGAGTGCCAACCACTTCGATTTCCACGCGACGGTTTTTCGCACGGCCTTCAGCGGTCTTGTTGTCGGCAACAGGCTGTTTCTCGCCTTTGCCTTCGGTGTAAACACGGTTTTTCTCAATGCCTTTAGACACCAAGTAAGCCTTAACGGCTTCCGAACGACGGACAGACAACTTCTGGTTGTACTTGTCGGTACCAACGGAATCGGTGTGGCCCACGGCAATGATCACTTCCAGATTGATGTCCTTGATTTTGCCGATCAGGTCATCCAACTTGGCTTTGCCTGCTGGCTTGATCACAGACTTATCAAAGTCAAAGAAAGCATCCGCTGCGTAAGTGACTTTGGTTGCAGCAAGGGGCGCAACGACCGCAGGAGCAGGTGCGGCAGCCGCAGGCGCAACTGCAGGCGCAGCAGCAACAACGGGAACAATCGCGCCATCACAGCCCGGAGCTGCGGTAGCAGGCGTCCAGTTGGCATCGCGCCAGCAGAGTTCGTTGGTGCCGTTCTTCCAGACCAGGTCTCCGTTGCCGTTTTTCCAGTTGTCAATAGTTTGTGCACCAGCGGCGGTAACTAGCGCTGCGGAAGCAAACAACATTGCAACTTTGTTGAGTTTCTTCATGGTTCTCCTCTAGAGAAAAGCCGCAGACTGGCTGCGATTAATAAATTACACGCCGTAAGTGACCATCACTCAAAGCGTTACAACAATTGTGCCACACCCATCCGAACCTTCAAGCGGGCTATAGGCTTCATCTGACAGAGAGACAAGATTCTTTGGTTTTTGTTGCGACCTAGCCACAAAGTGACCGCTATAAACTCAAGCCTTAAAATCGCAGACTTCGCTTCAGAATCTTGAAAAATCCCAATCAGGCCGCTCATGACCCAGTTCGCAAAAGAAACCCTGCCCATCAGCCTTGAAGAGGAAATGCGGCGAAGCTATCTCGATTACGCGATGAGCGTGATCGTGGGTCGCGCATTGCCTGATGCGCGGGACGGTCTCAAGCCGGTACATCGGCGCGTGCTGTTTGCCATGCACGAGCTCAGCAACGACTGGAACAAACCGTATAAGAAATCGGCCCGCATTGTGGGTGACGTGATTGGCAAGTATCACCCGCATGGTGACAGCGCTGTTTACGAGACCATTGTGCGCATGGCGCAGGACTTTTCCCTGCGCCATATGCTGGTGGATGGCCAGGGCAATTTTGGCTCGGTCGACGGCGACAACGCGGCAGCCATGCGATACACCGAAATTCGCATGTCGAAGATCGCCCATGAGTTGTTGGCTGACCTGGACAAGGAAACCGTCGATTTCGGGCCCAACTACGATGGCAGCGAAAACGAGCCGCTGGTCATGCCAGCCCGGTTCCCCAATTTGCTGGTGAATGGTTCATCGGGCATTGCGGTGGGCATGGCCACCAACATCCCCCCCCACAACCTGAACGAAGTTGTGGACGCCTGCCTGCATCTGCTGAAGAATCCTGAGGCCTCGATAGACGAACTGATGGAAATCGTGCCAGCCCCCGACTTCCCCACTGCCGGCATCATTTATGGCATCCAGGGCGTCAAGGACGGCTATCGCACCGGTCGGGGTCGGGTGGTGATGCGGGCCAAGGTCCATTTCGAAGACATCGACAAAGGCCAGCGCCAGTCCATCATCGTCGACGAACTACCCTACCAGGTCAACAAAAAAACCCTGCAAGAACGCATGGCGGAGCTGGTGCACGAGAAGAAAATTGAAGGCATCAGCCACATCCAGGACGAGTCTGACAAATCCGGCATGCGACTGGTGATAGAACTCAAGCGCGGCGAAGTGCCCGAGGTGGTGCTCAACAACCTGTACAAGCAAACTCAGTTGCAGGATACGTTTGGCATGAACATGGTGGCGCTGATCGACGGCCAGCCCAAGCTGTGCAACCTCAAAGACCTGATTAAGGTGTTCTTGCAGCACCGGCGCGAGGTGGTAACACGCCGCACAGTGTTCACGCTGCGCAAGGCACGCGAACGTGGCCATGTATTAGAAGGGCTCGCCGTCGCCCTGGCCAACATTGACGACTTTATTGCCATTATTCGCAATGCACCAACCCCGCCGGTTGCGAAAACCGAACTGATGTTGCGCCCTTGGGACAGCAGCCTGGTACGCGGAATGCTCACCCGCGTCCGCGCCGATGGCGGGTTGGTCAACGCCGACGATTACCGCCCTGACGGGCTTGGGAAGGCCTTCGGCATGGGCAGCGACGGCCTCTACCGCCTTTCAGAGGTTCAGGCGCAGGAAATCTTGCAAATGCGCCTGCAACGCCTGACCGGTCTGGAACAGGACAAGATCGTTGCCGAATACCGGGAAGTCATGTCCGAAATTGACGACCTGCTCGATATTCTGGCCAAGCCAGAGCGGGTCTCGACCATCATTAGTGATGAGCTGACGGCAATCAAGAATGAGTTTGGTCAGACCAAGTTGGGCGCGCGGCGCAGCCTGATTGAACACAGCTCGTTCGACCTCAGCACTGAAGACCTGATAACCCCTACCGACATGGTGGTGACGCTGTCCCACACCGGCTACATCAAGAGTCAACCCCTCTCGGAATACCGGGCGCAAAAACGAGGGGGCCGTGGCAAGCAGGCGACCGCCACTAAAGAAGACGACTGGGTCGACCAGCTATTCATCGCCAACACGCATGACTATATTTTGTGTTTTTCCAATCGGGGCCGCCTCTACTGGCTCAAGGTATGGGAAGTCCCTGCGGGCTCACGCGGCTCACGCGGCCGACCGATTGTGAACATGTTCCCCTTGCAAGAAGGTGAAAAAATCACGGTAGTCCTGCCCCTGACAGGAGAAAAGCGCAGCTTTCCGGCCGACCAGTATGTCTTTATGGGTACCTCCATGGGCACGGTCAAAAAAACAACGCTGGACGAATTCAGCAACCCTCGAAAGGCCGGCATTATCGCTGTTGATCTCGACGATGGCGACTTCCTTGTCGGCGCATCTCTCACCGACGGTCAACACGACGTCATGCTCTTCAGCGATGGCGGCAAGGCCGTCCGTTTTGACGAAAACGACGTCCGTCCGATGGGCCGCAACGCACGAGGTGTGCGCGGCATGATGCTCGAAGACGGCCAGAGCGTCATTGCCATGCTGGTTGCAGAGGACGAGCAGCAAAGCGTGCTGACGGCGACGCAGAACGGCTACGGCAAGCGCACCTCCATCACCGAGTACACCCGCCATGGCCGGGGCACAAAGGGCATGATCGCGATCCAGCAAAGCGAACGCAACGGCAAGGTGGTTGCCGCGACACTGGTCCGCGCTGACGATGAAATTATGCTGATCACCGACACGGGGGTACTTGTTCGCACGCGGGTGAGTGAAATTCGCGAGATGGGCAGGGCTACCCAAGGAGTGACGCTCATTGGCCTCGACGAAGGCTCACAATTAAGCGGTCTTCAGCGAATTGTCGAAAACGATGCCACCTTGAACGACGACACTGAAAACAACCCAGGCGATGATGCCTCAAACCAAGAAACTAATTCATGAAAAAACTCATTCTCACGCTGGCGATTGCCGGCCTTGCCTGCTCCGCCACCCTGCATGCGCAAACAGCCGATCCAAAAATCGAATTGGCCAAGAAAGTTGTCGCCCTTCAACAAGGCCCGGAGCTTGAGCGGCTCGTGGCTCAGCTCGCAGGCACAACGACTCAGGAGCTAATTGCCAAGTGGGAACCCAAACTGGAAGCAAACGTATCCAAGGCCAAACAGAAAAAGGTTTCAGAGGATCTCAATGCAGCGCTCAAGACCTATGCGGCAGACGCCAACCAGTTGATCAGCAAGCAGGTGAGCAAAGTCAGCAGCGACGTCCTGGTACCGGCTTATGCAGAGCGTTTCACCGTGGAAGAGCTGCAGCAGATTGCAGCTTTTTTTGAGTCTCCCGCCATTAAAAAATATCAGGCCACGGCACCTGAACTTGGAAACGTTTTTATCCAGAAACTGGTCGAGGCGTCACGTTCCGATGTGGTCGCACGTATCAAGCAGTTCGATGACGCAGCGCTCAAGATTGTTGGCCCTGCACCTGCCGCCTCCGGGTCGGGCAAGTCGCCCAAGAAATGACCAGGCCTTTCAATTTTTCTGCTGGCCCCGCCACTCTGCCTGAAGAAGTCCTGCAACAGGCCGCAGGCGAAATGCTGGATTGGCATGGCAGCGGCATGGGCGTCATGGAAATGAGCCACCGCAGCAACGAATTCGTCTCCATTTACGAAAATGCGGAAGCCGATTTTCGTGAATTGATGGCGGTTCCGCCACACTTCAAAATATTGTTCATGCAAGGCGGCGGACTCGCAGAGAACGCCATCGTCCCGTTGAATATTTCACGCGGCGCCTCGGCCGATTTCATAGTGACCGGCAGCTGGAGCGACAAGTCGCAAAAGGAAGCCCGGAAATATTGCGACGTGCAAATCGCCGCCACCAATGCAAACTCTGACTACACCAGCTTGCCGCCTCCCGCTAGCTGGAAACTGCGGCGAGACGCAAGCTATGTGCATGTCTGCAGCAACGAAACCATCCATGGCGTGGAGTTTCAGGAGCTGCCCGATTTAAAGGGACTTGGAAGTGATGCGCCGCTGGTCATCGATTTTTCGTCCCACGTGGCGTCCCGGCCAGTTGACTGGTCACGGGTTGGCCTGGCTTTTGGCGGCGCACAAAAAAATCTCGGTCCGGCTGGCGTGACACTGGTGGTGGTCGGGGAAGACTTGCTCGGCCATGCGCTGCCAGCTTGCCCTAGCGCATTTGATTACAAAATAGTGGCGGACAACCACTCCATGTACAACACCCCCCCAACCTATTCCCTCTATGTTGCGGGCCTGACCTTTCAATGGCTAAAACGTCAGAAGGAAGGAACGGCGACAGGTGTCGGTGCGATGGAAAAACGCAATCTTGCGAAAGCGCAATTGTTGTACGACGCGATAGATCATTCCCAGTTCTACGTCAACCGCGTTAGCAAGGACTGCCGTTCACGCATGAACGTGCCCTTTTTTCTGCGCGATGAATCGCGAAACGAAGCGTTCCTGGCTGGCGCAAAAGCGCGGGACCTGTTGCAACTTAAAGGCCACAAGTCCGTCGGTGGCATGCGCGCCAGCATCTACAACGCCATGCCGCTGGCCGGCGTAAAGGCGCTGGTGGACTACCTGCGAGATTTCGAACAAAAGCAGGCCTGAGATGACTTCCACCCCCCTCGCCGACCTGCGCATCCAGATTGACGCGATAGACAGAGAATTGCTTGCCCTCATGAACCGCCGCGCGCAGGTGGCGCAGCAAGTCGGAGACGTCAAAAAACGCGAAGGAACACCCTTCTTTCGTCCCGACCGGGTTGCCCAGGTAATTGAGCAGGTCGAGCGGGCCAACACCGGCCCCCTGAAAAACACGCACGTGGCAGCCGTGTGGCGTGAAATCATGTCAGCCTGCCTGGCCCTTGAATCGCCGGTGCGAGTGGCCTATTTAGGCCCTGCTGGAACCTTCAGCGAACAGGCCGCATTGCAGTTTTTTGGTGCGAGTATTGAGCACGTTCCCTGCGTCAGTATTGATGAAGTGTTTCGTGCTACCGCAGCCGGTAGTGCCAGTTATGGCGTTGTGCCAGTTGAAAATTCCACCGAGGGCGTGGTGTCGCGCTCGCTTGACCTGTTTTTGAGCTCACCCCTGCACATTGTTGGCGAAATCAGCCTGATGGTGCGACACAACCTTTTGCGACTGTCCGAATCGCTGGAAAACATCGAAGCCGTTTATGCCCACCCACAGGCTTTGGCGCAATGCCAGGGTTGGCTGAACACGCACCTTCCCAATGCCGAACGCCGGACGGCATCGAGCAACGCAGAGGGCGCACGCCTGGCCTCGACCAACCCGGCCTGGGCCGGCATCGCCAGCGATCGTGCGGCAACCCAATTTGGACTACATACAGCGGCCCACGCGATTCAGGATGACGCATTTAACCGCACACGTTTTGTCGTGGTGTGTTTGCCGCAAACGCTATCCTCGCCGCCCGCCTCCAAAAAAGACTGCATCAGCCTCGTGGTATCGGTGCCCAATCGCCCCGGCGCTGTGCACGACATTCTGGTTCCACTGAAAGTCCACGGGGTGTCCATGACCCGCTTCGAATCCCGCCCGGCACGCTCCGGCCAGTGGGAATATTACTTTTATATCGACCTGCAAGGCCATCCGTCGCAGGACCATGTGCAAGCGGCGCTGACTGATTTACAGCGCCTGTGTGCCTTTTATAAAGTCCTGGGAATCTACCCAGTGAGCGATTGAGATGATCCCCACGCTTGTCGCTTCGCGTACTACGCTGCCCCCGGGAGGGGCTAATTTCCCTTGGGGCGGCCCAGCGGGAAAATACATGACCCTCTCACTCGCCACATCATGTCGGAATTTTCACCATGTTTGAACAATTAGGGCTTATTGGGTGCGGCCTGATGGGCGGTTCTTTTGCACTGGCACTTAAGCGCGCCGGGCTGGTCAAACGCATCGTCGGCTACAGCAAATCCCCTTCAACGACAGAGCGCGCGCGCCAAATGGGCGTGATTGACGTTGCAGCCCCCTCCGCCCTGCTGGCCGTCTCGGGAGCCGATATCGTCTTGCTGGCGATACCGGTGTCCGCCACCGAAGCCACCTTCAAGGCCATCCGGCATCTCGTAGGCCCCAACACGCTCATCATGGATGTGGGTTCGACCAAGCGCGATGTGGTGGATGCGGCGCGGCGCGTCCTGCGTGATCACGTCGGCTGTTTTGTTCCTTGCCATCCTATTGCCGGCAAGGAGGTTTCGGGCGTTGAGCACGCTGACGCGAATCTCTACAAAGGCAAGCAGGTCATCCTGACGCCGATTGAGCGTACTTACACTGTCCAGTTGCAAAAGGCAACTGATGTCTGGACCGCATTGGGGTGCCATGTGCTGAAGATGTCGCCGCAGTCTCACGATGCCGCTTATGCTGCAGTCAGCCACCTTCCCCACCTGATCGCCTTCGCCCTGATCAATGGGATTGCGGGCCAAGAACATGGCAAAGACTACATGTCATTAGCGGGACCCGGCTTTCGCGACTTCACTCGAATTGCAGCCAGCGATCCAAGAATGTGGCGCGACATCTTGATGGCAAATCGCGAAGAGCTGCTTGCACAGTCAAAAATTTTCCAACAAACGCTGCAGGCCCTCGAACAACTGATTGCCAGTGACAGTGGTGATGTGCTGGAAGTCCTGCTTGAGCGAGCCAGCGAGACGCGCGCCAACTGGCGGGTCTCTCCGCAAAAATCACATCCGTAGGTTCCGGTCCATGTTCGATATCGAGTACCTGGATATTCCACCGCTGGCCAGGGCAGCAGGCACAACTCGCCTGCCCGGTTCCAAAAGTATTTCCAACCGAATCTTGCTGCTCGCCGCACTGAGTCGGGGACCAACCACAGTGCACGACCTGCTGGCATCCGAGGACACCGCCGTGATGCTGACGGCGCTGAAGCAGCTCGGCTGTACGGTGACGCAAGACGGTACTACAGCGGTGATCGGCGGCATGGCGGCTACACTCATTCACCGCAAAGCAGTACTTTTCATGGGCAACGCTGGCACTGCCATGCGGCCGCTGACGGCGGCTCTCGCGCTGCTCGGCGGAGAATTTGAGCTGTCCGGCGTGCAACGTATGCACGAACGACCGATTGGGGATCTGGTCGATGCGCTGAGGTTGCTGGGGTGTTCTATCGAATACACCGGCAACGAGGGCTTCCCCCCGCTGCGAATAAGACCGGGATTGAACCCTTTGGCGCTGGATAAGCCGATTCGTGTGCGCGGCGACGTTTCAAGCCAGTTTCTGACCGCCCTGTTGTTGGCGCTGCCGCTGGTAGCGAGTCGCGATATTTGCATTGAGGTCGTGGGTGAGCTGATTTCACGGCCCTACATCGGAATCACGCTCAACCTGCTCAAGCGTTTTGGGATTTCGGTCCAGCGCGAGGGCTGGCAGCGATTTACCATCCCGGCGGGCAGCCACTATCAGTCGCCCGGTGAAATTTACGTTGAAAGTGACGCCTCTTCTGCCAGTTATTTCATAGCACTGGGCGCTATAGCAGAAGGCGTTCCTAGTAAAAACGGTATAGAGATTCTAGGCGTGGGCGCCGACTCTATTCAGGGTGACATCCACTTCGTCGAGGCCGCCCGGTTGATGGGAGCCCAGATCGAAAGCACACCAAACTCGCTACGCATCTCGCGCGGCTCCTGGCCGCTCAAGGCGATTGATCTGGATTGCAATCACATTCCAGACGCGGCGATGACATTGGCCGTCATGGCGCTGTATGCCGATGGCACCACCACGCTGCGCAATATCGCGAGTTGGCGCGTCAAGGAAACCGACCGCATTGCCGCCATGGCCTGCGAACTGAGAAAACTTGGCGCCACAGTCGAGGAAGGGGCTGATTTCATCAGGATCACGCCGCCAGCTTCCTCGAAAGAATGGAAAAACGCCTCCATTCACACCTATGACGACCACCGTGTAGCCATGTGTTTTTCGCTGGCGGCATTCAACCCGGCGCAGCTGCCCGTCAGAATCCTTGACCCAAAGTGCGTCGCCAAGACCTTTCCGGATTATTTTGAAGCGCTGTTTGATCTGGTGGAAGCGGACACTGCCAATATCCCCGTGATTTGTATTGATGGCCCCACCGCGTCCGGAAAAGGAACGCTGGCCGCATTGACGGCCCATCGGCTCGGCTACCATTATCTCGACTCAGGCGCCTTGTATCGTTTAAGCGCCTACGCCGCGGCGCGTTCCGGAGTGGATCTTGACGACGAATCCGGTGTGGCGCGAATTGCCCGCGCATTGCCAGTTCGATTTAAGGGCGACCGGATTTTCCTCGATGCGGAGGATGTGTCTGACGCAATTAGAACCGAAGCGGCCGGCATGGCCGCCTCCAAAGTCTCGGTCCACCGGCAGGTCCGCGACGCCTTGCTAGCCCTGCAACACAGCTTTCGGCAACTGCCCGGCTTGGTGGCGGATGGCCGCGACATGGGAACCGTCGTTTTCCCTGACGCCGGTCTCAAAATCTACCTGACGGCGAGTGCACGCCATCGGGCCGAGCGCCGACATAAGCAATTGATTTCAAAGGGGAATCCGGCTACAATAGTCGCGATTCAGCGAGATTTAGAAGCGCGTGACCGCAGAGATATGTCTCGGCAAACCGCTCCTTTAAAACCCGCTGATGACGCCCGGTTGCTAGACAACTCCAATCTTTCTATCGAGAAATCGACAGCTTTGGTGATTGACTGGTGGCAGGGTAGCCGGCCCTTCTGACCCCCGACGCGTACTCTCACCAGGAAACGCCTGGTCACCAGGATTACTCACGCAACCCGCGGTCTGACGTCTCGTTCGGCCGCACAAAATCGCCGCATGCAGCTATAAAAACAATAGCAATTTCGCTATTGGAATCCTGTCTTGTGGATTAGGAAATTAATGTCTGAATCTTTTGCCGATCTATTTAACGAATCGCTGCAACGCTGTGAAATGCGTTCTGGCGAAGTCATCACCGCTGAAGTAGTACGTATCGACCACAACCACGTTGTCGTCAATGCCGGACTCAAATCCGAGGCTTATGTCCCCCTCGAAGAATTCAAAAACGACCAAGGTGAACTCGAAGTTCAGGTCGGCGACTTTGTGTCCGTGGCCATCGACTCGGTCGAAAACGGCTATGGCGACACCCTTCTTAGCCGCGATAAGGCCAAGCGTCTGGCCTCATGGATGAGCCTTGAAAAAGCCCTGGAATCCGGCGAATTTGTGACTGGACAGACCAGCGGCAAAGTCAAGGGTGGCCTGACCGTTCTGGTCAATGGCATCCGCGCTTTCCTCCCTGGCTCACTCATCGACACCCGCCCCATCAAGGACTTGTCTCCGTACGAGAACAAGACCATGGAATTCAAGGTTATCAAGCTCGACCGCAAGCGCAACAACGTGGTGTTGAGCCGCCGCGCTGTCGTGGAAGCCAGCATGGGCGAAGAGCGCGCCAAGCTGATGGA
Organism: Polaromonas sp.; assembly: GCF_012927485.1. Taxonomy (GTDB): domain Bacteria; phylum Pseudomonadota; class Gammaproteobacteria; order Burkholderiales; family Burkholderiaceae_C; genus Polaromonas. Next base: position 185,672 of record NZ_JABBPC010000029.1, on the reverse strand, counting down.
AACCTTGAAAGAAGGCTCTGCGGTCAAGGGCATCGTCAAGAACATTACCGAATACGGTGCGTTCGTTGACTTGGGTGGCATTGACGGCCTTCTGCACATCACCGACATGGCATGGCGTCGTGTACGTCACCCAAGCGAAGTGGTCACTGCTGGCCAGGAAATCATCGCCAAGATCCTGAAGTTCGACACCGAGAAAAACCGCGTCTCCCTGGGTCTGAAGCAAATGGGCGACGACCCTTGGATGGGCGTGAACCGCCGCTACCCACAAAGCACCCGCTTGTTTGGCAAGATCACCAACATCGCCGATTACGGCGCGTTTGTGGAACTCGAGCCGGGCATTGAAGGTCTGGTGCACGTGTCCGAGATGGACTGGACGAACAAAAACGTCGCGCCAAGCAAGCTTGTAGCGCTTGGTGACGAAGTCGAAGTGATGGTCCTTGAAATCGACGAAGACAAACGCCGTATCAGCCTGGGCATGAAGCAGTGCAAGGCCAACCCATGGCAAGAGTTTGCAGTGGAAACCAAGCGCGGCGACCGCGTCAAGGGTCCGATCAAATCGATCACTGACTTTGGCGTTTTTGTGGGCCTGGCTGCCGGTATCGACGGTCTGGTGCATTTGTCCGACCTGTCTTGGAACGAGCCTGGTGAGGCCGCTGTTCGCAACTACAAAAAGGGGCAGGAAGTCGAAGCGATCGTGCTGGCTGTCGATGTCGATCGCGAGCGTATCTCCCTGGGTATCAAGCAGCTTGATTCCGATCCGTTCACCACCTTCGTGTCGATCAACGACAAAGGCGCGATTGTCACCGGCAAGGTCAAGACGGTTGATGCCAAAGGCGCCGAGATCGATCTGGGTGAAGACATCATTGGCTACCTGCGTGCCAGCGAAATCAGCCGCGACCGCGTTGAAGACGCGCGCAACGTCCTGAAAGAAGGCGACGAAGTGTCAGCAGTGGTGGTGAACGTGGATCGCAAGACCCGCAACATCCAACTGTCAGTGAAAGCCAAGGACAACGCGGACCAACAGGAAGCCATGGCGAACCTGAGTCAGCAGTCGTCCCGCGAGAGCGCCGGTCTGACCAGCTTGGGCGCGCTATTGCGGGCCAAGCTCGAAAACAGCGACAAGTAAACTGGCCTCGCTGCGGTGTAATGCGCCTGAAGGCGGGTTACACCGCAGTTCCGTCACTTGATTCATGACCCGAAGCGATCTTGTAGAAGAACTGGCAGCCCGATTTGTCCAGCTCACGCAACGCGATGCCGAATATGCCGTCAAGACCATTCTTGATGCCATGAGCGACGCGCTGGTGCGCGGCCACCGGATCGAAATTAGGGGATTCGGTAGTTTCTCCATCAACCGGCGGCCACCGCGCATCGGCAGAAATCCCCGCTCTGGAGAGAGCGTGGCCATCCCTGAAAAACGGGTGCCTCATTTCAAGCCGGGGAAAGCATTGCGGGAAGCGGTGGATGCACGGACCCAAGAACTGCTTGCGGTCACAAATATCAAATAAGTGCGCAGGTTTCCCCGCGATGGTCTGACTACAATCGCCTAGACCACAAGGAGAATTGGCAAGTGAAATATCTGATGTGGCTGCTCAAGGCAGCCATTTTTTTTACGTTGTTTGCTTTTGCCCTGAACAACCAGCAAACGGTTGCGGTGCATTTCTTTTTTGGCACGGTGTGGCAAGCCCCTTTGGTGCTGGTCGTGCTGGCCGCCTTCGCTTGCGGATTGGCGCTGGGCATTTTCGTCATGATCCCGCGCTGGTGGAAGAAACGCAAAGCAGCGCTGCGCTACCCGACTGGCTCCTCGGCTTTCGGCGCCGCCCCGGCTGTCACTGACACCCCCTCCCCGATTCACCATGGAATTTGATTTCACCTGGGTGTTGCTTGGCTTTCCGGTCGCGTTCACGCTGGGCTGGCTGGCCTCGCGGCTGGACCTGAGACAACTGCGTATTGAAAACCGCCAGGCGCCCAAAGCTTATTTCAAGGGGCTGAACTTTCTGCTGAATGAGCAGCAGGACCAAGCCATTGACGCTTTCATTGAAGCGGTACAAAACGATCCCGATACGTCCGAACTCCACTTTGCACTCGGTAACCTGTTTCGCCGCCGCGGCGAGTATGAGCGTGCCGTGCGGGTGCATGAGCATCTGATGTCACGCGGCGACCTGACGCAACCCGAACGCGATCGGGCGCAGCATGCGTTAGCGCTCGACTTCCTCAAGGCCGGTTTGCTTGACCGGGCCGAGTCGGCGCTGCGAAAACTCGAGGGCACGCCGTTCGCGGAAGAAGCCCGTCTCGCGCTGCTGTCGATTTACGAACGCTCGCGCGACTGGTCCAACGCGACGGAAATCGCCGCCAGGCTCGGTAGTTCCAGCCATGGCAGTTTTAGTACGCGGCAGGCCCACTACTTGTGCGAGCAAGCCAGCACGTATGCGGCCGCCGGGGATACCAGCAAGGCCATCAGCAGCCTGCATGAAGCCTCGGCCATCGCGCCCGCATCAGCCAGACCGCTGATTGATCTTGCGAAGCTGCTGGCCCAGCTGGGCCAGCCGCAAGACGCGTTAAACACCTTGCTTCAGCTGGGAAAAACGGCACCGCTGGGGTTGCCGCTGGCCGCAGGGCTTTTGGCAAACATCGCATTAAGCAGTGGTCAGCAATCGGCTGCGCTGGATCTCCTGAAGGCGAGTTATGCGCAAATACCATCGATTGATGTCATTGAGGCTATCGTCAAACTTGAAAAAGACCCGGTGACCGCCCGACGCTGGTACGTGCAACACCTGGAGCGTCAAGCCTCTCTTATCGCTGCCGGCAAATGGATTGCCGGCGAAAAACACGAAGATGAACATTCCCATGAACTTGTCATGCGCGCGCTTGACCAAGCCACCAAGCCCTTGATGCGCTATCGCTGTGCCGCCTGCGGCTTTGAGGCCACCCATCATTTTTGGCACTGCCCGGGCTGCCAAGCCTGGGACAGCTACCCGACACGCCGGATTGAAGAGCTGTAACCCGACAAGACGACTATGCAACTGACGCCAGAAAAAATCTCTTCGGCCCGCGTTCTTGTGGTGGGCGACACCATGCTGGACCGCTATTGGTACGGAGCGGTAGACCGTATTTCGCCCGAGGCCCCCGTACCCATCGTGCGCGTGACACACACTGAAGAACGTATTGGCGCTGCGGCCAACGTGGCTTACAACATCGTCACCCTCGGTGCCCAGGCATCGCTGTTGAGCGTCGTCGGCGATGACGGAGACAGTCGTATTCTGGAGGCATTGGTGGCCAAAACAGGCATCACGCCTTACTTTGGCCGCGATGCGCAACTCAAAACTACCGTCAAACTGCGCGTCATTGGCCGTCAGCAACAGCTACTGCGGCTTGATTTTGAAAACACACCTAAAAACGAAGTACTGGCGTCCCAGTCCGCCACTTTCGAACGACTGCACTTACAGCATGACGTGGTGCTGTTTTCTGACTATGGCAAAGGTGGCTTGGCGCACATCTTATTGATGATTGCAAAGGCGCGTGCAGCAGGAAAGGTAGTCATGGTTGATCCCAAAGGCGCTGACTACGGACGCTACAAAAATGCCAGCATCGTCACGCCCAATCGCGTCGAACTGGAGCAGGTGATTGGGCACTGGAACGATGAAGATGATCTGCGCATCAAAGCCCATAATCTGCGGACCACGCTGAACCTGGACGCCCTCCTCCTGACCCGCAGCGAAGAAGGGATGACACTGTTTGACGCGCAAGGCGAGCTGCATGTGCCCGCTGTGGCTAGAGAAGTGTTCGACGTGACGGGTGCCGGCGACACCGTCATTGCCACGCTTGCCGCCATGAGCGCCAGCGGCCTGAGCCTGCGCGACGCGGTCCCCATTGCCAACCGGGCCGCCGGCATCGTAGTTGGCAAATTTGGAACCGCAACAGTCAACTACAACGAGCTGTTTGACGCACCCTAAAACCAGTACCGCATAGAGCACGAGGACTTCCCCATGAAAATCGCAGTGACCGGCGCCGCCGGCTTTATTGGCAGTAATCTGGTCAAAGGGCTCAACGCCCGCGGCATTGACGACATCATTGCTGTAGATGACCTGACCGACGGTGACAAATTCCGCAATCTGGCCGACCTGAAAATTGCCGACTACGTGGATGCCGACGACTTTTACGACCTCTTTGCCGAAGGGGCGTTCGGTCAGGTTGAAGCCGTGTTTCATGAGGGTGCCTGCAGCGACACCATGGAACTGGACGGCAAATTCATGATGGACAACAACTACACGCTATCCTGCGAATTGTTCCACGCCTGTCAGGACCAGGGCACCCGCCTGCTCTACGCCTCGTCAGCGGCGACTTACGGCGGCTCCGACACCTTCAGCGAATCCCCTGAGTTTGAGCGTCCGTTAAATGTTTACGGGTATTCCAAGCTGCTCTTCGACCAGCGCCTGCGGCGAGAACTCGGTGCCAAATTCGAGAACGCTTCGACGCAAGTAGCCGGATTCAGGTATTTCAATGTGTATGGTCCGCGCGAGCAACACAAGGGCCGCATGGCCAGCGTGGCGTTTCACCAATTCAAGCAGTTTCAAACCGAGCGCAGAGTCAAACTTTTTGGAGAATACGGCGGCTATGGCGCGGGTGGTCAGATGCGCGACTTTGTCTTCATCGACGATGTCGTAAGCGTCAACCTCTGGTTTCTGGACCATCCCGAAAAATCCGGCATTTTTAATCTGGGCACCGGGAGAGCACAACCTTTCAATGACGTGGCTATGGCGGTTGTGAATACCTTGCGGCAGAGCAAAAACGCAGCCCTTCTGACCGTTGAGGAGGCCGTACTTGGTGGCCTGATCGACTACATTGACTTTCCTGCCGCTCTTGTAGGCAAGTACCAGAGCTACACGCAAGCCGACCTAAGCGCCTTGCGCGAAGCCGGCTGCCAACACACCTTTGCCGACGTTCAAACGGGAGTGTCTGCTTACATGCAGTGGTTGAACGGCGCCAAAAACTAAAGCTTCTTCGCTTAAAAACGAAGCGCGGCTGTCAACCCGCTTGAAAATGGGCCGTTATGGGAAGGACCCATTCCCCTACAGGGATAAGTTGTGCATTTGGTTTCATCTAATTTTTGAGGAGTTTTCTCATGTTCAAGAAATTACTGGCATTTTTTGCCGCCATGTCCCTCATTGCAGCGTTTGCTGCGGTTGACGTTAACAAAGCCACTGAAGCCCAACTCGACGGCATCAAGGGCATCGGTCCTGCCACCACCAAGCAGATTATTTCAGAACGCAAAAAAAGCGAATTCAAGAACTGGGACGACTTCATCAGCCGCGTTAAAGGTGTGGGCGATAAAAATGCCGCCAAGTTCTCCGCTGAGGGCCTGACCGTCGGCGCTGCAAGCTATCAAAGCCCGGCCTCAACACCGGCCAAGGCCAAAGCCGATAGCAAGAAAACCGAGAAGCCAATCACTGAAAAAGCCAAAGATGCTGCAGTGGCAACCAAGGATGCCGTCAAGGGTGCCGCTATCAGCACCAAGGACGCGGTCAAGGGTGCAGCAATCAACACCAAGGACGCCGTAAAGGAAGCCGCGCAAGACGCCAAGAAGGCCGTGACGCCGAAATCGGACAGCAAAGTGGATGCAGCTAAACCTGTCGCCAGCGCCGCCAAAAAGTAAATTCGCTCTTTGCCAATCAAAACCCGTCTGTTGGCGGGTTTTTTCTTGCCTTATTGATCTATCGGGAGATGGTAACGGGCATCAGCCCGCATTATTTTTTATAGTAATTGACGCCGTGCCTGATCATCCCGGGCCGATACACGACCCCAACCTTTCCTCAATGCAAAGTGAAACCTGAAGCTTCGATCGTAGAGAGAATGCACATCAGATCATCCGATCTACGCGGCCACGAATTGGCGGTCGATATGGTCTTTCCAGCGCCACACCCAACGGCCTTCGACGCTGATGTCGCCCCACGCGGCAATGGCGTAGCGCCCGCCGCACGAAAGGAGATTGAGCGTATGCGCGGGCAGTTGGTATGACTTCAGCGGCTGGTCCTGCAGCGCGGCACGCAGATTGATCAGCAACGGCGGACCCGCGTGCACCGCATGGAGACCGCTTCGCGGATGCAACGCATCAACGTGGCTAGCCACATCGCCGGCAGCAAACACATGCGGGTGACTGGTGCTTTGCTGAAAACAGTTGATGGCCAAAAACCCGGCAGTATCGAGTGCCAGGCCGCTGTCAGCCAGCCACGTCGGCGCCTGCGCGCCTACAGCAAGCAGCGGCGCATCACAGGCCAGACGCGCCCCGCTGGCAAGCATGATCTCTTCAAGCTCCACGCCGACGCAGGCATCTGGCAATACGGTAATCTGCTGGTTCCACAGGGCTCTGAGTACTCTGCGCTGGACGCTCGCAGGGTAATTTTGCGCTGGTGCCGGACCGCCAGTCACCAGCGTCACGCGGCTGCCGCTCGCGCAGGATGGCCCGTTCAATACGTGGGCGGTGGCCATGGCAAGTTCGAGCCCCGCCGCGCCCGAACCCACCACGGCCAGGTGAATGGGTCGGCCTTGGCCCATCACAGCCACTTGAGGCCAGAGCTGGCCAAAGATTTCTATGGGACGCACAAACAACGCATGCTCCCGTGCGCCGGGCATTTCCACCTCGATCTTCTCGCGGTCCACCACTGAACCGGTATTTAAGCTCAGCCAGTCATAGGCCACGGTTTCCCCGTTGGCCAGTGTGACCGTTTTCGCATCGGGATCAATTGACACGGCGCTGCTGGGGATATAACGCGCACCGCAGCGCGAGAGCAATCCTTCCAGCGAAATGACGCACTCGTCCAGCGCGTAGTGACCCGCCACAAAGCCCGGCACCATATCTGAGTAGAGCTGCTGCGGGTAAGGCGAGATTACGGTGAGGTTCAAGTCAGCCACCCGGTGTTGCGCCAGGCCATGCAGCACATGCACATGGGAATGGCCCGCGCCCAGCAGCACAAGATGTTTCGAGTCCGTCGATGAGGTGATGGTCGAATTCATGGTGACAGTGTGACATCTGCCACATACCCCAGGCTGTGGCCGCCGGTGTTATCGGCATCCCCGCCGACCAGTATGGCCTCCAGCGGCGGCACGGTTGCGCTTTCATGGCCGAAGGCACGGCGGAAATCAGCGCCCAGATCTCGCGTGTGCTCGACCCACTGGCCCAGGCGCTGTTCACCGCTATCCAGAACCATCATGCGCACGCGATGGGTAAAGGCGTTATCCAGCAAGGTTCCGGGTGCCAGGGTGGCGTCCCACACGTAACACAGCGTTGCGGAAGGCAGCTTTTCGCCGCTCACCGAACGTCCCGCTCGCAGCAGGTTGCGTTCGACGAATCCCAACTTGTCCAGCGGCATGTCAAACAGCGCGCAGACTTTAAGCGGGCTGTCGTCGCCTTCGCGGCGGCGAAGGTCGGCCTCTCGCAGCGGCTCGTCAAGTCTCCAGCGCCAGCGCAGTTGGGTGCCTGGCGCAGGCACCACGTTCGGAAGTTCATGCACCAGATTCGCGTAGGAGCGGTTGGTCTGCACGCGCAACACGGCATGGCCATCGATCGGCGTAATGTCGAACTGGGTCAGCGGCTTGCGGCTGTTGGGCAGGCCGACCACATGCCACGGTGCGGGGGGCACGGTTCCGCTGGCCGAAGAGAAAGGGGTCAAGGCTGGTGCGGAAAGGCCTGCGTCGGATGGCGCGGCTGGTTGACTAAAAACAGCCGTAGTAAAGGTCCAGAGAACGCAAGCAACCATTAATAAAATAGCATCCCGACAATTTGAGCGAAGAGGCCGGTTCATCTCAACTCCTTTTCCAGTCGTGGTATTTGCGCGCCCATTCGAGCAGTCGCACGGGCTGATGCGCGCGCTTCCATTCGCCAGCAGCATATTTGTTGGCTTCAGAGAACGTCGGGTAAGTGTGCACGGTGGAAAGAATTTTGTTCAGCCCGAGCCCGTGCTTCATAGCCAACACGTACTCAGCCAACAGATCACCCGCATGGCTCCCCACCAGCGTGGCACCCAGAATTTTGTCACTGCCCGGAACGGTGAGCACCTTCACGAAACCATGGGCCTCGCTGTCTGCAATGGCGCGGTCCAGATCCTTCAGACGGTATTGGGTGACCTCGTACGCAACGCCTTTTTCCTTCGCCGCCTGCTCGTTCAGTCCCACGTGTGCGATCTCAGGATCGACGAATGTGGTCCAGGGGATCACCGAGTAATCCGCCTTAAACAACTTGAAGTCGCCAAACAACGCGTTAACGGCGGCGTACCAAGCCTGATGCGCGGCCACATGCGTGAGTTGGTACGGCCCGGCCACGTCACCAGCGGCGTAGATATTCGGGTATACCGTCTGCAGGTATTCGTTGGTTTCCACGGTGCGCTCGGTTGGAATGCCAAGCTCTTCCAGTCCGTAGCCGGTCAGTCGAGCCACCCGACCGACCGCGCAGATGAGTTGGTCGAATTCGATACCGACTTCCTGGCCCTGGCGCGCCACCCACAAGGTTTTGGTATCGCCCGTTTTGACACAACGAAGTGCTTTGTGTCCGGTGAGTACGACGATTCCGTCCGCCTCCAAAGCACTCTGGACCAGTGCCGACACGTCCTCGTCCTCGCGGTTCATCAGGCGCAATGCCATTTCCACCTGCGTTACCTGCGAGCCAAGCCGTGCAAAGGCCTGTGCCAGTTCACAGCCGACGGGGCCCCCGCCCAGCACGACCAAGCGCCGGGGCACCTGGTCCAGCTTGGCAAACTCATCCCATAGCGTGTCGCTGGTCACGTAGCCCACGTCGCGCCCCGCAGCGGTGGCAAGAAATTCGGGTATCTGGGGCCGTGCACCTGCGGCAATCACGATGCTGCGGGTGGTCAGCGTTTGGCTACCCCCCTGATTCAATGCAATCTCCACGGTCCACGGATTGACGATTCGGGCATGGCCCCGCAGCACCTCCACGCCCAAAGCCGCGTAGCGTTCTACGCTGTCATGCGGCTCGATGGTGCGAATAACGTCTTGCACCCGCTGCATCAATGTCTTGAAGCAGAACTTGGCGGGACTGTCCAATAGACCGTAGTTCGAGCCACGCGCCATCTCATGGGCAAGCTTTGCGCTTCGAATCAGCGCCTTGGACGGCACGCAGCCGTAATTCAAGCAGTCGCCGCCCATCTTGTGGGCCTCCACCAAACTTACCTTGGCCTTGACGGCGGCGGCAATGTACGCGGTGACCAGCCCGCCTGCGCCCGCGCCGATCACAATCAAATTACGGTCAAAGCGGACCGGCCGAACCCCATTCCACCGCGCATACACTTTGCGGCGCTTGAAAAAATTGAGCGCTTGACTAAGCACCAGCGGCGCCAGCCCCAGCAGCGCGAATGAGCCAATCAATCCTGGCGAGAGAATAGATTTGAGGGAATCGATCTTCGCAATCTGAGTACCTGCGTTCACGTAAACCACGGTCGCGGCGAACATCCCGACTTGGCTGACCCAACAGTAGGTCCAAGTTTTCATGCGCGTAAGACCCATCAGCAGGTTGAGTACAAAAAACGGCACGACCGGGATCAGGCGGAGCGTAAAAAGGTAAAAAGCACCCCCCTTCTCAATGCCTCGATTCAACTCGTCGAGACGCCGACCGAAGCGCTGTTGAATTGTGCTCTGCAGCAAATAGCGCGCGGCAAGCATGGCCAGCGTCGCCCCAATGGTTGAGGCCAGCGATACGACCACTGTGCCCCAGATCAAGCCGAATATGGCACCGGCCGCCAGGGTGAGGAGGGTGGCACCCGGCAATGACAACGCAGTGATCGCCACATACACGGCGAAGAAGATCAGCGTCACCCAGACCGGCCTCTGATGAAAGAGCACTGCAAAAGAGGACTGGTGGTCCTTGATGACTGCCAGGCTGAAATAGCGGCCAAGGTCGAACCCAAAAAAAACGATGAGGCCTGCTAGCAAGAGCAAGGCGATGATGGTTTTACGCGAGTTCACAACTATTTCCTCGTGTCTTATTATTACGAATCTTACGGTGACCTGGCTTATGCCAGAAAAATTTGTTTCGCACTGTAAGAAAAACCCAGCTGCGCCGACAAGGGGCATGCACCACGCACCGGCGACGTCGGCGGAAATGGCTCAAAATCTAATGGTCGCAGAATCCGCCGTGTACACAACCAAGGAAGGTATAACGATGAGCCAGTCACTGGTGGGAGTGATAGGAGGCAGCGGGCTTTACCAAATGGACGCGCTGCAGGACGCTCAGGAGCACCGAATGAACACGCCGTTTGGCGCGCCTTCCGACGTGTTGGTAACGGGTCGCGTTCACGGCGTAGCTGTAGCGTTTTTGGCCCGCCACGCTCGTGGCCACCGCTTGCTGCCCACCGAGGTGCCGTACCGCGCCAACATCCACGCCATGAAACAGCTCGGCGTGCGTTACCTGCTATCGCTGTCGGCCGTCGGCTCGCTGCGGGAGGATTTCAAACCCCTCGATATGGTGCTGCCGGACCAGTTCATCGACCTGACCAAACGGCGCGAAAGTAGCTTTTTCGGCCAAGGTGCCGTCGCTCACGTGTCGATGGCACAACCGGTTTGTGCGGCAGCATCCGGCGTACTCGCCCGCGCTGTGCGCACGGTGCTTGGCGCAGAGGCTCCCGACCACGGAGTCACCCTGCATGAACACGGCACATATGTGTGCATCGAGGGTCCGCAGTTTTCAAGCCTGGCCGAATCCCATTGGTACCGGAGCATGGGCGCGGCTGTCGTCGGCATGACCAACATGCCCGAGGCCAAGCTGGCACGCGAGGCGCAGATGGCTTACACCACCCTCGCCATGGTGACTGATTACGACTGCTGGCATCCGCGCGAGGCCTCGGTGACGGTCGACATGGCGCTGGCCAATCTATTCAAAAATGCGGGCCGCGCGCAGCAGGTGGCCGCAGAGGCCATCCGCCTACTGGGAACTGAACGGCCCGTGAGCGAAGCGCACAGCGCGCTTAAAAGCGCACTCGTTACCCAGCCCGACGAAATGTCTGCCGAGGTGCGTGCACGGTTGGCGCTGCTTTTGGCCTGATTCGACGAACTGATTTTTTTGACGGACCTCCCTTATTTATGCACGACACCCTGCCCCTGCTGGAACGGACCCCCTTCCCAGCCATTAGCCGCAGTCGCCTGGACATCTTGCAAGTCAACCTTGGCTACAAGTGCAACCAGAGCTGTGTTCACTGTCACGTCAACGCTGGTCCGAGCCGCACCGAAATGATGGATGACGCAACGCTCGCATTGATTCCAGAAGTGCTCAAGGCGCGCGGCTTGGGCACGCTGGACTTGACCGGTGGTGCCCCCGAGCTACACCCTGGCTTTCGCGACCTGGTGTGCGCGGCGCGTGAACAAGGCGTGCGGGTGATTGATCGCTGCAACCTCACCATTCTGTTTGAACCCGGGCAGGATGGACTGGCACAGTTTCTGGCCGCGCAGCAGGTTGAGGTGGTGGCCTCGCTGCCCTGCTACTCCGCCGCCAACGTGGACCAGCAACGCGGCGACGGCGTCTTCGACAAGAGTATTGCCGCACTAAAACAACTCAATTCACTTGGCTACGGGCAGCCAGGCTCCGGCTTGCACCTGGACCTGGTGTACAACCCACAGGGGCCGTTGCTGCCGCCAGATCAGCAAACGCTGCAAGCCGATTACAAGCGAGAGCTGTTTCAGCATTTCGGCATCGTCTTCAACCAGCTATTCGCGCTGACGAACATGCCGATCCAGCGCTTTGGCTCAACCTTGGTGTCCAAGGGTACGTTTGACAGTTACCTCAACCTGCTCAAGGACAGCTTTCAGCCGCAGAACCTGGCCGGAGTCATGTGTCGCAGCCTGGTCAGCGTGGACTGGCAAGGCTGGCTGTCTGACTGCGACTTCAACCAACAACTTGGCCTGCCGCTGGGAACGTCCGGACTGCGCCATCACCTGCGCGATCTTCTCAAAACCAGCCTTCAAAATCGGCCCATCCGGGTGGCAGGGCATTGCTACGGCTGCACCGCCGGTCAGGGCAGCAGCTGCGGCGGGGCGCTGGAGCACTAACGGGGCACCAGCGCAATCGCCATGAAGGAATCTAGTCTTACCATCGTCATGCCCGTGCTGAACGAAGCTGCCGGCATTGATGCAGCCCTGCGGATGCTCGCGCCCCTCGTGGCGCGCGGTGCATGCGTGGTGGTGGCGGATGGCGGCAGTTCAGATGACACGGTGGTGCGCGCACGGGCCTGGGGTGTCCAGGTTATTGGCGCACCCTTGGGACGGGCATTGCAGATGAACGCCGGCGCGCAACAGAGCAGCGGCGAGGTCTTGCTGTTTCTGCACGCCGACACAGTATTGCCAGCGGACGCCGACACGTTGATCAGGCGGGGGCTGGCAGTAGATTCAAAAGTCTGGGGTCGGTTTGACGTGCGCATTTCTGGCCGGCCGCTGCTGTTGCGGCTGATCGCAGGGCTCATGAACCGGCGCTCACGGTGGACGGGTATTGCGACTGGAGACCAAGCCATGTTCATGACGCGCGCGGCCTTTGACGCTGCGGGCGGCTTTCCCAACCAGCCGCTGATGGAAGACATCGAGATGTCCAGGCGCTTGCTGAGGCTTTCGCGGCCGGCCTGCCTGCAGGCGCAGGTGGTGACCTCTGGCCGGCGCTGGGAGACCCGCGGCGTATGGCGCACCGTGCTGCTGATGTGGCGTCTGCGCTTTGCATATTGGCGCGGCGCTGCGCCCGAGCGGCTGGCAGCGCTGTACCGCTGACGACGACAATCTCGCGCATGAATCGACCCAAGCCCCGGCTCATCATCTTCGCCAAAGCCCCACAATCCGGCGCGGTCAAGACCCGGCTAATTTCCGCGCTGGGGGCTGACGGCGCAGCGACCCTGGCGCGCAGCCTGCTTATGCACACGCTGCAGCAGGCGATGGCGGCTGGAGCCGGTCCCGTGGAGTTGTGCATGAGTCCACCGCCCGACGACCGGGCATGGCACGGAGTAAACCTGCCCCCCGCGTTGGTCTGCACCGCGCAGGGCGAAGGCGACCTCGGAGAGCGTATGGCACGCGCCATCGACCGTGTCACCACACAGCATCAGCCGGCTCTGCTCATGGGAACTGACTGCCCGGCGTTAACGGCCGAACGACTCGCCGAGGCGGCTAGCCAGCTGGAGCGGCATGACGCCGTACTCTTGCCCGTGGCTGACGGTGGCTACGTGCTCATCGGCCTCAAGGCGCCCTGCCCTGAGGTCTTTACAAAAATGCCGTGGAGCACCTCCACTGTAGCCGCTGAAACACTGCGCCGCATGGCAGCGATTAAGCTGTGCGTGTGGAAGGGACCAACGCTGCACGACATCGACGAACCCAGTGATCTGGTGCATCTGCCTGCCGAACTTTCCCACCGTCCATTTTTCAAGAAGAATTAGTCTTGGGCGCCATAGATACCAGCGCGGAAAACTATTTGTTTAGTAGCTTCCAAGATTAAAAATAAGGCAAATCGACTTTGTGGCAAAGCCGCGACGAGCGGGTCGTCGACTGTTATGGCCGCCTTTGCAAAACTTCACTCCCCTCAAACCAGCGCAATCAGATCGGTCAAGCCGATGTCTCCGCCAGCTTGCGTGACCAGCGTGCCGACTTGACCGCGATGGTGCGTCTGGTGATTAAAAAAATGGGTCATCGCATGCCAGGCCGGGTGCGCCCGCTGGACCCCCTTGCTATTGCTGTAACGCATGATGAACTGCGGGTAGCCGTCGGGCATGTCCGCGACCCAGACCTCGATGGCAGTGTCGAGCTGCTCGCGCTTAGCGCGCAATGCCTGCCAGTCCTCGAAAAGGAGCGTGTCGAGACCACTCCCGTCCGGCAGATCCAGCACCGTCGCATTCAGGCTGTCCAGCGCGACGCCGTTGTCGAGACCGCACCGGGCAAAGCGCCGCGATCGCGCTTGCGCTCTTCGTCGGAGAGCGTTTCACAGGCGTCGCACAGGCGCTGGTTCACCCACCGGTTGTAGTGAGCCAAAAAGCGGAAGTTGTCAGAAAATTCCGTGCTCATTCTGACTCCTGAATTGATAACTGTTTGTACCCGTGGACTATGCGCGCCCACCGACAGTAATAGGCCGAGGGCGGCTGATCATAGACCGCGCGCCGCCGACTTCAAATCTTTCCGAAACCTCCGCTGCCCGGCGTATGAATCTCGAAAATGTTACCAGCCTGCACCTCGACCTGGCCGATCCAGTCCCGCCCCGATCAATCCAGAACGGCCGAAGATTTTTTTCAATCTTTCAACGCAGTTGGCGACAAACGCCGCACCGCGAAGCCAGCGCGGAGAGTCCGATCCCCCGCTGCGGTTAAAGTCATGGCTACATTGTCTTGCTAACAACCTCTCCATCGACATGCTGCCTGTGATTGCAATCTGTATCGGCGCCTCTGTGGGCGCACTGTCCCGCTGGGGATTGGCTTTGTGGCTAACGCCTGGAGGCGTGATCCCATGGGGAACGCTGGCAGCCAATTTGATCGGTGGCTACCTGATCGGCCTGTGTATTGCCGTATTCCAGTCCATACCGCAACTCGACCCGGTCTGGCGCTTGCTGCTGGTGACCGGCTTTCTGGGCGGCCTGACGACGTTTTCCACCTTTTCGGCGGAGGTCGTGATCTATCTGATGGACGAACGCTACGGGCTGGCCCTGGGCACCGCGCTGCTGCATGTAGTGGGCTCACTGTTGATGACGGTGGCGGGCGTTAAAACTGCCATGTTTCTTATCGCTGCAAGCGCCCGCTAATTTCGCTCTGGTGTTTTTTTGTGATCCTCCTGGGTGACCGCGTTTATCGATGCCTTGCGCCCGTGCCGCTCCTGGCCACGCACCACAGGCGAAATGGGCACAATGCAGCATGGCCTCAATGACTTCGTTCCATCCTGGACTGCCAGTCGCCAGTCGGGATCGCTTGGCGCACATCGGGCGCGCACGCCTCGCGATTCTTTACGGTGACCCCGCAGCGGGCGATTGCCTGGCTGTCGTTGAGGGCTGGATAGAGCGGTCGTGGCGGCGCTGCCTGGGTCATGGCCAAAGACCAGAGCAAGCACCTTCTTTTGCCGCCGTGGCTGCCGCCGAAGTGAGGCGCACCCTCGAAGCCAATCGCCAGTTGACCGAGGCCGCGCGGCCGGTGCTGCAAAAGCTGGGCCGCGCCATTGCCGACACCCGTTATTTCGCCATCCTCACCAACCAGAACGGCGTGGTGGTGGATGTGAACGGGCCCATAGACCGCCGCGATCGCCGGGCCGACGTGATCACCCGCATCGGTGCAGATTTGTCCGAGCGCCAAATTGGCACGACCGCGATCGGCGCCACCTTGAGTGAACTGCAACCCGTCTGGCTGCACCGCGGCGAGCACTTTTTTGACGCCACCTCCGTTTACAGCTGTGCTGGCGCACCGCTGTTCGGCCCGGACGGCAACTGCGTCGGCATGCTGGACCTCACGGGTATCGAGACAGTAGAGCGGCCCGAACTCAAACATCTAGTCACCCAATCGGCGCAAAGTATTGAAAACGTGCTGACACTCAGCCGCCCCCATGCCCTGCTCATCCGGCTCAACTGGCCGGGTCGGCCGCTGGGCGGGGAGGCGGACGGGTTGGTGTGCGTGGACGGGAATGGCTGCGTCACCGGGGCGAACCAGACGGCACGTCAGCTGGTGCCGCAACTGGGCCTGGCCACTTCTTCGGCCATGCACTGCCGCGACCTGTTCGCCATGCCGTTTGAAATGCTGTTTGATGCAGCACGTCAAGGCAGCCGCCATGAAAGCGCCATGGAGGTGCCGCTCTGGACCGGCCTGCGACTGAGCGCCCTGCCCCTGTTACAGGGACAAGACAGGCCACAGGCGTCGCTGCACATCAGCCGTCCCGCCGCAAATTCAAGACCCTTGAAAGACCTCGAAAGCGAGTTGATTCGCAAGGCAGTCAGCGATGCGCTAGGGAATGTTCAACAGGCCGCCAAAGCGCTCGGTGTGAGCCGCGCAACCGTTTACCGGCGCCTGAGCCCGGGCAAACGCAGGTAAGACGGCCAGCGCGCCAAGACCCTCTTCATTGAGCGCCCCTCGCGCGTCGCAAACTGTCGGTCTCAGGGCATCTGCATGCCACGATGCTGTCCGTCCATGCCGTCAGCCTTGCCTCCGCCAGCATTGGCACTGGGTGGCAGCGTGCTGACCGGCACGGTAAGTTCGACCTTGCTTTCAGTGCCTTTGGCATCCTTGAAGCGCAGTGTCAGGGGGACTGTGCTGTCTTTGGGCAGCGGCTGCTTCAAGTCCATCATCATGATGTGGTAGCTACCTGGCCTGAGCTGAACCACTTGACCAGCCGGCAAATCCAGCGAAGGTACTGCGCGCATTTTCATGATGTCGCCTTCCATCTTCATTTCGTGCACTTCCACAACGCCGGCTGCGGGCGACGATACGCTCACCAGCTTCGTGCCTTCTTTTGAAGTGATGTTCATGAAGGCGCCGGTGCCTTTCTGGCCCGCCACGGTGGAACGGACCCAGGCGTCTTTGACTTCGACGGTTTGGGCATACAGGACGCTACAGGTCAACGCGAGAATCGCGGTGATAATTTTCACTTTCATGAGGCTCTCCGATTGGTTTGGTTGTAAAAAATTCAGATCAACAGAAAAAGAGCTTCAGTGCGGTTGGGCACCAGCTCGGCAGTTTTTTGGGAGGATTCTCCCTTGAACCGAGCAGAACGGAAACAAGCCTGCAGACCGTCAGGTCTACCCGCGAAGCCTCGGCAAAGGCGGTTCAGTTCAAAGTGCCGGAGGTCCGCGGCTGAACGGGAGTCCGGGTACTGCGGCGTCTAAATCCGCCGGAAAATCAATACACGCTACCTGGTAGCCAGCAAAGCACGGGATGGACGAGATCAGTAGTGGCGGCGGCACCAAGCTCGGGGAACCGCACAGATCGCAGTGCGAGCCGGCCGGTGGTGCATCCCCCGAACCAGTGTCTGAACTACTGCCCCCTGTCAGGGTGACACTACATAGGCCACTCAACTTGCCGCTGCGCACATCTTGGGCCAGCATGGACGCTGGCGCCAGCAACGCGAACAACACGGCGGAAAAACTTAACCAGGCGGCAAGGCGAGCCCATGCCGGGAGCGGCGAACGAGAGTCTGGACGGTAGGACACCGATAAATTATACGGACCGCAGTCTGTGTCAAGGACAGACTCTTTTTATCCACCCAGGGTCACCGCGCGCTCCTTGAAAATTGCCTATTTCGCCGCGTTGGGGAAAAACAGCTGTTCGCCATTGATCTTGTAGCCGGCGATCACTGCTTGCCCGACCGGCGACGTCACCCAGTCGACAAACTTTTGCGATTCAACAACTTTGGTTTGCGGATATTTGGCGGGGTTGACCACCATCACGCCATATTGATTGAAAAGGCGGCTGTCACCCTCCACCAGCACGGCCAGGTCGGCGCGATTTTTGAAGGACAGCCAGGTACCGCGGTCTGCCAGGACGTAAGCGCCCAAGCTGGCGGCCATATTGAGCGCCGGTCCCATGCCACACCCGCAGGCTTTGTAGTTGGCAAAAGCTGGCACCGTCACCCCCGCCGTTTTCCAGTAGCGAAGCTCGGCGGCATGGGTGCCGCTTTTGTCACCGCGCGAAATAAATCCGGCATTCGTGGTATTGATTTTTTGCAGCGCCAGGGCGATGTCTTTGCCCTTGACCTGCGCCGGGTCCGCCGCCGGGCCAATCAGCACGAAGTCGTTGTACATCACCGCGAAACGCTTCAGAACAAATCCTTCAGCCACCACTTTCTCTTCGGCCACCTGGTCGTGCACAAACAGCACATCCGCGTCGCCGCGTCGACCCATGTCGATGGCTTGACCCGTGCCGACCGACACCACTTTCACGTCGATCCCCGAGGCTTTTTTAAACTCAGGCAACAGGACACCGAACAGCCCGGACTGCTCGGTGGAGGTGGTCGAGGCCATCACAATGCTGGGTGTTTGCGCTGTCGAAACAGTCGCTGCAAACACAAGCGATGCAAGCGCCACGACCCGGATAGAGCTAACAAGGCTCCCCTTCATGTTTAAACCGTTCATCCAAGTTCTCCCTTTAAAAAAATTTCAGCTGCTTCAGGCAACGGCCCGTTAAAGAAAGCTTCCGTCAACAAATCAGCCACCAGGCGCCCTTGCTCCAGATAGATGACACGGCTCGCCAGACGTTTGACCTGGCCGAGGTTGTGACTGCTAAAAATCAGTGTCATACCGGCGTCCGCGAATTCAGCCATCAGGCGCTCCACCTCGCGCTTGGCCGTGGGGTCCAGGCTGGACGTAGGTTCGTCGAGCAGCAAGACCTGCGGCTTGAGCGCCCAGGCCCGCGCCAGTGCGACACGCTGCTGCTGCCCGCCCGACAGCGCTTTGGCACCGCGGTGCGCCAGGTCTTCCAGGCCCACGCGCGCAAGCGCCTCCAATGCCTGCGCTTTGGCAGGCTTCCAGGCCACGCCTTTTAACCACAGTCCCAATGCCACATTATTGAGAACGCTGGCGCGCAACATGTAGGGACGCTGAAACAGCATCGCCTGGCGGGCATTCAAATCACACTGAAAGTTCCCCGCCACCGGCCGCACCAGACCATGCAGTGTGCGCAGCAGGGTGCTCTTGCCACTGCCGTTCGCGCCCACTAGCGCCAACCGTTCACCGGCTTTGACGCGCAGCGTGCAGGCGGTCAGCGCGTTGATGTGTCCGAAGCGCACGTTAATGGCCTGCAGATCAAAAAGTTGTGTCACGCGTGCAAGCCTCCGGCGACCGGGCGCTCTGCCAGCGTCGACATCGCGTCTGCCAGCGGATCTCCGGCCTGCTCGCGCCAACGCCGCACCAGCGCAATCAGAACATTCAGCACCAGCACAATGCCGAGCAGCAAAATACCCAGCGCCAGCGCCAGGGGCAAATCTCCCTTGCTGGTTTCCAGCGCAATGGACGTCGTCATGACGCGCGTGAAACCATCAATATTGCCGCCCACCACCATAACGGCGCCGACCTCGGAAATTGCGCGGCCGAACGCGGCAATCAGCACCGTCAGCAACGCATAGCGCTCGTCCCATAAAAGGATCAGGCTGCGCATGAAGCGGCGTGCGCCGAGCGACTGAAACTGTTCGCCATGGCTTCGGTCGGCATCTTCAATGGTCTGCCTTACCAGCGCCATGACGACCGGTAGCACCAGCACCGACTGCGCCAGCACCATCGCCTTGAAGGAAAACAGCCACCCCAAAAAACCCAACGGTCCGGTGCGCGACAGCAGTAGGTACACCACCAGTCCGACCACCACGGACGGCAAAGCCAGTGCGGTGTTCAGCAACGCCAAGACCACGCCACGCCCCTGGAAGCGCGCCACCCCAAGCCAACTGCCCAGCAGCAAACCAGTACTGCAGGCGATGACACAGGCGGTCGCGCTCACAGACAGCGATCGGAGGACGATGCTCGCCAACATGGGATCGAACGAGGTGATGAGCGAAAAAGCCGTGACGGCGCTGTCTGAAAAGGTGTTCATGCGAGAGGTTTTGCGGAACTTTATCTTAGGACACAAGGCCCTGAGTACGCATCGGTAATCACCGTTATGAAGTCGTTTGCATAGGAAAATCAAACTTCCCGGGGCTTGAAGCCGGTCTGTTCGCACTGGGGGTCGCGCTCATAATCACGTCATCGCCTCCACCCTCCATGCATAAAGTCGAACTCTCTTACCTCTTGACGCCACAGCGCGGCAAAGACGCCCTGATACGCAATCCCTTGATGGACCTGCTCCAGGCAGTGCGCGACCAGGGCTCCATCTCCAAGGCGTCCAAAGCGCTGGACCTTTCTTATCGGAACGTCTGGGGTGCGCTCAAGGACTGGGAACGAACCTTGTCGCGGCCGCTGATTGTCTGGGACAAGGGCCAGCGCGCCCGACTGACCGAATTTGGCGACAAATTGCTGTGGGCCGAGCGTCAGGCGCAGGCCCGACTCGCGCCGCAGATTGAGGCCCTGCGGGGGGACATTGAACGCGCATTTTCAACCGCGTTTGACGAGAATATCCACGTACTCACGCTGTACGCGAGCCACGATGCGGCGCTGTCTGCCCTGCGCGAGCAAGCCAGCGCACATGGCCTTCACCTCGACATCCGGTTCATGGGCAGTGTCGATGCGATTGCGGCGTTGAACGCGGGACGCTGCAAGATGGCGGGCTTTCACACGCTGGAACAACCCGGCAGCAACTCGGTGGCCGCACAGACCTACCGAAGCCTTCTGAAGCCGGGTCTTCATAAATTGATCGGTTTCGCGCATCGCCAGCAGGGCCTCATCGTGGCTAAAAACAACCCCCTCGGCATTGCCAGCCTCACCGATTTGAAGCGACCGGGTCTTCGCTACGTTAACCGCGCCGAAGGAGCCGGCACGCGTGTGTTGCTAGACCAGCTACTGGCCGAAGCCAACCTGCTGGCGTCGGATATTCAGGGTTACGCCAGCCAGGAGCCCTCCCACACGGCGGTGGCCCAAGCCATTGCCAGCAACTCGGCGGATGCCGGGTTAGGCATAGAAGCTGCCGCGGTTGAGAAAGGATTGGGCTTTGTGCCTCTGATACAGGAGCGCTACCACTTGGTGTGCCTGAAGTCCGAATTGCCGGCGCCGCAGGTGCAGGCGCTTCTCAACGAACTGCGGAGCCGTGACTGGCAAATCACGCTGAAAAAACTGCCGGGATATAACGGCGATCACGCCCAAAGCGGGCAGGTGCTGTCGTTGCGTGCGGCGTTGCCGTGGTGGAGTTACCGCAACAAAAAAGCTGATTAAAAACCGCGGTAGCCTCCAAAGAGGCTTTATTAGTTCGGCGCTCCTGCTACGGCGAACAAGATCTGAATCCACAGAAAATATCGTCACGCTCAGGCAGGTAGAAGTTGCGATATTTCGGGTGCTTAAGGCGCGCGCGGGTGGCAAATGAGGCACCGCGCAACACCTTGTGCGACCCGAACCAGGGCTGCGAATAAGCCAGGTAGGGATCGGCTGCAAAACCCGGGTAAGGACGGAACGTCGTACCCATCCACTCCCAGACATCGCCCCAGCGAAAGCCCCGCCGCGCCGCCGTGTGCGCAGCGACTTCCCACTCTACTTCGGCTGGCAAACGGCGCCCGGCCCAGCGGCACCAGGCGTCGGCCTCCCACCAAGTCATGTGCATCGCCGGCTGACCGCCTTGCATGCGCACCGGCTGACCAAACCGGGTTTGCAGGACGGCGCCGCTGCCCAGGCTTATCTGCTCGACATAACGCGGACCTCTGCGGCCCTCCCCTCTGGCGGCAATTTGCAGCCACTCCCAGCCTCCAGGATGCCAGAGTTCTTGGCGGTCGTAACCGCCATCGCCGACAAACTCCACGTACTGCGCCCAAGTCACCGGCTGGGCATCGATTTCAAACTCGGGCACGCGGAGGGCATGCACCGCCTTTTCGTTGTCGAACACAAAACCGGCCCCTGTGCTTGCCGCGCTACCCATCTGCCATACGGTGGCAGGAATCAGCAGCGGCTCGCGCACGGCCACTGGCGGCGGGGTGAACGCGGCTCGCAAAGGCTTGTCCAGCGGCAAGCCCAAGGTTTGGGCGGTGTAGGCAAAGGCCTCGCCGTGCATGTCTTCGTGAAACAGGCACAGGCGGTAAAAGTAAAGCGCGTCATCACTTTCGTCCTGATTCCCGATCTTTCCCAGCAGGTCCAGCGTGCTTTCCAAAGTGTCAAGCAAATACGCCCGGGAACTGCCCACGTCCGGCAAGGCCAGCGACCAGCGCGTGTCATGCGCCACCTGGCCAGAGTCCCACCAACGATCTGCGTTCGGTTCCAGGGAGGCCAGTCGCGCATGGTCGGGCTCACAGCGCGTGCCCAGTGCCCGCTGCAGGTTGCGGCTTATCCACCATTCCTGAAACCACCCTACGTGGCCCAGTTCCCAAACCGGAGGGTTTACCGTGGCGAGTTGGGGCACTTCAAAATTAACCCCTTCCAGCGCATTCTGGAACTGGCTGAACAGGTGCAGCGTATGATTGCGCGCGTCTATCAGCGCGAGCGACAAAAGCTCTCTTCCCCCTTTACGCATGAGGGTCGAATCAATCAGGTCCGGGCTCGCTGTCGAAGGCGAACCGGGCAAAGCGGGTGATGCATTAGGTATGGAATCTGAAGCCAAAACTATAGTCCTGATAAGCCCGTCAATGGCCGAATCCAACAACGGCAACTGGCACACTGCGCACCGCTGGGCACGATTTCTATCGAGTCATTGTGACATTACGCTGGCGCAGCAGTGGCCGGGAAAGCCGGAATCCTCCGACGACTTCACGCGCCACACGCCGCAAGCGATGATTGCCTTGCACGCCCGCCGTTCGGCCGCCTCCATCCAGGCCTGGGCACAAGCGACCCCCGAAAAACCGCTGATCGTGGTGCTCACCGGAACCGATCTTTACGGTGACATCCGCAGCAACGCCGATGCGCAGCAGTCACTGGCACTGGCGTCTCATATTGTGGTGTTGCAGGACGCCGGACTTCAGGAGCTGCCGGAGGAGTGGCGCGCCAAGACGCGAGTGATTTATCAGTCAGCCCCCCCATTGACGCCAGCCCGCAAATCCAGCCGCCGTTTCGGTGTGCTGATGGTCGGCCATCTGCGCGAAGAAAAAGATCCGTTGACTTATATGCGGACGGCGTCCCACGACTTTCCGGCGGGCATTCACTTTGACCAAATAGGATTGGCGCTGGAGCCGCGTTTCGCAGAGGCCGCCCGCACCACGGGACTGCGCGCGCCCCGCTACCGCTGGCTGGAGGGTCTGCCGCGCGCTGCGACGCGCCAGCACATCAAACGGGCGCACGTACTGGTGAATTGCTCGAACATGGAGGGCGGCGCGCAAGTCATTCTGGAGGCAGTGCAGTCGGGAACGCCGGTGTTGGCCTCACGCATCAGCGGCAATATCGGCATGTTGGGGGAGGACTATGCCGGGTACTTTTCGCCGGGTGATGATGCGCAGCTTGCAGCTCTCATCAGACGCTGTGCGGCAGAGACTGGCTTTTTGAACCTGCTGCAAAGGCAATGCAGAGCGCGTGCCTATCTGTTTGAGCCGCAAGAAGAAAAACGCCTTGTCATAAACTTGCTTGCATCTGCATTAAATGAAGACAGTCCGGCGCAGCGCGCTGCGCGTATTTAAAAACACCTCTAAACACTTTCTGATGATTACGCCTGACACTCCAATAACGCGCGCCACACCCCGATTAACCAGCCTGTCGCACGGAGGCGGCTGCGGTTGCAAGATCGCCCCGGGCGTTCTGAGCGAGATTCTTAAAAACTCCAGCAACCTGCCGATTCCGCCGCAGCTGCTGGTGGGCATCGAGACTGCCGACGACGCTGCGGTATACCAACTCAACGACGAACAGGCACTGATCGCCACCACCGACTTCTTCATGCCTATCGTTGACGACCCGTATGACTTTGGCCGCATCGCCGCCACCAACGCCATCAGCGACGTCTATGCCATGGGGGGCACGCCCATCATGGCGCTGGGGCTGGTCGGCATGCCCATCAATGTGCTGCCGCTGGAGACAATCGGCGCAATTTTGCGCGGTGGCCAGGACGTTTGCCGCGACGCCGGTATTCCAATTGCGGGCGGTCACACGATTGATTCCGTAGAACCGATTTATGGACTCGTCGTGCTGGGGTTGGTTCACCCGTCCCGCGTGAAGAAAAATTCAGGCGCCCAAGTGGGTGATGTGCTGGTACTGGGTAAGCCGCTGGGCATCGGCATACTTTCCGCGGCGCTTAAAAAAGATGCGCTGAGCGCTGAAGGTTATACCCGCATGATTGCTCTGACCACGCAGCTTAACAAGCCCGGCATTGCACTGGCCCAACTCGATGGCGTACACGCACTGACCGACATCACCGGCTTTGGCTTGGCGGGCCACACCTTGGAGCTGGCGCGCGGCGCGGGCCTCCAGGTCCGAATCGACTGGACCCGCACACCGCTGGTCGTTGGCGCAAGCGCGCTCGCGGAGCAAGGCTACATCACCGGAGCTTCTGGACGGAATTGGGCCAGCTATGGCTCTGAGATCAGCTTGCCCGCCACATTTTCGGAAGTAGACAAGGCTTTGCTCAGCGATCCGCAAACTTCGGGCGGCTTGCTGGTTTCCTGCAGCGCCAACAGCGCCGCTGAAGTGCTGGCGATTTTCCGGGCGCAAGGTTTTGGCGATGCAGCGGTAATCGGCGAAGTCATCCCTGGACACGGCGTCAGCGTTTACTGAGACGTTGACGCGTCGACACGTTCGCCAGGTACTCTTGCATGCTGCGCCCTGGCGGGCCAAAGCAGTTTAAGCCACCGACTTGAGTGCCGGCTTGGCAGGCCTGTCGGATTGCTGGAGCGCACCAAAACGACCGCTGATTGACGCCTCGATGCCAGCAGCGTCCAGACCTTGCAAAGCCAGCAACTTGGCCGGGTCGCCATGCTCGATAAATTCGTCCTTCAGGCCCAACTGAAGCAGCGGTTTGACGACGCCTGCGGCCTGAAGCGCTTCGCCTACAGCACTGCCAGCTCCGCCCATGATGGCGCCTTCTTCCACGGTGACCAACGCTTCGTGGCTGGCGGCCACTTTCAGCAACAGCTCAATGTCAAGCGGCTTCGCCCAACGCATATTAACCACGGTCGCCCCGAGCTTTTCCGCAGCTAGCAGCGCGGGATACAGCAAGGTACCAAAGGCCAGGATGGCGATGCCGGTCCCCTCCCGGCGAATCTCACCCTTGCCAAACGGCAGCGACTGCAACCCGGCCTCGGTTGCGACGCCAGCACCCGGTCCGCGCGGATACCGCACGGCCACCGGATGATTCTGCTCAAAGGCTGAGGTCAAGAGCTTGCGGCATTCGTTCTCATCGGCCGGGCAGGCGATGCTCATGTTGGGAATACAGCGCAGAAAGGGGATGTCGTACGCGCCTGCATGGGTGGCACCATCGGCGCCCACCAGGCCCGCCCGGTCAAGCGCAAACACAACCGGCAGGTTCTGCAACGCCACGTCGTGAATCAACTGGTCGTAGCCGCGCTGTAAAAAGGTCGAATAGATCGCGACCACCGGTTTCAGCCCCTCGCAGGCCATGCCAGCGGCAAAGGTCACCGCGTGCTGCTCGGCAATGCCCACGTCGTGGTAGCGGCTGGGAAAGCGCTGGTGAAACTCGACCATGCCCGAGCCTTCACGCATCGCCGGGGTGATGCCGACCAAGCGGCTATCTTGCTCCGCCATATCGCAGAGCCAGTGGCCGAAGACTTGAGTGAATGTCTGCTTGGCCGGCGCACTGGATTTCTGCAGGCCCATGGCCGGATCAAACTTACCGGGGCCGTGGTAGGCGATGGGGTCGGCTTCGGCCAACTTGTAGCCCTGGCCCTTTTTGGTAACGACGTGCAGGAACTGCGGTCCCTTGAGGTGCTTGATATTTTCCAGCGTGGGGATCAGGGACTCCAGATCATGACCGTCGATGGGACCGATGTAGTTAAAACCAAAGTTTTCAAACAACGTCGCGGGTACCACCATGCCCTTGGCGTGTGCCTCGAGTCGTTTGGCCAGTTCCAGCAGCGGTGGCGCTACCCTGAGAACCTGCTTGCCGACATTTTTGGCTGACGCGTAAAAACGCCCGCTCATCAATTGGGCCAAATAGCGATTCAAGGCGCCCACCGGAGGGCTGATGCTCATGTCGTTGTCGTTGAGCACGACCAATAACTTGCAGTCGTCATGAACGCCCGCATTGTTCAGGGCCTCAAACGCCATGCCGGCACTCATTGACCCGTCACCAATGACGGCTATTGCGTGACGGTCTTCCCCCTTTTGCTGGGAAGCCAGCGCCATGCCGAGCGCCGCAGAAATTGAGGTTGACGAATGCGCGGTGCCGAAGGTGTCGTACGGGCTTTCGTCCCTGCGGGGAAAGCCCGAGAGGCCGCCGAACTGGCGCAGGCTGCCCATGCGCTCGCGTCGCCCGGTCAGAATTTTGTGCGGGTAAGTCTGGTGACCCACGTCCCAAACCAGGCGGTCATCGGGGGTATTGAAAACATAGTGCAGCGCCACTGTCAGTTCTACCGTGCCAAGGTTGGAGCTTAAATGACCGCCCGTTTTGGAAACACTGTCGATCACATAGGCACGCAACTCGTCGGCCAAGGTCTTCAGCTGGGCACGGGGCAGCCGTCGCAAATCGGCAGGGCTGTTGATGGTTTCAAGCAATTGGTACATCTTGGTGAATTTTCAGGGCAAGAGCGCTTGCCTAGTGGTGGCGATTGACCAGCATATCGGCCAGCGCCTGCAATGCATGGGTATTCTGAAGCCCGCTGGCTTCCAGACTGGCCAAGGCTTGGGCCAGCAATTGCTGGGCGTAATTTTTTGAGGCCTGAAGTCCCATCAGCGAAACGAAAGTGGGCTTGTCTTGCGCCGCGTCCTTGCCCGCTGTCTTGCCGAGCGTGGCCGAGTCAGCCGTCACATCCAGAATATCGTCCACCACCTGAAATGCCAGGCCCACGGTGGCACCATAGTCGCGCAGCGCGGTTTGTGCGGCCAGCGGGATGGCGCCACAGGCCGCCCCCATCATCACGCTGGCCTGCAGAAGCGCGCCGGTTTTAAGTCGATGCATAGCGTGCAGTTGCTCGGAGCTCAAAGGCTTGCCGACACTCGCAAGATCGATCGCCTGTCCCCCCGCCATACCTTGAAAGCCTGCCGCCTGGGCCAGCATGCGGCAAAGACGGGCCTGCGTTGCGACCTCTACCGAGCCGTCATCGGGCGTGAGAAATTCAAACGCCAATGCCTGCAAGGCATCACCGGCCAGTAGCGCCTGCGCCTGGCCAAACTTGACGTGCACCGTGGGCTTGCCGCGACGCAACACGTCGTTGTCCATGCACGGCATGTCGTCATGCACCAGCGAGTACGCATGAATCAGCTCCACCGCGCAGGCCGCGCGCAGAGCCGCGTGTGCATTGCCATTCGAAGCTTCACAGGCCGCCATCACCAACAGCGGACGCAGGCGTTTGCCGCCATCCAGCACGGCATAGCGCATGGCATCGCCCAAGCCAGCAGGCGCAGGGGTGTCGATCGGGCTGACCACCCAGCAGGACAAGGCCTGCTCGACGTTGGCAAGCTGCTCCGCACTCCAGGCGCTCAGCGTGAATAAAGGCAGTTTTTCAGGGGCGTTCAATCGGGAATCTCTTAGGCTTAGGCGCTTGTGTGTTGATGACTCTGCCAGTTACTCTTGCACCCAAGGCTTCAACTCCGTGCCTTCCAGCACTTTAATCTGGGTTTCTACCGCTTCCAGCTTGTCCCT
Organism: Polaromonas sp.; assembly: GCF_012927485.1. Taxonomy (GTDB): domain Bacteria; phylum Pseudomonadota; class Gammaproteobacteria; order Burkholderiales; family Burkholderiaceae_C; genus Polaromonas. The sequence continues at coordinate 158,388 of NZ_JABBPC010000029.1, read as the reverse complement.
GCAAAACTTCAGCAGCTGCGCACCGCGCTGATAGCCGATGAGCAGCTGGTCCAACGGCAACTGCCCTGACTCGAGACCGGCGACCAACCCCTCAAGCTCTTGCAGTGCAGCCTCGTAACTGACGGGCAATGGGGAAGGCGAGGCTGCACGCGCTCCGGAAGCGGACAAATTGGACGATGTGGAGGACGCGGAGCTTTTAGCCATGATATTTTACGGAAGGCCTGATTTTAGGCCGTTGCAGGGAAATTCGGGCTCTGGCACCAGAGCGACACCCCATTATCAGGTGGCACCGCGCAAAGGCCTGCCAACCGTCCCCCGCAGGTAGAATTAATAATTATTTTCAACAACAGCGCTCAGCAGCAGTTTAAGACTTGCCCCCTGCCAAACATTGCGGCGTTGTTTCCCTTTGTATGCTGTTGCCCGGCCTCTCAAGTCATCTGGCTTTTCCACCGGCCTTCGCAGCCTGTCTGCGACGGCCGGTTCACTGAAATTACTCGCATGTCCGATCTAAATCTTCGCCTGTTGCAAGCCACCAGCCAGCTCCCCATCTCCAGCTACTTTGATGCGGGGCTGTATGAGCGCGAGCAGCAAAGGCTATTTGCGCGCTGGCCGCGTTACCTTGGGCATGAATTGGCGGTACCTAATCTAGGTGACTTTTATACCATTCCCCAAGAGGGCGATGGCCGAGCACTGGTTCGGAATGCTTCAGGTATTGAGCTGATTTCCAATGTCTGCCGCCACCGTCAGTCCACGATGCTGCAAGGCCGCGGCAACACGGGCAGCAACATCGTCTGCCCGCTTCACCGCTGGACCTACAACACCTCCGGCGAGCTGATCGGCGCGCCGCACTTCGAGGTCGATCCCTGCCTGAACCTGAACCGTTACAAAACCACCACCTGGAACGGCTTGGTGTTTGAGGACAACGGTCGCGACGTTGCAGCGGAGATGGCGTCTTTGGGCCCCAAGGCCGATCTTGATTTCTCGGGTTACCAGCTCGACAGGGTGGAGCTGCACGAGTGCAACTACAACTGGAAAACGTTTATTGAGGTGTACCTGGAGGACTACCATGTCGGCCCTTTCCACCCCGGACTCGGAGCGTTTGTGACCACTGACGACTTGCGCTGGGAACTGAGTCCGCACCACTCGGTGCAGACCGTGGGGGTATCCGACAAGCTCGGCAAGCCCGGCACTGCAACCTATAAAAAATGGCACGACGTGGTGCTTCAGTACCGCAAGGGCATGCCCCCCAAGCACGGCGCCATCTGGCTTACCTACTACCCGCATGTGATGGTCGAGTGGTACCCGCATGCGCTGGTAGTTAGTACGCTGCATCCGCAAGGCCCGGACAAAACGCTCAACGTGGTGGAGTTTTTCTATCCCGAAGAAATCTACGCCTTCGAGCGCGAGTACATGGACGCGCAACAAGCCGCTTACATGGAGACCTGTATTGAAGACGATGAACTCGCGCTTCGCATGGATGCGGGCCGCAAAGCGCTGCTACTGCGCGGGGACAACGAGTTCGGCCCCTACCAGAGCCCCATGGAAGACGGTATGCAGCACTTTCACGAGTGGTACCGCCGTGAAATGGGCGCCAGCAAAACCACACAAACGATTTAGGGGCCTGACCCTCACTTTGTTACCCGACACATTTTTCATCTACTTAATCGCTAGCCGCGCCATGTCCTATTTGGCTTAGGCCAATTCATCTCCAGAAAGACTTTTTACGCGATGCAAGCCTTCTGGATGATTCTTTCCTCGTTCTTGTTTGCCAGCATGGGGGTGTGCGTCAAATTCGCATCCGAGCACTTCAACCCTGCTGAGTTGGTGTTTTACCGCGGCGTCCTGGGCATTCTTTTTATGACGGCCTATGCCCACGCACGCCGCACCTCTTTGCGCACCACGGTGTTGGCTATGCATGCCTGGCGCAGCGTCATCGGCGTGATGTCGCTGTCAGCCTGGTTTTACGCAATTGCCCACCTGCCGCTAGCCACAGCCATGACGCTCAACTACATGAGCAGTGTCTGGATTGCCACGTTTCTGGTGGGTGGCGCGCTCATGCTCGGGAAGTCCGGCAAAAAAGGGCCCAGTCAGGGACCGCTGGTGCTGGCGATTCTGGCCAGCTTTACGGGTGTGGTCATGCTGCTCCGCCCTGCGATGGACCAAAACCAGTCCTTTGCTGGCCTGATTGGGTTGATGTCAGGCCTGGGCGCCGCGTTTGCTTACATGCAGGTCATGGCGATTTCACGCCTGGGTGAACCCGAAACGCGAACCGTTTTTTATTTTGCCGTGGGCACTGCCATCGCTGGCGCTTTGGGCGTGCTGGTGATGGGCATTTCGCCCTGGAACTGGCGGCATGCGCTGTGGCTACCACCGCTGGGCATTCTGGCCTCCCTTGGCCAGTTGGCCATGACCAAGGCCTATTCCATGTCCGAAAATCATGGCGGAACCCTGATGGTGGCCAATTTGCAGTATGCGGGTATTGTCTTTGCCGCGCTGTACAGCTTGATTCTGTTTGGCGACAATATTCCCCTGATGGGCTGGGCTGGCATGGCGCTCATCATCGTCAGCGCTATTGCCGCCACAGCGTTGCGGGCGCGCGCCGCGCCCGACGCACCCGCTGAAGAGCATTAATCACTCCAGGAGCATGAGATGACTTACACAACCCTGATTTCTGCCGAGCAGCTTCAGTCTTTGATGACGAGCGGTGAACCGCTGCGCGTGTTTGACTGCAGCTTTGATCTGATGCAAGTGCACGCCGGTGAGCAGCAATACTTGGCCTCGCACATTCCCGGCGCCGTATACGCCCACCTGGACACTGCGCTAACTGCCAAACACGGTGTTAATCCAGCCAAGGTCGGTGCCCAAAGCGTCATCATGGCCGCTGGTGCCGATGCCCCCGCCTCGGGTGGCCGCCACCCGTTACCGAACCGCGAAAAATTCGCCACATGGCTCTCGAGCGTAGGCTTTTCCAACGAGATGCAAGCAGTGGTGTATGACCGCAACGGGGCCAACTTCTGCGGCCGCCTGTGGTGGATGCTCAAATGGGCGGGCCACACCAATGTAGCCATGCTCGATGGCGGACTGCAGGCCTGGCAAGCCGCTGGCGGTATCGTCAACAGCGGTGAGGAGTCGTCACATTTTCAAGCCAGTTTCATGCTGGCCCCTACTCTGGCGGTGTTGGTCGATAGCCAAACGGTGCTGTCCCGGCTTGGAAACCCCGCCCAAACTCTCCTTGATGCGCGCGCGGCACCCCGCTTCAGAGGCGAAATCGAACCACTGGACCCGTTTGCCGGCCACATTCCAGGTGCACTCAACCGGCCTTTCGGTCAGAACCTAGGCCCCGATGGCAAGTTCAAGCCTGCAAAGCAGCTCAAGACAGAATTTGAAGCCTTGCTGGGTAAGCGCGACCCAAGCTCAGTGGTGCACTACTGTGGTAGCGGTGTGAGCGCACTTCCTAATCTGATCGCCATGGCGGTCGCGGGCTTAGGTATCACTGGCCTTTATGCAGGCAGCTGGAGTGACTGGTGCAGCGATCCGCAACGGCCGATCGAGCAGGGGTAATTTCGCGAGTGGACCCTGGCGCCGAAACGCCTCAGTCCCTTTTAAACCCGCTCCGTCCCAGACAAATTAGCCGCCCGGGGCGCTCGCACCCTTTGCGGGCGCTTGCGTACCCGAATCGGTACCCGTGGCAGGGCTGCTCATCGGCGCAGAATATTTGCTGGTGTCATCCACTTTTTTGCCACAAGCGCCGAGCGCCAACGCAGAAGCCAGAACGGTGGCTACGGCGATGCCTTTGGCCGCAGCGGATTTAATTTGAGTTGCGTGCATGTCAGTTTCCTTTAAAACGTAAATCGACTGGATGTCAGCCAAACTTGACTCTAACCAACCCCCGCGTTTTCCCCATGAGACACCCACTCAAGCCGTTGTAAGGGTTTTTCGATTGGGCACGCTTAGGCGGGCCTGACACCCACCGGAAGGTGACTTGCGTCAACGGTGCTCGCGGCGCCATCGTGCAGGAAGACGCCCTGCTCAATGCCTTGAACCACAGCACCCTGCGCGCTGCAGGCGTGGACGTGTTTGCGACCGAGCCGCTACCGCTGGATTCGCCCTTGCGCATCCACCCCAAAGTAAGCGCATTGCCGCACATCGGCTCAGCCACGCTGGAGACGCGGCATCATATGGCGGTAATGGCCACGACTAATTTGCTGAAAGCCCTTGCCGGTGAGCGGCCGCTAGCGGTATTTGATGCGGCGGCAGCTTAGCGATAACGACGGCTTGGCAAAGAGGGATGACCGGGCGCTAAGCAGTTGATGCCAAATGAATGCAATGCTGTGCGCACGTCAGGCGACGCCATGGGTTTTGAACCACTCCAACGCACGCTTCCAGCCATCTTCTGCCGCCGGCTTGCGATAGCTGGGACGGTAGTCTGCGTGAAAAGCGTGGCCAGCTTCGGGGTAGACCACAAATTGAGAAGCTTTTGCAGCGGCGTTGCCATTCTTGCCCGCTTCAGCCAAAGCATCTTTCATCTGGTTAATGGTGGTCAGAGGAATGCCGCCGTCCTGCCCACCGTAAAGGCCCAGCACAGGCGCCTTGATGTCGGCGGCCAAGTCCATCGGTTGTTGGGGCGTCAGCTCAGAAGATTTTCCTGCCAGGGAACCGTACCAGGCCACTCCCGCCTTGACGGTTTTCCGCTGCTCGGCATACAACCAGACAATGCGACCGCCCCAGCAAAAGCCGTTAATGCCGACTTTTTGAGTATTACCGCCGTGGGCGCCCGCCCATTTCACCGCCCCATCCAGGTCGGCCATGACTTGCTCGTCAGGCACTCTGGAGACCACATCAGAGATAAGTTTGGAAATCTCGCCGTATTTGCTGGGGTCGCCTTGGCGGGCGTAGAGCTCGGGCGCAATGGCGAGGTAGCCCGCTTTAGCAAAGCGGCGAACGGTATCCGCTATGTATTCATGCACGCCAAATATTTCCTGGACAACCAGAATTACCGGCAAATTCGTCTTGCCGGCGGGGGCGGCGAAATAGGCCGGCACCTGGAAGCCGTTGACTTCAAACATGGTCTCACCCGCCTGAAGGCCTTCTGCCGAGGTTTTGATGGCGGTCTGCGCCATGATGGGCATGGCAGCCGCTGCGTAGCCTGCACCCAGCGCAGCCTTCAAAGCCGTGCGCCGGCTAACGCCACCATCGGTGCTTTGACCGGGCAGCAGCGCGTTGAACTCATTCATCTGATCGGCAGGAAGCATAAAACTCTCCAAGGGTTGAACATGAAAGACTTTGGAGTTTAGGCGGCCAGAGAAATATTGCTAGCTTCTCCCCTTTGGAAAACCCTGGCGCGGTGGGGTGATCAGGGATGGAGATTCTCTAATTACGAACTCCCGCGCCAGTCCTACGCCTGTAGCAGACACCACGCCATAAATCTCACTCATTTTCCCGTGCTGCTGAACGCCGCGAAGCGGACACGCTGGAGGCTGGCTCTAATTGTCAAAAGTCATAGAGTTGACATTAAATATGATTAAAATCACACAAATCCAGTGCTTTAAAGGTAAATCGTGCTTACTAAATCGATTCCATTAACCTTTGCGGTCGTCGCTTGTGCCGCCCTGATGGCGGCCGGGAGTGTGATGGCTCAGGGCCAAGAACCTATTCGTCCGATTCAAGCCGCCAAAGTTACGGCGCCGGCAAAGGTCGAGTTGGGGAAAAAACTCTTTTTTGACCCACGCCTGTCCAAGTCAGGCTCCATTTCTTGCAACTCATGCCATAACCTGAGCATGGGCGGCTCTGACAACCTGAAGACCTCCATCGGTGACAAATGGCAAAAAGGTCCGATCAACTCTCCCACGGTGCTGAATTCCAGCGGCAATATTGCCCAGTTTTGGGACGGCCGCGCGAAGGACCTGAAAGAGCAGGCCGGCGGCCCGATTGCGAACCCGGGTGAAATGGCGTTCACGCACGAACTTGCCGTGGACATGCTGCGCTCTATTCCCCAATACGTGAGCGAATTTAAAAAAGTGTTTGGCAACGACAAACTGACGATTGATGAAGTAACTGCCGCCATCGCAGCGTTTGAAGAAACCCTGGTCACGCCGAATTCACGCTTCGACAAATGGCTGAAAGGGGACCACAAAGCCTTGAAGAGCCAGGAGCTGGCGGGTTACAAGCTATTCAAGGCGAGCGGTTGCGTGGGCTGCCACAACGGGCCCAACCTCGGCGGTAACTCCTACCAAAAAATGGGCGTTGTAGAAGCGTTCAAGACCACCAATACCGCGGAAGGTCGTTCGGCGATCACGGGTAAGGATGCGGACCGCTTCAACTTCAAGGTGCCTACTTTGCGCAATGTGGAGTTGACCTACCCGTACTTTCATGACGGCTCGGCCAACACCTTGGGCGAAGCAGTGGACACCATGGGTCGCCTGCAATTGGGCCGCAAATTCACAGATACAGAAAATACTGAGATCGTGGCTTTTTTGAAGACCTTGACCGGCGATCAACCCAAACTGACTTTGCCCGCCTTGCCGCCTTCAAGCGACAAAACCAAACGGCCTCATCCGTTCGAATAAGCCGCGCCGTCCGTTGGACCGCTGACCTTGCCACCCTGAGTGGCTGCAGTTTTTAGGGAACGAAGACAAGAAGGGACACTCGCGCATCAGTGTCCTTGACCGCAACGCTTCAGTGCGCCTTTTCCCAATTAGGTCCAAAGCCGATCTCAGCCAAAAGCGGCACCTTCAGGTCGGCCACCCCGGCCATGAGTCGCGGAATTTCGGTTCTGACCCATTCGACTTCAGCCTCGGGCACTTCAAATACCAGTTCGTCGTGCACCTGCATGATCATTTTGGTGCCACGATGTTCGCTATCAAGCACTTGCTGCACCTTGTTCATGCTGAGCTTGATCAAATCGGCGGCCGTGCCCTGCATAGGCGCGTTGATGGCAGCGCGTTCGGCAGCGCCACGACGAGGACCGTTCGGCGAATTAATCTCGGGCAAATACAGGCGGCGGCCAAACACGGTTTCGACGTAGCCTTGGCTCTTGGCCAGTTGCCGGGTGGCATCCATGTAGCGTTTGACACCGGGGTAGCGTTGAAAATACTTGTCGATGTAAGCCGCTGCGGCCTTGGTGTCAATGCCCAGATTGCGCGCCAGGCCGAAGCTGCTCATGCCGTAAATCAAACCGAAGTTAATGACCTTGGCGTAACGGCGCTGCTCACTGGAAACTTGATCGGTGGCGACGCCAAACACCTCTGCAGCGGTCGCGCGATGCACATCCATGCGATCGTGAAACGCCAGCGATAAAGTGGTATCTCCGCTGATGTGGGCCATGATGCGCAACTCGATTTGGGAATAGTCGGCACTGGCGATCACACAGCCCGGCGGGGCCACAAAGGCCTCACGCACCCGCCGGCCCTCGGCAGTTTTCACCGGAATGTTCTGCAGGTTCGGGTCGTTGCTGGACAATCGGCCCGTAATGGCGACCGCCTGCGCGTAGTGAGTGTGCACCCGACCCGTTTTGGGGTTAGCGAGCTGGGCCAACTTGTCGGTGTAGGTGCCTTTAAGTTTTGAGAGGCCCCGATGCTCGAGGATTTTGGCGGGCAGCGGGTAATCTTCTGCCAGTTTTTCAAGTACCTCCTCATCGGTGCTTGGCGCGCCGCTCGGGGTTTTTTTGACAATCGGCAGGCCAAGTTTGGCGAAAAATATTTCACCAATCTGCTTGGGCGAACCGAGATTGAATAGCTGGCCCGCCAGTTCGTGCGCGTCAGCCTCCAACTGCAAAATGCGCACGCCGAGCTCGCCGCTTTGTTTGGCCAACGTGGGTGCGTCAATCAGCACGCCATTGCGCTCGATGCGGTACAGGGTCTCGCTGCTTTTAATTTCCAGCTCATAAATAAAACGCAGTTTCTCGCTGGCCTCAATTTGGGGCCACAACACGCGGTGCACGTCCAGCGTCTGGTCGGAGTCTTCGCACGAATACTCGGCAGCCTTCGCAATATCAACCTGGTTGAACTTGATTTGGTTGACACCTTTGCCGCAAAGGTCTTCATAGTTGATTCCGCTGCGCCCTAGGTGTCGCTCGGCCAAGCTCGCCAAGCCGTGTGGTTTGTGCGCTTCCAGCACATAACTCTCCAGCATGGTGTCGTGGACATAGCCCTGCACTTCGATGCCGAAGTTGGCAAACACGTGCCGGTCGTACTTGACGTGCTGGCCCAACTTGGGCTTGCTACGATTTTCAAGCCAGGGTTTAAGCCTTGCGAGCACCTCATCACGCGGCAATTGAACCGGGGCATCAGGGTAGTCGTGCGTCAGCGGGATATAAGCGGCTTCCCCGGGCGTGACACTGAAGCTCAACCCCACAATCTGGGCGCGCATTTCGTCCAAAGAAGTGGTTTCTGTGTCAACAGCGACCAGTTCGGCAGCTTCAATTTTCGCCAACCACTTGTCAAAATCCTGCCACGTAACAATAGTGTCGTACTGGAGGTTGGTGGCGCGATCCGCTAGCGGCGTCTGTAGAAAAACAGGTCCGTCAAACAGGCCGGGTTCGTTCGAAGACACCAAAGCGGTCGTAGAAGTCGTTGAGCGCGCCGCTGCATGGCGCCCGTCGGGTCCGCCAATCATTTCAGGGGAGGTACTTTCGCTGTCGATTTGACGAACCAGCCCCTTAAATCCATATTTGTCGTAAAAAACTTTCAGTGCATCCGTCTGCTGGCCACCTATAGCTATTGATTCCATAGCAGGCAGGCCATCGATGTAATCCATCAGATCGCAATCTTTCTTGATGGTTAACAAGGCACGTCCTTTGGGCAGCCAGTCCAGCGACTGGCGCAGGTTGTCGCCGACCACGCCTTTGATCTCGCTGGCACGTGCCACCAACGCATCCAGCGAGCCGTACTCCAGCAACCACTTCACGGCGGTTTTGGGTCCCACCTTTGGAACGCCGGGAACGTTGTCCACAGCGTCGCCAACCAGGGTCTGATAGTCCACCATCAAACGCGGCGGCACGCCAAATTCGGCCTCTACGCCGGCCAAGTCGCGGCGGCGGTCGTTCATGGTGTCAATGACAGTGATGTGCTCATCGACCAGCTGGCTCAAGTCCTTGTCGCCGCTGGAAATAATGACAGCGATCCCCTGCCGCGACGCCATGCAGGCGAGCGTCCCAATCACATCGTCGGCCTCTACGCCAGGCACGGCCAGCACTTTCCAACCCAAAAGGCGCACCACTTCGTGAATCGGCTCGACCTGGCTGCGCAAGTCATCCGGCATCGCCGAGCGCTGGGCCTTGTACTCGGGGTACAGCGCATCGCGAAATGTCGGGCCCTTCGCGTCGAACACACAGACGGCGTAATCGGCGCGTACATCCTTTCGCAGCTTTTGCATCATGTTGATCATGCCGCGGATGGCTCCCGTGGCCGGGCTGTCAGGGTCGCCCGGACTGACGCGCAAGTCAGGCATGGCATGAAAAGCCCGGTAGAGGTAGCTGGAGCCGTCTACCAGCAGAAGTGTTTTGTTGTCAGAACTCATAAGGCCAGATTGTCGGGGATATCGGCCAACTGCTCCAGACCCGCCAGGAGGCCGCTGTGACCCTCTTTGGCAACACCTTGAAAGCGCTCAAAAGACGGCGCCCGCCTTGCCAAACCCTTTGTCAGCGAGGCTTGGCCAGCCTACAATAGAAACATGAAAAACGCTCTTCTCCCCCTCTTTTTCGCTGCTTTTGCCATTTTGCCCATGGCCGCCGCAGTGGCGCAAACACAGGTGCCGGCGGAAAACGCCGAGACACCTAAGGGGGCCAAAGCGCCAACCAATGCGACGCGTCCGGATCGCGCCATTCAGCACATCCGAACCGAGGATGCTGGCTCCCGCATTGACGAGTTGCGGGTAGGCGGCGAGACCGAGAAAATCACGGTCCAACCCAAAACCGACGTTCCCGCTTACGAAGTGAAGCCCGCAGAAGGTGCCCGAGGCAATGCACCGGCTGCAGCGAGCGGTGACACGAACGGCTCGCGGGTCTGGAACGTTCTGAAGTTTTAAATTTTTAGTCGTTAGTCACAGGGTTCCATCTCAGGCATGGCCGTATTTACCGAAGTCTCGTTTGACGAGGCTGCTGATTTCTTGCGCCCCTTGAATTTAGGGGAACTGCAATGCATCCAGGGCGCTGCAGGCGGGATCGAAAACACCAACTACTTCATAGACACGACCGACGGTTCGTACGTGCTGACACTGTTTGAGCGCCTGTCCGCTGAGCAGTTGCCGTTTTATCTGCACCTCATGAAGCATTTAGCCATGCGGGGTATTCCAGTGCCGGACCCGGTCGCGGATGCCAAAGGTGCCATCCTGCACCAGCTCAAAACCAAGCCTGCCGCCGTGGTCAACAAACTGCGCGGCCACAGTGAACTAGCCCCCAAACCCGCGCATTGTTCTGGCGTTGGTGAGATGCTGGCTCGCATGCATCTGGCTGGGCAGGACTACCCCCGGCAGCAGCCCAACCTGCGCGGTTTGAACTGGTGGAATGACACCGTGCCCGTGGTACTACCGCTCATGACTCAAGACCAGCGCAGCCTGATTCTCGGGGAGCTGGCCTACCAGAACCATATCGCGGCATCCTCTGCCTACCGCAGTCTGCCACGAGGCGTTGTTCATGCGGATTTGTTTCGCGATAACGTGATGTTCGAACACGGCAAACTCACCGGTTTTTTTGATTTTTACTTTGCCGGCTGCGATACTCTTTTGTTTGACATCGGTGTCTGTCTGAATGACTGGTGCATCGATGTGGCTACTGGTGTTCAAGACGCGGCGCGTGCCGACGCTTTCATGGCCGCCTACCAGAGCGTGCGCCCTTTGACGGCGCAAGAACGCACCTTGCTGCCGGCGTTGCAACGCGCAGGAGCACTCCGCTTCTGGATTTCGCGGCTGTGGGATTTTCAATTGCCGCGCGAGGCGGCGGTGCTGAAAGCGCACGATCCGGGCCATTTTGAACGTGTGTTGCGCGAGTTGCTGCTTCACCCTTACCGCCTATAACTTACTGAAAATCCGGGCCATTTCCCGGCGTTGTCTCATGAAACTAAATATCGTTCCCGCGCGCACCGGCCTGACATGGGTCAAGCTTGGCATCACCACTTTCATAAAGCAGCCGCTGGCCATGTCGGGCCTGTTCTTTATGTTCATGGCGCTGCTCTCGGTCGCATCGCTGGTGCCGTTTGTAGGCGCGGCGCTGGCACTGGGCCTGTTGCCGGCTGCCACGCTGGGACTAATGGCCGCCACGCAGGAAACCACCAAAGGCAACTTTCCAATGCCTTCTATTTTGATCAGTGCGTTTCGTGCCGGCCGACAGCGGATGCGGGCCATGATGGTGCTGGGCGCGCTCTATGCTGCTGGCTTTTTAAGCCTAATGGGGGTGTCAGCGCTGTTTGACGGGGGCCAGTTTGCCAAGCTCTATCTTGTGGGTGGCGCCATCACCGAAGAGCTGGTATTGCAAAGCGGCTTTCAAATGGCGATGTGGGTGGCGATGGGACTTTACCTGCCCCTGTCCCTGCTGTTCTGGCATGCCCCTGCGCTCGTGCACTGGCACGGTGTATCGCCGGTCAAGAGCCTGTTTTTCAGCTTTATGGCCTGCTACAAAAACTTTGCGGCGTTCACCGTGTTCGGGCTGGCCTGGACCGGGGTCTTTGTCCTCGCCGTCGTCCTGGTGTCGCTGATTGCCAGTCTGGTCGGCAACCCTGCTGTAGCGACCGCGGCGATGTTTCCGATCGGCCTGGTGATTGTGGCGATGTTTTTTACGTCGATTTATTTCACGTTTCGCGACAGTTTTGTACCGCCCCATTCCGACGAGTTACCTCTTGACCCGGCTACCAATATCCCGTAAGTGCCCCATCATCATGTCACCGAGGGCCTAAACCACCGTCAGTTTGGCCACAGTCAAAGCCAGCCATTTCACGCCGTGTCGCGTGAAATTGATTTGTGCGCGTGCGTCGTCACCGCTGCCTTCGAGCATCAGCACCTTGCCCTCACCAAACTTGGCGTGAAACACTGCCATACCGGATTTCAGTCCATGCGCGGGCGGATTGCGCTGCGGCGGAACCGGTGGACTTGCAAACCGATCCGAACTGGCTGATTTTGAAGAAAAAACACTGCTGGCCCAGTCTGAGCGGCCAGCGCCCGCCGCTGCATTACCAGCGCCCTGCCAGCCACTTCCCGCCAGCCCCAAACCAGAAGCAAAGCCCTGATTCTTCGGTGTGATCCATTTCAGCGCGGCTTCCGGCAACTCTTCAAAAAACCGGCTTTTGAGGTTATAACGCGTCTGCCCGTGCAACATGCGGGTCTGCGAGTGGCTGAGGTACAAGCGCTTGCGAGCGCGGGTGATGGCCACGTACATCAGTCGGCGTTCTTCCTCCAGACCGTCGTGGTCACTGATTGAGTTTTCGTGCGGAAACAGGCCCTCTTCCAGCCCGCTGATGAATACGCAGTCGAATTCCAGGCCCTTGGACGAATGCACAGTCATCAGCTGCACCGCGTCCTGACCCGCCTGGGCCTGGTTGTCTCCGGATTCCAGCGCAGCGTGCGTGAGGAAAGCCGCCAGTGGCGACAGCGTCTCACCGGTGTCGGTGTCGGGTGCCAAAAATTCCGGAGGAAGCTCGATGCCTGAAGGCGCGGACGGATCCAGCCCCTGACTGGCGGGCGACTGGGTGAGGCGCCCGCCCAACTCGTCCACCGGCAAAGCCACGGCGTCGCGGCCAAAACCTTCCTGGCTGACGAACGACTCGGCGGCGTTCACAAGCTCGGACAAATTCTCCAGCCGGTCCTGGCCTTCCTTTTCGGTCTTGTAATGTTCTTCAAGCCCACTGTGTTGCAGCACCAGTTCGATGATCTCGCGCAACGTGAGGCCGCTGGTCTGCTCTCGCAAAACATCCAGCTTGGCGACAAAAGCCCCCAAATTGGCGCCCGCCTTGCCCGCCACGGCGCTGACCCCATCATGCAGCGAGCAGCCAGCACCCCGCGCAATGTCCTGCAGCTGTTCGATACTGCGCGCACCGATGCCGCGTGGCGGAAAGTTGACCACGCGCATGAAGCTGGTGTCGTCGTGCGGATTCTCCAGCAGGCGCAAATAGGCCAGCGCATGCTTGATTTCGGCACGCTCGAAAAAGCGCAGGCCGCCGTATACCCGATACGGCACGCCCGCATTAAAAAGCGCCGTTTCCATCACCCGGCTTTGCGCATTGCTACGGTACAGCAGCGCAATTTCCTTGCGCTCGGTGCCGTCACGTACCAACTGGCGTACTTCCTCGACAAACCATTGCGCTTCGGCGAAGTCACTGGTGGATTCGTACACCCGAACCGGCTCGCCAGGGCCAGCCTCGGTCCGGAGGTTTTTACCCAGTCGCTTGCTGTTATGGCTGATCAACTCGTTCGCAGAATCCAGAATGTTGCCGAAGCTGCGGTAGTTGCGTTCAAGTTTGATCTGGTGGGTAACGTGAAACTCGCGCACAAAGTCGGCCATGTTGCCCACGCGAGCGCCCCGAAAGGCGTAGATACTTTGGTCGTCGTCACCGACTGCAATCACCGAACCGCCCGGCATAGCGGGAACCATTTGATCCCCTTGTGGCGACTCTGCGCCCTGCCCCGCCAACATCTTGATCCAGGCGTATTGCAGCTTGTTCGTGTCTTGAAATTCATCGATGAGAATGTGGCGAAAGCGCCGCTGGTAATGCTCGCGCACCGAGACATTGTCGCGTAGCAACTCATAGCTTCGCAGCATCAGTTCGCCAAAATCCACCACGCCTTCACGCTGGCATTGCTCTTCGTAAAGCGCATAAATCTCGACCTTTTTTCGCCCCTCTTCGTCGCGAACCGGCACGTCTTTGGCCCGCTGGCCGTCTTCCTTGCAAGCAGCAATAAAGCGCATGAGCTGCTTCGGTGGAAAGCGCTCATCATCCAAGTTGAACTGCTTGCACAGCCGCTTGATGGCAGACAGCTGGTCTTGGGTGTCCAAGATCTGGAAGCTCTGTGGCAAATTGGCCAGCTTGTAATGCGCCCGCAAAAAGCGATTGCAAAGGCCATGAAAAGTACCAATCCACATACCGCGTACATTGACCGGTAACATGGCGGATAGACGCACCAGCATCTCCTTGGCCGCCTTGTTGGTGAATGTCACGGCTAGAATACCGCCGGGCGAAACCTGGCCTGTTTGCAGCAACCAGGCGATGCGGGTAGTGAGCACCCGGGTCTTGCCAGAGCCCGCCCCGGCGAGAATCAGAGCATGGGTGGCGGGCAAGGTCACCGCGGCCAGCTGCTCTGGATTAAGATTTTGTAAGAGGGGAGATGTTGGCGCGACTTCTGAGAACATCCCTCATTGTAGAAAGCCCCGATGAAACCGTTTCCTCCTTATGCTTCAGCCCTCGTTATGACCTGCCTGCTCACGGCCTTGGCAGGGCTGGCACCGCTGCGCAGCGCACAGGCTCAGTCGTTTTGCGCCAGCGACGGCCAGCCCCGGTCGGTGCAGCTCCTGGAGCGCTTTATGAACGCAGATTGCGAGCACTGCTGGTCCGACCCGGCCACGCCTCAACCGAGTGTCGGCCAAATCGCCTTGGACTGGGTCGTTCCCGGTAGCAAAGGGGACGATGCCCCACTGTCCGCAGTAGCCAGCCGCGACGCGCTGGCCCGGCTGGAAGCCTTGGGCGAAAGCCGTCCGGCGGAGGTCAAAACCAGCCTCCATTCGGTGAAGGAACTCCGGGGCACCACGCTACGTGTTTCACACGGTTTGCCGTTAAATGACTATCTCGGAACGTCCATCGAACTCAGCCCCATTCCGGTGCTGGCGAAGCGTCAGCGCTTAAACGCTTGGCTCGCCCTGGTCGAGACCCTGCCAGCGGGCACCGAAGGTTCGCCTGTGGAGAGAAATCTGGTCCGCAACGTCATTCAGACCTCATGGGGCGTGCGCAACCAGCGCCTAAAAACAGATCAGAGTCGTTTTTTTGAAGCGCGCTCCATGAGCATTCCATCGGGCACCGACCCAAACCGCCTGCGCGTGATTGGTTGGGTGGAAGACGAAAGGGGCCATATCTTGGCGGCCGCGCAGTCGCGCTGCAAACCGACCTGAATTGCAGCAAATCCGGCTCGCCTATAACGGGTATATCAGGATCACCATCGCGCCGGGCCGCCTGAACGCCTAGAATCGGCCACCGGGCCCAAGCAATTGCGCCCGGTTTTTTGTTTCAAGCATTGCCCTTAGGGGTGATGGCTTGCAAACAATAGCCGGTCCAATCCAAGCGCCTTCTGTTTATCAACAGTTTTTTAGGAGCTTGGGACATCATGGAAATTTTCGACTACGACAACATTCTGCTGCTGCCGCGCAAGTGCCGCGTGGAAAGTCGTTCCGAATGTGACGCCTCTGTAGAACTTGGAGGGCGCAGCTTTCGCATACCGGTGGTACCGGCCAACATGAAAACGGTGGTCAACGAAGACATCTGCGCCTGGATGGCCCGGAACGGGTATTTTTACGTGATGCACCGTTTTGACCTGGACAACCTTCAATTCACCAAATCGATGAAAGCACAAGGCTTGTACGCATCCATTTCGCTGGGTGTTAAAAAGCTCGACTACGACACGGTAGACCAGTTGGCAGAGCTGGATCTGGTGCCCGAGTACATCACGATTGATGTGGCGCACGGCCATGCCGATACGGTGCAGAAAATGATCCGCTATCTGAAGAAGAAGCTGCCCGCCGCGTTCGTTATTGCGGGCAACGTGGGCACGCCAGAAGCCGTGATTGACCTCGAAAACTGGGGCGCTGACGCCACCAAGGTGGGCATTGGCCCCGGCAAGGTCTGCATCACCAAAATGAAGACTGGCTTTGGCACGGGCGGCTGGCAGCTGTCGGCGCTCAAGTGGTGCGCGCGCGTGGCGACCAAGCCCATCATTGCCGATGGCGGCATACGCGAGCACGGCGACATCGCCAAATCAGTGCGTTTTGGGGCCACCATGGTGATGATCGGCTCCATGCTGGCAGGCCTCGAAGAAAGCCCTGGGAAACCGGTGGAGGTCGACGGCAAGCTCTTCAAAGAATATTACGGGAGCGCCTCGGACTTCAATAAGGGTGAGTACAAGCACGTCGAGGGCAAGCG
The DNA here is from genome assembly GCF_012927485.1 of Polaromonas sp. Lineage (GTDB taxonomy): Bacteria > Pseudomonadota > Gammaproteobacteria > Burkholderiales > Burkholderiaceae_C > Polaromonas. Next base: position 142,279 of record NZ_JABBPC010000029.1, on the reverse strand, counting down.
CATTCTGGAGCCGGTCAAGGGCAGCCTTGAAGACACGCTGCGCGAGATGGAGGAAGATATTCAGAGCGCCATCAGCTATGCGGGGGGGGTAAGGCTCATGGACATCCGAAAGGTCAACTACGTGATCTTGGGCGGCGACAACGCGGGTGAACATCTGCGGATGTAATTCAGACCGGTGAAGGCTAGCGCGGCTGCGGGCCAAGGCCGAGCAACTCGAGCGTCAACTGGTTCAGACGATGGGAGGGCTCGGTCAGCGCTTCCAGCACGCTGAAATGGTTGAGCCCCGGCAGAGATTCGCACACTGGCACGGTCTTGCTTCCCCACGCCTGCCGTATCAATAAGTTCTGCCGCAAAAATTCGTCGCTTTCGTCGGCCCCCACCACGCTGTGAAGCGTGCCCTGGCCAGGACGCGACAGCGAAGCCGGGCTCGCTTGCTGGACATGTTCGGGCGTCAACTTCAAATTCTGAAGAAAGGGTGTGTGGCGAAGCGGCTCCAGATCGTACAAGCCTGAAATGGAGAGCGCCTTCTTGACAAGGTCTGGCGGCAGATCAGGCGCATGCTCTTTCCAGTCGCAGGCCAGCAGCATGGCCGCCAAGTGCCCGCCGGCGGAGTGGCCCGCGACCGTGATGCGCTGCGGGTCACCCCCATAGTCAGCAATGTGACGCCAGGTCCACACCAATGCTTCGACCATCTGCAAGACAATTTCAGGAATGGTCACTGCCGGGCACAACGCGTAGTCGGGCATCACCACACAGGCACCGGCCTGTGTCAAATGCGGCGCCAAGAAAGAATGATCAACCTTGCCCAGAGAACGCCAGTATCCGCCGTGGATAAACACCAGCACCGGCGCACCAGGCTTCACCGGAGCGGCGGCGCCAGCACTGAATCCGTTGGGCGGAAAAATATCCAGGGTCTCACCGACGTTGTGGCCGTAGGGGACGTCCAGATGACAAGGCAAGCCCTTGCGCTCACTTTCGGACTCTCTGGTCCAGCGCGTGAAGTGCTCCGCATAGTCGGGTACCAAAGCCCGGTTGTTGTACATACGGTCTAGCCATTGAGTATCCCAAACGGGCTCGGTGCTTTTCATGGGAGCTCTTTCAAAATTTTGGTCCGGAGTTGCATCTTGGCACAGCTGGCTTCTTCCGGAATAAAAAAACCGACCCGACCTCCGTGGGTATTTGTCCGACCCATGAAAAAAGGCCGGTACAAACCTTGCGGTCTGTACCGGCCTTTTAGCGCCGAGGCTAATTAAAACTGATCAGTCACGTACCGGCTTTGAAAACTTGCCAGCCTTCTTGGCTGCATCGCGGGGCACAAACACTTTTCCAGCTGGTTTGGCAAAACCGGGTTTACGATTTGCAAAATCAGGACGTGGTGCGAAGCCTTCGTTGCGAGCGCCAAAGTGACGGTCTTCGCGTGGCGCAAAGCTATTGCCGCCGCCAAAGCCGCGATCATCTTCCCGGCGAGGCGCACGATCTGCAAAGTTGCGGTCGCCGAAACCATTGCCCTGAGGCGCGGGCCGACCCTGGAAGGAGCCGCCACGGTCATCACGGTTGCCGCCGAAGCCGCCGCCGGCAGGCCTTCTGCCAGCGAAACCGCCACCACCGCCGCCAAAACTACGGCCGCCACGGTCAGGACCATTGCCAAAATTACCGCGGGGGCGCTCGGAGGTTGGTGCGAAGCGCTGCTGTGGCTCCAACCCGGCAATCACGCTGGGTTTGAGGTTTTGCTGCGTGTAATGTTCGATATCCTGAATCTTGCGACGGTCGCGAAACTCGGCAATAGTGATTGCCTGACCAGCGCGCCCGGCACGGCCGGTACGGCCAATCCGGTGCACATAGTCTTCCGCTTTCATTGGCAGGCCGTAGTTGATCACGTGGGTGATGGTCGGCACGTCCAGGCCGCGGGCAGCCACATCGGTTGCCACCAGAATCTGGACGCGGCCGTCACGGAAAGCCATCAAGCGGCGGTTGCGAAGACCCTGGCCCAAAGCGCCATGCAGCGCCACAGCGCTAAAGCCGTCTTGCACCAAATCGTTGGCCAAGCCATCACATTCGACCTGCGTACAGGCGAACACGATGGACTGGTTGATGGTGGTGTCGCGCAGCGAGTGATCCAGCAGCTTGCGCTTGTGGGTCATGTTGTCGGCCCACAGCAAGGATTGCGTGATCGAAGCGTGTTTTTCGTGTGGGGAGTCGATCTCCACGCGCTGCGGCTGACGCATCACGCGGGTGGCGAGTTGCATGATGCGCGGCGCAAAGGTGGCACTGAACATCATGGTTTGCTTGCGCTCAATCGTCAGCTGGTTGACTTCGGTCAGATCGTCGGCAAAGCCGAGGTCAAGCATGCGGTCAGCTTCGTCGACCACGAGGAACTGCACCTGATCCAGTTTGATCTGCATACTACGCTGCAGATCCAGCAAACGGCCAGGCGTGGCTACCACCAGGTCGGCATTTTGCAACTTGGCAATTTGCAGCTGGTAAGGAATGCCGCCAACCACGTTGGCAATGCGCAGGCCACGGCAATGTCGAACCAGATCAATCGCGTCGGCGCAAACCTGTTGGGCCAACTCGCGGGTTGGGCAAAGAATCAGCGCACCGGGTGTGGCCGCTTTGAAGTTGCGGGCGTTCGTCGGGTCTTTGCGCTTCGGTTTTTTCGGAGGCGCTTCGCCCCTGGCGATGGCTTCCGCACTGTGGCGTTCAAATTCAGCACGTTCATTGCGCTCGGCTTCTACTTGTTGCATGAGCAGGGTGTGCAACACAGGCAGCAAAAAGGCCGCGGTTTTGCCACTACCGGTCTGGCTGGAAACCTGCAGGTCGGTGAATTTGGCCGCTTTGGGGTCAGCGTCCAGCGCCTGCATGGCTTTGGGGATGGTAGCCAGCTGCACTGCAGTCGGCTGGGTAAAACCCATATCCGCCACGGCTTGGAGCAGTTCCTTGGCGAGACCCAGCTTCACAAAGCCGTTGGGCTGAGGAGCAATCGCTTCCAGCGACGTTGCTTCAGCAACCGGGGCGTCGGAAAAGTCAGGAATCACGTTGAAATCGGCATCGGGCGCCGTGTCGGCAATGGCTTCAGGCAAAAAGTCGCCGCGAGCCTCAAAAGAGTCAGTCATGTTTATTCTCACTAATCACCTGCACGCAACGCTTTTGGCGAAGGACAGGAAACTCCACCTCCCGCGATGCAGAAGGCTTCGTTCATGGTTAATAAAACATCAACCATCAAACGAATATGCGCTTTAGGCGAAAAAAGAGCCTGAAGCATTGACTCTTTCAAGAGAGTCAAAAAGTGTGAGGTAGATGTACAAATGCAGCACACACCGTGCAACTGCAAGCCCATGATTATGGCACGGTTTGCGGATTCGCGCTAGTCGGTTCTCTCACCCAGCTTATGCGCCACTGCGATCCGAACCAGCCGGGCGTGAACTGCTTTACGTTCCAGAATCCCATGCGCTCGCCAGCTACGCGGTTTGATGAGGTGTTGTTCAAAAATAGATCACTTTCACTTTTGCCACTCAAGTTGCACCCAGCCCGCCACTGTGAAAGCAGACTTTGTGAGGCATGATTCCCTCATGACAACGACCCCGCTAGATTCCCTGACGCGCAGGCTTGCCGCGTTTTTCTTAATCGCCTGCAGCCTGGCAGGCGCCATGACAGACCCGGTAATGGCCGCCGCATCTTTTGAAGACACTATTGCCCAGCGTGCCATGGCCTGTACCGCCTGCCATGGCACGCTGGGCCGCGCGGCACCGGATGGCTATTACCCACGTCTGGCCGGTAAACCGGCGGGCTATCTCTACCACCAGCTTCTTAATTTCCGCGACGGGCGTCGCCACTACGGCCTCATGACGCAATTGCTGGAACCGCTGGATGGGCCGGTAGGCGACGCCTACCTACTGGAAATTGCGCAGTATTTTTCCCGCCTGGAGGTACCCTACCCCGCCCCGCTGCCCGCGACGGCTTCGGCGGATGTATTGCGTCGAGGCCAGCGCCTGGTGACCCAGGGCGACGCCGAGCGGCGTATCCCGGCCTGCGTGCAATGCCATGGTCCGGCGATGACGGGCGTTGCACCGGACATTCCGGGCCTGTTGGGGCTACCGCACGATTACCTCAACGCACAGTTAGGCGCCTGGAAGACCGGTCAGCGTGGTGCCCAAGCGCCCGACTGCATGAAAGAAGTCGTGTCTCGCCTTACTCTGGATGACATCAATGCAGTATCTAGCTGGGTGGCCGCACAACCCTTGCCTACCAGCACCAAGCCCGCAGCGGCCCTTCCGGCCCTTCCGGCACTTGCGCCAGGCGCCACGGCGATGACCTGCGGAAGCGCGCCCGTCACCGCTCAACGGAAAGATCCGAAATGAACAAAATGGTCAAGGTCGTGTTTGGGTTGAGCTTGCTGATCGCTGGCGCAGCAGCGCTGATATGGACCTTGAATGTACGTGACGAAAGTGATCTGAATGCGCCAAGAGCCGCCGCTGGGCTCAGTTCCGACCTGATTGCCCGGGGCGCTTATCTGGCACGTGCCGGCAATTGCGCGAGCTGTCACACCGCACGGGGCGGTCAGAGCTATGCAGGGGGTCGCGGTATCGAAACGCCTTTTGGAACCGTGTTCACTTCCAACCTCACGCCCGATGAGAAAACTGGTTTGGGAAGCTGGTCATCCGCACACTTCTGGCGGGCCATGCACAACGGACGCTCAAAAAGCGGTCGATTGCTCTACCCCGCCTTCCCGTACTCCAACTACACCCAGGTGACGCGGGAAGATTCGGATGCACTCTTCGCCTACCTTGGCAGTCTGCCTGCGGTAGCGCAGCCCAACCAGCACAACACGCTGCGCTTTCCTTATCAATCGCAGGCCGCACTGGCAGTTTGGCGTGCCCTGTATTTCAGTCCCGGCGTGTACCAACCGGATGCCAGCCGCAACGCTGAATGGAATCGAGGCGCTTACCTGATCAAGGGTTTGGGTCACTGCAGCGCCTGCCACACCGCACGCAACGCGCTGGGTGCGACCAGCGAAGGGCTGGATTTGGCCGGTGGCTTGATCCCGATGCAGAACTGGTACGCGCCGTCACTGACTTCCCCGCACGAAGTGGGCGTGGGCGATTGGGATCGGGCGCACATCGTGAGCTTGCTCAAAAACGGCGTGTCGGCACGCGCCTCAGTGGCCGGTCCAATGACCGAAGTGGTACTTCGCAGCACACAGTACCTGAGCCTCGAAGACCTGGGCGCGATGGCCCAGTTTTTAAAAGAGCTCCCGAAGCCGCTCACGCGATCCGACGCACTTGACGCGCCTACCGCTGCCGCCCCCACCACGTCGTCCGCCACTGCAGCAAAAGGTACCAAGCTTTACGAACACTATTGCGCGCAATGCCACGGCGATGCCGGCCAGGGCGTGGCCAATGCTTACCCCGCGCTCGCCGGAAATCGTGCCGTGGTCATGAAATCGACCGTAAATCTGGTGCAGATTGTGCTCAACGGTGGCTTCTCGCCCGCCACCGAAGGCAATCCACGGCCTTTCGGCATGCCGCCCTTTGTCTTGGTGCTCGGGGACAATGAACTGTCGGCTGTGCTCACGCACATCCGCAATTCCTGGGGCAACCAGGCCAGCGAAATCACCGCCCTGGAAGTGAACCGAATCCGAGCGAACCGGGCGCCATGAACAGACGCGTTGCAGTATTGGCCCAGGAAGCGCTGAAGTCACGCACCGCCACCGGCCCACACGGGTGTAGGGGCCCTTGCCCACCCGTCGCTGATACCTGGCAGCTTCAGGACAACGCTTCTGCTCAGATTTTTGGGAATGATTGTCCGAACATAGCCGTCAAGCCGTTGCTTGCACCGATAATCGGTCCATAAACTAATGGAGAAAACCATGGCAAAAGGTCAGCAAAACACCAGCAAAATGGTCAAGAAGCCCAAGAAGGACACGTCACCGCCCAAAACCGTGTCGCCCGATGCTGTCCGCCCGACGGTGGTGACGCAAGTGCCGTTACGGGGCAAGCTGAAAAACAAGTAGGCGGTTCGTGGCTGTGATGTCTGACTCATCTGCTGCGCATCCAGATGCCGCACGGCAGCCGGACAACCCGCTGCACGGCGTCACCCTGGAAACCATCGTCACGGTTTTGGCGGATCACTATGGTTGGGAGAACTTGGGGCAGCGTATCGCCATTCGTTGCTTTACCAGCGACCCCAGCCTGGCATCGAGCCTGAAGTTTTTACGCAAGACGCCCTGGGCACGTGAAAAAGTAGAGAGCCTGTATCTGTTTATGCTGCGCGAAATCAAGCGTGACAGCCCCCCGGTTCACAACTTTCCACCGCCCCGATCCTAAGCGTGCCCCGGTGAAGCCAAAGCGTCGGCGGCGGCCATCATGATGCACAATCAGCTGCAACGCAGTAACCCGACACGTCCTGGCGCCGCAATGGAAGAGGTCGAAGTCATTTACGGCGACGAGTGCTTGCTGGTGTTCAACAAGCCGGCAGGACTGCTATCGGTGCCCGGGCGCGGCGAAGACAAGCAAGACTGCTTGAGTAGTCGCGTGCAACGGCGCTACTCCGACGCCTTGATCGTGCACCGCTTGGACATGGCCACCTCGGGCCTGATGCTGATGGCGCGGGACCTAGCCACCCAGCGCGCGCTGGGTAGATTATTTGAAAACCGGGAAGTCCATAAACGCTACATAGCGGTCGTGAATGACTGCCTGCCCCGCCTGCAAAGCCCCGACGGTTGGGGGCTGATCGATCTGCCCATCGTTGTGGACTGGCCGCATCGGCCCCTGCGAATTGTTGACAGGACCCACGGCAAACCGAGCCAGACCCGGTGGCGGGCGATGGAGTATGACGGGATCACGAACAGCACCCGCGTCGAACTGGAGCCGGTCACAGGCCGTTCGCATCAGTTGCGCGTGCATTTGCAGGCGCTCGGTCATCCGATACTGGGGGACACCCTGTATGCCCCTGAAAACGTGCAGGCCAAGGCGCCCCGCCTGCTGCTCCATGCCGCTGCCTTGCGGCTTACGCATCCAGGCAGCGGCAGGCTGCTGTCTTTTCAAAGTGCACCCGACTTTTAGTTGGGCGCGGCGTTATCGATTGCAGGCTGGCCACCCTGCCGCTAACATGCAAGGCATGACGCAGCATCTCACTCTACTTACCGGCGCCTCGCGCGGCATGGGTCTTGCAATTGCCCGCCAATTACTCAGCCAAGGCCACACGGTGCTTTGCATTTCGCGCAGCGTTTCGGATGCGCTGGCGCAGCACGCTGAGCGCGCTGGTTCTACCGTGCTGCAATGGACCCACGATTTGGCCGAAGGTGCTGCACTCAGCGTGCGGTTGGAAAACTGGCTGAACGAGCAAGGCGACGACGCCTGGACCAGCGCGACCCTCATCAACAACGCTGGCGTCATTCCGCGTATCGGCCCCCTTAGCGAAGCCGACGCTGCCGACCTCGCAAGGACTTTGCGCGTCGGGCTGGAGGCCCCGATGCAACTCACGGCCGTGTTTTTGCGTGCCACCGAAAGCTGGCGGGCCGAACGCAAGGTGCTTAACATCTCGTCAGGTTTGGGGCGCCGAGCCATGGCTTCCCAAGCCGCCTATTGTGCGGTCAAAGCCGGTATCGATCATTTCACCCGTTGTCTGGCCCTGGACGAAGCGCAGAAGTCGACGGGCGCCAAAGTCTGCTCGTTGGCGCCGGGCGTGATTGACACCGACATGCAGGCGCAGTTGCGCGGCGCAGACGGGTCGGCTTTCCCCGACCGGGATAATTTTTTGCAACTCAAAAGCGGCGGGCAGCTAACATCGCCTGAAGAAGCCGCACGCCGCGTGTTGAGTTATCTAGCGCGGCCCGACTTTGGATCGCATCCGGTTGCGGACATCAGGGATTAGGACTGTTTATACGCCCTGTATTGGTACCAGCAGCAGTTTCCGAAACCAGGACAGCCGAGGCCACTCAGTAAACTTGAGGCACCACGAAATTTTTCGAAACCGGATGCCGCCCATAGTCTTCATGGCGAATCCGCTCCGGAAGCACAAGCTGCAAATGCTCGGTTTCCTGGCACGGCATTTGTTGCAGGAGATGGTGAATGCAGTTCAGCCGGGCTTTCTTCTTGTCAACCGCCTGCACAACCCACCAACGCGCCTCCGGAATGTGGGTACGCTCCAGCATGCTTTCCTTGGCCCGGGTGTGCTCTTCCCAACGCCGGCGGGACTTTAGGCTCATGGGGCTGAGTTTCCACTGCTCGAGCGGGTCGTGGATGCCGCTTGGAAAACGGAGATTTTGCTCTTCGTCGTAGCTGTCGATCAGATCGCGGCGGATGCGCCGCATCAACGAGCGCGCCCGGCTTATTCGCGAACGACCAACACCGAAAAATGTGCATGCGACAGCACTTGGGCCGTGACGCTGCCCAGCACGAGTCTTTCCAGTCCGTGGCGTCCATGAGAGCCCATGACGACCAGATCCGCTTTCACGGCTTCCGCAGTTTCAAGGATGCCACGATAGATCGCATGTCCTTCAACGATCGATCCAGTCACGGCAATGCCATGTTCCTCAAAAGATTGCTTCGCGGCCTTGATCGCTTCCTCGGCTTCGGCGGTGGCCGCACTGAGGTATTCGGCCTGACCGTAGGAGAAATCCGTTCCGACCCCGGTAAAAGCGTAAGGGTCGATCACATAGATGACGGTTACCGTGCTCTTGAACGCCTCAGCGATGGCGATCGCTTTTCCGATGGCCTGGCTTGAGGTAGATGAGCCATCTACAGGAACCAGAAGGTGCTTGAACATGATGAAAACTCCTTAAAGCCATGAAAAGGTTCTCAGGCATGAACCGTTGCCCAGTCAATGCCCGCCACTAGCGATCGCGTGCAATATCCTACCCCGAATCAGTCACAGATCTTTGCACCGCAGGGCGCCGGCGGACAACTGCCAAGCGAATTTGGCCACTCGCCAGCCCATCGCGCAACAGGAACTCCAAAACTGGGCTTCTCAAGCCTGCTGCGGCGAGGAAATCAACCGGCACTTTACAGAACCACCTGCGGCCCGCAAGCTGAGAAGAGTTGACCGAGAGTCGACTAGATACGCCTCAAAGCGATGCGCCCCCACTGCGGTCACGTCGAGACTGAAACGATGCCGACCGACGCTTGCCAGTGGTTCAGCGAATGCGATCAATGCCATGCGTTGCTGAAGCCGAAAGTAGGCGATTGCTGCGTGGACTGCTCCTAAAGATCTGTCCCTTGCCCTCCGATTCAGGAGACTGGGAAAGGGCTTGGCGGCTGCCCCCGACCCAATCAGGACAGACCCTTCACGCCGAACCTCGCAGTGCCCCTAGCCCCCCTCCGACAACCGCCCCAACACCAGCCTGCACTGGCGCCCGCAGCGCGCGGCCAACGCTTCATCGTGCGTGACCAGCACAAACGCCGTGCCATGCTCGTGGGCGAGTTGCAACATCAATGCAAAGACACCGTCGGCAGTGGAACGATCGAGATTGCCGGTCGGCTCATCTGCCAGCACGCAAGCGGGCCTGGTAACTAGCGCACGGGCAATCGCAACGCGCTGGCGCTCGCCGCCCGAAAGTTCGGAAGGACGATGATGGAGGCGATCTTGAAGCCCCACATCCGCCAGCATCTTTGCGGCGACTTGCCCAGCTTGCACGCGGTCTTGACGTCGAATCCATAGCGGCATTGCAACGTTGTCAAGCGCGCTGAACTCCGGCAACAGGTGGTGAAACTGGTAAACAAAACCGAGATGCTGGTTACGCAACTGGCCTTGCTGCGCGGCTGACAGCGTTGAAAGCGTTCGCCCTTTCAGCTCGACCTGGCCGCTGGTCGGCGCATCAAGCCCGCCCATGAGGTGCAGCAAGGTGCTCTTGCCTGAGCCTGACGCCCCGACGATGGCCAGCGTTTCACCGCGATGCACCTGCAAGTCGACACCTTGCAGCACGGTCACATTAAGGCGGCCTTCGGTGAAGCGTTTGGTAAGGCCGGTGGCCCGAAGCACCACTTCAGCTTGCGCTGCATTGACAGCGTTATTCATCAGCTCACTCATAACGCAGGGCCTCCGCCGGGTTCACTCGACTGGCGCGCCAGCTCGGATAAATCGTTGCCAAAAATGCCAGCACAAGGGAGATGACGACGATCGGCATGATGTCTGCGTATTGCGGGTCACTCGGCATGCGGCTGATGAGGTAGATGTCTTTGGGCAGAAAGCTGGCATTGAGCAAATGCTCCAGCGCGGGCACGATCACGTCAATATTGACCGCGATACCCAGTCCCAGCAACAGACCGGAGAAGGTTCCAATCACGCCGACCATGGCGCCCTGCACCATGAAAATTCCCATGATGCTTTTGGGACTGGCGCCCAAGGTGCGCAGAATCGCAATGTCGGCGCGCTTGTCGGTCACCGTCATGACCAGCGTACTGACCAGGTTGAAGGCGGCCACCGCGACGATCAGCGTGAGAATGATGAACATCATGCGTTTTTCAAGCTCCACTGCGGTAAACCAGTTTTTGTTCTGCCGCGTCCAGTCGCGAATAAGCAAGTCGCCGCTCAGACTTTTGGACAACTCAAGGGCGACTTCCCGCGCCTGGTGCAGGTCCTTGAGCTTGATTCGGATGCCGGTCGGTCCTTCGAGCCGAAAAATTTTGGCGGCGTCATCCTGATGCATCATGACCAGCGCCGAGTCATATTCAAAGTGGCCCGAATCAAAGGTGCCCACCACGGTCATCTGCTTGAGGCGCGGCAGCACACCCGCCGGGGTAATCTGGCCGCTAGGCGCAATCAGCGTGACGGTATCGCCCTCGCGCACACCCAGCGATCGAGCCAGCTCGCCGCCCAGGATCACGCCAAATCCACCACTGACGAGCTTGGGAAAGGCCGTATTTTTCAGTTGCACGGCAAGGTCGGTTACTTGCCCTTCAAGCGCGGGGTCGATGCCGCGCACCATGGTGCCTTTCATGTCTTCGCCGCGTGCCAGCAGCGCCTGCGCGCCAATAAAAGTAGCGGCGCCCACGACTTGCGGATTGGCCTTGATCTCGGCCAGGGTCTTTTGCGGGTCGGGCAATGCGCCACCGTTGGGGGCGAACACCTCGATGTGCGAGATCACGCCCAGCATGCGGTCACGAACTTCTTTCTGAAATCCGTTCATCACGCTCAAGACAATGATCAGCGCCGCCACACCGAGCCCAATGCCCAACATGGACACGCCCGAAATAAAGGAAATAAAGCCGTTGCGCCGGGTGGTGCGGCCAGCGCGGGTATAGCGCCAGCCCAAAATCAGCTCGTAGGGAATTTGCATAGCGCCGATTGTGGCATCCCCGACTGCTTGACAATAAGCGCCATGTCCGCCATTTCATCGACTCGCCCGTCCGAACACCTGTTGATTCCCTTTGCGGCCTGCAGCGCAGAAAGCTGGCTGCCCACCCTGCAGGCGCAACCGCCTGAAAGCTTTCAGCACTTAACGGAACTGCTGCGGGGCATGAAGCGCGTGCACATTGATGAGGCAGACGCCCACACCTTGTCGCCCCCTCACGAGCGGGCATTGGCCCGTGCGGAAGGGCTGGCGGTCGAAGGCGTGCCAGATGGACTGATTCCGTGGGCAGCCGGGGACCTGCCTGAGCGCCTGCAGGCCCGCGAGAACAAAGCCTGGGCCTGGGTCACTCTCTGCCACTGGGCGATGGGCCGCGAACACGCGATTCTGACCGATCCGGCAGCGCTGGCTTTAACTGAAAATGAGTCCCGCGCCCTGCTCATGGCGATGCAGCCTTATTTTGAAACCGATGGCATCAGGCTTCACTACCTTGCGCCCGAACGCTGGCTGGCAGAAGGCGAACTGTTCCGCAACCTGCCCACGGCGTCGCTTGACCGGGTGCTTGGCCGCAGCGTGGATGCCTGGCTGCCCGGCGCCGGCGCTGCCGAAGGTAAAGCCAATCCGCCCCTGGCAAGTGCTACCCCGTTTGAGGGCGGCGCCAGAACAATGCGCCGGCTGCAAAACGAAATGCAGATGCTGCTTTACACCCACCCCGTGAACGATGCACGGGCAGATCTTCGGCAGTTGCCGGTCAATTCCTTCTGGCTTAGCGGCACAGGTACGCTCAGCCAAAGCCGCTCCCAAAGGGAAAGAGAGCCCGTCCGTGTGCCCCGCACGCTGGCGCAGGCGGCTTTTTGCGATGACTGGACCGCTTATGCGCAGGCCTGGAAGGCATTGGATGCCGCCGAGGTCGCTCCGCTACTGGCTCGACAGCGTCGGGGCGAGTTCGTGCGACTGACGCTGTGCGGGGAGCGCAGCGCCCATACCTTTGAAACCATACAGCGTGGCTTCTTCGCGAGAATTTCAAGTCGCTTATCCCCCGTACGCACACTGGACCTGCTGCGGCAGCTATAAAAATCTTGGCAAACGAAGTTTTAAACTAGCCCCCATGAAAATACAGGTACGCGACGTGCCACCGCGCAGCGTCTGGGCCCTGCAGCAGGGAGGCATTCACCCGCTGCTGGCACAGCTCTATGCTGCGCGCGGCGTCCGTTCAATGGACGAACTCGACGATGGGCTGGCCAAACTGCTGCCGCCCGCCTCTTTGCAGGGAAGCCGGGAAGCTGCCCAGCTACTCGCCGACGCCATGGCCGCTGATAAAAAAATCTGTGTGGTGGCCGACTACGACTGCGATGGCGCCACCGCCTGCGCCGTGGCGCTGCGGGGCTTAAAACTGCTGGGTGCCAAACAGGTCAGCTACCTGGTACCGGACCGGGTGCTTGACGGCTACGGCCTGACACCGCCAATTGCCGAGCGCGTCAGCGCCAGCGGCGCCGACGTGCTGGTAACCGTAGACAACGGCATCGCCAGCGTCGACGGCGTGGCTCGGGCTAAAGCGCTGGGCATGCAGGTTTTAGTCACTGACCACCACCTGCCCGCGCTTAAAGACGGGCAAGTGGTACTGCCGTCCGCCGATGTCATCGTCAATCCCAACCAACCAGCGTGCCGCTTCGAGAGTAAATCAATCGCCGGGGTCGGTGTAATTTTCTATGTGCTGCTTGCGCTGCGCGCCGAGTTGCGAGCGCGCGGACTATTTGATGCCAGTTCGCAGCCCAAACTCGATACCCTGCTTCCGTTGGTGGCGCTCGGCACCGTGGCCGACGTGGTCAAGCTAGACGCCAACAACCGCCGCCTGGTCGCGCAGGGGCTCAAGCGCATCCGGGCCGGGGCCCTGCCCGCTGGCATTGCCAGCTTGTTCGCGGCCGCAGGACGCCATGCACCTATGGCAACGACGTTTGACTTCGGTTTCGCGCTCGGACCACGCATTAATGCAGCGGGCCGTCTCAGCGACATGACACTGGGCATTGAATGCCTACTCACCGATGACGGGGCGCGTGCTAGCGAACTGGCCGCCCTGCTCGACGGCATTAACCGCGAACGCCGAGACATTGAGTCGGGCATGCGCGAGCAAGCCCAACTGGCTGCCGACGCGATGATTGACGAGGATGAGGAGCCCCCGCCAGCCATCGCGATTTTCAATCCCGAGTTTCATGAAGGTGTGGTGGGTATCGTGGCCTCGCGTATCAAGGACAAGCTGCATCGGCCAACTTTTGTTTTTGCCGCCAGCCAGGCGCCGGGCAAGGGGCATGAACTCAAAGGCTCGGGCCGTTCGATTCCCGGCTTTCACCTCCGCGATGCGCTGGACCTGTTGGCCAAACGACAGCCCGGCGTGTTGCTGCGCTTTGGCGGCCACGCCATGGCCGCCGGCTGTACGATCGCCGAAGAAAACTTCGGGGCATTTGAGCAGGCGCTGCAACAAGTCGCCAGCGAATGGTTGGACGCCGCGACCCTGACGCGGCGCCTGGACACCGATGGCCCACTGGCGCCAGAATACCGGCGCGTCGATCTCGTCGACGCACTGCACCAAGAAGTCTGGGGACAAGGTTTTGCGGCACCCACCTTTAGCGAAGTAGTTGAGATAGTCTCGCAGCGGCTGGTGGGCGAAAAACACCTGGCACTCAAACTCAAACACCAAGGCCAACCGGTGGACGGGATCTGGTTTGGCCACACCGAATCTTTACCGGCTCGCGTAAAACTGGCCTTTCGGCTAGATGCCGATGAGTGGCAAGGCGTCAAGCGGGTGCGCTTTTTGGTGGAAGGCGCGGAACTTTAGGCCTGAATGGGGACATCGCAAGAGTCCGACGACTTTTGGGCGTGTCTGCCTACAGCCGGGCGAAGTCAGGGCGTTAACGATCAAGTTTCGAAAATTTCATCAACTTGCGTTAAACAACACCCCGAAGAGCACCTTATGAACACCATCATCTACATCGTCGGACTTGTTGTCATCATCGGCGTAGTCCTGTCTTATTTCGGCTTACGCTGAAGCCAAGCGTAGCAAGCTTGGGTAGGAGGCCAGTTGATTCATAGCGGCGAAGTGCCGGGAACCAACCCTCACCCCAGTTAAGTGCTACCAGACGCGGCGATCTGGTCACGCTTTTTTCGGGGTGCGCTGCAGGAGCTATCGAACGGGCCGGTACACTGCCTGAATGATCGACCCCGTCGCGCTTTATCCCGCGCTTGCGCACGTTGTTCCCACGCTGGCCGACCTGGGTCCATCTGTCGGCCCCTTAACGGTGGCGGTGGGCGGTGTGCTTTTTGACGAAAACGCGATTTGTCGGGGTTTTCCGATGGTGCTGGAAGGCGAGGTGAAAGTGTCGCGCCATTCCAGCGACGGGCGGTCGCTTGAGCTGTATCGGGTTGTCCCCGGTGAGCTCTGCCTGGTTTCCAGTGCCAGCCTGTTTCGCAGCCAACGACTGCTGGCCCACGGCGTTACCACCAAACCCACCACCTTGCTGCTGATACCGCCGCCGATGTTCATTCAGTGGCTCGAGACCCCCGCTTTCCGCAACGACGTATTGGGGCTGTTCGCCGAACGTATGGCGGATCTGACAGGTTTGATCGATGCCGTCGCCTTTCAGAAGCTGGACCAGCGGCTGGCAGCCTGCTTGCTGGGTCGTGGGCAGGACCTGGCGCTCACCCACCAGGTGCTGGCGGACGAATTGGGTACGGTGCGCGAAATCGTTTCGCGGCTGCTGCGTCGATTCGAACGGGAAGGATGGGTCGAGTTGGCGCGCGAGCACATCCACATCCGCGACAGCGCTGCGCTGCGCGCCATAGCCGCCGCCCTACCTGCTTAATTTGCTATTTATCAAATAGCAAATTAAGTTCCGGTCAGAGGGGGATCGAGGCAAAAATTCCTCAAAAAAAGTTAGGCCGGCTCAGAATCACCCTGAAGCCATCAGCGTGAAAGGCGTCGACGGCGTCATGCCAAACTATAAGGTATAACATCCGTATATCTTTATGATTTGAGCCCCAAAGGAGTTCCTAAAATGAGATTTCTAACCTACTCGTCACTTTTTGGACAACCCAAGACGGTCGCCTTCAATGGCGCGAAGGGTCTTCAACCATGACCATTACATTGACTGACGCGGCAGCAAAGCAGATTCACTCGCAAATTGCCAAGCGCGGCGCGGGGATCGGACTGCGCGTCGGCGTCAAAAGCGTGGGCTGCTCAGGGTTTGCCTACACCTATGAGGTCGCCGACGAACTGCGCGCGGGCGAGCAACGGTTTGAAGGACATGACGCCGCGCTGGTGGTCGCTTCGCAAAACCTCGCCGCCCTCGATGGTGCGCGTTTCGACTTCGTCACCGAAGGCCTGAAACAGTTTTTCAAGTTTGACAATCCGAACGTCGGCAACACCTGCGGCTGTGGTGAAAGCTTCAGCCTGAAGGCCTCCACCAACGGAAAAGGTGTTTTATGAGCGCTTTGCTTCAAAACCTCGTCAACCAGCCCTACAAGCATGGCTTCGTAACCG
This sequence comes from Polaromonas sp., assembly GCF_012927485.1. Lineage (GTDB taxonomy): Bacteria > Pseudomonadota > Gammaproteobacteria > Burkholderiales > Burkholderiaceae_C > Polaromonas. The sequence continues at coordinate 126,458 of NZ_JABBPC010000029.1, read as the reverse complement.
ACATCGAGTCAGAGGTCGCAGCGAAAGGGCTGAGTGAAGAGACGATTCGAATGATCTCGGCCAAGAAGAACGAGCCGGAGTGGCTACTCGAATTCCGTCTGAAGGCGTTCCGCCACTGGCTGACGATGACGGAGCCGGAATGGGCCAACGTCAAGCATCCGAAAATCGATTTTCAGGCGATCAGCTATTTCTCGGCGCCCAAGCCCAAGCCAAAATTGAGCAGTATGGACGAGGTCGATCCGGAACTGCTGCGTACGTTTGAGAAGCTCGGCGTGCCCCTGCACGAACGCGCAGCGCTGGCAGGTGTGGCGGTCGACGTGATCTTTGACAGCGTTTCGGTGGCAACCACCTACAAGGCCAAGCTGGCCGAAGTCGGCATCATTTTCGGTTCGATCTCCGAGGCGGTGCATAACCATCCCGAACTGGTGAAGAAATACCTCGGCACGGTGGTCCCCACTGGTGACAACTACTTCGCGGCGCTCAATTCCGCAGTTTTCACCGATGGCTCGTTTTGTTTTATCCCAAAGGGTGTCAAGTGCCCGATGGATTTGTCGACCTACTTCCGGATCAACACCCAGGACACCGGACAGTTCGAGCGCACACTGATCATTGCAGAAGAAGGCGCCACGGTGTCTTACCTGGAGGGCTGCACCGCGCCCAAGTTCGATACCAATCAGCTCCACGCCGCCGTCGTTGAGTTGGTTGCGCTGGACAACGCCGACATCAAATATTCGACCGTGCAGAACTGGTACGCGGGCGACGAAGACGGCGTCGGAGGCATCTACAACTTCGTCACCAAGCGCGGCTTGTGCCGGGGCGTCAACTCTCGCATTTCATGGACCCAGGTCGAGACCGGGTCGGCGATTACCTGGAAGTATCCGTCGTGCGTGCTGATCGGAGACAACTCGGTGGGCGAGTTCTATTCGGTTGCGGTGACCAATCACCACCAGCAAGCCGACACCGGAACCAAGATGATTCACATCGGAAAAAATACCCGAAGTACCATCGTAAGCAAGGGCATTTCGGCCGGTCAATCCAACAATAGCTACCGTGGCCTGGTGAAGGTCTTGCCCACCGCCAAGGGCGCGCGGAACTATTCGCAGTGCGACTCGATGCTCATTGGTGAACATTGCAGCGCCAACACCTTTCCGTACATCCAAGTCCGAAACCAAAGCGCCACGGTTGAGCATGAAGCGTCCACGTCAAAGATTGGCGAAGACCAGATGTTTTACTTCGCGCAGCGCGGCATCGGTGCCGAAGAAGCGGTCTCGATGATCATCAACGGTTTCTGCAAAGATGTCTTCTCTCAGCTGCCGATGGAGTTCGCGGTTGAAGCCACCAAACTACTCGGGTTCAAGCTCGAAGGAAGCGTCGGATGATTGTTCAAAACAGCGAGTTGCTGTTGGAAGTTCGCGGCCTGTGCGCAAGCGTCAATGGCACTGAGATTCTCAAAGGCCTGGACTTGACCGTCAGGCGTGGAGAAGTCCATGCCATCATGGGTCCCAACGGCTCCGGCAAGAGCACCTTCGCCAAGGTACTGGCGGGTCACACGGCGTATCAGGTCACCAGCGGCGAGGTGCTGTTCGAAGGTCGGAACCTGCTTGAGATGGCCCCCGAAATGCGTGCCCGCGCCGGAGTCTTCCTGGCCTTCCAATACCCGATCGAAATACCCGGCGTCGGCAACAGCCAGTTCCTGCGTTTGGCCTACAACACCGTGCAAGCCGAACACGGGAACGATGAGCTGGATCCGCTTGAGTTCGATGACTTGGTGCGCGAGAAAATGAAGTTGCTCGAAATGAGCCCCGAGTTTCTTGAGCGCAGCGTTAACGAAGGCTTTTCAGGTGGGGAAAAAAAGCGCAACGAGATCTTGCAGATGGCGCTGCTTGAGCCGAGCCTGGCCATCCTGGACGAAACCGATTCCGGACTCGACATCGATGCGCTACGGGTCGTCTCGCAGGGCGTCAATCACCTCGCCAGCATCAACAACGCCGTTGTGCTGGTCACACACTACCAGCGCCTGCTGAACTACATCATCCCCGACTATGTTCACGTGATGAGCGGGGGGCGCATTGTCCGCACCGGCGGCAAAGAACTTGCGCTGGAACTTGAGGAGCGCGGTTACGACTGGATCGAGGCCGAGGCCGAGACTCAGGCAGGTAGCTTGTCATGATCACCGACAACGTGGTTTCCCTCGGAGTTGTCGAACGGCTTCTCACTGGCCAGAGCGAGGGGGGCACCGCGCACACTGCACCGAAGTTGCCATGGCTGAGCAAACTCCGCGCTGAAGCGGTCGAGCGCGTCGGCGCACTCACCGTCCCGACGGTGCGCGACGAAGCCTGGCGATTCACCGACATCTCAGCGCTGACCCGGCAGTCATTTCACCCGCTGCGCACACCAACCGCGTTGCAGGCCGGCGACGTCCAACACTTTTACATTGAAGAGGCGACGACCCGACTTGTCTTTGTCGATGGCGTGTATGCCTCACAGCTCTCCAGCCTGCCCACGGCGGATGGTCTCATCGTCGGCAACTTGCCCTCGATCACAAGTACACATGCCGCCGCCATACAGTCGCATTTCAGTCAGTACGCCCCCTTCCACGACCAGTTGTTTTCGGCGCTCAACACGGCATTCCTGCACGATGCAGCGGTACTTATTGTGCCGCGCGCCACCTTGATCGCAACCCCGGTGCATTTGCTCTTCATCTCAACGCAGCCCGGCTTGGCGAGCCACCCCCGCCTTCTGATTTTGGCTGAAGCTGACGGCGAAGTAACGCTGATCGAAGATTACGTTGCGTTGCATGATGGCGCGTACTTCACCAATTCGGTCGCGGAGGTTGCGCTCGCTTCGAACGCGAAGGTCGAGCATGTTCGGGTGCAGCGCGAGAGCCCCAAGGCATTTCACATGGCCAGCTGCGGCGTAGCGCTCGCCCATGCAAGCCGCTATCACTCGGTCAACATCGCACTCGGCGCGCAGCTCTCCCGACTTGATCTGCATGTCGTGCAAACCGCTGATGCTACCGAATGCTCACTCGACGGATTGGCACTGATCAGCGACAGCCAGCTTGCCGACACGCACACCTTCATTGACCACGCTAAGCCGCACGGCGTAAGCCGCCAACTGCATAAATGCATCGTAGGCGGGGCCGCGCACGCAGTCTTTAACGGCAAGGTGATGGTTCGGCCCGGTGCCCAGAAAACCGACTCCGCGCAGTCCAGCCGAAATCTGCTGTTATCAGGCAAGGCGCTGGTCGACACCCAGCCACAGCTTGAGATTTTTGCCGACGACGTCAAGTGCACGCACGGTGCGACCGTCGGACAGCTCGACAGCGAGGAAGTCTTCTACTTGCAGAGCCGCGGCTTTTCGGAAACGGCAGCACGCAATCTGCTGAGCTATGCATTTGGCGCCGAAGTCATTGAGCGCATCCCCATTGCGTCATTGCGACGGCAGCTCGAGCAGACGGTGCTCGCACAAACCACGGACCAGTCATGATCAGCACACCAGACGCCTTGGCAACACCCACAACGCGCTCGGCGGCGCCCTTCGACGTGGCGCGAATTCGGGCTGAATTTCCAATTCTCAATTTAATGGTCGCGGGCAAGCCGCTGGTCTATCTCGACAACGCCGCATCAAGCCAGATGCCGCAGCCAGTGATCGACCGCCTCGTGCGCTACCAGACGAGCGAGCACGCCAACATTCACCGGGCGGTGCATTACCTCTCAGAGACGGCCACCACCGCCTACGAAGCGGCACGCGTCAAACTGCAGCGTTTTATCAACGCGCGCGAAGCCCGCGAAGTGATCTTCACCAGTGGCACGACGGACAGCATCAACCTGGTGATGCAAGGCTGGGGCCGCAAATTCATTGGCGCTGGCGACGAAATCATTTTGACCGTTCTGGAGCACCACTCCAACATCGTGCCGTGGCAAATGCTCGCCGCCGAAAAAGGTGCGACGATTCGCGTTGTGCCGATCAACGACGCCGGTGAACTTCTGCTGAACGACTACGAAGCGCTCTTTAACGAGCGCACACGACTCGTCAGCGTCGGACACATATCGAACGCGCTCGGCAGCATCAACCCGATCAAGCAAATGATCGCGTTTGCGCACGCGCGTGGTGTGCCGGTGCTGATTGATGGCGCACAAGCTGCGGCTCACTCGGCGGTAGACGTGCAGGATCTGGACTGCGATTTCTATGCTTTTTCGGGACACAAATTGTGCGGACCAACCGGCATCGGCATTCTGTATGGACGGGCTGCACTGCTTGAGACGATGCAACCTTTCAAGGGCGGCGGCGACATGATCCGGACCGTGACCTTTGAAGAAACCACCTACAACACCATTCCGCATAAATTCGAGGCCGGCACCCCGCCGATTGCAGCGGCCATCGGACTCGGCGCTGCGGTGGACTATCTGTCAGCCATCGGTATGTCGGCCATTGCAACGCATGAGGACGCCTTGTTGCGCTACGCTACCGAGCAGTTGAGCAAGCTGCCGGGAGTGCGCCTGATTGGTACCGCACGGCATAAGGCGGCAGTGTTGTCGTTTGCGGTCGAAGGCATTCACCCGCACGACGTGGGCACCTTATTGAATCAGGAAGGCGTCGCCGTTCGTACCGGTCACCACTGCGCACAGCCGTTGATGAAGCGGCTGGGTGTAACGGCAACCTCGCGCGCCTCGTTCTCGTTTTACAACACATTCGCCGATGTCGATGCGCTCGTCGCCGGAATTCGCTCTGTTCAAAAGGTATTCGCATGAGCGCCGATCCCAAAGCGTTGTACCAGGAAGTCATCCTCGATCACAACCGCAAGCCGCGGAACTACGGCCTGCTCGACCACCCGAGCCACCATGCCGAAGGAGTAAATCCACTGTGCGGCGACCACATTAACGTCGCACTCGACCTGGCTGGCGATACGGTCGCAGGCATCGCCTTTCAGGGCGAGTCGTGCGCGATTTGCAAAGCATCCGCGTCGCTGATGACGGTGGCGGTCAAGGGCAAAAGCCGAAGTGATGCGCAGACCCTGATCCACGAGTTCGTTGACATGGCCACCGGCCGGCTTGACGTCAAGAACAGCCAGCACATCGGTCGGCTGGCGGTGTTCTCTGGTATCAGTGCGCTCCCGATGCGCGTGAAATGCGCCATTCTGCCGTGGCACACGCTGCAGGCTGCGTTCAATGCCGTGCCCAGCACGTCCACCGAGGACGATGCAGATCCGATGCACACACCGATCGGTGACGCGTGAGGCGACAAGTGGCGAACTTTCCTACAGGACATTAACATGCCAAAAATCGCCGAAATCGAAGACACACCAAATCCGAACGCGATGAAATTCACGTTGCGCGAACCGCTTACATGGGGCATTGCGCATTCGTATGAGAACGCGGAACAGGCCAAGGACGATGCGCTGGCGCGCGCTTTGTTCGCCATTGACCATGTGACTAACGTGTTCTATGTGGATCGCTGGATCACCGTCACGCAAGACGGTCAGGCCGACTGGAAGCAGCTGACGCGTGAAATCGCGGTTCCGCTGCGTGCTGCGCCCGCGGCTGGCGATCAATCCGCAGCAGCGGTTTTCGCGGCGCGGGCAACATTTGAGCATCTGAGCGAAGACGACCAACAGCGTCTGGAAGATATCAATGTAGTGCTCGACCTGGAGATTCGCCCCTATTTGCAAAGCGACGGCGGTGATCTGCATGTTCTCGGCCTCCATGGCAACCAGCTCGTCGTCCATTACCAGGGAGCCTGCGGCACCTGTCCGAGTTCGATTTCCGGAACGCTGCGGGGAATTGAAAACCGACTTCAGTCGATTGAGCCAGACATCGAAGTGGTCGCTGCTTAAAAGATTGCTACGGTGTCACTGATTAAAAGCACCGTTTCATTCACCATCCCTGCGAAATGTTTCGCAGGTTGACAACTGGCGCTGCACTCTTATAAGATACATCACAAATACAGCTTATAACTACCGCTTTTTCCCATTGCCGAATGCGGTGGTGACGGAGCCCGATCGTGAAAACATAATGTCAACATCAGCTCTACACCCCAAGGACCCCGCCCCTAACCTCCGCGCGTTTCTTGAACTTGCTTTTCGCCCGCTTTATTTGGCTGGCAGCGCGTGGGCGCTGATTGCCATCGCCGTTTGGATCTACGCTCCGCAAGTGCTGGCCGGCCCGCTGCAGGGCATCGCCTGGCACGCGCATGAAATGCTCTGGGGTTTTGTCGCAACCATCGCGGTCGCTTTTCTTATGACCGCTGGCAGCAACTGGACCGGGATCAACCCGATGAAAAACTACACACTAGCCGCCGCCTGCGTTCTTTGGCTGGTGGCGCGGATGGGCTTTCTGATCGGCGGTAACGACCTATTTTGGATCGCGATGGCGGCGGAACTTGGCTTCTTCCTGCTGGCTGCGGCAGCGATGATGCGCGCGGTAGTCCTTGCCAGGAACGCGCGCAACTACGCCGTGCCTTTGCTGTTGCTTGCGCTGGGCGGTGCCGACGCCTTGTACTTGCTCGCCGCGCGTGGAGGCGACTATGCGCTGCTGATGCAACGTTTTAACGCGGGGCTTCTGGTAATGGCGTTAATCGCGCTCCTAATCAGCAGACGTGTGATCCCGTTTTTCGCCATGCGTGCCGTCGCTGGCCTGAAGATTCCAAAACACACCCGTTCGGGACAGTTGCAGCTCGTCGCGTGCGCTGCGGGTGCGGTTTCTATACTTGCAGGACTACAGATTGCAACCGCTATAGCGCTTGGATTTGCCGGCATCGTGTCGTTGGTTCAAGTGGTGACCTGGAAGCCTTACGCCGTGCGCAACCACCCCCTGCTGTGGATTCTCTATCTTGGCTACACCGGCCTGGGAATTGGTTTGTTAATAACCGCGTGCGGTGCGGCGGGTGTGCCTATTCCGCCCGCGTTGCCTGTGCACGTGATTGCCATAGCCGGTTTTTCAGTGCTGATCATCGGAATGCTGACACGGACCTCGCTCGGTCATCTTGGCCGCCCGCTCGCCGTCGATCGCAGCATGCTCATGAGTTATGGGTTGGTGCTTGCTGCCGTGACGTTGCGCCTTGCAGCCCTGGCACCGTCCGCCTTCAGCCCGCAGGCGTTGCAGCTATCTGCGGCGGCCTGGATTGCCGCATTCGCGCTCTTCCTTTGGCGCTTCGCTCCAATGATGGTTCGGCCACGACTATGAAGCAGCTAGCCTACTGGATGCACAGGAGCTTGCAATGCGTCTGACCACAATGAGCGATTACGCCATGCGGCTGCTGATGTACGTTGGGCAACATCCAGAGCGCCTGTGTACTATTTCTGAAGTGGCCCGCGCCTATGACATTTCCGAAGCGCACCTGATGAAGATCACGCACCAGTTGGGCTTGGCGGGTTGGCTGGAAACCGTGCGCGGCAAGGGCGGAGGGATGCGGCTCGCAGCCGCGCCGGAAGATATTAATCTGGGCGCCGTCGTGCGCAGCATCGAGCCTGATTTCTTTCTGGTTGACTGCCTCGCCAGCGGCACCGTGTGTTTGTTGACGGGAAATTGTCAATTGACGGGCATCGTCAGTGGCGCGCTGCAAAGTTTCATGCAGCATTTCGATCGTTATACGCTCGCGGACCTGCTGGCGCCAAACACTGCAGGCGCCGCCCGACTCGGGCCTTCGACGCAGCCGGTGATCTTCCGCAAACGGCCAATTCTCGCGGCAAACTGACAGCGTTGGTGCAGCAGTTAGCTTTCTCCGTTCACACCCACACCAACTCTGCGTTGAACCCAAAATACAGCGGCTCACTTTTTCCGACCAGAGCCCAGTTGACGTGGTGGATCGCATTCACCATTTTGGAGTTGCGGTATGAAGCGTTGCCAGGCCCTGCGCGGACTCTCTCGCGAGCACCATGAAGCGCTGGTCTTGGCGCGACACGCTTCCGCGACCGCAGCAAATCCGGGCAGTGAAGGTGCGCGGCAGCAACGCGATCATCTGCTTTTGCGCTGGGACGCGCAGTTCGAACCGCATTTCGCACTTGAAGAACGGGTGCTGCTGCCGGCCCTGGTCGCTGCCGGCCATCCCGGATTAGCCAGCGAAGCGCTGGCCCAGCACGCTGAACTGCGGCGCTTGGTCAAAAGTCTGGAGAGTGGCGAACCGCTGGCACTGGCGGCTTGGGGCGATGCCATGGCAACGCATGTTCGATTTGAAGAGCGTACCTTGTTCCCGTTGGCCGAAATAGCGCTCGATTTCAGCGCGTTGCCTGACCTGATGCCCCTTTTTGCTGCGCACTGACCCTTCCGCGCGCCCGCCACCCGCTCCGAGAATCGATAGTGTGTGACCCAAGTCACTTACGGCAGGCCGAATAACGTGTTCAATGTAGTTGGTTCAATAATTTTTAAGGAAATAGCCATGAAATCCAACGTCGGCGGCATTGACCGCATCCTGCGCATCGTCCTTGGCCTGGTCCTGATTGGTTTAGCCGCTAGCGGCACCATTGGCTTGTGGGGCTGGATCGGTGTCGTGCCACTGGCTACTGGCGCCATCGGTTGGTGCCCTCCCTACGCTTTGTTTGGCTGGAACACTTGCGCCATGAAAAACAAGACCTGACCGGCAGCCAAGTTGCGACGCCGCGCGAGCCGGGGCGTCGCGATCTTCTTTCAGAGAGAAGATTTTTCTGAAATGCTATTTTTAAAATAGCGTGTTCTGCTCGCTTTAAAGGTGCTGCAGAGCAAAAAGAATTGAAACATTCAGGATGCAGCCACTGCAAGGGTCGGCCTCAGTACGGCCCGGCCCAGAGATTGGGGGATTGACGCGCGCCGAAGCGCATGCACGTCGGAAAGCCTAAAATCGTTGAGTGATTTCTCAAAAAATTCTTAACGCCGACCTTCACTGCCACTCGGTTGTATCCGACGGCACCTTGACGCCCGAAGTGCTCGCCGAACGCGCGAAATCCAACGGAGTCGAGCTTTGGGCCTTGACCGACCATGATGAGGTGGGCGGTCTACACCGCGCCGCAGCAGCGGCCAAGTCGCAAGGACTGGCTTACCTCACCGGGGCCGAGATCTCCGTCACCTTTGCCGGTGAAACCGTCCACATTGTGGGCCTGGGTTTTGATCCAGACGATGCCAGGATGCAGCAAGGCTTGCGCAATACCCGGGGTGGGCGCGAGCACCGCGCCAAGGAAATGTCCGCGTCGCTCGAAAAAGTAGGCATAAAGAACGCTTTCGAAGGGGCGTTGAAGTTCGTCAGCAACCCGGAGCTCATCTCCCGCACCCACTTTGCCCGCTTTCTGGTGGAATCAGGCGTGTGCCGAGAGACGTCCGAAGTCTTCCGCAAATACCTGACTGAAGGCAAGCCTGGTTACGTGCCGCACCGCTGGGCCACGCTACATGATGCCGTGACCTGGATCACAAACGCGAGCGGCATTGCGGTGATTGCACATCCCGGCCGATATAAGTTCACACCCAACGAAGAATATGCGCTGTTTACAGAATTCAAAGCGCATGGCGGCCAGGGTGTAGAAGTTATCACCGGCAGTCACACCAAGCAGGAATATTTGAAATATGCCGAAACGGCGAAGGAATTTAGCCTGGTCGCGTCGCGTGGGAGCGATTTCCACAGCCCCGACGAAAGCTATACCGATCTCGGTGCGTTGCCGTTTTTACCGGGCGATCTGACACCAGTCTGGGAACTGCTGGCAGATCGGATTCAGTGACGCGGGTGTAGTCCGGCGCATCATTGCGGTTCCTGCCGCAACTGATCATTCAACTGCCACTGAAACATAAAAATTACGAAGCGCTTGCCATGGCCCAGTTTTTCGAAGTTCATCCTGACAATCCCCAGGTACGTTTCCTCAGTCAAGCGGTGGAATTGCTTGAGCGCGGCGGGATCGCCGCCGTGCCGACAGACTCCAGCTACGCATTGGTCTGCCGCTTGGATGATAAATCGGCGGCAAACAGCTTGCGGCGTATTCGCGGGGTGGACGACAAGCACCACCTGACCCTGCTGTGTCGCGATCTGAGCGAACTGGCAAACTATGCACGAGTGGACAACAAGCAATATCGCCTGCTTAAAGCAGCGACTCCCGGGCCCTACACGTTCATTTTGGAGGCCAGCAAAGAAGTGCCGCGCCGCGTCAGCCATCCGTCCCGCAAAACCATTGGCCTGCGCGTGCCCGACCACAAGGCATTGCAAGCCCTGCTGGAATTGCATGGCGGCCCGTTGCTGGCGACCACCCTCATCCCGCGCGGTGAGACCGAAGCGCTAAGCGACCCTCAAGACATTAAGGATCAGCTTGAGAATGAACTGGCGGCGGTGATTGACGCCGGCGCCTGCTACAAGGAGCCCACCACCGTGATCGATTTGACGGCGATGGCAGACGGCGGCGATCCCGTGGTGATCAGGCAAGGCCGCGGCAGCTTGGCAGTTCTGGGGCTGTAAAAGAGCACCAGGCCTCCGCGTTCCAGGGTCTGAGACAATCAGTCTATGGATATTGCCAACCTGATTCAAACCGTCGCCATTTATGCGCTGCCCGTGTTGTTCGCTATCACGGTACATGAGGCGGCCCACGGCTACGCAGCCCGCCATTTTGGCGACAACACCGCGTACATGCAGGGCCGCATGACCTTGAACCCCCTCAAGCACATCGACCCCATTGGCACCATCCTGATGCCGCTGTTGCTTTATTTTGCGACCTCGGGGGCTTTTTTGTTCGGCTACGCCAAGCCAGTTCCCGTGAATTTTGGTAATCTGCGCAACCCCAAACGCGACATGGTGTGGGTGGCGCTGGCCGGTCCCGCCTCCAACTTTGTGCAGGCTTTGCTGTGGGCTTTGGTGCTGGTTTTATTGGCCGGCCTCGGCTCTCAAGAGCTGTTCTTTATAAAAATGGCACAGGCCGGCATTTTGGTCAATCTGGTGATGTGGGCGTTCAACCTGTTTCCGTTACCCCCCCTGGATGGCGGTCGCATTCTGGTGGGCCTGTTGCCCTGGAAGCAGGCGCAATGGGTGGCACGCGTTGAGCCTTGGGGGTTTTTCATCGTGATGGCTCTGGTCATCGCCGGTGTAGTCGGCAACTTGTGGCTGCGCCCCTTGATGACTCTGGGCTACGCCGTGATCAATGCCTTGATGGCGCCGTTGCTCTCTGTGTTCGGCTAACGCTGTCCGGCCTCTCCTGAACACCCCCAGCATGAGTACCGCATCAGCGCAACGTTTTCTCACCGGCATCACCACCACCGGTACCCCCCACCTGGGCAACTTTGTCGGCTCCATCCGACCTTCGGTGGCCGCAAGTCGCCTGCCCGGCGTAGAAAGTTTCTACTTCCTCGCTGACTACCACGCGCTGATTAAATGCGATGAACCCGCGCGCATCCAGCGCTCCACCCTGGAAATCGCGGCCAGCTGGTTGGCAGCCGGACTGGATCCTGAACGCGCGACGTTTTACCGCCAGTCCGACATTCCCGAAATTCCGGAATTCACTTGGCTGCTAACCTGCGTGACCGGCAAAGGCGTTCTTAACCGCGCCCACGCTTACAAAGCCGCCATCGATAAAAACGAAGCGGCCGGCACCGACCCCGATGCCGACGTCACCGCAGGCCTGTTCATGTACCCGGTGCTCATGGGGGCTGACATCCTTATGTTCAAAGCGAACAAGGTACCTGTGGGACGCGACCAGATCCAGCACATTGAAATGGCTCGCGATATGGCACAACGCTTCAATCACCTTTACGGCAAGCATCTGGTGCTGCCCGAAGCGGTCATTGAAGAGTCGGTGGCGTTGCTGCCGGGCCTGGACGGGCGCAAGATGAGCAAAAGCTACGACAACACCATTCCCCTGTTCACGCCTCGTGAACAATTGCGCAAGTTGATCGCTGGCATCGTGACGGACTCCCGTGCGCCAGGGGAGGCCAAGGAAGTCGAGGGCTCTGCACTGTTCCAGATTTACCAAGCTTTTGCCAGCGCCCCCGAAACGGCCGCGCTGAGGCAAGCCTATGCCGAAGGCATCGCCTGGGGCGACGCCAAACAGCTGCTGTTTGAGCGCATCGATCGGGAAGTCGCTCCGCTACGCGAGCGGTACCACGAACTCATTAATGATCCTGCCAAAATCGAAGCCTTGCTACAGGCCGGTGCCCAGAAAGCGCGCAGCGTAGCAACCCCTTTCATGGGCGAGCTACGACAGGCGGTGGGCCTGCGCAACCTGGACTCTCTGTCTGCGGCTCCACGGACAATTAAAGCCGCTAAAATTGAAGCCCCGATCTTCAAGCAATACCGCGAAAAAGACGGCAAGTTCTACTTCAAGCTGCTCAACGCCGAGGCGCGTCTGGTGCTGCAAAGCCAAGGTTTTGACTCGCCAAAGGACGCGGCATTCACGATATCGATGCTTCAAAAAGAAGGGGCAGCCGCACTTCCCGCGCTGGAGGGCAAGGTTGCACGCGCGCAAGGCACAAGCGCCAGTGAACTCGATACCGCCCTGGCATTTTTTACTCTCCTAGCCTGATTGTCGGTTCGCTGGGGCTTGTTCCCGGCTAGGTTAGCAATAAAACTTTCCGGCGGATTACGCGACCCACAAAGGGTGCTCGACCCTTGGTCGGGAGTGGCTGTCTTTTGTTCGTCTGATATGGCCTAATTGACATATATATTGTTTTTATACATAATATGTTTATTGCAATTAATGGCAACGCCGACTTTCATGGTCACCCCTAATTTAAACGTCGAACAATTGCGCGAAGCTGCCGGTGAAGCCACCTCCATGCTGCGTGTCATGTCCAACGAAGATCGCCTTTTGCTGCTGTGCCAGCTTACGCAAGGAGAGGCCTGCGTGAGCGACCTGGAAAAATTAGTCGGAATCCGTCAGCCCACGCTGTCGCAGCAATTGGGCATCCTTCGTACCGAAAAAATTGTTTCAACAAGGCGCGAGGGGAAAAAAATCTTTTACCAACTTAGCGACCCGCGGGCGGTCTCTGTACTGGCAACGCTGTATGGTTTGTACTGCCCTGCGTCAACGCCGTCGGCCTCGTGATAACAACGCTCAAACTCTTCATGGCTACCTCTGATCGAACTCTTCCGTCCGCTAACCGGCACCCACGCTTTCACGTGATAGCAGCCGTTCCTTTGCTGGCCGCCTTCATGCTCGGGACCCTAGCGCCGCAGGCGCGCGCAGCCGGTCCCGCCCCAGCGGCCCCAGCCAGCACGTATGTGGTGGCCTATCGCAATGTTCCCGATGTAATCAGCTCCGAGGGCGTCGTTGAGGCCGTTCGTCAATCGACGCTTGCAGCGCAAATAGCGGGACAGATAGTCGAACTCAGGGTCAAGGTCGGCGATCGTGTGAAAGCTGGCCAGGTTCTGCTGCGTATTGATCCGCGCGCCGCCGAGCAAGTGGTGTCTGGCAGCCAAAGTCAGCTCGCGGAAGCGCAGGCCGGACTGACGAATGCGTTGCGCAGTTTTGAGCGCAGCAAACAATTGTTTGCGCAAAAATTCATTAGCAAGGCGGGACTGGATCAGGCCGAATTGGACTACAAGGCAGCCCAGGCTCGCGTTGGTTCGCTGCAGGCCAACGCAGGACAGGCAAGCACCGCCAAAACGTTTACGACCATCACCGCGCCTTACGCTGGCGTGATTGCCGCCACGCCGATCGAGGTGGGCGACATGGCAACCCCAGGCCGCCCGCTCGTCACTGTATTCGACCCCGACAGCATGCGCGTCATTGCTACGCTCTCGCAGTCCAGTCTGCGCGACGTACAACTGCAAATGCCGGTCCAGATTGAAGTACCTGCCTTGAAACGTAGCTTGACCGCGAAACAGGTCACACTCGTTCCGCTCGCTGACAGCCGCACCCACACCGCCAAGCTTCGGCTTGAATTGGGCGATGCTGCAGGCCTGTTACCAGGACAATTTGCGCGGGTCTACTTCGCTACCGGCGTGGCGCGCAAGCTGGTCATTCCAAATAGCGCCGTGCTGCGCCGCAGCGAGGTCACGGCGGTGTATGTGCAACGTGGAGGCGGACAGGCCCAATTACGGCAAATTCGCGTCGGCGATCTATCCGGCGACGGCTATATCGAAGTACTTTCGGGTTTACGCGAGGGCGAGCGTATTGCGCAGGATCCCGTCAAGGCCGGCCTTTTATCAGGCAGCCTCAAAAGCACCCCAGCGCTCCGCCAAGAATAGATGACACGCTTTTTTAGGTTCAATATCTGGAGGTAATATGTCTCATATCGTTATCCTAGGTGCAGGCATCGGCGGCATGCCGATGGCCTATGAAATGAAACCACTGCTTCGTTCCGGCGACAGCATCACGGTGGTATCGAACACCGACACGTTCCACTTCGTGCCTTCCAATCCTTGGGTCGCAGTCAACTGGCGTACTCGCGACGCGATTGAATTCAAAGTGGCGCCTTACCTGGAGCGCCAGGGCATTGCGTTCGATGGTGCCGGTGCGAAGCGGGTCCATCCCGAGAAAAATATGGTCGAACTCGGTGATGGCCGGATGATTGACTATGATTTTCTGGTGATCGCTACCGGACCGAAACTCGCTTTTGATGAAATTGAAGGCCTGGGACCTAACGGGTACACACAATCGGTCTGCCATGTAGATCATGCGACGACCGCAGGACAGGCCTGGAGCAAATTCATAGCAGCACCGGGTCCGGTCGTAGTCGGCGCAGCCCAGGGCGCGTCATGCTTTGGTCCCGCCTACGAGTTCGCTTTCATCATGGATACCGATTTGCGCAAGCGCAAGATCCGCGATCGCGTACCGATGACGTATGTCACACCTGAGCCCTATATCGGCCACCTCGGCCTCGCAGGCGTCGGCGACTCCAAAACGATGCTGGAATCGGCGATGCGCGAGCGTCATATAAAGTGGATCTGCAATGCCAAAATCCTCAAGGTAGAAGATGGCAAGATGCTGGTTGCCGAGCATGACGAAAACGGTGCCGTGAAGAAACAACACGAGTTGCCGTTCGCTTATTCAATGGTGCTACCCGCCTTTAAGGGCATCGATGCGGTGTTCGGCATTGAGGGCCTGACCAATCCGCGCGGTTTCATTTTGATCGATGAGCATCAGCGTAATCCAAAGTTTAAAAATGTCTATGCGCTAGGCGTTTGCGTGGCCATACCGCCCGTTGAAATCACACCCGTACCGACCGGCGCACCGAAAACCGGCTACATGATCGAATCGATGGTGACCGCCACTGCCCACAATATCCAAGAAGAATTGCAAGGAAGAGAGCCGAGCGCGAAGGCAACTTGGAACGCGATCTGCCTGGCCGATTTTGGTGATAGTGGGATTGCATTTGTCGCCTTGCCGCAAATTCCACCCCGCAATGTGAGCTGGTTCGCGGAGGGAAAATGGGTCCATCTGGCCAAGATTGCTTTTGAAAAATATTTCATGCGCAAGATGAAAAAGGGCACCTCCGAGCCGATTTACGAAAGGTACGTATTGAAGGCACTTGGCATTTTGAAACTCAAGAGCAAATAAGACTATGGGTATTGCCGGTCGCCTCGCGAAATTCTTTCTACACTCGCAACTCACGCCGCTGATTGCATTGGTGGCAATGCTGCTTGGCTTGTTTGCGGTCCTCGTAACCCCACGCGAGGAAGAGCCGCAGATCAACGTCACCATGGCCAGCGTGATGATTCCTTTTCCCGGTGCATCGGCTAAAGATGTCGAGACATTGGTGGCCACACCAGCGGAACAGGTCATCTCCCAGATTCAAGGGCTCGAGCATGTGTATTCGGTATCCAAGCCGGGGATGGCGATCATCACCGCCCAATTCAAGGTCGGGGTTCCACGCACCGAAGCGCTGGTACGGTTGTACGACACGATTCAATCCAACCGCGACTGGCTTCCGCGTGAATTGAATGTTGGCGAGCCGCTCATCAAACCCAAGGGCATAGACGATGTGCCAGTCGTATCGCTCACGCTCTGGACTAAGGACAGCGATCGCGGCGCGTACGAACTGGAGCGCGTCGCGCACGCCATGGAAGCCGAGTTGAAGCGAGTACCCGGCACCCGCGAAGTCGTGACTTTGGGTGGCCCGGGTCGTTTGGTACGCGTGCTGCTGGACATCGACAAGCTCAATGTCTACCACCTGTCTATCAACGATATTCGCCAGACATTATTGGGTGTCAATGCCGCATTGCCAGCGGGTCAGCTTGCTGCAGCCAACACCACGGTAGAAGTCCAGACTGGTAATTTTTTGGCAAGCGCCAAGGAAGTAGGTCAATTGGTCGTGGGGGTGTCCGATAACAACCCAGTGTCCCTATCCGATGTGGCCCGCATCGTGGATGGCCCGGGACAACCTTCAAAATACGTCTGGTTTGGCGTCGGCAAGGCGGCCGCGACTGAAGTCACCACAATGGGCAGCGAATTTCCGGCGGTGACTATCTCAATCACCAAGAAGCCTGGTGAAAACGCGGTGAAAGTCGCGGAGCAGATTACGAGTCGAGTGGCTGAACTGCGCAACACGATCGTGCCCACCGGCGTGGAGGTCAGCGTAACCCGCAACTACGGCGAAACGGCCAACGACAAAGCGGTAAAGCTGATTCAAAAGCTCATTTTTGCGACATCTGCAGTGGTAGTTCTGGTTTTTTTCGCGTTGGGTATGCGGGAAGCCGCCATTGTCGGTATTGCCGTGGTGCTAACTCTGGCCGCGACCCTGTTTGCATCGTGGGCCTGGGGTTTTACGCTTAACCGGGTCAGCCTGTTCGCTTTGATTTTCTCAATCGGTATCCTGGTCGACGATGCGATCGTCGTCGTCGAGAACATTCACCGGCATCGCGAACTCTATCCGGAAAAATCGCTTTCAGACATTATTCCAGCGGCGGTCGATGAGGTGGGAGGGCCCACTATTTTGGCTACCTTTACTGTCATCGCGGCCTTGCTGCCGATGGCGTTCGTCACCGGGCTGATGGGCCCTTACATGAGCCCGATTCCGATCAATGCCAGCATGGGCATGGTGATTTCGCTGGTGATTGCATTTACCGTGACACCTTGGCTGGCGCGTCGGCTTTCCAAATCACAGACTGGCGATAGCGCGCATGCAACGCAAGTTGACAACAAACTGCACCGCTGGTTCAACCGGCTTCTTCTGCCCTTTCTTTCCGATAAAAACGCCGTCCGAAACCGTCGCTGGTTGTGGGCAGGGATCTTGCTGGCGATCCTGCTATCGGTCAGTCTACCGGTCGCTCAGCTAGTCGTGTTGAAGATGCTGCCTTTCGATAACAAATCGGAGTTCCAGGTAGTACTCGATATGCCCGTCGGCACGCCGGTAGAAAATACCGCGGCGGCGTTGCACGAGATGGGCGCCTATCTGGCGACAATCGATGAAGTCACTGATTTTCAGGGGTATGCGGGCACTGCAGCACCGATCAATTTCAATGGATTGGTGCGGCAATACTATCTGCGTCAGGCACCTGAACTGGGCGACTTGCAAGTGAACTTGGTGGACAAGCACAAGCGCTCTCGCAAAAGCCACGAGATCGCAGGTGCGGTGCGGGCCACACTGGAAGAAATTGCAGCCCGGCATGGCGCCAAAGTCAAGGTCGTGGAAGTGCCCCCGGGCCCGCCGGTAATGTCGCCTCTCGTGGCAGAAATCTACGGTCCCGATGAAGCGGGTCGCCACGCCTTGGCCAAGCAGGTGCGGCAAGCGTTCGGCCAGACACCCGATATCATCGGCATTGACGATTCGATCGAAGATAACGCGCAAAAAGTGGTGCTGCGCGTCGATCAGCGCAAAGCAGCGTTGTTGGGCATTCCGGCTACTGACGTAGTGCAGGCAATGCGGGTCGCGCTTAACGGCGAAGACATCACGTC
Source organism: Polaromonas sp. (assembly GCF_012927485.1). Classification (GTDB taxonomy): domain Bacteria; phylum Pseudomonadota; class Gammaproteobacteria; order Burkholderiales; family Burkholderiaceae_C; genus Polaromonas. The sequence continues at coordinate 108,682 of NZ_JABBPC010000029.1, read as the reverse complement.
ACTACACGACGGCCAATCAAAATACAGCATCCCGGTGCAACTGATCCTGCCGCCAGAAAAGCAGGCTCGGCTGAATACGCTGCTGACGATGACGGTAAAGTCTGGCAGTGGCGACAACGTGCCACTGTCTGAATTGGTGAAAGTGCAGCCAACCACGCGCGAAAAGACGATTTATCACAAGAACATGCTGCCTGTCACCTACGTGATCGGCGACATGGCGGGGAAACTTGATAGTCCCTTGTACGGAATGTTCGAAGTCCGCAGCAAGCTCGGCAATCTGACCGCCGCGCAAGGGGCGCCGCTAGGTGAATATTTTATTAATCAACCTTCCGATCCTTATCGTCAGTTCTCGCTGAAATGGGACGGCGAGTGGCAGATTACTTATGAGACGTTTCGCGATATGGGGCTGGCCTATGCCGTCGGTTTGGTGCTGGTGTACATCCTCGTGGTGGCGCAGTTCGGGTCGTACCTGACGCCGCTGATCATCATGGCGCCGATCCCGCTCACCATCATCGGAGTGATGCCGGGTCATGCGCTGTTAGGCTCGCAATATACGGCTACGTCGATGATCGGCATGATTGCGTTGGCGGGCATTATTGTGCGCAATTCGATCTTATTGGTGGACTTCATCAACCTGCAAGTTGCGCAGGGCATGCCGTTTGTCGAAGCGGTGATTCATTCTGCATCCGCACGCGCGAAACCAATCGTGCTGACGGGACTGGCGGCGATGATCGGCGCGCTCTTTATTCTGGATGACCCAATTTTCAACGGTTTGGCGATTTCGCTGATCTTCGGTATTTTCGTGTCCACCTTGCTGACTCTGGTGGTGATTCCCGTGCTGTATTACGCCGCGAATCGAAAGAAATTTTCTTAACTTTTACTGATTTTCAAAAGGATTGACTATGACTACTGATCGCATGGTTCGCATGTTTGCAGGAATTTTTATTCTTATTTCTTTGGGATTGGGCGTGCCCGAAAGCCCCCTCTTCCTGACTAAATATTTTTTGTGGTTTACGGTTTTCGTGGGCGCCAATCTTTTGCAGAGCAGCTTTACACAGTTTTGTCCGCTGGAAATTTTATTGAAAAAAGCGGGTGTGCGCGACCGATAAACTGTTGTTCGAGAACTGATGGGTATGACTGACGAACAAAAACTTTTAAAGGAAAATGATCATGGCTGACATGGTAAGCGTCACGGTGACTCAGAAGCAGGACTACCAGTTTCTAGTGGAATTCGGAGACGGGATGCCCGGTTTACTTGCCGACGAGCCAGCACCGCTGGGAAAGGGCGAAGGTCCCGCACCGACCCATATGCTCTTGGCTGCAGTAGCGAACTGCCTGTCGGCAAGCTTGTTTTTCTCGTTGCAGAAGTTTAAGCAGGACGCTGGTGGCATCACGACCAAGGCGACTTGTAGCGTGGAGAGAAATGAAAGCAACCGGCTGCGTATTCAACAGATCGATGTCGAAATTCAGCTTGGAAAAGAAACTGTAAAGCTAACGCATCTAGACCGTGTACTTGGGCAGTTTGAAGATTTCTGCACTGTCACGCAAAGTGTTCAGGCGGGGATTCCCGTCAAGATATCCGTCAAGGATAGCAATGGAGTCCGTCTGGACAGCCCTCACTTGGCCTAAACGCCTCAAATCAAGTCAGCGCCTTGCTTGCCAGCGCAGTACTGCATTCAATTTTGAGCTTGAGAGGCCAACCGCGCCAAGAACCTTCCCCAAAGTGCCAAAATTGCTTTTGATCCAGATAGGCGCGGAAATTCAAATTCGATCAAGACGAAAGCTATGCTTAAGCGAGGAGAGTTCCAGGCGCATGCTCCCCTAAGGCCAACTGCTCTGCTACTTCGGTGCCGATGAACGCACCGCCCCCGCCGACCTTGCGAAGGGCCTGAACCAGGTGCTCCGGCGCGCATTCTTTGGCAAGGTAGCCGCTCGCACCGGACTTCATGGCACACACTGCATACTGAAGCTCTTGGTGCATGCTAAGTACAAGGATGCGCAGGTTAGGCTTCTCGCGGTGCGCGAGCTTGATAAGCTCCATGCCACTGCAACCAGGCATCGACAAGTCCAGCAACAGCACGTCGAAATCGGATTCACGCACGCGCCGCATCACTTCGACTCCGTCAACGGCCTCACCCACCACCTCCATGTCGTTGGCTGAAGCAACGATGCGCTTGAGACCCTCCCTGACCACAGCGTGGTCATCTGCCATCACAATCCTGATCATTGCGGCGCACCTGCGTTCCGTACAGGAATGGAGACTGCGACGCGAGTGCCAAGACCAGGTGCACTGTCTATAGTCGCGAGCCCTTTGAGCAACTGCGCCCGCTCACGTAAGCCCATCAGGCCGAGCGATTGCGGCTTGCGCGGCGAAGCTGTAGAGAAGCCGCGTCCGTTGTCTTGAACCGCCAGCAAGACAGTGTTCAACACCTTGTCGATGACAACAGAAACCTCAGAAGCATCAGCATGTTTCGCGACGTTGGCTAACGACTCTTGGACGATCCGGAACACCGCAGTCGCGTAAGGTTCCTGCAACTCCAGGCCGTCGTCCACAAAGAGCGTGCAAGCCACGCCACAGCGCCGGTTGAAATTGTTTACCAGCCATTGGACCGCAGGCACCAGTCCCAGATCATCCAGCAACATCGGCCGCAGGTCTGCGGCGATGCGGCGGGTGGCGGTGACCGCGCGGTCAAGCGTCGCTAGCATATCGGTCAGCTTGGCGGCCGCAGCCTCGGGCGCAGCGGCGACATTGTCGCGCACCCAGATCGCATCCATCTTCAGCGCTGTCAATGGCTGCGCAAGCTCGTCGTGCAACTCCCGCGCAACGCGGGCTTTTTCTTCTTCACGGATAGCGTTCGCCGCCGCCCCAAAATCCCTGGGTTCGTCTTGAAATTGGATACTTTCCGTTACGTCTGGCCGCATGAAAGTAAAAAGATTCACTTCGCTTTTTGCTGCCTGAGGAATCGGAGTAGCCCGTAAGAACACCTCGTCTATTTTGCCCGTTCCATAGATCTGGCAACCGGTCAACGGAGCCCCAATTCTTATGAATGAACCCGACTTGATGTCAGACTGAATCCCGTTGTTCATAAAATCCCCCTGAATAAGCCATCTTCCGCAGTCACGAGTTTCGTCTTCACCCGCTTTTTCACTGTGCTTGATTTCAACTGCCCGCATTGTTTTGCGTAAAAGATTTTCTTTTTTTATCTACGCCCACACCGTAATGCAAATTGATACATACAGCCATCTGAATATCTCTAAAAATAGCTCAAAAGTACAAATAACAATATTGGTTACACAATGTGACTACCATTGAAATTCCTATAAATTTACAAAATAAAGCCTTTCGTGCGACCCAAAAGGAGGTCCTGAGGATGTGGTCGCTCTGCGGTGGAAGGCCCGCTGACGAGTGAGCCCACCAATTCCGTCCAAGCAATTCACATCATTGATGGTTCGTTTTTGTCACTTCCATAGACGGTTGCTGTTAGGCTCTAGGTCTTTCCACTCAGCATGTTCGGCCAGCACAAAGCCTGCGAACGGCACTTCACATAAAGAATGACTATCAACCAGGGGGGCCAGCCGTTGACGTTGATCAATACCCAAGTAGAAGGCCCGCCCTAAGCTGAAGTCTTCGCTCAAATCCGGAGAACTTTTCATGTACCAACGAATTCTTGTGGCAACTGACGGCTCTGCCCTTTCGAAAAAAGCCGTTAGTAGCGCGATCGACCTCGCTGCTGCCGTCAGTGCCGATTTGGTCGCGCTTTATGTTGTGCCGCGCTACCCTGTGAGCTATTTTGAAGGCGGCATCCCAATTTCTGTCCAGGACATCGCGCGCACCGAGAAGCAATGGAGCGACAAGGGCCAAGCGGTGGTGGATGCGGTGCAGCAGGCGGCACAAGCCGAAGGCGTCAAGTGCCAGGCCATCGTTGCCCAGTCAGATTTGGTAGCGGAGTCGATCATGGCCGCCGCGAAAAAACATAAGTGCGACCTCGTTGTCATGGCCTCGCACGGCCGCAAAGGCATAAAGCGGGTACTACTAGGCAGCGAAACTCAGCACGTACTAACGCACAGCACCGTGCCAGTACTGGTGTTGCGTTGAATATGATTCCAGAATAGCCAACGGAAGACCCAGACAGCTATCTCCCTAGCCACCACCAACCACAGGACCTGGTTGACAGCGTTAAACGATTCGCCTGCCTCGGTTTTCTGACTTGACTGAAATCGGCCTGCTCGAGTTGGCAGAATACGCAAGAAACATATTGCTCAACTCCAGCGATGCTGCCGCTAACCACAAATCGCGATCGCTTTAATCGATGGTGGTACAAATGCGATCTGCGCCCGTACGGATTTTTTGCATCAGGCTTTGCCGTGGTCCCCAACCGGTTGAGACTTTATTAATCCTAGACCGGGAATAAGCACCTGAGGCTGGTCCCGGATTTCGAGCGCCATTTTTATCTAAGGTCGCCCACTCCATCGGGAGCGCAGAGCCATTGGAATGAAGATGCAGAAATAGAAAATACCGTGGCGGGAACAACGGCTATAGGCCAAGATGCGCATTGTGGTGGTCCTTGAATGGCCCACTGCAATGGCTCACGTGAAAATGACCTTGAAAGACAAAAGGCCCGATAAATCGGGCCTTTTGAAGGTTTGGCGGAGCGGACGGGACAGAAATGCCCAACCCAAAAAACCGTTATAAATCAACGCCGTGAGTAGTAGCGATGTTAAAAAACTTGCTACCAGTAGTGCTACTGGTGGCTACGTCTTAACTTTACCGCAATTAGCGTGATTCCAAAAGGGAGAGCTACTCTGGCCTACGTCTCGGAATGTCCTGCATGTCGGGGACAGTACCGCCCAACTCGGCCAAACGAGCACCAACCATCAAGCGAGCTTGCTTCAAAGCTGCACCATAACGGTCGCCGTTTTCGCGGTCAAGGATACATTCACCGCATGAGGGGCAAAAGTCGCCCGTGATTACCAAGGTTACGCCATTGGCGTCCATTTCTAGGGTGTCGCAGGCGAGTTCAGCACCCCCGCATACCGGGCATTTCATGGCGTTACGCGGTACTTCTCGATGTCGCCGCCTGCTTCTTGTATAGCCTTAATCCAGCCGGGACGCGGACCCTTGCCACCACCCCACGTATTGCCTTGGTCATCCTGATATTTAACGATGGCTGCGGTGGACGGTGGGGCCTTTGCTTTTGCATTTGGCTTTGTGGTATTCAATGCAGATACGCCAAAAAGCTCTATGGCTGTAAATCCGTAATTTGTAATTTCTTGTTTTAGCTCTGCGAGCTTTGGCCCACGGTTTGAGTTGCGAAAACTGGCTAATTTCTCATTGGCTTCTGCGAGTGCAGCCATCGCCTTTTTTTGGTCGGCCTCCAATTTTTCCAACTGTGTCGCGCTATTTTCTGCCATTGTGGTCTCCTATGTGGTGGCCGCAATGTATCACATGGGAACGCAATTAGGAAAAGTCCAATTCAAGGTCGCGTGTAATTGGGGCTATAACGGGTGTTAGCATTAACATAGGCACGGGCATAGCCATAGCGGCTGGGAACATGTAGGCATACGTTTTAGCGCGGTATTCCGCAACTGCAAATGTATAGCGCACAAAGTGCCGAGCCGTTAATTCTTCCGTTGCTTCCGGGGCCGCTTTTAGTGCTTCGACAAGGCGGCATACATTTTTTTTCTTAATTAGTTCAATATCTGCTTTGATGGTCTCATCGCACATTCGTAGTGCCATGCGCTTGACGCTACCGGGTCGGGCCGCCTCATTTCTTGCAGCGCGCAAAATAAATGCCAGTCCCGCACGCTCGCTATTTGGACTGGTGGCAATCATGTGGTGGGATTGTGGATACTCAATAAGCTGCACAGGTGTCACGTCGTTCATAGACGCAGCTTCGGGGTTTTTCCAGTCGCTGGGAGACGGTATGCCCAGCTTGTGGGCCAATTGGCCCACGTTCCATCGGTCGCGCCCTTGAATTGCCTTTGCTGTGCGAATCCAATCCTGTCCCGCCTGCTTGTCTCCGCGTGCGCTTTTGTCCAGCAGCTTAAACAACGTTACAAGGTCGCTTTTACTGTCTGTCTTTGTGTCATGGGCAGCAAGCTCTTTTGCAATGTAGCAGGGAGCAAATTCACCATCTTTTTTGATATCTACGCCACGCTTGGAGCAATGCAAGCCAAACTTGCGCAGGGCTGCTTTCCACTTGGCCAAGGCAATTACACCAAGTGCAGCAATATCCGCACCGGGCATATAGGTAAAAAGGTCGTGCATGTGGATGTGCAAGCCATTGGAGCCTATGGGCGACTCCATAGCACGAATTCGGCCAAAACTACCCACTGCTTTAAAATTACGCCGCATGGTATTAGCAAAAACTTCCAAGGCCCTATAAAAGTTGGCAACGAATGCCGACCAATCGGATTGCCGATGATGATGCGCAGTAAGCGTTAAAAGGCCCGTAACGAGACCATGACACTTTACTTCGGGGAGAAAGACGACGTTAATCCAGTCGCGCATATGTGCAGCTTTTGTACCGGAGCAATATGCGCAAAGATGGGCGTTGCCACATTTCGCCACATCGTGCATTTTTGCGGTATAGCCGCCATTATGTGGTTTAACGGCAATGTACGCGATATCGGGATTGCTGCTATTGTGAGCTTTGGTACGGCGGCATAGCTTTAAGCCGTCTCCTAAAATGTTCTTTCGGGTTAAACGATAATCTTGTGTCAACAAGCGCGCCGCTTGATGTTGCTGTATTGAGATTGCATTGAATTTAGGCATGGGTTGAGTCCGTTTCAGTTGCAAAACTGCTGGATTCAGTACCCTATTAAAACTTGCATTTACTTGACTTTGCAGCGTATTTAGCTACAATTGTTAATGAAAGAGATTGATGCGTAGTTGAGTTACCGTCAGTTTCGAGCAGTTCAAGCTTGTTACTTGTCTTGCTCCAAACAAATTACCTTATAAGGGTACAGAAGTCAAGAATAGCCGGGCGCGTCGCAAGATGTTCTCGGCTTTTTCTTTGCTCAACGCATTTATATAGTTTATAGAAATCCCTCCATGCTTTTATTGTATAAAAAAGCACAAAATCCGCATGCTTAGTGGGCTGGCAGAGTGCGAGTTCTACCCGTCTGTATGGCTAATACAATTATTACCTAGCCCCAACCTCTCCCCGGCCCCCTTCGGGGTGCCGACCCTCTCTATCCCCGCGCAAGCGCGGAGACCAAGAGGGTAATTGAGTGATATCACAAAGGTATATAGGCCGTAAGAAATTGACAATTTTGCGAAATAGACCAACCTATGGCGTATGACATACGAAAACAACAACCCATTCAAAGATGCGAATGGAAACCGACTGCCATCTAGGGTCAATGAACTTGAAGCCGCTGGCCTTGACCCCTACTTGCTCATATCAAAGAGCATGGCCAACAAAGCTAAAATCCCTATCGGCGTTGAACCAGTGGCGGCACGGTACAACGGCATGGTAAAGCCCAAACTTTGGTATGCCCTCCACCAAGTTACCGACCCCACAAACGTAGCTTTCATTGCACTGCGCATTTCACAAGGCTGGGAGATAACTCCAATTGAATGAGACCAAGGGTATGGGGCTTGCCCCATGAAAGCGAAGCGGAAGCAATAGGGCTATAAGCTCGCCAAAAAGCTTTGACGCGGCGCGGAGAACTAGCATACCAAAAAGCCCATTGCGCGCCTTGTAAAGCGATTTTAGGACTTATACGGAGAGGGCATCCCCGTAGACTAACCCATACGCTTGTTTTTGAATGTCCAAGTCATTGTTTACTAATTTATTCACAACTTTGGCACAATCGGATTTTGTCAACGAAAGTTGCTTTACTTTATCTGCCCTCATTTGGTCAAAAAGACTTAGCGGCAAAGTAGCGTCATGTTGCTCACACAATGCTTTGTAATGCGTATTTGAACAATACTCATTTGATTGCTGTTGAACTGTTTTGTTGTTTATATATGCTATGTTCTCGTCTATTAAGCTTTGCGCCCCTAAAATGTTAGCATGAAGTTTCAGCAATTCGACTTTATGCTCTTTTTTGGTCGATGGGAGAGACAAGAAGCCAGGAGCTTTCTCATTTAGCGCGTCAAGTTGTCTTCCTCTATAAGCTAATAGGTCTTTGAAGTCTTCGCGCTGCTTGCGGCATACTTCCAGCTCTTCAAACACGGCTCGTAAGCGTAATGCTTTGTCCAAGGTTGTCTCGTGTAGCTTGGGAGCTTTCAGCTCGTCTGCTATTCTTTCATTTTCTGCTTTAATGCGCGGGTCTTGCATATATTCGACCCAATCAATGACTTTTTCTTCTTCTGGTTGAATAGAACCGAATATTTTAATATCTGACTCGAATTTAAGCAAAAGCTCAAACAAAGGCTCGTTCTTTCCGGCTTCGGCCTCGTCTGCAAGCTCGGCTAGTTCCGGATAACTACGAAGTCGCTCATAAACCTGCGCACGGGTAGGAGCTACCGCATGTTCTTTATTAGCCTTTGCGGATGTTGTAGGGGCCTTTTGGCTCGATTCTTCAATTGTGGCTTGTGCCGTTAGCGCTGCAATCTTCGCATCGTTTACTGCAATCTGGTTCTTCGTCTTCGCAATAACGGCCTGCGCTTCTTTTACAGTTTCTCTATTAGCATCGATGTATTGCTTTTGCTTTTTACCGTGCTTAATTGAAATGTGTGTGGTAGGTATATAGTCTTCAATAATGTCAGAAAACTTACCAGCATAAACGTACCAATCGGAACCATTGGCACGCGCATGCGTGTTCACAATTTCGCAAACAGCCTCGCGCATTTTCTTCACTTCACCCGTTTTTGCATCATCAAGGATGCGGGTCTTTTTACCAAATATGCCCTTGGCGTCCACTGTGCGCGTAGTAAATAAAATGTGTGCGTGGTCGTTATTGTTATCAATAGCTGGGCGATGAATTGAGGCCAGGACGGCTACGCCGTACTCATCGCGCAAATGTTGCGCGATGGCGCGGACGCATTCGCTTCGCTCGTGGTCGCTCCATTCCGAAGACAAGGGAACCATAAGTTCTCGCGCAACTGTAGAATTGGCTCGGGTTTCTGCTTTTTCAGCATTGTTAAATAACAATGCGATATCGTCATTCGGAATACCAACGCAAATATTGCCAGTTAACCCATGTTTACCTTTTGGCGTGTAATCGCTTGTTATGCCTAAACGCTCGTCCGTTAGCTTTTCGCAAGCACGGTAAGCAGCAGCCAGGACGCTGCTACGTCCAGCCGAACGCGAAATGGTTTGCAGCGAAGGCGTAAACCATGTGGCTAGGCTAGGCATATCGAATTGCTCCCAGGTTGCAAAGCAACGCCCCCGGTAGGGTGAACGCAAATATACACGTAGTGGATGTTTGCATAAGTGAGCCCTTGCAGGGGGCTACGATGGACGATGACGATATAGCAGGCGAGAACATAAGCGGGTGCGTTGATACATACATAGTAGCAAAAGCAAACACAAAAGCAATAAAGGCCGGGACAAATGAATAGCCCCAGCCTTTATTGACAAATAGCAATGATTTGTTAAGCTGATTTCAGAAAGCGAGACAAATCATGAGCAAAAACCTGAAAGAAAAAATTGCGGTGTTGCAAGCGGAGCAAATGCAGTTAAAAGCAAAGAAGCAGCAATTGCAAAGCCAATACAATAGCAAAGAACGGAAAATCACGGATAGACGGAAATATGTAATCGGTGCGCTTGTGTTGAAAGAAATTGAGATAAATGCGACACTGCGTAATTACGTCGCCAAATTACTATCTAACGCACCAGAGCGCGATAAAAATGCATTTCCTTATTTAGTGTTGGTTGCAGCATCTACCCGAGAAAATTAGAGAACTATTCAGAAGATATTGAAAAAACCCCGTTTTATTAGCAAATCTATCTGAAAGCATGCTGTTAAATTTAGGGTAAAAAATATAGGTTAGGTTCAGCCCCATCAATTTCACAAAAAAAGACTTAGTGTTAATACGCAGGGTCTTTTTTGTTTATGTGTGTATCATTCGAACATTTTAGAAGCGAAAAAGGAATGATGTTATGTCTTGGGTCATTGGTTTAATTCTCATTGCTGTCTTCTATTTCTATTTTTCAAACAAAAAAAAGACTACTACACCAATATCCAAAAACAAGAGTTCAAACGACTCTCAAGGCAGTGGTAAAAGTTTTCTTCCACCTATGCCAAGTGGCTATCAAATTTTCGCTAAAAACCTTCCTGTTGCTGGAATTCAGCACAGAAAAGAGGAGGCATTGAAGTTTGCCAAGTCTAGCAATCCAGTGTTAAGCCTAGAAAGAGAGCTACACAACAAATTTGATTCCAATGCTATTAAATTGATTGGGCTATCAGGCTCAACTCAATATTTCATTGGCTACCTACCAAAAGAGATTTCAGCACAAATTATTGGCACTGGAATGTATGAGAATGTTAAGGCTAGGCTTGGACGAATTTACATAAGCAACAATGACTTTTTAGACATTCAATATCAAGTCATTGGTCCCAAAGCAGATAAGAAACAATTTAATGAGTTTTTGAGTAATCAACTAGCCGATTCATCACAGAAAGATTACTTTAAATTCTTTAGCTTACCTATTCCAAATGGTTTAACTGCTGGACAAGCAGAACAAGCCATATCAGAGCATCAGAAATCTTCTAAAAATGAAGAGCTAGAAGAATGGGAAGGTTATACAAAAATCTTGGAAGAATTTGATGACCAAGATTTTAGGGATGGTTATTATCTAAAAAAAGTCAGCAAAACCATTTTGATGGAAGCCATCAGTCAACTTAAAGCACAAGGTAAAACTTACAAATATTTATCAGACAACATTGACGAAGTTGCTGAACGAATAATAGAGTTGAAGCCTGACTTAAAAAAACAAATTTAGCAACACGCTTTTAGGGTCGCTTGTTTTAGTAGCTGGTTTTTTCACTTGCGGATACTTTCCTTCCTCGGGGCGGTTAACTACATTAGCGCGTCAGGGTCGATAAGGTCGCCAATTGCAATATTGCCCATAGGGTCGAGGGCTTTTTTCACCGTCGCGGCAATCATGTCCAATGCTGGAAAGACGGCAGCGGCAAGGTCATCCACGCTGATAGTTTTTGAATAAACAGCAACGTTTACATTGTCCAGTTCATGCCCGACGAACTGACAACGGTGTTCAAGGTTTACGCCGTTTTGCAAAAGCTCATTGTTCGTGTATTTGCGCAAGCTGTGAAAAACGAGCTTCTCGCGTGTAAGGCGTGCGCTTTCCAAGTTGCGTGCAAGCATCTTCCCGGCAGCATTGCCGCTGCCTTTTCCGTCCCGCTCCTTATATTTAAAGAGCTTGTCGCCGGGTTTTTTCAGTGCGTCGAGCTTTGGAGCAATGTGCGTGTAAATGTACGGGTGTAGCGGCACTTCACGAATCCCCGCCTCCGTTTTGCTGTCCCGAATGGTAATGAAGGAGATGCCTTTGCGGCTGTGCTTAAAGTGTTCTTTCCGCAATGTCGTGATTTCGCCCACACGGCACCCGGTCATGAGCCCCATGAGAACTGCTGTCGTGTAGTCGGATTTTTCGGCAAGGCGTTCGCGAAAAAAGACGCTCCCCAGCAAAAGCACGATTTCATCGGTTTCAAAAGTCGCGTACCCACCGCGCTGCTTCTGTTTTTTAGTAAGCAAATCCCTGTCAGCGGCGGGATTATCTTCCCGCGTGTAACCCTGTTTTTTCGCAAAATTGTAGATAGCTTTGATCACACCCACCTTGCCATCAATTGTTCGCGGGACATTGCCTTTTTGTGCCAAATGCTCCTGCCAGCGGGTTACGTCGCTTGTGCTAATTCGCGTAATGGGAGGGTTTTTCAGGAACTTCTTAAATTCCTCGGTCGCGTTTTTATACGACAAAGCGGTTGCCGGCTTTACATTGCGCAGTAGAAAAAACTTCTCTAACAGTTCACCCAGCTTCAAAGCGGTAGGGTCGTCCTTAAAGGGGGCTGTAACGGCACTTGCAATGGTGTGGGCTTGCATAGTGGCTTGACCACTATGTAGGGCTTTCATGGCCTCCATGGCTTGCATTAGGCGGTTGTGGTCTTCGGGGCTATCCGATTTCAGGATGCCACGGGACAAGTCCAGCTCGTACTTTTCGGGGAGGTCTTTTTTGTGCATTGTCAAACTGGTCAATAGTTCTACTGCACGGATGATAGCTTCGCGTTTGTAGCTGGTGCGAAGCGAACGTTTAACCTGCTTGCCCGCGATACGGGTATGCAAGTAGTAGCTTGAACCAATGAGGTAGATAGGCAAATTGAGCATGTGAATTGCTACCAAATTTGCTACTACCCTGAAAGACAAAAGCCTTGTAAGTCGTTGACTTACAAGGCTTTTTCCATTTTGGCGGAGCGGACGGGACTCGAACCCGCGACCCCCGGCGTGACAGGCCGGTATTCTAACCAACTGAACTACCACTCCTGGTAGATAGCGTTTACTCTTGCGAGCCAAGTGCTAAAAACTTGCGCTTTACCTCGACACATTGCTGTGACGAAATTTGGCGACCCCACGGGGATTCGAACCCCGGTACCTACCGTGAAAGGGTAGTGTCCTAGGCCTCTAGACGATGGGGTCAGAACCTTGGAATTTTTGAAAAAGACTTTTGCTTTTCTACAAAAGTCCTGCCAAACTCTTTCTCATTAAAAATCTTTTCGACAGTCTTTGGTGGAGGTAAACGGGATCGAACCGATGACCTCTTGCATGCCATGCAAGCGCTCTCCCAGCTGAGCTATACCCCCTTCTGCAAGTTTCGTTGCATTTGTCGAGCCTTGAATTATAGCCCGAAAATTAAGTGTTTTTGAAACGTCCGACTGCCATTTAGTCGGCATTCAAGCGGCCGATTACATCACCTCGGGTCATGAGCGCCAGGACGGCGTCCAGTGAAGGCGTTTGCGGCGTTCCCATGACCAGCACGCGAACCGGCATGGCCAGTTGCGGCATTTTCAGTCCGGTTTCTGAAAGCACTTGTTTGATCGCTACACCAATGGCCGCTTTGCTCCACTCGCAGTTACCCAGCGCAACAGCAAGCTTACTGAGCGCCGGGCGGACAGCATCGGTGACGTGGAGGGTGACATCCTCGCTGCTGCCTCGCGCTCCGGTCACGAGCAACTGCAACCAGCCGGCCAACTCGATCAGCGTACTGCAGCGGTCTTTGAACAAGCCGCAGCCCCGCGCAAGCCATGCGGAATCCAGTCCGGCGAGGCCGCGATCCCCCAAGAAGGGAGACACCAGTTCAGCCAGCACTTCATCGGCGGTGGCCTTGAGGTGCTGGGCATTCACCCAGCGCAACTTGACTTCATCGAACTGCGCGGCGCTCTTGCCGAGGTGATCCAGATTGAACCAATCGAGAAATTGCGCGCGACTGAAAATTTCGTCGTCACCATGACTCCATCCCAAGCGCGCCAAGTAGTTCACCATGGCGTCCGGCAAATAACCTTCGGCCGCAAATTGCGTCACTGGCTTGGCGCCGTTGCGCTTGCTCATCTTCTCACCCTGCTCGTTGAGAACGGTCGGTAAATGCGCATAAATAGGGACTTCTTTGCCCAGTGCGCGAAAGATATTGATTTGACGCGGCGTGTTGTTGACATGATCATCGCCACGGATCACGTGCGTGATGGCCATGTCCATGTCGTCTACCACCACGCAAAAATTGTAGGTCGGCGTGCCATCGGGCCGCGCAATGACCAAGTCGTCCAGCTCGTCGTTGCTGATTTCTATGCGGCCCTTGACCTTGTCATCCCACACCACCGAACCGCCTTGCGGATTTTTGAAGCGCAGTACCGGTTGCACACCCTCTGGGACTGGAGGCAGCGTCTTGTCCAACTCAGGCCGCCAGGTGCCGTCGTAACGCGGTTTTTCTTTCGCGGCCATCTGCTTTTCACGCAATGCATCGAGTTCCGCCACACTCATGTAACACGCGTAAACATGGCCGGCCTCTTTCAGTTCGGCCAACACCGCTTTGTAGCGATCCATCCGCTGCATCTGGTAGAACGGGCCTTCGTCGTAATCAAGGCCCAGCCACTGCATGCTTTCGATGATCACATCGACGGCAGCTTGACTCGAACGCTCCAGGTCCGTGTCCTCAATGCGCAAGATGAAATCGCCCCCAGTGGAACGCGCGAAGGCCCACGGATACAAGGCCGAGCGGATATTCCCAAGATGAATAAAACCTGTCGGGGAAGGCGCAAATCGCGTTCTTGTTTTTTGGGGTGCTTGAGAAATCATGGCTTGTAGCGTCATTTAAAACTGTCCAGACCCCGAGCGAGATCGGCTTTCAAATCGTCAATGTATTCAAGGCCCACCGCCACACGAATCAGGCCCTGGCCGATTCCCGCCGCCTGTCGCTGCGCTTCGGTAATCCGACCGTGCGACGTCGTTGCCGGATGGGTCACGGTAGTTTTGGTATCGCCGAGATTGGCAGTGATGCTGCAGACTTCGGTACTGTCGATCACATGGAAAGCGTTTTTCCGGGCGGTTTCAGCGTCAAGACCTATCAGGTCGAACGACACTACCGCGCCGCCGCAGCCCTGCCCATTAAGGGTTTGCTGCTGCATGGCCAGCGCGTGCTGGGGATGCGACTTGAGGCCGGGGTAATACACCCGGGCCACGCCGGGCTGCGCCTCAAGCCAAGTCGCCAGCATCAACGCATTGGCGCTTTGCGCCTGCATGCGGATGGACAGCGTCTCCAAGCCCTTGAGCACCACCCAGGCATTGAACGGCGACAGCGTCATGCCTGCACTGCGCATGACGGGCATCAGTTTTTCGTCGATGAGCTTTTTGGGCCCGCAGATCGCCCCGGCAATTACACGGCCTTGCCCGTCAAGGTATTTCGTGCCCGAATGAATAATCAAATCGGCGCCTAATTTAACGGGCTGCGACAGAGCCGGAGAACAAAAGCAGTTGTCAACCACCAGCAAAGCGCCCGCAGCGTGCGCAATGTCTGCGAGCGCGCGGATGTCGCACACCTCGGTCAGCGGGTTGGTGGGCGTTTCAGCAAATAGCAATTTTGTATTGGGCTTGACGGCTGCCTGCCATTGACCTACGTCGGTTTGCGACACAAAAGTGCTTTCAACACCAAACTTGCCAAACTCGCCGCCAATTAATCGGATGGTGGAGCCGAACACTGATTGAGAGCAAATCACGTGATCGCCGCTTTTCAGCAGTCCCATGCACATCAGCAATATCGCCGCCATGCCGCTGGCAGTGCCAATGCACGCTTCAGTCCCTTCCATCGCGGCCAGGCGCTGTTCCATGCTTGCCACGGTCGGGTTGGTAAATCGGGAATAGATGTAGCCTTCTTCCTCGTTCGCAAACCGTCGCACGGCAGTGGCGGCATCGGGTTGGACAAAGCTGCTCGTCAGATAAAGCGCTTCTGAATTTTCGCCATACTGGCTTTTATCCACGGCCGCACGCACGGCCAGTGTGTCGCGGTGAAGATTGTCAGGTAATTTTTTAGGTATCACGTTCAAGCCTCCTGAGGATTGGGAAGCGCTAGCCGGGACACGTCCACGTCGCCCTCCTCGCCGATCTTCTCTGCGGTATCGGCCCGCTGTGAATTCATCGCGGCAATGGTCTCGGCCGTCACATCTCCGGTGATGTAAACGCCATCAAAACAGGAGGCGTCAAAGCCATCAAGTTTCGGGTTCAGCGAGCCAATGGCGCGCCGCATGCCCTCCACGTCCTGGTAGATCAGCGCATCGCAGCCAATCACCTGACGAATTTCTTCAATGCTGCGGCCATGCGCCACCAGCTCGTCCGGCGTCGGCATGTCGATGCCGTAGACGTTTGGATAGCGCACCGGCGGAGCGGCGCTGGCCAGATAGACCTTGCGTGCGCCTGCTTCGCGGGCCATTTGCACGATCTCTCGGCTGGTGGTGCCGCGTACGATGGAGTCATCGACCAGCAGCACATTGCGACCTTTGAACTCGCTGGCAATCACGTTAAGTTTTTGGCGTACTGATTTTTTGCGGACGCCCTGCCCCGGCATGATGAAGGTGCGGCCCACGTAGCGGTTCTTGACGAAACCTTCGCGGTAGGGAATTCCAAGCAAATGTGCCAGTTGGGTGGCGCTGGGGCGGCTCGATTCGGGGATCGGAATGACTACATCGATTTCATTGGGCGGTACCGTGGAGACCACGCGTTTGGCCAGCGTTTCTCCAAGATTGAGACGGGCCTGATACACCGAAATGCCGTCGAGCACGGAGTCCGGACGCGCCAGGTACACGAACTCGAAAATGCACGGATAGAGCTTGGCATTGTCCGCGCATTGCTCGGCGTATACAGTGCCTTCCAGGTCCACAAATACAGCCTCTCCCGGCGCAATGTCTCGCTCAAACTGGTGCGCGGTACCCTCCAGTGCGACCGACTCGCTGGCCACCATCACCGTGCTGCCGCCTTCATTTTGACCGCGGCCCATACACAGAGGGCGAATACCAAACGGGTCGCGAAAGGCCAACAGCCCGTGACCGGCGATCAGCGCCACGACGGCATACGACCCTTTGACACGCTTGTGCACACGGCGCACCGCTGCGAACACATCGGTCGGCGTCAGGGGCAATCCCCGTGTGGTTTTTTCAAGTTCATGCGCCAGTACGTTAAGCAATACTTCAGAGTCGCTGTCGGTGTTGATGTGGCGGTGGTCGGTATTGAATAGCTCGGTTTTGAGCGCGGCCGCGTTGGTCAGGTTGCCGTTGTGCGACAACACCAAGCCAAACGGGGCGTTGACATAAAACGGCTGCGCTTCGTCTTCGCTGTAGGCGTTGCCAGCCGTTGGATAACGCACTTGGCCAAGCCCGACATTGCCCGGCAACGCGCGCATGTTGCGGGTGCGAAAAACGTCACGCACCATGCCCTTGGCTTTGTGCATGTAGAACTTTCGTCCCTGTTGCGTGACGATGCCGGCGGCGTCCTGGCCACGGTGCTGCAGCAGCAGCAGGCCGTCATAAATGAGTTGGTTGACCGGGGCTTTACTGACGACGCCAACTATTCCGCACATGGTGTTTCAATCATGATTTTTTGACTCGTAAAAAATTAATTCAGATACTTTGAAAACTGTTCGGGGAGCATCGGCTTCAAACCTTTCAGCGTGGTCGTCAGCATGGCCGCGCCTTGAGACGCCTGCCACCAGTTGCTGGCCTTGAGCGCCGTCATGTTTATCACCACGGTAGCGGCCAGCAGCAAAATCACGCCCCGCACCAAGCCGAAAGCGGCCCCCAGCGTCCGGTCTACCGGACGCAACCCCATGGCTTCAACGAGCTTCTTCAGCAAAAAAGCAAGCAAACCCGCCACAAATACGGCGGCAATAAATATCAGCACAAACGCCACTGCATAGCGCACCGGCTCCGAAGCCGACGAGATGGGCAGCAGGGTAGCCACCTGGGGCGCAAACCATTGCGCCACATAAAACGAGGCCGCCCAACCCAACACCGCCAACACCTCGTAAACCAGCCCGCGCCATGCGCCCAACAGCATCGAAAAGAGCAATACCCCCAGCAAAATCCAATCAACCGCTGCCACTAATTTGCGCGCTAATTAAAGGCTAAGAATGGCTGCAGGCAAATCAAGCGCCTTGATCTTGCGCGCGGCCGTTTCAGCGTCGGCCTTGCTGGCAAACGGGCCCACGCGCACTCGAATACGCTTGCCATCCTTGGTTTCGGCAACTTGTGTATAGGTTTTAAGACCCGCTTTTTCCAGCTTGACGCGTACTTCGCGCGCCTTGGCAACATCGGCAAAGGCACCGACCTGCACCACCACACGGCCTGATGCGTCGGCACCCGCGGTTTTTTCTACCGGCGGTGCGGTGTCGTTGAGCAAGGCGCTGGCACGCGCACCGTCGCCACTCGCAGCCGGCGCCTTAGGAGCCGGTTTGGCTTCCACCTTGGCCTCAGCCTTGGTCGGTACTTTAGGTTCAGGCCGGACTTCGGCTTTCACAGCCGGCTTCGACTCTGATTTTGCTTCGTTTTTGATAGCAGATGGCGCCGGTGCGACCGTTACGGAAGACGGTTTTGATGGCAATATCTCTTCTTTGGGTGCGAGACTGGAGGCCGCCGTCACCTTGTCCGCCGGCGCCACTGCAGAAGCTGCATCCGCAGCCATAGGAGCAGCTGGCGCGGGACCAACGAGCGGCTTGACCGTGTTTTTACCGGGAATTTCAATCGGAATATCGACGGCAATGGGCCGTGGCTGCGTATCGAATAACAGCGGAAAACCCAGCACGCCCATCAACACCAAAACGACTGCGCCGATCAGGCGGTGCTTAGCGCGTTTGCGCATGACTTCCACGCTTTCCGGTTGAGCGGCTGAGCCGGCAGTAGGCGCAGAGGTGGAACCGCCCCGACGGAAATTGAAAAGCGACATGGTGTGGTTTGAATCCCTTGACGGTTAACGTGGCTAGTTCGACCTTACCTGACCTCAAGCAGCCAGATGCGGGGCCGATAGACGCGGTACGCCACCCTTCAAAATACCACCCACCGTGTAGAACGAGCCGAACACCACAATTCTATCAGCGGGGTCCGCCGCCTTTACGGCCGCCTGAAGAGCGGCCTCGGGGGTTTTGTAAACGTCTGCAATCACGTCTGGCCGGGGATCGCCCGAAGCCCATTTAGCACGCAAATCCGCACCGCTGGCGGCCCGATCCGTCGGCAGATCCGTGAAATACCACTTGTCAACCAGCGGACCCACTCTTCGAAACATGGCCGCCAGATCTTTGTCCGCCATGGCGCCAAAGACCGCGTGGGTGCACGGAAAATAGCCCATGGCATCAAGATTTTCGGCCAATGCAGCCACCGCATGCGGGTTGTGAGCCACATCCAGCACCAGCGTCGGCTGGCCTGGGATAAGCTGGAAGCGCCCAGGTAACTCGACCATGGACAAACCGTTGCGAACGGCTTGCGCCGTCACGGGCAGGCGATCACGCAAGGCGGTCAGCGCCGCCAGCGCGCCAGAGGCGTTGAAGAGCTGGTTGGCACCGCGCAATGCCGGATAAGCCAGCCCGGCATAACGCCTGCCGCGACCGGCCCAGCTCCACTGCAGCTTGTCACCCGAAAAATTGAAGTCATGGCCAAAACGCCACAGGTCAGCGCCCAGTTCTGCGGCGCGGTCAAGAATGCTTTGGGGCGGTACCGGGTCGCTCACCACTACGGGCTTTCCCGCGCGCATAATTCCGGCTTTTTCCAGGCCGATGCTTTCGCGGTTGTTGCCCAGCAATTCCATATGATCCAGGTCGATGCTGGTGATCACTGCGCAATCCGCATCCAATATATTGACCGCGTCCAGGCGGCCACCCAGTCCGACCTCCAGAATGACGACGTCCAGCGCGGCGTCCGCCAGCAGTTTCAGGATAGCCAGCGTCGTAAATTCAAAGTAGCTCAGGGAAATCTCGTCGCCATTTGCAGACCTTGCGCTTTCCACCCGGGCGAAGCAGGCTATTAAATCAGTAGCACTTACGATATCGCCACGGACGCGGCAACGCTCTTCAAAATCGACCAGATGGGGCGAGGTGTACACCCCGGTACGGAAGCCGGCCTCCAGCAGGATGGCCTCCAACATGGCACAGGTAGAGCCTTTGCCGTTGGTTCCGGCGACTGTGATGATCGGGCAAGCAAACGCCAGGCCCAGCCGCTGCGCCACAACGCCCACGCGCTCCAATCCCATGTCGATGGTTTTGGGATGCAGATGCTCGCAATGAGCCAGCCAGTCAGCCAATGTTTTGAGGTGTTCCATACTGCTTCGGATTGTCGCGCAAGGCGTAATCCCCTTGCCGCCACTTATCAGCGTCAAATCCTTTACCGCGCGAAGCGATCGGTCGCGGCAATCAATTGCTGCAGGATGCCAGGCTCGTTGAACGCGTGGCCCGCATCGGCAATCAGGTGAAAGTCCGCGCCCGGCCAAGCGCGGTGCAGGTCCCAGGCGGTTTTGGCGGGGCAAGGCATGTCATAGCGGCCCTGCACGATGACACCGGGTATTCCAGCCAGCTTGTCTGCATTTCGAATCAGCTGACCTTCGTCCAGCCAGCCCTCATGCACAAAATAGTGGTTTTCGATTCGGGCAAATGCGAGCGCGAAGTCATCGCCACCGTGCTTGGCCGCGGCGGCCGGGTCCGGCAGCAGCGTCAGGGTCTGGCCTTCCCACAAGCTCCATGCGCGGGCGGCGGCTAGCTGCTCGGCCCGGTCGGGACTCACCAGGCGCTTGCGGTAGGCCGCCATCAGGTCGCCTCGCTCGGCCGGCGGAATCGGCGCAAGAAAGTGTTCCCACAGATCCGGAAATAGCCATGAAGCGCCTTCCTGGTAATACCAGAGCAGCTCGGCACGGCGAAGCGTAAAGATACCGCGCAAGATGAGTTCCGACACCTGCGTGGGGTGCGTCTGGGCATACGCCAGGGCCAACGAACTACCCCAGGAACCGCCAAACACCAGCCAGCGTTCGACGCCCAGCAAGGTTCGAAGTCGTTCGATGTCCGCCACAAGATGCCAGGTTGTGTTGTGCTCCAGAGATGCGCTGGGGCGGGACCGCCCGCATCCGCGCTGATCGAACAGCAACACGCAATACCGCGCCGGATCAAACAGTCGACGATGCTCGGGCGAGCAGCCTGAGCCCGGCCCGCCATGTAAAAATACCGCCGGCTTGCCCGCCGGGTTGCCACACAACTCCCAATAGATCGAATGGCCGTCATCCGTTTCGAGCGTGCCGGTACGAAACGGCTCGATGGGTGGATAAAGCGTTGTTTGGGAGGTCGCAACCGGGGTCTTCGGAGAAGTCATAGAACGTCCATGGTGAAAGTCGCCAAGCAGAAGTGTCGTAACTAAAGCCATCGCGGTGGAGTAATTTACCGCTATTTATTTGATAGCTACCAGCGGCCGAATGGCAAACGTGTAAGACCTATTTTGAACTCAAAAACCTGCAAGAATTGCAGCATGATTATTCTTTATGGTATTTCCAATTGCGACACCGTTAAAAAGGCCCGCGCATGGCTGATCGAACACGGACAGACGTATGAATTTCATGACTTCAAAAAGCAAGGCATAGAACCGGAAAAACTGGCGCTGTGGACACAGGCCGTCGGATGGGAAAAGCTGCTCAACCGCAAGGGGACGACCTGGCGCAAGCTTGATGGCGCCGCCCAGGCCGCAGTGATGGACGCAGCCAGCGCGCAGGCGCTGATGCTGACCCATCCCAGCGCCATCAAGCGCCCGGTGGTGGACTGGGGGAATGAGATCAGCGTCGGGTTTGACCCCGCGGCTTGGTCTGCCCGGGTTTGACTTCAATTGCAGTGGGGGCCGGTCTTTTCTTCGCGGGCAGGCTACGGAAAGCTTTACAGTCAATTTACCGAACTACGCGCCGCAAAATGAATCCTATTTATTAAAATCAGGGCTTGCGCTCAAGTCCTGATCTGCGTTGCGGGTGAACCCGCCAAAACGGCTCATCCCAGCCCGTTGCTGAAAAGAGGTTTACATCATGAAAAAAGTATTGGTTAGAACCTTGATCGTCTCTTCGGTTGCCGCCGCAGGCAGTTTGCTGGCTGGGTCCGCGTCGGCCATGGACATTCTTGCGCGGGTCATCTCCAGCACGCCGGTGGTGCAACAAGTTGCCGTGCCACGTCAGGTGTGCAACAACCAGGCCGTGATTACACAGGCGCCCAAATCGGGTGCGGGCGCGCTTATGGGGGCCTTGGCGGGGGGCGCAGCCGGCAACGCGATTGGCAATGGCGGTGGCCGGGCCGCAGCCACCGTGCTCGGCCTGGTGGGTGGCGCGATGATTGGCGACCGCATTGAAGGCGGCAACAGTCAGGTTCAGAACGTGCAGCAATGCACGACGCAGACGTTTTACGAAAATCGACCCAGTCATTACAACGTGGTGTACGAATATTCCGGCACCCAGTACAACGTTCAAATGGCGAACGACCCAGGCTCGTACGTGCGCCTGCAAGTGACTCCGGTAGGCGCTATCACCCCTGCACCGCAAGCTGTTCAGCCGCAGACTTACATCCAGCCCGCCCCAATCCAGCAGCAGATTTATGAGCAACCCATGGTCTCGGCACCGGTGGTGTACCCGGCTTACTACGCGCAGCCTTATTACGCCCAGCCCTATTACGGACCTTCGTACTACTCGCCCTATTACTCGCCGATTGGGCTCTCACTCAATTTTGGTTATAGCCGCGGCGGTTACGCCGGCCATCACCGCTGGCATTGACTTCCACCAGTGCAATAAAAAGGGGCTTTTCAAAGCCCCTTTTCTTATACTCCGCCGCCTGGTAGGCAACGGCCTAGGTGGCTTCCTATTGCACGGTTTGAATCAGCGCCCCTTTGAATAACACCGGTCCGTTAGGCCCGCTTCCCGGCGGCACGCCACCCTTGGATTCCAGGGTGATGGCCAATGTCGGAACTTCCCGGACATCGCGGTCCGCTGCGGTCAGGCGAACCACCGCATCACCACTCAATACGCCCAATGATTTCGGAGCAGCCCCCGGCGGCAAGGCCCACAACTCCAGCGACTTGTCCGTCTGCTCGCGGAAATCGCCCACGCGCTTGAGCAGCAGTTTTTTGCTCTTGGGATCGAACGTCACAAGCATGGATGCCGACGCCTTATCGTCCGCCAGCACGGCGACGTATTGGATGTCAGGCGTGGCAGACAGCTTGGCCGACAGATCTTGAACTTGCCCGCTCAATTGCGTGTTGAGGTTAAGCCCTGTAACGACCGCAATGGCCGCGGCAAAAGCCCCTGCAGCGGTCGCGCCGCGCCACAGCCCTAGGCTGGCCCACCAACCAACCGCAGGCACCGGGGCCGTGCGTGCAGCCTGCATCGCTTTCGCCTGCTTTTCCGCCCTGACAAGGTTTTCAATGCGTTTCCACACGGCCGCACTGGGCGCCGCCTGCGGCTGTAATTCCGCCACTGAGGCCAGTCGACTTTGCCAAATCAGCGCCGCAGCGCGCAACGTGGCGTTGTCACGCGCCAGCGCTTCGAAGCGGCGCCGCGCACCGCCGCGCAAAGTACCCAGCGCGTAGCTCGCTGCAAGTTGTTCCATCAAAGAGACGTTGTTGATTAAATTCATGAGAACCTCGCCATGCAGCCGCGCAATTGTTCCAAGCCGCGACGAATCCAGGTTTTTACAGTACCCAACGGCAATTTGAGTTGCTCGGCCAGTTCGCCATGACTCAAGTCACGCAGATAAGCCAAACTCACCACTTCCCGCTGCTTATTCTCCAGCTGACTCAGGCATTGGTGTAACGCCCGAGCCTGCTCGCTGGCCTGCGTCGTGTCCATCGGGTTGGGAGAGTCCCCCGCCACTGTGTCGGAAATCACGTCGTCCAACTCCTGCATCGCGTCGGCGCGGTCCGAAGTCCGACGGCGCAAAAAATCAAGGCCACGGCTGCGAACCACCAAGCCCATCCAGGCCATCGGGGGCGACAGCGTCGCCTTGTAGTCGCCCGCAATCCGCCAGATGTTCAAAAAGGCTTCTTGCAGCACATCTTCTGCCCATTCGCGGTTAGTGACCACGCGCACTGCAACGCCATAGAGCTTGGACGAGGTCAACTCGTACAACTCCCTGAGGGCCGACTCATCAGCCAAGGCAACACGGTCTAGCAGAGCAATCAATTGAATATCCGGGCTTTCTGGCTTCATGAACGTCATTGTCCAGTATTACCAGATACGCCGTGAATGGAAAGACGGATTCAGGTCGAGCTGGGCCGGACCGCGCGGGTAACCTAAAATCACCGGCTGACGTCAGACCGCTGGTCGCAGCGCGGCCCTTTATCCACTCATCTCCTCCCCACTTCTCCTCATGCTTACCGAAACAATTGACAACATCAGCGTCACTACCAAAGCCAATGTGTACTTTGACGGCAAATGCGTGAGCCACGGCATCACGTTTGCCGACGGCACCCAGAAATCGGTGGGCGTGATTCTTCCGGCCGCCTTGACCTTTACTACGGGCGCGCCAGAAATCATGGAATGCGTGGCGGGTGCCTGCGAATACAAGTTGGTCGGTAGCGAAAGCTGGACGAAATCATCGGCCGGCGAGAAATTCACCGTCCCTGGCAATTCGAAATTTGACATCCGTGTGGCGCCCGGCTTCGAGTCCTATCACTACATCTGCCATTTCGGTTGAACTACAAATAAGCAGGAACCCCTCCATGGCCACTATCCTTCAGCACCTTCCCATTGGCGAGAAAGTCGGCATCGCATTTTCCGGTGGACTCGACACCAGCGCCGCGCTTCACTGGATGAAGCTCAAAGGCGCCCTCCCCTATGCCTACACCGCCAACCTGGGCCAACCCGACGAGCCGGACTATGAGGACATTCCGCGCAAGGCGATGCAATACGGCGCCGAGAAAGCGCGCCTGATTGATTGCCGCAAACAGCTCGCGGCAGAAGGCATCGCAGCGCTGCAATGCGGCGCCTTTCACATCTCGACGGCAGGCGTGACCTACTTCAACACCACACCGCTGGGCCGCGCTGTGACCGGCACCATGCTGGTGGCCGCGATGAAGCAGGATGACGTCAACATCTGGGGCGATGGCAGCACCTACAAGGGCAACGACATCGAACGTTTTTACCGCTACGGCCTACTCACCAACCCCGACCTGAAGATCTACAAACCCTGGCTGGACCAGCTGTTCATCGACGAACTCGGCGGTCGTGCCGAAATGTCGGCTTTCATGACGGCAGCTGGTTTTGGCTACAAGATGTCGGCCGAAAAGGCCTATTCGACCGATTCGAACATGCTCGGCGCCACCCACGAGGCGAAAGACCTGGAGCATTTAAGCAGCGGCATGAAAATCGTCCAGCCCATCATGGATGTGGCGTTCTGGAAAGACGAGGTCGACGTCAAGCGCGAGAAAGTCAGCGTGCGGTTTGAGGAAGGCCGGCCCGTTGCCCTCAATGGCAAAACCTACGACGACCTGGTTGAACTGATCCTGGAGGCCAACCGCATCGGCGGACGCCACGGCCTGGGCATGAGCGACCAGATTGAAAACCGAATCATTGAAGCCAAAAGCCGCGGCATCTACGAAGCGCCCGGCCTGGCACTGCTGTTCATCGCTTATGAGCGCCTGATCACCGGCATCCACAACGAAGACACGATTGAGCAGTACCGCGACAACGGGCGGCGCCTGGGCCGCCTGCTGTACCAGGGCCGCTGGTTCGATTCGCAAGCCCTCATGCTGCGCGAGACCGCGCAACGCTGGATCGCGCGCGCCATCACCGGTGAAGTAACGCTGGAACTGCGCCGGGGTAACGACTATTCGATCCTGAACACCGAGTCGCCCAACCTCACCTACGCGCCCGAGCGCCTCTCCATGGAAAAGGTAGAAGACGCGCCATTCAGTCCGCTCGACCGCATCGGCCAACTCACCATGCGCAACCTCGACATCACCGATACGCGAGCAAAGCTCGGTATCTATGCTCAGAGTGGCTTGTTGTCGCTGAGCAAAGAGGGGGACTTTTTCAAACTCGGTGACGGTAGTAGCAAATAAATCAGTGTTCGCTTGAGCAGCGACTGTTGCTTTGAAGCAGGGGGATCGGGCGGTTTGTGTCTGGCAGCCTGGCGCTCATACGCTTCGCATATTAATATCGGGCCTGCCTGCCAGACACAACCCGCTTTCGAGAATTGACCGTTCCCACCATGTTTACTTGGCTGCATAAAGACACTCCACAACCTTTGCAGGAGAAGGCTACGAAGTAGTCGTGTCCACAGTCGTCACACCGAGCTCTGGCAAAGCCGTGCGCGAAGATGCCGCATTCGAGGTATTTGCGAAACGCTTGGCGGACATGGGGCTTTGGCGTGCGGTAGTCGCCCTGCCCGTTACAGCACTTAAACGCCAACTCACACCAAGCAGCCAGACAGCAAAAAGCCAGAACCGTTGCCAGTTCGGGCTTTCTGTCTTCTGGACTCAGGTAGGCTTACTTGCGCGCAGGCGGCACATCCGTGCAACTGCCGTGTGCCACTTCCACCGCCATGCCGATGGACTCTCCAAGCGTCGGGTGCGGGTGGATGGTCTTGCCGATATCGACCGCATCTGCGCCCATCTCAATCGCCAACGCGATCTCGCCAATCATGTCGCCGGCGTGGGGCCGACCATGCCGCTACTGAGAATCTTGCCGTGGCCGTGCTTCCGGCGAATCATCAAACAGCAGTTTGGTGACACCTTCGTCGCGGCCGCTGACAATGGCGCCGCCGGAGGCGGTCTTTGGAAACACGATCTGTATGTCACCAACAGCGATGCGATGATGCGCTTCCCGTACAAAACCGGCGATACCCAGATCACGGCGCCCGGCTTGAAAGTTGCCGATCTGCCCGCCGGTCCGATTAACCATCACTGGACCAAAAACCTGATTGCCAGCCGCGACGGCAGCAAGCTTTACGCAACGGTCGGCTCGAACAGCAACGTGGCTGAAAACGGCATGGAAAACGAAGTCAAGCGCGCCGCCATCCTCGAAATCGATCCGGCCAGCAGCCGCTCGCGCCTCTTCGCATCGGGCCTGCGCAATCCAAACGGCATGGGCTGGCAACCGCAAAGCGGCGCGCTATGGACCGCCGTCAATGAACGCGACGAGATCGGCAGCGATCTCGTGCCGGACTACATGACGTCGGTGAAGGATGGCGTTTTGTATGGCTGGCCGCACAGCTATTACGCCCAGCATGTCGATACGAGAGTGAAGCCGCCGCGTCCCGACATGGTAGCCAAGGCAATCGTGCCGGACTATGCACTCGGCCCGCATACCGCATCGCTCGGACTGACCTTTTATGAAGGCAAGCTCTTGCCGCAACGTTATGCCGGCGGCGCCTTCATCGGCCAGCACGGGTCATGGAACCGCAAGCCGCGTAGCGGCTACAAAGTGATATTCGTACCGTTCGCCAACGGGCAGCCCGCAAGGATGCCGGAGGACGTACTCACGGGATTTCTCAGCAAGGATGGCGATGCGCTGGGGCGCCCGGTCGGCGCGGCGGTAGGTGGTAAAGGCGCACTGCTGGTAGCCGATGATGTCGGCAACATCATATGGCGCGTGACGCCGGTGAAATAGATAATGACGATGCTTGCCCGTGTCATGTGACCGGTACATCACGCCAAGCCGGTGCAGCGACTATGCAGCGCCGGCTTGGGAATGTTTTTTGCGCACATCATCGTTCGATGCCGCTGCTATGTCCTTAGCCGCGCTGGCAAGTACCTTTTGGATCGACCGTAATACGGATCAATTCATTGCCACCGCCACCGAATACATTGCCGCCGGTGTAGGTCAGGCAGCCTTCGCCCTTGTACAGCACTTCAAGACGTTGCGCGTCAGCACCAAAATAAAACGGTATCCAGCGCTTACCGGTTTCATGGCGTTCAAGATCGTCCGGTGCGCCGATAAGGTCGGACACTTCACGCAGCCGCATGCCGATCTCCAATTTGGCAAACTTGCTGTTTGCGCCGGGCGTGCCGATTATTTCACCGTCATATTCACCATTTTTTGATTTCACGATACGTGTGACGGGTGTAGACGGTTTTGCCTTGGCCGCTACGGTGGCGGCCGGCGCAGGCGTCGATGCAGCAGATTGGTTTTCGGCCTGCTTGGTCGCGCAGCCTGCCATTAATACAGTAATGACCAGAGTGGCCATCGTCGTTTTCTTCACCATGTTATTCCTTGTAATTGTTGAGGTATCGCTGATGATATTAATTGCAGTCCCTGAAGATCAGCAGGCGATCGCGCATTCTATTCTTACCTGTGTTTTTGATAAACAAATTTCGCTCGTGGTCGAAGGCCCGAGTTTGCAAGTTTGTTGCGCCTACGTGACAGCCTTCTTCTTATGCCTTGCACGACAAACACCCGCTCATATCGGCAGTAAGCCACGCAGGGAAACGGCTTCGACATATATTGCCTCAAGCAACGCACCCATTGATTGGGCCGCCAAAGCCATAAACTACACGGCAATCACACTAACGCATGTTGCGGATGAACCGCATGGCCAGCGCGGCAATCACCCAAGCGCCGCCCCAGGCAACCAGCACCCAGAACGCTGCGACAAAGATCCAGCCGAAAACGGTTGGCGCACACCAGCCCCACCCGCACAAACCATTATGCTCAAGCAAGCTCGGGAACCCTGAGCATGTGAAAAAGAGAAACAGATAAATACGGCGGCAGCAATAAATAATTGGTCAGCGAATCGAAATACACAGGCCATATGGCACTCGGCAACATCAGCAGGATATAGGCGGCCACAATAATCGCCCGAAATTTAAGTGTGCGAGGCCTCAGCATGTTGATTCGAATTTACCGATATATTGTTCGCCCGCCACGTCGAAAAACAGTCCTACAAAAAATAACGCCGAAATCGTAGCTTCTCTCCTTTGATATCGAACGCCTGACGCAAGCCGCGCCGCAAAGCAATGGCCGTTTACATCATGCCCGGCGGCCTGCTCTACACGATTGAACGACCGCCACAAGATAAACAACCAGCAACAACGGATAGATGAGCAAAATATCGACCACAGATAGAAATTCCAACCGCATTGAAGCAAGTCTTGCACGAGTTTTGGGCCAGCAAGCGACTCTGGCCTGTACAGTTTGAGGGGTCGCAGCCGCCCAAATGCGGGACCTCGGGGTGCAAGTTGGCTTTGGGCTCGCCGCGCACGCAGCCAACCCCGCAGCGCAGCGCAATCGCCATTTCACTTAGCCACCAATTGACGCGCTGATCGACCTCGTAATCGGGGGCCGGTTGTGCTGCCGGGTCCCAGTCCGGCTCGATCTCGACACCCTCGTCGATCTGTGCTTCACCACAGCCATCCCCCAGCGGTGGCCCGCGTGCCGGGGATATGTGCGGTGGCTCTGGCACTCGAATTTGATGTCGATCAGCGCGTCAACTGGCGAGCGATCAAAACAGCGATTCAGACCCGCTGCGGGACAGGCCTGCGCCGAGCAAGCGCGGCCCACCGCAAATGACAATGCCGTCGGGCGCTTTTTGTGAGTGCACGTCCAGAAGGCTGGAATCGAGAGCCTTTTTACGTGGCCAGATGGTCATCAAATGCGCGATCCTTGGCTTCATGCGGTTGGCTTTCCTATCCGTCTAAAACGGAACTACCATCAATGGAGACACGCTAGTCGAGCTGGAGCGCAAGCACCAGGTGGCGCAAAGCGTGATTGCACGCTTGAAAAATTTCATGGATGCCGAAGCCCTGCGCTCAGTAGCCGATGGCGTCGCCCGGAACCTGAATACCGTGGCCGGCGCTGAAATCTCGGCTGCCGCACTGCAAGCCAAGCTGCCTGATGCCGAAGTGGCGGGCGAGTTTGACGTGCGCACCGACAAACCTATTTTGCGCATCAGCCGGCGCCACCATGGCAACGTCAAGAGGTGTGTGCTCACGCAGGACTTTGTGCATGGCGCCGACTATGCTGCACTGGCCGAAGCAGCCAATACCTTCAAGGGCTTGCTACGCGAAGGTGCCAAAGTGATGCGCGGTGAAGGCGAGCGCCGAAAGGAAGAAAAAGTCGCCGACTTCCGGGAAGCCATGGCTTGGCTGATTGCACACGCTGAACACACCACCTCGCGCCAGCGTTATAAAGGTCTGGGCGAAATGAACCCCTCGCAGCTATGGGAAACCACCATGGACCTGACCGTGCGTCGTCTGCTCAAGGTGCAAATCGACGACGCCATCGAGGCTGACCGCGAATTCATCGAAGCCAACGCACTGCGCGCTGGCAATATCGATATTTAAGCTTGCAGGAAGTCGGACGCCTACTTGACGCTTTTGGCCGGTGTCTTTGGCAACCAGTCATGGCTGCGATACCAGGCGACAGTATCGGCAACCGTTTGCTCAATCGGTCGGAACGTCAGTTTGAGTTCGCGCTCGCTCTTGGAGTGGTTGAAATGGGTGCGACCAGCTTCCTTGAGCATTAGCCGCACGGTGGCCAAGCTGAGCAAAATCGGCTTGCCAGTGATGCGTGCGTAGAGTTCCTGTAGCGCAGCCAAGATGTACAAGAGGGGTAAGGGCAAATCGCGCGTCGGTGTTTTAACGCCAGCGATTTTTCCCAACAAGGGCATCAATTCCCGCATTGTCATGTGGCGGCCGGCTGCCAGGTAACGCTCTCCACGCTGCCCGTGCTTTGCCGCCGAAATTTGTGCCTTCGCCACATCGCGGGCATCGACAACGGAAAAACTACCTGGCACCAGTCCAGGTAATTTTCCAAGCACCACATCGTTGACAAATTGTCCCGAAGAGGTGGGGCCGATATCTGCGGGTCCCCACATCCACCCTGGCAAAACCAGGCTTGCGTGCATGTCCGGGTGTAGCGCTAGAAAGGTCAACACGGCTTGATCGGCCAGTATCTTGCTGCGGTAGTAATCATCGGAATCCGCCAGGTCACGCAGGCAGGTCTCATCGATGGGCATGCCCGGTTCGCCATTCAGCACGGCAATGGATGAGGTCTGGATGAAACACCTGATGCCAGCGCGGTAAGCCTGTTCGATGAGCCGTTGCGTGCCATCCACATTGATGCGTTTGAGCTCTTCCCAATGGCTTCCGCCCTTGTAGTTGTCTCGGAAGAACGCAGCGGTGTGGAACACGACATCGCATCCTTCCAATGCTTTGGAGAAGGCTGACACGTCGCCCATATCGCCCAGCACCAATTCGACGCCCTTCAACCCTGCGAACTGTTGCTGGCCTTTAGTCAGTGAGCGGACGAGTGCTTTGACAGAGAAGCCGTGCGCGATCAGCTCGCGCACAAGGTTGTTGCCGAGCAGTCCGGTAGCGCCAGTCACGAATGCGGACCTCAGATTTTTGACTATTTTCATATCGTGTGAGTTTAAAAGTTCAAGTGATATTTGAATTTAACTCAATCAGTTATAAATATCAAGTGATATCTGAATTCAGCGCGTGATGTCTTAACGCCGGAAATTAGAGCTTATCGTTCAATATCCAGAGTTCGTGTGATATCTTTAAATATATGAGCCAAAAGACAGCAAGAAAGCGCCTGACCCGTGAGGAAAGCCAGGCCCAGACCCGTGAGCGCCTGATCGAAACCGCGCAGCACTTGTTTGTATTGCACGGGTATGGGGCCACGTCGATCCGCGATATCGCGGACAAGGCGGGCTACTCCCAAGGAGCCTTCTACTCGAACTTTTCCAGCAAGGAGGACGTCTTGCTGGAATTTCTGCGACAGCATATGGAAGCGGAAGCGACGCAACTTTCCAATGTCATGGACAGTGACGAGCGAACGCCGGAACAGATGCTTGCAGAACTGGAGGCCTGGGCTTCCACGCTCAATCACGATGCTGATTGGTGCATGCTTTCCATCGAATTGCAGTTGCATGCCAACCGTAGTCAAACGTTTGCTATCGAGTACCAAAAGGTGTGGGACGAACACCGTTCCGAGATCGGCAGCGTGGTGAGTAAACTATTTGCCAAACTCGGTCGCACGCCCCCTGCCGAACCGGATGAACTGGCCGCAGCCTTCATGGCGCTGACACATGGCCTGGCGCTGCAAAGAGTGACCACTCGCCCTGATCCGTCAGGACGGCTAATTATGGTGTTCCTGCACGGGTTGATCGCAAGTGCGGGATTTGTGGACAAAGCACTACCAATGGATGTCAAAGCAGCACACAAATAGTGCAATTCAACAATGGAAGGCATGACGAATCGCAGAACAGATAGGAATTCCAACCGCATTGAGGCAAGTATTGCACGAGGTTTGGCCCGCCGCGCACGCAGCCAACCTAGCAGCGCAGCGCAATCGCCATTTCACTTAGTGTTGCGTCGACCGATTGAATTCAAGCTCCTACCCGCCTTTCGCTGAAATCCCAAACTTGCTACGCAATCCAGCAAAAGCCACTCGCAAAGATTGGGGAATGGTTCCCGCCGATTTCTGGGCGTTTGACAGCATGAGGTGGGGGCCCTGCTCCAATCTCCGCCGGCACAATCAGCCGACTTACAGGCTGAAAACGACCGGCTTGCACTTCGGATGTCATCGCCCCGCTCTAGTGCTTTGCAACAGTCTCCCAGTTACCAAGTAAAGCCCTACACCACCACCGGTTCCGGCTCCAGCATGATTCCAAAACGCTCATACACACTGGTCTGGATGGCCTTGGCCAAGGTCATCACCTCACCGCCGGTCACCGGATTAGCGCCTCCGCCCCGGTTGACGAGCACCAGCGCCTGCTTGTGATAGACGCCGGCATTTCCGATCGACTTTCCCTTCCACCCGCAAGCGTCTATGAGCCAGCCGGCCGCGAGTTTTACGGAGCCGTCGGCCAGGTTGTAATGAACAATTTTGGGCTCACGCTGGATGATGTCTGTGCATTGCTCGGGCGTGACGGTGGGATTTTTGAAAAAGCTGCCGGCGTTGCCAATTAGCTGTGGATCGGGCAGCTTGGCCTTGCGAATCTGGCAAATCCACTCATAAATTTGCAGCGCATTAGGAGCGTCGATATTGGACTGCAGCATCTTTTTCTCGATCTCTGCATATCCCAGCACGGCTTTCCATGGCTTGGGCAGCGAAAAACGTACCCGGGTGATCAACGCCTTGCCCGATAAACCGAAACCTTGGGCGCCTGAACTGCGGGCGGTGCTGGTGTGCTTGAACACCGAATCACGATAGCCAAACGCGCATTGGGCGGCATTGAGCGTGAAGCTCCGCCCGGTTATCAAGTCCACGGCATCCAGCGACTCGAAGCGATCCTGCAGCTCCACCCCATAGGCGCCTATGTTTTGCACTGGCGTCGCCCCGACCGTACCGGGAATTAAGGCCAAATTCTCAAGGCCCTCGTAGCCATTTTCCAAAGTCCAGCTGACCAACTCGTGCCAGTTTTCGCCGGCACCGGCTTCGACAATCCACGCTTTGGCAGTCTCTTCAACCAAGCGCTTTCCCATGATCTCCACCTTGAGAACCAGGGATTTGACGTCGCCTGTCAGGACGATGTTGCTCCCCCCGCCAAGCACAAATTTTGGCGCAGTCTGTAAAGCCGGCTCCTGCAGCACGGCGTCGATATCGGCCGCGTTGGTCACCCGAACCAGGGTAAGGGCCTTGGCCATGATGCCAAAGGTGTTGGAATGCTGGAGTGGAACGTTTTTCTCGACTAACATTATGAGATTGTCTCATTCCTCCACGATTAACATAGACGAAACGATCTCTACCATGCCCTCTTTTGATACTGTTCTTGAAACCGATTTGGTCAAAGTCAAAAACGCCGTCGAAAACACGAGCAAGGAAATCGGAACGCGATTTGACTTCAAGGGAACGCCCGCATCGATTGAACTAAAAGACAAAGACATCACGCTAATTGGCGATGGCGATTTTCAGATTGATCAAATGAGCGACATCTTGCGCAACAAACTCACCAAGGCGGGTGTTGACATTCGATTCCTGGACGTCGGAAAGGTGGAGAAAATAGGCGGGGACAAGGTCAAGCAGGTTTCCAAAGTGCGAGACGGCATTGAAACTGAGCAGTCTAAAAAAATCCAGCAACTTATCAAGGGCAGCAAGTTAAAGGTGCAGGCCTCGATCCAGGAGGGTAAGGTCCGCGTAACGGGCGCCAAGCGGGACGATCTGCAGGCGGCGATGGCCCTGATTCGCGCAGACATCAGCGATCTTCCGCTCAGTTTTGATAATTTTAGGGACTAGGTGATCCCCGCAAAGCTTGCTCTACGCGCGCTGCTTTGGCTAGCGATATTGGCGCTGTTGCAAGGCTTGGCGCAGGCCCAGTCCGTTTCTCTAGCGGGGATGATGGGCAGCAAGGCCCTGCTGGTGGTCAACGGAACCACTCCAAAAACAGTGGCCGTTGGTGAGACCCATCAGGGGGTCAAAGTCATTTCCACCTCGGGCGATCAGGCGGTCATTGAGCAGTTCGGCAAACGTCAAACACTGCGCGTCGGCGAAGCCCCGGTCAGCGTTGTCGGCAATAGCAACGGGGGCAACAGCGGCGGTCTCGGTGCCCGCGGAACGCGCATAGTTCTCAGCGCAAGCAGTGGCGGCCACTTCATAACCGCCGGGCAGATTAACGGCCACGCGGTGCAGTTCATGCTCGATACAGGCGCCACCACCATCGGGATGAGTATGGCGGATGCGGAACGTGCTGGTATCAACTACAAAAACGGCCGCCCGGTACACATGTCAACCTCAAACGGCGACTCTATGGGCTTTCACATCAAGCTCAATTCGGTGCGAATTGGCGATGTCGAGGTCTATGACGTCGATGCGGTGGTAACACCCCAACCGATGCCGTTCCTGCTGCTGGGTAACAGTTTTTTAATGCGCTTTCAAATGAAGCGTGAAAACAACCTGATGACGCTGGACAAGCGGTATTAGTCACCCCCTTGAGGGCGGTCACGTTAGCCCGCTTTGTCCGGCAAGGTGCTCGCCTATTTCCGCACTGGTTTAGAAGCCCCCAATTTTGATTCGGTACCCTTCAACAGTTTGCTAATGTTCTCGCGGTGCCGGTACACCAGCAGCGCGCTGATGGCAAATATCGCGAGCAGGATGCCGGTGTCCACATACCAGGCCGCCCGGTCCCCGAACAGGTAATACAGCGGCGCAAAGACTGCGGCAGCCAACGCCGCCAACGACGAATAACGCGAAAAATACGCCACGATCAGCCAAGTCACCAGCGTTGCCAGTCCCAGTATCCAGCTGAATCCTAGTAACACGCCCGCCGCGGTAGCCACGCCTTTGCCGCCCTTGAAGTGAAAAAATACCGGGTACAAATGTCCCAGAAAAGCCGCCAAGCCAACGGCAGCAACCGTACCGTCGCCCAAACCGTAGTCGCCGCCAAACCATTTAATCAGCACGACGGGAAGCCAGCCCTTAAGCCCATCAAGCAGCAACGTCGCCACCGCTGCGCCCTTGCTGCCTGAGCGCAGCACGTTGGTGGCGCCCGGGTTCTTGCTGCCAAAGCTACGCGGGTCTTTCAGACCCATCACCTTGCTGACGATGACCGCAAAGGATAGGGACCCCAGCAGATAAGCCAGCAGCACAGCGCCAATTGAGTATGCGTAATTCAAATTTTTTCTCCCGTTGGGATGTTATTGGATCAGTGCGCACTGCACCGGTTTTGCACCCAGCAGTGTGACGCAAACCTGCGGATCAAGGGCGATCAAATACCCGCGCCGGCCGCCGTTAATGGCGATTTCAGGTAAGGCCAGAATGCTTTCCTCGATATACACCGGCATGGCTTTGCGTGTCCCAAAAGGCGACGTACCCCCAACCAGGTAGCCGCTGTGGCGATTCGCCACCTCAGGCTTGCAGGGTTCAACGGACTTGGCGCCAATTTGGCGCGCAAGATTTTTGGTCGATACTTTTCGATTGCCGTGCATAAGCACCAGCAAGGGCTTTGCATCCTGGTCCTGCATCACCAGGGTCTTGACAACCATAAAGGGGTCCAGCCCGAGCACCTCGGCGCTGTGCTGGGCGCCTCCATGCTCCAGGTAATCGTAGGGATGCTCGCTGAAAGCCACATGATGGGCCTTTAAAAGTTGCGTCGCAGGAGTTTCCGAAACATGGTCTTTCTTTCCCATACTACAAAGCGGGATCGCGTATTTCCCAGCGAATTTTGTCAATCTCGGTCAGCACTTCTGGAGACAAGCTGGTGCCGAAGGCGTTCAAATCCTCATCAAGTTGCGCCACCGAAGTCACGCCAATAATGGTGCTGGCCACCTGCCACTTTGTGTAGCAAAACGCCAGCGCCAGTTGCGTGGGCGTAAGGCCATGCGCAAGCGCCAAGGCGTTGTAGCGACGGGCGGCCGCCAATGCCTCGGTGCGGCCCCAGCGCTGCTTCTTCATAGAATCGAACTTTGCCATTCGGCCCTGCGGCGCTTCTAGGGCGCTGATGCCGGTAGCATCGTACTTACCGGTCAAAAGGCCAAAACCTAGCGGTGAATAGGCCAGTAGTGAAACGCCCAGTCGGTGCATCGTTTCGTCCAGCCCGTTTTCCACGGTGCGGTTAATCAGGCAGTACGGGTTTTGCACCGTGGCCACCCGCGGCAGGCCGTGCTGCTCCGCCAGTCTGACAAACTCATGGACGCCGTAAGGGGACTCGTTAGACAAGCCGATAGCGCGCACTTTGCCCGCCTTGACAAGGCCGCTCAACGCTTCAAGCTGGTGGTGGATGGACGTCACTGCCTGGTCCTTCTGCGGATCGAAGTAGACCATGCCGAATACTGGCACATGCCGTGCGGGCCAGTGGATCTGGTAGAGATCGATCACGTCGGTCTTCAGGCGCTTCAAGCTGTCGTTGCAAGCGCCGACGATGTCCGTAGCAGTCAGGTCCACGCTGCCATTGCGAATCCAGGGCATCCCGCGAGAAGGCCCGGCCACTTTCGTGGCGAGCACCAATTTGCTGCGAGCGGATGGGTTTTTCGCAAACCAGTTGCCCAAAATAGTTTCGGTGGCACCGAAAGTCTCGGCCCGTGCAGGGACCGAGTACATCTCCGCAGTGTCAAAAAAATTGACGCCGCGTTCGAGCGAGCGGTCCAGAATACTGTGCGCCGTGGTCTCATCGACCTGCTCACCAAAAGTCATGGTGCCCAGGCAAATGGGCGTGACATGCAGATCGCTGGAGCCGAGTTGAACTTTATTCATGAAAATTTTGATTAAAAAAGAAGTGATTACTTGCTGGCCGGAGGTAAAAACCGCCCGAAACGGAGACGAGAAAGCGCTAGTTTAAAGACTTCAAATACCATTCGCTCGCTCTTAACTCGCGAACTTGTCTTACACCTTCTGGCTATTTTGTCACCTACCATTTCCGTTGTGGTGCTTTGCCACCCCTTTTATTAAAACCGATTCATTCCGAGGAGTCCTTCCATGAAAAAACTAACCCTAACGCCGCTAGCCTGTGCCGCGCTAGCCATCGCCACCCTTTCGGGTTGCGCCGACATGAGCGAAAACCAGCAAGGGGCTGCCAAGGGCGCCGGAATTGGCGCAGTCGCTGGCGCGTTGCTGGGAGCCGCCACTGGCGGCTCAAGAGGTGCGGCACAAGGTGCCGTTTTGGGCGGCGCAGTCGGTGCGGGTGGCGGCTACCTGTGGTCCAAGAAAATGCAGGACCAGAAAGTCGCGATGGAACGGGCCACCGCAGGCACCGGCGTTGCAGTGAGTCAAACTGCGGACAACCGGCTGAAGCTGGACATTCCCAGCGATGTGTCCTTTGACGTGGGGCGCGCTGCCATCAAACCCAACTTTGTCCCCGTGCTGAACCATTTCGCGACCAGTCTGAATCAAAACCCAATCACCACGGTCACCATCATTGGCCACACCGACAGCACCGGCTCTGATGCAATCAATAACCCCTTGTCGATTGACCGCGCTGCGGCTGCCCGTGACTACCTGGTAAGTCGTGGCGTCGCGTTTCAGCGCATTGCCACCGATGGTCGCGGTTCGCGCGAACCGGTCGCCGACAACAACACGCAGCAAGGGCGCGACAAAAACCGCCGTGTGGAAATTTACGTCGCCGAGCCGGTGGCCGCGCGTTAAAACGGGCTTTCTTGCCGATCTACAAAAAAGCACTTACGGGTGCTTTTTTTTGCGCCTGTCTGCGCTGCGGCACCTGGAAGCATTCAGTCCTTTTTGAAACGTTCTTCCTCTTGCAAGCGCAATACTCGGCGTTGCACCTTGCCGGTGGTAGTCATGGGTAGCGCATCGATAAATTCGATTTCCTTCGGGTACTCGTAGGGCGCCAACCTGCTTTTCACATGGGCCTGCAATTCCGAGATCATTTTTAGATCGAATTGGGTTTGTTCCCCCATAAAGCAAGCGCGCGCAGCGATCACATCAGGCGTGAGTACGACGTAAGCTTTCACCACCGCGCCGCGTGCTTTGTCGGGTTTGGGGACCACCGCCGCGTTGGCGACCGCCGGGTGCTTAATAAGGCAATTCTCAATTTCACCGGGGCCGATCCGGTAGCCGGCCGCTTTGAAAATATCGTCGGCGCGGCCTTCGTACCACAAGTAGCCGTCCGCATCGCGCCGCGCCAGGTCGCCAGTGCGGCACCAGTTCCCGGTGAATTTGGCTTGCGTAGCCTCGTCTTTCTTCCAGTAACCCAGGAAAAAGATCGGGTCCGGGTCGCCGTGGATATCGAAGCGATTAACGGCTACGTCCCCCGGCACACCCACGCGACACTCATGGCCGTCGTCATCAATCACCGCCACGTTATGGCCTGGGTATCCCTTGCCCATGCTGCCGGGCCTGGCAGGCCAAAACCGGGCGCAATTGCCGACGATGTAGTTCACCTCCGTCTGCCCGAACATCTCGTTCACAGTCACGCCGAGCTGCTCCTGACAATACGCAAACACGCCGTCGCCGACCGCTTCACCCGCACTCATCATGCCTTGCAGCGTGAACTTGAATTGGTCGTGCGGCCGCGGGAAAGCTTTCATCATCGCCTTAAGCGCAGTCGGAAATAAAAACGTGTGCGTCACGCCTTGCTCCGCCATCAGGCTGAACGCGAGTTCAGGACTGAAACGGCCGTTGAAGGCCACAATGGGGCGCCCAAAATAAAGCGTCGGCAGCAGCGAATCCATCAGCCCACCGGTCCAGGCCCAGTCTGCCGGTGACCAAAAAACGGCGTCGGACGTTGCGTTTTCCTTGCCATCAAAGCCAAACCAGTTCTGGCTACAGACGAAACCGGGCAAGTTACCGATCAAGGCGCGGTGCGGCAGGAGCGCTCCCTTGGGTGGCCCGGTAGTGCCGCTGGTGTAGATCAGAATCGCTGCGTCATCGGCTTTGGTCTTGACGGCGACGAAGGCGCGCTGTTGGGCCGCCAGCGCGCTCGCGTAGTCCACATCGCCCTGCCCGCTGGTCGCCCCGACCACAACCAGCGTGTGGAGTGCCGGGCATTGGGCCCGCACCGCGCGCAAGTTTTCAATGGAACTCTCATCGCAAATGGCGATGACCGCTTCGCTGTCCTGCAAGCGGAACTCCAACGCTTCCGGCCCAAACAGCATGGACAAGGGCATCGCAACCGCACCCATCTGAAACACCGCCATGTAGGCCACAGCCGTTTCGAACCGCTGCGGCATCACAATCGCGACCCGGTCGCCGCGTCCCACCCCCAGCGCTGCCAGCACATGACTCAGCGCGTCGGCGGCCTGCTGCAGCGCTGAATAAGTGTGAGAGATACCTTTCGCATCGGTCTGATGAATGCAGACAGCTATTTTTTTAATAGCACTCCGCTCCCTCTCTGCCGCCCGAGCCCAGCGACCGCAGCACACCTCGGCGATGTTGAAGTATTCCTCGACTTGCCAGCGAAAGCCTTCGTGAAGGGCTGCGTAATGGTCGGGCTGAGCAGAACGGTCACTTACTTGCCGCCGGTTTGTGTCCCTGTTTTGACTGCGCTTCACGTCGAGCCTCCTTATGATGAAGCCACAATGTACAAAGAAAAACGTTTTCCACGCAGCGAGTTTGTCCCTATAAGAGGGATTAATTACCACGTCCAAAGCTGGCAAGACGCCGCCGGCGCAAGCTCAAAACTGCCGCCCCTGGTACTTGTGCACGGCTGGATGGATGTGGCAGCTTCCTACCAATTCATGGTGGATGCCTTTTCCAGTGCGTTTGCGCAGGGGCGAAGCATTATTGCGCCCGACTGGCGTGGCTTCGGGCAAACCCGATCCAGCCCCGCTGGCAGTCAACCCGACCATTACTCGTTTCCGGATTACCTGGCCGATCTTGATTTTTTGCTTGACCACTTCGCGCCAAACGAGGCAGTCGACCTGGTCGGTCACAGTATGGGCGGCAACGTGGCCATGCTTTATGCCGGGGTACGGCCCACCCGAATTCGCAGGCTGATCAATCTGGAGGGCTTTGGCATGCCAGCGACTCAGCCAAGCCAGGCACCAGCGCGATACGCCAAATGGATGGATGAGCTTAAAAGCTTGCATCGCGGCGCGCTGACGCT
Organism: Polaromonas sp.; assembly: GCF_012927485.1. Classification (GTDB taxonomy): domain Bacteria; phylum Pseudomonadota; class Gammaproteobacteria; order Burkholderiales; family Burkholderiaceae_C; genus Polaromonas. The sequence goes on along the minus strand of NZ_JABBPC010000029.1, from coordinate 68,801 downwards.
AAAAGCCTACGACGACGTGGCTGGCGTGGGCCGCCGCCTCATGAAAACCAACCCCCGGTTATCGCCCGACAAGGCCAACTGGCTGGCCAGTCATTGGGCGCGCCCCGACGGCGATGGGAAGTGGCGCATCCTGGGGGAACCCGCCCACAAAGTCACCAGCGCGCAACTGTACCGCGTCGACGAATCACTGGAAATTTACCAGCGTATCACCGCGCCCACGCTGTCCATAGAGGCCTCCGACGACTCCATAGCGACCTGGTGGCGGGACAAATACACACTCGCCGAATACCACGAAAGGCTCAAGCAGGTGCCCCAGGTGCAGATCGCCGTGATCCATGATGCAGGCCACATGCTGCATCACGATCAACCCGCCCAGTTGGCGGCCTTGATTGAGGGCTTTCTAAGTTGACGGCTTGCCATGAGAAAATCCATGATTACACCCAATAATTCTGGATTGAACACTCATGGACGCAGAACACATCAACCTCATCGGCAACCAACTCGCGGATCTGAGCAACCGCGTGAATGAACTTCGGGGGTATCTTTGACTACCCTGCCAAAGAACGTAAGTTAAACGAAGTCAACGCCGCGCTGGAAGATCCCAAGGTCTGGGACGACCCCAAGCGCGCGCAGGAACTCGGCCGAGAAAAAAAATCCCTCGAAGATGTGGTGCTCACGCTAGACCGGCTGAGCCAGGAGTTGGCGGACAACATCGAATTGTTCGACATGTCCAAAGAGGACGGCGATGAAGCGGGCATGCTGGCCATTGAGGCCGAAGCCGCGAAAGTCGTCGTCGAAGTCGAGAAGATGGAATTTCGCCGGATGTTCAACAACCCGGCCGACCCGCTGAACGCCTTCCTCGACATCCAGGCCGGCGCCGGCGGCACGGAAGCCTGCGACTGGGCCAGCATGCTGCTGCGCCAGTACCTGAAATACGCCGAGCGTAAAGGCTTCAAAACCCAGGTCGAAGACGAGTCGCCAGGCGACACGGCCGGCATCAAGGGTGCCACCATCAAGATTGAAGGCGAATACGCCTTCGGGCTGTTGCGCACCGAAACCGGCGTGCACCGATTGGTCCGCAAGTCGCCGTTCGATTCTTCAGGCGGACGCCATACGTCGTTCGCATCGGTGTTTGTCTATCCCGAGATTGACGACTCGATCGAGATCGACATTAATCCTTCTGATGTGCGTGTGGACACTTACCGGGCGTCCGGCGCGGGCGGTCAGCACATTAACAAGACCGACTCCGCAGTTCGCCTCACGCACATTCCAACCGGTATCGTGGTGCAGTGTCAGGACGGCCGATCGCAGCACGGCAACCGCGATGTCGCCTGGAAGCGACTGCGTTCACGGCTGTACGACTTCGAGATGCGCAAGCGTCAGGTAGAGCAGCAAAAGCTTGAAGACAGCAAAACGGACGTGGGCTGGGGCCATCAAATTCGCAGCTATGTGCTCGATCAGAGCCGCATTAAAGACTTGCGCACCAACTACGAGACATCGGCCACGCAGAAGGTGCTTGATGGCGACCTCGACCCGTTTATTGAAGCTTCTTTGAAGCAGGGCGTCTGATGATGGCTCAAGCCGTCTGGTCGGATTTTTAGAACGTTTTACGAGTTGTTAGGACAGAACCATGTTGCAAATGCTTGATGATGGTGGATCAGGACAAGGGCCCGCCGTGGTCATCAAACGCGCCGACTACCTCGCGCCCGCTTACTGGATTGACACCGTCGATCTGTGTTTTGACCTGGATCCGGTAAAAACCCGGGTGTTGAACAAAATGAAGCTGCGCCGTAACCCGGACGTGCCAGCGCAGGCCCTGAAGCTCGATGGCGAAGATCTCAACTTGTCCAGAGTGCTGCTCAACGGGCAAGGCACCTCGTTCAAGATGGAGGACAACCAGCTGGTGCTGGAAAACCTGCCGCTGGGCTCCGAGTCTTTCGAGTTGGAAATTTTTACCACCACCTGCCCGTTAAAAAATACCAAGCTGATGGGCTTGTATGTAAGTAACAACTCGTTCTTCACGCAGTGCGAAGCTGAGGGCTTCAGGCGCATTACCTACTTTCTGGACCGCCCGGATGTGATGGCCAGCTACAGTGTGACGCTGCGCGCCGACAAGGCCCAGTACCCGGTCCTGCTGTCCAACGGCAACCTGGTGGCGCAAGGTCCGCTTGAAGATGGCCCCAATGGCGCACGGCATTTTGCCAAATGGGTTGACCCACACAAAAAGCCCAGTTACCTGTTCGCGCTGGTGGCCGGCCAGCTCGTCAGCCGCGAGCAGCGCATCACCTCGCGCGCCGGCAAAGAGCATCTGCTTCAGGTCTATGTGCGACCCGGCGATCTCGATAAAACCGAGCACGCGATGAACTCGCTGATGCACTCGGTGGCCTGGGACGAGGCCCGCTTCGGCCTGAGCCTGGATCTGGAGCGTTTCATGATTGTCGCCACCAGCGACTTCAACATGGGCGCGATGGAGAACAAAGGACTGAACATTTTTAACACCAAGTACGTGCTGGCCAACCAGACCACCGCCACGGACACTGATTTCTCCAATATTGAAAGCGTGGTCGGGCACGAGTATTTTCATAACTGGACCGGCAACCGCATCACCTGCCGCGACTGGTTCCAGCTCAGCCTGAAAGAAGGCCTGACGGTGTTCCGCGACCAGGAGTTCTCGCAGGACCTGTGCGGTGAGGCGTCTGCCCGCGCCGTCAAGCGCATCGAAGACGTGCGAGTGCTGCGCACCGCTCAGTTTCCCGAAGACGCCGGTCCGATGGCGCATCCGGTGCGACCCGACAGCTACATCGAAATCAGTAATTTCTACACCGTCACCATTTACGAAAAAGGCGCGGAGCTGGTGCGCATGATGCAGACCCTGGTCGCGAGCATCAACGACCCGTTGGGTCGGAACGGTTTTGCTAAAGGCATGACTTTGTATTTTGAACGCCACGACGGCCAGGCCGTGACCTGCGACGACTTTGCGCAAGCGATTGCCGACGCCAATCCGTTGTCCGATCTGGCGCGCCTGCTGCCGCAGTTCAAGCGCTGGTACAGCCAGGCCGGCACACCGCGTCTGCACGGCGAAGGTGTTTACGATGCCACCGCCCACACCTACAGCCTGACCTTGTCCCAGCACTGTGCGCCAACACCCGGCCAGCCAGCCAAGGAAGCCTTCGTGATTCCGGTTGGCCTGGGTTTGCTCGGTGCCGATGGCGCCGACCTGCCACTGCAACTGGCCAGCGAATCGGTTCCCGTGGCCGCGCCGCGCACTTTTCTACTGACCCAGGCCAGCGAAACCCTGCACTTTATCAACGTCGATGCCGAACCGGTACCCTCGATACTGCGGGCATTCAGCGCGCCGGTGGTGCTGGAATTTGACTACAGCGACGCACAATTGCTGCACCTGCTGGCCAACGACATCGACCCCTTCAACCGCTGGGAAGCGGGGCAAAGGCTGGCGGTCCAGATTGCCGTTAAATCGATCGCTTCGGTGACTCATTCAGTGGACGCTACGCCGCTAAATGAGGCCTATATCGAAGCCATGCGCAGCGTGCTGCGGCATCCCGCGCTGGACGCCGCTTTCAAGGACCTGGTGCTGACCCTGCCGTCGGAAACCTATCTGGCCGAGCAGCTCGACGTGGTGGACCCGCAGCGCATCCACGCGGTGCGTGAAGCGATGCGCCTGCAATTGGCGACCGTGCTCAAAAGCGATTGGGAAGCGGTCTACGCGGCGCACCACGAAAACGGCGCCTACACCCCTGATCCGCTGTCGTCCGGCCGCCGCGCACTCACCGGCCTGGCGCTGACGCAACTGTGCCTGGCGGCAGTCGCTACGGGTGACCCGCTCTGGCCCGAAAAGACCTTGCAGCGTTTCCAGGACGCCAGCAACATGACTGACCGCTTCAACGCACTGGCCGCACTGGTCTCCAGCGGCCACCCACTGGCGGTACAGGCACTGAAGCGCTTCCATGCGATGTTCAAGGACGAAGCGCTGGTGATCGACAAATGGTTCAGCCTGCAGGCTGGCGCGCCCGACCGTGGCGGCAACATCCTGCCAGCGGTCAAGCAGCTGATGAAACACCCTGACTTCAGCCTGCGCAACCCGAACCGGGCGCGCAGCGTCGTCAGTACTTTCTGCCAGGCCAATCCGGCGGCCTTGCACCGCGGTGACGCGGCCGGATATGTGTTCTGGAGCGAGCGGGTGATGGAACTCGACAGCATCAATCCGCAGGTTGCTGCGCGTCTGGCACGCGCTCTGGATCGCTGGAAGAAACTGGCTGAACCCTATCGCAGCGCGGCACGCGAAGCCATTGCCCGGGTCGCCGCGAAAAGCGATTTGAGCAAGGACACGCATGAGGTGGTAACCCGTGCACTGAGTGATTAATCGACGCAGCCTCTAGCATCAACCGTTTAAGGAAACCAACAGCATGGCCAGAAAAAATGCTTTTTATGCGCAATCGGGCGGCGTCACCGCCGTCATCAATGCATCGGCCTGCGGCGTGATCGAAATCGCGCGCGCGCACAAAGACCAGATCGGCAAGGTCTACGCCGGGCGTAACGGCATCATTGGCGCGCTGACCGAAGACTTGATCGACACCAGCAAGGAATCCAGCGCCGCTATTGCCCTATTGCGCTCCACACCGGCAGGTGCATTCGGCTCCTGCCGTTTCAAACTCAAATCGCTGGAGGCCAACAAACGCGAATACGAGCGCTTGATCGCGGTCTTCAAGGCGCACAACATCGGCTATTTTTTCTACAACGGCGGCGGCGACTCGGCCGACACCTGCTACAAGGTGAGCCAGTTGTCGCAAAGCATGGGCTATCCGCTTCAGGCCATCCATATCCCCAAGACGGTGGACAACGACTTGCCCATCACCGATTGCTGTCCAGGCTTTGGCTCGGTGGCTAAATACGTGGCCGTCTCGACGCTGGAAGCCTCGTTTGATGTGCGCTCCATGGCCAAGACCTCCACCAAGGTTTTTGTTCTTGAAGTCATGGGCCGACACGCGGGCTGGATCGCCGCCGCCGGTGGCTTGGTGGAAGACCACGGTATCCCGGTCGTGGTGCTGTTCCCCGAGATCGTGTTCGACGAAAAAAAATTCCTCGCACGCGTGGAGACACTGGTCAAGTCGCACGGCTACTGCACCGTGGTGGTGTCCGAGGGCTGCCATTACGCCGACGGCAGCTTCCTCGCCGAGCAAGGCACACGCGATGCCTTCGGCCACGCGCAACTGGGCGGTGCCGCGCCAGTGATCGCCAACCTGGTCAAGCAGGCGCTTGGCTATAAATTTCACTGGGCTGTGGCCGACTACCTGCAGCGCTCGGCGCGCCACATCGCGTCCAAGACCGACGTGAAGCAGGCTTACGATCTGGGCAAAAAAGCGGTGCTACTCGCGCTCCAGGGCCACAATGCCGTCATGCCGACGATTGATCGCGTCAGCGATGCTCCCTACAAATACAAGATCGGCATGGCACCGCTGTCCAAGGTAGCCAACGTCGAAAAGTTCATGCCGCGCAACTTCATTACCGAAGACGGCTTCGGCATCACCGCACCCTGCAAGCGCTACCTGCTGCCGCTGATCCAGGGCGAGGACTATCCGAAATACAAGGACGGCCTGCCGGTTTATGCGACGCTGAAGAATCTGCCAGTGGCGAAAAAGCTGCCGCCTTTTGAGCTGCAATAGCCATCGTGGCCAGCAAGCGTATCAGCGCGATAGTCGGCTTCAAAAATAAGGTGGCGCAGATGACCAGCCGCCACGCCAAGTTATAATCGCAGGCTGTATTTCAAAAAAGCCGGTGTAGCTCAGTCGGTAGAGCAGCTCATTCGTAATGAGAAGGTCGGGTGTTCGATTCATCTCTCCGGCACCAAATGAAAAGGGGGTAGGCTTCCATGGTCTATCCCCTTCTTCACGTAGTCAGTACGTAACCGCTGATCAATTATGACTCCAAGTCATCTTTTCTTTTAAGTTCTAACGACAGTTGGGGAAACGTCAATTTAGCAACGCACAACACTTTTTATATTTCAGTCCGCTATTGCATGGGCATGGTTCATTACGACCTGGACTCTTTTTGGCTACAGATGAAAGTGGCGCAGCCTCGGAGCGCGGAGTCTCCACAACAACCTGCTGAATAACTTGACTGATATTGACGACTGTTGATGTCTGAGCGGGCGGCTGCGATTGACTGAGCAGTTGAGCGGTGGCAAGCAACAAGCCCAAAAATCCATACCAGTCTGTACGAGTCTCGGGAAGCAGCTTCGCCAACTTTGAGAGAGCTGGTAATTCTTTCTCTATTCGAGAGGCCACATGTTCTTTTGACTCGGCATTGGCCTTCGCATCACTAAGTATCTGGGTGAGAAGCCTCAGCTCCGAGACCGTCCGCTCAGGCGCGGAGAGTATTTCAATAGTATTGCCTATGAAATTGAACACCCCATCTGGAACGTGACCCCAGCCTCCGCACTTTGGACATGGCCCGGCAGAATTCCCAGAAAAACTCATATCTTTTGAGTTCTCCACAGAAATCCCTGAGTTGAACACTGTCGCACAGGTATCACAAAACGCGGGAATTGATGGCATGGGCAGTCTTTCGCTTTGGTTCAGCATGATGATAAGCGACCTTGATTTCCCGAATAGGAGTCCAAACGACTCGCTGCCAATTGCCGACCTTCTGGCGCAACGTGCGCATACCTCTCGACCATTAATTGAGTTTTCCAACCGCCAAGACGCTGCAATTCATGGGTTGGCGTACCCGCTTCACGGTGCCAGGTGGCGAAGGTGTGCCGCAAGTCATGCCAGCGGAAATCATGGATTCCTGCCCGTAGCAGCGCATTGCGCCAAGCTTTGGTATTCACCTGGACGACCGGCTTTGCCGCCATTCCTCATGAAGAGGCAAGACTCAAATATTGATTCGTTTTTTATTCGGAGCGAATGGACGAAACCTGGATCATGACATCTGCCGAATTTGACAAAGAGTCAGTAACGAATAAGAAGGGCAAAAAACATTGGGCTCCGCTCAAATTTGGTTCAACGGAAAGAAAAGAAATAAACAAACCGGCGCTCCTGAAGAATCCTGCAAGCCGCAGTGGGACAAGTACCTTGCAAAAGATTTCATGTTATTGCCGATGATGCCGCTCCGTTTCAACAATAATTATTTACCTATTCTGAAGTGCATCAATGCAACGCGTGGATCGCCAAGCCTTCATGCGGCTTTGAGCCCGATCATGTTGTTTGCGTCTTAGGCCCTGGCCACGGGCACATCCCCACACCGAGTTGTGTACTGCGGCGTCAAAAGATCCTGCCGCATGGACCAGGTCCGCTCCTTGCCCTGCAGTCCGGCTCTGGCTCCAAGTCGAGCTCCTGCTGATCCACGCTGCCGTCCTGCAAGTCGAACAACATCACGCCAGCCTGGAGTCATACGACAGTCTGCTTTCGGCACCATAGTGGTATGTCTTACCCTTTGAGCACCGCAGGGGTGCGTCGAACCAGCGATTCGCCTGGGGTTGCTCATTGACTTGGACCCTGTCGAATTATCAAAGTAGCCAACGGCTTCTTAAGCATTAAGTTTGGCTCACTCGGGTTTCCCCTCGTGGAAAGCAAGGGCAATGTCTGGCATAAAACATGCATGTCAATATTCAAGTGACTTGAACTGTATTCAAACGATAGTCAATCAGGATCATGTTACTTAATTTGAATTCTTCAATCCACCTGAAAGGAAGCGACTATGCGCAGGCGAAACACGATATTTGCAGGAACGACTTTGTTGGCCACATGTATGAGTCTGGCTCTCGTGGCCAGTCCAGTCATGGCTAAAGAAGTGGTGAAAATCGCCTTTATCGGTCCGTTGACCGGCGGGGTCTCCAATGTTGGCCTGGGAGGACGCAATTCCGCGGACCTGGCAGTGCGCCTGCGTAATCAGGATCCCAAATCCAAATACACCTATGAATTGGTAGCGCAGGACGATGAGTGCAAGCCCAATGTGGGTGTGCAGGTAGCGACCAAGGTGGCCGCAGACAAAAATATCGTGGCCGGCGTCACACACTACTGCTCGGCAGTCGCTATGGCAACGGTGGGCGTGTATAACCGTTTTGGCATGCCGGCTGTGGTGTGGGGTGCGGTTCTGCCCGAGGTCACCTATGGCAACGACTTCAAGGAAGTTCATCGTGTCAACGGCACGATGATCAATCAGAACGAGGTCGCCTACAAGTTCATGGCCGGACTGGGGTACAAAAAATGGGCCATTATTCATGACACAACGGACTACGGCAAAGGACACAACAAATACTTCAGCGAATTCCTGAAAAAAGGCGGCGGTACGGTTCTGGGCACCTTCGGGGTGACGGCTGACCAACAGGATTTCACCACCGAACTGACCAAGATTCGTGAGTTGAATCCAGACGTCATTTACTTCGGCGGACTGACGCCGCTCGGCGTTCGGATTCGGACGCAGATGGCGAAGCTGGGCATCAAGGCTCAATTCCAGGGTACCTCCGGGATAAAGTCTGATGCCTATATTCAGGGTGTCGGCAAGGAACTGGCTGAAGGCTCTCTCTCGTTTATCGAAGGGGCGCCATGGGAGAAGCTACCAGGCGGGCTTTTCTTCACCAGCAAATACGCGCAGCAAAAATACGGCGAATCTGCAGAAGCTTATGGTCCCTTTGCATTTGCCGCTGCCAATCTGATCATGGATGCCGTGGAGAAGGTCGGTCCGGATCGAAAAAAAGTGCGTGATGTTTTGAACAAGACCCGCGATGTCGATACGATTGTTGGCAAGGTGACCTTTGACGATCATCGCCAGAACATCGTGTCGCTTATCACTAAGTACGTGGTGGAAAACGGTGCATGGGTGGTTTGGGAAGATAGCAGCTACGGCAAGGGCAAGCGCAAGCTGGCCGGTTTGTAATTCCCTCAAGATGCCCTCCTGCACGCCCTCGGCGACGCGGGAGGGTAATCCTCAACCGTTTCAGGAAACCTGATGAGTGAAGTTAGTCAATATATCTTCAATGGCTTGATGCTGGGCGTGATTTACGCCATGGTCGCTGTTGGCTTTACCCTGTTTTTCGGGGTTCTGGACGTAATCCAGTTCTCCCACGGTGATACCTTGATGGTGGGTGCCTTTGCCGGGCTGACGGCGTCCATCGTGATGATGAAGATCGGGCTGGATTATCCGGTGCTGCAATTGCTCGCGGTGGTTATTTTTGGGGTCGCCGTCACTGGATTGCTGGGGGCGGGAATTGCCAAGTTCCTGATCCTGCCGCTGCGTCATGCGCCACCGCTCAACACGCTGCTTGCGACGCTGATGCTTGGAACCGTGATGCGCGAGGCGGTTCGTCTGTTCTATCCTGACGGCTCTAACCCGAAACCGTTTCCCGCTTTGCTGCCTACCTCCATGGTGGAACTGGGTGGGCTTTCGCTGCGAATTGACAACCTCATTTTGCTGGCCAGCGGCTTACTCGCCATTGCCGGAGTGCACCTTCTCATCACCCGAACCAAGCTTGGCTTGGCGATTCGTGCTGTAGCGCAAGACGGGGAGACCGCGCGGTTGATGGGTATCAACTTCGAGGCGGTTGTGTTGATTACCTTTGCACTGGGTTCCGGACTAGCTGCGCTCGCCGGTGTGATGAACGGCCTGTACTACTACGAAGTCAATTTCAATGTCGGTTTGCTGCTGGGGGTGATTGGATTTGCTGCGGCCATCCTGGGGGGGCTCGGCAATATCTATGGAGCCATCATTGGCGGATTTCTTTTCGCTGCTCTGCAGGTGATTGGCAGTGCCATGTTGCCAGCACTGATTCCCGGCATTCCCAGCTCTTACAAGGACGTTTTTGCCTTCGCCGTCGTCATTATTTTTATGGCCTGGAAACCGACTGGTCTGATCGCCGAAAAGTCAAGCGAAAGAGTTTAGTGCCATGAAACAAAAAGAAATCATCACCCCCGCGAAATCTGCCTTGATGCTCAGCATCGCCGCGCTTGTCCTGACTACTTATATGTGGTTTTTTCTTCGCGCAGAGAGTCAAATTAGTATTGCCATTTTGCTGGTTGTCGCAATCATGGCCGTGATTTTTAGTCGCCGATTCGGTGTTACCTTGCAGGTCGAGCAGTCGGTCTCACGGCGCCCGGGCCTGTCCCGATGGTTGGCCGTTGGCTGCGGTCTGGTCTTGATCGCGGCTTTCTACAATTCACACTTTGTGCTGCTGATGTTGTGTGGCGTGTTGTTGTACTCCACAGCCTGTCTCGGTCTGACGGTGCAATTCGGATATTCGGGCGTGGCCAACTTTGCCGGGGCCGCCTTTTTCGGCATAGGCAGTTACACCACGGCCGTTCTCGCCACCCACACTGCCATTCCCCACATTCTGGTCATATTGATTTCTGGCGTGAGTGCCGCTGTCATTGGTTCGCTGCTGATCTTGCCCGTATTGCGAACGCGTGGCCACTATGCAGCACTGGTCACCATCGCATTCGGTATCCTGTTCAAGACCTTCATTGAGGTCAACGATGTGCTGGGTGGGCCGCAAGGCCTAAAGGTGCCTGGATTGAACTTGTTCGGCTTTTCGTTGAACGATGGCTTCAGTCTGTTCGGCCTGGAGATCTCGTTTTATGTTCCCTACGCATTGCTCAGTCTTGCCATGTTTGCAGGCGGCTATGCCCTGGTTAATGCACTGGAGCGCTCTTGGGTCGGCCTGAGTATGGACGTGGTCCGAACCGATGAGACGGCGGCGTCAACTTTCGGCCTGCACATCGTTCGCTGGAAGATCATTGCCTTCACCATGGGAAATTTTTTCGCGGGTATCGCTGGCGGTCTTTACGGAATGATCATTGCATTCGTCGCACCCAACAACTTCACTTTTGGAGACTCGCTGCTGATGCTCTCAATTGTCATTTTAGGTGGCTTGGGAAATATTGCCGGCTTGATTCCGGCCGCCATGATTGTGTTGATTCTTCCTGAAAAACTTCAGTTTATTCAGGAGTACCGTTTCCTGTTGTATGCAGCGCTGGTGATCCTGATTCTGCTGTTCCGTCCGCAGGGGTTGTTGCCGCGCAAGACCCGGATTTTTTTCGCTAGGAAGAGTTCATGATGGCCGGTCAATCCTTGATCTCGGTTGACAAGCTAACCATGCGCTTTGGTGGCCTAACGGCGCTCGATGAACTGTCCATGACTGTACATGAGGGCGAAATACTCGGCCTGTTAGGTCCGAATGGCTCTGGAAAGACCACTTTTTTCAATGTATTGACCGGGCTGTACAAAGCCAGCAGCGGCAGTATTTCCCTTGATGGTGAAAACATTCTTGGCAAAACGCCGCAGGAGATTTACCGCAGTGGCGTCGCCCGTACGTTCCAACGCTCCCGTCTTTCGCTGTCTCTTACGGTTTTCGACAATATCGTCATTGGCGATTACCAGCACATGCAGCACGGCCTGATCTTCAATCTGCTGCAGCGAAAGGCGTTTCGGGCCGAGTACGAAGCTTACGTTGAAAAAGTAAAGGCCTTGCTGGAGATCTTCAGTCCTCCGCTGGTCGGGCGGTTGTTCGAGCCGGTCGAGAGCTTCACGATGATCGACCGCCGCCGGATCGAGATTTGTCGTGCGCTGCTGAGTCAGCCGCGCTTGTTGCTCCTGGACGAGCCGTCCGCGGGGATGACACATGATGAAACAGATGAGTTAATGCAGGATATTTTGCAGGTACGGAGAACGCTTGACAAACTGTCTGTCATTCTGATCGAGCATGAAATGAACGTGATCGAAAGAATCACTGACCGCTGTGTCGTCCTGAACTACGGCAAGAAGATCGCCGAAGGAAGCTATGTCGAGATCACAGCCGATCAGTATGTACAGACCGCTTATCTCGGAGAAGCCGCATGAGCAAACTCAGTGTCAAGAATCTCACTACCGGTTATGACAAGGTCAATGTCTTGCATGATGTTTCGATCGAGGTGGAGCCGGGCAAGATAACCTGCATCCTGGGGTCAAACGGGGCAGGCAAGAGCACGCTGATCCGTTCTATTCTCGGCCTGACACCTCCGCGGCAAGGCGAAATCTGGTGGAATGGGCGTAACCTCGCCGGGGAAAAAACGCACAAAATCATCGCCAGCGGCATCGCCTGCATTCCCGAAGGCCGCAAAGTCTTTCCGCGCATGACAGTCGGGGAAAATCTTGCACTCGGCGCCTTTCTGGAGATCTCTTCTGCCCGAATTCGGGAGCGACTGGCGCGAGTCTACGAGATATTCCCCCGTCTGAAGGAGCGGTCGGTGCAGCTTACCGGCACCATGTCCGGGGGGGAGCAGGCCATGGTGTCGATTGGTCGGGGCTTGATGGCCGAACCCAAGTTGCTGTTGATTGATGAACCCTCGCTTGGTTTGTCACCTTTGTATGTGAAAGAAAACTTCAAGGTGATCCAGCAGATCAATGACCTCGGAGTGACGGTTCTGCTGGTAGAGCAGAACGCCCGTCAAACGCTGGCGATCGCGCACTACGGATATGTTCTTTCACAGGGCAAGGTCGTCGCCTCTGGTTCTGCACAAGCCCTGTCTGAGAATGACAACGTGCGTTTGGCTTATTTCGGCTGAGTCGGTGACATGCTAAACATTCTCACACTGTCTGCGAGAGAGCTGGCCGCCAGGGTTTCGCGCAGGGAATTGACGGCTGAAGCCGTGACGCGGGCCTACATCGAACAGATTCAGGCGTGCGAACCCTCGGTCAAGGCATGGCAGTTCTTTGATGCAGACATGGCGCTGCAAAGCGCGCGTGCACTGGACCGCCACAGCAGCAACGCACTGCTACGAGGGGTCCCGGTCGGGGTGAAGGACCTGATGGATACTGCCGACATGCCAACCGCCTATGGTTCGCCTATTTATGCGGCGCAGCGTCCAACGTTCGATGCCGCATGCGTGGCCGCCTGCCGCGATGCCGGGATGGTGGTGCTTGGCAAGACCGTCACCACCGAGTTTGCAACCTTTCAGCCCGGAGTGACATGCAACCCGCGCGCGCGCGCAGACGCGCCCCGCACACCGGGTGGATCTTCCAGCGGTTCCGCCGCCGCGGTGGCTGCGAGCATGGTGCCGCTGGCACTCGGGACTCAGACGGCCGGGTCCATCGTGAGGCCGGCGTCCTACTGTGGCGTGATCGGCTACAAGCCTACTCATGGGACATTGCCACTGGCCGGCGTAAAGCCACTCTCGCCCAGTCTCGACACGGTCGGCGCGTTCGCGCGCTCGGTGGATGATGCCGCATTTTTTGTTGGTGCATTGACGCGGATCAACCTGGACCCGCAACGGCAATCTGCCCTTCGCGTGGGCATTTGCCGTAGCCCTCGCTGGGACCTCGCCTCAGACGATGCACGCCGCGCGCTTGAACATTCAGCACGCCAGTTTGAAAAGGTTGGCGCACAAGTTCATGACCTTGTTCTACCGGTTTCGTGCGATGCGTTGACGCAAGCGCAAATTCAGATCATGGCGTATGAAGCTGCGGCAGCCTTCGCGCCGGAGCGCCAACGGCAAGCGGAAAAGTTCAGCCCGGCCTTTGCGCAGTTCCTGGCATTGGGTCAGTCGCTGCACGGGGGCGACTTCGCCGCCGCGCAGTTGCTGGCGATTGCTGCGCGACGGGCGCTGGATGCCGTCTTCGAGTCGGTCGATGTGCTTCTTGCCCCCAGCGCCGAAGGCGAGGCGCCTGAAGGGCTGGACACCACGGGCAACCCCATTTTCAACCGTCTCTGGACGCTGTTGAGGAATCCTTGTGTGCACGTACCAGTAGGAACGGGAGTGCACGGCATGCCGGTAGGCGTCACGGTCATTGGCACGCGATGGGCTGATGCGCTGACATTGAGCGCAGCGCATACGCTGGAACTCAGTCTGAGCTGAACATGAATAATAAGTTGACTATGACCAACCCAGAACTGCGCGACCAGACGGCGGCCAGCGAAAGCGCGCAGGACCATGTGCAGCATGATCGTCTGCAGTCGGTCATTGCCGAGCTTGCGGCTTTTGGCGGGCGGACGGACGGAGGTGTTTCTCGCGAGACGTTGACCGACAATGACCTCAAGGCTCGCCGCTATTTGATCGATCTAGCCCGTTCGCGTGGGTGCTCGGTAACGATCGATGACTGCGCCAATCTTTTTTTTCGTCGTCCGGGAACATCCAATTTACCGCCCGTACTTACCGGAAGCCATGTCGATACCCAGCCGGTAGGTGGCAAGCTGGACGGGGCCTATGGTGTGCTTGCAGGCTTGGAGGTAATTGCTGCATTGAATGATGCAGGTATTGAGACATTACGACCTGTTGAGGTGGTTGCGTGGACCAACGAAGAGGGTTGCCGCTTTGGTCCGGGTGCCATGGGTTCTAGCGCCTTTGTCGACCCGAGTTGCCTGCCCGCATATCGGAAATCTGTCGATGCCATGGGTGTTAGTTTTGGGGACGCGTTGGACCTGGTCCTGGAGGCTGTACCAGATGTTCCCCGTCGTCCAATGGCTGAACCGATGGCGGCTTGCGTGGAGCTGCATATCGAACAAGGCCCTGTGCTGGAGCGCGCTTTTGTGTCGCTGGGAGTCGTCACAGGCATCCAAAGCGTACGCTGGTACAGCATCCATTTGACTGGCACTGCAGGCCATGCGGGCACCATGCCGATGGGTGAGCGCGTTGATGCCATGACCGCTGCCGTCCGGTTGGCGCAGCAGCTGTACGCCTATCAGGCGGTCGAGGCTGGGGAAAAATTGCGGCTGACGCTGGGCCGATGGCAGGTAAGCCCGAACTCCATCAATACGATTCCCGGTGCCGTGGAGTTCACCGTCGATGTTCGCTGTGTCGATGAACAGGCTTTGGTTCAGTTCGACGCGGCGTTGAATGAGATCGTTCAAGCTCATTCATGGGCAGGGAAGATCGAGGTAAAACCTATTTTTTCGCGTCCCCCGACACATTTTCCTAAGTCAATGCTGGAACTGATTGAACGAGCCTGCACGCGCGCTTGCAGCAGCGCTTCGCTGGCTGCGCCTTTGCGAATGACCTCTGGCGCTTTTCATGACGCTATGTATCTCGCAGAGCATTGCCCGACAGCGATGATTTTTGTTCCGAGCAAGGGGGGGGTCAGTCACAATGCAGCGGAGGAAACCGCACCTCAAGAGCTGTTTTTAGGTGCTCAGGCGCTCGCTTATGCCGTGACATCGCTGGCAAATGCCAGCCACGTCAGGTGAAAAAATTGGGGTGCTCATGAAATCAAATCTCGCTGCTGCACGGAACCAGGAGGATGTTGTCGTCAAACCACCGTCCATGCTGGGCGTCAGGATGAGGCATGCTCGCTTGGTTGCTGGTCTGACCATGACCCAGGTGGCTCAGAAATCGCAATGTTCAGAAAGTCTGATCTCAAAAATAGAAACTGGACAGGCCTCTCCTTCGTTGGCGATGCTGCATCGAATTGCGGTGACGCTGGACACAAACATCGCCACCTTGACGACCGAAGAAGCGCCCAAGGAAGGTCCTATCCTGCTTAATGGCGAGCGCCCCGTGATCAAGGCCGGGGGAATTTCCCTGGAGCGCATAACGCTTCCCAAGCGGGGTGGCCTTTTACAGGCGAATATTCACATTATTCCGCCAGGCGAGGCGAGCGATGGTTTGATAGAACATGTCGGAGAAGAAGTTGGCTTTGTACTGGAGGGCAGCCTTGAACTGATGCTGGGGAGTGAGTGCCACCTGATCCAGGCTGGGGATGCATTTAATTTATCCAGCCAGACACCTCATGGGTACCGCAATGTCGGCAAGGTCACTGCAAGAATTTTTTGGGTGAATACGCCTGCGACTTTCTAGACGTTGGGGGGTGCGGACAATAACTTGGACTGATTGGCGCTGAGGCAGACCTCGATATCGCGCAGGGGTTCGCGCCACGTCAATTGCGCAAAAGCCATCTCACGAAACAAATCGGCGCAGCTCAGCGTGCGCGCACCAGCGTCGCCCCCATATCGATCGATGATGCGGCCGAAGTTCTTCCGAGGCACGTACTCCATGATTTGCGCAGACAGTGTCTTGCCAACGTTCATGCTGCACCCTCGGTTGTTCAAACCGAGAAGCATCGCAAATGTGCAAATTGAAATTCAAATCGTGGACACTCATGAATCTCTTAAAACCCCCGCCGCTATTGGTCTTCAACCGGATTCGAGAGGCTCTCCATGCTCCATTCTTTGCGGGCAATGGTGAAAACATGCGACAGTACGGCCAAGCGGCGCAGTACAGTTGACAGTTCGTATTCTTTCAACCATTAGTCTCGTAACTTGACCACATCAGCGCTGCGAATCGTCGCCATCAAGCTCTCAGCCATCGCCGTCGCCCGCCAGATACGCAAAAACGATCGCTCGCCCGCTACGATCTTCTTGCCATGTGTTATTTCGCTCTCATACCGATCAAGAGTGTCATATAACGTCGTTGCTTCTGCCTCACTCCGACTGAGCCAGATGCCGCGAGAAATTCCGACTCGATCATTTGTGCCCAGGCCTCGGCCTTGGTATTCAAAGTCTTGCTTTGTGCAGGGAATCCTCGTCGACGTATCTGTGCTTCCCGCTGATCGGGACCGCGTTTTCGATAGGTTGCCACTTGTGTATTTTTAATCGAGGAGTGGCATTAATGTGGCAAATATTCAAAATACTTCTCGGAAGCCGCTTTATAATAAAAAACTAGCTTCTCGTAATGAGAAGGTCGGATGCTCGATTCATCTCTCCGGCACCAGACAACAAAACCCCGCCACGTGAAAGCATGGCGGGGTTTTTCATGCAGATTGGCACCATGAACAATGCACTAAGCCCCTCCGTCTGTTTTCGAATGCTGGCAATGGTCAGCGTGTGCGCTGGAGGACTAAGCTGGCCGTTGGCGGGCCTGACGCAGGATCAAAGAGATCCCACTCCCGCACTGTTGCCCACCCCTACGGCTTGGCGCGTCACGTCGGAAAGCTGGTCATTGCCCGGCGCTGAAAAAATGGGTGTGGTGGGTGGCAATCTGCTCTTTGAAGTGAACGACAACGTCAAGCTGGGCGTAGGGTCGTATGGGGCAGTGCGCGGCGAGCGCGGCGGTTTCATTACGCTGGGTGTGACGGGCGAAGTGCAGCAGCGTCTGAGCCCCTTCTGGCTGGCCCACGCCGGGCTGTTCGTCGGCGCGGGTGGCGGTCGTGGCGGCTCCACACTAACGGGTGGGGGTCTAATGGTGCGCAGCGACATCGGCCTGACCTATGAAACGGGTCGCTATGGCAACGTAGGGTTTGGTGTGAGTCACGTCACGTTTCCCTCCGGCGTAATCCGCAGCACCCAGCCTTATTTGATGTATGAATTCCCTTTCCATAGCTTGCTCAATAGTGGTTGGAGCCAAACCCCTGCAGGCGGTACCAGCCAGCCCGGTGCCCTCTCGTCCACAGCGCAAGAATTCTCTGTGGTGTCGCGCAGCTACCAAATCCCGTCGTCCGTGGTGCAGGACGACGGCCAACCCCAACACCGCAGCATGCAGCTATTGGGCGTGGAATGGCTGTCGTATATCGACGATCGCTGGTTTTTGAAGCTGGAATCCGAAGGCGCCATGGGCGGCCAGAGCAACGGCTATATGCAGATCCTGGCGGGCGGCGGCTACCGCTTGCCGTTGACGCGTAGCACGGCGCTCAAGCTCCACGCGGCCGCTGGCCCGGCTGGCGGTGGACGGGTGGACACCGGGGGCGGATTGCTGCTCGATGCCGGCATTGCGCTACAGCAAAACCTGACCCCCCGCACTGCGGTGGAATTGTCGGTCGGCGAAGTGCGCGCGCCATCCAGAAGCTTCAAGGCAAGCAGTGTGGCACTCAAGCTGAACTACCGGTTTGGCCTACCCGCCGTGACTTCGGCAGCCGTACCCTGGGAAACGCTCGGCGGGTTTGACGCAGAGCCGTTGCGCGTGCGCGTGGTCAACCAGACGTACTTCAAGGCCAGCCCCAACTGGCGCAACGGCGACGTCGATCGGTCAGTGAGCAACCTGGGCGTACAGCTCGACTACTTTGTCTCGCCCCACTTGTTTTTGACGGGCCAGGGCTTGGGAGCCTATGCCGGCAAAGCAGGCGCCTATATGACCGGACTGGTCGGACTGGGCGGCCAATGGCCGGTATCTGAGCGCTGGTTTGTGGAGGGAGAAGCGCTGGCAGGCGCGGCAGGCGGAGGCGGTCTGGCGGTGGGAGGTGGCCTGGTCGGCCAAGTCAACGCAGGGGTTGGCTACCGCTTATCGAAATCATTGTCTGTGATGACTACTGTGGGGCGAATTGAAGCGTTGCGCGGTGACTTCAAAGCCAATGTAGTCGGCGTTTCACTGGCTTACCAGTTCACGGGATATGTGCAGAAGTAAAAAGCACCGGCAAACCAGCCGGCCGGCGCCATAAGCCAGGACGCCGAGCAACGCACACTGGGTCACCACCAATGAAACTGGCATAACCTCTGTCAGCTAGGTGGTTGTAGCCGCACGGAGCCGGCCGATTTAGGGGAGGCTGCACGAGTGCGGGTCGGCACAACATTGCGCGCATCCTGGGTCAACGAGGCGCTTTTCCGCAGAACACCGGATCGCCTTTCGTGCGCTCGAATGCGTTGATAAGCGCCAACTCGCTGTAGCCTTGACGGTTGCCCTGCGGCACCGTAAGACTCCGCGCACTGAAGCTGCGCTCGCCCTCTAAATCCGGAGGCTTCGTCTCTGCTATCGCTGCTGAAGCAAGTGCAACCGCATTGGACTCAACCGCAACTCACGCTCGTCCAATGGACTTGAACCACGCAAGGCGCAAACTAGCGAGTTTCTCTATGGATTTCTGGTCTTGCGCAGCGCCCTGCAGCGCATGGCGAACGAAGATAAAGAGCAGCAGGAAAAATCCCACGGCCAGCACCGCGCCCATAACGATCACGGCACGCTTCGGGTTTGATTTCTTCTCAGGTTCCTGAGCCACATCAACCACTTGAATGACCGCTCCTTCCCGGCTTTCGTCCAAGCGGGCCATTTCGTACTGCTTGGAAAACAGCTCGAACAAGGTTTCGTGATATTTGAAGTCGCGAAACTTGGCGATATAGTCGCTCCCGCTGGCACCGCTGGCGGGCTCTTCTTTTTCGGCGCGCGCCACCTGGCTGCGCAGGGCCGCGAGCTCGGTTTGGCCCTGCTTGAAATCGGGCGCCGTCTCGGTAAGGTAGCCACGCATGCTGGCCAGCTTGACTTCTTGCGCGGTAATGGCCGCCTTGAGCTTGGCCAAGCCTTCCACCGCCGCTTGGGGACTGGCTTTTAGCGCGCTACTGTTTACGCCGCTGGCCTTGAGGGCCTGCTCTGCTTTGACCAGATTGTCTTTGGCGGTCGCAAGCTGTTTTTCGAAAAAGAGACGGCGCTGCTGCGCCTCGGTAACGGCCAAACGGTTAAGCAAGCGGCCCAGTTCTTCCACATACGCATTCGCCAGCGTGGCCGCAAATTTTGGGTCTTTGTCGTCTACGTCAATGCTAATGAGTCCGTCTTTGCCGCTACTAACGCGTACGCTCGCCGCCAACGCACTGCGGGCGTCCTGCCGATATTTCTGATCGTAGCGCTCTGCCTGTTTGAAACGATCGATCAGTGCGTCTTGCACACTGCGGCTTTTCAGAAAGGACACATACTGGTCCGCCGGATTCTTTAGGCCACTGGCAGCGCCCGCCAGCCCGCCCAAGGCCCCTAAAGATTGAAGCATCGCGGCGGCCCCGCTTTGCTGCTGCTGCGGCGGCATGAATTTGGTGGTTGCGGTGAAAGTAGGCACGAGGGCAAAGCTTACCCCCAAGGCCAACAAACCTGCGGCCAAGGGAACCAGCACCAAAAGACGTAGATTTTCTGCCACCACCTGCAGCAGATCCAACAGACTGATTTCGTCATCTTGAACCACGACGGAATCTAGCATCGCAAGTTGGGTGTACTCGGTTTGCGTGGTAGCAGCGTTCATAGTCGTCAGTGCGATAGTGTCAGTTACAGCGTCTTGATGGCCTTGATGGCCGCGAGGCCCAAGCCAAAGTTGGAGAAGATTTGCGTCCAATCCTTGAGGGCGCGGGTTGCAAAGTTATAGCGGGACTCGCGGTCCATCTGGGCCGGCACCACCACCGTATCACCAGGCATAACCCGAGTCGACTCGAAACCGCCCCCAAACAGCCCGCTATGATCTCGCCGCGCCATGATGCTGCCGTCGGCCCTCAGCACAAAAGCCTGGTCGGGCTCGGCGTCTTCCGTCAGGCCGGCGGACTTGAGAACGTCGCCCACGGTCTTGCCAGGCTTATGAATAAACACGTTTTCGTTGTTAACGGATCCAAACGCCGACACAAAGCCTGGCACTGCGGGAATGAGGATACGGTCGCCGTCTTCGAGCGGCAAGGGCGGTAATGCAGCCAGGGTTTGAGCCTGTGGATCAAGCTCGAGCGCCAGACGACCGTTGCTTTTGAAGGATTTGAGCCGTTCGATTTGGCTTTTGAGCTGTGCCTGCTGCTGCTGCAGCAGCACTTGGGCCTGGGCCGCGCGGTCGGCACCCAGGTTGGCGGTGACGCTGCTGGATTGTGCCTGGGCCTGGGCCTCCAGCCGACGAATGAGAATGTCGAGATTCTCCTGTTGGCGAGTGCGTACAGATTCACGGTCGAGTTCGGTGCCAAATACATAGGCCTGTGGTGTCAGACCGCCAATGCGGAGCAACAGCTGAGGCAGTGTTTCGCCCGCAGCGGCCTGGTACACGCCGGGAGCGCCTACCTCGCCTTCCACGCGAACCAAGCGGGTCTGGCGGTCTTGCGGCAGGCGCAGGTCGTTCTGACTCAGAATGGTGACCACATCGCCGGGTTGAAGCGGCAGATTGTGTGCCGGGTCATGCTGCAGCACGGCTTTTCCCAAATTGAAGGGGATGAGCTCAGTGGTGAGCGTGTTGCGATCCATACGCTCAATCACGGCGTACTCCCAATTGATTTGGTCAACCATAGCGCGGACACGGTTGGCCACCTTGCCACCGGCCTCACGGCTAACGTCGTCGTTTTGCACCAGCAGATTTTTGCGCTTGTAATAGTCGGAGGTGATCAGAGCATCGCGCTCGGGAATGAGGTCCAGGATCTTCATGCCTTCGAACCAACGGTAGCGCAGCGGCGCAGCCACAGTGCCCTGCAGGGTCACCGCATTGGCAAAAGCCGGGCTGATAGACAGCAAAGTCAGCACGTCGCCATCGCGCAAGGGTTGTTTCAGGCCTTCAGCATCCAGTACCAAGTCTTGTACCTGGCGTGGCGGATTTTTTTCGGGTGCGATGCGCTCAACCAGCGCTTTGCGGGTACTGGCCAGCGCCGGGACACCGCCACTCAAGCTCAGAATGTCGCCCACAGTTGTGTTGATCGTCCCCGCCTTCAGCTCATATATGGCGGCTTGATCCAATGCGCCGGTTATGGCGACGCGCGGACCCACAGGCGGAATCACGATGACATCACCCGCCTGCAGGGGCAGGTCACGCCCTCTATCGCCCTTCGCAATAAAGTCATAAAGGTCGACCGTAGAAATGGTTTTGCCTGCGCGCTTAAGCTGGATATTGCGCATGGAACCATTGGTTGTGGGGCCTCCGCTGGCAAACAGAGCGTTCACCAGCGTGCTCAGGCTGGACAGACTGTAAGTTCCGGGTTGCTGAGCTTGCCCCACTACGTACACCTGAATGCTCCGCAGACGCCCCAAGTTGGCGTTAACGCTGAAGTTGGTAAAGACTTTATTCAGTTGGCTACGCAGCACAGACTCCAGGTCACGAACCGGCACGCCAGCCAGCGTAAAAACGCCTACTTTGGGCAAGGTGATCTGACCATTGCGATCAATCGTGTGGCTGCCGCTGTAATCCACGGCACCCCATACCTGCACCCGCACCTCGTCGCCTGGGCCTAAAACGTATTCGGCTGGTGCCGGCAGTGTCGCGTCTGGCGCATAGGTCTGAGACAGCTCAAACAATTCGCTGCCATACACGGGCAGCAGACGGCCAGTGGCTTCCTGCACAAAGTGTTGGAACTGGCTGGGTAAGGCCGCACGCATTGTTGGTCGCACATGGGGGGAGGCTTCTGGGACGGTTTTTTCAGTGCCCGCTTTGGCCTCTCCTGAGAGAGGAGTCTGAGTCATCATCAGGCTGGCCGGCGCTTGGGAAAGCGGCGCTGAAAGGCCTGACGGGGCCGCCGTGTTGGCTGCGGACTGGGCCGGTGCTTGTGCGGCGCTTGCACCTGTGAAGGTCACGCCGGTCTGGGCCTGCGTAGCAAGCGCCACGCTGAGTAACAACAGAAGGAGCGAGTACCTGGGAAATAATTTATAAAACATGTAAAGCTGAAAAGTGATGGGCATTTAACTTGCGATTCGCTGACTGGCACCCCCAAAACGACGGTCCCGCGCAGAGAACCAGTCGATGGCTTCATCGAGACCCTGCGGCGTGAAATCAGGCCACAAAGTGTCGGTAAAAAACAGTTCGGTATAGGCCATCTGCCACAGCAGAAAATTACTGAGGCGGGACTCGCCGCCAGTCCGGATCATCAGTTCAGCGTCTGGAGCGTAGGCCATACTCAAGTAAGGATTCAAGCCGCCCTCGCCAAGCGCATCGACAGATTGATTTGGGTTGGCCGCCTGCCATGCCTGTACGGCAGATACCATATCCCAGCGCCCTCCGTAATTGACCGCAATGGTCAGGGTGATACGCTTGTTGTTAGCCGTTTTTTCTTGCGCTTCACTGATGAGCTTTTGCAGCCGGGCATCAAAACGCCGGGGATCGCCCACTACCTTCAGGCGCACCCCGTTGGCGTTCATGTCGTCCACTTCTTTTTCAAGGTAATGAACCAGAAGCCCCAGCAGACTTGACACCTCTTCAGGGGGCCGTTGCCAATTTTCGGAGCTAAAAGCAAAAAGCGTCAGGTAAGCTATTCCCCGCTCCGCGCAAGCCTGTACGATGCTGCGCACGCGCCGCGCGCCACTGGCATGACCAACAGCCTGGGGCATGAATCTCTTCTTTGCCCAACGACGGTTGCCATCCATGATGATGGCAACGTGCTGAGGAACCGGATTAGGAACAGGAAATTGGACAATTGACAAGTAACAGCACCATGTTGAGGTAAGCGACGTCAAGAAAAGTAACAAAAGAACAAAAAAGTCCTCCGCAGAGGACTGTTTGCATAGTTTATTTTGATTTTATGACGATAACGTTAATTTTTTGTCGTTTTCCGTGAATTTACTTTGATGAGCAATATTTCAAAATTTTTTCGAGAACTAATCCTCAGATGGGAGGAAAAAAGCTTGGTTCGAATTTAAGCCGGTTTGACATCCGTACGAGGTTTATCTTCAGTCGCAAGAATCTTGTCGATACGCTTGCCATCCACATCAACCACTTCGAAGACCCACCCCGCGCAGCCGATGCGCTCACCGGTGGAAGGCAACCGTCCCGAGACCGCCATTAACAGGCCTGCGGCCGTGTTGTAGCGGCCTCGGCCTTCGCCCGGCAGCTCTTTTATTTCCAGCCGCGCCTTGAGTTCGGACACGGGCATGACGCCGTCGATCAACCAACTACCGTCGGCGCGCCGGGTCGCCCAGGCATCCGCCTGCGCGCCTGGCTGCAGTTCGCCCGTGATGGCTTCCAGCATGTCAATCGGCGTCATCAGTCCCTGCACCACGCCGTATTCATCTACTACAAACACGATCCGGGTGGACTTGGCGCGCAACTGCTCAAGCAGTTCCATGCCCGTGAGGGTTTCCGGCACAAACACGGCGGGCACGGCATAGGCGTCAATGCGGTCGGCCACCGAAGGCATTGACTCTGAATTGGTGCCCACCACCGTTGCCGGGTTGATCTGCCCTCGCAAGGCGAGCAGCTTGGCCACATTGACCACGCCCACCACGTCGTCGAGGCTACCCCGGCACACCGGATACCAGGAGTGGCCGGTCGCGCCGGCCTTGTCGATGGCTTGGGCCAGCGTGTCGGATGCATCAATCCATTCGATGTCGGAGCGCGGCAGCATTAACGATGTCAACAAACGGTCGTCAAGCAAAAACACGTTTTGCACCATCCGGTGCTCCTGCTCTTCAATCAGGCCGGCGTCGACGCCTTCTTCGAGACTGGCGGCAATCTCTTCTTCGGTCACCGCCCGTCCGGCCGTAACATCCACGCGCAACAGTTTGAGCACGGCATGCGTGCTGATGGAAAGCAGTTTGACAAAAGGCTTGGCACCACTGGCCACCCACATCATGGGCCGTGAAACCAGTCGCGCGACTGTCTCAGGGTAGAGCTGCCCGACGCGCTTGGGTACCAGCTCACCAAACACAATCGTGACAAAGGTGATCACTGTCACCACAACCGCTGTAGCGGAAATATCGGCAGCACGATGCGGTGCGCCAAAGTTTTGTATCCATACTGACAGGCTGCCGCTAAAAGCCGCCTCGCCAATAATACCGTTCAGCATGCCAATAGAAGTGATTCCCACCTGCACCGACGATAAAAACTGCGTGGGGTTGTCCAGCAGGACCAAGGCCGCTTGCGCGCCTTTATCCCCCGATTCGGCCATCGCCGTCAGCCGGGCTTTTCGGCTGGAAGCCAGGGCCATCTCCGACAAGGCAAACACCGCGTTAAGCAGCGTCAAAAAAATAATCAGCAATAAATCCATACATCCACAGGCAAAATAAACACCATGTCACTTTACTGTATCGGCGACCTGCAAGGTTGCAATGCACCATTCCAGCGCCTTCTGGAGAAGGTGGATTTCTCGCCAAGCCGGGACACCGTATACCTGCTGGGCGACTTGGTTAACCGGGGACCGGACTCGCTGGGCGTGCTGCGCAGCCTGATGGCGCTGGGCGACGCGGCACAATGTCTGCTCGGCAATCACGACCTGCACTTGCTGGCACTGTCGCAGGGCGTACGCAAACTGGGCCGCAACGATACCGTGCAAGCGGTGTTGCAAGCCGCCGACAGCCAGGCCCTGCTTGACTGGCTGCGACATCGGTCGCTGGCCATTCATCGCCACGGCTGGTTGATGGTGCATGCGGGTGTACTGCCGCAGTGGAGTGCGGTGCAAACCCTTACCCTGGCTGCCGAGGTGGAGCAGATGCTGCGAGGCCCGGATATAAAAGATTTCTTGAGCGGCATGTATGGCAATTTGCCCGCCAAATGGAACGACCGTCTAAAAGGGGCCGATCGACTGCGGGTCATTGTGAACGCGCTTACACGCTTGCGATTTTGTACCCAGGACGGTGCCATGGAGTTCACTAGTAGCGAGGGTGCCAGCGGCGCTCCAGAGGGCTATGTGCCGTGGTTTGAAGTTCCTGGCCGACTGACCGAAGCAACCCCTATGGCTTTCGGGCACTGGTCCACCCTGACGACAGACGCGCCAGGCCTCCCCCGTTTGCGCCACAACAGCTTGCCGCTGGACACCGGCTGCGTCTGGGGCGGCTGCTTGACAGCCGCTAAATTGGGCGCTGCAGCGGGCGAGTTTGAACTGATCACGGTACCCTGCGAAAGATTTAAAAAACCGGGAAAGACCCCAAATTGATTGGCTGAAAAGTCGCAAAACCAATTACGACAGTTGCGTCGAGGTAGCCTGGTTCGGCAAAACGGAAACGGGAGCGGTACCGGCTGCGCGGGCGATGGCTTCATCGGACCAGGCTCGCGCTACGCTAGCCGACAGCAAGAGCACGGCGGACGAAAAGTAAGTCCACATCAAGATGACAACCAAAGATCCCGCGGCCCCGTAGGCAGACACCACCGCTGCAGTGGACAGGTAAATGGCCATCAGGTATTTGCCCACCTCAAACAAAATAGCACCCGCGGCTGAGCCCATTACCAGATAGCGCAGGGCTGGTTTGGGACCCGAACTCATTTTCATGAGGGCCACAAAAAGCGCGACGCAAAATCCGAACGACACGACCTCATTAATAACCCAGGCGATTTTTTCGAACGCCAAATAGCTGCCCGCCCAACCCGACAGAAGGCCCAAAAATGTAGAAATGGCCAGGGAAACCAGCAGCAGAAACCCGAAGGCCAAGATATAAGCGATGCCGCGCAGACGTAAAGAGGCGCTGTACCACCACTTCTGCAAGGGCACCTCACCACTGCCTTGCCGCCACAGGCGCTCGAAGGCATCCTGCAACTCGGCAA
The DNA here is from genome assembly GCF_012927485.1 of Polaromonas sp. Lineage (GTDB taxonomy): Bacteria > Pseudomonadota > Gammaproteobacteria > Burkholderiales > Burkholderiaceae_C > Polaromonas. The sequence continues at coordinate 42,716 of NZ_JABBPC010000029.1, read as the reverse complement.
ATACGCCGGTAGCCCCCGAGAGCAGCAACAAGAACGCAAACAGCGAAGCCGCAATGCCCTCCGAAGGTTTTTGCGCACTCGACAACGCTTGCTGAACTACCTGAGCCCCTTGGGCGCCGATCACGCCACGAATCTCGGAAACCAGACTGGTTTCAATGTAGTTGCGGTCGAGCCACCAACCCAGGACGGCCACCAGCAAAATGAGAAGAGGCGCCAGACTCAGAATGCCGTAAAACGACATGGCGGCGCTCATACGCAAGCCGTCTGCCCGGATCCAGCAGTCGACGGCGCGCCGCAACGGATGGTAAACGCGCAGCACCGCGGAAACCACTGGCGCTAGCGAAGCCTTGATACGCTGAACGAAAATCTCCATCATGGCGACACGTTAAGTGGACTGCAGAAAGACCGTCACCAGACTGCCACTCCAATGACCGTAGGTGCGCGCCGACGGCTTCCGATGCGCGAAAGCTCTGGCCTCAGTTGCTGGTTTTGAACAACGCAGCAACTTTTTTCTTGGTCTTGATGTTGGCAGACATCGCACTGCGCGCAGGATTATCTTTGGCCGCTGACTCCCAAGCCGGCTGCGAGTTTGTGGAGGCGTTAGCCTCATAAGGCTGGTCAAAAAACGGATCGCGGGGCGCTGCAGGCTGGCGGTACGGCGTATATTCGCGACGCTCTCGACGTTCAGGCCGCTCACGAAGCGGCGGCCGCGATTCCAGCGCGACGCCGTCTTCGCCCTCCCCGTCACGGTACATACGGCGGCCATCGTTGATACGGCCCTGCTCGCTGATGCGGGGACGGTCTTCGTCAAACTCGAGCGGCTCGAGTTCTATTTTGGTGCTCAAGAGCTTTTCAATGTCGGTAACCAGGCGGGTATCGCTGCTGGCGACGAAGCTCACCGCCAGCCCCGATGCACCGGCCCGTCCAGTACGGCCGATACGGTGTACATAGTCTTCTGCATTAAAGGGGACGTCGAAGTTGAACACCGCCGGGACATCCTTGATGTCCAGTCCGCGGGCAGCCACGTCGGTACAGACCAGCAGATCCACTTCACCTTTTTTGAACGCCTCAAGTGCCTTCAAACGTTCGTCCTGGCTCTTGTCGCCGTGCAGCGCTGTCGTCTTGAGGCCCTCACGTTCCAGGGAACGGGCCAGACGTGCGCAGCCCAGTTTGCTATTGACGAAAACAAACGCCTGCTTCATGCCGCGCTGGCGCAGAATTTGGTGCAGGGCGCGGCGCTTGTCGTCCGCATTGACGGCGTAGAAATGCTGCTCGACCGTGGAAGCCGCCGCGTTGGAACGTGCCACTTCAATGGTCACCGGATCCTGCAGGTAGCTGGACGCCAGCCGTTTGATTTCGGGTGAGAAGGTCGCTGAAAACAACAGCGTGATGCGCTGCTTGGGCAGGTAGCTGAGAATGCGCTGCAGATCGGGCAAAAAGCCGATGTCAAGCATCCGATCGGCCTCGTCGAGCACCACATACTCCACCTGGTTCAACACGGTATTCTTGGCTTCGATGTGGTCTAGCAGGCGGCCCGGCGTGGCCACCAGCACTTCAACGCCCTTTTTCAGTTCCAGCGTTTGCGGCTTCATGTCCATACCCCCAAACACGACCGCACTGTTCAGGTTGGTGTACTTGGCGTACAGCTTGACCTGTTCCGCAACCTGGACTGCCAGTTCGCGGGTAGGCAGCAGTACCAGGGCTCGTACCGGATGACGCGCCGGTGAAGTCGAGGCGTTCTCGTGCTTCATCATGCGCTGCAGCAAGGGCAGCGCGAAAGCCGCCGTTTTTCCGGTGCCGGTTTGCGCGGCGCCCATCACGTCTTTGCCTTGCAGAACCACAGGGATGGCCTGTTCCTGAATGGGGGTCATGGTTTCGTAGCCCATTTCGGCTACGGCGCGGGCCAGCGGTTCCGCCAGCGATAAGTTCGAAAAAGAAGAGGTCATTTAGCTTTATATTGTCGCACTTTGGGTGAAATAACCCTTTTCGCCGCTCAAGGAGGCCAGCAACAGGTCGCTTGGCCGGTAGGCATGACGACTCGACAGCGCTAATTTGCTATTAAATAAATAGCTACCGGCAACTGTCTCATATGGGCCAAATCCGGTTTTCTTACCAGTTGCTGGTTTCAAGGGTGTGGCGTTGCCGGTCTCGGGGGTTGGGTTCGACGGCTAACACCGGCAAACCGTGCGCGGGTCGAAAGCGTGATTAACTGATTGACGTGGAGGAACTCCCACTGCACTGCGCGCAACCCTATTGACGAGTACCCAGCGACATGGGCAGGAGGCCGGGCGTCTGGCGGGCCGACAAGGTCCCGTTGTCGATCTCTTTAGCGTCGGCCACCGCCTGCGGGGCCGACTTGTCGTTGCTGTTCAGGGAGGCGTTGATAACGGCGATCGCCTGCTGGATACAAATCCGCTGCGCCGCACCCATGCGGCTTTCGTTGCACTGAGCGATGGCAACCCTTTCTGAGGCGTGTTGGACAACACGTATTTGCGCGCGTTGAACCTGGCCGTTCACCACAAGCGCCATGGAAACAAGCAAGCACAGAAACAGCACGCCAGCGGCCGCGCCGAGAAGCGCGTTCCGCGGTATCTCGTGAATTTTTCGAAAATAATCTGAGCGCATTGAATAGTCCTAGTTGTCGGCCTTCCAATGCTAGGGTGGCCCTGCTAAACACCATGAGGTGCTTTGCCCGAAAATTCGTAGGAGAAACACGCTTCCCGCAAAACGCGCACCGGCCGGCCTGTGCGCCTACCATCACCGCATGACCCTCCCCTCCTCGACGCCGATCCTCTCCACCTTGCTAGACCCGGCTCAGACTGCAGCCCGCCTGCCTTACACACGCCTGGTGACGGAGCTTGCGCGGCTACTTGCGGATGCCTCGGTTCAGGTTCCTCCGCGCCTGGTGCAGCCCTTACCCGGCGGCGGCAGCCTGTTTGTCATGCCCGCCCTGGATAGCCTGACCGCCATCGTCAAACTCATCACCTTTACACCGGACAATGCAGACAGAGGCCTGCCTACGATTCAAGGCGACGTGGCGGTGTTTGACGTGGTCACTGGCCAACGCAAACTGGTGCTCGATGGACCCACCGTCACGGCGCGGCGCACTGCCGCCGTATCGTTGCTGGCGGCACAACGGCTGGCACCCTGCACGCACGGGCCGCTGCTGATTGTGGGTGCGGGCGTTCAAGGCAAAGCCCATCTGGACGCGTTTGCCGAGGGTTTACCTATCAAGGAAGTCGTTATTGCATCGCGCAGCCTGTCAAGCGCGCAAAGGCTCGCAGAGTATGCGCAGTCGCTGGGCTTGCGGGCCCGGGTAGCGGCAGACGCCAATGCTGCGCTCGCGGACTGTCCGCTGACTGTGACCTGCACCCCGGCGCACGGCGTGGTGCTGAGTGCCTTACCGCGCAACGACGCCTTTATCGCCGCTGTAGGCGCGTTCACGCCACACATGGTGGAACTGAGCCCGGAACTGTGTCGTCACTTTGCAGTGCACGGCACCGTGGTGGTGGACACGGCAGATGCCGCACACGAAGCGGGCGATTTGTTGCAGGCCGGCCTTGAGGTCGCCCGCTTTGCGAGCCTGGCTGACGTGCTGCACGCCGAAACCTTCGCGGTAGCGGGTCCGGTGCTGTTCAAGAGCTGTGGTTGGGCGGGATGGGATTTGGCGGCGGCCAGGACGGCGTTGACCGACCCGTCCAAGGGAAAGTAAAGCGGCTCAAGGTTTTTTCGTGCCGTCTGGTTCTGACCGGTGCGCCCGCACACCCTACGAGGCTTGCCAGGCAAAAACTGCTTTCCCTCTGAACTCGTTTTTCATCCGGTTTATTCTTCCAAAAAGTTGCTTACGCCCGGTACGACTGTCTAGCGCGGTTTGAGGGTGTTGAAAGAAAACTCACACGGCAACCAAGCGGTCTTCGCTATCTCTCGAAATACCACTGAATAAAGTACTTGGCGATAAAACCCACCATGCCGAAGCCCAGTCCGAGGAAGAGGACAAAGGTACCGAATTTTCCAGCTTTGGACTCCCACGCCAACTGGCCGATGATGAACAGCATGTAGAGCATGAAGGCCCCCAAGCCGAAGGTCAGCCCAAAGGTGGATATCTGTTGTTCTGAGAAGCCGAACATCAGATGACTTCTTCCGGCGGCAGGCGTTCTGGCAACGCACTGGCATCCACCAGATCGCGGTAAGCGTGCCAGCTGGCATGGCCAAGCAAGGGCAGCACAACGATCAGGCTGATCAGCAGTGTGCCCAAGCTCAGCAACGTCAGGCACATGATCAGCGCGGCCCAAAAGGCCAGCGGCGCCGGATTCATCAGCACCGCCTGCCAGCTTGACAGCACGGCCTGCAGCACATCGATGCGCCGGTCGAGCAGCAGCGGCATCGTGATCACGCTCGATGCAAACACGGGCGCGGCCATGAGGCCACCCAAGGCAAGCCACAGTTCAAACAGATAGTGGTGGGACTCCAGCACCACATGGTGCAAGAAGTCCAGCGGGGTGTTGATGGGTTGCGGTGTCAACAGCGTGATGAGCGCCGCCGAAGTGAGTACCCAGCCGGTGCCGGCCAGTGCCAGCAGTAGTCCGAAACGTACCAGACTCCAGTAGCCGCCGCGCACCCGGTAGCGTGAATCCTGCCAGCGAGTCCATGTTTTACCAACGAGTTCCCGATTGACGGGCTCGCCACGTTCAAGCGCGCGGCTGATGGCGTACAGGCTGGTCGCCAGGAGCGGTGCCACCACCAAAAAGCCGGAGAACGCGCCGGCCAGCAGCCAGAAACGGTCATAGGCCAGCAGCCCGAGCAAGCCGCCAAAGGCAGCCAATACCACGCCGTGCAAGAGGCTTAGCCAACCACCCCGCAACAGATCCTGCGCACCGCGCACCAGCCAATGCAGTGGCTGGACTAACCCTATCTTGCGGATGATGGGCAGAGGCAGATAGCGTCCGGGCGGCGGCGAAGGAGAGGTAGGGTTTATGGGATTCACGATGGGCGCAAGCATACCGCCCTGGCCGATTGCGCAGACTGACACTTCTCAATTCCGGTAAACGGCCGATCCGTTGAAAGCTTGTCGGACCGTTTGGGGCTGCCCGTCAATCAGTGCATAGCCCGTTCCTCGCTTGCTCCATGAGTGTTTCCCTGTGTGGACAAGAACAGCAGGGTTGGTTAGGCTGACTGTTGATGATTGACAGTGATCCTTCCTTCCTGGTCAGCCCAACCCTCCGGGAGCCACACTTCATGACGTTCTCCACACCCCCTGCGGATTCCAGCGCACACCCGGCCTCGGCGAATCCCGCCGCTGACGCGCTGCCCGTCATGGCCGCGCCCTATGTCCTGCCGCCGCCCGTGGGTCCGCAGGCGCTGATGATTCCGCTCGGACTGGGGCAACCCTTTCGCTGGCTGGCACGCGGGTGGACCGACCTGACGGAGCATTTTGGAATTGGCATCTTCTATGGCGGGTGCTTCTGGATCATGGCCATCGCTCTAGCGGCGGTGTTTCGCAGCAAGCCCGAATACACGCTGTCGATTGCCTCAGGCTGCCTGCTGGTGGGGCCGTTTCTGGCCATGGGTCTGTACGAGGTGAGTCGCCGTAAAGAGCAGGGTCTCGCGTCCAAACTCACCACCTCACTGACCTGTTGGAACGCGCACATCCGCAGCATGAGCATGCTGGTGTTGGTGCTCATCGCGCTGGAGCTGCTGTGGGGCCGTGCCTCGCTGGTGGTCTTTGCGGTGTTCTTTAACACGGGCATGCCCTCCACCACGGGCGTAATAAGCGCAGTCTTCAATCCCGGCAACTGGGAGTTCGTGCTCGTCTACCTCGCTGTCGGCGGCTTCTTTGCCGGGCTGGTCTTTTCCACGGCAGTGGTGTCCATCCCCATGATTCTGGACCGCGATACGGACGCCGTTTCGGCCGCGATCACCAGCATCCGGGTGGTATTCGCGAACCCCGGCGTGATGCTGCTGTGGGGCGTGCTGATCACAGCCCTCGTCGCGGTGGCGCTATTGCCATGGGGTCTGGGCCTGATCTTCGTTGGCCCCTTGCTTGGTCATGCCAGCTGGCACGCCTACCGGGGTTCGGTGCGCTGGCAGCTGCAGGACAACGAGGGGGCGATCATCGAGGTCAGCGCGTAGAAGAACTGCGAGCTAACCCCCGTGTAGCCCGCTCATCGCCCGCTGCAGGAGGACAGCTACTGTTGGAGATGCCGCCGCCCCAAAGCTTTTCGACGCCTACACGCTGATGATGACCTTGAGCGCCTGCGTCTCCGCCGCGCGGCCAAAGGTGTCATACGCCTCAAGAATCTGATCGAGCTTGAACCGATGCGTGATGAGGCGAGTGGGGTCGATTTTTTTGGACTGCACGGTCTTTAGCAACATCGGCGTTGTGACCGTATCCACCAGACGCGTCGTGATTGCGACGTTTTGCGACCACAGCCGTTCGAGGTGAAGGTCTACCTTTTGACCATGCACGCCAATATTGGCGATGACGCCTCCGGCCGCCACCAGATCCTGACACAACAGGAAGGTTGCAGGCACGCCAACGGCTTCAATGGCGGTATCAACCCCGCGCTTGCCGGTCAAGGCCATCACCTTCTCTGCCGCCTTGCCATCCCCGCTGTTAATCGTCTGGGTAGCGCCAAACTTCCGCGCCACCGCCAGGCGACTGTCGTCCAGATCGATCACGATGAGCTCCGAGGGAGAATAAAGCTGAGCAGTGAGCAAAGTGGCCAGCCCGATGGGACCGGCGCCGACGATGGCCACGGTCGAGCCCGGCGCCACCTTGCCATTGAGTACACCGCACTCAAAGCCGGTCGGCAAAATGTCGCTCAGCATCACCAGCGCTTCCTCGTCGGCGCCTTCCGGAATCGGGTAAAGGCTGGTGTCAGCGTGCGGGGTGCGGACATACTCGGCCTGCGTGCCATCGATGGTATTGCCGAGGATCCAGCCCCCGGTCGTGCAATGGGAAAACATGCCGCGCCGGCAGTACTCACACTTGCTGCAAGAGGAGATGCACGAAATCAAAACGCGGTCGCCCGGGCGGAAGGCCGTGACGGCAGAGCCCACGGAATCGATGATGCCGACGCCCTCGTGCCCAAGAATACGGCCCGGCGCGCAGGTCGCTACGTCGCCTTTGAGAATATGCAGGTCCGTGCCGCAAATAGTTGTTTTCACCATTTTTACAATGGCGTCGCTCGGTGCCTGGATCTCGGGCTTCGGACGGTCTTCCATCGCCTTCAGACCCGGTCCCTGGTAAACAAATGCCTTCATCAAGCTCTCCTTAAGAAAATTGCTCGGCGACTCCGATGGTCCAGCTTGCGGAGCCAGGCCGCAACTGAGGTCGCAGTCTCGCGCGGCCGTTGGTGTTCTGGATCTGGTGAGCTCGTCAAGCCTTGGGCAACGTCACGCCGACCTGCCCCTGGTATTTCCCACCGCGGTCTTTGTAGCTGGTCTCGCAAACTTCGTCGCTCTCAAAAAACAACACTTGCGCGCAGCCTTCGCCGGCATAAATCTTGGCGGGCAGCGGTGTGGTGTTTGAAAATTCCAGCGTGACATAGCCTTCCCATTCAGGCTCGAACGGGGTGACATTGACGATGATGCCGCAGCGGGCGTAGGTGCTTTTTCCCAGACAGATGGTGAGGACGTTGCGCGGAATGCGAAAGTACTCCAGAGTGCGGGCAAGCGCAAAGCTATTGGGCGGGATGATGCAGCTGTCGCCGTGGAAATCGACAAAGCTTTTTTCGTCGAAGTTCTTCGGATCCACCACCGTGCTGTGAATGTTGGTGAACACCTTGAACTCGGGGGCGCACCGAATGTCGTAGCCGTAGCTCGAGGTGCCGTAGCTAATGATCTTGTGGCCGTCGCGTTCGCGTATCTGACCCGGCTCGAAGGGTTCGATCATGCCCGTCGATTCCGCCATGCGGCGTATCCATTTATCGCTCTTTATGCTCATTCGGAAGGCTCCTTGCTTTGCCGGTGATTGTAGGCAAGCCGCATCAGCAGCTCCAGAAAAACTGCATCCATCATTTCGGTACTTTTACCAGGCCGCCTCAGTAGCCTGCGAGATCACGGTTTTTTCGACGAGACGGTCGTCGCCCAACACGATCATTGCAAACAGCAGCTCGTCCAGACTGGCAGCCTGTGCGGTTTTGCGGGCCATCAGCGGCGTGGCTTGCGGATTGAGCACAATAAAGTCGGCTTCGCAACCGGGCTGGAGGTTGCCCACCACGCCCTCCAAGCCCAGCGCCCGCGCCGCGCCACCCGTGTGCTGCCACCACAGCTGCTGGGGCTTCAGCGACACGCCGGACTTGCTCTGCCCTTCCCTGCCCACGTAATAAGCCGCCAACATGGTGTGAAACGGGCTGAAGGAGGTGCCACCGCCCACGTCACTGGCCAAACCGTATTGAAAGCCGGCTCGGTCGGCCCCGGCGTAGTCAAAAAAACCGCTGCCCAGAAACAGGTTGCTGGTCGGGCTCACGGCTGCGGCGGCACCCGTTGTGCGCATCAGGGCGCGGTCTTCATCGTCGATATGAATGCAGTGCGCATATACCGCGCGGGGCCGCAAAAGCCCGAAGCGCTCGTACACGTTCAGGTAGCTGCGGACTTGCGGATGCAACTCGCGTACCCAGGCGATTTCACCCAGGTTTTCCGCCACGTGGGATTGAATCCACACGTCGGGGTAGCGGGCAGCCAGCTCACCTGCGCCGCGGAGCTGGGCCTCACTGCAGCTGGGCACAAAACGCGGCGTGATGGCGTAGCCCAAGCGGTCCACGCCATGCCAGCGATTGATCAGTGTTTCGGTGTCGATCAGGCTTTGCTCGGTTTCATCGCGCACGCCGTCGGGCGAGTTCTGGTCCATCAGGCATTTGCCCGTGATCAGCCGCAGCGAGTGCTTTTGCGCCTCGGTAAACAATGCGTTGACCGACGCTGGATGCGAAGTCGCAAAAGTGAGCGCTGTCGTGACCCCGTTGCGCAACAGTTCTGCGATAAAAAAAGTTGCGGCTTGTGCGCTATAACCAGGATCTACAAAGCGTTTTTCATGTGGAAAAGTGTAGTTTTCGAGCCAGGGTAACAGCCCTTCCGCAGGGGAGCCGATCACGTCGACCTGGGGGTAGTGAATGTGCATGTCCACAAAGCCCGGGGCAATGATGCGGCCAGGCCAATGCGCTGTCGGAACATCCGCGTACTGCGACGCTAATTGACTGTAGGCGCCCACCGCCCGCACCACCTGACGACCTTCGGCGTCGGGTCCGACCACCAGCAGCCCGTCGGTTTCAAGAATAGCGCGCTTCGCTTGGGCGGGCCCGACAAAGTACAGGACAGAGGCGCGATAGGCTTTCATGGCATTGAGGGTACCTCAGGCCCTGGGCGAACGCCGAAATTACTTGCTCAGCCGACACGCATCGCCAATAGAGGTTCGCCAAACCCGTACCGAGGTCAGCGCCGACAAACGAGGCGCCAGCTTTTGAAAGATGAATTGGCACAGGTTTTCAAGCGTCGGTGGCCCAAGGTCGGCAATGTCGTTGAGCATGTGGTGATCCAGTTGCTCGCGCAGCGCCGCAACCTCACGCCGTACCAGACCCAAATCCATCACCATGCCGGTGCGGGGATCCGGTTGCCCGGTAAGAAACACCTCCGCGTTGTAGGTGTGCCCATGCACCCGCTTACTACTTTCGGTTTCAATCGCCCGATCCAGCGTGTGCGCGGCATCAAAAAAGAAAGTCTGGCTGATTTCGCACGTCATTAGGTCGCTATTCATCGCTTGGGAGTTCATCGGATACCCGTCATTTTGTGAGTCTGCACACTGAGCCGCCAAGCGGGCCGTTCCAGGCACGTGCGGATGCACGCCTGCGTGTTGTCCGCCCGCTCGGAGTTGTCCATCGGCTGCAAGTAGCGGTGCGTGAAACGGGCCATCTCAAGCGCCGTCAAGTCCAGCTGCGGCTGCGGCCATACGACCTTGAGCTCATCGCCGGCGCGCTGCATCCAGGGCGCGCCCGCCTTGGGGCTGACGCATAGCCAGTCGATGCCCTCCGGCGCAACCATCGTGCCGTTGGTCTCGACTGCAATCTGAAAGCCACGTTCGTGCAGGGCTGTAATCAGGTCAGCATCGACCTGCAGCAGCGGCTCACCACCGGTCATGACCACAAAGCGATGGTGCGGGTACGTTGCGGGCCACTGGGCTTCGATCTGTCGCGCCAGCGCGTCGGCATCCGGAAACTTTCCGCCCAGCGTGCCGTCGGTGCCGACAAAATCCGTGTCGCAGAACTGGCAGACTGCAGTGGCGCGGTCCTGCTCCCGGCCAGACCAGAGGTTGCATCCGGAAAACCGGCAAAAAACAGCGGGTCTGCCCGCGTTCGCGCCCTCGCCTTGCAAGGTGTAAAAAATCTCTTTAACGTGGTAGCTCATCGTGTGATCCAGGACTAATTATTCAATCTGCCTTGAACGCCCTGCACCAGGAAATTCATACCTTGAATCTGCTCGTCGGTCAACGTTTTACCCGCTGCCAGAACTTCGTGGCCTTCGTTGTCCATCAACGCTGTGCGCGCTTTGAAGGGCTGCAGCTTGCCTGCCGCGATGTCGCGCTGGCGCGCCAGCACCTCGTCCACGACCTTTTTGGGGACCTTGGGGCCAAAGCTGTCGACGCGGATCATGCCTTCCTTGACACCGCCCCAAAGCGCGGCGCTCTTCCAATTTCCGTCAAGCACCGCTTGCGCTCTGCGGGTGTAATAGCTGCCCCAATGATGGGTAACCGCTACCACCTGCGCGTCGGGCGCAAATTTGCGCATGTCGGAGTGATAGGCAATGGCCAACTTCCCGCGCTCCTGGGCAGCGCTCATCACGGCCGTGGAACCGGTATGAAACGCAATGACTTCAACCCCCTGGTTAAACAAGGTCATCGCGGCTTCGCGCTCACGCGGCGGGTCGAACCAGGCGCCTAGCCAGACCACTTTGACCACCGCCTTGGGGTTGACCGAACGCATGCCCAGCGTGAAAGCGTTGATGCCCTGAATCACCTCGGGAATCGGAAAGCCCGCCACATAACCGGCGCTGCTGGCCATGCGACCGGCCGCGATACCCGACAGGTAACGGCCTTCGTAATAGCGCGCATTGGCGATCGACACGTTGGACGCAGTTTTGTAGCCGGTAATGGATTCGAACTTCACACCGGGAAAATCTTTGGCCACTTTGAGCGTGGGTTCCATGTAGCCAAAGCTCGGCGTAAAAATCAGCTGGTTACCCTGGCTGGCCAGATCGCGAATCACGCGCTCCGCATCGGCGCCTTCCGCGACGTTTTCCACATAACTGGTGCTGACCCGACTTCCGAGTGCCGCCTCGATCGCCTTGCGTCCCTCCTCGTGCTGGCGTACCCAGCCGGCTTCGGTGATGGGTGCCACGTAGACGAAAGCTATTTTGAGGGGGCTCTTCGGGTGCACCGAGGATTGGCAAAAAGCGGGCGCAACGAAAAAGGAAAAACAGGCGGCCACGAGCGTCGGAATGACAGTGGTCACGAGGTTTTTATACATGGTAGTCCTCTACATGGCCCCGGTAAAACAAAACCACTTGCGCGCCGAGGCAGCACGCGAGTCTTGTTCTATTTTAACGGCTCTTGACCGGATGGGTTTTGACCATCCACGCATACAAGCCAGCGCCAATTAACAGCATGCCAGCTGCGATTTCCAGCGACAGCGTGAACCCCTCCCGCTGGCTGCTGGTATGCCTAAGCAACACAGCCACCAGCGGCGGGCCCAGAATTTGCCCGATACCGTAAGTGGCGGTGAGCAGGCCCATAAAACTGGCCGCCGTGTCTGGACGCAGGCGGCGGATCTCCTGCATCGCAAAAAAAGTAATGGCGGTAAAGGGCACCCCCAACATCAAGCTGCCTATTGCAAATCCGGCCAGGCTCGGACTCCAGAGGCTGGCCGCAATGCCGAGCGCCTGAAGCAAATAGCACCCCGCCAGCAGAACACGAAAATCACGGCCGGGTGGAAGACGTGTGGCAAGCAAGGCGCCGACCATAACGCCTATGCCAAAGATCGGCCAGAACAGGTCCAACCAGGCAGAGCCGGGTAAGGCAGACCGCGCAATCACGGGTAAGAAGGTTGCCGTAATGATGTAACCGAAGCCCGCCAATCCGTACGCCACGGTTAACAGCGTCATCTCGGTGTGGTCGTGATGCACCGATGCGCCGTCGATTTCAGCGGTACCGGCGACAACCCGGGGAACGCGGGCAGCCAGGCGCTCGTCGCCACCGCGCAAAATGGGCCACACAAGCCCAGTGAGCACAAAAGCCAGCGCGCCAAAAATCAGCCATCCCGTGGCCGCCGTCCAGTGCCAGGCCACCATGCCGCTCGCGAACAGGCCACTCACCACGATGCCCGCCCCCGGACCGGCATAAATGACACCGCCCATAGCGGGCACGCCGAGCCTTGCGAGCCTGGACAGACACCAGCCCGACGTAAACACAAACACCACTGCGCTGGTCACTCCGGCGGCAAAGCGAAGCGCGGGCCACGCCGCAGGAAAGTGCCCGGCCATGGCCAGCGTCAAAACGCCGGTGGCGACCAGCCCGGCGCGCACCAGCGAGGAATAGGCCAGCAAGGGGAGCCAGCGGAACCTGGCCCACAGCCACGGTTGCAGCGTGCACAACAGGGCGCCCAGCAGGTAGCCCAGGTAATTGGCGCTGGCGAGCCAGCTCGCAGACGGCAAATCGACCACACCGTCGTTCAACATCATCGGCAGCAGCGGCGTGAAGGCGAAGCGGCCCAGGCCCATGGCGACGGCTAACGCCACCAATCCGGCCAGTGCGATGGACCAGGGGCCGGGCAATTCCGATGCCGGGTTGGCTGTTGCGCCTAGGGGGGGGTTTGTCATCGGCGCTTTAGTGAAATGTTTCGAAGGTTTCGTTCAGACGGTCCACATGGCGCTGCTTGGCTGAGGCGTCGATGAAACTGGCCTCGAAGCTGTTGTGCGCCAGCGTGTAGGCGTGCTGGGTAGTGAGTCCGATTGCGGCAAAGGTCTGCGTGAAAGTCTCATTCATGTAACCACCGAAATAGGCCGGGTCGTCAGAGTTGACGGTTGCCACCAGCCCCGCTTCGAGTAACGTGCGCAGGTTGTGATCCGCCAGGGTGGGAAACACGCAAAGCTTGAGATTGGACAAGGGGCACACCGTCAGTGCGATCCGGTCGCCGGCCAAGCGCCGCATCAAGGCGGCATCCTTGCTCGATTGCACCCCGTGGTCGACCCGCTCCACCTTGAGCAGGTCCAGAGCGGTCCAGACATAGGCGGGAGGGCCTTCTTCGCCGGCATGCGCCACCAGATGGAAACCCAAGGCACGGCAGCGCGCGAACACGCGTGCAAATTTTTCGGGCGGATTGCCGAGCTCGCCCGAATCGAGCCCGACACCAATCAATTTATCCCGGTAAGGCAACGCCTGCTCCAGTGTTTCAAATGCATCTTCTTCACTCAGGTGCCGTAAAAAACAAAGAATCAAAGAGGCACTGATGCCCAGCTCGACCTTGGCATCCACACAGGCTCGGTAGATGCCATTGATCACGGTGTCCATGCTGATGCCCCGGGCGGTGTGCGTCTGGGGGTCGAAAAATAGCTCGGCATGAACCACGTTGTCTTGCGCCGCCCGCAGCAGGTAGGCTCGCGTCATGTCGTAGAAGTCCTGCTCTTTTATCAGCACACTGGCACCGGCGTAATAAATATCCAGGAAACTCTGCAGGTTGCTGAAAGCGTAGGCGCGGCGTAGTTCCTCCACGCTGGCAAAGGGCAGCGCCACACCATTGCGCTTTGCCAGCGCAAAAATTAGTTCCGGTTCCAGCGAGCCTTCAATGTGAATGTGCAACTCCGCCTTCGGCATGCACTTCAGCAGTTCTGGCAAGCGGTCTGCGACCACCGTCTTGACAACAAATTTTGGCAAGCTCATCTCGACTCCAAAAAAGGGAAAGCTGCCCGCAGGCAGCTCACCATGTTAGCGAATCACACGGACTGTGAGAACGCTCCTGCCTAAGGCGCGAAGCGCGGCGCTGATCAGTTACCAGGAACCTTGCCTTCCACGCCCTTGACGTAGGTTTTCAGGCCGCCCAGAAACTTGTCGTCGGCTACCGTATCCTTGGCGACCAGGACTTTGCCGGTGTTGTCCATGATCGGACCTTTCCAGATCGCAAAGCTTCCGTCCTTCAACCCGGCCTTGACTTCATCGATGCGTTTCTTGGTTTCGTCGGGCACATCCGCAGCAATAGACACCAAATCAATGGCACCTTCTTTCACGCCCCACCAGGAACCCGTACCGCCTGTCCACTTGCCTTCCAGCGCTTCACCCACGGTCTTGATGTAGTACGGCCCCCAATTGATCACGGCCGAGGCCAGATGAGCTTTCGGGCCATAGGCGGTCATGTCGGAATCCCAACCAAAGGCGCGCTTACCCATTTTTTCGGCGGTCTGCAGCACGGCGGAGGAGTCGGTGTTCTGAAACAGGACATCGGCACCGCCATTAATCAGTGCGGTGGCGGCTTCCGTTTCTTTGGGTGGGTTGAACCACTCGTTGACCCAAACTACTTTGGTTGTAATTTTGGGATTGACCGACTGGGCGCCGAGTGTGAAGCTGTTGATGTTGCGCACGACTTCAGGAATCGGAACCGAACCGACCACGCCCAGCATGCCCGACTTGCTCATCCTGCCCGCCACGACGCCGGCCATATAGGCACCTTCGTAAGTCCGGCTGTCATAGGTGCGCATATTGGCTGCGGTTTTATAGCCGGTGGCGTGCTCGAACTTGACATCTTTCGTGTCGCCGGCGACCTTGAGCATGGGCTCCATGTAACCGAAGGTGGTGCCGAAGATGAGCTTGTTGCCTTGCTGAGCCATGTCGCGAATCACCCGCTCGGCGTCGGCAGACTCGGGAACTTTTTCAACGAAGCTGGTGACGACCTTGTCGCCAAAGGCTTTTTCAACCGCCTTGCGGCCGTTGTCGTGCGCGAAGGTCCAGCCGCCATCACCCACCGGGCCGACATATGCAAATGCAACCTTCAGGGGTTCGACCTTGGCGGGCGCCGCTGCCGCAGGCGCAGCGGCGGGCGCCAGCGCGGGCTCTTCCTTTTTGCCGCATCCCATCAGCGTCGCTGCGGCTACCGTAGAGAGTGCCGCCAGCTTGAGCAGGGCGCGTTTTTGCAGGTCGGTCATGTTATCTCGCTTTCGGTTAAGGAGCCAGGAAATTAATTTATTTAAAGAAACTACTGAGAGACAAAACGCCCAATTATGCGGCTGAAAGATCAGGCGTCGGGGTAAAAAGGCTTGCCGATCGAGCTCGGCATGTTCACCCTTATCCACAGGGGGTTGCGCGAAATCAGCACCAGCACCACGATGGTGGACAGGTAGGGCAGCATCGTCAAGAACTGGCTAGGGACATCGACCCCCAAGCCCTGCAGGTGAAACTGGAGCATGGTCACGCCGCCAAAGAGGTAAGCCCCCAGCAAAACCCGGGCCGGGCGCCAAGTGCCGAACGTGGTGAGCGCCAGCGCAATCCAGCCTTTGCCGGCGATCATCCCTTCTACCCACAGCGGCGTGTAAACCACCGACACATAAGCCCCCGCAAGCCCACACAGCGCCCCACCAGCCACCACGGCAGCCAGACGAATCCGCCGGACCGGGTATCCCAGGGCATGCGCCGACTCAGGGCTTTCTCCCACACAACGCAGCACCAGCCCCGCCCGCGTGCGGTACAAAAACCAGATCAGGCCGCCTGTCAACGCCATCGCAACATAGACCATCGGGTGCTGGCGGAATAAGGCCGGACCGAAAAACGGAAGATCTTTAAGCACCGGAATTGAATAGCTCGCCTGCTCGGGCAGTTTTTCGCGCACGTAATTGATGCCTGCAAAGGCCGAAAAACCAGCCCCAAAAAGGCTCAGCGCCAGCCCGGTGGCGTACTGGTTTGTGTTCAGCCATATCACCAGCACACCAAAGCCGGCCGCCAGTAAAGCCCCTGCTGCCATGCCGGCGGCAAAGCCCAGCCAGCTGTTGCCGGTGTGAACCACCGTCGCAAAGCCGGCAATGGCGGCGCAAAGCATCATGCCTTCGGCACCCAGATTCACAATGCCCGCTTTTTCATTGATCAGCAGGCCCAGCGCCGCAATCGCCAGGACGGTACCCGCGTTCAGCGTGGAGGCGACCAACAAGGCCGTGGAATCCATCAGCGCGCCCCCTCAGCTAATTTGGAGGTGGCGGTAAAAATGGAGGGTGAAAATTTGAAACGGTAGGCAATCAGCGTGTCGCAAGCCAGCAGATTAAAGAGCAGCAGACCCTGAAACACCCCGGTCAGCGATTTAGGCAGGCCCAAGCGCGACTGTGCCAGTTCGCCGCCAATGTAGAACATGCTCATCAGCAGCGCTGAGAACACCACGCCCACGGGATGCAAGCGTCCCACAAATGCCACGATGATGGCCGCAAAGCCATAACCGGCGGGCACATAAGGCGTGAGCTGACCGATTGGGCCCGCCACCTCCAGCGCACCCGCCAAGCCCGCCGCACCGCCGGATATCAGCAGCGCCACCCACAAAGCGCGGCGCGAGGAAATCCCGGCATAACGCGCCGCAGCGGGTGCCAAGCCACTGACCTCCTGGGTGAATCCCGCGTAAGTGCGAAACAGATAGAGCCACAAACCGGCCACACCCATCAGCGCCAACAGGATACCGATGTTGATGCGCGAACCTTGCATCAAGCGTGGAATTTGCGCCACAGCCTCAAAGGTTTTCGTTTGCGGAAAGTTGTACCCGTTCGGGTCCTTCCAGGGGCCAAACACCAGATAGTTCAGCACCATGTCGGCTACATAGACCAGCATCAGGCTCACCAGGATTTCATTGGCATTGAAGCGGTCCCGCAGCCAGGCGGTGAGGCCGGCCCACAGCATACCGCCGAGCACGCCGGCCACCAGAACCATCGGCATGATCCACGCCCCGGTGGTTTTGTCGGCCAATAAAGCGACGCCGCCTGCCGCCACGGCGCCAATGACGTATTGTCCTTCCGCGCCGATGTTCCAGACGTTGGAGCGAAAACACACGGCCAGCCCCAGCGCGATGATGAGCAGCGGCGTGGCCTTGACCATCAACTCGCTCAGGGCATAGGGTGATTTGATGGGCTCCCAGAAGAACACCTGCAGCCCTCTGACGGGATCTTTGCCGAGCGCCATGAACAGCAGCACACCAATCACCACGGTGATCAGCAGCGCCAGAATCGGCGACGCGTAGGTCCAGAACGACGACGCCTGGGGCCGTAATTCAAATTGCGGCATGGCGTGCCTCCCCTTGATTTTCAGGCTGCGCCCACAAGCCACTCATCCACTGCCCCACCAACGCCACCGTCGCCTGCGCGCGCGGCATGGAAGGCGACAGCTGTCCCTTGGCCATCACATACAGCCGGTCGCAGATTTCAAAGAGTTCGTCGAGTTCTTCACTCACCACCAAGACGGCGCAGCCGGCATCGCGCAACTTCAAAAGCTCCCCACGGATCTGGGTCGCCGCGCCCACGTCCACGCCCCAGGTGGGCTGCGAGACGATCAACAGAGTCGGGTTGGCATCGATTTCGCGACCCATGATGAATTTTTGTAAATTGCCGCCTGACAAGGACTTGGCAACGGCCTGCGGACCGCCTGCCTTGACGTTGTAACGCGCAATGATGCGCTGTGCCTGGGCCTGCAACTGACCGCGCTTGAGCCATCCGCCGACACCCACCGCCTCTTTGCGCGTCAGCATCAGATTGCGGGCCAGCGACAAGGACGGTACCGCGCCTCGGCCCAGCCGTTCTTCAGGCACAAAATGCAGCCCAAGCGCGCGGCGCCGATCAGGACCTAGCCTGCCCGCATTGCGGCCCTTCACGGTAATCGCCTCGGCCGCTGCCCGGATGTCTTCGCCTGAAAGCGCGTACAGCAACTCCCTCTGGCCGTTGCCAGACACGCCGGCAATGCCCACCACTTCACCGGCGCGCACCTGCAGATTAATTTGCTGCAGGTCTACGCCAAACTGCTCGTCCTTGGCGAGTTCCAATTGCTTGACGTCCAGCACGATGTCGCCCGTTTTAACCGCGCGGTGCTGCAGCGCCGGCGGCTCCGCGCCGATCATCAGGCGACTGAGCGAGGCGTTGGATTCCAGGCGCGGATCGCATTCGCCCGATACGCGCCCGCCGCGCAAAACCGTGCAGGCCGTGCACAAAGCGCGAATTTCATGCAGCTTGTGGCTGATGTACAAAATACTGCAGCCCTGTGCCGCCAATTGGCGCAGCGTGACAAACAGGTTCTCCACCGCTTGCGGCGTCAGCACCGATGTGGGCTCATCCAGAATCAAAAGTTTGGGGCGGGTGAGCAGCGCCCGCACGATCTCGACGCGCTGCCGCTCGCCCACGCTCAGCGTGTGCACGGGCCGGGTCGGGTCGAGCTGCAAGCCATAGGCCTGGGTGGTTTGCGTAATGCGCTCAGACACTTCCGCCAGACCAAGGTGTTTATCCAGTCCGAGCCAGACATTTTCAGCCACCGTCAAGGTATCGAAGAGGCTGAAATGCTGAAAAACCATACTGATGCCCAAGGCGCGCGCCTCGTGTGGATTGCGCACCATGACGGACTGGCCGTCCATGGCCAAATGGCCGGCGTCGGGTTTGACGGCGCCATAGATGATTTTCATCAGCGTGGACTTACCGGCCCCGTTTTCGCCGAGCACGGCATGGATTTCGCCGGGCAGTACGGCCAGCGCAATGTCGCTATTGGCGACCACACCCGGGTAATGCTTGGTAATACCGGAAAGCTGCAGCCTCGGCGGGATTTCTGCAGGGCTTTTGGTGAGGGGTGGCGAAATAGTCATTGACTCGGGAGACTTGATATTTTAATTTTTAGGCTTTCGCCACCTGTTGACAGGGTGTGACCAGTGCTATTTTCGAAGCGCAGAAGCCACCAACTTAACCTGCTCACGCAGCCACTTGGCGGCCTTGGAGGCGTGCGTTCGTTCATGCCAGAGCTGGTAATACATCATGCGGGGAAACTCGATTGGACAAGGCAGTATTTTCACCGGTAGCAATTCCACGAATCGTTCGCAGTAGTGGCGACCGGTGGTCATCACTAGCAAACTTGAGGCCACCATGGACGGCATCAGGCCAAAGTGCGGACAGCGCACGGTGATGTTGCGCACCAGCCCCAAGTGGTCGAGGTGCTCGTCAATCACGCCTTTGGCGCCCAGATGCATCGCCGAAGGGGCAATGTGCTCGGATTCCAGCCACGCCGCGCGGTCCCATCCGCGCCGCACAGCCGGGTGCTCTTTGGCCACCAGGCACACCACCTCGTCCCCAAACAATCGGCCCATATGCAAGTCGCCGGGCGGCGAAGCCCAATTGCCGATCACGATGTCCACCTGCCCCTGAGCGAGTTGGCTGCGGTAGTCCGACTCGGCCGACAGGGGATGGATTTCGATCTGGGCGTGCGGCGCCTCGGCCTTGAGTTTCGCCACCAGTTGCGGCAGAAAAAAGGGGTCCAGATAATCGCTGGCAGCCAGGCGGAAGGTGATCGTCGAGGTGGCCGCTTCGAACTCCTTGGCATCACTAAACAGCAGACCGGCAGCGCGAAGGATGCTGGCCGAAGGTTCAATCATTCGCAGGCCTGCGTCGGTGGGCACCATACCTGCGCCTGTGCGCACCAAAATCGGGTCGCCAGCGAGCCCGCGCAGGCGTTTCAGCGCCGCGCTGACAGCGGGTTGATACATTCCCAGACGAATGGCGGCGCGTGATACGCTGCGCTCGGTCAGCACAGTGTTTAAGACCCTAATGAGATGGAGGTCTATCTTGTCGAAAAGCGCTTGGTCTTTCATACCTTTTCACGAATGCTGTTTATATGCGCTTTTGTATGCTGAACCCGGCAGGACGGTCTTACGCTCAGGCGCATGGCTAGCGTGGTTGTCCAATTGACTGTCCAGAATTCTGTAAAAAACATCCAGTTTATCCGGCGGGGTGAAGTAATAACTGTGGGCAATGTACCACCCACCCGCACCCTGCTAGAGGTGCTGCGCGAGGACTTGGCCTGCACCGGCACCAAAGAGGGCTGCGGTGAAGGCGATTGCGGTGCCTGCACCGTAGTGCTGGGTGAAGTGGAAAGCGGTGGCATTCGTTATCGGGCCGTCAACAGCTGCATCCGCCTGGCGCATTCCATCGACGGAATGGCGCTGTGGACGGTGGAAGATCTGGCCGCTGAGGACGGCACGCTGCATCCCGCGCAGGAAGCCATGTTGCAGTGCCATGGCTCGCAATGCGGCTTTTGCACGCCTGGTTTTGTCATGAGCCTGTTCGGCATGTACCAGAACCATGTGTGCAAAGGCGAGACGGTCACGCGAGCGATGGCGCAGGAAGAATTGTCTGGCAACCTGTGCCGCTGCACCGGCTACCGGCCTATCCTGCAGGCGGCCCAAACCATGGGCATGTTGCCACCTGTGAAAGTTGATGAAACCGCTTTGCTACAAAAATTGCAGCAGCTTGCGACCGACCGTTGCGGGAAAGAGGTCGATTCGGCTTATCAACTACCGCAAACGCTCGATGCACTGCTCACCGCGCGCACCGCTTACCCGGACGCGCAAATTGTGGCTGGCTGCACCGATGTGGGTCTGTGGGTGACCAAGCTGCACCAGCAGTTTGCCAAGGTGATTGATGTCACCAAAGTCGCGCAATTGCGCTGTATTGAGTACGACCCCCGGCACCTAGCTATTGGCGCAGCAGTGACCCTCACGGATGCGTTTGCGGCGATGGTTCAAGCGCGGCCTCAGCTGCGCGTTTTTGCAGCCCGGTTTGCGGGTTTGCCGGTACGGAACTCGGGCACGCTAGGCGGCAATGTGGCCAACGGCTCGCCGATTGGCGACTCCATGCCGCTGCTGATTGCACTGCGGGCCAGCGTAATCCTGATGAGCCTGCGCGGCCGTCGCGAGATGCCCTTGGAGGCGCTTTACACCGGCTACCGGAGCACCGTGATGGCGGCGGATGAGGTGCTGGCCTGGATCAGGGTGCCCACACCCGGCCCCCTGGAAGCACTGAAGGTCTACAAGATCTCCAAGCGCTACGACGACGATATTTCTGCAGTCTGCCTGGCCTTGAATCTGCACATTGAACACGGCAGCGTTACATCTGCCTCCATTGGTGCGGGCGGCGTGGCAGCGACGCCGGTCCGGGCGGCGAAAACTGAAGCGGCGCTGATCGGCCAGCCCTGGACCGAGGCAACCATTCAAAAAGCGATGCGCCAGCTGCGTGCGGAGTTTTCACCGATCTCGGACATGCGGGCTTCCGGCGCTTACCGAACGCAAGTGCTAGGCAATCTGCTGCAGCGCTACTGGCTCGAAAGCCAGGGGATGCAACAGATCAATCTGGAGGCATTTCAGATCGAAGAGAACCCTGCAAGCACCACAGCTCACATCCATTCCTTGCCCGACGAAGAAATGCGTGCCTCTCTGAAGGCCGAAGGTCAAGGGCCATCCGCATGAACGCCCCCGAAAAAATGCCTGAGCGCACCGCCGCCAAGCCTGCAGCCGGCGTCTCCCACTTTCATGAGAGTGCTCGCGCCCAAGTTGCGGGCGGCGCGACCTATGTGGACGACATCCCCGAAATCCGAGGCACACTGTATGCCGCACCGATTCTTTCCACGGTGGCTCATGGCCGACTGCTGGGTGTAGACGCCACGGTCGCGCTGACCATGCCCGGCGTGCGTGATGTGATTCTGGCTCGCGACATTCCCGGTGACCCGGTGCTCGGCACTTCGGTACACGACGAGCCGGTGTTTGCGCAGGACATCGTGCAGCACATCGGCCAGGTAGTCGGCGTAGTGGTCGCCGATTCGGTGATGCAGGCACGCCGCGCCGCACGCAAAATGACGTGCCATATCGAAGCCTACCCTGCTATTTTGAATCTGCACGACGCCCTGAATGCGCAAAGCTATGTCTTGCCGCCCGTCTTTATTTCCCGCGGCGACGCCGGCGCGGCGTTGAAGCAAGCAATTCATAGCCTGCGCGGCACACTGGAGGTCGGCGGGCAGGAACATTTTTACCTTGAAGGCCAGGTCGCGTACGTGGTGCCACAGGAGCAACACCAGTGGCTTATCTATTCCAGCACACAACACCCCGGCGAGGTGCAGCATTGGGTCGCGCATGCGCTGGGCATTGACCAGCATGCGGTGCGCGTCGAGTGCCGGCGAATGGGCGGTGGCTTTGGCGGCAAGGAAACCCAGGCGGGTCACATGGCGGTGTGGTCCGCGATTGCCGCGTACAAACTCAAGTGCCCGATCAAGTTGCGGCTGGATCGCGATGACGACTTCATGATTACCGGCAAGCGCCACCCTTTCGCCTACGAGTACACGGCGGGGTTTGACGACACAGGCCGCCTGACCGGCCTCAAGCTGATGATGGCCGCCAACTGCGGCTTCAGCGCCGACTTGTCGGGCCCAGTGGCGGATCGCGCGGTATTCCACGCCGACAACGCTTACTTTTTGCAGGATGTCGAGATTGCGTCCTACCGCTGCAAAACCAATACCCAAAGCAATACGGCGTTTCGCGGCTTTGGCGGGCCGCAGGGCGTCATCGTCATTGAAACCATTCTGGGCGACATCGCCCGGCATCTGGGATTGGACCCGCTGGCGGTTCGCAGGCGCAACCTGTATGGTGTCGATGAGCGGGACGTCACCCACTACGGCATGAAAGTTGAGGACAACATCCTTGAACCCTTGCTATCCAGACTAGAAGAGACCTCGCAATACCAGCAACGGCGAAAGACGATTTTTGACTGGAATGCGCGCAGCCCTGTCATCAAGCGCGGGATCGCCATCACGCCAGTGAAGTTTGGTATTTCGTTCACCGCCACCGTGTTTAACCAGGCGGGTGCGCTGGTGCATGTGTATCTCGATGGCAGCGTGCAGGTCAACCATGGCGGTACCGAGATGGGTCAGGGTCTCAACACCAAAGTGGCGCAAATTGTGGCCGACGAACTCGGCATTGCGTTTGATCAGGTACTGAGCACCGCCAGCGACACCAGCAAGATTCCCAACGCCTCGGCCACGGCCGCATCGGCCGGCACCGACCTCAACGCCAGAGCCGCGCAGTTCGCCGCGCGCAAGGTAAAAGACAACCTGGCGCAGTTTGTGGCGAAGCTGGACGGTTGCGGCGCGGCCGCCGTCCGCTTCGAGGGGGGCCAGATCATCACGCCCCTAACCGCCCGGGGGTTTACCGACGTCGTCCGCCAAGCCCATGCGCACCGCATTCAGCTTTGGAGCGACGGCTTTTACCGCACTCCAAAAATCCACTACGACAAAGCCACGCTGAGCGGCCGCCCGTTCTACTACTTTGCTTACGGCGCAGCCTGTACCGAAGTGGCACTGGACACCCTGACCGGCGAAAGCCGCGTACTTCAGGTGGACATCCTGCATGACGTGGGGACCAGCATCAACCCGGCGATCGATATGGGGCAGATCGAAGGCGGTTTCGTGCAGGGCATGGGCTGGCTGACGACCGAACAGCTGGTGTGGAGTGACAAGGGGCAACTCACCACTCACGCGCCCAGCACCTACAAGATTCCCACCAGCGGGGACATCCCCGAACACTTCAAGATTGACCTGTGGCCGGAGCCGAACCGTGAAGACAACGTGTTTGGTAGCAAAGCCGTTGGCGAGCCGCCGCTGATGCTGGCGATCAGCGTCTACGAGGCTCTTAAAGAAGCTATTGGGGCTGCGCGCCCGGGCCTGGGCGTCATGCTCACCGCGCCAGCCACCCCGGAAAACGTGTTGAACGCGCTAGGCCGGGCCTGACGCACAGCCGCCAATCACGGCCTACGGCTGGCCGGGCGATTGGCCTACGTCTGAATTGGTAGTTTCGCATCCTGTGCAGGACGCGCCTGGGTCAAGATCACAAAGCCCCACAGAATCCTGCACCAACAAATGGCGCCCAGCCACCGGTGTTGCCTGGTGGGTATTTCCAAACGGAGAAATCATGAAAACCGAGCGACTCAACAGCGGCCGGACAAGGCCTGCCTCACCCTACCCTGTACGTCACCGCCGCCCTGCCGGAGCGACCAAGAAGTTCGCTCAGCTTTTTGCAGGAGTCTTCTAATGGACAGCGCTATTTTGAGTTTGCTGGGTGCATTCTTGCTGTCGATTATTGGTCTGTTCGTTTTTATCTGGTCACTGCGCAAAGGCCTCCTGGTTGAAAACCCTCAAGCGGCTTCAGTAATTTTTGCGCGTGGCGAGATCGGGAAAGTGGATGATCCGGCGCTCGAGGGAGCAGCGCAGGACTCGATGCAGCAGGCGGCAAAAAAGGACGGACCTCCGACACACACCGCCGACTCTGGCGAACTGGAAGATCGCATTACGTCGGACCGGTCGACTGCCTTTCCGGTATTCATGTTCATTGCCTTCGCGTGCATGTGGCTGTTGGTGGGCTCGCTGGCCGGCTTGATATCGTCCATCAAGCTGCACGAGCCCGACTGGCTGGTTAACCAGGCATGGTTGACCTTTGGCCGCATGCGCACCGTCCATTTGACCGCCGTGCTGTACGGCTGGATCACCAATGCCGCGCTGGGTACGATTTTGTGGTTGATGCCGCGCTTGCTGCGCACCCGGCTGCATGGTGCGATCTGGGCGATGCTGGGCGGCGCGTTAATCAACATGGGCATCGCTGGCGGTATCGGCGCCATTGCTTCGGGATGGAACGATGGGATGGAATACCTGGAGATTCCCTGGGAAATCGCCATCTTCATCTTCGTCGGCTTTGCCCTTGTCATTCTCCCTGTGCTGTTTACACTCGCCAACCGCAAGGTAGCGCATCTGTATGTCAGCGTCTGGTACATGGTGGCCGCAATGCTGTGGATCGCGTTGCTGTTCCTTGTCGGCAAGCTGCCGGGTGTTCATACCGGCGTGCAGCAGGCCACCACCAACTGGTGGTATGGGCACAACGTACTCGGCCTTTGGTTCACCCCGGTCAGTGTGGGGGCGATCTACTACTTCTTGCCAAAGATCATTGGCCGACCGATACGTTCCTACAACCTCGCCTTACTCGGTTTCTGGACGCTGGCATTTTTTTCTGGCCAAGTGGGTGGCCATCACCTGATTGGCGGCCCGGGTCCCGGCTGGCTGACGACGCTGTCGATCGTGCAAAGCGTCATGATGGTGATCCCGGTGATCGCGTTCAGTATCAACATAGGAGCCACCATGCAGGGGCGCATGCATCTGGCACGCTACTCGCCGACGCTCAGGTTCATGATGTTCGGCGGGTTTATGTACATGGCGTCGTCATTGCAGGGTTCCGTTGAGGCCCTTCGCAGCGTCAACCAAGTGACCCACTTTACGCACTTCACAGTGGCGCATGCCCATCTTGGCGCCTATGCTTTCGTCACGATGGTGCTTTTCGGCGCCATCTATTTCATGATGCCAAGAGTCTTGAACTGGGAGTGGCCTTACCCCCGGCTGATCACGCTTCATTTCTGGTTGGCGACGATCGGCGTCTCTATCTATTTCATCGGACTGACGATCGGTGGCTGGCTGCAAGGCGTCGCCATGCTGGACGGGGCCAGGCCGTTCATAGATTCGGTCACGCTGACCTTGCCTTACCTGAAGGCGCGTTCGGTGGGCGGTAGCTTGATGGTGCTCGGCCACTTTGTTTTCGTCGGGCATTTTCTGGCGATGGCGCTGCGCTTTGGACCCAACCGCGCGGGCGCCGCCCTTTTCTGGCCCAACAAAAAAGAATTGGAGTTGGTTCATGGACAATGAAGTCAAATTGGCCTCCGGGGCCATGGTGGCTTTGGGTCTGGCCACCGCCGCGCTGGTGGTCATGCCCTATTTAGAGGTACGCGACATCAAGCCCCCGCCAGGGCTCAAGGCGTACACCAGCGCCCAGCAGCGTGGGCGCGCGGTGTATGTGGCCAACGGTTGCGTTTATTGCCACAGCCAGCAGCCGCGCGATCGTAATTTCGGTCCTGACTTTTCCCGCGGCTGGGGCCGTGCGTCTGTACCGGGCGACTATTACTACGACAAACCGCATCTACTGGGCAGCATGCGCACCGGGCCAGATTTATTCAACATCGGCGCGCGCCAGCCGAGTCAAGACTGGCACCTTGGCCATCTCTACCAGCCGCGTGCTTACACGCCCGGCTCCATCATGCCGTCTTATGCCTATCTGTTTGCCGTCAAAGATGCCAAAGAGGCGGAAAGCGAAGGCGAGCAAGCACTGAATCTTCCCCCTGCCTACGCGCCAAACGTAGGCCAAGTGGTGGT
Source organism: Polaromonas sp. (assembly GCF_012927485.1). Classification (GTDB taxonomy): domain Bacteria; phylum Pseudomonadota; class Gammaproteobacteria; order Burkholderiales; family Burkholderiaceae_C; genus Polaromonas. Next base: position 16,453 of record NZ_JABBPC010000029.1, on the reverse strand, counting down.
ACCCACACCCCAGGCGCTCGACTTGGTGAAATACCTTCAGGGTATGAACCACACTTACCCGGTGCTGCCGCCTGTCCCCAAACCATAAGCCAAACGCAAGGTGGACCTATGTTTAACGAACCACAATTGCCGCGCCGCGCACAAGAACGCGAAGAAGCGGAACCGTCGGAGCGAAGCCAGCCGATTCCAGCGATATTTCTGGTCCTCGCTTTTGCGGTAGTTCTGTGGGGCGTCGGCTACATCATGTTTTCGGAGTCTTTCGGCCGGGCTGATCTGGGGGATCGACGCACCCTCGGCGATCTAGCTGGTCCTGTAGCGGGTGCCGGGGCCGGCGCGGTGGCCAGTGGCAAGCAACTATTCACGGCCAACTGCGTGGCCTGTCATCAAGTAACCGGCAAAGGCCTGCCGGGCGTATTTCCTCCCCTGGACGGCTCCGAGTGGGTCGCCGGCGATGAGCGCACCATTGCGAACATCCTGCTGCATGGCATTAACGGAGAAATAACAGTGATGGGAAATACTTACAAGGGAGCGATGCCGCCCTTTCCGCAACTCAATGACGCCGAGCTGGCAGCAGTAGTCAGCTACGTGCGCGGCGAGTGGTCAAACAAGGCCAGCGCCCTGAAGCCGAGCCTGTTTGAAACTGAACGCAAGGCCAGCAAACGTACAACGCCGTTTAACGGCGGCGCAGAACTCAAGGAACTGACGGTGAAGGGTTCGTGATTGGAATTTTCCGGAGAAATCGGAGCACCGCGCCGGATGCTCCGTACCGCCTTTTTAAGCGCCCTCCTTGCGATAGCGGGCTATGCCTGCGCGGGCTGGCTAACACACGACTTTCAAATCTGGACCGCGGAAGGCGCGCGGCGCCTTGAAGTAGCGCTTGAACCGGTCGTTACCCCCGCGGTCCGAATTGACGGGCCCGACATCGGTTTACAGCCGCTGTCGCAATGGCTGGGCGATGGACATTCGGTCACCATTGTCGACTTCGTCTATACGCGTTGCCAAACGGTCTGTCTTGCACTGGGCAGCGTTTACCAACAAATGCAGGCAACCCTTCAATCAACCAATAAAAGCCACGTCTTGATCGAAGGTGCGCAAGGTAAGGTAAAGCTCTTGTCGATCAGCTTTGATGGCGCGCATGACACCCCGCAGGCTTTACAAGACTATGCCCTGCGCCTGCACGCTGATCCGGCTCTCTGGCGTTTTGTCCGGGTCCAAGACCGCCAGGAAATGCAACGCCTGTTAGCGGATTTTCAGGTGGTGGTGATTCCTGATGGGCGCGGCGACTTTGAACACAACGCCGCTTTGCTGGTGGTGGATCAGCAGGGTCGCCTTGTCCGCATCTTCGACTACGCCGAGCAACAGCTGGCACTTGACTACGCCCAGTATTTGGCGGGCGCCGCCTGGCCATGAGCGAGGCGTTGCAGAGGTCGAGCCGACTGCTCGCCGGTACTGCACTGGCGCTGTTGGTCCTGCTGGCCTTGCCCGCTGCGAGGCAGGCGCTAGAAGCCAGCATGACTCTGCATATGCTGGTTCAGTACCCCCTTCTGGCTTTGGCGGGTTTTCTGCTCGCGGCTGCGTTGCCAAGGCACTGGATGGCGCATCTGAATCATTGGAATTCGTATGGAATCAGCGGTCTGTTCATGACCGCCCTGCTGCTCGCCATCCTGATGATTCCCCGTTCACTGGATCTCGCGTTGGTCGTTGCTGGGGTTGAACTTGCCAAGTGGCTGGCGTTGCTGCTTTGCGGGGCTGCATTGCAGATGTCCTGGCGGCCGGCAGGCCTGCTGGTGCAGGGTTTCTTTCTGGGAAATGTGTTGCCGATGATGGCGGTCGTGGGCAGCCTGTACCAGAACTCCCCGGTTCGCGTTTGCAACGCCTATTTACTGGACGATCAGGTGCGCCTGGGGCAGCTGCTGATCGGGATTTCGGCGGCTGTCGCCCTGTTGTGGTCTGTCAGGCTGGTTCGCACCCTGATGCAAAGAGAGGCCGCCGCCCTATTGCCAGACACTTTGGTCGATGGCGCCGTTACGCCAGAATCAGCAACGCACGGAAATCGTTGACATTGGTGTGCGTCGGCCCGGTGATGACCAGATCGCCGAGGGGGGCAAAAAAACCGTAGGCATCATTGCGGTCCATGTACTGGTCTATCTTCATGCCAGCCGCTTGCGCCCGTTGCAGCGTATCTGGTGCGACATAGGCGCCCGCGTTGTCTTCCACACCATCGATGCCGTCGGTATCCGCCGCCAGCGCATACACGCCGACCTGTCCTTGCAGGGCCAGCGCCAGCCCCATACAAAACTCACCGGCACGGCCACCGCGTCCCCTGGGCACGCCTTCGAGCTGTTTTTTAAGGGTCACCGTGGTCTCGCCGCCGCTCAATATCACACAGGGCTTCTGAAAAGGTTGGCCCCTGAGCGCTACGGCGCGGGCCAGTGCCGCATGCACCTTGCCGACTTCGCGTGACTCGCCTTCCATCTCATCACTCAGGATGTAGGCGGCAAATCCCGCAGCGCGGGCAGCTTCGGCAGCAGCCTCCAGGCTCCGCTGCGGCGTGGCAATCAGGTGCAGTTCATGGCCCTTGAAAACCGCGTCACCCGGCTTTGGAGTTTCCAGCGCGCCACTTTCAAGCTTCGCCAATACGGCATCCGGCACGTCGATGCGGTAGCGCTTAAGAACGGCCAGCGCGTCGGCGCAACTGCTGGCATCAGGCACCGTCGGCCCGCTGGCAATGGTGGAGGGGTCGTCGCCGGGCACGTCGCTGATGGTCAGCGTGACGACACGCGCCGGGGCGCAGGCTGCCGCCAAGCGTCCCCCTTTGATGCGGGAGAGGTGTTTGCGCACGCAGTTCATCTCGGCGATGTTGGCGCCGCTGGCGAGCAGCGCCTCGTTGATACGCCGCTTTTCTTCCAGGCTCAAGCCGTCCGCCGGCAAAGTCAATAAAGCCGAACCGCCGCCGGATATCAGGCACAGCACGAGATCGTCTTTCGTCAGCCCTTGCGTCAGCGCCATGATGCGCTGAGCGGCGGCCAAACCGGCCGCATCGGGTACCGGATGCGCCGCTTCGAGAATCTCGATTCGCGGCTTCAAGCCTTCGGGACGCGGCGGAATATGGTGATAGCGAGTCACCACCAACCCTTCGAGGGGCGCGTCCGCAGGCCACAAAGCCTCCACCGCCTGCGCCATGGAACCACCCGCCTTGCCAGCGCCAATCACAATTGTGCGGCCGCCGCTTTCGCGGCTCGGCGGCTTCGGCAAATAAGCGGCGGTGTTTGCCAGCGGCAACGCCCGCGCCACCGCGGCTTGAAACAGCGCTTCGAGAAACTGGCGCGGTTGCGTAACGGCGCTGGAAACAGAGTGAAACGTGGGCGTGGTCATGAAGGTCTCCAGTCCGGATTGTGACGCGGTAACCGAGCGGTCAGGTAGCGCGTGTCAATCGGTCTTCGCCCCGGTCTCAAACCACTGCCGCAAGAGTTGCCGCTCGGCCTCGGTAATGCCTGTCGCATTATTCATGGGCATAACTTTGGTCACTACCGCCTGCAGATACACACCCTGCGCGTGCTGCTTGAGCTGCTCGGGTGAATCGAGCCGAACGTTTTTCATCTGCACCTCGGCGCCATGGCAAAGGTAGCAGCGCTGCGCCAGCACCTTCTTCACTGCGTCATAACCCACTGGGATGGTCGCGCTTGTTGAGCGGGCCCCCTCAGCGATGGAATCAGTCGCAACCGGCCTCATCCAGACCATCGCGCCGATGATCGCCGAAACGCCCGCCAGTGCATAAGGCCATGGATGGCGATTGCGGCCCAACTTGTAGCCGTGACGCGCTACAAAAAACTGACGGATGGCCGCGCCCGCCAGCATCATCAAGACCAGCACCAGCCAGTTCCGCGCATGGCTGTAGGTAAAACTGTAATGGTTACTCAGCATGGCAAAAAGCACCGGCAGCGTGAAGTAAGTGTTGTGCACGCTGCGCTGCTTGCCACGCCGGCCGTGGAGGGGGTCCACCGGTTGACCGGCTTTGATGGCGGCGACGACTTTTCTCTGGCTCGGAATAATCCAGAAAAATACGTTGGCACTCATGGCGGTGGCCATCATGGCGCCAACCAGCAAAAAGGCCGCGCGACCGGCAAACCACTCACAGGCTAAATACGATGCCGCCCCCACCAGCACCAGCACCAGCGCCCCGACGACCGCATCGCCATGCTTGCGCTGGCCGAAGACCCGGCAGATGCCGTCGTACAGCAGCCAGAACACCACGAAGAAAGACAGCGCAACCACAATCGCGGCGAAGGGCGACCAGCTCATTAGGGACTTGTCAATCAAATAGGCGCTGGCGTTCCAGAGATAGGACACGGTGAGAAGTGCAAAGCCCGATAACCAGGTGCTGTAACTTTCCCAGTAAAACCAGTGCAGGTTCGCCGGCATGGTCGGGGGTTTGACCGCAAATTTGACGGGATGATAAAAACCGCCGCCATGCACCGCCCAAAGCTCACCGCTGACGCCCTGCTGCTTCAAGTCCTCGTCCACGGGTGGCGTTAGGCTTGAATCCAGAAAGACAAAGTAAAACGAGGAACCGATCCAGGCGATGGCGGTGATGACATGCGTCCAGCGCAGCAACAAGCTGGTCCAATCGAGAACATAGTTTTCCATCGGCTATAAACCGCAGTTGAACGCAGCGGAGGGCGCCGTCATGGGATGCGATGCCGGAGCGCGACAAGCTCGCTTTCCCAAAGACTTCTGAATCGGTCGAGCGCTTGCACTGAAGAAAGCGCTTATTTCAAGACCGGGAGATTGGATAGTCATGATGCCTACGTTGATAACACGGGTGGCCGCCCAGGGTGTGCAGACAAACCCTCAGCCTAAACCGCCCGCGCCAGTGACTCATGCCCTTGCACGTTGATCGTCTGCAAGAGCTGCGCCGCCACGGCCACCGCAATTACTTCGGGCTCTTTACCCGCAATACCGGCCACGCCAATCGGACACGTGACCTGCTCCAGCTCGCCGGGCGTAAAGCCCCTTGACTCCAAACGACGCCTGAACGCCGCCCATTTGGTTTTACTCCCGATCAGTCCGATGTAGGGCAAGTCCGCTCTTTCCCGCTGCCGCTGCAGGCAGGCCACCAGCACATCAAGATCTTCGGCATGGCTGAAGCTCATGATGAGCACCCGCGACTGCGCCATCAAGCCAGGAACGGCGGACTGTACTGGATCGGAAGGCTCGTATAGCACGCGCGGCGGCACGCTCGGGGGAAACACGCCCTCTCGGCTGTCAATCCAGGTGAGTGAAAACGGCAGCGGCGCCAGCACCTGCACCAGCGCTTGGCCGACATGGCCGCCACCAAACAGCGCGACCGGCACCCGCGCACCCGCCAAGCGGACTGCCAGCGACGGTATATCGATGGCGCAGACCCGCTCGAATCGAAGCTGCACCACGCCGCCACAGCACTGACCGAGGGCCGGCCCCAGCGCATAGCGGACCGGCGCCTGTTCCCACTCGCCTTCGCCCGGCTCCGCACTGCGCAACAGTCGCGCCCGTGCTTGCGCGATGGCGTCGAATTCCAGATGGCCGCCGCCAATCGTTCCGACCACGGCGTCGGGGAAAACGGCCATCCACGTCCCGGTTTCGCGGGGAACGGAACCTTGGGTCGATTCCACCCGCACCAGCAGCGCCGACTGACGGGCTAATCGGCTCAAAAAAAAGTCAGTGTAGGGGCTTGCGTGAATCGGAACCATTGGTGACTTATTGGCAGAATCGAGTGTTGAAATAATAGGCAAAGTTGTACCAAAAGGCAATAAACTCGGGGGACGATCCGGTTCAGATCGAAACGCCACCTTAGCATCAAGTGAACCATAGCCAGCGTCTGAATAACTGGAAATAAAGGAGAGACAACATGCCTGACACCCCCCCTCGCCGCTACTGGCTGCTGGCACTGCTTTCCGCAGCCGCGGCTGCCGTTGTAAGCGCTTGCAAAACCGCTCCGCAGGCGCTTTCTACCCAGCCGATTTCTGGCGCCTCTACCGTTGTCGGTCCCATCGCTGGCTCGAAGGGCTCGGCGAGGAGTTCTGCGGCAACCTCGGCCCGCGCTTACCGCGAAGACGGCGCAACCCATCTTTACGGTCTTAATGTGGAGCGCATTTACAAAGGAAAAATGCCGCCCTTGCTTTACGCTGTTGGCGTGCTGAACGTGGAGATCGACCGGACTGGCCGAGTGACTCATCTGGACTGGCTGCGAGCGCCGCGCCATGCGCCTGAAGTGATGGCTGAAATTGAGCGCACGGTGAACGACGCCTCGCCCTTTCCGGCGCCCACCCGGTTAGGCAAGGTGGTCTACACCGACACCTGGCTGTGGCACAAAAGCGGCCAGTTCCAGCTCGATACATTGACGGAAGGCCAGAGTTAGCACCTCGCGTTTGTCGCCGCCTGCCGGGCAAGGGCTGGGGCACCCTTCAGCTGCCTCGATAGGTCGAATAACTCCAGGGGCTCATCAACAGGGGCACGTGGTAGTGCTGGCGGATGTCGGCCACTCCGAAATCAAGCGTCACCTGATCCAGAAAAGGCGGCTCGGGCAGGACCACGCCCTTCATCCTGAAGTAGCCCGCCACATCGAACACCAGCCGATAGGTGCCCACCTGCAAAGAAGCGCTGTCGTAAAGCAGCCCGTCCGGGCTTCGACCGTCCTCGTTGAGAAGAAAGCTTTTGACCAGCACGGCTTGGTGGTCTTGGGTGGTGTAAAGCGTCACCCTCATTCCGCTGGCCGGCGTGCCATGCATGGTGTCCAGTACGTGCGTGCTCAAACCCATGGCATTCCTTCAATGTTGCTGCTCACTGCAAAAAATCGGCTTGCCAAAAGTGTATACAGTTTTGGCTTTGTAGCGATGATGATTCCACAGCCTGGCCCACCGGCTGCGCCCTTGTCGAAGCCTGCGCTCCGCGAAAAATAGAGAACGCGCTATGCACCGGATGAACGAGCATTCGCGGCCTGTCGAGCAAAACCTCAGCCGGGATCGCGTGATGCCTCGCAGCGACACTTCGATGGCCCTATCATGCGCAGGATGAGAACAGCGATATGACCTTCGACGCAACGGCACCCTACCCGCGCGACCTCATCGGCTACGGCCGCAACCCGCCCCATGCCCAGTGGCCTGGCAAGGCGCGCATCGCCCTGCAGTTTGTGCTGAACTACGAAGAAGGCGGGGAAAACGCCGTACTCCATGGAGATGCAGGCTCCGAACAATTCCTTTCGGAAATGTTCAACCCACCCAGTTTCAACGACCGCCACCTGAGCATGGAAAGTATCTACGAATACGGCTCCCGGGTCGGCGTGTGGCGCATCCTGCGTGAATTCGAAAAGCGCCAGTTGCCGCTGACGGTGTTCGGCGTCGGGATGGCCTTGCAGCGACATCCCGAAGTGACCGCGGCATTTGTCGAACTGGGACACGAAATCGCCTGCCACGGATGGCGCTGGATCAGCTACCAGACGATTGACGAAGCCACCGAACGCGAGCACATGCGACTCGGTCTGGATGCCATCGAGCGGCTCACCGGCACGCGCCCGTTGGGTTGGTACACCGGCCGCGACAGCCCACGCACACGGCGGCTGGTGGCGGATGACGGCCGCCTCGCGTACGACAGCGACTACTACGGCGACGACCTGCCGTTCTGGGTGAAGGTGGCCCGGACCGATGGCATTGCAGTGCCGCGCCTGGTGGTGCCCTACGCGCTGGACACCAACGACATGCGCTTTTCAATGCCGCAAGGCTTTGCACAAGCCGATGATTTTTTTACCTATTTGCGGGACAGCTTTGATGTGCTCTACGCCGAAGGCGCGGAACGGCCCAAGATGCTCAGTATTGGCATGCATTGCCGCTTGCTGGGGCGCCCCGGCCGCATCGTGGCGCTGCAGCGCTTTCTGGATCACGTGCAAAAGCACGACCAGGTCTGGATATGCCGCCGCATCGATATTGCGCGGCATTGGCAGCACGCCCATCCTTATGAAGAGAAGCAGGAAAACTAAAGATGTCCATAACGCTTGAACAGATCAATGCAGCGCCACGCGCTCAGGCACTGCAACTGCTGAACGGTCTTTATGAGCACTCCCCCTGGGTTGTTGAGAAGGCGCTGGACGCGCGACCTTTCCTGTCGCTGGCGCACCTGAAGCAGGTGATGACACGCGTCCTGAAAGACGCCGACAAAGCTGCGCAAACCCGCGTCATCCAAGCCCATCCAGAACTGGCTGGAAAAGCCGCAGTTAACCAAAACCTCACGATGGAGTCAGCCAGTGAGCAAAGTCAAGTCGGGCTTTCGCAGTGCACCCAAGAAGAACTCGCCACCCTTCAGCAACTCAACAAGGACTACACCGCCAAATTCGGCTTTCCGTTTATCCTCGCGGTGCGCGGCCCGCGCGGCAGCGGCCTGACCAAGCGCCAGATCATTGAGACATTCATGCGGCGCTTGCAAAATCACCCCGACTTTGAACTGCAGGAAGGCCTGCGCAATGTCCACCGAGTGGTGGAGTTGCGACTCAATGACAAGTTTGCGAGCCAACCGGTCCTGGGTAACGAAGTTTGGGACTGGCACGAACAGTTGGCGCACTACAGCGACCCCGACTGCATTGACAAAGGCCAGCTCACGGTCACCTATCTCACCGAAGCACACCTCGCCTGCGCGCAGTTCATCTCACGCACCTTGCGCGAATGCGGATTTGACGAAGTGAGTATCGATTCCGTCGGCAATGTAGTGGGAATTTACAAAGCCGCCGTCTCCAGTCAGGCGACCGCCAGAACCCTGCTGACGGGTAGCCACTACGACACCGTGCGCAATGGCGGCAAATACGATGGCCGCCTCGGGATTTTTGTCCCGGTGGCCTGTGTCCGCGAATTGCACCGCCAGGGCGAGCGCCTGCCGTTCAACGTTGAAGTGGTCGCTTTCGCCGAGGAAGAAGGTCAGCGCTACAAAGCCACCTTTCTTGGCTCTGGTGCGCTGATCGGCGACTTTAATCCCGAATGGCTCAACCAGAAAGATGCAGACGGTATAACCATGCGCGTGGCCATGCAGCAGGCCGGACTGAACATCGCGGGCATCGCCAGCATCAAACGCCGCGCCACCGACTATCTTGGCTTTGTCGAAGTTCACATCGAGCAGGGGCCAGCCCTCAACGAGCTGGATAGTCCGCTGGGGATCGTGACTGCCATCAACGGAAGCGCGCGATACCTGGGTGAAATCCTGGGGGTTGCGAGCCACGCCGGCACGACGCCCATGAACCGCCGCCGCGACGCCGCCACCGCGGCAGCTGAGCTGGCGCTTTATGTGGAAAAACGGGCGGCGCAGGATGTCGGCTCAGTGGGCACCGTCGGCATGTTGCAGGTCCCGAACGGATCGATCAACGTGGTGCCGGGACGCTGCCTTTTTTCACTCGATCTGCGGGCACCTGCGGATACTCAGCGCGACACACTCTGCCACGACGTGCTGGCCCAACTCGAATTGATTTGCCAGCGTCGCGGTGTGCATTACACCCTGGAGCTGACCGAGCGCGCAGACGCGGCCCCCAGTGCGCCCGAATGGCAAAAGCGCTGGGAGCGGGCGGTCGGCGCATTGGGCTTGCAGCTGCACCAAATGCCCAGCGGCGCGGGGCACGACGCCATGAAAATGCACAAGATAATGCCGCAGGCGATGCTGTTCGTACGCGGCGAGAATTCCGGCATCAGTCACAATCCATTGGAGAGCACGACCAGCGACGACATGCAGCTCGCTATCAACGCGTTCCAGCATCTCCTTGCTCATCTGGCTTCGGAAATGCGTGTTTCTGAAAGCTAACGTTCGAATTCAGCCGCGCCGGTAAAGCGTCGGCTGGAATGCGTTGTCAGGCAGCATTGCTTGACGCACGCTTGGAAAACCAGGCATGAATCAACCCCGACTGATAGAAGCTCACAGGCTCGTCAAAGCCGCCAGACTTGATGATAGATGCGACCTGTGCAGGAGGAAGGATTGCGACATCTTTGGCGTAAGCTGCGCAAATTTGCTCTAACCCTGAAGCGGGGATACCTGCTGCCAACATCATGTTCAGCCACATGTTGAGAAGGGCATCGTATTCGCTCGAGCCTACTGCTGACGCCAAGTCCGAACTCGCCAGAATTCCCCAGGGCAAAGCCCTACTGCAATGGTTCGGAAAAAGTCGGTGCGAGCTTCTGATTCCAGAATGAACTGGGATACCAGAAAGCAGGTTGCTGCATCGAACGCATCCTGGCTAGGCAGCGACTCCAGGTATCCTTCATGGAAAGAGCAACGAGAAATAATTCCTTCCTTCTCCGCCTTGTTGCGACAAACATCAAGCATGGCGCCAGAGGGTTCTACTGCTACAAAAGTCTATTGAGGAAATCGCTTTGCGAGATAGCTCATTTCTTCGCCGGTGCCAACTCCGATACTTAGAATCCGCGCATTGGCGGGGAGTTCGGCAAATACCCCCTCCAAGAGGAAATGCAATGCCTCCCAAATGGGCGCCGTTTTTGCCCATCGCTCGTCATCACTTGAAGCTTGCTGATCGAAGATGGCTTTGATTTCACCGTTACGCATGGTAGTTTCCTATTGGTGCCGCTGAACGCTGGAGTCAAGCGGCGGCGAAGCCGGCCGCCTTGAACGATTGCTTAGGCCTCACCATTACGGTACTTGGCGAGGAACAGCACAACCATGCTTGTACGCCCAATAAGCGGCGATTGAGGCTGCTACCAACCCTGTAGCACTGGCCCAACCAAGTGCGCTAAGGTACGACGGGTTGTTGCCGTGCCGAAACCATTCCAGAAGTGCCAGCACTGCGCATGCAATCGCGAACACGATGGTGAAGCGTCGCAACCAGAATTTGAAAAGAACCATGGGCATGGACTTCCTTTTTTTTAGACCACACACCCCGCGACCATGCCGATGTCCTGGCCATACGAAACCTCGAGAGTATGCCCATCTGGATCTCCAATTAGCGCCCAGTATCCAACAGGTGGCTCCATTTGCTCCGCTTCGCGGACCAAGCAACCGTTCTGGTTTGCCAGCTGGCATAAACAATCAACCTCTTGTCGGGAGGAAACGCCGACACCAAGGTGCGCCATTGGAAAAAGCGGTTTGATCTCACCGGCGGTCTCGATGAGCACGACGGCGAACGGCCTTGTGCGATCGCTAACCCATACAACACCCGGCCGGCTGTGTACGACGCTCATGTTTGCGTACTGCGCATAGAACGCGATGCTCGCCTTGAGCGAGGACACAGGTAATGCGATGTGAGTGAGCCCAATATCTGTCATGTGCGGCCTAACGTTTGAATTAACCAGCTGGCGCGGCATTATCGCGCCAGCCCGTGTTGAATGATGGATTATGCTTTTTTTGTGAGCGCGTAAATAACACAGTCGGTAAACTGATCGTCCTTGAATACGCTCCGTTTTGTAACGCTTTCCCGAATGAAACCCACCTTTTCAAGGACGCGCATTGATGCAGGATTCCAAGCAAACACGGACGCTTCAAGCCTTTGAAATAATGAACTAGAAAATGCGTGAGCAACCATTGCACGAGCAGCCGCAGTAGCAATGCCTTTGCCCCAATACGTTTCGCCAAGCCAATAACCAAACTGGCCTGTGTGGCGAGCAATGCCTTCATCAGCGATGACGCCAATGCCACCAACGGCAGCGCCTTCAAGGTCAATGGCGAAATGAATGATTGGGGTAGCTTGGTTGGCAGTGGTTATCCAGAAATCAGCATCAGCCTCGGTGTAGGGATGTGGAAAAGCATCTGTTAAGTTTCGCCAGACCTTTCTGTTATTTGCGTTGCGAACCAAGGCTGGTTTATCTTCCTTCTCCCATGCGCGAAGACTGCAACCTGCGATATTTGTGTCGATATGCATACGGATTCCGATTCGAGATGCCTAACGTAAAGGTAAGGGGCGCGCCGCTTTTGACGCGTCCCGCTTGACCGCAATGTTAGGTCTCCACTCCATGTACGGCGAATAGCTACCGAGAAATGAGCACTTCGTTGATCTGAATAACAGGCTCGATGTCTGTGTAGTTTGGCATGTCATCTTGGAGCGCTGCTTCATGGGGTGTGAAAGCAGCCATAAAGTTTTCAACCGAGTCAAATTGGTAGTGACACATAGCGACGTATGCCGCGTCTGTCCCGGGCATTCCGCCTCCGAGTCCGTGCTCTACAGAGACTCCCTTGAAGCCCGGATGAGCGCTTAAAAGTTTGATGGACAGGGGCATGTGGGTTTCGACGTAGTAGGAAACGTTAAACCGTGAACCTTTATTGTTCGGATACAGCATGCTGATTTTGATCATTGATGTCTCGCAGATAGTGATGAAATGGATGTTGGTAAAGGTGGAAATAGAGAGGCCCAACGTAAAGCTCACCGGCGCGGCGCGACTTTATCGCGCAACGTCCAGAGAGCGAAGTGAACAAGGTTAAGCGCCATGTTAGCCATCGGTCCGATACCGTTTCGCAAGTTCGGTGAGCTGGCGTTTGATGGAGGTTGTTCTATCTCCAATTTCTCGGGCGGCGGCGTGCGATTTGTCCAGGCCTGAAATACTCGGCGTAGCTTTCTCTCCCAAGCTAGTTAACCGGAGCAAGTTCTTAAAGTTTCCCCAGAAAATGTTCATTTGGCCGTAGATTTTCTCGACATCTTCGGCCAGCGACGTTTCGTACAGGCCTGCAATGGCGCGCAGTTCATCGACTTCCTGGCACAGACTCAAATATCGTTGGTCGTATTCAAGATCTTTCATATCAGCGCGCCAAATAATGTCGAGAGTTGTGGGGGAAAACTCTCGGCCAATAATGCTCAACTGTCGATGAGCGGTTGCGAGTCGGTCAAGTGCGAGTACCCTTTCCTTTTCGGCTTTTTCGCTTTCTCGTTTCCCCCTTTCGAGGGCGTACTGAAACTGCTGATTGTTCTGTTGGGTACGGGACTGAACAAACGAAGTTAGCGCAACACCAAACAGGGCTGACGAAGCGGCAACAATTGATGTGAAGATGGAAGTTTCCATAGATGGCTAACGTTTGACCTGAGGGATGCCCAAAAGGCGCAGCCTTTTGGGCATCCCCTGGATGGAAGGGTTAGATGGCCTCATCGCTAATGCGCAACAGGAAATGGGAACTATCGGGCCTTGCGCGTTGCACGCGGATATGACCGAGCGAACCATTTGCGCGGATAGCTGCGGCTACAGCCTCGACGCTCTTGACGGCAATTCGAGCGCCAAGGATCACTGCCTTTAGGGCGCTCGGCGGAAAGGGGAAGAGATGAACCGAAAATAGGTCTCCGGGGTTAACGACCGCAGCCTCTTGAAGTGGGCGAATGATCCGCCACTCTCGCTCGTATGACCAGTGACCACTCTTGACCAAGAAGAAGTCGACGCCTTCAAACTCAACGAGGGTCGCACTTGGCCTTGCTTCCCGATACAACACACGGCGCAAATGCCTGAACTCATCTTGTGGCCCCTTCTCTTCATGAAAGTACGGATGCTGCGCGTCGAAGGCGAGTACAAAGCCAGCATGGCTCGCGCCATAGTGCGACCACATGAGCAGGCTATCGGGGACTTCAGAGAGGCATAGCGCGCCTAGGAGTTCATCGAACTACTTGGTCATCAGGCTTCGAAGCATGGGCGTTAGCCCGTGCGTGGCCCGAATGAGTTCCGGCTCCTTGGACTTCATCTGTTGCACGAGTTGTTGTTCCCACAACTCATATGAAACCATGGCGCGGGCTTCAGCAGGTAGCTGGTCATACGCGCTCCTAGTTTCCTGCGGCAAGATTGCCTTGAGCGATTCGCGCGCGCGCGCTTCAGTGGTCAGTGAAGTTACCTCCGGCTGGCCTTCGAATGGATCGTTGAACGCTCCGAGCGGGCTATAGCGAAGCAGGCAGTTCTGAAGCACATTGATTCGATCCGGACCGAAGTATTTGTAGAGGGTGGGCGGTAAGGACTCCATGCGCATAGCGATCTAACGTAGAGTTAACCGGCGCGGCGCCGCCTTATTGCGCCGCGTCCAGAGAGCGAAGCGAACGAGGTTGAGCGCCGGGTTCGGAGAGGTGTTTTATATTTCATTGTGAGCCAGGGCGAACGGGGACCAATTGTGGTTTTTTTCCTCCCCATAGTCTGTTGCAAAGATATGGAGAGTTTTGACCGTAACAGTTATTTGGTCGATAGCTGCTTGTATCAAGAGAGTAGGCCTTGTTTTGCATGCAACGTTCAGCTGAAACAACTTCGCTTTCGTTGAGGTCATTGGCAAGCGTAGTATTTTTGTAACCACATGACTCCATGTCCTTTCTAACTTCAGTGGGCTTCACCCCACTTTTACTCCATGCCTCGAAAACGTATTTTGGCGGAGAGGAATCGAGAGAAGCGCAACCAGTAAATAAAGCAACAAAAACGAAGGCAGCAATTTTGAACAAGGGAAATCTCCTAACGTAAAATTAAGGGGCTGCCGCGTCTTTTGCGGCAGTCCCGCTTGAATGCAAGGTTAGGCTTTGTTTTTCCTTGAATGCATCGGCTGCTTCCAAATACTGCCGCGAAGCCTTTAACCTATCGAGATAACGGATTTTTCTCTTTGAATTCCTTGCGATAGTGTAATTAGTGAGGCTACCACGTGAGCCGCAGTGCATCCTACATGTTGAATTCTCATTGGTGCTGTCGATGTCCGTAAGTACCAATTCGTTTTTAGTTGCGTAAATTTTCAAGGTACAGGATGGATCGCCTTGTCTAAGCTTTTCAGGTTCGTGGTAAATAAACGCATCATTTTCATATTCAGCAATTCCCCAGATTCCACATAAGTGTCCATTGCCAAATTCAAGAGAAGCGCGAACGTAAATATGTGAGTCATCGAACGGCACGATTTCGACAATGTCTTCGGCTTGCCAAGTTTCAGATCCATTATATGTGCCGCCCATGAAGCGGTATTTATAAACACCTTTGAGGTCATTTATGAGTGTGGCTGCCCGCATATCACCAGCCTCAGAAAGAATTGGCAGAAGTAAACAAATCAAAATGAAGAAACGAAATATTTTCATATGATGAGCCTAACGTAGAGCTAACCGGCGCTGCGCGGCTTTATCGTGCAGCGTCAAGCGACTGAAACGAGCGAGGTTGAGCGCGAGAAAGAAAACCCCAGTCAACCGCCCACGCGAGCAAGCCTGCAAGGCGCATAAACAGGCGACCTACAGAAGCAGCACGCAGAGAGCCAATAAGCACGGGCGTTGCAGCCCGATGCCTGTCGAGGAAGCCGAAATGAAAAGCAAGAAATCCCGTGAACACTGTGAGGGCTTACGTTCAAGGTCAGGTGTGCGGCGCAGCTTCATCGCGCAGCGTCCCCTGCACCGCAGTGTTAGCCTTCATTTGATGTTTTGCGCCTACCTCACACATACGGCGTGCCATCTTTGTGAACGAACTTCCACTTTCCCTCAACGAGCAAGGCTTTGAGGTCATCATCGGGATAGCTTCCTTCGTCTCCCGGTGTTCTGTCGCCAACTTCGAGGTACGCAACTTCCTCTGCGGTTTCATTTACCAGGCGGTGTCCATTGCTCGTACCCGCCTTAAAACCTGCGCACATTCCGGGAGAGAGCTGAGTTCTACCTTCGTCGGTGTGTAGCGTTGGCTGACCTTGGAGGATATAGATAAACTCGTCTTGCTTGGTGTGAGCATGACGAAGGGCCGAGACTGCATTGGGAGCCAAACGCGTGAGGTTTACACCAAAATTGGCGAGGCCAAAGAGATCGCCAAGTGGGCGCTTCTCCCTACCCGCCATCCGCGATGCGAACGGCTCAGGGTACATAGAGGGCTTGGTTCGCGCGGGTACCTCAGATGTGGTGATGGCGGTTGGCTTTGCTATTTCTGACATGACAACCTCGCAGGACGGAAATATGAGGGCTAACGTAGAGCTAACCGGCGCGGCGCGGCTTTATCGCGCAGCGTCCAGCTACTGAAAGAAGCGAGATTGAGCGCCGGGTTAGCCCTTGGGTTGAACGGGAGCGCTGTTTTCTCGGTGTGAATGATAGCCGCCAACGGTGAAACGGGAAAGGATGCCAAACGCAAACCTCGCGACGCGGCCAGGCCACGCAGCGCCAAACGTGGCAAAGAGCGAGGTTGAGCCGGCACCGAAGCGTGACAACACCGTGCCCCACCCAAGCCAGAAGACGCGATGCCACCGCCGAGCGTTGCGTACGAGAAAGAAAACCAAAGCTAGCCGCCGACAAGAGCAAGCCTGAAACGCCCATGAACGGGCGGCCTACAGAAGCGGCACGCGGAGAGCCCATAAACACAGGCGTTGCAGCCCGATGCCTGTTGAGGAAGCCGAAATGATAAGCAGGAAAATACATGAACACCGTAAGGGCTCACGTTGAATCGCCCCGTATTTTGAGGAGGCTCAAATCTCTGAGAGGATTGAGCCATGAAGAAGTCAAACAAGTTTTCACCCGAGGTTCGCGAACGCGCAGTGCGCATGG
>NZ_JABBPC010000032.1 GCF_012927485.1 Polaromonas sp. | reverse complement strand
CCGAAGCGATTCACCTGTTTGCCGAGCGCATTGGCGTGACCAAGAGCGACAGCTGGATTGACTACAGCACGCTGGAAGGCTGCCTGCGCGAAACGCTGGACGCAACGGCCACCCGCGCCATGGCCGTGCTGGACCCGGTAAAACTGGTGCTGACCAACTGGGACGAAGTCATGGGCGCGGGCAAATTGGACGACTGCAGCGCCCCGCTTCACCCGCACCACCCCGAGCTGGGCACGCGCACATTCAAAATCGGCAAAGAGGTGTGGATTGACCGCACCGACTTTGAAGAAACGCCGCCCAAAGGCTTCTTCCGCCTGTTTCCCCCGCATGTGAACGCCAGCGGCCAAGCCATTGCGGCCAGCAAGGTGCGGCTGAAATACGGCCACGTCATTGAATGCATCGGCGCGGTAAAAGACGCCGACGGCAAGATCACCGAAGTACACGCCACCCTGATCCCCGACACCAAGAGCGGTACACCCGGCAGCGACAGCGTCAAGGTCAAAGGCGTCATCACCTGGGTCGCCGTGGCCGACGGCATTCCGGTCGAGGTACGCCTATACGACCGCCTGTTTCTGGAGGCCCAGCCCGACGCGGGTGGCAAAGACTTCATCGAAGGGTTGAATCCGAACAGCCTGAAAAAGGTGACTGCATTTGTGGAGCCGTCACTGGCCAGCGCAAAGGCGGATGACAAGTTCCAGTTTGAACGGCATGGGTACTTTGTGGCGGATCGGGTGGATCATGCGGCTGGGAAGCCGGTGTTTAATCTGGCGGTGGGGTTGAAGGATAGTTGGGGGAAGTGATGCACAGCACGCGCTTTGACTTGCCAGTGGTATTGACTGAACATGCCAGACTGCGCATGGCAGAGCGCAATATAGATGCCGCTTTGGTGCTGGAAATCATCGATACCGGCACGCTCAAAGACGCAGGCAACGCACACTACTGGCTGTACAAACACCTTGACGGTCGTGCAGACAACTTGCTTTGCGTAGCCGCTGTGATTGACAATGCCGTGGTGGTCAAAACCATCATGCACCACTGGGAGCCCCGACCATGAAAAGCATCTATTTCGAAAACGACGACATTCTGCAAATCCGCGTATCGGACAAGCCTATCGTGCGCGAAGAGTCGCAAGACTGGCATACCAACATCAGCTACGCCGAAGACGGGACGATTGTGGAAATTGTGCTGCTTGATGCGAAGAAGGAAGGCCTGCTGCCGGTTGAGTTCAGGAAAGCCGCTTGACGCATCGCTTCCTCGTTCCTCACCACCCCGACGCGGGTGGCAAAGACTTTATTGAAGGCCTGAACCCGAACAGCCTGAAAGTGGTGACTGCATTTGTGGAGCCGTCACTGGCCAGCGCCAAGGCGGATGACAAGTTTCAGTTTGAGCGGCACGGGTACTTTGTGGCGGATCGGGTGGACCATGCGGCTGGGAGGCCGGTGTTTAACTTGGCGGTGGGGTTGAAGGATAGTTGGGGGAAATAATGTCAAAAAAAGCACCATCAGAATCACAACTAAATACAACAGAAGTTGACGATTTACTAGTCCTATGCGAAGAGGTAATGCGAGCGACTCCAGAGGGTGCAATTCGTTTCATTGAACCTGCGCCAGGAGTTTTGGCTAGGGCCAAATCAAAACAACACAACATAGTATTTGGTAGGCGAGGTTCAGGAAAGTCCAGTCTTCTGAGAAAAACTGCCGCCGACCTTACGATTGATCGTCGGCCAATTGCCTTTGTCGACTTAGAAACCTTCAAAGGTCATACCTACCCGGACGTGCTGATAAGCGTATTAATAAAAACCCTGGGGGAGTTTGAGCAATGGCTAAATGGTGCCGCAATTAATCCTGCAACGAAAACGTCCTTTTGGAAACGACTTTTTGGCACTGCACCTAAACGCCCCCCGTTCCACAAAGCGAACACTGCTGCTTTGAAATCTAACCTCAGAGTGATCATTGCAGACCTCGAAGCGCAACTCAGAGCACCCGAAACAAGCACAAAGCAAACAAAAATAACAGTCGCGAACGAACTGGCTACATCGGGGCAATTCAGCGCGGCTGCAACAGTCCCCGGGTTATCGTCTTCAGCGACTGCCAACATCGCCTCAAAGAGCAATGGCACAAAAGAAGAACAAGCTAGTTACGTGTCGCATAAGGTCGAATATCTTCACCAGAACATTCTTCGTTTTCAACATTTTTTCAAAGAATTGTCTATATTGTCTGATGGTCCCTCCTTTTTGATTTTGGATGATCTATATCACATTCGAAAAGCAGATCAGGCAAAGGTCATTGATTACTTCCATCGTGTTGCAAAAGGCAACGGTATGTGGTTAAAGGTTGGGACGATCAAACATCGCAGTCAATGGTATGAGCACTCAGATCCACCAATTGGCATGAAGTTGGGTGACGATGCTCGTGAAATTGATCTGGATATGTCTCTGGAAAAATTTGAGACTCTTAAGAAGTTTCTAAAACAGGTGTTAGATAACCTCATTGCGGAAAAGCCCCCACTGTCTATTAAAGAGTTAATCAATCCAACAGCCATTGACCGAATCACTATTGCGTCCGGTGGTGTAACGAGGGACTTCGTCGGAATTTTCTCCGGATCGATTGCCGTCGCTAGAAATCGCGGGCCAGAACATCATAGAGGTCCAAAGATAGGCCTCGAAGATGTGAACCTTGCGGCTGGCGATTACGACTCTAATAAGCGAGAAGAATTCAAACTAGATTCCGCAGAGGATAGGGAAGTTCTAGAGGCGGCTTTTACAAAGCTGGTTTCCTTTTGTACGGAAACGTCAAAGTGCAATGTTTTCCTTGTGTCCCAGAAACTTACAGGCAGGGTTCGGGAATCAATTGATCAACTCATTGACCTGCGGATGATTCATCCAGTTAAGTCGCGTGTCACTCTAAAAAAAGGAGCCGCCGGTGAATTATTTGAAGCCTACATGCTAGACCTTAGTCAGTACACAGCAGCAAGAAAGGTACATGACTTTCATATGGTTGACCTAAGTGGACACGATAAAGATGAAGCAATACGTAGGTCATCATTAATTTACTCAGGCACCTAACTGTTATTTTTTGTTAAGCGTCGTGTGCCCCGCCCCCAAACCATCTAAAACTTCTTTCCCGCTGGCGACCCACGCGGCATGCGCGTAACCGAAATCACGACGCGCATTGTTCGCGTCATCGAAGTGCCGCGCAGCCAACTGGGCGAGTTCATCAAGACGCCCGAGGCGCTGCAGGTAGGCGTGTACTTCTTGATGGGTGAGCTGTCGGAAGCCGGATTGCCGCGCGTGTATATCGGCCAGCCCGTCAGCGTCGGAAACCGGCTGAAGCAGCACAACCAGAACAAAGACTTCTGGAACCAGGCACTGTTGATGATCTCTCTCACCAACAGTCTGACCGAAACGCACGCGCCGTTTCTGGAGTGGTCTGCCATTCAACAGGCCACCCAGGCCGGGCGCTACAGCCTGGAGAACGGCAACACCGGCGCGCGGCCACATACGCCCGCGCCGCTGGAGTCGGACTGCCATGAGATTCACGAAACGGCGGCCACCCTATTGGCGACGCTGGGCCAGCCGATTTTTGAGCCGTTGACCAATGCGCCGACCGCTCGGGGTGAGATAGAGATGTTCTATTGCAAGGGTTCCGGCGCCGACGGCAGAGGCGAGTACACGACTGAAGGCTTTGTGGTGCTCAAAGGCTCACGCGGGCGAGTGGACAACGTGGCATCCATTCAAGGAACGTCCAACGAACGCTTCCGCGACCAACTGGTAACGGAAGGAATCATGACCGCGCACGACGGCATGCTGGTCTTTGTCCGTGACCATTTGTTCGCCAGCCCCAGCATGGCCGCCATGGCGCTGATGGGTCGCTCGGCCAACGGCTGGCTGGAATGGAAGAGCCCACAGGGCAGGACGCTGGACGAGGTGAAGCGGCAGTCGGTTAAGGCAGCAGACTAATTTTTGCGACGTTTTTTAATAGCTGTTTGCGCTTATTCTGCGAGGGCTTGAGGCCAATTTGGCACATAAAAAGTGACTGTGCCTCCCAATCTCCCCTAAAATTCGCCCATGCACCCGGCCATCGCCCAACACCGCTCCAGCATATCCGCCATCTGCCAGCGCTACCGCATCAGTCGGTTGGAGGTATTTGGCTCGGCCGCGCGGGCAGACGACTTCAACCCCGCCAGCAGCGACGCCGATTTTTTAGTGGAGTTCGCGCCCGACGCGCCGCCCAGTCTGGAAGCATTCTTCGGCGCGAAGGCCGATTTGGAACAGTTGTTGGGCCGTGGCGTTGATTTGGTAGAGCCTGGTGCCGTGCGCAACCCCTACGTGCTGGCCAGCATCAATCGCAACCGCGAAGCAGTCTATGCAGCGTGATCCGCGCGCCTTAAGCGAGCAGGGAAAACCAGACATGGTACAAACTGCAAAAACCCAACCAAGCCGTTTGACGCCCTCTCCCAAGGCGCTACAAAAAGCCTTGGAGCAATCGGCCAAACAGGCGCAGCGCATGGCCGATGCCTTTGGTCTTGTCGTTCCAAGCATCAAGCCCAAGCAGTCCAGCAGTACGCGCAACGCGGCCTGAGCCACATGGCTTTTACTTAATGTCCTTGGACGAGGTGAAGCGGCAGTCGGTTAAGGCAACAGACTAAATTTTGCTACCTTTTAAATAGTGGCGTACGCAAACTCTGCAGGGGCTAGAGGCCAATATCGTATTCCAAGCCGGACATTGAACGGCCTATGCACTTGCATGCGAGCCGGATTCATCAAGGACTAAACTGCGGCATCACCACTGCCATCGCAGCGCGTGATCCAGGGAGAAAAAATGGCAAGGTCAAAGACCAACAAACGGCAGAAGCGCGCACTCAGTACTCTGCTCGAAAAAGGCGTTATCGCGACGGGAATAGGCGTCGCCTTCCTTATAGCTCCGATATTTCTAAGTACGTCGCCCATTCTCAAATCAGTTGCCGCTGGGTTGCGCATGCCGGGCTGGTTAGCACTGTTCCTTGGCTTGGTGCTTCTGAGCATTCACTTTGCCTTGAAAAGCAGGGCAGAAAAAGCGATTGCATTACCAACGGTCGCTCCCATCAAACGTGAGCCAACAAATCGGCGGGACACTTTTGGCGATACTCCGCCGCCTGCCTTTGGCGGCGCTGATGTTGCGGCACGGCATGCGCCGCCTGCCCCCAACCCAAGAGCGCGACCCGAACGCGCCACCGCATGGAGCTCCGACGTGTTCGCCGCCATCGAGTGGCGACGTTTTGAAGCGGTCTGCGAAGCGCTGTTTGCCCAAGCGGGGTTTCAGACGCGCTCGCAATCGCACGGTGCAGATGGTGGTGTAGACATCTGGCTGTATTCAGCCCACGCGGAGGGCTTGGCTGCCGTGGTGCAGTGCAAGCACTGGCAAGGCAAGCAGGTGGGGGTGAAAGAGATTCGGGAGTTCTTTGGTGTGATGGCCTCGCACCAACTCAAGCGCGGCACCTACGCCACCACATCGACCTACACAGCGGACGCGCAGAAGTTCGCCAAAGACAATGGCATCAATGCCATGGATGGCTCCGCCTTGCTGAATTTGATTTCCAAGCGCACGCCGGAGCAACAACAGGCCTTGTTGGACGTAGCCCATGAAGGCGAGTATTGGCGCCCCACCTGCGCGAGCTGCGGCATCAAACTGCTGGCGCGCACACCAGCCAAGGGCGGCTCCTCGTTTTGGGGTTGCAGCAACTATCCGCGCTGCAAGTCCCACTTGCCGATGGCGACTGCGATGCGATAAGCATTTGCTACAGTTTCAATAGCTGATTTTGCCCGTCGCACGGCTGCTAAATGCCAAAAATTCTCACAAATATCGGCATGTGCCGCTTGGCCTGCAAACCGAGCATCGGTCGCAAAGCGGTAAGAATATCCGTCAGGCATTTACGTATGATTAACCGATGCCCACTACCCCACAGTCTGCGGCCATGTAGTCGTCTTGCGGGCAGCGGGTAAATCAACGTACGCAGACTACCGGCCAATTACCAGCTCCTAATATCCCGCACCATGTCCCGATTACGTTTAGTTATTTTGGTATCCCTGGCCATGCTGGCTTTTGCGGGTAATTCGTTGCTGTGCCGCGTTGCACTCAAACACACCAGCATCGACGCCGCCAGTTTCACCACCGTGCGAATGCTGTCTGGCGCCTGCATGCTGTGGTTGGTCGTGCGGCTAAGAAGCGGCACTGGCTCAGCAGCCCGCACGGGTGAACGCCGTGGGGGGAACTGGCTGTCGGCTTGCGCGCTGTTTGTCTATGCAACGGGCTTTTCCTTTGCCTATGTCAGCATGCCTGCAGCCACCGGCGCGCTGCTGCTGTTTGGCGCGGTGCAGGCGACGATGATTGGCTACGGCGTATTCAAGGGCGAGCGTATGCACCCGTTGCAGATAGCCGGGCTTGCGCTCGCCTTGGCGGGACTTGTGGCACTGATGTTGCCGGGGTTGGCGACACCGACCTTGCTCAGCGCGCTGTCGATGTTGAGCGCGGGGGTGGCCTGGGGCGTTTATTCCCTGCATGGCAAGGGCGTCGGTGATCCTACCCGAGTGACGGCAGGCAACTTTATGCGTGCAGTGCCGATGGCGCTGGGTTTAAGTTTGCTGATGGCCAACCACCAGTCTTTGGACAGCTCCGGCCTGGGGCTGGCGGTGTTGTCTGGCGCGCTGGCCTCGGGATTGGGGTATGCCATCTGGTATCAGGCGTTGCCCTTTATCAAAGCCACCCAGGCGGCCACGGTGCAGTTGAGCGTGCCGGTGCTCGCGGCGCTGGGCGGGATCGCCTTCATCGGGGAAGCCGTCACCGGGCCGATGTTGCTGGCGTCGGGTGCCATTCTTGGCGGAATAGGGCTGGTAATTCTGAAACGGTAACGCCCCATTTTTTGCGTTGCAGGCTGATGTTTGCTTTTTTTATAGCGCTGCTTACGCCCACTGCACAAGCGCTACCGCCCATTTTCGCGCCTAAAAACTTTCTTCGAATTTCTCAATGTCACAACCCGACTTCAGCCCTGCCGCCGACCGCAATAAGCAGTCCATACTCGACGTACTTCGGCAGCTGTTGCCGGTGCGCGGCAGCGCTTTAGAAATCGCTTCAGGCACCGGCCAGCACGTTGCCTGGTTTGCCTCGCGCCTGCCGAACTGGACATGGCAACCCACCGACGCACAGCCCCACGCGCTGAACACCATTGCCGCGCAGGTGGCCCTGCAGAAATTGAACAACGTGCGAGCCCCTTTGTTGCTGGACGTCCTTGCGCCGCACTGGTTGCCTGACGCTACGCAGTTCGACCTGATCTACTGCGCCAACATGCTGCATATCGCACCGTGGGCAACCTGCACCGCGTTGATGTGTGGCAGCGCCCGGCACCTGGCGCCAGGCGGCCGGCTCATTACCTACGGGCCGTATCTGGAAGGCGATGTGCCTACCTCAGAGGGCAACCGGGCATTCGACCAAAGCCTGCGTGCGCAAAACCCCGACTGGGGCATTCGTTTGCGCGAAGACGTGGAGCAAGCGGCGGCCCAAGCCGGACTGCAACTGTGCGCACGACACGCCATGCCGGCCAACAACCTTTTGCTGGTGTGGGCTCTGCGGGAATCACCAAATTCCATATTACCCGCTTAGAGATAATCCAAAATCATGAATTTTTCTATTTCTGTCTTTCCCCTTGGCTGGCAGCACTATCTGCTGGGTGGCGTGCTTGTTGGTAGCGGTGCGGCGCTGCTGTTCGTGCTCACCGGCCGCATTGGCGGCATGAGCACGGTGTTCTCGTCCACATGGTCTTTTGTGGTGCGTCGGCCATTTTTTCAGCAGGCTCGGTTTCTCGATTCACGCGGCTGGCGAGTGGTGTATGCGCTGGGGCTGATCCTGGGCGCGCTGGTGTGGTGGCTGGGCTTTGCAGGCGGCAAGCCGGAAGCCACGGCAGTGCCAGCATGGCAGTTGCTGGTGGGTGGATTTTTTGTGGGCTATGGGGCGCGGTTAGGCAACGGCTGCACGTCGGGTCACGGCATTTGCGGACTGGGCTCGCTGCAATGGCCTTCTCTGATGGCGGTACTGACCTTCATGGCGACCGCATTCCTGACGGCCAATCTCGCCGCAAGGTGGCTGCCATGAGGGCGCCCAAAATGGCGCTTCCACGGATGCTCGCCACACTGGTATCGGGCGCGCTGTTTGGCTTCGGACTGTCGGTGTCCACCATGATCCGGCCGGAAGTGGTGTTGAGCTTTCTGCGCTTTCAGGACTTCGGGCTCATGCTGGTGATGGGGGGTGCCGTGATCGTAGTGCTGCTGGTGTACAAGCTGGCGCCCAGGCTACTGGCCCGGCCCGTGCTGGGCGACCGCTTTCACGTCCATCCCAGCGTTTGGAACCGTGACACCCTGATAGGCGCGGCCTTGTTCGGCGTCGGGTGGGGTCTGTGCGGCGTGTGCCCAGGCCCGGCCATTGCGGGCTTGGGCGCAGGCAACTGGAGCCTGCTTTGGGCGCTGGCTGGCATTGCGCTGGGTGCGTTGGTGCAAGGCCTCAGGGCGAAGTGACCGGCGATGCTATGCTGGCCGGCCATGAATTTTGACCGCCCTTCCCGCTTGATCTGCTTCAACAAGCCCTACGGCGTACTCAGCCAGTTCACCCCTGAAGGGCGCTGGCGAGGGCTCAAGGACTACATCGCGATCCCGGATGTTTATGTGGCCGGACGGCTCGATGCGGACAGCGAGGGTCTGCTGCTCCTGACGAACGACGGTAGGCTCCAGGCGCGCATTGCCGATCCACGCTTCAAGATGGAAAAGATTTATTGGGTTCAGGTGGAAGGCTTGCCTGACGAGCCTGCCCTGGAAGCTTTGCGGTTAGGGGTGCAACTCAATGATGGCCTGACCCGCCCGGCCCGGGCGCGGTTGATGGCTCCGCCGCCCGCGCTGTGGGAAAGGCAACCCCCGGTTCGGGTCCGGCAATCCATCCCGACCGCGTGGATCGAGCTCAGCATCCGCGAAGGGCGCAACCGTCAGGTGCGGCGCATGACGGCTGCCGTGGGGTTTCCCACCCTGCGCCTGATCCGCGCCGCTATCGGACCCTACACCCTCGATGGCCTTGCACCGGGCACCCATCGGGAAAGCGATTGGGATGAAGCGCCGTTAGACGCGGTGCTCCATGCGCAGCCCACGAAGCCGAGCTAACACTGGCAGGCAGGGCATACCGACCGATGGCATGAACCGCAGCACATGGCCGGTCAATGCGATTCGTCCAAAGGCTCGTCCACCATCAAATACCGCTTCACCAGGTCGAAAAAGCGCTCATAGAAGGCGTCGGAGGAGATGGTTGTGCTGGACACCTTGACCATGGCATCGTTGCTTGAGCTAAAAGGCAGTGAGACCGAACCAAGTACGCCCACGCCCAGGCTGGCGGAGTTGTTGCTTTTCTTTAAGGCGTAAACATCCTGCAAGGCAGTGACGAAACCAAGGCTAACTTTCCCGTCGTTGCTGTCGGGTGCGCAGACGACCCGAATTTCCATTTGCAAGTGCGATTCAGGCTCGGGCTGAAAGCTCTTTTGCCCCGCCACCAGGTCGTCTCTGGCGGAATTGATGATGTATCCCTGGCTCAGGAGCGCCCTTCTGGCGGCCTCGCAGGTTTGTGCGGGTGTGGCGTCAAACAGGCGGGAATAGGTCGCGGTGGAGCTAAATTCTTCCTGTGACGGAAACGCTTTTACCGTCGTCCCGCAAGCTGTGAGAAAACCCGACAAGCTCAAAGAACCGACGAGCCAGACGGTAGTGCTAGAACGCATCCAAGATAGATTCAAAGCCAGGCACCCCTTCAGGTTTAAAACATCGTACTTTCAGGCCAACCAGACAACGCACCTCATCCAGTCAGAAGTCCCAATAGTAAAGCTAGAGTCCGATTGCCGCTCGGGGTTCCCTTAGATGCAGGAGGGGGCATATTCTCAAAACCCTCACCTGTAGCGCTTCCGCGACGGGCAATCGAAACTTCGTGCCTGAGCGTCAGCAGACACGTCAGTGTCGCATTTACTGCTTAGAAGCCGATGCCAAAAAGCTGAAACGGAATCATGGCCTGCCGCGTCAGCGCAACCGCCACAATATAAGCAAAAGTTGTCATCGCGGCCAACAAGGCCCAGCTTCGCACTGCTTTGGTCTTACCGCGTTTTAGGGCAATGGTGCCGAGCCCGATGTAGGCGATCAGTGCGAGAAGTTTGGCTGTGAGCCAAGGTTGCACAAAAGGGTACTGGCCGCTCCAGAAGACCATGATCAAGGCGCTGGTCAGTAACAGCGTATCGACCACATGCGGAACGACCTTGACCCAGCGCTGTTGCAGCAGATCTGATTCACGGAGCATCCAGAATCCGCGCAACAAGAAAAAACTGCCACTCAGCGCAGCGCAGGTGATGTGAATATGCTTGATGAAAAGGTAGTTCACAAGGCAACCTGGCTGAAGGGTGAGGGGGTGGCCGATGAGATGCCAAAGACGTCGGATACGCTGGCTGAAACACCTTGGTGGTGGTGTTATGAAACCATCATTTTAAAAGAGATAAAAGATCAGCGTGTGAGCCAACGGCCGATCACCCTGTCACCAGAAAATCGATCACAATTTCGCCCTGTTCCCGTGATACATACCCGATCTTGACCTGGTCCCCATAGCGGCCATGGATCTGCGACAGCAACGGCAACGGATCGTGATCATTGCAAAAGCGCATGGTCTCGCCCGGTTGCAACGAATCCAACGCACCAAAGATTGCCGCGTGCCGAAATCGCTTCGCGACGCCGCGTGCGTCGAAGGGATAAACGCCTTCGGCGGTAACAGGAAGAGAACAATTGTGTGCCATTCGAATACTCCGCTGTGAAATGAAATGAAGTGAATCGAAGAGGCCGGGGCTGGCCCGGCTCTTCAACGCACTTGTCGATAAACTTTGATCAAGCCCTTTTGGCAAACTCGGCAGGAATTCCTGCCGGCTGTTTGCCTCTGCCGCCGGTCAGCAAACGTATTGCAAATACGACCAGGAAAAGGATGCCAAATGCGAACACCACATCACCCGGCACGCGCATCCATACCAAAGTTTCCATCAAGTGCGAGTGCACGATTTCCGGCGAGCGTGCAAACCACATGCCCTTGGTAATGCTGGCCCAAGCCTGGTAGATGCCGGCTGGCACTAAGGCGATGAACACCATCATGGCCAAGCCGATATTGAGCATCCAGAACATCGGTTGCAGCAGCTTGTCCGACCAAGCTGAACGTTCTGACAGACCGCGCAGACAAAACAGCATCAGACCGATAGCCAACATGCCATAGACGCCAAACAAAGCGGCATGCGCATGGCCTGCCGTCAGGTTAAGCCCCTGCATGTAGTACAGCGCGAGCGGTGTATTGATCGAGAAGCCAAGCAGCCCGGCCCCGACCACGTTCCAGAATCCAACGGCAATGAAGCACAGGATGGACCACTTGTAGGTTTGTACCCAGGGCGCGGCCTTGGAGCGCTGATAGTTGCGATAGGCTTCGATCCCGATCATTGCCAAGGGGACGACTTCCAGCGCTGAGAACATGGCGCCGATAGCAATCACATAGGTCGGCGTGCCGGTGAAATACAGGTGGTGCAAGGTGCCCAGAATGCCGCCGAACATGAACACGATAGTTTCAAGCACGATCGCGCTGTTGGCGGTGCTGGCGCGGATCAAGCCGAGACGCGTGAATAACAGTGCAATGACGGCGGTGGCGAACACTTCAAAGAAGCCTTCCACCCACAAATGCACCAACCACCAGCGCCAGTATTCGATCATCGAGTAATTGGTATGGGGACCCCATGCCAACGACGCGGCATAGAAGATGCCGATGCACAGGGCCGACAAAAATACCATCGCAATCAGACCGCGACTTTCAGACGGTTTTTTAAGTGCTGGCATGAGTCCACGACCCAGTAGCACGACCCAGAACAGCAAACCGATAAACAGCAGAATTTGCCAGATACGACCCATGCTGGTGTATTCCAGACCCTGATTCCCGATCCAGAAGCTGAAGTCGTTGCCGAGATGCTGAAGCGATCCGATCCAGCCGAAAGCGGTGGACCCGACGACGATAAACAGCAGCGCATAAAACAACACATTGACGCCGAGTTTCTGGTACTTCGGTTCGTAGCCAGAAATCGCAGGGGCGATGTACAAACCAGTAGCAAGCCAGGCAGTGGCAATCCACAATACCGCGAACTGGGTATGGATGGTACGGCTGACGGTGAAGGGCAGAATCTGCGCCAAAGGAATACCGAAAAAACTCTGGCCTTCCACGGCATAGTGGGCAGTAATCACACCCATCAGGACTTGCGCCAGAATCAGTCCAATCACGACGTAGAAGTACTTCTTGGTCGCCTTCATGGAAGGGGTAGCCTTCAGACTGAACATCGGGTCGACTTTGGGCGGGCTCGGGTCGCCCTCTTCGTTACTGACCGATTGGTACAAAATCATGCCTGCAATCGCGGCTATCATGAAAATGATACTCGCGATCGACCACATGCCAGCGCCGGCAGTCGGCGTATTGTCGACCAGTGGTTCGTGCGGCCAGTTGCTGGTGTAGCTGAGCTCGGACTCCCCGGGTCTATCCGTTGCGGCGGCCCACGATGACCAGAATATGAAAGCCGGTAGCGCTTGCAGATCAACCTGGTCGGGCAACAACCCGGCCGTCATTGCATATTGCTCGCGCAATTTGTCCAATGAAGGATCGTTGCCAAACAAACTCATGTAGTGTTGCGCGACTTGCTGGACTGCCTCGGTGCGCTCAGGCGATAACGTAATGGTGCCCGTTGTGGCGTCGTAGGTGTTCGCCCGCATTTCAATCTTGAGTCGGCTGTTCAGTTCAGCTTGCTGGCCGATGCTCAGCTGATCGAAGGGCTTGTTGAACTCATGCTGTGCCCACACGCCTCGCAATGCCAGCGCTTCACGGTGCAACCAGTCGGCCGACCAATCGGGCGCCACGTAACTGCCGTGGCCCCATACCGAGCCTAACTGCTGACCACCCGCGGAGAGCCACGCTTCCTGACCCCTTAGAACTTGCCCCTCTGAAAACAGCACCGTGCCCTTGGTGCTGATGACTTGGTTTGGAATGGGCGGCGCAGTCAGGTAAATCTCTTTCCCGACCCAGCCTAAAACGGCAAAGGACAGGACAAAGATGACGGCGAGCCAGGTCCAGAGTTTGCGCGTTGCGTGCATGGCAAATTTCCTTGATTGGTGATTATGAAAATGCGAGGAATTCATTCCTCACAGAACATGCATTCTATATGCATGTTTTATAACATGCAATATCAATGTGTCTTATTTCAAGCCAGCCCAGCGAAAATACGGTAAACCTATAAAATCAATGCAGGATTAAACAAACGCGCAAGGCTACCAACTACTGCGTCGACTTCACCCACACCGAACCTTCATCGCACTATGAAACTGACCACCTACACCGACTATGCGCTACGCACCCTGATGTACCTCGCGGCCAATCGGGAACGATTGGTGACGATCCAGGACATTGCGGATGTACATCACATCGCCAAAAATCATTTGACCAAAGTGGTCCATCAACTCGGCGTGCTGGGTGTTGTCGCCACCGTGCGGGGCCGCAACGGGGGGCTCAAGCTGGGCAAGGAACCCGTACAAATTAATATCGGTGCAGTCGTTCGCAGTACGGAACCCGATTTTTTTATGGCAGAGTGCTTCGACCCAAGCAAGAACGAGTGCATCCTGACTTCGTGCTGTGGCCTGAAAAACGTGCTGCGTTCAGCTACCACCGCGTATTTAGGGGTGCTGGATGGCGTGACGCTCGAAAACCTGGTCAGAAAAAACGTCGCTCGTACCGGCAAAGCGGAGGTTAAACCGCTGCGGTTTTATGCGGCCGTTAAAACTAAAAGTAGTCACCGTACGTAAGCCAGGATTCGTTAACCGCAAGGCTTAAATTAATTTGGAGTACGTCGATGTGGTCGGCTGGCTGAGGTATTTGTCAAACACCATGCCGCTGGCCCGCACGAAGAGACGCCCTTTTGCAGTGACCCGGATCGCCGTCGCGTCGATGGTAATCAGTCCCGCATCTTGGTACTGCTTGAGCTGCGACACCTCGCGCTCGAAATAGACGTTGAAGTCGATGCCGTAGGCTCGGTTGATGGATTCGATTTCAACCGGCGCGCTGCACATCAAGGTCATGATGATTTGACGTCGCAGCAAATCGTCGGGGCTTAATTCGAATCCTTTTTCAGTCGGAAGCCGGTCTTCATCCAGACGCTGGTAATACGCGTTGATTGTGCGTACCGACTGGCTGTATGAACTGCCCACCTTGCTGATGGCAGAGACACCAAAGCCGATCAAATCGCATTCAGCCCGCGTGGTGTAGCCCTGAAAATTGCGGTGCAGGCTTTTATTCAGACGCGCCTTGTTCAACTCGTCATCGGGCTTCGAAAAATGGTCGAGTCCGATATACACATATCCGGCATCGAGCAATCGGCGCATCGACATCAGGAAGATCTGAAGGCGTGCTTCGGCCGAAGGCAGGTCGCTTTCGACAATCTGGCGTTGCGCCTTGAAGCGG
Organism: Polaromonas sp.; assembly: GCF_012927485.1. Classification (GTDB taxonomy): domain Bacteria; phylum Pseudomonadota; class Gammaproteobacteria; order Burkholderiales; family Burkholderiaceae_C; genus Polaromonas. Next base: position 203,309 of record NZ_JABBPC010000032.1, on the reverse strand, counting down.
CTCGGCAAATGGGCGTAGTTGTACAGCGCGATGCGGTCGGGGGCGACGCGAATAAGACTGTCAAGGGTTCGGCTAAAGCTTTCCAGCGTCTGCTTTGGCAGCCCATAAATCAGATCGGCGTTAATGGACTGAAACTTGGCCTGACGACTTTCGGCAACCGCCTTTTCCACCATTTCGAGCGGCTGAATGCGATTAACGGCCTGCTGCACTGCCGGGTCGAAGTCTTGCACGCCGAAACTGTTGCGGTTAAAACCAAGCTCGGCCAGCATGGACAGGGTGCCGTCCTTGACGGTGCGCGGATCGATTTCCACGCCTACCTCCGCGTCAGGCGCGAAGTCAAAATGACTGCGCAGCATGGTCATCAACTGGCGCAATTCATCGGAATTAAAAAAGGTCGGCGTGCCTCCGCCCAGATGCAACTGCACTGTCTTGCGGTCGGAGCCCAGACGGGCGGCCACCAACGCCATCTCCTTGTCGAGATAGCGCAAATACTCGACTGACCGCTCATGGTCTTTGGTGATGATCTTGTTGCAAGCGCAAAAATAGCAAAGCGATTCGCAAAAGGGCAAATGCACATAAATCGACAAAGGCGGGTTGCTGTTATTCGCCGCCCGTTGATCGAGATAAGTGTGGTACGACTGCTCGGTAAAGGCAGTGTTGAAGCGATCAGCCGTCGGGTAGGAGGTATAGCGAGGGCCCAGCGTGTCGAACTTGCGGATCAGTTCTTCGGAAAGTTCGATATCTGGCAAAGAAAACGTCATTGGGAAATCCCGGTAAATGTCATGCGGTAGATTTTCTCGCAAATCGGGTCGTGTCGTAACCCATACCCCCATTGCACCACGGGACGGAGCATGGTCGCCCCGCCGTTCGCGCATTCTCAGCCCTTGCTTCAGCCCTCGTGGTCAGCTCAAAATCGTCCGCAGCACTCAGCAGACGACCTAATGCAAAAATTCGTCGTCCAAAATACTGATGCCCGCCTTGGAAAAGTCTTATCCTGTCTTGTCCCTCCTTCTTTACCAACCTGGGTGAGAATGAAGATTTGGTGGAGAGCGATACGCGACGGATAGAAGCCGTCGATTGCCACCGCGCCAACGCTCGCCGATGCATTGAATCTACAACTAACCGGTCCCAAAATGAGCCTCTCCTGGTACGACCGCTACATCCTGCCTCCTGCGCTGGACTTTGCCTGTGGCCTGCCCATGATCAGCCGGCAGCGCCAGCTTTTAGTGCCCCTGGCGCGGGGCCGCGTGCTGGAGGTGGGCATTGGCACGGGGCTCAACATGCCCTATTACGACAAGACCCGGGTGACCAAAATCACGGGTTTAGACCCGGCCCTGCAGTTGCACGCACTGGCTCGCGAACGCATCGAGCTGTCGGGGCTGGACGTAGAGTTGGTGGGGCTGTCAGCCGAACAGATCCCCCGCCCTGACGCGAGCTTTGACACGGTGCTGATTACCTACACACTGTGCACCATCTCCGATCCGCTGGCCGCGCTCAAAGAAATGCGCCGGGTCCTCGCACCCGGCGGACAGTTGTTGTTTTGCGAGCATGGGCGTGCGCCGGACGAATCGGTGCGGCGCTGGCAGAACCGGCTGCAGCCGCTGTGGGGCAAAGTAGCCGGGGGCTGCCATTTGGGGCGAGACATCCCGGCGTTGCTGCAGGAAGCGGGTTTTCGGCTGGCTGACCTGCACACCCGCTACCTGCCCGGTCCCAGGCCCTTCACCTTTCATTACTGGGGCGAAACGCTAGCGGCTTAAGGAGCGACCCCAGGCTGCGCAAGGGAAGGCCCGCCATCGGCATCAAACACACCGCTGAGCAACTCCGGCAAACGTTCTTTATCCATTTTGAATCCGCACGCCTGCGCGTGGCCACCACCCCCCATGCTTTCCGCCAGGGCAATGCAATCGAAGCCGCGCTGCGAGCGCAGCCCTACCCTGATGACGCCACCCTTGGAGGCAATCCACATCAGCGCAAAAGTACCGCTTTGTTGCGACAGTAAATTGCCCACCAGGCTGTGAAATACGCCAGGGGCATTGACCATCAAGCCGCGCACGCCGTTGAAAATCAGGGCTTGCGCACCTTCGGCAACGTCCGCTGCCAGTTTGCTGAACTTCTCATCCATGGCCTGGCCACGCGCCATGAAGGCAGTCAACTGGGCGGGGCTGAACGATGCGATCTCGGTCCAGCGTTTAAAGTCGAACGGCTCCATATCGAGCGCCGCAAGAAAGCCTGCGCTCTCGGGGTATTGCCACACCCAAATGTCGCGGTCTTCGATGAAGCGCACCAAGTCTGGCAACGGCCTGGCGGGCTGAAAGAATTCCCAGGCGAGCCTGGCACCCGATTTGTCCATGTCAAAGTGCACCACCCCGCAGCGGCAGGCAAAGCCCGTGAGCTTTTCCGCCGCGCTTTTGTGGTGGTCCAGCATCACGAGCTTGGCAGCACGTTCCTCAATCGCGCGCATCAGTTCCGGCGAGAAGGAAAAATCGAGAATATAAACGGCGCGCCCGGCGAGGAGCGGCAGATCCTCCACCGACCGGATGTCGCCATGGTCCAACCCCAGAAACTCGGCCTGGCCCTGGTAGTAAAGCCAGGCGGCCAACGCTGCCGCAAAGCCGTCAGGGCAACTGCGGCCATGGTAGATCACCAGCGGCTGGGGGTCGTTTTTGTCGGGCGCGACCAGAAGTTGCAAAGGAAGAATAGTTTTCATGGAGCTATGAATTGTCGCGCCCAAGCAGCGACCTACATCGAGCCAGAGAGCGGCTGCTGGAACGGCGTGGCGTCGCTACGCGATCTGTTTGACGTTCACGATCGCGGCGGAAACGCTGGGGGGTGTTTGCGCATAGTGCTTGAACTCCATCGTATAGGTGGCTCGCCCTTGCGTGAGTGAGCGCAGCGAGGTCGAATAACCGAACATTTCCGCCAGCGGCACTTCGGCGCGCACCAGTTTGCCGCCGCCGCCCGCAATGTCTTCCATGCCGTGGATGCTGCCGCGGCGTGAGGACAGATCTCCCATCACGTGGCCCATGTACTCGTCCGGCATCTCGACTTCGACCGCCATCATCGGCTCGAGAAGAACCGGCTTGGCTCGACGCATTCCCTCTTTGAACGCGATTGCGCCCGCCATGCGGTAGGCATTTTCATTCGAGTCGACATCGTGGTAAGAGCCAAACACCAGCGTGGCCTTCACATCGACCACCGGGTAGCCCGCGAGCACGCCAGAACGCAAGCTCTCCTGAATGCCTTTGTCTACCGCTGGAATGTACTCTCGAGGCACGACGCCGCCCTTGATCGCGTCGACAAACTGATACCCCTGACCGGGTGGCAGGGGTTCGAGGTTCAGCACTGCGTGGCCGTACTGGCCGTGCCCACCCGATTGCTTGATGAATTTTCCTTCGACATCGCGGACGGCCTGTTTGATGGTTTCGCGGTAGGCAACTTGCGGTTTGCCGACGTTTGCTTGGACACCAAATTCGCGCTTCATGCGGTCAACCAGAATTTCGAGGTGCAGCTCGCCCATGCCGGAGATGATGGTCTGGCCTGACTCCGGGTCGGTGTGCACTCGAAACGACGGGTCTTCCTGGGCAAGACGGTTCAGGGCAAGCCCCATCTTTTCCTGGTCGGCCGTGGTCTTGGGCTCAACCGCCTGCGAAATCACGGGCTCCGGAAAGCTCATGCGCTCAAGGATGATGACCTTGTCCGGATCACACAAGGTGTCGCCGGTGGTCACATCCTTCAGACCGACCGCCGCCGCAATATCGCCGGCGCGCACTTCCTTGATTTCGTTGCGCACATTGGCATGCATTTGCAGGATGCGGCCGAGTCGCTCGCGCTTGCCCTTGGTCGGATTGAAGACGGCTTCGCCTGAATTTACGACGCCGGAATAGACGCGAAAGAAAACCAACTGGCCGACGAACGGATCCGTCATGATCTTGAAGGCCAATGCGGAAAACGGCTCGTCGTCGCCCGGGTGACGCTCGATTTCCTGGTCGTCTACCGTGTGGCCAAGAATAGCGGGCACATCGGCGGGTGAAGGCAGGTAATCGATGATGGCGTCGAGCAAAGCCTGTACGCCCTTGTTCTTGAACGCACTGCCGCACAGCATGGGAACGATTTCGCCGGCGACCGTGCGTTGACGAATCGCCTGCCGGATCTCGTCTTCGCTCAAAGCCTCGCCCGCCAGGTACTTGGCCAGCAAAGCTTCGTTGGCTTCGGCGGCGGCTTCGACCATTTTCTCGCGCCATTCTTTCGCGAGATCAGCCAGGTCGGCCGGAATATCGCCGTACTCGAAGTGCACGCCCTGGCTGGTGTCGTCCCAGAGAATGGCCTTCATCTTCACAAGGTCGACCACCCCCTGAAAATGGTCTTCCGTTCCGATCGGAAGCTGAACCGGCACTGCCACGCCTTTCAAGCGCTCACCAATCTGGCGCTGAACACGCAAAAAGTCAGCGCCCACACGGTCCATTTTGTTGACAAAGGCGATGCGCGGCATTTTGTACTTGTTGGCCTGCCGCCAAACCGTTTCAGACTGCGGCTGCACGCCGCCGACGGCGTCATAGACCATGACCACACCGTCGAGCACGCGCATGGAGCGCTCGACCTCGATGGTGAAATCGACATGGCCCGGCGTATCGATGATGTTGATCCGATGTTCAGGGTAGTTGCCTGCCATGCCTTTCCAGAACGTGGTCGTTGCAGCCGACGTGATCGTGATGCCGCGTTCCTGTTCCTGCTCCATCCAGTCCATGGTTGCCGTGCCATCGTGGACTTCGCCCAGCTTGTAATTCACGCCGGTATAAAACAATATGCGCTCGGTCGTCGTGGTTTTACCCGCGTCGATGTGGGCGCTGATGCCGATATTGCGGTAGCGCTCAATAGGTGTTTTGCGACTCACGGCAAGCTCCTTTGGGGCAACGCTGGATGGCGCTGCGCATGAATGATTTTGCGCTCAGAGAGCAGGTCTTGTACAGGGCGTCGGTCCGACAATCGCTTCTGCGGTCGCAACGCGGTGCGCAGCCCTGGGAGGCCTCGCTTGAATCGAGCCACCCTACCCTCAGTGACTGCAACCGCCCGGTGGACAAGCCCGCCGGCTCTGGCGCAGCCACTCCGGTCAACGGTTTTACGAAGCGCCCAACGCCTTGATCTTGCGGTAAAGAGACCGCTCGCTGATGCCCAGCCGAACCGCCAGTTCAGCGCGACTGCCGCGGTGGTCAGCTATCAGTTGCTGCAGCGCGGCGCGCTCGATGGCCCGCAGACCGCCTGCGGCAAACGGGACGGCGGCCGGGACAGCCGGGGCGCCATCAGCCGCCGCTTCGAGGCCAGGCGCACGCGGCGCCTGTGGCGCAGACGATGCGCGGCGACCGGACTGCAGCGACTGCTGCACATGGACCGCTTCGATCGCCGATCCATCACATAGCAGCGAAGCGCGTTCGAGCAGGTTGCGTAGTTCCCGGACATTACCGCGGTAATCCTGCGCCTGTAACAGCGCCAACGCCCCTGGCGCGAGCGCTAACAGCCGCGCGGGCGCCACCCGTTCCAGCAAGGCGGCCGCCAGTAAGGGCAGGTCGTCTTTGCGCTCGCGCAGGGCGGGCAAGTGAATGGGAAAGGTGCAGAGGCGGTAGTACAGGTCTTCGCGAAAGCGCCCCTCGAGCACCATGCGATCGAGATCGCGATGGGTGGCGGACACCACACGCAGATCGGCATGGCGCAGATCGGTGCTGCCCACACGGCGGTAAGTGCCAGACTCCAACAGCCGCAGCAGTTTGACTTGCATGGTCAGCGGAATGTCGCCCACCTCGTCCAAAAACAGCGTGCCGCCGCTCGCGGCTTCCACCAGGCCGCCTTTAGCCGAAGTCGCGCCGGTGAACGCGCCTCGCTCATGACCAAACAGTTCGGACTCAAACAGGTTTTCCGGCAGACTGGCGCAGTCCACGACCACCAGCGCCCGGTGCGCGCGCGGGCTGGCCTCGTGTAGCGCGTGGGCGACCAATTCCTTGCCAGTGCCTGACTCACCCAGCAGCAGTACCGTGGCCTGAGAAGGCGCTACGCGAGCAACCAGCGCCAGCATGCGCTGAAATGCAGGCGCTCGCCCGATCAGCCCCTGAACCATCGGTTGACCTCTGGCAACGCGCAGCGACTCCATCTTCTCGACAAAAAAGGCTTGCTCGCCGCTGGCATCCAGCAGCGGGGCAAGTTCGATGTTGACGTACTCCTCGCCCTGAGGCGTGTGGTGCATATGCAGCACCCGCTCACGCTGACCCGATTCCCGCGATTTAGCCAGCGGACAGGACTCGCCGGCTTGGTCGCAGGGCACGCTGAAATGGTGCGACACCTCGTAGCAGGTGCGGCCCACCACGCTCCGCTCGGGACTGAACTGCCGTCGGTAAGCCGCATTAGCCGCCACGATGCGGTAGCGCGTATCGAACAGGATATGGGGCTCCGCCAAAGCCTCCAGATAAGACACCAATTCAGGCAAGGGCTTCAGGGGAACGTCTTTCATGCTGCAGACAGTGTAGACAGAAGCCGCCAAACTCTGCCACGTTATGCCAAAACTGTCATAACGTGGCAGCACTTTTCTTCCCAGCTTTGCAGGCACATCGCCGCCCTACATGCAAGTCTTTGAATTTAAAAGATTTTTTCGTTTGCTCTGCGTGGCACGTTTTTTGATACAGAAAGCCTGAAGACCTTGCATCTATGAAACCACAAGACAAGATTCTGGTGCAGAGATTGGCCCTTGTGCTGGTCATTAAGCTGGCTGTCCTGATGGCCTTGTGGTGGGTCTTTGTGCGCGAACAAAGCGTAGCGGTCGATAGCCAAGCCGCTGCGGCGCAGTTGCTGGGCCCAGAGCACGTCAAACCAAAGGAAACGGCCCGATGATTTCTCAACAACTGGTGGACCTGTCGCGATTGCAGTTTGCCGTGACGGCCCTCTACCACTTTCTCTTTGTGCCACTGACGATCGGCATGGTGTGGATTTTGCTCATCATGGAAAGCGTTTACGTGATGACGGGCAACGTCATCTGGAAGGATATGACGCGCTTCTGGGGCAAGCTGTTCGGTATTAACTTTGCGCTGGGAGTGACGACTGGTATCACGCTTGAATTCCAGTTTGGCACCAACTGGGCCTACTACTCCCACTATGTCGGCGACATCTTCGGTGCGCCGCTGGCACTTGAAGGGTTAATGGCTTTTTTCCTTGAGTCGACCTTCATCGGCCTGTTCTTTTTCGGCTGGAACCGGCTGTCCAGAACCCAACATCTGATGGTGACCGCACTGCTGGCTATTGGCACCAACCTGTCGGCGTTGTGGATCCTGATTGCCAACGGCTGGATGCAAAACCCCGTGGGCGCCGAGTTCAATTACCAGACCATGCGCATGGAGATGACTAATTTCTGGGCAGTGGTGTTCAATCCGGACGCGCAGGCTAAGTTTGTCCACACCGTGTCTGCCGGTTACGTGACGGGGGCCATGTTTGTTCTGTCGATTTCGAGCTGGTATCTGCTCAAAAAGCGCGATGTGGAATTTGCCAAGCGCAGTTTTCGCGTCGCCGCCGCCTTCGGTCTGGCTTCGGCGCTGAGCGTGATTGTGTTGGGTGACGAATCCGGCTACACCGTGGGTGAGGCCCAGCAAACCAAGATGGCGGCACTTGAGGCGATGTGGGAAACCAAACCGGCACCTGCACCCTTTACCGTGGTGGCGAGCATCAATGAAGCGGCGCAAAAGAACGACTGGGAGATCGAGATCCCCTGGCTTATGGGCTTGATCGGCACGCGCTCGATCAGCAAAGAGATTCCCGGCATTTACGAGATCAAGGCTAAAAACCGCGAGCGCATTATGCAGGGCATGGTTGCCGTGACGGCGCTGGAAGCACTGCGCGCCAACCGCAATGACAGCGTTGCCAAACAGGCGTTTGAACGGCACAAGGCCGACCTTGGATTTGGCCTGTTGCTGAAGAAATATGTGACTGACGTCAATCAAGCCACGCCTGAAATCATCGACAAGGCAGTCAACGACACCGTGCCACGCGTGACGCCGATGTTCTGGGCTTTTCGGATCATGGTGGGCTTGGGTTTTGCGATGCTGGCACTCTTTGCGCTGGCGTTCTGGAGCACGCTCAAAACCGCCATACAGCAAAAACCCTGGCTGCTCAAGTGGTCGCTATGGATGCTGCCCGCGCCTTGGCTGTCTTGTGAACTGGGCTGGTTCGTGGCCGAGTATGGTCGCCAGCCCTGGACCATCTACGGCGTTCTACCCACCCATCTGAGCGTTTCCACGCTCAGCGTCAACAGCCTGTATGGCTCGCTGGCGGGTTTCATCGGTTTCTACACCGTGCTGCTGGTGGTCGAGATGGTCTTGATGATTAAGTTTGTGCGTCTCGGTCCGGGCAGCTTGGGCACCGGCCGCTACCAGCGCGAAGCTGCGCCGCAGAACCCTGTCACAGCACACGCCTAAAGGAGAACATCGATGCTCGACTATCCAACCCTCAAGGTCATCTGGTGGCTGCTCGTGGGCGTACTGCTGATCGGCTTTGCCATCATGGACGGCCACGACATGGGCGTGGGAACGCTGCTGCCGTTCGTCGGCAAGAACGACCTGGAACGCCGAGTCATCCTCAACACCGTCGGCCCGCACTGGGAGGGTAACCAGGTCTGGTTCATCACCGGCGGCGGCGCCATCTTTGCAGCCTGGCCGCTGGTTTATGCCACCGCATTCAGCGGCTTCTATTGGGCCATGATGGCGGTCCTATGGGCCTTGTTTTTCCGCCCGGTGGGCTTTGACTACCGAAGCAAGATTCACAACGCGGCCTGGCGCAACACCTGGGACTGGGGCCTGTTCATAGGCGGTGCCGTGCCACCACTAATTTTCGGCGTAGCCTTCGGCAACCTGCTGCAGGGCGTGCCGTTCCAGTTTGACGGGTTTATGGTCTCCACCTACACCGGCACTTTCTGGCAGTTGCTCAATCCGTTCGCCCTGCTGGCCGGCGTGGTGAGCAGTGCCATGATCACGATGCACGGCGGCACTTACCTGGCCCACCGGACCGAAGGCGTCATCCAGGCGCGCGCTGTCAAAGGCGCCGTGGGGGCGGCCCTCGTCATGGTCGTGGCCTTTGCGGCGGCTGGCGTGTGGCTCAACGCAAGCATTGCAGGTTACCGCATCACCTCGGTCATCGATCCGTCCGCCCTGTCGGACCCGATGAACAAGACGGTGGTGCGCGAAGCCGGTGCCTGGATGGCCAACTACAGCCGTCAGCCCCTGTTGTGGTTGCTGCCGGCGCTGGGTGTGGGCGGTGCTTTGTTGGCGGCTGGACTGCTGCTGCTGCGCCGCACGCTGACCGCCTTTGTGGCGTCGGCGCTGGCCTTGACGGGCGTCGTTGGGACCGCGGGTGCCTCGATGTTTCCATTCATCATGCCTTCGTCCAGCATGCCAGCGGCAAGTTTGACGGTGTGGGACAGCGTGTCGAGCCGTCTCTCGCTGTCCATCATGTTCTGGGCGACGCTCATCTTCATTCCGCTGATCGTGTTTTACACCGGCTGGGCCTACCGGGTGATGCGCGGCAAGGTGACCGCTGCCTACATTCAGGAAAACGATCACGCGACCTATTGAGCGCTTATTCACTCGCCTCTTGATCAACACAACCGCCATGACCACAACCTCACCTTTACCCATTCCTTCGATCCTTCCTCTGTCATCCGGCAAACCAGTCGAACACGATGCCGAGCGGCGCCAGATGATCCTGCTCACCGCCGTCACCGCCAGCGTTGGCGTTGCCGTCACCGCCGTGCCCTTCGTGTCCAGTTTTACCCCCAGCGAACGTGCCCTTGCGATGGGCACGAGCGTGGCGGTTGATATTTCAGACCTCGTACCCGGCGGTCTCAAAACGATCGAGTGGCGTGGCAAGCCGGTGTGGATTCTGCGCCGCACGCCCGAGATGCTGGCGAACCTGCCTTCGCTCGACGCCCGTCTGGTCGACCCGTCTTCGAAGAAAAATCAACAGCCCGAGTACGCGCGAAACCCGCAGCGTTCGATCAAACCCGAAATATTCGTGAGCGTCGGTATCTGCACCCACCTCGGCTGTTCGCCCAGCCAAGTCCCCATTGGCACCAGCAATCCCGGCGTGGGCGACGACTGGAAAGGCGGCTTTTTCTGTCCATGTCACGGCTCCACCTTTGATTTGGCGGGTCGGGTCTACAAGAACAAACCGGCCCCCACCAACCTGGAAGTGCCACCGCACAAATACCTGGCTGACAGCAAGCTGCTGATCGGCGAGGACGATGCCGGCACCGCCTGAAGATCGTTTGAAAGGACAAGATGATGTGGTATTTCGCATGGATACTCGGGGTCGGTTTTGCGGTGTTGCTGGCCATTCTCAACGCCCTGTGGGGCGAAAACGAGGAAGCCCGCGCCAAGGCGCGCCGGACTGACGCCCCATGACGCAACAGACACCCTGCCCGGAAAACCAGGGTCGCACTGACCTGGCTGCCGAGTCGGCGGGCGCTGCCGTTCACGTGCCAAGCCTGCTTTTGGCGGTTGCCATCATGCTGGTCGGCAGCGCTTACCCCTGGCTGTTTACGACAGCGGACGGTAGGGTCGCCCACGGTTTGGCGTTTGCACTGTTTTGGGCCATGAGCGCGGGGTTTGTGCGCGGCGTTGGATTCGTGCCTCGGGCGCGGCTCTGGCGCCTGCTTTTCTCAGGCTGGTCCTGCCTGGCTGGACTAATGCTCGCCGGCTGGCTGCGCTGGGGAACCTGAGATGTATTTCCGTATCCTGCATGACGAACGCAGCGGCGAACTGACTTACCTGCTGGCGGATGCCGGTGCGCGCGAAGCCGTGCTGGTAGATCCCCGCGGGCGCGACTTGCCCGTGCTGTTGGCGCTGCTGGCAGAACGCGAACTGCGGCTTCGTTGGGTGCTTCGCACGCACCAGCACGACCTCCTCATGCCACAGGAGCCTGCGTTATTGACGCGCTTGGCAGCACCTCTGGTGCAGGGTCAAGGCGGGCCGGCCATTCACGTGGCCGAACACGGCGATGTGCTGCCTTTTGGCGACGAACTGATGCGCGTTCTAGCCACGCCGGGCCACACCGCCGGCTGCCTCAGCTTTGCCTGGCGCGACCGTTTGTTCTGCGGCGGCTTGCTGGCCGTAAACACCTGCCCGCACCAACCACAGCCTGCAGCACCTGATGCCCTGTGGGACAGCGTGAAGCAGCGCGTGTTCACCTTGCCGGACGAGACGCTGCTGTTTGCCGGCTATGAACGCCGCGCGCGCGCCGTCAGTACCGTGCTGGAGCAGCGACGCTGGCATCCGCTTTTTGCGGGCTTGTCACGCGATGAGTTTCTGATGCGTGTCGACAGGCTTTCTACGACCCCTGCACTGACGTCCATTTTTTGATCCATCACATGCACTCACCGTTAAAAATCAGCATCATTGGCGCCGGCTTTGGCGCGCTGTCCAGCGTGCGCGAACTTCGTCAGCGTGACACTCAGGCCGAGATCACGCTGATCGCGCCGCGTGCCGAGCTGCACTACTTGCCCGGCATCATATGGATTCCCAGCGGTCTGCGCAGCCGCGAGCAGTTGGTGGTTCCGCTGGGCAATTTTTTCACCCGGATGAAAGTGCGGCATATCGCAGCCGAAGTGACCAGCCTGCGCGACGGAGGCCGCGTGGTGAATACGACTGCGGGCGACGTGCTTAACGACGCGCTGGTGATCGCCAGCGGCGGTCGCTTCATCAAGAAGCTTCCAGGCATCGAACACGCCATCACGCCATGCGAAGGCATCACCGCAGCCGAAAATATTCGGGATCGCCTGAAGGGCCTGCAGGGTGGCATCATTGCGGTCGGCTTTGCCGGCAATCCCGACGAGCCCAGCGCGGTGCGCGGCGGACCAATGTTCGAATTCCTGTTCGGCATTGATGAACAACTTCGGCGCGAGGGTCGGCGCGCCCGCTTCGATCTGGTGTTCTTCAATCCTTCGAAAGAACCCGGTAGCCGCCTTGGCCCCAAAGCCGTGCAGCGACTGTTGGAAGAGATGAGCCGGCGCAACATACGCACGCATCTGGGCCACAAGCTCGTGCGCTTTGAAGCCGACCGGGTAGTGACCGAGGGCGGCACATTCCCTGCAGACCTGATCCTTTTCATGCCCGGCATGACCGGCAACAGCTGGTTCGATCAGACCGATTTATCGCGCTCGCCTGGTGGCTTGCTCGAGGCCGATGCGCAATGTCGCGTCCAAGGCCCTGCGCACGTTTCGCAGGTCTATGTGGTGGGCGATTCTGGGAGCTTCCCAGGCCCGGACTGGATGCCCAAACAAGCGCATATGGCCGACCTGCAAGCCGCCGCCGCTGCAGAAAACCTGTTGGCGGAGCTGCATGGACAGACGCCGAATGCCACCTTCAAAGTGGAGCTGATCTGCATCATTGACGCCATCGACCACGGCACGCTGGTCTGGCGTACGCTACAGCACAATCTCATTTTGCCTTCTTCGCGCGTGTTCCACTGGATCAAGCGCTGGTTCGAAAGCGCTTACCTCAGGAAATACCGATGACGACCGAAACCATGATTACCCCCTACCAAGCGCTGGGTGGCGCCGCTGGTGTGCAGCAGTTGGTACTCCGCTTTTACGAGCTGATGGATGAGCTTCCCGAAGCCTACGCCGTGCGGCGCTTGCACCCCGAAAGCCTCAAAGGCAGCGCAGAAAATTTGTTTGACTATCTCTCGGGATGGTTCGGTGGACCGTCCTTGTACATTCAGAAAAAGGGGCATCCACGCCTGCGCATGCGCCACAATCCTTACGCAGTCGGACCAGTGGTGCGCGATGAGTGGATGCTGTGCATGAAGCAGGCATTGAGCGAGCAGGTTGCGGACGAGGTATTCCGGGCCCAATTGATCGACACCTTTACGCAGATGGCCGACCATATGGTGAATACGCAAGGCGCCGGACCCTGCCCGGCTGGCGAGGCCGCTTGAGAGGGTTGCCACCGCCCCCCGCATTGACGCTCAACAACAAGCCTGACACGTCCACCGGACCTCGTCTTTACCCGGAGAATTCATGAAAGCCTTTCAAGAGTATTACCCCGAAAACGTCGCGCATTGCTATGGCTGCGGTCGGCTGAACACGCATGGTCACCAAATCAAAACCTTCTGGGACGGCGATGAAACGGTGACCCATTTCACGCCAAAGCCCTGGCACACGGCAGTGCCGGGCTTCACTTACGGGGGGCTGATCGCCTCGCTGATTGATTGTCACAGCACGGGCACGGCCGCTGCAGCGATGTACCGCGCCGAAAAACGCGAAATGGACACGCTGCCTGCATTCCGCTTCGTCACGGGCTCGCTGCATGTGGACTTCCTCAAACCAACGCCGCTTGCCGGCACTCTCGAAATTCGCGGTCGCGTCAAAGAAATCAAAGGTCGCAAGGTGATCGTGGAAACCACAGTGCTGGTGGATGGCGTCGCAACTGCCCGTGGCGAGGTTGTGGCGGTGCAGATGCCGGAACACTTCGGGAGCGACCGCGCCTGAACTGCTTGTCGTACTTTTTTATGGCGATAGAAAATGAGCCCTCTTTTGAATTTCTGGGACCAGCGATTTGCCGAGCCTGGCTACAAATATGGCACCGAACCGAACGCTTTTCTGCGCGAACAGTCCGCTAGGCTAGCACCGGCCAGCTGCGTGCTGGTCCCTGGCGATGGGGAAGGCCGAAACAGCGTCTGGCTGGCCGAGCAGGGGCACACCGTGAAGGCGGTAGATTATTCGCAGGTTGGCCTGCAAAAGGCCCAAAAATTAGCCGCTGACCGGGGCGTCAAAGTGGCCACCGAGCTGGCCGACCTCAGCGATTGGGGACCCCAAGCTGCCAGCCTCGACGCGGTCGTACTGATCTACACCCACCTGCCCAGCGGCATCCGCCAGCGTGCCCATCGTCGCTTGGCCCAAGGCCTGCGCCCTGGCGGGTGGCTGATTCTGGAAGCCTTCCACCCCGAACAGCTGGCGCACGCCAGCGGTGGCCCCAAGGACCCCGACCTGCTCTACACCCCAGAGCAACTGGACGCCGATTTCGATGGCCTGCTAGTGCCTGCGCTGGTGTGGCACGGTGAAATGACCCTGTCCGAGGGCACCGGCCACCAAGGCCGCGCCCACGTCACGCGCTGGATAGGGCCGCGTTTAGCCTGAAAATCACCGGTAGCGGCTGTTGCCCCTAATCAAGCAGCTCTCGCTTTAATAGTAAATTTAACTGCCTTTATGATGGCGAGACAGCCTGCAGCGACACGTCGCGGGCAAACTTTATTCTGAACCGATTAGGAACCGCCATGAAAACCGCCCAAGACCTGGTTGCCGCTGCTAAGACTCGCGTGCACGAAATCGCCGTTCAAAATTCCGCGCAAGCCATCCGTGACGCCGACCTTCTGCTAGACGTGCGTGAAGCGGACGAATACGCCGCCGGCCACCTGAGCGGCGCAGTGCATATTTCACGTGGCATGCTGGAGTTCAAGTTCAGCGGCAACCCTGCCTTGCAGGCGCGCGATCTGAAAATCGTGCTGTATTGCAAAACCAGTGGTCGCGCTGCCCTGTCGGCGATCGCGCTACAGGAAATGGGCTACCTGAACGTCCAGTCCATCGCAGGCGGTTACGACGCCTGGGTGGCCGCTGGTAAGCCGGTGGTCCAGCCCCAGCAGCCAGCGTTCGAGTGAACCGGTGCTGGTCAGTTCGCCCTTGCCATCGCTCAGGTAGGCCGGAGTTACAGCACCTACCTGGTCAAATGCGGCCGTCAGTGTCGTGATGCGTTGCCGAGAAGCGCCAGGTCCACCGCAATTACGACCCTAAGACCGGGCAAATACCTCCAACCAGATAAGGGCGCCCGCCGCGCCAAAATTTTTCAAGCTTCGCCCAATCCAATGGGAGCCGGTGCCGTCATCACAATGCGCGTAAAAAGACGCGCGAAGGCGGGATCAGGCGGATACTTGCCAGTCAGCGGGTCACAGTTCTTCTCGAAGGCAGCGTCCAACTCGCGCCAATCGTCCTCGGTCAGCATCTTTTCGGCTTCAGGCAAGATCAAAGTTTCTTCCACCCGCATGTGCTCGAGATAGAAATCCACGTAGCTGTTGCACCGGTCTACAAAGGCCCGCCTGCGCGACTCGCCAAGCAACTCCCACGCCAGCAGCAGGTGCTGCAAATCTCGCACCGCCATCTCACCACTCATGTGGTCCTGCTCCAGCCGCGCCACCGCCTCCATCACCGACGGTGCAGCCCGCACCACGCGCGGAAACAGCAAATCCGACTCCTTGGGGTGGTGCAAGCGTTCTGGAAATTCATCGATATAAAACAGCATGGCACGCAGCACGTCAAAGAACCGCTGCGCGTGATCGCCGGGACCGCGCTCCACCATCAGGAGCATCGATCGAAGCATGGCGGCCAATGACAAATGCTCGTCGCGGATGATTTGCAGGCTGGTGTGTGAAATGGTAGTCTCCAAAAATATTATTGTGATCGCAGCATTCTTAGAATGCGCGCATCGGATCACTCAGGCCATGACGAAGGTCAAATCTTCAGCAGCTAGTCATCCCAATGCGGCCCTGCTGGGATTAAAAATTACTTCAAAATGGCGCTTTTCAGCCGTCTTTTTTGTTCCCTCAAGATCGCCTGCGAGCCGATGGTTCTTCGCGACGCTAAAAATAAGCAAGCTTGCAAGGCGAGTCAGGAGTCCGCCGCGGACGGACTGGGAGTAACCCTATAATCGCCGCGTGTCGTACCGTCCACCTGCCCGCTCCGCATTGACTTTATGGACCCGCCTTGCAGCGTGCCTGAGTTTTCTGGCTGTGCTGTCAGCATTGTGGGCGCCCGTCTCCATGCTGACCGAAGAGGTACGAACCGGCAAGCTGGGCGGTATTTGTAGCCTCAATCTGGCATCCGCCAATGGCTCGAATTCAGACTCCAGCTCCGGTGATCCCCCCCAGGTCGCTGCCCGCTGCGATCTGTGCGGTACGGTCGGTCTGGTGCTGCCAGCGCTCCCCGTCTGCGTTATTCCCTGCTTTCCTGGTCAGCAGGTAGCCAGCCTCGATTACCCGACGAATTTGGCGGTGGTCATCCCCGGGCTGCCTTTCAGCCGCGGGCCCCCCGCCATACTTTGACCTGAACCGCCTCCCCTCAGGCGCTTGACGTGTTGGCCTGTCGGCCAGCTCCCCTTCTGCGGTTCTGTTCAAAGCGCGGGGGCCCCGAAATCATGCCGTACATCTTTTGTGCTGCGCCTCCGCGCGCAGTGCAGTGGGTGCCCGCGATGAAGCGTCTCCCACTTTGACAGACGTCCCCCTACACCGAGCTCCTTAACCCGGAGCCTTATCGCGCCGGTTAACTTGCCGGCCTGATTTTTCACTCTATTTATTGGATAAAACCATGAAACTGAATCTCTTGACCGCTGCCGCCGCGCTGGCCTGCAGCGCCCTTCATGCTCAGACCACGTCCACGCCCACGCCCACGCCCACACTTGACACGGTGACCGTCACGGGGACGTCGTTGCTTACGCCGCTGGGCACCAGCAATATCGATAGGGAAGTCCTCAACAGGCGCCGCGGGGGGCCAGATACGACGACATTGTTGCGCGATATTCCAGGCGTCAGCCTGTATGGGTCCGGCGGCGTTTCAAGCCTGCCGGTCATTCATGGCCTGGCTGATGACCGGCTACGGGTGCAGGTGGATGGCATGAACCTGATCTCTGCCTGCGCGAACCACATGAACCCGCCGCTTTCGTACATCGATCCCTCTAACGTGGGCAGCATTCAGGTGTTTAGCGGCATTGCGCCGGTAAGCGCCGGTGGCGACAGCATTGGCGGCACCGTTCGTGTCAATTCACCTGAACCTGAATTTTCAGCAGCGGGACAGGAGCGCTTGCACAAAGGGCAGGTCGGCACGTTTTATCGCAGTAACGGCAACGCTCGCGGCGCTAACCTTTCGGCCACGATCGCAAGCGAAACGTTCAATATGACTTACAGCGGATCAACCGTGGAGGCCGGCGACTACAAGGCCGGCGGAGACTTCAAGCCAGCAAGGCTTGCAGCGACCGGCAGAGGCTGGTTGGCCGGCGATGAAGTGGGCTCTTCGCGCTATAAATCCGAGAACCAATCGCTGGGATTTGCCCTGCGCAATGACGATCATTTGTTGGAACTGAAGTTGGGTTTTCAACACATTCCCTACCAAGGCTATCCCAACCAACGCATGGATATGACCGGAAATGACAGCACTCAAGTTAATCTTCGCTATAAAGGCCAGTATCAATGGGGTGACTTGGAGGCGCGTGTTTACACCGAAGACACGCGTCACAAAATGAATTTCGGCGACGACAAACAGTTTTGGTACGCCACCGCACCCGGTATGCCGATGGAGACGGAGGGGAAAAACACGGGCGCACTTATCAAGGCAGATATCACGCTTTCAGAGCGCGACACCGTCAGGATTGGGAGCGAGTATCAACGGTATCGTCTCAACGACTGGTGGGTACCGTCCGGGACCGGCGGAATGTCCCCGAATACATTCAGGAACATCAACGACGGACAGCGGGATCGTATGGATGTCTTTGGTGAATGGGAGGCGCACTGGAACCCGCACTGGGTGACCCAACTTGGGGTGCGTAGCGGCACGGTAAAAATGAACACGGGCAAGGTTCAGGGCTACAACACGGGCGCAACGTATTTGGCAGATGCGACCAACTTCAATGCCCGTGACCACCAACGCACGGATCACAACCTCGACCTGACAGCGCTCGCTCGCTACACGCCGAACAGCGGCCAGACCTATGAGTTTGGCTATGCGCAAAAAACGCGCTCGCCCAACCTCTATGAGCGATTTGCGTGGTCGACCGGCGGGATGGCCATGAGAATGGTCAACTGGACCGGCGATGGCAATGGCTACCTCGGCAATCTGGACCTGAAGCCCGAGCTCGCACATACCGTCAGCGTTACGGCCGACTGGCATGATCACGCTGAAAAAAAATGGGGCATTAAGGCAACCCCTTACGTGACCTATATTCAGAACTACATCGATGCCCGCCGTTGCAGTTCTTCAAACGCCAACTGCAATGCAGCAAACCAGACCGCCACCACAGGCTTTGTTTATCTCCAGTTTGTTAACCAAGACGCCCGCCTCTACGGTGTAGATATTTCAGGTTACATGCCATTGATGATGACGACGGATTACGGAAGTTTCACGGCGACTGGCTTGTTGAATTATGTCAATGGAAAGAATCAGACCACGGGCACGAATCTGTACAACATCATGCCGCTAAACGCGACACTGTCGGTGGTCCAGCAAGTGGCGAATTGGACCAACACCGCAGAAGTCCAGCTGGTAGGCGCCAAAACAGACACCCTGCAGGTCCGGAACGAACTTAAAACCGCTGGCTACGGTTTGTTTAATCTGCGCACCAGCTATGCGTGGAAACAGGCGCGGTTCGATGTCGGCATAGAGAATGTCTTCAATAAACTCTATAACTACCCATTGGGCGGGGCCTACGTCGGCCAAGGCAGCACGATGGGAACAGCCGTTCCTTACGGCATTCCTGTTCCCGGCATCGGGCGCTCGCTCTATGCTGGCGTGAGCGTGACCTTCTGACATCACCCCTGGCAGCGCACCCGGGTGCGCTGCCAGGGGCGGCGCTTTATTGACTCGGATCCAGTTCTTTCGTCCGCGAAAACCTGGCCTGGCTGTGATTCGACGCATTGCAAACGCGGTTCAAGGCAACCGGGCCAACTAAGAGACGGCGTCTTTGGACCCGTGAAGGATCCCGGCGATAAGGGGCTGGCCACCAGGGCGACCGCAGCACAGCGCGGCGTGAAATGAGCCGTTTTTTCTCACTCCAGGGTCCGGCCTTCGCCTGCTTCTTCTACCGTCTGACCATCGCGGATGTGATAAATCCGTTTGAACGTCGGAATAATTTTTTCGTCGTGGGTGACCACGATGATGGCCGTCTGGGCTTGCTGCGCCATCTGATTCAGGATGCGCATGACCGCCAGAGCGCGTTCGCTATCCAGCGGCGCAGTGGGCTCGTCAGCCAGAATCACGGGCGGGCGGTTGGCCAGCGCGCGTGCAATCGAAACCCGCTGCTGCTCGCCGCCTGACAGCTGCGAGGGCTCGGCTTTGGCTCGGTGGGCGACGTCCAATGCAGTCAGCAGCTCCAACGCCCGGGCTCTCGCCTGGGCGTTGGGCACGCCCGCCAACATGGGCAGCAAGGCGACGTTGTCGGTGACGTCCAGAAAAGGAATCAAATAAGGCGCCTGGAACACAAAGCCGATGCGGTCGCGTCGCAAGGCGCGCAGATCACGAACCGCCCAGCCGTTGTTGTAAATCACCTCATGGCCCAGCGTCATGCGGCCAGACGTGGGCTCGATGATGGCGCCCAGGCACTTGAGCAGCGTGCTTTTGCCGGAGCCCGACGGGCCGACCAGCCCCACCACCTCGCCGGGCCCGACGGTCATATTGACGTTTTTGAGCGCCTCCACGGCAGTGTCGCCCTGGCCATAGACCTTGCGCAGGCCTTCGATCAAAATTCCGCCAGAAAGTGGCGCTTGCGTCAGGTGGTTCATGGTTATCACCCGATGGCCTGTGCCGGATCCACCTTCAGCGCAGCGCGGATGGCCAGCGTGCTGGCCAGCGCGCAAATCAGCATCGTCGCCGCCAGTCCCATCGCCGCGTCTTGCGTCAGCAACAAGACAAATTTTGGGAACACGGGCGCCCACAGAGTGGCGGCCAGCTTGCCGACGATAAAACCGATCAACCCCAAGCCCAGCGCCTGTTGAAGGATCATGCTGGCAATCGTGCCATTGCGCGTCCCGATGAGCTTCAACACCGCGATTTCGCGGATCTTGCCCAATGTCATGGTGTAAATGATGAAGGCCACAATCGCGGCGCTGACAACGGCCAGAATCACCAGAAACATGCCGATTTGTTTGGCCGACGTGGCGATCAGCTTGGCGACCAGAATATCTTCCATGCCCTCACGTGTGAATACCTGCAAGTGCTTCCAGCGGCGAATTGGCTCGGCCACCTGCTCGGGTCCAAAGCCGGGCGCCAACTGCACCAGCACGGCGTTGACGTTGTGACTGCTGGTTTGCAGGGCCTGCACCGCGTCCAGCAGATCAGACGCGCCGGGGCGGTTGAACGAGGGATTGGCGGCAGTGCGCGCGCGGTCATTGACGATGGCGTCATTGTCTTTTAGAAACTGAGCTTCTTGTGCGTCTTTAAGCGGAATGAACACCATCGGGTCTCCACCCGACGACACCATGCGCCGCGTCAGCCCCACTACCGTGTAGTTGTGGCGGCGGATGCGGAGGTGGTCGCCCAAGGTGAAACCCGCTTTCACGTCGGCGACGGCCTCATAGTGGCTGCGCGTGAGGTAGCGCCCTGCCACCAGGTAGCCTGGTTCCCCGGGCTGGCCGGGTTCGATCCCCACCACCATAGCCCGCGTGTCATCGCCACCGCGGTCATTGTTTTGCACCTGCATGGTGAAGTAGGTCACGTTGGCGGCCTGCGCCACACCAGGCATGCCGCGCACTCCCCGCACCACGTCATCCTTCAGGCTGGATGATTCGGCATAAGGCCCCTGGGTGTCTTTTTGCACTACCCACAGATCTGCGCCGCTGTTATTCAGCAGCGCTTGCGCGTCGTCCACCATGCCGCGGTAAATTCCAGCCATGCTCAAGGTCACACCGATCAGCAAACCCAAACCCAGGCCGGTGAGTACGAACTTGCCCCAGCTGTGCGCAATGTCACGCCCGGCCAGGCTGATCATGGTGCGCGGCCGGCTGTCGCGGACTGGACCAACGCGTCCACCACCTGCACGCGGTTGCCGGAAATGAGGGTCTTCTGGCTGTACACCACCACCAAGTCACCGACTTTCAAGCCGTCAAGCACCTGCACCTGACCGTCCAGGCTGTAGGCGCCTAGCCGCACTGGCGCAAACACCGGCTTGCTGCCTTCCAGCCGCCACACGCCCGCCTGACCTTGGTGGTGCTGAATACTGGCACTCGGCATCAGCAGCGACGGGCGTGTTTCGGGCAGCTGCAGCGTGACCTCCGCCAATTCGCCGACTGAGGCGCCGGCCGAAACGACAGCCGGTGGCTGCTGAAACGCCACTTGGGCGATACGTTCTTCGGTCACACTGTCGGCCAACATTTCTACCCGGGCAACCTGACCTCCCAAAGGCGCATTCGGTCGTGAGCGCAGCACGATGCTGGCCTTCAGACCCGGCATCAGTCCGGCTGAGCGACCTTGATCCACCCGCAGCTTCACCCACAGGCTGGCCGGGTCAATCAGGCGCAGCACCGGTTGACCGGCCACCACGGTGGTGCCCACTTCGGCGTCGCGGCTGGTCACCACCCCATCCGCGGGTGCCAGCAGGCGCATATTGCCGCGCTGCTGCGCCAGCGCGCTGCGCTCGGCTGTCTGGCGGGCCATGTCTTGGCCAGTGCCCGTCAGGTTGGCTTGCGCAGCTTGGTGGGCGGCGTCGGCCGAGGCTTTTTCCTGCATTCGGGCTTCAAGCGCGCCCGCGCTGATGAAGTTCTGCGCGGCCAGGTCCTGGTTGCGCCGCGCGTTGATAGCGGCCAGCCCTTGCCGCGCCGTCGCGTCCGCCAGTTGGGCCTGCGCGGCGGTTTGCGTGCTGCCTGCGCGGGCCAGGGACGCGTCCAGGGCGGTCAGGCGCTGGTCCAGATCCACGGGGTCCATTTCGGCCAGCAGCTGCCCCGCCTTCACCCGGTCGCCCACATCCACCTTGACAGCCAGCACCCGGCCTGCCACCGTGGGGCCGACCATCCAGCCGCGTCGCGCTTCTACGGTGCCAATACCAAAGATCGCCGGATTCAAGCGGCCTTCCCGCACGGCCGTGACGGTGACGCGTGTAGGCGCCAGCGGACCGGTCCGCAGCGCCACGAAGGCCAAGGTGCCCAGCAGCAACACGACCAGTCCGCCCAAGACAAAGCGGCGCGATAAAAAAGAACTGGGTTTCATGTGCTTGCCTTCATGGATGATCAATGTGGTTATCGGCCGATGCACCGCAATCCGCCGCAGAGAGCCCCCGCAGATAAATCGTGAACACCCCTGGCGCCTGCACGCGCATGGCGTTCACGTCGCCGCTGATTAGCGACTGCATCACCAGCCCCTGTATTGAGCCGACGAACAGCACTGCGGCGGCCTGCAGATCGGTGTCCGGGGCCAGCAAACGCTCGGTTTGCGCGCGTTGCAGCAGACCCGCAAGCAATATCCGGTACTGCAGCATGAGCGCGCGAACGCGGGACTTGAGTGCAGTGTCCTGCGCGCGCTGCAGCTCCTGAAAAATCACCCGGGGCACACCGGGATGCGCCACTACAAAGTCCACGTGCGCCATGAACACCGCTCTGAGCGCGTCCAAGGAGGTCAACGCAGCGCTTGCCGCGACGTTTAGCCGGGTCATCAGGGTGTCGGTGGTCCAGTCCAGCGCAGCCAGCCAGATGGCTTCCTTATTGGCAAAGTGCCGAAACACGGCGCCTTGCGTGAGGCCGACGACTTGCGCCAGATCGCCCGTGGTAATGTCCGCCGGACTGCGCTGGGCGGCCAGTTTCAATGCCGCCTCCACCAGACTGGTCTGACGGACCTCGGTGGGCTGCTTGGAACGTTTGCCGGATATGTCCATGGCCTTCTAAGTAATTGCTCAATTACTTATATTGTAAGACCAGACTTGGCCCCTGAGCGCAGATTCGGTAGTCCGAGTTTCAGTATTTAAAGGCAAGCCGTCTTGCCCTTGTTTTACAAAATTGAGGCGGCTGAATCTCGCGCCTCGGAGAGGCCGAGAAAAGTGGGGCGATTGATGGCAAAGCCAAGCTCTGCAGCTCTTTTTCTACCCTGACAAGGTATTCAAGCGCCCGGGCCGCGATAGAGCCACGGTACATCCAGCACTCGTTCGCCCAGCAGGCGCATCGACAGGTCGCGCGCCCAGCGCATGAATCCACGGGCATGAAAAATCTGGCCGTTTCGAATCGAGCGAGCCTGCACTTGCGCGTTGCGCTGCCAACGTTGCTCTGCATAAGCTTGTAGCCGTTGCGCCATGGTCAGTCCTGGCCGGATCAGCACCTGTTGCAGGCAGGCGGCGTCCTCTATCGCCATGCCCGCTCCCTGCGCCATGTAGGGCCGCATGGGATGGGCGGCGTCTCCCAGCAGCGCTACCCGGCCTTTAGCCTGCTCATGCGCCCCCTTCATGGGCGGGCGGTCGCACAGCGCCCACAGGCGCCAATGGTCGATGGCACCGATCAAGTCCTGGAGCGGGCTGCAGGTGCCGGTCAGCGCCGCGCGCAGGCCTTGGGCATTGGTGTCGTGGTCCCAGTCGTCCAGATTGCCGTCGACCAGGCCATGTACGATACCCACAACATTCAGCCAACGGCCACACCGCACGGGGTACTGGACCAGATGCAGATCGGGTCCCAACCAGATTGTGACCTGCTGGCTACGAAGCCGTTCAGGCAAGTCCTGTTGAAGCACCATGGCCCGATAGGCCAAATGGCCGGTCACGCGCGGGGCGGCATCCTCGAGCAGCAGTTGCCGCACGCTGCTCCATAGGCCATCGGCGCCCACCAACGCCTCCCCCTGCAGCGCCAACCCGTCCAGGGTCTGCACCCGCACCCCGTCACCCTCCTGTACAAAAGACTCCAGCCATTGACCCAGGTGCAGCTTCACATCCGCCCTCTGCTCCACAGCCTTCAACAGCAGCTGGTGAATATCGGCCCGATGGATGGTGGCATATGGCGCGCCATAACGCGCGCGCACCCGTTCCCCCAGCCGCAAGCGCCCAAGTTCGGCGCCACTGGAAGCACTGCGCACCTGCAGCACGTCGGGAAACGCGGCCACTTGACGCAACGCCGGCTCCAACCCCCAGCGGTGGAGTATGCGCACCACGTTGGGGCCGATCTGAATACCCGCCCCCACCTCGCCAAACTCGCGTGCGCGCTCCAGCAACTGAACCGGCCAACCCGCCTGGGTGCAGGCCAAAGCTGCAGCCAGTCCACCAATACCGCCACCCGCGATCAAAATTTGTTTTGTCATATTGGAATTGTGAAGGCAAGGCCTGGTAGCGGGAGACGGGGCAGCGCTTTTGGACGCGATTCGGAATTGCCCTGCCAAAAATTAATGCAGTATTGGGTCATAGTCCATTCATTTATTACCCATACCGCTATTAAAGTCATAGCGAATAAAGTTACCGAACACCCATTAGGGACGCCGCCACAGCGCGCTTGAAAGGCGTAAGACGCTCGCCGATTCGCAACGCCACATCGCGAAGCGCACGGGCGGGCGGCGTGTCGTGCGTGTAGAGCCGGGTGATGAACTGAGTCGCCAGGTACATCGGGCGCGTGGCCCGCCGGTGGGTCTGCTCGTAGTGATTAAGCAATTCGGCCGAAGCGATGTCGCGACCGGCCGCATGGGCCGCCAGTACGCCGCGCGCTAAGGCATCGATGCTCAGCAGACCAAAGTTAAAGCCGTGGGCGGTGACCGGATGCATGCCGACCGCGGCGTCTCCCACGCAGGCAAAACACTGCGCGACCATTCTGCGCGGATAGACCCCTACCAGCGGATACGCGTGGCGCGTGCTGACAAGCGTCATAAGTCCCAAGCGACGGGCAAATCGGCGGGCCATTTCATGACCGAAGGCCTCCGCATCCAAGGTCAGCAGCGGTTCAATCTCCTGGCTGGGCAGCGTGAGCACTACCGACGAGCGGTGCGCGCCAGTAGCCGGGTCATCGTTCATCGGCAATAAGGCGAGTGTCTGGCCGTAGTCAAACCATTCCCAAGCAACATGGTCGTGCGGTGTGTCGTGCGTCATCATGCAGACCAGCATGCTGCGGCCAAAATCGTGCAGGTCGGCAGCGATTCCCATGGCGCGGCGTGTTGCTGAAAAGCGGCTGTCGGCGGCCACCAGCAGTTTGGCGTGCATCGTGCCGCCACTGGCCAAACTCACATGGGCCCCCTGCGCGTCGGTGCGCACGCCCACCACCTGTTCGCCCGTGAGGAGCGTGATGTCGTGGTACCTCTGCTGGGCCTCGTGCACGGCTTCGAAGGCGGCGCGGCGAATCAGGTGGTTGGACACCAGCCAGCCGAGCTCGCTGTGCGTCCCCAAGCCGTGACTAATCACCATCGCGAACGGCGATGGGCCATTGAGTACCCGCGCATCGCGCAGCGGTGACAGGGCGTGCGGATCGTGCGCCTCGATGCGCTGCCACAAGCCGAGCGTCCGCATGAGCTGCGCCGAATGCTGGGTTAGCGCAATCTCGCGTCCGTCGAACGCCGGTTGTGCGGTGGCAGCCAAGGTCTGCTGCTCCACCAGCGCCGTGTGCAGGCCTTGCCCCGACAGTGCGCGCGCCAGGCACAGCCCAGCCGGGCCAGCGCCCGAGATCAGGATGTCAAAGTTCATGCCGGACAGGATAACGACGCACGGCCAGCAGCGTCTTGATGTGGGTCAAGAGCTCTTTGCGGGCAGTTCCCTAGAAGTTTCTTACCGGGCGACCCGCCTATTAGACTGAGTTACGGAAACCGTACCCCGCTTCGCGGAGTCCAGCAAGCCTGATGGCGGCAGAAGGATAGGGAGGCCTGGTTAGCTAGCGGGCACGCCGCTAAGGTTGACCGCGGCGAGTGGCGCGAAGAAGCTTTATTTAACAGGATCAGGCCGCGCCGTCGTCCCGGGGTTCCGACGGTTGGCGGCTTCTTCGTCAGTCTCCATGACCTGGCGCGGCTGGTCGCTGTGAGACACAAGATAGCCATCAGCTACGTAGCCGGGACCTTTCATCACCATCACGATCACGCAGCCAATGCCGACCGTCACCACCATAGACCAGTGGAAAATAATCACTCCACCGACGACATAGTCGGCCAGTTGCAGCCAGCGGGCTTGTTCAGTGCTGGCCTGCGGATCGGCGAGCAAATGCACTAGGCCCAAAGCCAGCAATGGCAGCAGCGTCCCCAACAACGTGATGAGCGGCAGCTTTCGCCACAAGGACCATTCCAGACCGCTGGCAGCGCGCTTGGTATGCGGGATTTTTTTTAACCAGTTCATGAGTGCACCTGAGGGGCGATGAATCGCCGAGTAAGGTAAATAAAGCGTTCCATTGTCTGGAAAACCCCTAGCGCCTGATTGATCAGGATCAATTAGCCACATAAGTCGTGTGACAACATCAAATATTACTCATAACTTATATCAGGAGACAAACATGGCCCATATCGTTGTGCTGGGCGCTGGCACCGGAGGAATGCCTGCCGCCTATGACTTACGCGCCGAGCTCGGTACGGAACACCGAATCACCGTCGTCAGTGCATTGGACTACTTCCAGTTTGTGCCGTCAAACCCCTGGGTCGCAGTGGGTTGGCGTGGTCGCGAGGACATCACTTTTCCCATCAAGCCTTGTCTGGACAAAAAAGGGATCGGCTTTGTGGCCCAGCGGGTTGCCAAGATCGACGCCGCTGGCAACGCACTGGAACTGGCCGACGGCAGTCGGTTGCCGTACGACTATCTGGTCATCACGACTGGCCCCAAACTGTCTTTTGACGAAGTGCCAGGTGCCGGACCCGAAGGGTACACCCAGTCGATCTGCAGCATCGACCATGCCGAGCAAACTTGGGCCAGCTACCAGGCGCTGGTCCAGGCGCCCGGTCCGGTCATCATCGGCGCCATGCCGATGGCGTCCTGCTTCGGCCCGGCGTATGAGTTTGCCTTTATCGTCAATACAGACCTGCGCCGCCGCAAAATTCGCAACAAGGTAACGATGACGTACATCACAAGCGAGCCCTACGTCGGCCACATGGGTCTCGGCGGCGTGGGCGACTCCCAGGGCATGCTGGAAAGCGAGCTGCGCAGCAACGACATCAAGTGGATCACCAACGCCAAGGTCACGAAAGTCGAAGACGGCAAGATGTTCGTAACCGAGCTCGACGACACCGGGCAAGTGAAGAAAGAACACCAGCTGCCTTTTAAATTCAGCATGATGCTGCCCGCCTTCAAGGGCGTGGAACCGGTAGCAGCGGTAGAGGGCTTGTGCAACCCGCGCGGTTTTGTATTGATCGATGAGTACCAGCGCAGCACGAAGTATCGCAACATCTTTTCGGCCGGCGTGTGCGTCGCGATTCCGCCGGTTGAGGTCACACCGGTGCCGACCGGTGCGCCCAAGACGGGGTACATGATCGAGACCATGGTGACAGCCATTGTCCATAACATTGCCTCCGACTTGGCCGGCAAGCCCGCTACCGCCAAGGCCACCTGGAATGCGATCTGCCTGGCCGACATGGGCGACACCGGTGCGGCTTTCGTCGCACTCCCGCAGATCCCGCCGCGCAACGTGAACTGGTTCAAAAAGGGCAAATGGGTACACCTCGCCAAAGTGGCGTTTGAAAAGTACTTCATGTACAAAATGAAGAACGGCAGCTCCGAGCCGATTTACGAGAAATACATGCTCAAAGCGCTGGGTATCGAGCGCCTGAATAAGTAAGTGACCTGATGTTTAACGAGAGCCGCCTCGACTCCTTGTGAGCTTGGCCCGGGTTAAGACGCCTCGGGTTTCGCAGGCCGGGGAATCTTCTTGAATTTGACCAGGCGGTTGGTCTCGATCGTGTCCTTTTTGACTTGCCGCTCCGCATCGCGCTTTTGACCCACAGCCAGCCAATCTGCAAACTCTTCAGGCGCTTCCAGCGTGATGCGGCCTAACGTGGCGGCACGAAATTCGTAGATCACGATTTCAGCGGCTTTTTGTAAATTAACGCGGCCTTTGGTCAGCACCGCGCCGCGCTTGCGACCGATCTCTTCCAGTAGTTGCTCATCGGTGATACCCGGCGTTACCTTCACCTTGTAGCGCGCTTCCAGCAGACCCGGATAGTGCCCGATAAGGTAATCCAGCAATTCCAGCGCGACCTCTTCTTCTTCAAAGGCGTTACGGCCGATCGCACCGCTGGCGGCCAGGTTGTAGCCACTCTTGGCCACGATGATGCGCGGCCACAGCATGCCCGGCGTGTCCCACAGGTAAAACCCATCCGCCAACACGATACGCTGCTCCAGTTTGGTGACGCCGGCTTCGTCCCCGGTTTTGGTGGCGCGCTTGCCGGTAAGGGTGTTAATGAGTGTGGATTTGCCGACGTTGGGAATGCCGCAAATCAACACACGCATGGGCTTGACCATGCTGCCGCGGTTGGGGGCGAGCCCGCGGCACGCCTCGACGAGGGCTTTGGCCGGGGTGCTCATGCTCGCATCCAGCCCAATGGCCCTCGTGCCGGGGAGGCCGTTATAGTGGGCCAGCCAGAGTGCGGTGAGGGAAGGGTCTGCCAAGTCTTGCTTATTGAGCACCTTCAGCGCGGGTTTGGCGCCGGTGAGTTCGGCCAACATGGGATTGGCGCTGGAGCCGGGCAGGCGCGCGTCCAGCAGCTCAATCACGACATCAATTTCCTTGATGCGCTCGCTAATGGCCTTTTTCGTCAAATGCATATGACCCGGAAACCATTGAATAGCCATCTCTGAATGTTCTTTCTATACTTTTCACAGCGCGTTGGCGAACGCTTCGTCCATTCGCAAAGACGAATTGTGAACGGTGTCAGCGCTGAGCAGCCGGTGCCAAGCGATCACGGCTTACATGCAAACCGTCCGCCCGCCTGCTATGGCGCGGCGTTGACTGTGGGATCCTTAAGGTTGCTATTTGCAGCAAAAGCAATTTTGTCCTGCAACATTTATCATGCAGCCGCCGCTGTAACACTAAGGAATTATTATGAAAATATTGATGGTTTTAACCTCGCACGACAAATTGGGCAATACCGGCAAAAAAACCGGCTTTTGGCTTGAAGAATTTGCTGCACCGTACTACGTGTTCAAAGATGCCGGCGCCGACGTCACGCTGGCCTCCCCGCAAGGCGGCCAGCCGCCACTCGACCCTAAAAGCGACGAAGCAGACTCCCAGACCGACGCTACGCGGCGCTTCAAGGCCGACACGGGAGCCCAAAATGAACTCGCCCATACCAAGAAGCTAGCCAGCATGCTGCCCGAAAACTTTGACGCCGTGTTTTATCCAGGCGGCCACGGTCCACTGTGGGACTTGGCGGAAGATGCCCACTCGATCAAACTTATCGAAAGCATGTATGCCGCCGGAAAACCCGTGGCGGCTGTATGTCATGCGCCCGGCGTACTGCGCCACACCAAGGCGGCCAACGGCTCGCCGCTGGTGCGCGGCAAAAAGGTCACCGGTTTTACCAATACCGAAGAAGCGGCGGTACAGCTCACTGATATCGTCCCTTTTTTGGTGGAGGACGTGCTCAGCAACAACGGCGGAATTTACAGCAAGGCCGCCGACTGGCAACCCTATGTAGTGACCGAGGATAACCTGATCACCGGGCAAAATCCCGCATCCTCGGCCCCGGCCGCGCATGCGATGCTGCACTTGTTGGAAAAGCGGCAAGCCTGAAAGGGTTGAGGGTGCGGCGCCGAAGCATTTCCAATGCGTCGGCTCCGTCATCCCTTGCCACCCAAATTGCTTCTCTACCCCGACGCTGCCGATGCTTGCAGAGCCTGAAATACCGAGGTTTATTTCGTAACTTTATCGGTATCGACGGACGCCTCAAGCGTGGGCAGGTTGGCGGCCCGGCATCCCCAGTCCATCCGCCGAGACATACTGTTGGCGGTATGCCTCAAAGGGCATGGTGTCCGAGGCTTCAATGATTTTTTGTTGTTCGATGGACTGCCGACTCAACTCGGTAAAACGCGCGTGCTGCTCGGCAGAAAACGGAAGATTCTGCAGTGCCACTTTGGATTTTTTGGACTGAGCACGTGCAAACTTGACGAAAGAGTTGTCAAAATCCTGCGCCATGGCAGCCAGCACACGGGCTGATGGCAGCTTGCTGGCGTCCATCAAGGCCGCGTTGGCCGCGTCTAGCGCGTTGTTGTGCTGCGTGCCACCCTGTGCGGCGTCCAGCGCTGCGGCGATGGGCGCGCATTGCGCCACCACCTCGGCACCCCACTCGGTTAGCGGCACCTCGCGTCCGGCACGTTTTAACGTAAGACCCGGTTCGCGGCCGCGTTCAGCCGTATGGTGCTGGTTGTGCTTGAACTCAATAATTTCCTCCGGGGTGTCGGGGGGGCTATCACTCAGCAGGCAATGGAGCAAAAACACATCCAGAAAGCGCATGGTTTGCGCGTTGATGCCGACCTGTTCAAACGGGTCAAGGTCCATCAAGCGCACCTCGACATATTCAACCCCGCGCTGGCGCAGGGCATGCAGGGGACGCTCCCCCGGAAAGATCACGCGCTTGGGGCGGATAGTGCCGTAAAACTCGTTTTCAATCTGCAGCAGCGTAGTCGCCAACTGGTTGTAGTCGCCGCCAGGGTTGCGAATCCCCACCGCTTCATAAGCGGGATAAGGCCGGGTGAGCGCGTCTTGCAAGGAGGCGCCGTAGCCCTCCAAGCTGTTGTAGCTCACCGCCAGCGAGGCTTGTGCATCGCTCTGATAGCCCAGGCGCCCCATGCGTAGAGAGGTGCCGTGCGGCATGTACATAGTGCTCTTTGAGAGTGATTGCAACTCGTGCTGCCGGCCCGCCACAAAGGTCGCGCACACGGCGGGCGATGCGCCAAACAAGTACAGCAGCAGAAATGCATGGCGGCGGAAATTTCGAATCAGCGCAAAGTACTGTTCGCTGGTCACATCGGGCAACGACCAGTTATAGTGAATGCCCGAAATGGTCTGCATGCGTCGGCCATAGCGGTGGCTCAGCCCCATGCGATAAACACTTTTGGCGCGCCCGACATTGGACGAGCCAAAGCGCGCAATGGGGATGGTCTCGTCGGTCGGCAAGTCGCAGGGCATGCTGGAGGCCCAGAGCATGTCGTCGCCAATGTCTTTCATGGTGCGCAAGGTGAATTGGTGAAGTTGCGTGAGCTCCGCCAGCGCAGCCTCCTCGCTACTGTGCACGCTGGTGACAAGCTCCACCTGTGACTCACTGAAGTCGGTGGTAATGCCGGGGTGCGTGAGCGCCGAGCCGAGGGCGGCCGGGTGGGGGGTAAGCGCCAAGGCGCCGCTGGGCTGCGCACGCAAGCTTTCTTTTTCAATACCTCGACGCATGCCCTTCAGCCGGGCCGGCGTGAGCGATTTCAGGCGGTCTTGCAAAAGCGCGCCTACAGGCGCCTGCAACTTAGTCATATCGTCATTTCCTCAGATTCCTTAATTGACGTGAAAGGTATCACAGGCCAGCGGTTTGCGCTGGCAAAACAGGCTTTCGAACACAGCGCGGCGCCGGCGTCAAGCGGTTGGAGTCGTGCCCCGCGCAGGTCTTTTTCGGCACAAATTCACGCTTTGGCCCCCGTTGTGAGCATCTGACCGCCATGGTACAGAAACTTTCTTGACTTGCCCGGCCCGCTCCACGACTATAAAAACCTTCAGCAAACCGTGCCTTTCCGCAGCGTGTTCCGTAGCACCCCGTGGCCGGGACTTTCGATCCGGTGCGACATTGGAGCCTATATAAAAATGAATAGATTCATACGCAAGTTGCTTGGCACCTCAAAAAAAGCAAAGCCGGTCAGTACCGGACCAACCGCGAACCGGGACAGCCCCACCACCATACAAGCGGGGTCGGAGAACGCCATCCGGCGCCAGCTGGTGCAGGTGCTGCTGCGCGATGTGCTGCGCAAGCACGGCATTCCAGCGCATTGGATGGAACTGCATATGCTGGTGGTGTCGAGCAACAGCCGTGGCCCGGGCATGTATGTGCGAGTGGTTGTTAAGCAATGGGACCAGCGCCTGATGAACTATGCCTTTGCTCTCCAGAACGAGTTGATGACGGACATCGCACGCTTTGAACCGAGGGCCTCCGAATGGCTGCAGGGCATTTCATGGCAACTTGACATGGCGAACACCTGTCCCTACATCACGGTGCCTGACAAGGCTTTCTGGCTAGCGCCGGCGGCTCCCGCCATTCACATTCAATCTCCCGCGCTGACTCCGCCCAATCAGACGGTTCGGGATGACCAGGAGAAAAGCGATACCCGAGAAGATCTTGAGCGGCTGTTCATGATTCGAGACCAAGCACTCAACAGCTCTGCCGAAGGGTTTGCGGTAGGGTATGAAAAAACCCGGCCCTCGGCGCTATAAACCCACCGAATTCAATCTGCTATTTTTTGATGGCTTATGCTGCCCGCCACACCAAGACGAATCGCAGCATTGATTCACAACGCGTAGCGCGGGGAAATCGGGTGAAC
This sequence comes from Polaromonas sp., assembly GCF_012927485.1. Classification (GTDB taxonomy): domain Bacteria; phylum Pseudomonadota; class Gammaproteobacteria; order Burkholderiales; family Burkholderiaceae_C; genus Polaromonas. The sequence continues at coordinate 171,102 of NZ_JABBPC010000032.1, read as the reverse complement.
AAGCCAGACTAGGCCAGCAGGTGCTGCAGCCACCGGCTCAGGTCGGCGACCTCCTCGGGGCAGACCGAATGCTCCATGGAGTATTCGTGCCAATCCACCGTGTAGCCCAGTACCGCCAGTGCATCACGTGAGGCGGCGGCCCGCGGCAAGGCGATCACGCCATCGCGCGTTCCATGGGCCAGAAAAATAGGCACGTCCTGATTGGCGGCACTGCGCTCCGCAGCGGTCTTGTCCGCCAGCGGCAGGTACCCCGACAGGCCGACAATCCCCGCCAGTCTCTCTTTGTGGCGCAGGCCCGTCATGAGCGCCATGGCGCTGCCTTGCGAAAAGCCGGCCACCACAATGCGGTGGGCCGGAATACCGCGCGACTTTTCACGCGAAATCAGCGCTTCAATCGACGCCTGCGAATGACGCAGACCGACCTCGTCTTCGCGTCTGGCCAAGTCGGTGCCGAGTATGTCGTACCAGGCAGGCATGACGTAGCCGCCGTTGATGGTGACGGGTATGGCAGGCGCGCTGGGAAACAAAAACCGCACCGGGCCCACCTTGGACAAATCCAACTGCTCGGCAATCGGCAAAAAGTCACGCCCGTCTGCCCCTAAACCGTGCATGATGAGAATGGTAGCAACCGGGTTTCCGCCGGTTTGGGCTTCGATAACTTCAAGGGACATGCGCTTATCCGGTAGTGGTTGTGAGCTTGAGGGACTGCTCAGGGAGAGAGAAAATTGCAGTCGCTGCAAGGACCATGAACAGCCTGCTATTTTAGGGTGTCTCGATAGTCAACGTGCGGGCAGGGTGCGTTGTGCATGCGATGAAGATAGTGGGTTTGTGGGCGACGCCTCTGTTGACAAGCCGTTTTTTTGCTAGTATTTGCGCAATCGTTCAATAAACCTTTCCCTTATTCGGCGCAGAGCGTCCCTATGAAAATAAATTCGCATTCTCTGGTTGTGCGTCTGGCTGGGTTGCTGGCAATTGCTGCCTGCGCCTTTATTCTGCTGGGGCCAGTTGGTGCTGTCCCCCTCACTGCGGTTGACGAAAAAAGCGTTCGCGCCGTGGTGGAAGGCCAATTGGCAGCCTTTGCCAACGATGATGCGCTCAAGGCGTTTTCTTACGCCGCCCCCAATGTGCAAAAAGCGGTCACTACAGCGGCAGGCTTTCTGGCCATGGTGCGCAACGATTATCCGATCATCTACCGCCCCGCTTCAGTCGCTTTCCTCAAGCCCGAGGGCAAGGACAACCAAGTGATTCAGCGGGTTCAAATGCTTGATGCCAACGGCAATCCATGGCTGGCTATTTACAGCCTGCAGCGTCAGAAAAATAAAGCGTGGCTGATCACCGGCTGCGTGGTGACTCAAAACAAGGGACGTATGGCCTGATAAGTCGATTTGTTTTTTTACACAAATCGTTTCAGCAATCGCCCCGCCCTCAATACGTACCGATATAGTCCTTTTTGCCCACTTCGACACCTGCCTGGCGAAGGATGGCATAGGCCGTAGTGGTGTGGAAGAAGAAATGTGGCAAACCATAATTGAGCAAATAAGACTCGCCATTAAAGCGCTTTTCTTTCGGCGTCCCCGCTTGCGTGACGATCTCGCGCGTGGCGGCATCATCAAAGCTGGCTTCCTTCAGCCCTTCAATAAAAGCCAGTACTGTGGCGATGCGCGTTTGCAGGTCGGCAAAGGTCTGCTCGGTTTCCTCGATCTTGGGCACCTCCACGCCTGCCAGACGGGCTGACACACTTTTGGCAAAGTCAGTCGCGACCAAGACCTGGCGCAACAAGGGGAACATGTCGGGAAACAGACGGGCTTGTAGCAACGCGTTCGGGTCGATCGCTTTTGCGACTGCATGGGCTTCGGCTTTTCTCAAAACCTCTTGAAGTCCGCCCAACATTTGTTTGAAAACGGGAATCGAGGCGGTATAGATGGCACTGGTCATAGGTTCTTTCAGTAGCTGCGTGGCAATGAGAATTAGGTGGCGGATGATTGACGCTTCGTAGCCTGCACCACGCCCGACAGCCACTCATCAACCAACGCAGGGTCATTAATGGATTTCAGGGTCTGGTAAGCGGTTTCGGCCTCAGGGAAACGACGACGCAAAAAATTGAGCCACTGCTTGAGCCTACCAGCGCGCGAACGAGCATCCAGTCGCGTGCATACGACAAGCCAGAACTCGGCCAGAAGCGACACCAGCGTTGGCCAGGTGATACCCACTGACCCTGGATAGTTTGCAGCCCCTGCAGAAGACGGTTCGGCGGGAGTTCCGATGGACGCCTTGATGGCCAGCGCAAGGCCTGGATCGGTCACCGCGCCACGCCCCAGCATCAGCATGTCGCAGCCCGAGGCTTCGCGGCAGCGGCGCGCGTCGTCCACCGACCAAATTTCGCCGTTCGCCACGACCGGGATTGTCACTGCGGCACGAATGTCTGCAATACGATCCCAATAGGCCGGTGGCCTGTAGGCCTGCTGCTTAGTGCGGGCATGTACGACCAGTTCGTCAGCGCCGCCTTCCGCAATGGCCAGCGCGCACTCTACAGCGCGCGAATCGTCGTGGTTACCCAGCCGCATTTTGGCGGACACCGGCAGCTGAGCAGGTACTGCGCGGCGCACTGCTGTGACGATAGCCGAGATAGTTTCGGGTTCATCCAGCAAAGCCGCTCCGCCGCCATGGCGGTTCACCACTTTGGCGGGACAGCCGAAGTTCAGATCAATGCCCGCAGGGCCCAAAGTGGCGAGCCTGGCGGCGTTTTCGGCGAGACAGACCGGGTCAGAGCCCAGCAGTTGAGCCCGCACCGGCACGCCGGCCAACGTGCGACCGCCGGTGTTCAGCTCGGGGACGATGCGCGTGAAAACGCGCTCCGGCAGCAACTGGTCGGTAATACGAATGAATTCGGAGACACAGCGGTCAATCCCCCCCGCCCGCGTGAGGATGTCGCGCAACACGAAGTCGAGGAGCCCTTCCATGGGTGCGAGCAGGATGGTCATGGGTTGCGGACTATTTAATCGACCTCTAAAGGGCGGCCAGCCGCCAGAGCGAGGTCACCTCCGCCGCCCGCGCAGCGTGCAACGGATTCGACGCGTCCGCTGCTTTGGGATGCCCGGGCTTGGCATCCAGCCGGCCCACCACCTTCAATTTCGCGCCCTCGATGGAAGCCAGTAATTCAGCCCGAGAGCGCAGACCCAGGTGCTCGGCAAAATCGGACAGGATGAGCCAGCCCTCGCCGCCAGGTGCCAGGTGCAGCGCCAACCCATTGAGAAATCCCAGCAGCATGCGGCTACCTTCGTCATACACCGCGCGTTCAATCGGCGAGCCTGGTCGTGCCGGCAGCCAAGGTGGGTTGCACACAATAAGGGAGGCCTGTCCCTGCGGAAACAGATCCGCTTGCACAACCTGCACCGGCGAATTAACCCGGCCAGCCAGGCCTAACCGAGCCAGGTTCTCACGGGCGCAGGCCAGCGCACGCGGATCTTGGTCAGTGGCTATGACCTGTCCAACGCCACGCCGTGCCAGCAAAGCGGCCAGAACGCCCGTACCGGTGCCGATGTCAAACGCGACCAGCGGGTTAACCGCAACCGGCAGTGGTGCCGTCGCCACCAGGTCCAAGTATTCACCACGCACCGGGGAAAAAACGCCGTAGTGGGGATGAATGCGGTTGTTGGGCGGCTCACCGAGCGCTGCAATTTCAACACCTTTTTTGCGCCACTCGTGGGCGCTGATCAAGCCCAGCAACTCGCGCAGCGACGCCACTGAGGGCCCCGCCGCTTCGTCCGCAGGCCCCCAAGCTTGCGTGCAGGCTTGCCGTACATCCGGCGCCCGGCGCAGCGCAATACCGTAATTTGCATCGAAAGAAAGTAGCACCATACCCAACACTCGGGCCCGCTGCGATTGGCTCTGGCGGTGCAGGTGAAAGGCCTCAGCCAAGGGCTCCGGCAAGGCTGAAGAATCCGACGCCTCTGCCGACTTTCTCCGGAGGTTTTTGGGAGCTTTGGGCGGTTTATCGATCCGCCGCGCCAGCGCCTGCAACAACTGCCTGGCATTTTGAAAATCTCCTCGCCAGAGCAAGGCGGTGCCTTCACAGGCAAGCCGGTAGGCGGCGTCGGCCGACAGGGTGTCATCAGCCACCCTCACCCGTTTGGGGGAGGGTGCACCACGCTCCGAGCGCCAAAGCGCCGTGCGCGTCTCGCCCGCCTCTATCCACTGAATGGAAGGCAGACTGGGCGTATCTTCCAGACTGGAAACGCGTGAAAAAATGGTCATTGAAGGGAATACTGGAAAAAAAATCTCCTCTGTTTTAACAGATGAGGACAGCCCCTCGGGAAAAACCATAAAAAAACGATCTCATAAAATAAATGCCACGCTACGCTCATAGATACGGCTTCTGTTCGCTATCCATTAAATAGCGCATTCTGATCACCCGGAACCCTCAGGCAGGGCTTCATTTACCCGGCGGACCAGGGGGAAGTGCCGAATTCACTGGCGCTTGTTATCAGGTGTAACTACTGCATCAAATCCGCGCAAAACCGCATAAATCAAAGTTTTGTCCTGGCTCGTTACGTATGCTTCAAAGTCGACTGATTGGGAGCATGCAATGCAAACTGGAAAAATCAAGCACGGGTTTCATCCCCGTTTTAGCAAGGAAATCGAGCGCGCCTATGTTTGCCATGGCGCGCCTAGCCATTACGGCCTGAAGAATGAGGCGCGCCAGCGTTTTGACAACGCCTACCTGCTCTGGAAAACAGTCAGCGCGCGATACGAACACGAAATGCAGCTTATCGTCACGGGCGATAAGTCGGCTCACACACGCCTCGTTCCGCTGTTGCGAGACATGGCACAGGCTCGTCGCGAAATCTTAATCACATCGCAGCCCTGGTTTGATGCCAAGCACTGAACAACACCTACAACGCAAACCTTCCTACACTCAGCGGCCTTCCAAGCCTACACGCGGCACCACGCATGTCCATTAACGTCGAAGCTTAATTTGTGGAGAAACCATGCCGACGTTCACCCTGCCCCCGACCAGCGGCGACAGCCGAAAAACCCTTGAGCAGCGCGCTCGAGAGGCCGCGATGCCGACAGCCCCGCTAAAAAGAGGACGCTGGCCGTTCACCGTGGCAGACATTCCCGCCTCGGAGACGGATCACAAAGAAGATCAGCCGAGCTACACCAGCAAGTCCGAAAAGTTCCGGGACTGATCCCGAGAAGGTTTTTACCTTCTTGCCGAGAAATCCGAATGTAAGGGATCACCGATGTCAGGCAATGGCTCGGCTTTTCATGTCGGCAGATTTAGAGCCCGCACAATTGCAACCGGGTCGATTCGTTGATGAACTTCAATCGTGGTAAGGCAGCAATCAAGAGAAATATCTTTTCCACCATAACGATTGCATAAAAAATTCACCTGTCAATTTCTGCGAACAAAGAAAAACCGCCTCCCGGCGGTTTTTAACAGTCTGTTTGGCAGGCCCGGAAGAACTTATCAACGAGCCGTCAGACGTCCAAAAATAAAACCGATTGCCAACGCTGCACCCACCGCTTCGAGCGGTCTTTCCTGTACCCAGGATTTTGAATAGCCAAGTGCCCGGGCCGGTGCCTCGGTCACACGCCTTGTTTGATCCGATACCCGACCGGCTACATGGGTTGCGTTATTAGCGAGATTGTCGACCGTCTCATGCGCCGCAGTAGACATGCGGTCCAACGTGTTGCGCGCTGGCTCAGCCACCTTATTGATTGTGTTGTGCAAGGCTGCACCGGCCGAATCAACGCCGCGTTGGATGGCGCTGTCGGACAGCGTATTACTGGTGTCGAGGGTGAATTTTTCCATGATGTTTTCTTCCAAAAATTATTACTTATGGGCCGATGCCGCGTCGGTTGCTCGACCGGACAGACTCCGGAGAATGGTGAAATCGCGAACATGAACACCACTAAGTAACCTTAGAAGAATCACTGGCCCAAGCCTGTACGGTGCCAGAGGGCCTGCCTGTAGGACGATAGAGTGTCTTTCCACACAGTTCCAAAAAACTTGTTTTAGAGCCACCCTGTAGTTCAGAATATTAGCCGGGTCCCCAAAAAACAAGTGATTCATAGACAGTGATTCACCTTATGGTTTAAATGATGCGGCCCGTAACCATAAAACTGTGAAGGAGATTGACTATGCTCATCATTGCAAAATCCGCCCTTAAAACCGGCGAAGCCGATCACAACCAACCGCGCCGGGGAGTACCCGAGGAAATCGATGAGGACGAAGAGGGCCTGGAGTTGCCGGTACAGCCCGACGAGGGGACGCCGCTTATTCCCGACGAAGAGAGGGAAGTGAGTGTGCCGTCCTGAGCGCACCAAGACCCACGACTGGCATCAGCCGTCGATGCTGATGCGAGGTTTCCGGCGAGTCTTTAGTCGACTATCCGCTTGAGGCGTATTTCTTCCAGCTTTACGTGATCAAAAGCAACCGTCTTGAGCGACGGCATTTCGCGTTTGAAGCCTGCGGCGTGTTCGCAAAATCGCAACGCGCGCTCGTTCCGCAGCAACACCCATAGAGTCACATGCTTGCAGCCTTCTTCTTTTAATCCTTCTCTAGCCCCGTCCCATAAGGCCACGCCCGCACCATTACCCCAGTGAGCCGGCGCCACGTAAATAGCCCAGATTTCGCCCACGGAGGACTTGGTACCCGCGTCGCGTGAGCGGTCGAAGCCCACAAAGCCGACAACCTGCTCACCCTCTGTCGCCACCAGCAGTTGCGGTTCGCTGAACTCGATGGCTTCGCGCCAGTAGGCCAAGCGTTTTTCCAGCGTCATTTTTTTGAGGTATTCCTCAGACATCAGGTTCGAATAGGCGGCTTGCCAAGCGGCAACGTGAATTTCGGCAATGGCTTTTGCATCGCGGGCGGTGGCGGGTCGAACGGAGTAGCTGGACATTAAAAAAATCGCTTGTGAATCAGTAAGGGAAAAGGTCGAGAGGCAGGATTGTCGCGCAATTCGACGGGATACAAACCGGGCTTGGGGTAAATTCAGTGCTCCTTCTCCACCGCGAACCCCGAAAAGTCCAGTACCGTCACCCATGCCAGGCAGCAGCCCTACTCCTTTAGTTTCGGATCAGACCAGCGGGTCCGATTCGGGCCACCGTGTTTTTACGGCACGCGTAGAGCGGGCCGACCTCTCGTTTGAAGCGCCCGCTTCGGTGCCGCTATTGCAGGCTGCTGAGTTGGCGGGATTGGCACTCCGAAACTCGTGCCGCAACGGCACCTGCCGCACCTGCCTCTGCCAGCTCGTCAGCGGCGAGGTCGTCTACCGGGTCGAATGGCCTGGCTTAAGCGCCGAGGAGAAGCAGCAAGGTTACATTCTTCCCTGCGTCGCACACCCGTCCTCGGATCTGGTGATTCGCCTGCCGGCCTGATTGCCCGAGCCTTGTCGTCCGGGGGCGCTCGGCATTCGGCTACTTCAGAAAATGTTCCCGGTAATGTTCCAGTTCGTCAATCGACTCATGCACATCGGCCAGCGCGGTGTGACTTTGGCGCTTTTTGAAACTGCGGTACACCTCGGGCCGCCAGCGTTTAGCCAGTTCCTTGAAAGTGCTGACATCTACATTCCGGTAGTGAAGAAAGGCCTCGAACTTGGGCATGTACTTGACCAGGAACCGGCGGTCCTGGCTGATACTGTTGCCGCACAAAGGCGACGTCCCTTTGGGCACGTATTGCGCCAAAAACGCCAACAACTGCGCTTGGGCATCTTCCTCGGTCACGGTGCTGGCTTTGACCTTGTCGATCAACCCGCTCCGACCGTGTGTGCCTTTGTTCCAATTGTCCATTTTGTCCAGCAACTCGTCCGACTGGTGGATCGCCAGGACAGGGCCTTCGATGCGCGGCGTAAGTTGCGGGCCGGTGACGATCACGGCTATTTCTATCAGCCTTTCCTTCTCCGGATCCAGTCCGGTCATTTCGCAGTCGAGCCAGACAAGATTCAGATCTGATTTTTTAAGAGTGGATTCAATTTCAGGCATCCCGCAATTCTCGCCGATAGCCTAAACTTCCGGCCATGACCGACTATTCACTTGTTTTCACCGGACTGTTTTCAACGGTTCTGGTGCTGGGATTGCTGATCAAGTTTTACCTGACTTCGCGGCAAATACGCTATGTGGCACGACATAAAGAAAACGTACCCGTTGTGTTTGCCGCCACGATCTCACTCCAGGCGCACCAAAAAGCGGCAGATTACACGATTGCCAAGGCGCGCTTTGGAATGCTCCAGACGGCTTTTGGCGCTGTCCTGCTGCTGGGTTGGACGTTATTGGGCGGGCTGGACGCTCTGAACCAAGCGGTGACTCATTCGAACTTGGTCGCTTATGGCAGCCTGGTGCCTCAGTTGGCCCTGCTGGTCGCATTTGCTGTCATCAGCGGCCTGTTGGACTTGCCCTTCACGCTTTACGCCACCTTCCGGCTGGAACAGCGTTTCGGCTTTAATAAAATGACATTCCGGCTTTGGCTGGTGGATTTAGCGAAGTCCTTGCTGGTCGGCGCTGTGGTCGGCTTGCCTATCATCGCCCTGATTTTGTGGCTGATGGGTAGCGCAGGCCGTTTGTGGTGGCTGTGGGCTTGGGGGGTGTGGATGTGTTTCAACCTCTTGGTGCTGGTCCTCTTTCCGACCGTGATTGCCCCGCTGTTTAACAAATTCAAGCCGCTAGACGACCAGAACCTCAAGGCGCGGGTGACCGCCTTGATGCAACGCTGTGGCTTTGCCGCCAAAGGCCTGTTCGTGATGGACGGGAGCAAGCGATCGGCCCATGCCAACGCCTATTTCACCGGTTTTGGCGCGGCCAAGCGCGTGGTGTTTTATGACACTTTACTCAAGCAGTTGAGTCCTGGCGAGGTGGATGCCGTGTTAGCGCACGAACTGGGGCATTTCAAGCACAAACACATCATCAAACGCATTATTGCGATGTTTGCAATGAGCCTTGTCGGCTTTGCTCTGCTGGGCTGGCTGTCATCACAAACGTGGTTTTATACCGGCCTGGGCATTCGGCCGAACGTTGCGGTCTCCAACGACGCGATCGCCTTGCTGCTATTCATGCTGGTGGTGCCACTCTTCAGCTTTTTTGTATCGCCCGTGTTTGCCCAACTGTCGCGCAAGCATGAGTTTGAAGCGGATGCCTATGCGGTGTTGCAAACAGATGGCCGGGATCTGCAAAGCGCCCTGCTCAAGTTATATCAAGACAATGCCAGCACGCTGACACCCGACCCGGTGTATGTAAAGTTCTACTATTCGCACCCGCCCGCCTCCGAGCGGCTGGGTCGCATGGCCCCGTCAATCTAAAGCACGGCGCCATGAAGAATCCAATTCATCAAAACCGCAGGGCCTTGAGCGCCACGGAAATTGTGACGCACCTGAGCAAACTCAATGGCGAGCAGGCGCAGGGCTGGCGCTTGATAGACGGCGCGCTGGAGAAAACCTTCACGTTCAAAAACTACCATGAGACGATTGGTTTTGTGAACGCGCTGGCCTTTATCGCCAATACCGAAGACCATCATCCGGATCTGCGGGTGAGCTACGGCCTATGCACCGTTCGCTTTAACACGCACGAGGTGAGCGGCATTTCAATCAGTGACTTTTTCTGTGCGTCCAGGGTTGACGCCTTGCTGGTTTGAGTAAACCTGCGCGTCCGGGCGCCGCAGCGGTGTCGGGCACACAACCCGGTCTGGTAGTGGCCAGTTTTGGCCGTCATGTGCTGGTTGAAACGGATACCGGCCAGCGCGTCATCTGTCATCCGCGCGGCAAAAAAAACCAGGCTGTCGTCGGTGACCGGGTGCGCTGGCTTCCCTCGCAGGATGAAGGCACACTCGAGAAAATAGAAGAGCGCAGCAATCTGTTCTACCGGCAAGACGAGATGCGGACCAAATCGTTTGCCGCGAATCTGGACCAGGTTCTGATTCTGATTGCCGCGGAGCCCGAGTTTTCAGAGAGTCAACTGACACGGGCCCTGATCGCTGCCGAAGCAGAGCGCATTCCCCCGCTCATCGCATTGAACAAAAGCGACTTGACCGAGCCGTTCGGGCGCGCCTGGACCAAGCTGGCACCGTACCGGACCATGGGCTACAAAATGCTTGCGCTCGCGATCAGTCCCAAAACCACCCCGACAAATGCGAATGACGCACAAGCTGCCGAATTACTGGATTTGCTGCGTGGCAAAAAAACACTGGTACTGGGCCCTTCAGGGGCCGGAAAAAGCAGCCTGACCAATCTTCTGGTGCCCCAGGCGCGCGTGCTGACGGCGGAGATATCCCAAGCCCTGAATTCCGGTAAGCACACCACCACCAGCACCACGCTGTACTGGGTGGATGCGGATAAGGAGGGTGCCAGAACTACGGCCCTGATCGATTCACCAGGCTTCCAGGAGTTTGGCCTGAACCACATTGAGCCGATGCAGCTAGCCAACTACATGCCCGATTTCAGGGCGTATGCACAGAATTGCAAGTTCTACAACTGTACGCACTTGCACGAGCCTGGCTGCGGTGTGATTTCAGAGCTTAAATCAACCGCTCATGCAAGCAGCATCAGCGCAAGCCGATACCGTTTATACGGCGAACTGTTTGCCGAACTTTCGCAGACTCGCTATTAAAAGAGGTATCAGACTTCCCGAACAGCCAGCCGACAACGCTGAAGGCCCGCTGGCACCGCCTTAAGAAAGCGTTCAGCCCAGCAATCGCGCCAACGTCAACAGCGCAAGCAGTACCATCCAAAGCACCACGGAACGCCATACCAGCCCGACAATGCTGCGCAGGTGCGCCACCTCTGGCTCTCGGCCTGATGATGTGGATTCGGTGACGATACGGGCATCCCCATCAAGCTCGCCCGCCTCAAACCCGGGGGCGGCATCCGGGACGACCGTCGCTTTCAAGACTTCTCCACCCAGCCGCACGTTCACCGCACCCGAAGTGGCGGCAAGTAAAACGCCGTCGTTGCGATTTTCGAAGGGAGCTTGTGCATTCGCTGGCACGCGCTGGTTGTAGTTGCGCCACGCATCAATAGCCTCTTCAAAACTTCCTACCACCGCAAACCCCAGCGAAGTAAGGCGCGCGGGGACAAAGTCGATGACAACCCACGCCTGGGTAGCGACGGCTTGCAGCGCCGGACTCGCGCCTTCGCCAGGAGAACTATGTTTGTAGCCCCAATAGCGAGAAACGAATTCGCTCAGGCGATAAAGCACGGCACCCGCTGGTCCAAACCCCAAAGCAGCGAGCACTGAAAACCAAGCGAGTACACCGAACACGTGACGATGGGCCGCTAACACCGAGTATTCAATGACGTGGCGCACAATTTCACTTCGTGGCAGCTCACTCGCATCGACTTGGCGCCATTCCGCTAGCAGCTCGCGTGCTGTAGTTTCGTCGCCATCGTCCAACGCATCGCGGATGTCGGTGAAGTAGTGACTGAACTGCCGAAAACCGAGCGTGACATAGAGAATCGCCACGCTCCAGGCAAAAGCCAGCAACACACTCACGCGCATCAGCAGCCAGTGAATCAACAGCGTAAACACTGCTGGAACTACCACCGCGGTCGTCCACGCCAGCCATCCATGGTGCGTCTTGCCAGCATCCAGGCTGCGATTGACCCAGCGCGCCCAGCCTCGGAAACCAGCATGAACCCAGTTGCCGCGGGCCAGTGGCCGGGCCTGTTCGATCATGAGTGCAAACAAAACGGCAAAAAAGCTCATGCTGAATCATAACGGGCCTCTCGCGCTTGCTGAAGCTTATCGGATTCCCGGAGGTTTTATGGGCCACCGTACCGCCCGGCTAAAAAACTCGATGAAGGTGGCTCACGCGCTCAGGAAACGGTAAAAATTGCGCAACATGCCTGCGGTCGCTCCCCATATGTAGCGCTCCTTCCCTTCGCTGCTGTCAATCTGATCCGAGGTGTCGGTGTAAGGCATGGAAAGCCACTGGCGTATCACTCCGTCAAATTCAATCTCGTGACGCCGGTGATGCGCGGGATTCATCAGATAACTCAGAGGCACCTCAAAAATATCCGCAACTTCTCCCGGATTCGGTTGCAATGCGAAACCAGGCTTCACAAGCGCAACCACGGGCGTGATGATGAAGGCAGAACCCGTGACGTAAGTTGGCAAAGTGCCCAGCACCTCGACATGATCGCGCGGCAAGCCAATTTCTTCGTGTGCTTCCCGCAAGGCCGTGTCCACCGCATCCTGGTCGGACTCGTCGGTGCGACCACCCGGAAACGCAATCTGACCTGAATGGGTTGATAGGTTGGTGCTGCGCTGGGTCAGCAACAGGGTAAGTTGGTCGTGCATTACAAGCGGCAACAGTACGGCAGCAAGCGCGGGCGTCCGATCAGAAAATTTCTTTTCGACGCTGTGTTCGGGCGTCCAAACGGGCGGTTGCCTGAAACGCTCGCGAAGAGCCTGAGGAGTAAGACGCTCTAGCGCCACGCCCGCAAGGTGGTCGTCAATCCCCAGCACGGGAATGCTGCGGGGATCGAAAATTGGCAGTGGCCTGGTAAACGTCATAAAAGGCACAGCGTAACAGGCATAAAAAAACCGCTCGAAGGAGCGGCTTTTTTGTGAGGGACTAAATCCTCCTGCATGATTCCTTATGCAGCTTTAACACCCAGCTTTTCTTTAATACGCGCCGACTTGCCGCTGCGACTGCGCAGATAGTAGAGCTTCGCGCGGCGCACATCGCCACGACGTTTCACTTCGATCTTTGCGATCAGCGGACTGTAAACCTGGAACGTACGCTCAACGCCTTCACCATTAGAAATTTTACGGACGATGAAACTGGAATTAAGGCCGCGATTGCGTTTTGCAATCACCACACCTTCAAAAGCCTGCACCCGTTTGCGGGTACCTTCAACTACGTTAACGCTCACGATGACGGTGTCGCCAGGAGCGTAGGGAGGAATGATTTTGTTCAGGCGGGCAATTTCTTCTTGCTCAAGAGTCTGGATCAGATTCATAATTTTTCCATCTAACTTTTTTCGTTCATTCACGCGCTACGCTAAAGACCGCAAATCCAGGGAGACTTCTTTTAAAGAAGCGGATGGTTGCAGTGGCCGCCAGAGGATCGAAAAGCCTTTGATTATAGCAATTACGCGTCTTGCTCCGGATTTTCGATCAAATCAGCTAGAAAAACCTCATCTTTTGCACTTAAACGACCCGCCGCACGGGCTTGTTGCACCAGCTCAGGGCGTTGCCGCTGGGTCAGCGCCAGTTGCTGATCGCGCCGCCAGCGCTCAATATGAGCGTGATTGCCGGACATCAAGGTCGGCGGCACAACCAAACCGCGCCAACTTTCTGGCCGGGTGTAGTGAGGACAATCCAGCAGGCCATCAAGCGCCGGGTTGAAGCTGTCCATCTGATGGCTGCCTTCGTCATTCAAGACCCCCGGCTGCAGTCGGGCCACCGCATCCAACAGCGCCATGGCAGCAATCTCTCCGCCCGACAGCACGAAATCACCCAGACTAATCTGCTGGTCGACATGGCTGTCTATAAATCGCTGGTCCAAACCCTCGTAACGGCCACAAATCATCACTGCGCCGCTGCTGGCCGACCAACGTTCCACACTAGCGTGATTCAGGACTTGGCCTACGGGGGAAAACAGGACAGTAGGAGCCTCGACAGCAGCGCAAACGGCACGTTCGGCGCGCACATGTTCCAGGCATAAGGTAAGCGGTTCGGCCATCAACACCATGCCGGGACCGCCGCCAAACGGGCGGTCGTCTACGCGGCGGTAATTACCATCAGCAAAATCGCGGGGATTCCAGAGCTTGACCTCGACCAGACCTGCTTCGTAGGCACGGCGGGTTACGCCACAGACAAAAAACGGCGCGAAAAGCTCAGGAAATAGGGTGATGACATCGAAACGCATGGAAATGATATTTTGCGCTCGCGAAATACTGCCGACGCTAGATCAGGGTAATCCACCCGGCCCCTCAATAGTCGGGTTGCCAATCCACCGTAATGCATTTGCCGGCAATATCTACGGCGTCTATGTAAACCGAGACAAAAGGGATCATGCGTTCAGCCGTAGCGCTGGTGCCATCTTCCTGGCTCGTTGTGTATTCAACACACAGCACCGAGTGAGGACCGGTCGCCATCAGGTCACGCACGCAGCCCAGCGCCACACCTTCACGATTGACCACGTTCAAACCAATCAGGTCAATCCAGTAATACTCGTCTGGGGAAGCGGCCGGAAAACTGCTGCGCGACAGAAAAATCCTCCCGCCCCGCAACGCTTCAGCCGCGTTGCGATCGTCAAGTCCGCTAAATTTAGCCACCACTGAATTGGAATGGATTTTGGCTTCGTCCACACTGAGCGACACCGTGCCGGAAAACAGCTTGAAGTCCGGACGAAATTTGGCTTCGGGCGCCTGCAAAAACCAGGACTTGGCCGCAAAAAGCGCTTCTGGATCCGTACTGTGCGGGAGGATTTTCACCCACCCTTTGACACCCCAGGCATCCAGAATGCGCCCGACTTCAATGGCATCGCTTGGAAGGTTTGAAGGGTTCAAGCCTGCAGATGGTTGAAGGCCGGGCGGCATCAAAATCTCTAAAATCAGGCGACCTTGGCGGCACCCTGCTTGATCAGTCGCTCAACGGTCGGGGACGCCTGGGCGCCAACACCCAGCCAATGGGTCAAACGGTCTTGCACAATGCGCAGACCTTCCTCACCACCTTTGGCGATCGGATTGTAAAAGCCGATGCGTTCGATGAACCGGCCGTCGCGACGAACGCGCTTATCCGCTACAACGATATTGAAAAATGGACGATGCTTGGAACCGCCGCGTGAAAGTCGAATGACGACCATAATTTATCCTTCGGGTGGTGGGGTAAAAACACCCCAATATTCCTGCAGCGCTTGAGACACACGACATGGCCACCCGGCCAGCGAAATGCTGCAAAGCCTGCGAGTATAACCCGGCGCCAACGTTTCTTCAGGAAAAACCACCCAGACCTGCTATTCTTCAATCCCCCAAACTCCGGATTGCTAACCCTGCATGTCTCTCATACGCCCTAGCCGCGACGAAGATCTTCCCGCCATCACGGCCATTTACACCCACCACGTCCTTCACGGCACCGGGAGTTTTGAAACCGACCCCCCGAGCCTCGAGGACATGACCGCGCGCCGCGCCGACGTGCTGTCCAAAGGCCTCCCCTACTTGGTCGCTGAGCAGGATGGGAAGATTGCCGGGTTTGCCTACGGCAACTGGTTCAAGCCTCGCCCGGCCTACCGCTATTCGGTCGAGGATTCCATTTATTTGGCGCCGGATCTTCAACGACAAGGGCTTGGTCGTGCGCTGCTGTCCGAACTCCTGGTGCGCTGCGAAGCCGCAGGGATTCGAAAAGTGATGGCTATTGTGGGCGATTCCGCCAACGCAGGGTCCGTCGGTGTTCATCAGTCGCTGGGCTTTACACCGGTTGGAACGATCGAATCTTGCGGCTGGAAACTCGGCGCCTGGCGCGATATTGTCATCATGCAAAAAACACTCGGGCTGGGCGACACCATGCCGCCCCTTGATCCACCCTCCCCATAATCCCTGCATGCGCGCACCCTCCCCCAAAAACAAAACAGCGGCTGCCTGGCTGGCTTTCATTGGCGGCCAGTTCGGGCTGCACCGCCTGTACCTGTTCGGTGCCGGCGACCCGTGGGCATGGCTGCACCCGGTCGTTGCCGCACTCGGCTGGTGGGGGGTCCAGCGCGTGCGCCTTTACGGGCAGGACGATCAATTGGCCTGGGTGCTGATTCCATTGCTTGGTTTTACGCTTGCCGGCACCGCGCTGACAGCCATTTACTACGGATTAATGTCCACTGAAAAATGGAATGCGCAACACAATCCTGGCGTGCCGGACGCAGTCGCCGGCAGCACCAACTGGCTCACGATAGGTGCAGTCGTGTTTGCCTTGCTTTTTGGCTCTATTGCATTAATGTCGAGCATTGTTTTCAGCTTTCAGCGCTACTTCGAATACCAGGTCGAAGAGGCCCGGAAAATTAGTCAGTAACACGCTATACAAGCGACGCGTTTGGGCCGGTGCAGATTATTTTCCATCCTTGAGTACAAACCGGGCGTTGCTTGTTAGTCATATACTTAAGAGCGCTTATTTTGGCGTGAAATATCGAAACAGCAGCGGATTTGATTCCAAGTCATTAGCACAAGCTGGCGAATGTTTTATTGATACGTCGGTGCTCTACCTTCGTAGCTCCGCACCTCGGTGCAAACGCATCTGCTGCTTAACACTTATTGTCCATCGGCATTTTTCCGTTTCAATTTTCAAGGATACAAACCATGAATTCCAACCGTAGAACTTTTGTCATTCAATCCGTCGTCGGCGCTGGGGTTTTCGCCTCAGCTAGCCTTGCTCAGGCTCAAACAGCGTTGGTGGAAACCGATGCGCAAGCGACCGCACTAGGCTACAAAGCTGACGCAACCAAAGCCGATAAGGTCAAGTACCCAAAGTATGCTGCGGGACAGCAATGCGGGAATTGCGCACTTTATCAAGGCAAGGCCGGTGCCGCTTCCGGTCCCTGCCCGCTGTTCGCGGGTAAACAAGTTGCAGCTAAGGGCTGGTGCAGCGCTTGGGCCAAAAAGGCTTAACGTCTCGCGAAAATAGTTGAGGATAGGCGCAGCGATGGTGAAGAACACAGTATCTTCATCAACGCTGTCCGGCAATGCGAGGCGCGGTATTGGCCATGCTGGCTGAAGACGCCGCTTTGCTGTTCGCGGCTCGCTGGACGATTGCGTCAGGAATCAAAAAATCTGAACGCTGAACCAGTAGGCAATTGCCGCCGCTAAGGCGGAGGCGGGAATCGTAAAAATCCAGGCCCATACAATATTGCCAGCGACGCCCCAACGCACCGCAGAAGCTCGCTGTGTTGCGCCCACGCCTACGATAGCGCCGGTAATGGTGTGCGTTGTAGACACCGGAATACCCAGACCCGTCGCTAGAAATAACGTCAACGCACCCCCGGTTTCAGCGCAGAACCCGCCCACAGGTCTGAGCTTGGTAATTTTTTGACCCATGGTTTTTACGATACGCCAGCCGCCAAACATGGTGCCAGCCGCAATAGCGAGATAGCAGCTAACAATGGTCCAGGTGGGGGGCGAACTGTCGCTGGCTGACGCGTAACCAGTGGCAATCAAAAGCATCCAGATGACGCCGATGGTTTTTTGGGCATCGTTGCCGCCGTGCCCCAAACTGTAGGCGCCGGCCGACACGATCTGAAGTCGGCGAAACCATCTATCGACTTTCGAAGGCGTTGCGCTGCGAAACACCCACGCCACGATCACCATCATCATGGAGCCAAGCACAAATCCCAGCAGCGGGGATATAAAAATGAAAGCCACTGTCTTCCAGATACCGCTCGAAATCAACGCCCCAGTGCCTGACTTAGCCATCACGGCGCCCACAATACCACCGATGAGGGCATGAGACGAACTGCTGGGTATGCCGGAATACCAGGTCAGGAAATTCCATATGATGGCGCCCACCAGTGCGCCGAACACCACATGCGTATCCACCGCGCCCGGCTGGACGATGCCCTTGCCCACAGTCGCCGCCACGCTGAAATGAAAGACAAAAATGGCGATGAGGTTAAAAACGGCAGCAAACACGACGGCCTGACCGGGCTTGAGAACGCCTGTGGATACCACCGTTGCGATCGAATTGGCAGCATCGTGAAAGCCATTCATGAAGTCGAAAACGACCGCCATGATGACTAATAAAACCACCACCCACAAAGATGTTTGTGCGGCGGTCATGATTTTTGCCTTCGTACCGGGTCATTACCATTCCCATTCCAATCGGCATTACGCCCGCTCGCCAGGCTGATACGCCGGGAAACGCCCAGCACGGCGGAGTTCACGAGTTCTCGAGGACAATGCCCTCGATCAGGTTAGCGACGTCCTCGCACTTGTCGGTAATGGTCTCCAACAATTCGTAAACCGCTTTGAGCTTGATGACTTCCCGCACATCAGGCTCTTCACGAAACAGGCGGCTCATGGCCGAACGCATCACCCGATCGGCGTCGGATTCGAGCTGATCAATCTCTTCACAGGTTTTGAGTGCGGCCTCGGCGGTAGCGGCAAGCCTGACTTTTCCGATTAGCGCCACAGCATCCTTGAGCCGCTCGCAGCATTTAACGCTCAAATCGGTCAGGCGAACGATGTCTTCGGTCATGTGATGCACGTCGTACAGCGCCATGGTTTCGGCCGAGTCCTGGATCAAGTCGGCCACGTCGTCCATCGTGTTGATCAACGAATGGATTTGTTCGCGGTCGATCGGCGTGATAAAGGTCTTGTGCAGCATGCGGTTGACCTCTTGGGTGATGCGGTCGGCCGCCCGCTCGGCGTTATCCACGTCACGGTTATAGGCTTCGCGCTTTTGGACGTCACTGTAGTTAGCCACCATGTTCGAGAAAGCGCGCGCAGCCTCCACAATCCGGTCAGCATGCTGGTTGAACAGCTCGAAAAAATTGCCTTCTCGCGGCAACAATTTGCCAAACAGCATGTCAATTCCTCAGAAATTAAATCAAAAATATGGCGTTTTTATGCCTGCGGGAGTGTAACGCGATGGCAGACCCGACCGTCAGATCGGGCAGGCACCTGCTTTCCGTCGAGCGGCCCACAAACGCTGCGCCTCTGTGCGCCTAGGGAAGGCGACTCGTTAAAGTTCAGGCCCTGCCTGCACAAGAAGATGCCAGGGAGTCACTTGACGCTGGTTGCGTCCGTGATTCGGTAGTACAAGCCGTAGGAGTCGTCATTGAGCACCAGAAAATGACCTTCCACCACAACCGGCTCCATGCTGTATTTGACCGGCGTTTTGCTGTGGACTTCCACCATGCTTTCAGGGCCACCCGGTGTGCAGAAAGCACAGGTGAGCGGCACCGATGACAGTAAAAAATGCCGTTGCGTTGCACCCGGGTCCAGCGGCATCATGAAACCCTGGATACGCTGGGTCCTCTGGTTAAGCGCCATCTGGGTCATCGTGAACACAGGAAGAATTCGATTTTTTTCGTGCTTGGTTTTTACCGCTGTTAGTACCGACCAGGGCACCACATCATCGCGGGAAGCGAGGTTGGGGAAAGGACTGTTGGCGCCGTGCACCCCGGCACCTTGACCCACTGGCAAATCGAAACCCGGTGCGGTCGATGCCGCAGATTTTGAGCCTCCCGAAGCGATCGGCGACGACAGCGTCTGCGCCTGCAAGCTGATCGCCGCAAAAAACAATCCCGCCGCTAGCGTGCCTGCACAGCCGAGGCTGGTCGCCAGACGGCTGAAAGAAAAATTAGAAAAAGGCGCTACTTTCATGCAGTTCTCCGGAAATTTTGGCAGATAACAGGCATTGTTCATTCGGCTCAGTGGACGTGTTTCATGCCGCAGTATTTACCTATTCCCAGCCCTTTGCACGCCGCTTGCAGTTCTTTCTCGCACACTTCATCTGCCTTGCCTGACTCCAAACACTTCGCGGCGTCCTCGTGAGCCGCGGCCATCGCGCGATGGCGCTGAATGTCCATTTTTGTGTCTTTGTCGATGGGCTGCGCAACCGCTATTGAAAACGTAGCGCTGAGTACAATGACGGCAGGCGCGAGCGCCATATTTTTGAACGAATTAAATATTTTCATAAACTCTTTTACCTTGATTGAAGAAGTTCCAAAACGCTAACGCGGTAGGCCTCCCAGGCAGGCAGGAGCGCAGACGCAAGCGCTACCCCCAAAGCGAGAATCGGCACGCTAATCAACTCGACCGGCCAGGACAAGGCGCCGATCAATACTGAATTTTCGAGTTGCAGCATCCAGGCGAGCAGCGCCGTCAGGCCTTGGCCCGCGAGCACCCCCAGGACCGTGGCAAGCAGCGCTAGCCACAGGGCTTCGCACAGTAGCAAACCGGCCACTTTGCGCGGCGGTGCGCCAAGCATGCGCAGCAGGGCCAAGTCGGCCCGCCGCTCGCGCACCGCGCCCCATAAAGCAATGAAGACACTCAGGCCGGCGGTAAGCAATAGCACGCCGGCTAATGCGCGCAAGACATCGGTGCCGACGCCCACCATACTGAGCAGACGAGTAATTTCAAGCGCGGGTGCCGCGGCCTGCATCTCGGTGGTGGTATTGATGAACCGGGGAAAAGTCACCGCCGCCAGCGGGGTCTTGTACCGGATCAGCGCAAGCGTGACCTCACGCTCCTCTTCCAGAATCTTGCGGTCCTCGTCGTCCAGCGCGGTGTCGGTTTCATGCACTTGCCATACCGATTCAGTCGGTGTGAGCACCAGTCGATCCAGCACCGAACCACTGGGTGCCAGAATACCGGTGACGGTATAAGGATTCTGGCCATGCACATGCCCCCCGCCGCCCAGTCCGTGACTGCCCACGAAGGTGTCACCCACCTTGAGCCCCGTCTGCTGGGCAACCCGGGAGCCCAGTAAGGCTTCCATCGACGCTTTCCAAATGACGCCCTGCGCCATTTCAGCCCCGTAATGGCTCACGTAGTCGGTCGTGGTACCCACAATGCGAAAGCCGCGGAAACTATCGCCCATGCTGATGGGAATCAACTGGGCCACCTGCGGGTGGGCCTGCAACGCCTTGACGGCTGCCAAGGGGATATTGCCAGTAGGCACATCAAGCTGGAACACGCCCGACAAAATGAGCTGCATCGGACTTCCCTTGGCGCCCACCACCACATCGATACCCGCCAGATCGCGGTCAAACGCCGTGTTGAGCCGATGGCTGACGAGGAGCAAAAACGTAATGGAGGCTAAACCGATACTTAAAAGCAGCAGGTTAAGCGCTGCGGACAGCGGCCTGGACCACAGGTAACGCCATGAAAATACGATCGTTTTCATAACGCGTGGCCCCCAATGTATAAAGATTGAAGGCCCTTTTTATTGACTTTTCCTTCAAAAAATCCTGCCACCCTAGCATCGTGGGTGGCAATAACGAGCGTTGCGCCTTCGCGACTGGCGGTCGCCTGAAGCAGCTCCAGTGACGCCGACGCCGCGTCGTCATCCAGACTGGCGGTCGGTTCATCCGCCAAAATCACTTTAGGCTGAAGCAACACTGCGCGGGCCAGTGCGACACGCTGAGCCTGCCCGCCTGAAAGCTGCGCGGGCTTGCGTTGAGCCAGCGCCTGCACGCCGAGCGCCGACAGCGCCTCGATGATGCGCTGTTCGTCCTGCTCTTGCCCTGCGGCCCACTGCGCCATGGCCAGGTTCTCGTGCACCGTCAGCGCGGTACTTAGATGAAGTTTCTGCGGCAAAAAGCCGACAGTTTTGGCACGCCATGCATCCAGTGCACTCTTTTTGAGGCTGCCACCCTCGCCCAAGGACTGCCCGGCAACTTCGATCTGCCCGGCTATCGCGTTCACCAAGCCAGCAGCAAGAGCCAGCCAGGTGGACTTGCCAGAGCCGGAAGGCCCACGCAGCAGGAGTACCCCGCCTTGCGCCACGGTCACGTCCGGAAAATTCAAGGCCACACCATCGCCGTAGCGGTAAGACAGGTTGTGTGTACGAATCATGCGGCATGCCCGGTCGCCGGTGTGCAGTCCACGCACACCCCATGGACCGAAAAATCCACACTCAAACCCAAATGACCCACGGCCTCAAGTGCTTCGAGTGCTGCTCTTGCGGCTTTTTCAAACTGGGCGCTTGCCGCTTCAAGTTCGAAATTACGGTGACACGCCTGGCACTCAAAATGAGGCATTGTTTCGGCTGAAACTGCGGTCGCTGGTACGGCCTGGTAGTGCCGCACCCGTTCAGAATCAACGCTACGGATCAGTAGGCCGACCTGCGCCAGTCGGTCCAACAAACGGTAAAGTGTGACGCGATCCAGCGACAGCGCCGTTTCACGAAACAGAGCGTCCGACAACTTTGCATGGGTCCAGCTGGTCTCGGCGTGCTGAAGCATCCAGGCCATGACGGCGCGCCCCGCGCTGGTGCGACGCAAACCATGGGCCGCCAGCAATTCATTAATCGTATCTTTGGCGTCGTTGAGATTTTTCATGTCCGTCATGTGGTGTTGCCGATTTTGGACTGCTCGCTCCTTTACCGCAATCAGGTTGCGTTACACTTCAAAGCAATTGAGTTGCATTATGACCGAAACAAACCTTTCTCTTTCCGATGGCCCGGCCGCTAAAAAAACTTCGTCAGTGCTTGCCTGGCGCGGATGGCAACGACTGTTGGCCATACTTCCGGTGCTGGTGTGTTTATGGCTAGGCGTTCTGTGGGCACTGCCTGAGGCTTTCCGGTGATTCGCCTCGACAACCTCACGGTGAGCTACCAGCGACATCCGGTATTGCACCACCTAAGCGGCGAGTTTAAAAAAGGCTCACTGACTGCAATCGTCGGACCCAACGGCGCCGGCAAAAGTACTTTGTTGAAAAGCCTGCTCGGCTTATTACCCATTGAAGGGCGCATCACGCTGTCCTGTGCGCGCCCCCGCATCGCCTACCTGCCGCAACAGGCGGAAATTGATCGCAGTTTCCCGATTTCGGTACTGGACTGCGTGCTGCTCGGCTTCTGGCAGATAAGCGGAGTGCTTGGCGGCCTCTCGCCCAGCTCAATGGACAAGGCGGCATCGGCGCTCAGGGCGGTGGGACTTAACGGCTTTGCGCAACGCCCGGTTGGGGAACTGTCCACCGGCCAATTCCAGCGCGTGCTATTTGCCCGTTTACTGGTGCAGGACGCTGAACTCATCCTTCTCGACGAGCCGTTCACGGCCATTGACAGCCGCACCACGTCGGCATTGTTAGGCCTTATCGCCGAATGGCACCAGCAAGGCCGCACCATTATTGCGGTGGTGCATGACGATACCCAGGTTCGTGAATTCTTTCCGCAGTGCCTGCTGCTGGCTCGTCAGGCGGTGGCTTGGGGCGAGACCGCCAAGGTTATGACGCCAGAGCATCTGCAGCAAGCCAAACTCATCGCGGAAACCTGGGAACATAACGAAGCAGACCCCGTGCCCCTGTGCGAGATAGCGGTCGACCTTTGATGGAGACGCTTTACCAATGGGGTATTGCGCCCTTTGCAGAGTTTTTGTTTTTGCGGCGTGCGCTGGTTGCAGCCGTAGCGCTGGCGGTCAGCAGCGCACCCTTGGGGGTCTGGCTAACACTGCGCCGCATGAGCCTGTTCGGCGATGCGCTGAGCCATGCCGTATTGCCAGGCGTGGCTATTGGGTTCATGCTCTTTGGGCTGTCGCTCTGGGCCATGGCGCTGGGCGGCCTGATCGCTGGACTGGTGGTTGTGGCGCTGGCCAGCCTTATTAGCCGCACCACCAGCCTGAAGGAAGATGCGAGCCTTGCCGCCATTTACCTTAGCGCATTGGCATTGGGCGTAATCCTGATTTCGCGGCGCGGCACGCAGCTGGATTTGCTCCACATCCTGTTTGGCAGCGTGCTCGGCGTTGATGCTGATGGTCTGCTGCTGGTCGCTGGTATGGCCACCGTCAGTGTGACCGCCATGGCACTGATGTACCGTGGCCTGCTGCTGGAAAGCTTCGACCCGTTGTTCATGTCCAGCAGCGGCAAACTCAGAGGAAGCAGCGGCGCTGCAGTGCAGCAGTTTTTCCTGATGCTGGTCGTGATCAACCTGGTTGCCGGCTTCCAGACCATGGGCACACTGATGGCGGTGGGCATGATGATGCTGCCCGCTGTTTCTGCACGGCTTTGGCACGACACCTTGCCGGCGCAGTTGCTCAACAGCGCCGGCCAGGCCGCGTTGGCCGCTTATATTGGCTTGGTTTTTTCGTTCCAACTCGACACGCCATCCGGACCCAGCATCATCGCTGCGGCGACGGTGCTGTACTTTCTGTCTCTGGTTTTCTCGCCACGCGGCTGGCTGCAACGCGGTGTGCGAAAAAAGCACTTCACGCGTTGATCTGTCCTTGCCCCTTCTCCTTTCTCCCTTTCTCCCTTTCTCTTTACGGAATGCACCGATGAACTTTCTTTCCAGACTCGGACCAGCCATTCTCGCGATAACCTGGGCGTGCAGTGCACTGGCTGAAGGCAAACTGCCTGTTGTTGCAAGCTTTAGCGTGCTGGGTGACCTCGTGCGCGTCGTAGGCGGCGAGCGAGTTGACGTGCAGACCCTGGTCGGCCCGGACCAGGATGCTCATGTGTTCGAACCCTCCCCCAGCGACGTTAAAAAGGTTGCTCAATCCAGGCTACTGGTCAGCAACGGCTTGGGCTTTGATTCGTGGATGGACAAGCTCGCCCGATCGGCCGCTTACAAAGGCACCGTTGTAGTCGCATCCAGCGGCGTCCTCACCAAAAAATCAGCGGAAGAAAACGGACACGATGATCCCCATGCCTGGCAAGATCCGACCAAAGTCATCACCTACGTACGCAACATCAGCGCAGCGCTTGCCAAAGCAGACCCTTCGGGTGCTGCAATTTACCAGCGCAATGCCAGCGCGTATCAGGCAGAGCTGGTGCAGCTCGACAGCTGGGCCAAAGTGCAGTTCGCGCTGATTCCGCTGGCCAAACGCAAGATCATCACCTCACACGACGCATTCGGCTACCTGGGAGCGCGTTATCAGATCAGCTTTTTAGCACCTCAAGGAGTTTCCACCGACAGCGAGGCCAGTGCCAAGGAAGTCGCGCTGCTGATTCGGCAGATAAAACGTGAAAAAATTAAAGCCGTTCATGTGGAAAACATGACCAACACGAGGCTTCTCGAGCAACTCAGCCGGGAGGCCGGCGTCACCGCAGGTGCCACGTTGTATTCGGATGCGCTGTCTGCTCAGGGCGGTCCGGCAGACAGCTACCTCAAGATGATGCATTACAACATTACACAGCTGGTGCAAAGCATGAAGCTCAACTGATCACGGGCAAGCCACCACGGCGTTCCGAGTCAGGTTGAAGAAGTAGGCGAATCGCCATCGCTCCCGCTGAACGGCTCATACGCGGCGTTCAACTCGGCAATGACAGAGCAAGTTGGATGCACAGACGTAATGAGCAAGCACACGAGTGGTTTTATGTCGCCCAACATCGCCCCTTGCGGTTCAATCCTTGACGCGAGAGGCAAAGGTTTTGCGAAATTTTTCGACTTTGGGTCCTACTACAAAAGCGCAATATCCCTGGTCAGGATTGTTCTCAAAATAATCTTGGTGGTAGGCCTCGGCCGGCCAGTAATCGGCGACCGGCAAGACTTCGGTCACGATGGGCTTGTCAAATAATTTTTCTTGGCTCATCTGCCGGATCATGTCGTCGGCGATCTGCTTTTGCTCTGCCGTAGAGTAATAAATGCCACTGCGGTATTGCGTGCCCGAATCGTTACCTTGACGATTCAGACTTGTAGGGTCGTGGATCACGAAAAAGATTTCAAGAATCTCGCGCAGGGTGATGTCGGAGGGGTCATAGGTGAGCTTTACCACCTCGTTGTAACCGGTCCGGCCGCTGCAGACCTGCTCGTAACTGGGTCGCTCCCCATGGCCGTTGCTGTAGCCCGACTCGACATCCGTGACGCCGCGTACCTTGACATACACCGCCTCCGTACACCAGAAGCAGCCCCCGCCCAAGGTGATGGTTGGCAATTCGTTCATGCGATGTTTTCTTTCAGGTAGCTGATTTGTCGATGGCGAAGCAATATTCAAAAGATCACTTTACCTTTTTCTGCTGCAGTTTGCCGAGTCACCTTCATTCAGACGGACTGATCAGAACCCGCCCGTACCGCATTGACAAACGCCGCCAGCGCAGAACTATCGCGTGAAGTCTTCCAAAGGCAATGGGTATCGTACGGCGTGGTGGCCGTGTCCAGCGGCACAAAGACCGTACCCGCCATCGCAGACTGCTCCAGTGCCGCGGGCACCAGTGCCACGCCCATGCCTTGCGACACCAGCGACACCACGCTCAACCAGTGGCGCAGTTCGTAGCGTATTTCAGGGTAGAACCCGGCTTCGTTGCAGATTGCCAGAATGCGCTCGTGGTAATCGGGCGACACCGCGCGCGAGACCACTGCAAACGGCTCACCTTGCAAAAGGGCGAGCGAGAGCGCGCGCTTGCCCGCCAGCGGGTGGCCCGCCGGCAGACAGCAAACAAACGCCTGGCTGGCCACCAGAATTTGCGACAGTTCGGGTGGCACCCGCGTGGTGTGCACAAAGCCCAAATCGAGCCGGTCCTGGGACAGCTCGATCAGTTGCTCGTGGGAACTGAGTTCCTTGAGCATCAGCCGCAGCAAGGGGTGTTCGGCCTGAAACTGCTCCAGGATCTTCGGCAAACCGTTGTAGAGCATAGTGCCCGCAAAACCGATTGTCAGGCTGCCTGCCATACCCTGCGCCACATCCCTGGCGTGGTGGGCGGCCAGGGCCGCCTGGTCGAGCAATGCCCGGGCTGCCGGGACAAACGCTTCGCCAGCCGCCGTCAATCGAACCGACTTGCTGTTGCGAATCAAGAGCCGCGCCCCGACCGAGGCCTCCAACTGCTGAATATTCAGCGAGAGCGGCGGCTGGGAAATCGACAGGCGCCGCGCGGCCCGCCCGAAGTGCAACTCTTCAGCCAGAACCAGAAAGTAACGGAGATGACGGAATTCCATAAATACAAATAATATATCGTCGAATCGCGATTCGATATTAGACAAGTATTTATGCTTGTCCAACAATACAGGCGTTAGACGCCTTTAGGCTCAGACCCTCTACACTTTGCAACGCACTACAAGGACATCCGCCATGAAAGTCAAATTTAACTGGGAAGACCCGTTGTTTCTGTCAGAGCAGCTCAGCGACGACGAGCGCGCCATCGTGGAGGCGGCACATGCTTTCTGCCAGGAAAAACTGCAACCGCGTGTGTTGATGGCCGCCCGTCATGAGAAATTCGACCGGGAAATCATGAACGAATTTGGCGCCATGGGGTTTTTGGGCTCCACCATCGACGGTTATGGCTGCGCCGGCCTCAACTACGTGAGCTACGGCTTGGTGGCGCGAGAAGTGGAACGTGTAGACAGCGGCTACCGCAGTGCGATGAGCGTGCAGAGTTCGCTCGTCATGCACCCGATCAACGCCTATGGCAACGAAGCTCAGCGCCTGAAGTACCTGCCTAAGCTGGCAACCGGTGAATGGGTCGGCTGCTTTGGCCTGACCGAGCCCAACCATGGATCCGATCCGGCCAGCATGTTGACACGTGCCAAGCCAGTGGACGGCGGCTTCATCGTCAAGGGCTCCAAAATGTGGATCACCAACAGCCCGATTGCCGATGTGTTCGTGGTCTGGGCCAAGCTGGAAGACCCCGATGGCAAGGTCGGTGGTCAGGAAGCCATTCATGGTTTCATCCTTGAAAAAGGCATGAAAGGCCTGACTGCGCCGAAGATCGAAGGCAAGATGAGCCTTCGTGCCTCGATCACCGGCGAAATTGTGATGGACGATGTTTTCGTGCCGGAAGCCAACCTGCTGCCGAATGTAGCCGGTCTGAAAGGCCCGTTCGGCTGCCTCAACAAAGCGCGTTACGGCATTTCCTGGGGCGCATTGGGTGCGGCAGAAGACTGCTGGCACCGGGCCCGCCAATACACGATGGATCGGGTGCAGTTTGGCCGTCCGCTGGCGCAGACCCAGCTGATTCAAAAGAAGCTGGCCGACATGCAGACGGAAATCACCCTAGGCCTGCAAGCCTGCTTGCGGGTAGGCCGCTTGATGGACGACGGCAGGGATGCGCCTGAAATGATTTCGCTGATCAAACGCAATTCCTGCGGCAAGTCGCTGGACATCGCCCGTATGGCGCGCGACATGCACGGCGGCAACGGCATTCACGATGAGTATCATGTGATCCGCCACATGATCAACCTCGAGACTGTAAATACCTATGAAGGTACACACGATGTGCATGCCCTGATTTTGGGTCGAGCGCAAACCGGTTTGCAGGCGTTTTATTGATTTTTCATTGCCTTGGCTCTTTGAAACGGGCGCGTCAAGCTATGATTTTTGTAGTAGTTAATGGATTTAGGCTCACTCAAACCGCTACTGACCACCCTGCTATTGCCGCCCTTGGCGCCGCTATTGCTCGCCTTACTGGGGTTGCTGCTGGCCTTCAAAAGGAAGCGCAGCGGCCTGCTTTTGGCGGTGTTCGCGCTAACCCTGCTCGGGCTGCTGAGTTGCCATGGCATGGCCGTGTGGCTGGCGCGCACCGCACTCCCCCAGTTTCCCCCGCTGGCATCAACAGCGATTAAGACCGACAGGGTGCAGGCCATCGTCGTGCTCGGCGGAGGCTTGTTGCCGGAGGCGCCCGAATACGGTCAGGCGCAGCCCGGACCCCACACGGCAGCTCGGCTGCGCTACGGTATTGCACTCTCCCGGCAATCTGGCTTACCTCTGGCTTTCACCGGCGGCGTTGGCTGGGCCGCCAGTGGCGCACAAACCGCCTCTGAAGCCGAGGTGGCGGCGCGTGTGGCGGCGCAAGACTACGGCGTGACGCTGCGATGGCTGGAGGCGAAGTCGCAAGACACCTCGCGGAATGCAAGCCTGCTGGCCCCGCTGCTTCAACGAGACGGCGTGCAGCGTATTGCGCTGGTTACCGATGCCTGGCACATGCCGCGCGCCGTCGCCGCGTTTCAACGGGCGGGACTCACCGTGACGCCTGCACCGATGGGCTACATCCTTCCGGTCCAGCGTGATCTGCTGGAATGGCTACCCTCCGCAACGGGCTTGCTGGCTTCGCAGCAAGTGTTGCGCGAGTGGCTGGCGCTCGCAGCAGGCCGCGTCATTCCCCTTTGACGGGCAGCTTTGCAGGAAGCGTTTCCTGGCAGGTTTACCTTTTGAGGAGGGTGTGCTGCACCTTGTCGGGCTCAGGTTGACGGTAAACGTCTAAAAAGCTACATTACTAACCAACCAGTCAGTAACAATGCCCCTTATCAAACGATTCTGCGACAAACTACCCGCCGACGCCCACAAACGGGAACGCCGCAAAGGGGCTCGCCCGGGCGAGTTGCTGGATGCTGCGCTAGACCTGTTTGTTGAAAAAGGCTTTGCAGCAACCCGTGTTGAAGAAGTCGCCGCGCGTGCCGGGGTGTCCAAGGGGACGCTGTTTCTTTACTTCCAAAGCAAGGAAGAATTGTTCAAGGCGGTCGTGTGCGAAAACATTTCCGGTCACCTCAAGGGCTGGAACGATGAATTTGAATCCTTCGAAGGTAGCTCGGCCGACATGCTGGGCTACTGCATGAACAGCTGGTGGGACCGCTTAGGCGCCACCCGGGCATCGGGCATCAACAAACTGATGGTGAGCGAAGCCAAAAATTTTCCGGCCATCGCCGCCTTCTACCAGCAGGAGGTCATTCGACCCGGCCACGCTTTAATTCGCCGAGTTCTGCAACGTGGCATGGATCGCGGGGAATTCCGCAAGATGGATTTGGACTACGCCGTTTACAGTGTGATCGCCCCGATGACCTTCCTGATTCTGGCAAAACACTCGATGGGCGTTTGTATGCCGGACGATCTTGGCTTGGATCAGAAAAAATATATCAGGACGCAGTTGAACACCATTTTGTACGGCCTAAGCAGTTCGCCGGTCAATTTGGGCCAAGGCCCCGAGAAAGTCCGGGCATGAAGCGCCAGATCAAATGGGCCATCGCCCTTCTCGTGCTGTTGCTGATTGTTGGCGGTGTGGTGCGCGCCCTGTCAGCACGCAAAGCGGACCAAGCGGCTCTGGCTGCGAGCAGCGCGGCCAAGGCCTCAGGGTTGGTGGAACTTGCCAGCACCGACGTGGTCAAGGCCCAATCCCGAGACGTGGTGCAGGGGTTGGCTGTGTCCGGTGCCCTCAAGGCGGTCAACTCGGTCGTCATCAAGGCCCGGGTGGCCGGCGAACTTCAGGGGTTGGCGCTGCGCGAAGGCGACTTTGTCAAGGCAGGACAGGTGGTTGCACGCATTGATGCGGCCGAATACCAGTCCCGGGTGCGGCAAGCCAGGGAGCAAGCCGAATCCGCAAAAGCGCAGGCGGAGGTCGTGCGGCGCCAATACGACAACAACAAGGCACTGGTGGAGCAAGGTTTTATCTCGAAAACGGCACTGGACACGTCGCTCGCCAACCTTAACGCGGCGCAGTCTACCTACCAGGCGGCATTGGCAGCGACCGAAATTGCCGCCAAGTCGCTCGCTGACACGGTGTTGAAAACGCCTATTTCGGGACAGGTATCCCAGCGCCTGGCACAGCCGGGAGAGCGCGTAGGCATCGACGCAAAAATTATCGAGATAGTCGATTTGAGCCAGCTTGAACTGGAGGCCGCACTGAGCGCCACCGACGCCCTGGAAGTGCGCTTAGACCAAACCGCTGAACTTCACATTGAGGGCAGCCTGCAAACTGTTCCGGCTAGAGTTATACGCATCAACCCCAGCGCGCAGGCGGGCAGCCGCAGCGTGCTGGTTTATCTGAGCCTGAAAAATACCGACGACGGCACTGCCCTACCGTTGCGCCAGGGCTTGTTTGCACAAGGCACGCTGGGCACGGCCCGTGGCTCGCTGTTGTCGCTACCGACCAGCGCGGTGCGCACCGACAAGCCTGCGCCGTATGTGCAGGCGGTTGAAAATGGGCAGGTCGTTTACAAAGCGGTAGCGCTTGGCGGGCGCGGCATGGCCGACGGCGAAGCGGTCGTCGCCATCAAGGGGCTGGCTGCCAACGCGCTGGTTATTCGGGGCGAAATCGGTCTCTTGCGTGAAGGTACCCCGGTCCGGTTCACGCAGATGCCCAGCGCCCAGCCCGGCGCCCCCGCGTTAGCCAAACCTGCACCTTGAGCGACACCCACCATGTGGTTCACGCAAGTCAGTCTCAAAAATCCAGTATTTGCCACCATGGTGATGCTGGCCATCGTGGTGCTTGGGCTTTTTTCCTACCAGCGCATGCAGGTCGACCAGTTCCCCAACATCGACTTTCCGGTGGTCGTCATTACGGCAGATTACCCGGGCGCTTCACCCGAAATCGTTGAAAGCGAAGTCACCAAAAAAATTGAAGAAGGCGTCAACTCGATCGCCGGTATCAACACCTTGACTTCGCGCAGCTTTGAAGGTCAAGCTGT
Source organism: Polaromonas sp. (assembly GCF_012927485.1). Lineage (GTDB taxonomy): Bacteria > Pseudomonadota > Gammaproteobacteria > Burkholderiales > Burkholderiaceae_C > Polaromonas. The sequence goes on along the minus strand of NZ_JABBPC010000032.1, from coordinate 140,136 downwards.
CGTCGTCATCGAATTCCAGCTCTACATTGACGGGCGCAAAGCGGCAGAAGATGTGCGCGAAAAAATTGCGGCCATTCGGCCCAGCTTTCGCGACGAGGTGAAAGAACCGCGTGTGTTGCGATTTGACCCGGCAAGCCGTGCCATTTGGTCAGTAGCCGTGCTGGCGCAGGCGGCCAACGGTAAAACCATGTCGGCCATAGAGCTGACCAACTGGGCTGACCAGGTCCTGAAAAAGCGTCTTGAAAATGTTCGCGGCGCGGGCTCTGTGACGCTGGTGGGCGGCACCAAGCGCGAGATCAATATCTACCTCAATCCACAAGCCATGGAATCGCTCGGCATTACAGCCGACCAAGTGGTGAATGCCGTGCGCAATGAAAACCAGGACCTGCCGGTGGGCGCCATCCGCTCGCTGGCGCAGGAGCGCATGGTGAAGATCGACGCACGCATGAAGCGGCCCGAAGACTTTGGCAAAATCATTGTGGCGCGTAAAGGTAGCGCCTTTATCACCGTGGATCAGGTCGCCCGGATCGCAGACGGGGCGCAAGAACTCGACAGCCTGGCGCTTTACAACGGCCAGCGCACCTTGCTGTTGACGGTACAAAAAGCCCAGGACGAAAATACCATCGGTGTCGTGGACGGGCTCAACAAGGCCGTCGCCGACATGCGGCCGCTGCTGCCTCCGGGCGCTCGGCTTGAGCTGATTACCGACGGCTCACGGCCCATTCGCGTTGCCGTAGAAAATGTTCGCGATACGCTGATTGAAGGCGCGCTGCTAACCGTGCTGATCGTGTTTTTGTTTCTAAATTCATGGCGCTCTACGGTGATCACCGGTCTGACGCTGCCGATTTCCATCATCGGCACTTTCCTGTTTATGAATCTGTTCGGCTTCACCATCAACATGATCACGCTGATGGCCTTGTCGTTGTGCGTAGGCCTGCTGATTGACGATGCGATTGTGGTGCGCGAGAACATTGTGCGGCACGTGCAGATGGGGAAAACGCCCTACCAGGCGGCACTGGACGGAACGCAGGAGATTGGCCTGGCCGTGCTTGCCACGACCTTTTCGATCGTCGCCGTGTTCTTGCCGATTGGTTTCATGGGCGGCATCATCGGCAAATTTTTTCACGAGTTTGGCATCACGATTGTGGCGGCAGTGCTGATCTCGATGTTCGTGAGCTTTACGCTGGACCCTATGCTGTCAAGCATTTGGCACGACCCCTCCATTGAGGCGGACGGCCAGCGACATAAACCGATCACGTTTTACGACAGAAGCATTGGTCGCGTCACGGGCTGGTTTGCCCGCACGACCGAATCACTGAGCCACAGTTATCAGCGTCTGTTGCGCTGGTCGCTGGTTCACAAACTGACCACCCTCGGACTGGCTGCGTTGATTTTCGCCATCAGTATTTTCATGGTGCCCTTGCTGGGTACCGAGTTTGTCCCTAAGGCCGACTTCTCCGAGACCACGCTCAACTTTTATACGCCGGTGGGTTCCTCGCTGGAAACCACCGAAGCCAAGGCCCGACAGGTCGAAGCCATCATTCGCGAGTTTCCTGAGGTGACCTACACCCTGGCCACGCTTAACACTGGCAACGCGAAAGGCAAGATGTACGCCAGCGTGTATGTGCGCCTGGTAGACCGCAGCGCACGCACGCGCAATGTGGACGAGATATCGGGCGTACTGCGCGAGCGGCTCAAACAGGTGCCAGGCATGACCGTCACTCACGTTGGTTTGCTCGACGCCGTGGGCAGCAACAAGCAGGTAGAGTTTTCGCTGCAAGGTCCGGACCTGAAGGAATTGGAGCGACTCACGCACCTTATTACCGAAAAAATCCGGGGTATTCCCGGACTGGTGGACCTGGACTCCAGCGTCAAGGCCGACCAACCGGTGATTGAAGTCGATGTACGGCGCGATGCCGCCTCGGATCTAGGCCTTTCGGTGTCGCAGATTGCCGCTTCGCTGCGCACGCTGATTGCCGGCCAGACCGTGGGCAACTGGCGTGCGTCCGATGACCAGACTTACGACGTGAACGTGCGGCTGGCACCCGAAGCCCGCACTGCGCCGCAGGACCTGGAACGCTTGCCTTTTACGAGCAGCACCATGGGCAATAATCCCGACGGCTCCGCACGCGTCGTGCGACTCAGTCAGGTGGCCAGCGTGAAGGAAACGACCGGACCGAACCAGATCAACCGGCGCGACCTGACCCGCGAAGTGGCCATCAATGGCAATGTCTACAACCGCTCGGCTGGCGAAGTATCGGACGGCATCAAGGCGGCGCTGGACGGCATCAATTTTCCACCGGGCTATCGCTACCAATTCAGCGGGTCCACCAAGAACATGGCGGAATCGTTTGGCTATGCAGTCTCGGCATTGGTGATGGCGATTTTGTTTATCTACATGATTCTGGCCAGCCAGTTCAAGAGCTTTTTTCAGCCGATGGCCTTGATGACATCACTCCCGCTGACCCTCATCGGCGTGGTGCTGGCGTTGCTGCTGTTTCGCTCCACGCTGTCGATGTTTTCCGTGATCGGGGTGGTCATGCTGATGGGCCTGGTCACCAAGAACGCTATTTTGCTAGTGGACTTCGCGATCCGAATGCGCGAGCAGGGGATGGAACGCAGCCAGGCCTTGCTGCAGGCCGCCAAAGTGCGACTGCGCCCCATCCTGATGACCACGCTGGCGATGGTTTTCGGCATGATGCCACTGGCCTTTGCGCTGACTGAGGGCTCGGAGCAACGCGCCCCCATGGGCCAGGCGGTGATTGGAGGCGTGATCACCTCCTCGCTGCTCACACTGGTCGTGGTCCCCGTGACCTACTGCTACATGGACGACCTGGCCCAATGGTTCAAACGCAAGTTTGGCCGAAAAACACCCACCGCGGCACCGGCTGCAACGGCTGAGACCGATCCGGAGGCCGCCTCACGCCACGTCTAAAATCAGGGTTTCGCCTGATGCCGTCTCATTCTTCCTTCACCCTGTTAACAACCAATTCCGCCATGAACTACGAACAAGCCCGATTCAACATGATTGAGCAACAGATCCGTCCCTGGGAAGTGCTGGACAACCAGGTCCTCTCACTGCTTGCCGTCGTTCGACGCGAGGATTTTGTGCCGCCCGCCTACAGGGCGCTGGCGTTTGCAGACATGGAAATTCCTCTCCCCCCGCAGCAAAACCCCAGCCAGTGCATGCTGGCACCCAAGGTCGAAGCCCGCATCCTGCAAGACCTCGGTGTGCAGAAGCACGAAAAGGTGCTGGAGATCGGCACCGGTTCCGGTTACATGGCGGCACTGCTGGCCCACCGTGCGCAGCAGGTCATGACGCTCGAGATTGACGCAGTGCTGGCCGAGACCGCTCGGAACAACCTGCAGAAATCCGGCATCTACAACGCAGAGGTCCGCACGGGTGATGGGGCCGCCAATATTGCGATGGCAGTTTCTGGTACCGACCCGTTGCGCGGCCCTTTTGACGTGATTGTGCTCAGCGGCTCCGTCGCTGCGGTGCCCCCCTCGCTCTTGGCGCTGCTCAAGGTCGGCGGACGTTTGAGTGCCATTGTCGGGTTTGAACCCATGATGCGGGCGACGCTGATCACCCGTGTGGGCCAAGACGCCTGGCGCACGACGCAGGCTTGGGACACGGTGGCACCACGGCTGCTCAATTTCCCCGAGCCTTCCAAGTTCGTTTTTTGAAATCTAACTGCTGAAGGCGTCGCTGATGATTTCCCAATTAAGCCCCTCCCAGTTCACTGCCTGGCGCGACACTGCCCGTACGCCGGTAGTGCTCGATGTGCGCGAGCCCTGGGAGTTGCAGACAGCATCGGTCAAGGAGGATGGTTTCACCTTAGTGCACATTCCGATGCGCGACATTCCGACGCGCCTTGACGAACTACAAAACCTGCTCGGCACCGGCCAGCCGATTGCGTGTCTGTGCCATCACGGCATGCGCAGCCTGCAGGTCGCTAATTATTTAATGCAAAGCGGCTTTACTGAAGTCGTCAACCTGCAGGGCGGTATCAACGCCTGGTCGCAGCAGGTTGATCCGTCCGTTCCACTTTATTGATGCGCGGTGGCGGCTACTGCTGAATTTTAATTTGCTGACTCGTTAATTTGTTGATCTATCAACTTCCTCAGGATCCCAATGACCACAGCCCAAAAACTGCCAATGCAAAACTTGTCACTTTTCCCCTCGGCGATTGCAATCGCCTCGGCGCTGCTGGCGCTGGCTCCGATGGCGCAGGCGCAGAGCTTAGTGGAGTTGTATGACTCAGCGCGTGCTTTTGACGCGACCTATCAATCCGCCAAACTGCAATATGACGCCAACCTCGCCAGAGCCGACCAGGCCAAGGCCGGCATTTTGCCAACCGCTGGTCTGGCCGCAGGTGTTTCACGCACTGGTTTTCAAAACACCAATCCGGCGATCGACCGCAGCTTCAACTCGGAAAATGCCACCCTGACAGCCACGCAGCCCCTGTACCGTCCTGCCAACTGGGCCAGTTACGAGCAAAGTTTCAAGCAGGTGGACCTGGCCAAGGCCCAGCTTGATGTCGCCGAGCAAGACCTGATTGTGCGCACCAGTCAAGCCTACTTTGACGTGCTCGCGGCGCAAGATACCCTGACGTTTGTGCAGGCGCAAAAAGCCGCCGTGGATGAACAGCTGGCGTTCGCCAAACGTAATTTCGAAGTGGGCACCTCCACCATCACCGACACGCGCGAGGCGCAGGCGCGCTACGACCTGGTGATCGCCCAGGAAATTGCTGCAGAGAACGATTTGCGCGTCAAAAAAATCGCACTTGACCAGTTGGTCGGCAAAACAGAATCACAGCCTAAAGGTCTGGTGATCCCGGTAAATCTGCCACCTGTCGTACCGGCGGACGTCAATGCGTGGGTACAGCAATCGGAGGCGGTGCATCCCAATATTCGACAAGCCAGGTCCGGGCTGGAGATCGCGGAGCTTGAAGTGAATAAGGCGGAAGCTGGCCACAAGCCTACGCTGGACGCCGTCGCCAGCTACAACGTCACCCGCAATCCATCGGGCAGTGCAACGTCGCTGAACACCTTGTCCACCCGTGCCAACACCAGCAACATCGGCTTGCTTCTCAATGTCCCGCTGTTTGCGGGCTTTGCGACGCAAAACCGGGTCCGGGAAACCCTGTCGCTCAAAGACAAGGCCCAAAGTGATCTGGAAGGCGCACGCCGGGCTGTAGCCCTGAGCACCCGCACGGCTTACTTCGGCGTGCAGTCGGGCCAGGGCCAAGTCAAGGCGCTGGAAGCCGCCGAGTTGTCCAGCCAGAGTGCTCTTGATGCCAACAAGCTGGGCTATCAAGTCGGCGTCCGCATCAACATCGACGTACTCAACTCGCAAAGCCAGCTGTTTCAAACCAAGCGCGATCTGGCGCAGGCGCGTTACAACGTGCTGCTTGGCGACCTGCGCTTGCGCCAGGCCAATGGCACCTTGACACCGGACAATTTGCAGCAAATCAACGCGCTGCTGGTCAAATAAGTCACGCGGCTAATGTCCGGCCTGAACCCTGCGATGGGTTGCCACCGAATTCCAGCGTGATCCCGCCTTGTCAAGAGTCAAATCTTAGTTCGAGGGTCTTCGAAAATATCGCCACGTCGGTCGGGGTCACACTGGCGCCGTACTCGGCGTATGCAAACCTTATCGACAAAACTCTCGTAGACCGGCGCAACAAGATCGCTCATGGTGAGTATCTTGAGCTTGGTGCTGCTGCATACTCATCATTCGCAGAAGACGTAGTCAAGTTACTTCGGATGTACAAGAATGACATCGAGAATCTTGCATCTATGAAAGCATTCCTGAGGCCCGCTGTCGCCTTGGCCGCTTGAGTCGTGAGGCTTGGCCGCTATTGGCCGACACCGGCTGTAGAAATATCTGAACGAGTTGCTACAAACCGATGACCGACCTCTGCAACTTGAATGTCAGTTATACGGCGACGATTTCAATGAGGGCTACATCTGCACCCGCCCAGTTCTCAGCATTCGGAGAATGTAGCCATGTGACCGCTTTGCGCGGCTAAGCCGACATTGCAAATCGCCGCTGTCAATCGAGACTCGCCGTACTGCGTGCGGTGTGAGCCCCGATCACGTCCAGTCCGGATCCTGGGCGGTTCAAGGTGGCCTCGTGGCACCTGACCCTGCCAACCGTTGTGAGCGTTCGATCAGTGCGTTACCTCGTCAAAAAAGGAGACATCACGCCGGTCAATCGCACTAAATTGGACTCAAGTCCGACAGCTCCTGGATTGCAAGGTAGGTTAGCGTGGCGGGATGCCGCGCTTGGTGCTTTCGGCCTCCTTTGGCGCGTCGTCAGCACGGGTTGTGCTTTCTGGATTTACCAACTTGCCGGCTTCGGCGCCGCCGATCGCACCGGCTACGGCCCCAAGCGTACCGCCTACCAATACACCGACCGGACCTGCAACCACGGCACCGACGGCTGCACCTGCAGCTGAACCGGCCACCAAGCCGCCCCCGATCAGGGCGGACTTTGGCTCCCGCTCGGCTTCCTCGGGATCGAGGGCAAACTGAGCGGCAGGGTTCGGATCCTGGGACGGAACACCATGTCCAGGAATTGCCAGCTCAACAAGGTCTGGGTCAACAGGTTTTACGCCGGTCGACTGAGTGGTGGATGAGTTCATGTGCGCTCCTTTGGGAAGTTAACGCGTAGACAAGCGGGACGCTCGCCACAACTCTTCTTGTAAATCCCACGCCGCGCCGTTCGCGTGGTCCAAGAGACCGCGACACTGTCAGACAACATCCAGTTACATAGCTACCCTTGACACACGTCATTCCGCACTGGCACCGGAGTGCGGCACCTGTTTTCCCGCCAGTGAACCGCACTGGGAATTATGAAGGCGGGTTGGTTTAAGTGGAGGTCGCCAGTAGGTCGCCTCAGCTTCTGCCCGAGGAATGCCCCCAATCGGTTTGAGCAGTCGGGTGTGGCTGAACCAGGGCACCCATTGCAGGGGGCCAGTTCCACGGGTTCCCCGATAGTCTGCTTTCGGTCAAACCGATGAGAGAGCTTGAACGGCCGTTTTGGGCACAAAGCCGACCTAGAATTTTCCAGTTTGCGGACGCTAAGTCCGCATTAACCGCCAACTGCTAACCCTCATCGTGGGTGGTGTGGCGACGGTTGGCGCGCAGATTGAGCGGGGTTAGGTGGCGCTCGCCACATGCTGACCCGCACGATGGGCCACCACCATGATGACTGGCAGGACCAGCTCCGGGATGAGGTAGCCAAGCCACAGAGAGTGAGGCTCCGGAAGGCCCACTTTTGAGATGGAAACCAGTCTTCCAATGGCAGCCATGAGCACGCCGAACGCCAACAAGTAAACAAGGGTGTCTTGCTCTAGAACCGTGATGCCAGCCCATAGTGCAATGACGCCCGTTGAGAGATACACGCCGGCCATGAACCGGTGGACATTGTCCAACCTGGGAATCGTGTCTGGCTGACCGAGGTACATCTGCAGTGTCCCACCGCTCATTGCGATCGCGGCCAATATGAACAGGCAGACTTGGACAACTCGTTGACTCGTGGGCATGGAGGACTCCTGGCGGTGAGAAGCCGTACGGCTATTTTGTTTCTAGCTCTCGGGTGCGTTCTAAAGAGCAGGCGGCGGGACTGAGGCGGATGATCCTTGTTGGACTGAAGATCGTGCGGCTGACAACTACCCGACCAATCCTACACGCCGACTGTCATCGAGTCCACCTCATTCAAGAAGCCGTCCTGGATGGCCGTTTTCGCTGCAGCGCAGTCGTTCAAGCGGAAAAAGACCTCTCGAAATTACCAAACTTGGCTAGAAGACCCGGTCGAAGAAGGTATTTGCTTTCCTCCAATAGTTGACTTTTGCACTGACGGATCTTGCCCACTGGGAATAACGCGCGCCCGACGGGTGGCCTCTGCACCGGTCAGGGCTCGATCTTCACGCCTTTCCAGAAAGCGACATGTCCCTTGATGCTCTCAGCCCCGCTTTTCGGCTCCGGGTAGAACCACACCGCATCGGTGTTCATCTCCCCATTGACCAGCAGTGAGTAATAGCTGGCCTGGCCTTTCCAGCTGCACGTCGTGTGGTGGTTGCTGAAGGTCACGTAATCGCGGTTAAGTGAACTCTCGGGAAAATAGTGGTTGCCCTCGAGAACTACAGTGTCCTCATTTTGCGCAATCACTGCGCCGTTCCAGATTGCTTTCATGGATTCCTTCTTTAGGTGTCGTTAATCTTCGCACAGTAGACCTTCCCGGCAAACAATGCCGAGCCGAAGGTTTTAACCCCTGTTGAATTCCGGGGCGCCGCACCCATAAAAAAGGTGCCGATGGCTGACATCGACACCTTTGATGCGGCTGTGCAAGCTATTCGTCAGTCGTCATTTCCGTCGCGACCCTTGCCATGCTTTTTGTCTTTTTTGCCATGTTTGCCCTCGCCCTGGTTCCTGTATTCGTCTTGGTTGTCGTTCCGGAATTTACGCGATTCATAGTCTTCGTCCCCCCTGACTCTGACGAAGTAAACAGGCAGACCGCAAGCGTTGTACTGGGCACAATGCTTGGACCATTTTTTGGCATGTCCGGGTGGCACGTGCAGATACAACGGTTGCTGCTCTACTACAACCGGTGCCTGGTAGATGATGACTGGCTGCGCGTAAATCAGGGGCGGAGGGGGCGCCGAACCGATATCAATGCGGCCATAGACGCCCGGCGTCAGGGCGCCTTCAACCGTGGCATTCACGTAAGGCGCGGCGGCGTAAGCAATGCCGCCCCACAAGGACGCCGCAGTCACAAGACTGGCCATCAACATCGGTTTGAAATTTGTCTTCATAGTTTTCTTTCAATCGGTCAATTCAACAGTCATCCCGCAGCGGAAGGGCTTGCTGCGGGTGCGAGCCGAAGGGTATGGCCATGAACGGTCACCCGGGAGCCCACCTGCACGGACTTACCCTGCTCGATGGTTCGCAGCGAGCCGTCGTTCATGCGGACGTGAATTTGATAGACGGTGACTTTCTTCATATTTTTCTCGATGGTATTTCCGGCATAGGCACCTCCGGCCGCACCAAGCACCGTCATGGCCGTTTTGCCACTGCCTCCCCCCACCTGGTGGCCCAGCAGGCCGCCGACGACACCCCCTGCCACGGTCCCGATGCCAACGGTCGTGCCGCCCACCGCAACGCCATTGACATGGCCCTGGCGCTTCACCGCGACTACGGATTCAACCGTACCGCAAGTCGCGCACATGGTGGCCTTGGGCGCAGGTGCAGGCGCCGCCGCGACCTGTGCGTGCTGTACCGTGCTCAACGCTGCTGGCGCAGGCGTTTTTTCGTTGAGCTGTTCTGCTTTGACAGTCGGCCCCGCTCCCCCTGATTGAGCTTCAGACCGGTTCACTACCAGCGTGGCGGCGAGAGCCAGAACGGTTACACCCATGACGGCCATTGTGGGAATCAGCGCTTTGCTGCTGCGCAGGCGGTCAGTAAAAGACGGCCGGCTGATTGAGTTGGTGAGTACTGTTTGATCGGTGCCCATGAGGAACCTCCTTCTGTGAATCTCCTTTTGTAACAGGCAGAGCGGATACCCCGTGTAGGACGAAGTGACATTCGTAAGGAAAGATTTCCAGGCGCACTGAAACGCACCTTTTTTGCATCTCGACCGACGTCGCGCTCGCTTTACACCGCCCCATGCGGATGAGTAGGGTCAATCCACAGCACCGTCACGGGCTTTTCAACCGGCTCGATATCGAGGTTGACCGCGACCGCCTCACCATCGCTGCGACAGAGCACACACTCCAAAACCTCCGTGGGGCTGGCGTTAATTTCCTGGTGGGGGACATAGGGCGGAACATAAATAAAGTCGCCGGGCCCGGCGTTCGCCGTGAACTCCAGACGCTCGCCCCAGCGCATCCGGGCATTCCCCTTGATCACATAAATCACACTTTCCAGGTGTCCGTGGTGATGGGCGCCGGTTTTGGCATCGGGGTGGATGGTGACCGTACCGGCCCAGAGCTTTTGGGCACCCACACGCGCAAAATTTATTGCGGCACGCCGATCCATGCCCGGCGTTTGAGCGGTATTGGCGTCAAGCTGGTTCCCCGCAATCACACGAACGCCATCCTGCTTCCACGGCGACTCGGATGGCTCCCGCTTGGTGCTGTCCAGATTTCCCTCATCATGATCGTGACCATGATCAGAATGAGGAGGGAGGTGCGTGTGATCAGTATTCATGGGAGTTGCCTTCTGAAAAACGCTCGCTTGCGCTTACATACATTCTTGCGCCAGCAATTCGTAGGAGCGTCGACTGGCCGCTGGATCGTGCGTCCAGGTGATCACCACGATCTCTTCCACCTCAAGCGTCTCGGCCAACGCGCGCAGCTTGTCGGCCACCTGCGCTCCGCTACCCACGAGTGCCGTGCGCCTGAGTTGGTCAGCTTCAGCCTGCTCAGACGCGCTGTAAGGCACTTGCAATACCTCCTCCGGCGAATGCAGCGGCCCCAGTGCGCCTTTATTGCGGTCCAGTTTCCAGCGCTCGCGGCTGAGTAAATGGTGCAGGGCCTCGGCCTCAGTGTCGGCCGCCAGCGCCCACACGCAGAGTACCGCCTGAGGCTTGGGATGCCGCAGGCTGGGCCGGTACAGCGACCGGTACAGCTCAAGGGCTTCCCGGGCGCCCTGCCCGTCAGTGATAAACCAGGCAAAGGCATAAGGCAGCCCATAGTGGGCAGCCAGCTGAGCTCCGTAGTTGGAGCTTCCGAGCATCCACAGTTCGGGCGTTGTCATGCCCATCGGATTTGCCGTCACGCCGCGCCCCGGATGCCCCTCGGGCAGATCGATCCCCGACACCCACGCCTGCAGCTCGCGAACCTGCACCGGAAAGTCTTCCGCAGACTGCCGGGAGTCCGCGCGCAGCAATTGCGCGGTGCGAAAGTCGGAACCGGGCGCGCGTCCCACACCCAAGTCGATGCGCCCGGGCGCCAACGCCTCAAGCACGCGAAACTGCTCCGCTACTTTCAACGCGGCATAGTGCGGCAGCATCACGCCCGCACTTCCGACCCGAATGCGGTGAGTGGTGGCCGCAATTGCCGCCATCAGTATCTCGGGTGCCGACCCTACGATGCTGGGATGGCTGTGGTGCTCGCTGACCCAGAAACGGTGGTAACCCAACGCTTCGCAATGCTGGGCCAGGGCCAGTGTTTCACGAATAGCGGCATCTTCAGTGCGGCCCGTAACGGCTACAGACTGATCAAGTACGGAGAGGGTGAGCATGAGCAAACTATAGCCAGAGTTTGTAAACACCGCCCAGCAAAGGCGCGTTTGGGTCGGCTGCAAAAGGCTGTTCCAATAGAGGGTTTAACGTGGGGCTCCTGGCCCGCCACCCTGAGAGCAATTTTCCATGGCCATCAAAGCCACCATTCATAAAGCCCAATTGCAAATTGCCGACATGGACCGCGGCGTTTATGCGGACCACAGTGTGATCATCGCCCGCCATCCCTCCGAAACCGACGAGCGCATGATGATACGTTTGCTGGCGTTTGCGCTCAACGTGCCGGCCGATGACAAGCGCGGCCGCCTTGAATTCGCCAAGGACTTGTGGGATGTGGATGAGCCCGCCTTGTGGCACAAGGATTACACCGATGCAGTGTTGCACTGGATTGATGTGGGCCAGCCCGACGACAAGCGGCTGTTGCGCGCTGCGGGCCGCGCGGAACGTGTCACGGCAATCAGTTTTTCCAGCAGTACCCCGGTGTGGTGGAAAGGCATTGAGACCAAAGTGACACGCGCTTCCAATCTGGTGGTGTGGCAGATCGAGGCGGCTCAAAGTCAGGCGCTGGCCAAATTGGCCGAGCGGGGCATGCAATTGCAAGTCACGATTCAGGATGGCACGGTGTGGATGAGCAGCGCCACCGATTCGGTAGAAATCACGCCCCGCAGGCTGACAGCCGGCAACTAATCGCCAGCCTATTCAAGCTTGAAATTTCATCGCTCAGCATGAGCCTGCGACGTATTAAATAGCTGCTCGCGCCTGTCAGTCGTGCGCCAGCGCTATTGAATACAACGACGAAACCAAATATCTTTTTGCCGTGATCCGTCAGGTCTTGGAACCTTCAGCTTCTTGTAGCGATCGCCACATCACTTTGCCCGCACCGCTTTTCGGCAGCGCCTCCACGAATTGAACGACGCGCGGATATTTGTAGGCGGCCATGTTTTCTTTGCACCAGCTGATGATATCGTCTTCCGTGACCCGGCCTTTGGCCTCTGCACGCAACACCACCACGGCCTTGACCGTTTCACCCCGGTAGGCGTCGCGGGTGGAGATGATGCAGGCCTCCTGAATCGCCGGGTGCTTGAACATCAAGACCTCCACTTCGGCGGGCCAGACTTTGAAACCCGAGGCGTTGATCATTCGCTTGAGCCGGTCGGTGATAAAGAAATAGCCTTGCTCGTCCACATGACCCAAGTCGCCGGAGCGAAAGAAACGCTTGCCGTCCAGCTCGATGAAGGCGGCGGCTGTGGCTTCGGGGCGCTTCCAGTAGCCCTGAAAATTCTGCGGCCCGCACATGATGATTTCGCCTTGCTCGCCCTGTGGCATTTCCTCCAGTGTTAGCGGGTCAATCACACGCGCCTCGGTGCTGATAAACGGCACGCCGAGGCATTGTTGCTTGGTGGCGTCGGGCGGGTTGCTGTGCGAAGGCGCAGCCGTTTCGGTCAGACCATAGCCCTCGGCAAAGCGTAGCCCATATTGTTCCCACAAACGCTGGGCGACGGCTTGCGGCATCGCGGCGCCGCCGCCGCCGATATAGACCAGGCTGCTCAAGTTAAAGCTCGCAAAATTGGGGCTGGCCAACAAATCAATCACCATGGTTGGAATATTGGTCCAGTGGGTCACGCGCCAGCGCGAGATCAGGCGCCCAGCCAATTCCCGGTCCCAGCGCGGCATGATGACCAGGGTGGATCCGCCGTAAATCGACGCGTGCATGACCGACACCATGCCCGTGATATGAAACATCGGCACCACGGACAGGACGACATTTTCGAACGTGCTGTTGCCCCACAGGCAGCTGGCCACTGCGTTGTGCATGAGGCTGGCGTGCGTGTGCATGCAGCCCTTGGGCAGGCCGGTCGTGCCGCTGGTGTAGGGCAGCACCGCCAGATCCTGCGGCGTGACGGTGTGCGCGGGCAATCCGTCAGCGCTGTCGCCTCGATTGGCAAGCGCATCCGTCCAGCTCATCACTGCCCCCCCCTCCAGGGCGGGTGGCGCGTGGCGGGTGGCGAGCCAATCGCGCCAGGCTTCGGGCATGTCGCTCCCGCTGCCTGCATTGCGTGCCGTCATGCTTTGGTCGTTTCCGTCGAAGGCATCGCTGTAGTGCGTCACGATCAGGTGTTTCAGCCGGTCTTCGGGTGCAAGCTGGGCGTTGGCCTTGGCCAGATCGGGCGCGAGGTCGGCTGCGGTGATGGCGACTTTGGCATCCGGGTCCGTGATGTAGTGTTTGAGCTCTTCCGCCCGGTTCATCGGATTGACGGGTACCACCACGGCATTGGCGCGCAATATTGCAAAGTGCGCAATCACCCACTGCGGACAGTTCTGCATATTGAGCACCACACGGTCGCCCTTTCGCACCCCCAATCGGTACAGCGTGGCAGCCAGACGCTCCGCTTGCTGCAGCACTTCGGTGTAACTGAGTACGCGGTCGAAAAACACCAGCGCGGGTTTATCGGGGAAGCGAAGCGCGCTCACCGCCAGGTTGTGCCATAGCGAGGTAACGGGCGGCGAGATGGCGCGCGGCAAGCGTTTAGGCCAAACCTGGTAGTGCAGGTTGTGCGCCGCCGCCGAAAGGGGTGCCGTGAGGTCGGCTCGGGAAAGAGTAGACAAAGAAGGGCTCCGGTAAAACTTTAATCTTAAGAGCCTACCTTGAGTCTGGCCAACTCACATCCGGGAAGCTCCTAATAAAACAGTGTCACCTGAGTGACCTGGCAGTCTACGATAACGAAAAGCCATCGCTTTTTTGATGCGCCGAGGGTACTTTTTATGCTCAACCTGCGGCTTCACAGGCGCGCTCTGCTTTTGCGGCAGAGCACCACGCGCCAGCGCTCAGTGATCATGGCGGTGGTGGGCATCCGGGTAGTGTGCGTGACTGTGATTCATCGGTTCATGCCGGTGGCGATGAGAGTGCGTCCCTTCCATCGCCGGCTCATGCGGGTGCAAATGGTGCTCGTCGTTGTGCGCATGCAGGTGCTCGTGTTCCAGCACTGAATGGGGGTGCGCATGGGCATGGTGTTCGGTCAGATGCAACCAGATGCCAAGGGCCATCAGAAATGCCGCAGCGATCAATTGCCATGTGAGGGGTTCGGCCAGAAAAATCACTGAAAACAAGGCGCCCACAAACGGAGCCGTTGAAAAATAAGCGCCCGCCCGCGACGCCCCCAGGTGCCTTAAAGCCACTACAAAAAGAGTGAGGCTCACGCCATAAGCGACGAAGCCCACCCCCAGGGCGGCCGACAGCTTGAACGCGCCCGGCAACGGGGCCCCCAGCATAAAAGCTAGCAGCAAATTCGATGTTCCGGCCACCATCCCTTTCACGCAGGCGATCCAGGACGCGTCGGTCAGCGCCACCTTGCGCGTAAAGTTGTTGTCCAGCGCCCAGAAAAAGCACGCGAGCAGGACGGCAAACGCGGGCCACAGCGAAGCGAGGGAGGGACTTGCCGTCGCTTCGTTGGTGGGCCAGCTTAATAACAAAGCGCCCGCCACAATAGCGGCCATGCCGATGGCGATGCGTTTGTCCACGTTCTCCTTGAACAGCCCCCACGCCAAAAGTGCCGTCAATACGGCTTCGGCATTGAGCAGCAAGGCCGCGTGACTGGCCGGCAGCGCGGACAAGCCGAACAGCAAGAGTACCGGCGCAATCCCGCCGCCGCAGAGCACTGCCGCGAACAGCCAGCGCATTTCACCCGGATTCAGGCGGGGCCGTGCGGCGCCTTTTAATCCGCGATAAATGCTCAAGCCAAGGCCGGATCCCAGATACAGAAGTCCGGCGAGCATCCAGGGGCTCATCTGGCCAAGCAGCCATTTCGCAAGCGGCGTTCCCGCACCAAACAAAAAGGCCGAACCGAAAGCCGCCAGAACGCCAGGCTGCCAAGCGGCAATTTGTAGTTTCAATTCACGGTCTCCGGTCTAACTAATCTGATGACATTCGGTCTTCATTAAAGATCTTATTTTAATTCCCGTCATGCAATTCAGGAGCGGAACAAGGCTTTAGAGCAGCGTGTTGTGCGCCTCCACGACTCGCTCCGGGTCGAACATGACGCAGCTGATTACCCCTCTACGGTACCCAGCGGCCAGGAATTAATAACTTGCCGGAACTTTTTTGACTTATCCCCTATCATTTACACATGCGTTTCCTGCTCCTCGTCCTGCTAACCACCTTGCTGCTGTTGCGCGGTTGGGTCGGCGACGCGATGGCCACCGAAATGGCAGTAGGGCAACTGCCGTTTCACGCGACCACTTCTAAAATCATAGCTGCGCACCCTCATGGAGCGGGCGCATCGGAACATTTTCACCACGAAGTCGGCGCTTCGGAAGCTTTTATGTCGGCTCACGCGACCCAGGCCGCGCATCACTGTGCGGAGCCCGCCTCCTCCGATCCTGCTTCAAAGGCGGCCAGTGCCGATTGCGGATCTTGCGCATTTTGTCAGGCTTGCAACACGGTCGCGCTGAACCACGCGACACCCGAACTGAGCACTGGTTTGACCCAGCGCTCGCTGCCTCATTCTGCAGCTATTCAATTTGCCAGTGCTGAAGCCGCACTCGGCCAAAAACCGCCCATTTCCTGAATCCCAGGCCCGTAATGGGTCTGCACTTGCTTCCGGCACGGTCTTTCAGAAGACCGCCCTGCCCGGATCTCGACAATTTTTCTTAATTGTCCCAGTCGTATTTCAGGAGTTTTTCGTGACCTTTCCTTTTATTTCAAACCGACCCGCGGGTCTGGCTTTGCTCGCCGTGCTGGCTTTGCCCGCCTGGGCCAGCATCGCCTACGGCCAGCTCGCACGCTACCCCAAACTGGACCCACAACCCACCGCACAAGCGGCAAATCCAGACACACAGATTCCTGCAGCGACCTACCAATCGGTATTGGCGGGCCTCCCCAAGGGGGTCGAGCAGACCAGTCTGGACTGGAAGAAAGCGAATGCCGACGTAGGCCAGTTCAAAAACGGTTACGTCGACTTGTTGAAGTGGGAGCAAGCTCAAAGTGCGCAACCCGCCAAAGCCCCGGCACAAGACCTGGTCCGTCCCTCCGGCGCGCCCCGCGCACCCCAATGATGAGGACCCGCATGAGCAACTCAACAAAAAAGCGGCCCGACCCTTCCTTGCGACTGACTGTCCTAACGGCGTTTGTGTTGGCCCTGACAGGCTGCGCGGTCGTTCCCCTTGATGGCGGTGTCAGTGGGCTGCAGCAATTGGCTGAGAGTAAAGCGGTCGGCTTCGGCAACGCCGCCGTGCCGATCGCCCGCCCGGGCGTAGATTCGACCGCAGCCGTTAACGACCTGCTGAAACGACCGCTGACTATGGAAGCGGCGGTACGCATTGCCTTGATGAACAATCCGGCCTGGCAGAATTCATTGGCCAGCGCGGGCGTCGGCATTACCGACGCCATGCTCGCCAACAGCCCCGCGAAACTCAAGGCGGCGCAGGACATCACGCTGCTCTCGGCCGAAGCACGCAAAGCCTGGGTCAACGCGGTGGCTGCAGCGCAAACCGCCCGCAATATGGCCGAAGCCAAAGAAGGCGCTGAGGCTGGCGGCGAACTGGCCAGGCGCATGACACGGGTCGGCAACCTGAGCAAGCTGCAGCAAGCGCGCGAGCAAGCTGCGCTGTCCGACGCAGCGATTCAACTGGCGCGTGCGCAGCAAGCCGCTTTCAGTGAGCGCGAAAAGCTCATCGTCGTGATGGGCTTGTGGGGGCCGCAGGTCAGCTTCGAGTTGCCCGGTAAGCTGCCTGATCTGCCGGCGCAGGCGCGGGACCTGCCGGACATCGAAGCCCAGGTCACGAAAGAGCGGGTGGATCTGCGCCTGGCCGTAACCGAGTGGCGCCGGCAACTGGCCGCGCCCCCGCCATCCAGCGCTGATGCGCTGTGGGACGCCATGCGCGACTCCGCCAAAGTGCGCGAACTGGCGGTTAAAACCCGCAGCGAAGCCAGGCAGGTCTACAACGACTACCGCACCGCTTATGACCTCGCGCGGCATTATCAAGATGAAGTGGTGCCGCTGCGCAAGTTCATCACCGATGAGGTGGTGTTGCGCTACAACGGCATGCTTTTGAGCGTGTTTGATCTGCTGGCCGATACGCGCGCCCAAGTACTCAGCGTGAACAGCGCCATTGAAGCCCAACGTGATTTTTGGCTGGCCGAGGCCGACTTACAAACCGTGTTGGCAGGTACTTCCGTTGGCAATTCTGCCCTCTCTGCTCGCGGCGCTCCCACAACGGCCGCGCAGTGACGCGCCCCCTCGCAACACTCCAGGACTCCTTAATGAATCGACGAAATTTTTTCGGTGGCGCAGCGCTTAGCGCTGTTGCAGCCGCTTCCGTTAGCCGGGCGGCCCTGGCCGCCTTGCCAGAACCGGTTTTCATGACCAAGGCCGACACGGCACCGCCGCTCACGCCCGAAACCGGCCGGCCTTACAACCCGGTCGTCACCCTCAATGGCTGGACGCTGCCTTGGCGAATGAACCAGGGCACAAAGGAATTTCACCTGGTGGCCGAACCGGTGGTACGCGAAATGGCGCCCGGATTTAAGGCTCACATGTGGGGCTACAACGGCCAGAGCCCCGGGCCGACAATTGAAGTGGTGGAAGGCGACCGCGTGCGCATTTTCGTGACCAACAAGCTGCCCGAGCACACGTCCATGCACTGGCACGGCCAACGCTTGCCTAACGGGATGGACGGGGTTGCGGGCCTGACGCAGCCAGCCATTCCCGTTGGCAAAACCTTTGTGTACGAGTTTGTCGCGCGTCGCCCCGGCACCTTCATGTATCACCCCCACGCCGATGAAATGACGCAAATGGCGATGGGCATGATGGGCTTTTGGGTGACTCACCCGAAAGGCAAACACCCACTGATCGACGAAGTGGATCGCGATTTCGTGTTTTTACTGAACGCCTACGACATTGATCCGGGCAGCATGACACCCAAAATCATGACCATGCTCGACTTCAATCTATGGTCGTGGAACAGCCGGATTTTTCCAGGCATCGACGCGCTCAACGTGCGCAAGGGAGACAAAGTGCGTATCCGCATGGGCAACCTCACCATGACCAACCACCCGATCCACCTGCATGGCCATGAGTTCAAGGTCACGGGTGGCGACGGCGGGCCGTGGCCGATGGCTGCACGCTGGCCGGAAGTCACAACCGATGTAGCGGTGGGTCAGATGCGGCAGATTGAATTTCTGGCCGACGAGGAAGGCGACTGGGCGCTTCACTGCCACAAGAGCCACCACACCATGAACGCCATGGGCCACAACGTGCCCACCACGATTGCAGTGGACCATCGCGGCCTCGTCAAACAACTGCAAAAGGTCATGCCCGACTACATGATGATGGGCGAGCGCGGCATGGCGGACATGGGAGAAATGGAAATGCCCATCCCTGACAACACCGCCCCCATGATGACCGGCACCGGTCCCTACGGTAGCGTGGAGATGGGAGGAATGTTTAGTATGCTGAAAGTGCGCAAAAACCAAAAGCCCGGCGATTACACAGATCCCGGCTGGTACAAGCAGCCGACCGGCACGCAAGCCTACGCGTGGACGGGTGCGCTGCCGGCCGCGACACGACCCAAAGAAAGCGGCATGGCCGTGTCAGCCGAATCAGCGCGTCCCGGCACAGAAGTTGAAATTCGCAAACCCTCGGGCCCGATGGTCCATTAACCCCTAGAAAAAGTAAATTCCTTGAAAAATACTATTAAATTTATCGCTGCGGGGGCCATGGTGGCCTTGGCCACAAACACTTTTGCGTCAGGCAATCACCTTGGCGGGCATGACCTGGAGACGATTGGCAAACCGGGGGTGTCCTCTAAAGTCACCCGAACCATCCAGGTCGATATGACCGACGCCATGCGCTTCACCCCGACCAATATTTCAGCCCGACAAGGGGAAACTGTTCGCTTTGTGGTGAAGACCTCGCGCGCGCTGACTCATGACTTCGTATTGGGAACCGCGAAAGACCTCAAGGCCCATTACGAACTGATGAAAAAGAACCCTGAAATGGAACATGAGGACGCGAATATGCTGACCGTCAAGCCTGGCGAAACCAGTGAGATGCTCTGGCAATTCACCAAAGCGGGTAGCGTTGATTTTGCTTGCCTTCACCCTGGACATTTTGATGCGGGCATGAAAGGCAGCATCGCCATTTCACCAAAGACGCGAAATTTGAAATTAGCTTCCAAATAACCACTTGAAAGAAAGCAACATGAAAACTTTTAAAAACGCCACCCTCACCGCCTTGTTCGCTCCGGCAACCCTGGTCTCTACCAGCTTGCTGGCTCAGCCAACCATGGACATGAACGGCTTGAAGGGAAGCGGCATGGCGATGGAAATGGACGCCAAGGGCGCGGCCATGACCAACGGTGAGGTGAAGAAAATCGACAAGGAGACTCAAAAAATTACCCTCAAACATGGTCCCATTCAAAATATGGAAATGCCCGGTATGACCATGGTTTTTAAGGTCATGGACGCTTCCTTGCTGGACACGGTTAAAGTGGGTGACAGGGTCAAATTCAACGTTGAGAAACGCCAAGGTGCCATGGTGGTCACCGCGATCGAAATTGCCAAATAAATCAACCGGGTAAGTGGTGGGGCGGGCGCTTCTGCAGCGGGAACAGCCATCATTGGAAGCCGCTTTCCCACTCCTTTCATTTTTCGAAAACGTAAGTTGGTATTCAGGAGAACTTTATGCAAAGAAGGTTGTTCGTTCAAAACATCGCAAGCCTGGCGGCGGCTTCAGTCGTAGTGGCGCCCTTGATGGCGCAAACAAAACCTATGGTCGAAGTCTGGAAAGACCCGGACTGTGGCTGCTGCAAGGACTGGGTCAGTCATCTGGAAGCCAGCGGCTTTCAAGTCAGTCTTCACGACAGCGGCAACTCGGCGGCCAGAACCCGGCTGGGCGTGCCTGAAAAGCTTGGCTCTTGCCACACCGCCCAGATAAGCGGCTACGCCCTGGAAGGACACGTTCCGGCCCGCGAAATTCGCAGACTGTTAAAAGAACGGCCACAGGCCATCGGTCTGGCCGTGCCCGGCATGCCGGTTGGTGCACCTGGTATGGATGGGGCTGTCTATGCCGGGCGCAAAGACCCGTATGACGTGCTTCTTATCCAACGGGATGGCAGCACCCGTGTCTATCAAAGCTATCACCGCGCCTGACAGGGGCGTGTTTAGATCGACTATCTTCCCCGGAACGCATCGTGACAGGACTGGCAGGTACCGGAGGTGGCCCTGAAGGCTACTTTCAGGTTGTCCAGATTGCCGGTTCTGGCCGCGGCATCGAGCTTGATAACTTGTGCAATCATCTTCTCGGAGGAGTCAGCAAACTTAGGTTGCTGGGTCCAGATCGAAGGCTTGGCACGCGTTTCCCCCTTGTCAGTTCCTGCCGCAAAAGCAGGCCATGGCAGCTTGGCCATCGCAAGTACGATATCCGCATTTTCTACCGCCGCTTTGGCGTCATAAGGTTGGCGGCCGTTGACCATATTTGCTAGGCGAAAGAAATGAGTCGATAAAACGCTCATGGTGGCTCGTCTGTACTTGATGGCGTCCTCTGCTTTTGCAAATTGTGCCGATGCGGGGAAAGTTGCCAAAGCAGCGAATAACGCCAGAATGAGGGAAGCAATAGTTTTCATCGTTTTTTGTTCGATTTTCGGAAAAAAAGTTCCTTCAGTTTGAAGCGTCCTTTTCATTATTCGACCGCCTTGTTAAAGCGCGCCCCCTCCGGCTCATGCTATGGTTTGCGACATGCCAAAAACGATTCGCTACACCCTGCTGTCGCTGCGCGATCTGGCCGTCTCCGCCGGTCCTTTCATCGTACTGGCCGTGACGCTGCTGGTGCTTGCCTACTGGTGGCTGGACCCGAACCCGCCAAAGCGCGTCGTACTGGCCACGGGCCCAGCGCAGAGCGCGTACGAGGAATTCGGCAAGCGTTACGCCCACCTTCTTGCAAAAGACGGTATCGACGTCGTCTTGCTGCCGTCCGAAGGATCGGCCGCCAATTTGCAGTTGTTGCGCGAAGGCAAGGCGGATCTCGGATTTGTTCGGGGCGGCACCAGCGAGGCCGGCGTTGCAGGCGACGACAAGCTGGAATCTCTCGGTAGCCTGTTCCTCGAACCCGTGTGGCTGTTTTACCGGGAGGAAGCGGCTCGCAAGGTAGCACCGGCAGCGTCCGCGGACAGCGGGGGGTCGACGTTAAGTTCGCTCACCCAATTGCCCGGCTTGCGCGTCAACGTTGGCACGCCAGGCAGCGGGGTGCCCAACCTGATGACCAAATTACTGGAAAGCAACCACATTGACGCCAGCACCCTGAAACTCTCGCAACTCGAGCAGACTCCGGCTACGGTCGCCTTTCTGGCGGGGGACCTGGACGCCCTCGTGTTTGCCTCGGCGCCTGAATCGCTGATGGTGCAAATGCTGCTGCAAACACCCGGCATCAAGCTCATGGATTTCGCGCAAAGCGAAGCCTACTCCCGACGTTTTGCATTTTTAAGCCCTGCCGTGCTGCCGCGTGGCGTGGTCGATTTGGCCAGCGATATTCCGCCGCAAGACGTTCACCTGGTCGCCCCCACCACCACCCTGGTGACCCGGACCAGCACCCACCCAGCGTTGCTGCAGCTGTTTGCCCTGGCCGGCAACGAGATTCACGGCAGCGCCGGCTGGTTCAAGCGTGCGCGTGAATATCCCAACGTCAGAAACAACGAATTGCCTATCGCCAAAGAAGCTGAGCGCAGCATTCAGACCGGGCCGCCGCTGTTGCAGCGTTATCTGCCTTTCTGGGTCGCCAATTTCGTAGAGCGGATGTGGCTCGTGATGGGCATCATCATCGCCGTGCTGCTGCCGCTGTCACGCATCGTGCCGCCGCTGTATGAGTTTCGGGTACGTTCCCGCATTTTCAAATGGTACGGCCAACTGCGAAACATTGAGAACCGGGCCGAGGACGGAAAAGACACCAGCCCGCTGTTAGAGGAGCTGAACCAGCTCGAAAGCCGCGCTGAAAAAATCAGCGTCCCGCTGTCCTATACCGATGAGCTGTACGCGTTGCGAAACAACATTCAACTCGTGCGGCAGAAACTACAACGGCAGTAGCCCATATCCAACTGCAGGGCCATTGCAAGGCTATTGCACGACTGGCTCAAGTTGCCGATACACCTCATTTGAGACGCGCGCCAATTCCTTGCGGTCGGCAGCGCCAGACAAGGCATAGCCAAAGTTCTTGTCGACCCAATAAAAAACGTTGACCGAACCGTCTTGCCCAAACTTGAAGGCTGTCTCGCGCCCTGCCGCTTCCCGCGTGACATACAAAGTGAGCCGCTGGCCACCGGCTGTGGTGTACATGAACTGCGCCACCGGCCCCTTTTCTCCGGGCAACAGACGGCCACCCACCAACTCGTAACCAATCCCCTTTAAGGCAGGAGGATGCACGGGTGTACCGAGCCGTTTGGTCAGCCAGGTGACGAGGGCCTGTTCCTGGTCTGCGCCCACTTCCACCGGATGGCGAACCTCGGGGCTGTAAACCACGTGCGCCACTGCGGCGCGGCGCGCAAAGCCGGGCAAATTATCCACGTTGCCGACAAGTTGTGAAGCGGCGCTTCCCGCGGCAAGGGGTAGCGCGTCGTGGTCCATGGCGCCACGCACAAACCAGGCTGAGCTGGCACTCACCACGGCAAGCGCCACACCCGCCGCCAAACTTCGCCAAGGCCATGCCGTGACCAATGGTTTCAGAGGCAGCCGAAGTGGCAATGCTTCGCGCATGACCGGATCAAGCCACTCACAAAGCAGCTCGTTTTGCCGTTGCCAATCCTGCACACGCTGGCGCTCGCCGGGGCGGCTGGCCAGAAATTGCTCGATCTCGATACGGCGTGCCGGTAGCAACTGCTGATCCACATAAGCATGCAGATCAGCTTCGGTGATGGGCGCCGAACTACTCGATAAGGTGAGTTTTATATCGTCCATAAATTACTTAACGCGCTGGATTTTGCTGATCACTTCGCGTCCCTCCATTTCAGCGCGCAAACGCTCGCGCGCTCGGGAAAGGCGCGACATCACAGTGCCCACCGGCACGCCCAATGCCCCCGCTACCTCCCGATAACTCAACTCTTCAACGCCTACCAACAGCAGAACCTCTCGCTGCTCGTGCGGAAGGCGCTGCAAAAGCCGATCAAGGTCACGCATCTCAAGCCGGTCCGTTTGCGTGGCGCGCTCGACCAACTCCGGTACCTCATCACCCGCGCTGTCTTCGGGGCGCGAACGCAGAGACCGCGTGCGGTCGACAAACGCGTTGTGCATGATGCCAAACATCCACGCGCGGATCTCACCGCGCTTTTGCCACATCGAGAACCGTCCCCAGGCCCGCTCCAGCGTGTCCTGTACAAGATCATCGGCCCGATCGCGGTCCGCAGTCAGCCCCCGCGCATAACGGCGCAGGCTGGGAATGCAGGCCACGATATCGGTTTCGTCTTGAGCGAGCATGGGTCAGAGTGGGAGCAACCGGACAGCGCTGCAGCTTTAAGGCTTCACGACGTGCCAGACGTCCTTGAAGTTGTCGCCCATCTTGTCACCCGACTTGGCATCGGCAGAATAGAGATATACCGGCTTGCCTTTGTAGGCCCACTGTTTTGCGCCGTCGTCCCGGGTCAGGATCGTCATTTCATCTGCGGGCTTGGCATCAGCAGCCGCCGTGACGGCAGGCCACAATGTCGCGCAAGGGCCGTTGCACATGCTCTTGCCGCTCCCTGCAACATCCTTGTCGAAGGTGTAAACCGTCATGCCCGAGGTGTTAACCAGCATGCCGCCAGCGCCTTTAACCGCCATGTCCGCCTGGGCAAAAGTGGACACTACCGCGAGGAGAGACACAGCCAGCGTAGAAATCAAACGAGTCTTCATAATGTTTTTCCTTAAACAAGTTAAAAAAATAGGGGAGCCACTGCGGTAGACGCACAACTAGACCCCTTTATTCCCGTTGCACTGAATATATGTGAAAAATTTTGCGCTTGAATCGAACGCCCCGGCAATTCCCGGACCACGGTTCTGGGCAACTAAAGTCGTCAACATCTGCACCTGAGAAATGCCCGCGCGACCGCAAAGCAATTTGATAAAAAGGTGATCAATCAATCAGTCTAGTGCGTACTTGCTTTGTGCCTGCTCCGCGCTTTTCGCCCGATGGTGGCCAAGCCGAAGCTCGGTGTCCATTACTCGAAGCTGCCGGAGTCGGAAATGCGGCGGGCATAGACAGCGAGCACAATGCGCTCGGAATGCACCAGGTATTCGTTGAGGGTGGTGGCGCTTTCCTGCAGCTTGCCCGCTTCGAACAACTCAAGGATCTTCACGTTGATCTCGATATACGGT
This sequence comes from Polaromonas sp., assembly GCF_012927485.1. GTDB lineage: Bacteria > Pseudomonadota > Gammaproteobacteria > Burkholderiales > Burkholderiaceae_C > Polaromonas. The sequence continues at coordinate 115,555 of NZ_JABBPC010000032.1, read as the reverse complement.
GCGTGCAAAAACTCCGGATCATTGAGCAGACCAAAAGCCAGCCGCAATTCGGCCAGGAGGTGCGAGAACATGACATTAAGCCGCTCGCTGTCGGCCAACTCGACGATGGCCATGTGAAATTCCATGTTCGCCGTACCCGCCCCCAGCCAGTCGGCGACGTCGCGGCATTTGAGCGCCATCTCGACGGCCTCGCGCATGTGTTTCTTGGCCGGATGGCGCGGGTAGGCCTGCGCCAGGGCCTGGCACTCGATCAGGCGACGCACGCGGTAGATGTCGATGATGGAGGCAATACTGGGGATTGCCACCGATACGCCGCAATTCGGTGCATGCCGCACCAAGCCTTCCTTGGTGAGGATACGGAAAACCTCGCGCAAAGTATTTCGGGATATCTCCAGACTCGCGCTCAGAGCCGCCTCAGACAGACGCTGGCCGGGTAAAAACTCGCCTTTCACGATCTTCTGGCGGATCAGATCGGCCGTACGTTCATTCAGTGTCAGCTTGTTTGCCGGGAGTTTTGGTGTCATACCTGAAAAAAAAGTTACGGCAGTACGCAGCGCTGTCGAAGATTCGCGGCTCTCAAGCCGAAGTAGATTGCGCTTTTTACCAGATTTCGACCGCAGTACACCTGAATTTCTTTGCCGAATGCCTGTCGCTGCTGGAATTTTGACAACTTTTATAAGGGTTTACACGGCTGTCTGGGTTGCACTATTGCTGAGCATAATTCACGGAATGAGGGGTAATATTTTTTATATTGTTAGATTAAAAAATACTATTGTTCGACAATACATTGTTTATCAGTAACCGATATTTCATTTATTGTTCACAAGCTGGCATGAATTTTGCTAAATTTATCGAGTTGACGAGCGCGAAAAGTCAGCACGAGGACTGGATTTTTACAGGTACAAGGAAAGATCAACATGATTAGTGGTGTCAATCTGTGGCCGCTCATTGGGGTAGCCGTCATCATCGCGGGTTTCATCCTGCGTTTTAACCCCATGCTGGTCGTGATCATCACGGCCATCGCGACCGCCTTCGCGGCCGGTTTTCCTCTCGACAAAATACTGACCACCATCGGCAACGGGTTCATCAAGACCCGCAACCTGCCGTTGATCATCTTGCTGCCGCTGGCGGTCATTGGTCTGCTGGAGCGCCACGGACTGCGCCAACATGCGCAGAGCTGGATCAGCCGCATCAAGTCGGCCACCGCCGGTCGCCTGCTCCTGATTTACCTAGGCGCACGCCAGCTTACTGCCGCCATCGGTCTGACTAGCCTGGGCGGGCATCCGCAAATGGTGCGTCCGCTGCTGGTTCCCATGGTCGAAGGCACGGCCGAAGTGCGCTACGGCAAGCTGCCCGAGCCCATTCGCTATAAGTTACGCGCCTATTGCGCGGCCACCGACAACGTCGGCCTGTTTTTCGGCGAGGATCTCTTTGTGGCGTTCGGCGCTATCGTGCTGATGACCACCTTCCTGCACGAAGCGGGCATCGATGTCGAGCCGCTGCACGTCGCTGTATGGGGCATCCCGACGGCGATCTGCGCCTTTGTCATTCACGGCTGGCGACTCCATCGCCTGGACAAGATGTTGTCGCGTGAACTGACGCAACTCGCGCCACGCTCCGGCCCGGATGGCGCTGCCAGCGCAACGGCCAAGGGAGTCTGACCATGATTTTTTCCATTCAATACCTGTACTACCTGGTCGGCGCTATTTTGCTCATCACGGCGGGCATGACGCTGGCCGACGCTGGCCATCCAAAGCGCTATTCAAGCGCCTTGTTCTGGGCGCTTTATGCCTCGGTTTTCCTGATCGGGGAGCAATTGCCGCCCATGTGGGTCGGCACGGGCGTGGTCGTCATGGCCTTGATTGCCGGCTTCGGCGGCGTTGGCGCGGGTCGCCACCGCGAGCGCACGACCGAACAGTACCTGGCCAGCGCCAAGCGGCTGGGCAACAAGCTGTTCATGCCGGCACTGGCGATTCCGCTGGTCACGGTCATTGGCACCTTGTCGGCCAAGTACCTCAGTGTCGGCGGCCTGCCCCTGATTGATCCAAAAAACACCACGCTGGTAAGTTTGGGCATCGGCTGCGTCATTTCGTTCGGGTTGGCCTGCTGGCTGACGAAGGAAAGCCCGGTGCAAGGCATCCGCGAATCGCGCCGCCTGACTGACGCGCTGGGCTGGGCGCTGGTGCTGCCGCAGATGCTGGGCATGCTGGGCCTGGTGTTCTCGGACGCAGGCGTGGGCAAGGCCGTGGCCTTTGCCACCACCAGCTACATCAACATGGACATCCGGTTTGTGGCCGTGGCGGTTTATGTCATCGGCATGGCGCTGTTCACCGTGGTCATGGGCAACGGTTTTGCGGCTTTCCCGGTGATGACCGGCGGTGTGGGTGTGCCCATTCTGGTGGGCGTGTACCACGGTAATCCTGCCGTCATGGCCGCCATCGGGATGATGTCGGGCTACTGCGGCACCTTGCTCACGCCCATGGCCGCCAACTTCAACGTCGTGCCCGCCGCGTTGCTGGAGCTACCCGACAAAAATGCGGTCATCCGGGCGCAGGTTCCGACGGCGCTCACCTTGCTGCTGGCCAATGTCTTCTTGCTATACTTTTTGATGTTCCGCTAACCAGGACGCACCATGCCAGTCGCTGCCCCCCTGCGTATTTTGCTCACCGGCTTCGAGCCCTTCGAGCGCGATTCCGTCAATCCCTCCTGGGAAGTGGCGCACGCGCTGGAGGGCTGGTCGTGTGAAGGTGCCACGGTACATGCCGTGCAATTGCCTTGCGTCTTTGGCCGCGCCATCGAGCGTCTGGATGAGGCGCTGCTTCAGTGGCAGCCGCAGTTGGTGCTGGCACTGGGACTGGCGGGCGGGCGCAGCGAAGTGTCGCTGGAGCGGGTCGCCATCAATGTGGACGACGCCCGTATTACCGACAATGCGGGCCAAAACCCGGTTGATACACTGGTGGTGCCTGACGCGCCTGCGGCCTACTTCTCGACACTGCCCATCAAAGCCATCGTGCGTGACTTGCGCGCGGCCGGGTTGCCCGGTGTGGTCTCCAACACGGCGGGCACCTTTGTTTGCAATCATATTTTTTACGCCTTGATGCACCGCCTGGCCAGCCAGCCGGCCTTGTCGCAAACGCGCGGTGGCTTTATCCACCTGCCTTATCTACCTGAACAAGCGGCCCGCACCCCGGGCGCGCCCAGCATGGCGCTGGTCAACCAAATTGAGGCCCTGCAGGTGGTGATCCGAACCGCGCTGGTCGTGCGCCAGGATGTGCGCGAGACCGCAGGCCAATTGCACTGACAAACGCTGCCCGGTCCAGCAGCCGCGCAGCCTTTTTGGAGAGCCCTATGAAAATGGATCTGAATAGCGACCTGGGTGAGAGTCTGGGCGCATGGCGCATGGGCGACGACGCCGCGATGCTGAGTATTGTGAGCAGCGCCAACGTGGCCTGCGGCTTTCACGCCGGCGACCCGGCCGGGATACTGCGCACGCTGCGCCAGGCGCACGCCAACGGCGTGGTGGTGGGGGCGCATGTAGCCTACCGCGACCTCGTCGGTTTTGGCCGGCGCAACATGGACGTGGCAAGTGCCGACCTGATCGCTGATGTGATCTACCAGATCGGCGCACTCAAGGGTCTGGCCGCTGCAGCGGGCACCAGCGTGCGTTACGTCAAACCCCACGGCGCGCTCTACAACACCATCGCCCACGACGCCCGTCAGGCGAACGACGTCATCACCGCCATCCGCGAAGTAGACCCCCGCCTGACGCTGGTGGCGTTGGCGGGCTCGCCGCTGCTGGGCTGGGCGCAAGCGCAGGGTCTGCGCGTGGTGGCCGAAGCTTTTGCAGACCGTGCCTACACACCGGCGGGCGCGCTGGTGTCGCGGCGCGAACAAGGTGCCGTGCTGCATGACGCCGACCTGATTGCCGAACGCATGCTGCGCCTGGTTTGCGACGGGGTGATCGAAGCCATCGACGGCAGCCGGGTAAGTATTCAGGCCGATTCGATTTGTGTGCATGGCGACAATCCCGACGCGGTGGCCATCGCCCGCCAGGTGCGTGCACGCTTGACGCAGGCGGGCGTGGTCATCGAATCGTTTGAAGTGGCGGCGGCATGATGCGGTTTTTGCCGGTCAACTTGAACGCCTTGCTGGTCGAGTTGGACAACCTGGAGCAGACCCTGGCCCTGCTGGCTTCGCTCAAGGACGAGCCGATCGCCGGCATTGAGGAGTTGGTGCCTGCGGCCCGCACCATCTTGATCCGCTGGCGTCCGACCGCCTGCAGCATGGCCGACCTGGTGCGCGAGATCGGGCAGCGCGATGTCAGCGCCCGTGCCCAGCGCAGCGCTACGCTAATCGAGATTCCCGTGCATTACACCGGCGAAGACCTGGCCGATGTAGCCCAGCTGCTGGGCATCACGCCCGAAGAAGTTATTCGCCGCCACACCGGCAGCGAGTACACGGTCGCCTTCACCGGCTTTGCGCCGGGTTTTGCCTACCTGAGCGGCGGCCACCCCAGCTTCAACGTGCCGCGCCGCAGCACGCCGCGCACGCGCATTCCTGCGGGTGCGGTCGGCCTGGCGGGCACCTTCAGCGGCATCTATCCGCAGGCCAGCCCAGGCGGCTGGCAGATCATCGGCGTCACGCCCACGGCGATGTGGGATCTCGCGCGTGAAGTACCCGCGCTGCTGCAGCCCGGCTACCGGGTAAAGTTTATCGATATCGCTACTATTTCAAGCGCTCAAAATACAAAAGCAACAGAGGCTGGAAGTCAAAAATTCTTGGCGTCTTTGGCATCGCAAAGTCTCACCCACGTGCTGGGCGACGCCGCGCTGGAAGTCCAGTCCCCCGGCCTGCAGACCCTGTTTCAGGACCTGGGCCGCAGCGGCCAGGCCGGGCAAGGCGTGTCGGCCTCCGGCGCCATGGACCAGACCGCGCTCAAGGTCGCCAACCGCCTGGTGGGCAATGCCTCGGACAGCGCCGGTCTGGAAACCGCCGGCGGCGGCCTGTGCCTGCGCAGCCGCGGCGACACAGTAGTGGCCGTAACTGGCGCCGATGTGCCCCTCACCGTCACCGTCACCAGCGCCAACGGCCATCGCTGGCAGGCCGCGCGTTACCAGCCGCTCGCACTGGCCGATGGCGACACCCTGACGATGGGCCCACCTCAGGCCGGTCTGCGCACCTATCTGGCGGTGCGCGGCGGTTTTTCCGTGCAGCCGGTGTTGGGCAGTTGCTCGACCGACACGCTGGCTCATATCGGGCCCCCGCCTCTAGTGGTCGGCGACGTGCTGGCGATCCGGCCGGTTCAGCATGGGGCGGTGGTGGGCCTTCGCGAGGAACCGCCCACCGACCTGCCGACGACGCAGCAGGTAGTCACGCTGGACGTGGTGCTGGGGCCGCGCACCGATTGGTTCACAGCCGAGTCGCTGGAGCGCCTGCACAGCCAGCCATGGCAAGTGACACCGCAGTCCAACCGCGTCGGCATCCGTTTGTTGGGCGAAGTGGCGTTGGCGCGGGCCGTGCCGGATGAATTACCCAGCGAAGGCACTGCGTGGGGGGCTATTCAGGTGCCCCCGAGCGGCCAGCCGGTGCTGTTTCTGGCGGATCATCCGCTCACCGGCGGCTATCCCGTGATCGGCTGCGTTGCAACCTACCACCTGGACCGGGCCGGGCAGATTCCGATCCATGCCTGGGTCCGATTTAACCCCATCCGCGACTTTGAGCCGACCACGACCGGGGCGCGCGACACCGCTTGCCCCACCGACAATTGCTAGAGACTCGTCATGAAAAAAGTTTTGATTGCCAACCGGGGCGAAATCGCCGTCCGCATCACCCGCGCTTGTGCTGATTACGGCGTCAAATCCGTGGCGGTGTATGCCGATGCCGACCTCGGCGCCCTGCATGCCCGCATGGCTGACGAGGCCTATGGACTGGGCGGCGACCGCCCCGCCGACAGCTATCTGAACATCGAGAAGCTGCTGGCCGTGGCCGTGCGTAGCGGGGCCGACGCGGTGCATCCCGGCTACGGTTTTCTGTCCGAAAGCGCCACGTTTGCCCAGGCGGTGATCGATGCCGGCCTGCTCTGGATCGGCCCGTCGCCCACCGCGATTGCGCGCCTGGGTGACAAGGTGCAGGCCCGCAAGATAGCGCTGAAAGTAGGCGCCCCGCTGGTGGCCGGCACGACAGAGCCCGTTAAAGACGCCAGCGAAGTGTTGGCCTTTGCCGAGCAGCATGGCCTGCCGGTCATCATCAAAGCGGCGTTTGGTGGTGGCGGTCGCGGTATGAAAATCGCGTGGCGCATGGACGAGGTGGCCGAGCTTTTTGAATCTGCCGTGCGCGAGGCCATCACCGCGTTTGGGCGCGGCGAGTGTTTTGTCGAGCAGTTCCTGGACTGCCCGCGTCACATCGAGGCCCAGGTACTGGCCGACACCCATGGCCATGTAATCGTGCTGGGCACGCGCGACTGCTCGCTGCAGCGGCGCAACCAAAAGCTGGTCGAGGAAGCGCCCGCGCCGTTCCTGAGCGACGCGCAGCGCAGCCGCATCCACCAGGCGGCGCACGACATCTGCACCGAAGCCGGCTACACCAACGCCGGCACGGTCGAGTTCCTGCTCAGCGGCAGCGGCGCCATCTCCTTCCTCGAAGTCAACACGCGCCTTCAGGTCGAACACACCGTCACCGAGCAGACTACCGGCATCGACCTGGTTGTCGAGCAGTTGCGCATCGCCGATGGCCACGCGCTGACCATCACCGAGACACCGGCACCACAAGGCCACGCCTTTGAGTTCCGCATCAACGCCGAAGACGTGGGACGTGGCTTTCTGCCGTCGCCGGGTCTGGTCACGATGTTTGCACCGCCGTCGGGTCCGGGCGTGCGCGTAGACGCCGGCGTCGAGTCCATGTCCACCGTGCCCGGCACGTTCGATTCTCTGATGGCCAAGCTCATCGTCACCGGCGCCACCCGCCAGCAGGCCATAGCTCGTGCGCGCCGGGCGCTACAGGAGTTCCGCATCGAAGGCGTCGCCACGGTGTTGCCCTTTCACCGGGCGGTCATGGCGCACCCGGATTTTGTCTCCGAAGAACCTTTCAAGGTCCACACGCGCTGGATCGAAACCAACTTTGCCAACACCGTGGCCGCCGCCGCCCGCGCTGAACCGGTCCCGGACGCCAGCCTCTTTCGCACCGCGATGGAAATCGACGGGCGCCGTGTCTCCCTTGGCCTGCCCGCCGAACTGTTGCGCGGCATGCTGACACCCCAGAGCAGCGCAGACGGCGCACCTGCAGGCCCGGCTGAAACCACCGAAGATAGCGACGCCGTGGCATCGCCCATCGCCGGTACCTTGCAGTCATGGAGCGTGGCTGACGGCAGCGAGGTCAACAAGGGCGACGTGATTGCCGTCATGGAAGCCATGAAAATGGAGCTGCAGGTCACCGCCCATCGCAGCGGGCGCATCACACTGCAGGCCCGGGCCGGCAGTTACCAGTCCGCAGGCGCGAGTCTGGCCAGCATTGAATAACCCGGGCAGGGGCCAGAAGGACAGGCGCCGCAGGTCTCTATGAACGACGCCTCAAAGCCGCGAGGATTTACCGGGTGCCAAAGGGAACCATGCAGCCAGACGTCATGCTGAAGATTCAAAACAGGCCCTCGGAGTGACTGCTTCTGTTTTACAGGTGGTGGCCGGGAATGACCGGTCTTCAAAACCGTGACGGTGACTGATTTAGCCCAAAAATTTCAGCAATACTATGGCCTATTTTCGGACCAGGCGCAGCGCCAGTTCATGCGAAAGTCTGGGATGGGATACTCTGGCGTAGGGCGGCTTCGGCCACACCCAATCAGCCTCACGGAACAGAACTCTCATGGCGTTAATGTCGCAGTGATAGGGCGGACCCTCGATGAAACCCTCCTGACTGGCGGCTGGCCGTATCACCTGCATGAACATCGCCCATAGACTACCGCCTTGTTTTAGCCACTGAAGCAATTGCCGGGAATAATCGAGCCAATACTCCGGATGAATCGCGCACAAGCAGGTTTGCTCGTAAATGGCATCAAACGGTTTTCCGGGTTGGAAGCTCAGCACATCCGCTTGAATGACCTCTGCGTGGAGGCCCTGGGCGTCCACAAGAGCCCGCGTTGTTTCTACAGCGGCTGCGGTGTAGTCGATTGCCAGGACTTCAAAGCCGCGTTTCGCGAGTTCTGCGACTTCCCAGCCACTACCGCAGCCTGGGACGGCGATACGGCAGGGTTGAAGTTCACCACTATCGAGCCACGCTGTAAGCTGAGGACTTGGGCCAGCTCGGTCCCATCCTGTCTGCTTTTTCTCGAAACGTTCTTGCCAAAACTCAGTCGTCGGGCCCGCCATGTCAAATACTCCGTGGTTAAGGTGAGTGGCTGCAGCAGGCGGCCCAACACGGCTTACAGCCCGAGCCCCTTCCAACCTTCGTGCCCAAGCTTCTCCAGCGTCTTGATGTTCACTTCAAAAATGGCTTCGGCTTCGGGAAATGCTTCTACTGCGCGATCAATACTTGCCTCGCGAATCAGATGCATGATGGCAAACGGAGCGCGGTTGGTGTAGTTGCCAATATCTTCTGGCGCAGTTCCGTCGAACTGGAACTTCGGGTGAAAGCTTGCCAATTGCACAACACCTTCAAGCCCATGCTCGTTGACGACGTCTTCCGCAATTGCCAGAAAATCATTGAAGTCGAGGAATTCTTCAAACAGCGTGGGGTGAATCAGCAAGGTGGTGTCCACCTCCTCCGCCGGCGTCGCAACGAAAAGCTTGAGCTCGCGGTCGAGCTCTTCCAGCAGGTCGTCGGCGTGCCGGGCGTGGCTCACGACCATCCTCACCTGGTTTTTCACATACACCGCTTTGGCGAACGGGCATAAGTTCAGCCCGATCACGGCTACTTCGAGCCACTGCCGGGTCTGCTTTAAAACTTCTTGGTCGGTCATCGCTTAAGGTCCCGGAATTAATGCAAGGCTTTGAAACGAACGCGCTTCGGTTTGGCACCCTCTTCGCCCAGACGTTTTTTCTTGTCGGCTTCATATTCCTGATAGTTGCCGTTGAAAAATGTCCATTGACTGTCGCCCTCCGCCGCGAGAATGTGCGTCGCGATGCGGTCCAGGAACCAGCGATCGTGGCTGATCACCAGCACCGAGCCCGCAAACTCCAGCAGCGCATCTTCCAGTGCGCGCAAGGTTTCCACGTCGAGGTCGTTTGACGGCTCGTCAAGCATCAGCACGTTACCGCCGGCAATCAAAGTTTTAGCCAAATGAAGGCGCCCGCGCTCCCCACCTGACAGCGTACCGACGCGTTTTTGCTGGTCGGCGCCATTGAAGTTGAAGCGCCCCGCATAGGCGCGACTGGGCATGGTGAACTTGCCGACGGTCAACATGTCCAGCCCGCCTGAAATGTCTTCCCAGACGGTCTTTTCGTTCGCCAGGTTATCGCGATGCTGGTCTACAAAAGCCATGCGGGCGGTCTTGCCGATCACCACTTCGCCGCTGTCGGGCTGCTCCTTGCCGGCGATCAGTTTGAACAGTGTCGATTTACCGGCGCCGTTAGGGCCGATGATGCCGACGATGGCGCCGGCCGGCACCTTGAAACTCAGATTGTCGATGAGCAGCCGGTCTCCGAAGGACTTACTGACGCCCTTGAACTCGATGACTTCGTTGCCCAGGCGCTCGGCGACGGGAATGAAAATCTCCTGGGTTTCGTTGCGCTGCTGGTATTCGAAATCTGACAGCTCTTCAAACCGCGCCAAGCGCGATTTGCTCTTAGCCTGGCGCGCTTTCGGATTCTGGCGCGACCATTCGAGCTCTTTCTTCAAGGCTTTGGCTCGGGCTTCTTCGCCTTTGTGCTCGAGCGCAAGCCGCTCGCCTTTTTGATCCAGCCAGCTGCTGTAATTACCTTTCCACGGAATGCCGTGACCGCGATCGAGTTCCAGAATCCACTCAGCGGCGTTGTCAAGGAAGTAGCGATCATGGGTAATGGCCACCACGGTACCCGGGTAGCGCTGCAGGTATTGCTCCAGCCAGTCCACTGATTCGGCGTCCAGGTGGTTGGTCGGCTCGTCGAGCAGCAGCATGTCGGGCTTGGACAGGAGCATGCTACATAGAGCCACACGACGCTTCTCACCACCCGAGAGCAGGCCGATTTTGGCGTCCCAGGGCGGCAGGCGCAACGCGTCGGCGGCAATTTCAAGCTGGTGCTCGGAATCGGTGCCTGCAGTGGCGATGATGGCTTCAAGCCGGGCCTGTTCGGCGGCCAGCGCGTCGAAATCCGCATCGGGCTCACCATAGGCTGTGTAGACCGCATCGAGCTGAGCCTTGGCGGCAAACACCGCACCCATACCCGCTTCGACACTCTCGCGCACGGTGTGCTCGGGATTGAGCTTGGGTTCTTGCGGCAGGTACCCAATGTTCAGACCCGGCATGGGCGTGGCCTCGCCTTCGATCTCGGTGTCGAGGCCTGCCATGATCTTGAGCAACGTCGACTTGCCCGAGCCGTTGGTGCCAAGCATGCCAATCTTTGCACCGGGAAAGAAGCTGAGAGAAACATCCTTCAAAATGTGGCGTTTGGGCGGCACGATTTTGCCGACCTTGTTCATGGTAAATACGTACTGAGCCATCAGAATTACTTTGATAAAAATAGGAAACAACGCAAAGAAACGGACTGCTAGCCGCCTGTGCACAGGATTTTTACAGGCATTTGCAATTGTCTTCGCAGACTAAAACCACACGCCATCCTCTGCAGGCCGACACCTCAAACCAAGGCGCGTTTTTAACGTGAATACCCAGATTATCGTTCCGTGCCACAATACTTAGGTTGGTGGTTCCAGTTGCCTTCAATATTCGGGCATATTCTGGGTAGTACCTTCAGTCACTACTTACAGGGTTTTTAGCCCAACTTTCTGACTCCATCTGCCTTTGACTGGCGGGTTGCTTTCAAACAAAGCGCCCAACGGGCCGATCTAAAGCGTCCACTGGGCGCAACACCATGACATTTGAAGAATTGAACTTGGCCCCGGCCATTCTTAAAGCTGTGCTTGAGCAAGGCTACGAAACTCCCACGCCCATTCAGGCACAGGCCATTCCGGCCATGCTTGCGGGCAACGACTTGCTCGGCGGCGCTCAAACCGGCACCGGCAAGACGGCCGCGTTTACCCTGCCGATGCTGCAGCGCCTGAGCACGGAGCCCCGGCTAACCAATCGGCGCGGCGTCAATGCGGTGCGCGCGCTCATCATGACGCCCACACGCGAGCTGGCCGCCCAGGTGGAAGAAAGCGTACGCACTTACGGCAAATACCTGGACCTCACCTCGATGGTGATGTTCGGCGGCGTCGGCATGGGCGCGCAAATCGAAAAACTGCGTCGTGGCGTGGACATTCTGGTCGCCACTCCCGGACGCCTGCTCGATCATGCCGGCCAAGGCACGCTGGATCTGAGCCAGGTACAAATTTTGGTGCTCGACGAAGCCGACCGCATGTTGGACATGGGCTTCATTCACGACATTAAAAAGGTGCTGGCCCTGGTGCCCAAGCAGAAGCAGACGCTGCTGTTCAGCGCCACCTTTAGCGACGAAATACGCGAACTGGCCAATGGCCTGCTGCGCAGCCCGGTATCCATTCAGGTGACTCCGCGCAACACCACCGTGCAGCGCATCACGCAAACGATTCACCCGGTTGGTCGCGGCAAAAAGAAAGCGCTGCTGACGCACATCATCAACGAGCACAACTGGAGTCAGGTGCTGGTGTTCACGCGCACCAAGTTCGGCGCCAATAACGTCGCGGAACACCTGACCAAAAACGGCATCGTCGCCATGGCGCTGCACGGAAATAAAAGCCAGACGGCCCGCACGCAAGCCCTGCAGGGCTTCAAGAGCGGCGACATCCGCGCACTGGTAGCCACCGACATTGCCGCTCGCGGCATTGATATCGATGAGCTGCCACATGTGGTGAATTACGAGATCCCTAACGTCAGCGAAGACTATGTGCACCGTATCGGCCGCACTGGCCGCGCGGGCAACAGCGGCGAGGCGGTGAGTCTGGTGTGCCTGGACGAAGAAGGCTTCATGCAAGACATCGAGCGCTTCACCAAACAGAATATCGAGAAAGTGGTCGTACCTGGTTTTGAAGCCGAACCGGGCGAAAAAGCCGAGCCTCTGGCGATGGGCCGCCAGACCATTTGGGGTGGCCTGGGCAAACCGCCCAGCCGCGACGTCATGCAGGCTGCCGCAAAAGCAGCACGCAGCGAAATGATGACGCGCATCCGCGACACCAAAGGTGCCCAGCCAGGGCGTGGCGGCGAACGCAGCGCCGGCGGCGGTAGCAATGGCGGTGGGCGCGGTCGCAATCCAGTCGGTGGCAATGGCGGTGAAAGCCGTGGCGACAGCCGCGGCGGTAATGCGGGTAATGGCGGTCGTCGCGGCCCTGCCCCGCAAGGCCAACCACGCCAAAACTCGGGTTATTCACAAGGTGGCCAACCTTCGGGGCAACCCAGAAACGCCTACGCACAAGCGCCTCGTCAACGCGACAGCGAGCCACGCAACAACTTCGATGACCAGCAGCCGGCCAGCCACGCTTCTTCGGGATTTCCTTCCTCTGGACAACCGACGGGCAACCGCAACAACTTCCGCGGAAACCGTTCCGGCGGTGGCTCTGGTGGCGGCGGCGGTGCTGGGGGTCGTAACAACGGACCGCGTCGGTCCGGCGGACCTGGCTCGTTTTCCGGCCGATAGGACTTAGGGCTTCTGTGCAAGGCTCATGCGCAGCTATTTATTCAATAGCAGCAGAGCGTTCACCTGGTTTTCGATCCGAGCGCTGACACCATCCCGCCATGCGTGGGCTTTTCGGCTGCGATGGTGCCTGCTCCGTCACGAGCAGGACGTCGGAGTGGACGGATCAAACGCGGTGGGTCAAAGCCAAGGCGATTGAAATAAAAATGCCGTGGATATTCGCGGCGGCGATCGTTTCCTTGATGGCTGGCGTCAGTCGCGCGGGATTATCTGCCTCCGCAAGCAGCCGTCGGCTGGCCTTGACAGACCAAACGGCTGGCAAGAGTCCCGCGACACACGACGGCGGCAAAGCGCCCAGAACGACGGAAAACGCGAGCCAAAGATAAGCCGCCGAAATCAGAACGATGTAGCCCCAGCGCGCTTTTTGCGGGCCGAGGAGGACCACCAGCGTACGCTTGCCGCTGGCTGCATCAGCCAGCGCGTCGGGAAACTGGTTGAGGTAAAGAATGGCGGCGACCAAAAGCGCGAAGGGGAATCCGGCCACCAGCGGGTGGGAAGAGAATTCTCCGCGTTGCACGAAATCGGTACCCAGCACCACCAGGAGCCAGCCGCCGGTAATCGCGCCCTCACCGACGCCGCGCGCCATCAGCTGCAAAGGCGGCGCAGAGTAGGCCCAGGCCATCAGCAACCCGATCAGACCAATCAAAAGAAGACCGCCAGCCGAATGCGCGGTCAACCACAAACCAGCTGGAATCACCGCACCAAGAAGGGCATAGCCAAAGCGCCGAGTTTCGCGCAGGGTCAAGACACCATTCTGGATGAATCGGCTACCCCCGGTGAACGGAAACAATCGCGTTTGATTGTTGGCGTCCGCACCGTTCAGTGCATCGTAGTAATCGTTCACCACGTTTGCGCCGGCATGAGCCACGAGCGCGAACAATACCGTCAGCAGCGCTTTCACCCCGTTGATCGTCAGACCGTCGGCGCTAGCCGTCGCCAGGCCAATCAAAGTCCCCACCAGCGTCACGCTCAGAAAGGCAGGTCGCGTCGCGGCAAAGTACTTGACAAACGGGTTACCAAAACGCTGCCGGTTAGGTTCGGGTGGGTTCATGGTGCTACTTTGCGCGCGCGCCGCGCCGTGTCTTCGTCGCGCGCCGCATCGATCACCCGCATGACGGCATTGAGGTCGGCAAGTTTTTCATGACGCCTGCAGTGCCCGGTGAGCACGCTCTCCGGCTGTAGCATGCCGGTTTCATAGAGTGACCAGATTTCCTTGCCGTAATTGGTGCGCAGAAGCTCGGGAGCAAATTGACCGAAGTAAGTCGCGAGGTTGTCGACGTCGCGTTCCAGCATTCGGCTGGCGTTATTGTTGGCCGCGGCGTCGATCGCCTGCGGCAGGTCGATGATCACCGGGCCGTCGCTATCGACCAGCACGTTGTACTCTGAAAGATCGCCGTGCACGATGCCAGCGCAGAGCATCCGGACCACCTGCCGGATCAAAACGGCGTGGTAGCGCCGGGCATCGTCCGGGCTCAATACCACGTCGTTGAGCCGCGGCGCCGGTGCACCGTTTTCGTCGGTCACCAGTTCCATCAACAACACGCCTTCGTGGAAATTGTAGGGGGTCGGCACTCGCACCCCGGCTGCGGCAAGGCGGTACAACGCGTCAACCTCCGCATGCTGCCAGGCGGCTTCCTGTTCCTGACGACCGTATTTGGAGCCCTTTGCCATCGCTCGGGCCTGCCGGCTGTTCTTGATCTTGCGACCTTCGGTGTAATCGACGGCCTGCCGGAAACTGCGTTTGTTGGCCTCCTTGTAGACCTTGGCGCAGAGCACTTCGTCGCCGCTCTGGACCACGTAAACCATGGCCTCCTTGCCGCTCATGAGCTGGCGGATTACCTTGTCGACCAACCCGTCGGTGACCAGAGGCTCGATTCTGCTGGGCGTCTTCATGCTGTCTGTTCGCTTTTGTGAAGCTTGCCGTAGGCGGCGAGCAAGCGTTGGTGCATGTCGCAGTTGACGAGATTCATGCCGAGAGAGGGCTGGCCGAAGAAGCGTAGCTCGCCTCCAAGCAGTGCCTGCGCCTGGCGCAACGTCTCGGCACCGTACAAAATTTGGAGAGTCGCTGCAAAACTGGCCGAATCTTCAAGCTTCTGCAGACTCTCGATACAGCCGTAAACACGTCGCCGCTCGATGTTGATCTGTCCGAAATGGCGAATCCATTCACAGCCTTCGTCGACGGCTTCTCGGTTACCGCAAGCCAGCGCCAACAGCGTTTTGAGTTCACCAACGCGCAGGTCTCTCCAGAACGCGTCGTCGCCAGGCGCCAGGCCGATCAAGGCCGCAACCAGGCGATCCTCCGTCAAGCCACTTTCATTGAGCGTGTCGAGCAAATCGGCACATTCCGCCTGATCGAGTTCGGGCAAATGCAGGATCGCTTCGCGAATGCTGTTGGCCACGCTGTTGTTTTCCCATTCAAGTTCGTCGATCGGGTAGATCTCTGACATTCCCGGAACCAGAACCCGGCAGGCATAGACCCCCAGATGGTTGAAGTCAGCCACGTAAATATCATGGCCGCTGGCGTGAACGCATTCAACCAGCCAGGCGTAGTCTTCGGCGGTGCTGGTGCTGAAGTTCCAGTCGTGAAAGGCAAAGTCCGGCTTCGTGCCGAGGAAGTTCCAACTGATGATGCCGCTGGAATCGACAAAGTGGATCTCGATGTTGGGCGAACTGGCGATTTCTTCGAGGTCGAAACCAGGTTCGGGGAATCCGGCGAGGGCGTCAAGCGCACGGCCTTGAAGCAGCTCCGTCAAGGCGCGTTCCAATGCAATCTCAAAGCGCGGGTGCGCGCCGAAGCTGGAGAAGCAGCCCTGGTCCTGCGGATTCAGCAGCGTCACATTCATCACCGGATAGTTGCCGCCGAGCGAGGCGTCCTTGACCAGAATGCCGAAGCCGGCGTCGCGCAAGCCCTGTACGCCGGCCGCGATGCGCGGATAGCGGGCGATGACGTCCTCGGGCACGTCAGGCAGACACAGCCCTTCGCTGATGATGCGGAACTTGATGTGGCGTTCAAAAATTTCCGACAGCGCTTGCGTCCGCGCCTCGGCCCGCGTATTACCGGCTGACATGCCATTGCTGACGTACAGGTTGCCGATGACGTTAACAGGGAAATAAACAGTCGCGTTGTCGCGCTGGCGGACATAGGGAATGGCGCAAATGCCGCGTTCGGCGTTGCCCGAGTTAAAGTCCACTAGCATGCTGGCGTGGATACTTCCCTTGGGGTTGTAGAACTGCTGAAGTTCGGGTGTCAGCAGCGCCTGCGGCCATTCGCCGTCTTCTTCGGGCTGAAACCATTGCTCATGCGGATAATGCACAAAACTGCGGTCCCCTCCCCCTTTTTCGCTTTCGGCGTAGCGTTGGCCGAGGTAGTAATGGTTCCAGAAATAGTTGCAGGAAAGGCGCTCAAAGAACTCACCCAGCGCACTGGCCAGCGACGCTAATTTTGAGGCGCCCTTGCCGTTGGTGAACATCAGTGGGCAATCCCGGTCGCGCACATGCACGGACCAGATACCGTCGACAGGGTTAAGCCACGAGCGTTCTTCGATATGAAAGCCAAGGCCTTCCAGTTTGGCCTGCATGGTGTTGATCGAGGATTCGAGCGAGGCATCCTTGCCGACGATGAAACTTTCTGCTTGCATAGATAGGTCCTGCTAAGTCCTGGGTACTGACTAATCACTGTTTGAGCACCGACAATAAATCACGGCCTTCCGAGGTGCCCCCCCGGCGAAGCGCCGGGACGTCGAGGCATTTAAGGGCCAGCAGCGGTTTACCGCATAAGAGTCGATATCCGCCGATCGTTGTCGGAGAGCTAGGCTTGGCAACCGGTCATGAGCGCGTTCCGGCGAATAGGAAGTGCGAGTCTGGATTATCCTGCATCCGCGCTTCAGATTCGCTCGCCGTTATCGCCCTGCGCGCCCGCAGTCGGTTCGCAAGCGTGGGTCGCGCCGACGCCAGCATCATGGGGGCGAGACCCCGGTGCGAGAACGCGACCGTTCATGTTTCTGTTGAATGCGTCTGCGGTCCGCTCTAGACCTGAAGGTGACTGCACCCCCAAATAGCTGCTACTCTAGAAGAAAACGAAGGTCGCCAAAGCAAAGAGCTGCGCCCCCTCAACCGCGATTAACCGGTTGGCGAGAGCGCGTCAGGACTGACTTTTGCGCGCGTCGTCGCTTCGCTGCGGCCGGACTGATTGGGAGTGCACCGTGATCCAAGAACTACTGACCCGAAGTTGGGCCACGTGGCATAGCCTGTTTGCGATATTGGGTCTTGCCACTTACGTCATCGCCTCGCACGCACGTCGGCAGCGCCGTCACCCGTCAGCGGCCATTGCCTGGGTCGTGTCGCTCACATTGGTGCCCTATTTGGCCCTTCCGCTGTATCTGCTGCTCGGTAATCGAAAGGTCGTTCGCGACCAGTCGGCCCGACCAACGCTGGCGTCGGTGCACGCGGTTCACCCGTCCAACGCACCCGCAGCCAGATTTCAGCATCTCGCTGCCGCGATGGGTCTTCCCCCTGCATCGTCTTATCAGCAACTCGCCATTCATAAAGATGGACTCGACGCCCTGCAGGCGCTCCGGACTGTGATGCTTGGCGCAACCCGCACGCTGGATCTTTCCACTTTTCTTCTGGGACGAGACGTGCTGGGTGACGAAGTGAGCCAAATTCTTATGCGGCGAGCTCAAGAAGGCGTACGGGTGCGTCTTCTGATTGACGGAATCGGCGTCTATTTGGGAGGTCGTCCGCACCTGAAACGGCTGTCCGCTGCAGGCGTTCAGGTTGCATTGTTTGTTTCACCGCTGCGCTCACCTCTGCCAGGCCGCACCAACCTGCGAAACCACCGGAAGATGGTGATTGCAGATGGAGAGCGAATCTGGTTGGGCGGCCGCAATATGGCCGCTGAATACTTCACCGGCGACCCGGCTTTGAAGTCTAAAAAAACGCCCTGGATCGATTTGACTTTTGACTTTAGCGGTGCCCTCGCACGGCAGGCGCAGCATCGGTTCAATCAGGATTGGATCTTCGCAACACAGGCACCCGAGTCTGACGTGTCCCCGCCGGAGGTGCAGGCTCCGGCGTCTGGCACGGCGGGTGGCCAGCTAATTGCAAGTGGACCGGATCAGGTCGACGACACGGTTTACTCACTGCTCATCTCTAGCTGCTTCACCGCCCGGACACGAATCCTGGCAGTGACGCCCTACTTCGTGCCAGACGCGACGCTATTGATGGCGTTGACATTGGCCGCGCGGCGCGGGATCGAAGTGGATCTGGTGCTTCCGCACCGATCCAACCACCGGCTGGCCGACATGGCACGCCCTGCCGCACTGCGCGACATGTCGGGGGCGGGTGCCCGCGTCTGGTTGCTTCCAGGGATGATTCATGCCAAGGCGATCATCGTCGACGACCACCTCGCCTTAGCCGGTTCGGCCAATCTCGATGAACGCAGCCTGTTTTTGAACTACGAGTTGATGGTTGCTTTTTTCGAGCCCCATGACGTCCAACGCTTCGCGCAATGGATCGCCCAGCAACGCGAAGGCGCTCGACTGTACCGTGGCCGGCCGCCCGGCGTGCTGCGTGAGTTCTCAGAGGGACTGGTCCGGTGGCTGGCATTCCAGCTCTGAGCAGGCCATCCAAATCAATGCCGTGTTGGGGCCGATGATGGCAATGGCCTGCTTGTTCTTTGCAAAAAACGTCGCCATCACACCACGCGCAAAGTTCACCGTCTATGAGGTCGGCGGTTAAAGAAAGGCACATCGGCATTTCCAATCCCGGGTGCTTCATTAGCGCCCGGTAAGGTGCTTTTCAGGGGGCACCAAGGTCCTCTCGGATGAGCGACCGCCCGCGTTGCTGTTGCGACATCTCCGGCAAAAAATGACCTCGTTGCGAGAAACGTTGTCTTACACGGCGCTCCTAGTTTGCGTTGACATAGATCAATGCGGGTGATACCTTGCATGCGCAAACTCAACCCCATACCAGCAGTAAGGAAAAGAGATCGCGCCATGAAAAACCCGACCATCCATTCAGGTGTTTACACCTTGAAACTTATGTGGGTCCTAGCGATCCTCGCCGCAGTTTTCATCGCCTCGATGCCTCAGACCGCCCGAGCGCTCCCCCTGTTTGCACGCCAGACCGGGCAAAACTGCGTGGCCTGCCATGCTGGCGGACAGTTCCCTGAACTCACGCCCTACGGCCGCCTGTTCAAGCTGACGGGCTACACCATGGGCGAACGGACCGTTCCGGTGTCCGTCATGGGCGTACTCTCGAATGCCATGGTTGCCGACACCTCCAAGACCGACGATGCAGGTGCCGACTTCCAGAAAAACGGGCAGACCGTTTTCGCGACAGGGAGTCTGTTCCTGGGCGGCAAGGTGACCGACAACATAGGCGCATTGACCCAGATCACTTTCAACCCGTATGCAACGCAGGGCGTGGATGGAAAGTTTCACGGGCACACCAACGCCGACAACATGGACATTCGCTTTGCCGATCGCTTCGTCGATGAAAAACGAGACCTGATCGTCGGCCTGTCCGTCAACAACAACCCGTCGGTTTCTGACCCCTGGAACTCGTCGGCCGCCTGGATGCAGTATGTGCCTTCGTCAAGCCTCACCAGCAACCGATTTATCGACGCGACCACGCCCTATCCCAGCTACTCGACCGGCGGCAACATCGCGGGCGTCACGGCTTACACCTACTTGAACCAGTCGCTTTATGCCGAGTTCGGCGGATACAGCACGTCCCGAGGGCTGTTGTCCTTCATGAGCGCCGGTTTGGGGGACGACAGAACCACCAAGCTCAGGGGCATCAATCCTTACTTGCGGCTGGCGTGGAACCATGAATGGGGTGCCCACAGCCTGATGGTCGGAACCTCCGCCATGGCGGCCCAGATTTATGACAGTAATCTCGACACGTCCGATCCCACCACGACCCGTCACACCAGGGATTGGAAGATCGACGCACAGTACCAGTATTTACTGGATCCGCATACCGTGACCGGACAGCTCGTCTTCGCGCGCAACCGCACCCGTTATTCCGACGCTCAACAGGCCAACCCAACGGCGTCTGCCTTTGTCGACGCGGCGGGCAACCCCTTGGCCGGCCCCAACGCCGAGGACACAACCAACCTGATGCGGGCCAAACTGACTTACACCTACCAGGCACGGTATGGTGGAAGCGTTGCGTTTTTCAACCGGACCGGCAGCACGAATACCGCCAATCAAACCTCAGGCTATGACCCTGTCACGATGAGCATCACGTCCGACCCGGGCGCTCAAGCGCCTTCCTTACGGGTCGGCGGTAACCTCTCTGGCAATCCTGCGACCCGCGGCTTGACCTTCGAAACGTTCTGGCTCCCGACCCAGTACGTGCGAATCGGTGCCCAGTACACGGCTTACAGCCGCTATAACGGCGCGTCGGACAACTACGACGGCTTCGGACGTAACGCCCGGGACAACAACACGCTGCTCTTCTATCTCTGGGCCGCGTACTGATTCGGCCTCGGACCTACGACCTGTCAAGCCGCCTTGAAACCATCCAGGAAATTCACATGAAGCTCGCATACCTCGTTCTCGCTCTTGCTGGCGCAGGGCTCGCCGTTGGATGTTCGAATCCAACCCGCTCGCGAAATTTAGCGGACCCCACGGTGACATCGCTCACAATGGCGCAGCAAGTTTGCGCTAACTGCCACGGGGTCACGGGAAACTCTGTGTCGCCCAACTTTCCCAATCTGGCGGGCCAAACACCGACTTATTTCATGGCCCAGCTGAACGGCTTCAAGGGCCACGGCCGGCAAGATCCGGCAGGCTTCGAATACATGTGGGGCATAAGCCGAAGCCTGACGGACGCGCAAATCAGTGGGCTGGCAAGTTACTACGCGAACCAGAAGCCCGCGCACCAGGCCATCGAAGGGGCCGCTTCTCGCATGTCGGCGGGCAAGGAGATTTTTGAAGCCGGTGTGCCCGCCAAAAATGTTCCCGCCTGCTTGGGCTGCCACGGCGCGGAAGGACAGGGCAACGACACTTTTCCGCGCATCGCGGGCCAGCACGCCGACTACCTCGTCAAGCAGTTAACGGTGTTCCAGCGGACCAACGACCGGCCACTGGGCGCGATCATGGAGACCGTCGCCCATGAACTCACCCGAGATGACATCGAGAACGTCGCCGCTTATGTACAAGCCATGCCCAATCGGTAGCCGGGTCCGGTACCGATAACGCGGGAGCTATCAGGGAGACAAGCCACGTAATGCGCCGTGCGGCTGAGCGTCGCACCCCTCAAAAATTAACGCTTGAAATTTAACGCGCTAAAAACCACGGCGAGTTTTCTGTGACCGACTGAGTTCGCCTCCGAGGCAGTTCCAGCGTTTTTGAAAATCGACACCGGGGTTGCAAGGGCTGACAATGTGCCCTTCTCCCAGATTGCACACCGTGCACCTCTCTATGTCATTTTCTACCGATTGCAGCCTTCCAGGAAACCTGGATTCTGTTCATACGCTGGCCGAACTCTTCGCGTGGCGTATTGCGAAAACACCGCAGGCGGATGCCTACCTTCAATACGACACAGCCACCCGTCGCTGGAAAGGCCTCTCCTGGCATAGCACCGGGGAGCGAATGGCCCGCTTTGCCGCGGCCCTCGAACGCCTGGCGCTGCCGCGCGGTGCCCGCATTGCAATCCTGCTTCCCAACGGTCTCGATGCGGTATGCATCGACCAGGCAGCGCTGGCTCAGGCTTGCGTTCCAGTGCCGCTGCATGCGATCGACAATTCCGCCAGCATTGCCTACATCCTTGGCGACAGCGATGCCTCGGTACTGGTGGCTTTCTCCGAGGGGCAGTGGCAGGCCATTGCCGCCACCGGGGTGGTACTGCCTTCGCTGCGCCAAGTGGTCGTCGTGCAAAAGGCCTCGGGCACGCCGTCCGTCGCGGGCAGCGTGCCGGTAAGCTCGCTGACCGACTGGCTATCACCGGCCGACGCTTCCGCCGATAGCCGGCTCGCACCGCAGCCGCCCGAGCCTGGCGAACTGGCCGCGCTGGTGTATACATCTGGCACAACGGGCAAGCCCAAGGGGGTGATGCTGACCCACGATAACGTGCTGGAGAACGTGAAGGCCACGCTGCAGCGCGTGTCCCCGGCGGCGGCGGACGTGTTTCTTTCGTTCCTGCCGCTGTCTCACACCTTCGAGCGCACCGCTGGCTACTATTTACCGATAGCCGCCGGCTGCAGTGTGGCGCATGCGCGGTCGGTCGCGCAGCTGTCCGAGGACCTGAGGGCCGTGCGGCCCACGATCCTGATCTCGGTACCGCGCATCTACGAGCGTGTGTACGCGACGCTTCAGGAGCGACTGTCTGGATCGGTGCTGAAATTGCGCTTCTTCGACTGGGCGCAGGCGGTCGGTTGGCGGCGCTTTTGCCGCGCCAATCAATTGCCCGTAACGAGCACGGTGCCGGCGCTATTAGACCGCCTGACGTGGCCGCTGCTGGAGTGGTT
This sequence comes from Polaromonas sp., assembly GCF_012927485.1. GTDB lineage: Bacteria > Pseudomonadota > Gammaproteobacteria > Burkholderiales > Burkholderiaceae_C > Polaromonas. The sequence goes on along the minus strand of NZ_JABBPC010000032.1, from coordinate 93,286 downwards.
GGTTGCGAGGCCGCTGCTGATGCACTTCGGCGGCCGGCTGCGCGTGGCCGTGAGCGGCGGCGCGCCGCTGTCTCAGACCATTGCCCATAGCTTTCTCGGGCTCGGGCTGCCGATCCTGCAGGGCTACGGCATGACGGAGACGTCCCCCGTGGTCGCCGCTAACGGCCTGGATGACAACGACCCGTCCACCGTCGGCCGCCCGCTGCCGGGCGTTGAAGTGTGCATTGGCGATCACCAGGAGTTGCTGGTACGCAGCCGCAGCGTCATGCGCGGCTACTGGAAGCGCGAGGAAGACACCGCGGCAGCTTTCGTCGATGGCTGGTTGCGCACCGGCGACCAGGCGGCGATTGAGAATGGGCGAATTCGCATCCTCGGTCGATTGAAGGAAATCATCGTGACCTCCACCGGCGAGAAAATCGCGCCGGCCGACCTGGAACTCGCAATCACCACCAACCTGTTGTTCGAACAGGCCTACGCGTTCGGCGACAACCGTCCCTTCATCGCCTGCATCGTGGTGCTCAGCCGGACCGGGTGGAAGCACCTGGCCGTTGCGCTGGAACTCAACCCGGACGACAGGGAGAACCTGAACGCGCCCAGCGCACGCGAGGCGGCGCTGCAACGGATACGCGAGCTCACTGCCACGCTGCCGTACTATGCCCAGCCCCGTGCGGTAGCGCTCACCCTTGACCCGTGGACCATCGAGAACACGCTGATGACGCCAACGCTAAAGCTCAAGCGCAAAAACCTGGCGGCACATTTCGCCGGGGTGATCGAGCGGCTCTACCAGCGCTGACGGGTACCGCCTTCACCCCCGCACGGCCCCGAGCGCCGGATAACCACCCGGTTGCGGATTCGGCCCCTTGCGCAATACGGCCATCCTTCCCCGCATGGACGCAATCTCCACCGTCTGGCTCGCGATGATTTCCTCGGCGAGTTGCCGCACCATCGGGTCGCGCCCATGAATCAGCACCAGACGCGCCATCTCGACAGCGCCCTCATGATGAGGAATCATCATCGCGAGGAAGTCGGAGTCGGGCTGCCCGGTGTAGCCTGATTGATGCATGTCGCTCATCATGCGCGCCATGCCAGTGCTCATCCCGGCCTCAAAACTGCCCTTTTCTTGATCCTTGCCATGACCATTTTCTTGGTGCGCGTTGTGGTCTGTCATGCGGTCTGCCCCTTGGTTCCGGGCCGCACATAAACCAAATTAATACTTTTCTTGTTACGCAACTCGCCAGACGGAAGCTTCAGTGCACCCAAGGGAATCTGAGTGATCAGTTTGGGTTGCAGCGGTGTCGAGACGTCAAAGGCCGAACAAACGACCTGGCCAGCGTTGGGGGTGCCGGGCAGTTCGTCCTGCTCGTGGGCCACGTAGAGCAAATTGTTGGCTGGGTTGGTCCATAGACCATGGGCCTCGCGACCCCCGGTGTACACCATGCCGACGACTTTCTGTTGGGAAATCGGCACCGAGCGGTCAATGATCGCGAGGCGACTTGACGCCGCGCCGTTGGGTCCGCCGTCGTCCACTCGTGCGAGGCTCATATAGGTTACCTGGCCGCGTGCGTTATCAACAAACTCAAGGTGGTTGGGTCGCGCCATCTCGCCCAGTGGGATCGTCGCCAGCACGGTGCCAGGATCTTTCACCGAAACGAGAGACACGGCATCGGCGAGCTTATGCGACAGCCACATCTGACTACCATCCGGCGAGAGTTTTTGAAACGGCGTAAACGCTGGTTTGTCCTGCATGCTCAAATCGACCAACCGCAAGCGCTTGGGCCGCGAATAGCCCTGTGCATCAGGATTCACGTGAAGAATTTCGAGCTGCGCCACTTTCTGGCTGATGACGAATGCGAGCTTGCCGTCCTTGGAGAACCATACCTGTGCAGGGCCATTGAGCGTGGGCACATAAGCACGCACCGCATTGGAAGGCGCACCGCCAACTTGTTTTTTTGCCTGCTCCACATCGAGAATGGCGATGCGATCCTCGCCGCGCAAGGTAACCCACAGCTCGCGGCCGTTGCGCGTGAAGGTGGGTTCGTGCGGCTCCCGGCCCAACAAAATGCCGCTGGATAAGCGCTCTGGATTCGTCGTCGGACCGGCTTGCGGATTGGTCACGTTGCCGAGCACGCGCCGATTCACCGAGTCAATGAGGTAAATGTTGCTGCTGCCCCGGCCCGAGGTGGCGAGCAGTGTGCCGTCGGGGTTAGGCACCGCGCCGTGGGCGTCAACGCAGCCGTGGTACAGCGGTTTGTGGATCATTGCCGCATGCGTCGGCATCACACCCCCGGTGACAAAACGAAACGGCGGACGTGCGTCCTCGTCAAAACTGGTCAGGTTGATCGTGGTTTCCACCTGGTTGCTCATCGGATCGATGACGCTGATGGTGTTGGAATCCTCGTTGGTGATGAACACCCGGTCCACGGCGGCAATGTCAGCAGCCGTCGCCATAGGGGAGACAGCCGTTGCGACGGGGCCTTGCGCCAATGCCCAGGGTGCTGCTACGGTGGCGGGCAGTACTGCCGCCATCTTGAGGAAATCGCGGCGTGCGTCGTTCAGTGGTTCGCTCATAGGTACCTTTTTAAAATCGGTTAATGTGATAAATCCCGGCCAAAAAGCGACTGGGAGGCGATCTGTTTTATCGGGTGAATAATGCCCACCCGATCTTTAAAGCGGTTTTTAAAAGTCGGCTGCGACCGCCAACTTCAGGTTAATTTGCCAGGTTTCGCTGACAATCCTGCCCTGGCCGAACGTCAACACGTAGCAAACCTGGATAAGCACCACCAAGCGGTAGACGTAACTCTGCCCCCATTTATTCCGTGGACCAGGGTTTTATTGCATGGAGCTCCTTTTTTGGCGCTGCTAGGGATGCTCTGAATACCTGATCGTGCTGTCGAGTAGTGCGCCGTTGATTTTCAAAAAGTTGAATTCACGGACACGCCACACGAAGCTTTTTATTTTTACTTCCGTTTTGGGGCCTTCACCAATGTAGCTCACATGGCCGGAGCTGGTCGGTGGCGAAAGCGCGGAGTGGTGGACTCGTCGGGCAGGCGCTCAAACGCCTGGAGCTGGAGAAACTAACGACACTTAGGAAGCGTTAGTCAATCGCCCTTCAGTCGTCCGGGAATTAGGGAAAACACCGAACAATACCAATCGGTATTTATTTATACTTGTGGTTCGTGATTAGTCTGGACCCCACCGGGGATCACTGAAATCATGACAGGTGAAGAACCGAAAGGTTCTTCGGTACAACTGGTCATGCATTTTCAGGGAAACCCGCATGCTACTGAATCACTTTTTTTCCAAAACGCTTGCAAGCTTGACTTTCGGACTTGCATTGTGTTTCGTCACCACCCACGCTTCAGCCGCATCCAGCGCGATGTTAAAACCTGATGACTTTGTCGGGATATCCTTTTGGCTTATTTCGATGGCGCTGATCGCATCGACGGTCTTTTTCTTCCTGGAGCGTGACCGCGTTTCTGCCAAATGGAAGACATCGCTCACCGTCTCCGGCCTTGTGACGCTGGTGGCCGCAGTGCACTATTTCTATATGCGGGAAGTGTGGGTCACCACCGGCTCAACGCCAACCGTGTTTCGCTACATTGACTGGCTGATCACCGTGCCTTTGCTGATGATTGAGTTTTACCTGATCTTGTCAGCCATCACGAAGGTGCCCGTCGGTATCTTCTGGCGTCTCATGATCGGCACGCTCGTCATGCTGATTGGCGGCTATGTGGGCGAGGCAGGGTACATGTCGGTGCTGCCAGCCTTCATCATTGGTATGGCGGGCTGGGCGTTCATTCTCTATGAAATTTTCATGGGCCAGGCCAGCAAAATCAACGCACAAAGCGCGCCGCCATCGGTGCAGTCAGCGTTTAATACCATGCGTTTGATTGTGACTTTCGGCTGGGCAATTTACCCAATCGGCTATTTCTTTGGCTACTTCACCGGCAGCAGCCCAGCCAACAGCGCAAATGCATTGAACATTATTTATAACCTGGCTGATGTGCTCAACAAGATTGCCTTCGGTCTGATTATCTGGACGGTCGCCGTGAACGAGTCCGAGAGCATGAGCAAAAAGCAAACGCTGTAATTTCCCGGCGCTTTCTCCATCCGGAGCATCGGAAACAATTCTTTTCCGGGCCTGCACAGCGATGTGTCTTACCGACTGAAACGGAGACTTTCAATGCCTTCACCTGTCCACCTGCGGATCGCAAATCCGCATGAGAAGCTGGAGACCTTGCTCCCTCAGGTGGAATCGCGTATGCGCGACGCAGCAGGGTCTCGAGCTGGTTTTTCGGAATCCGGTGAGATTGGCGCGAGGTCGGCTGCAGCCTATCATCTGGGAGCCGGAGGCCAACGTGTGAGGGCTCGACTAGGTCTTGCTGCGGGTCTGGCGCTGGGGCTGTCGGACAACGACGTGTTGTGCATTGCAACCTGTGCAGAATTAATGCACAACGCCTCGCTAATCCATGACGACTTGCAAGACCGGGATCACTTCAGACGCGGGCAGCAAGCCGTGTGGGCAAAGTATGGCGGCAACATCGCCATCTGCAGCGGGGACTTTTTGCTGTCAGCAGCTTATTGCGCGCTGTGCACGATCAGCCAGCCCGCTGCTTTGCCGTCCCTGCTGGCGCTGCTCCATGAGCGCACCGCCATGGCTATCGACGGGCAATGTGCAGACCTTGCCGGGCTTGACGCCCAGGCCGATGGCGTTGGGCTTTATACAAAAATTGTCATGGCCAAATCCGGTGCATTGCTGGGCTTACCGCTGGAACTTGCGCTGCTGGCATCAGGATACGAAGACGCTGTACCAGTGGCGCGGCAAGCTTGTGAAAACTTTGCCGTCGGCTATCAGATATTTGATGACATGGAAGACCTGGTTGGCGATGCCGAGCGCATTGACGGCGGCGGAAATAAGCGCCCGGCTCTGAATATTGTTCTCGTTTCCATCCAGTCCCAGTCTCGTGCTGCGGCAACTCTTCGTGCAAGAAATCTTGGCCTACAGCACTTGGCGCTGTGCGAGTCCAACGCTGCAAAGCTGCCGTCCGGCGCGGGCGCCTTACTGCTTGGGTTTTCCGCCGATATGCGCCGTAAGCTGACGGGTAACTTGTTGCGGGAGACCCGCTGATGCAAGCCCTGGTCATCGGCGCCGGATTCGGTGGCATGGCGGCTGCATTGCGTCTGCGGGCCAAGGGTTACCGCGTGACTCTGGTGGACCGCTGCGCCCAGCTCGGCGGACGTGCGCAGGTGTTCGAGCGCAATGGTTTTCGCCACGATGCCGGCCCTACCGTCATCACGGCGCCGTTTTTGTTTGACGAGTTGTTCGCCTTGTTCGGCGAAAAATTTTCCGACCATGTCACGCTGGTTCCGTTGAAGCCTTGGTACCGGTTTTATTTCGCCGATGGCGATACCTTTGACTATGGCGGCACGCTCGAAGAGACCCTGGCTGAGATTGCGCGCATCGAGCCACGCGATTGCGACGGCTACCGCAATTTGTTGAGTCATTCGAAGCGTATCTTCGACGTCGGTTTTACCGAATTGTCGGCGATGCCGTTTCACCGGCTGCGGACCATGCTCAAGCAGATTCCCAGACTGCTGGCCCTGCGCAGCCACGAAACGGTCTGGCAGCTGGTGTCCCGCTACCTGAGCCACCCGAAGCTGCGCCAAGCGTTCTCCATCCAGCCTCTGCTGGTGGGCGGCAATCCTTTTGACACGACCAGCATCTACGGCTTGATCCATTATCTGGAGCGCGCTTATGGGGTGCATTTCGCGATGGGGGGAACTGCGGCCATTACCCGAGCTTTGGGCGCGTTGATGGCGCGGCAAGGGATTGAAATCCAACTCGGTCAGACGGTGGCCTCGCTGACGATTGATGAAGGCGTCGTCAAGGGCATCGTCATGGCTGACGGGCGGAAGGTGATGGCCGATCTCGTGGTTTCCAACGCAGATCCAGCGCATCTATACAGCCAAATGGTCAAGCCCTCCGAGCAAGCCATTTCAACGCGGCTGAAGCTCGGTGCCGCCGCGTTTTCAATGGGGCTTTTCGTTTTGTATTTCGGCACCACGCAAACCTATCCCGAGGTCGCGCACCACACCATCTGGATGGGTGAGCGCTACCGCGAACTGCTGGCCGACATTTTCGACCGTAAGACTTTGGCCGAAGACTTTTCGCTCTATCTGCACCGGCCAACGGCCACGGACCCGAGCTTTGCGCCGGCGGGCTGCGACAGTTTCTATGTGCTGTGCCCGGTGCCCAATTTGCTGGGAAAACTGGATTGGGCCAAGGAAGGCCAGGCCCTGCGCGACCGAATCGTTGCCGCGCTGGGTAAAACCATCCTACCCAACCTGGCGGCGACAATTACCGAAGAATTCTTCATGACACCGAAGGACTTCGAGCATGATTATTTAAGCCAGCACGGCGCCGGGTTTTCAGTGTCCCCGTTGTTTCGGCAGTCGGCCTGGTTTCGTTTTCATAACCGGGCAGAAGGGCTGAAAAATCTTTATCTGGTCGGCGCCGGGACCCATCCGGGGGCCGGGCTACCGGGTGTCCTGTGCTCCGCCAAGGTCATGGATGCACTGATTCCACTCGCTGGATCTGCATGACAGAGTTGGTTCAAGCGGCGGTTGCAGGGCCTGCGCTGACAGCCAGCGCCAACAGCGTGCTGGCCGCAAAAGGGCGCAGCTTTTATTGGGCCCGTCAATTGCTCGGACCCGTGCATGCCGCCCGGGCCACGCGCCTTTATCGACTCTGCCGCTACATTGACGACCTGGCCGACGAGACCAGCTCGGTGCTGTTGGCAAAAGAAGCGCTGGCCGGCGCTGCTGCGTCGATACGCGGCGGCCATTCAAACCAGCCAGTGATCCAGGATGGACTGGCTTTGCTGCAAGAGTGCAGCATTGATTCCGATATCTTCCTGGATCTCATAGCGGGTGTGCAGTCCGATCTTGAACGGGTCCGCATGCCCGATATGGATGCACTGCTGCGCTACTGCTATCAGGTTGCAGGAACGGTGGGGCTGATGATGTGCAAGGTGCTGGATACTGACGAGCCAGCCGCTTTTCCGCACGCGGTTGACCTGGGCATCGCGATGCAACTAACGAATATCTGCCGCGATATTGCCGCCGATGCAGTCCTTGACCGTCGCTATTTGCCGGCCGATCTGGTGGGCGATCTGGCGCCTGAGGCGCTGATCAATCCGACTGGAATACTGCGCGATACGCTACGGCAATGCGTCGCCACCCTGCTCGACTGTGCGGATACCTATTACCAAAGCGGCGAACTCGGCCTGTCCTATCTGCCGGCGCGCGCGCGCAGCAGTATCCTGGTGGCGGCTCGGATGTACCACGCCATAGGCCGGCAGCTCAGAGCGTGCAACTATGCCTATTGGACCGGGCGCATCGTCGTGCCGCCATGGCGAAAGGCCGTCATCACGACACGAGCGCTGGTAGCGATTCCCGTAAGCCGCTCATTCTGGCGGCATCCGGAACTTCACGACAAGCGCCTGCACTTCGCACTCTCGAATTGTCCGAGTTTGAGCAGCGCGTCTTTCCTGCATCATGCGGCGTGACGTTGAACTGTTGATTCTGGGAGGCGGCTGCGCCGGGCTGAGTCTGGCCATGCGACTAGCCCAGCTCGGTCATCGCGCGCCTGCGACATTGATCCTCGAGCAGCGGCCGCGCTATCTCAACGATCGGACCTGGTGTTTTTGGGGCGGCGAAGCGACGCCTTTCGCCCAATTGGCACAGCATCAATGGCCCGTCGTCAAAGTACGCAACGCAGATCAGACCGTGCGTATCGATTGCGCCAGCACTCCCTATCGCATGCTGGCCGCCGAGCAGTTTCAAGCGGTTGCACAGGCCGCGTTGATGGATGCGCCGCAGCTGCATCTGCAAATGGACACGCCGGTCCTGTCAGAGCCACAGTTTCACGGCGGGCGCTGGCATCTGGACACCGCGGTCGGGCAACTGACAGCGGCCATGGTCGTGGACACCCGGCCCCTACAGATGCCGGCGCTTGGCGGTGCATTGCTGTGGCAGTCTTTTTATGGCTATGAAATTGACTGTTCTCAGACTGTTTTTGAGCCAGGGTGCGCTGACCTGATGGATTTTTTACCCGCAAACCCTGAGCGGGTTGCTTTCACCTATGTGCTGCCGATTTCAAAAACGCGGGCGCTGGTGGAGTTCACGGTCTTTGCCGTTGCGCCCCTCGCAGCCGATGATCTAGCGGCTGAGCTGAATGCTGCTATTGCGCAGCGTGTCAACGGTGCCCATTTCACCGTGCTGCGCACAGAGCATGGGGTGCTTCCCATGGGCCTCGATCGCTCGGCTTCTGGTTGGGCCGAATTTAAGCCGGCTTATGTGCGGGTGGGCGTTTCGGCAGGGGCTGCCCGGCCAGCAACAGGCTATGCATTTCAACGCATTCAGCGCTGGGCTGCTGGCTGCGCGCAGGCAATAGCCGGGGGCGGTTGGCCGATCGGGCACGTCAAGGATCCCGCTTTACTCTGGCAGATGGACCGCCTCTTTTTAAACCTCATTCGCCGCCAGCCCGAATTGGCGCCGCAACTGTTTATGACGCTGTTTGTCCGTGCGGACAGCCAAAAGGTGATCCGTTTTCTGAGCGACTGCGGCAGTCTTCTTGATTACACGTCCATTATTCTGGCCTTGCCAGTCAAACCGTTTTTACAACAATTGTTTAGCGCCGCCAGTTCTGGCCAAAGCTTGCCAGCAGGCTCGTAACATGGCAAACCATTCCTACCCGCGAATGAACGCCGTGCGCCTTCAGGGGATCGTATTTTGTGCGGTTGCCGTGATAACGGTAGGCTTTTCAGTACTGCTGGCCCCGATGAATCCTCGGCACGAGCTAGTGCTTGTAGCCTTGCTGGTGGTGTTGCTGGGCGTCCCGCACGGTGCGCTTGATCCAATTTTCGCGCAGTCGTTGCAACGCATCCAAGGGCGTGCGCGCTGGATCGGGTTTGTGGTTTTGTATCTGCTACTGGCGGCCCTGGCAGTGGCGCTGTGGTGGCTTATGCCGACGCTATTTTTGATCGGTTTCCTGCTGTTGTCAGTGCTTCATTTTTCGGGTGACCCAGCGCCCGGTGCCGGGTTCGCGGCGCGCCTGCTTTACGGCATCGCCGTGATAGCCCTGCCCGCCGCGCTGCATGCGACTGAACTTTTCAGGCTTTTCTCCATGCTGGTGGGGAGCCCTGCGGCGCTCCACGTTACTGCCGGACTTCAGCTGATTGCCTGGCCTTCGGTGCTAGCCCTCGCGCTGCTGGTGCTGCGCGACGCGCGGCGCGATCGCCTGGCTGCGCTAGAGATGGCGGCAGTTGGCCTGTTGGCCCTGATGGCGACGCCGCTGCTGGGGTTTGCTGTCTTTTTCTGCGGCATGCACAGCGCGCGACACATATTGCGCACGCAAAAGTACGCCAGCGTCACGCCGCAACGGCTCTTTTTGGTGGCCGTCACGCCTATGTTGGCAGTTCTCGCAATGGCCGGCGCAGGCTGGGCTCTGCTCCCCGATTCTCCACCCGACGAGCGCTTGCTACAGTTTGTGTTTGTGGCACTGGCAGCGCTGACAGTCCCGCACATGCTACTGGTGGAACGGGTGCGTTTCACAGGCTGGAAGCATTCAGTGTGATGCGGTAAAGAGAGTTTGAATAACGGATCGTGCAAACACATCACTTGGCCTCCGGGTCATTGTCCGGAAGCTCAATCCTTGTTCATGCCCTGTGGCAACGGTCTGCCAATCCTGGGGGTCAAGCTGGCTGTAATGAGATTGGAGCTTCATAGTCACGCCTTACCGGGGTCATTGCAGCTGTATTGCACTTCAAAGTTAAGACCGCGAGAAAAACCTGGTTCGCTCTATTTTCATGAAGATGCCTCGAAACGATAGACGAGCCGTCCTGCCCGATTTTTTCTCCCCTTTCAAAGTCGGGCGCCGCACACCCTCATGGCGAGAGCGCGAAGTAAGTGACCAGCGTCAGCGCTATGGCCGTCAACGCAATACCCATCCAGACGCCGGCATCCGTCCAGTACCCTGGCGGAATTTCTTCCGTACTCAATCCTTTGGTGATCCGGCGGAACTGCACAATTGCGATCACGTTTGCCGCCGCGCCCAGCAGCAACAAGGTGATGCCGATCCAGAGCGTGAACCCGCGATGCAGCGAACTGGGGGGCGTTCGAGCAACCACTTGCAGGAAGAGCCCAAAGCGCTCCACCACGAAGCCGAATCCCATCAGCGCAATGGCTGAGCGTTGCCACGCCAGGAGGGTCCGTTCCGCTGCAAACAAAACGCGTGGATCTGAAAGATAGGCCATGCTGCTTTGCTTCAGCTTACTGTTTGAACACGAACTCGGCCAAGGCCTTGACCTGCGCGTCGCTCAACCCGGCAAACGGCGGCATCGGGACTTGGCCCCACTTGCCGACGCCCCCCTGCCGGATGCTGGCTTCGAGTTTGACGAGCGCTTGGGCGTCCCCCTTGTATTTGACCGCTACATCGTGATAAGCCGGTCCAACGATCTTCTGGGAGATAGCATGGCAACTGAGGCAGGCGTTAGCGTTGAGTAAGGCCTGTACATCGATGGCGGGGCCTACCCCGGCCGGGGTTGATGGCACGGCCGGGTCTGTTGGCAAAACAGCGCCCGGCGCGGGAGGAGCCGACACAGCAATCACGCTGTCGTCGGTGGCCTTGGCCGTGCCGTAGGCTACCGCCAGGTAGGCCCCGATCTGCTTCACCTCGCTGTCGCTGAGGGGTGCGCCGTAGGCATGCTGCATCTTTACCATCTCAGCCGTCCACTGGGGCTGGGTCATGCCCGGTGGCTGGTAATTGACGTAGTCGGCCGAATGACAGATGGCGCACTTTTCCATCGCCATCGCGTAGCCCGGTAGTTGCGAAGGGCGTAGCTTGGCGGTTTCGGCGGGAAGCTGGATGGTATTGGGCGCTGACGTGGCCTGAGTGGCCAAAAATAGGGCTCCACCGGCGAGTGCGAGGCCTGATACGAAACGCGAAATGGAATTCATACAGTACTCCTCAGACGACCGTGACGGCGGTGGACTCGATCACGTGGCGACGATAGCCGCCCGGGTTCCAGTCCGCTGTAGCAGGCTGTACCTCGCCCTGCTGGTTGCTGGCACGCACCATTAATAGCGTGCGCCCTCTTTTGGCGAAACTTATAGGAAGCCGCCATTCTCGAAATGAGTAGCGTCCCAGATCCGCGCCAAGGTTCGCGGTTCGCCAACTCTGCCCGCCGTCGATCGATACCTCAACCGTCTTCAAGCCCGCCCCGCTGTCAAAGGCAATGCCTTTGAGGTCGAGCCTTCGCCCGACCGGAAGCACCCCGCCTGCCACCACGCTCGTGATGAAGCTACGCACCGGCAAGGTCGAGATGGGCCGTGTTTTAGCGGCGGTGGTGCCGGGCGCCACGCACTGGCAGTCGTTATCAGGCATGCGATAGGCGGTCGTCATAAAAAACGCATCATGTCCGTCGAAGGTGTGGTCGATCACTTCGATCTCCGACAGGTGCTTGACCCAGTAAGTGCCAAAGTAGCCCGGAACGATCAGCTTGATCGGATAGCCGTTCAGGAACGGAAGCGCCTCGCCATTCATGCTCCAAGCCAGCATCACGTCGGAGTGGAGGGCGTGCTCGACGTCCAGAGCTTTGCGGAAGTCGGGCGTGCTGGGCAGTACGGGGGTGTCCAAGCCGTTGAAAGTCACCTGCTTGGCGCCGGCGGCAATTCCGGCTTTTTCCAGCACTTTCTTGAGCGGTACGCCGACCCAACGCGCATTGCCCATCGCACCGTTGGCGAGCTGGGCGCCAAACACTCGCGGGGACGAGTAGCCGCGGCTATTGCCGGAGCACTGATTCACAGCAACGATCTCAACCGGCTCCGCCAGGCCCTTGAGGTCGTCGAGCGACAAAGACAAAGGCGTGCTCACCAGGCCCTTCACGGCAAGCCGGTAAGTAGCGGGATCAACGGAGGTTGGAATGTTGGCCAGGTGATAGCGTACGAAGAAGGCGTCGTTGGCGGTGATTGGCCCCTCATTGAACACTTCGAACGGGGTTTCCAGGTGCGGCGGTCGCGTCGTCACACTAATCAATGGACGCTTGCCTGGATACTTCAATAGCGGACGCGGACCGTTGGCAAACGTAACGCCCTCGCCGGTATCCAGTCCACGCGCTGCCAGGGCGGCCAGTGGCGACGCGGCCAGCGCGAGCAGACCGGCGCCCCCCACGAAGCGGCGCCGGGAAGACACGAACCGTTCCGATGGGTTGAGAAAATTGAGATCAGAGTTCACGGGCAAGTTCTCCTAGGTTTAACGCTTCGAACTGACTCAGGACATCACTGGAATAACGCACCAGCTGATCCAAAACAATTAAATCCACGGCACGGAAACGCTCATATCATGCCAAACATTACAAAAAAGAGCTGATCTGCGACGCGGGCGCGTTATCGCCACAGACGTCCGGTGCATTCGGTTTATTCCATCCAGAAAATATTTTGAGTGTCTAGCTCAACCATCCGAACACCCACCGGTTGATCAGCGCACCGCCAACCACCAGCCAAACAAACAGAATCAGCGCCAGCAGCAACGGCTTGATGCCGGCTTTGCGGATGGACGAAATATGTGTCGTAAGACCCAGGGCCGCCATCGCCATGGCAAGCAACACGGTGTCGATCTCGTTGGTCAGGGCCACTGCGCTGGCGGGCAGCAGGCGCAGCGAATTGAAGAGCACTACAGCCACAAAGGCAAAAGCAAACCAAGGCACTGCGAGCTTGGCTTTGGGTAGCGCTGCATAACCGTCGCCAGCCTGCCCGCCGCCGGCTCGCTTCGCGTCGTGACGCGCCAACCAGGCAGACAGCATGATGAGGAACGGCGCCAGCATCATCACGCGAACCATCTTGGCGATGACTGCGGTATCTGCTGCATGGGGACCGACCGATCGTGCGGCTGCCACGACCTGCGCCACCTCGTGAATAGTGGACCCGGCATAGATACCAAATCCTTCGGCGCCGCCGGGAATGAGCGCCCAATGCTGATTTAACTCGAACAGCGCAGGGTACAAAAAGATAGCAAATGTGCCAAACACCACCACGGTCGCCACGGCAACAGTGACCTGTTCGGCGCGAGCCCGCACCACGGGCTCGGAGGCCATCACGGCAGCAGCCCCGCAAATCGAGCTGCCGGCACCAATCAACATAGCGGTATTGCGGTCCAATCCCAGCCACTTGATACCGATGTAGCAAGCCAGCGCGAAGGTAGAGCTCAGCACCAGGGCGTCAGTGGCTACTCCGGCAAACCCGACATGGCCAATGTCCTGCACCGTCAGCCGCAGACCATACAGCACCACACCCAGGCGCAGCAGGCTTTGTTTGGAGAAGCTCACGCCCCCGCCACAAGTCGCAGCAAAGCGCGGGTACAGCGTATTTCCGACCAGTATGCCGAGCACGATGGCCAGAGTCAGTGCGCTGAAGCCATGCGCTTGCAGCCAGCCAATGCGGCCGAGTGTCATCCCGGCTGCCGCCAGGGCAGCGCTGATCGCCAGACCAGGCAACAGCCGTACAAATGCGTTCGAGGCTGGCTCTACGGACATAGCGGCAGGGTTTATTGACGAAGCGGATACGGTCGTGGTCATGGCTGTTCTCTCTTTATCAATGCAGTTGGCTTTGAATGTAGAGATTCTTGAATAACCTGTAAAACAGCTTATTTAAGTAAGATATAGCTATTTAATTGGTATAGAAACGGAACTTAAGCCATGGACATACTGCGTCTCACCCTGCGCCAATTGCAAATTTTCGTAGCGGTGGCCCGCATGGGAAGCACCACGGCAGCGAGCGCCGAAGTGTCGTTGTGCCAATCAGCCACAAGTTCTGCGGTCAATGAACTTGAACGCCTGCTGTCAATGCGCCTGTTCGACCGCGCCGGTAAGCGCTTGCTTCTCAACGACAACGGCCGCGCCTTGCTCCCACGGGCGCTTGCGTTGCTCGACGGCGCTGCGGGTATTGAGCGGATGACGCGCGACGGGATGGAGCAGGCCCAGTCGCTTCGCATTGGCGCAAGTACCACCATTGCCAACTATGTCCTACCGACGCTCCTCGGCGTGTTTTTCGGAGAGCGATATCAAGACCGAACCACTGCCTGGCGCTCTAGCGTAAAAATCGGCAACACCCGCGTCATCTGTGATGCGGTCGCAGCATTCGAGCTGGATATTGGCCTGATCGAGGGGCCTTCTCACCAAGCGTCTCTGGCCGTTACCCCTTGGTTGCAGGACGAATTGATCATTGTTTCGTCGCCGGACAGCATGCTAGCCGGACTCACGCAAGGACCCGCTGCGGTCGAACGGGTGTCGGTAAAGGCGCTACGCGACCTCGTATGGCTGCTGCGCGAACCGGGTTCTGGCACCCGGGAGGCAACGGACCAGTTGTTGCTGCCGCACCTTCGCTCTTATCGGCGCAGCATCGAGATTGGAAGTTCCGAAGCAATCAAGCATGCAGCAGCGGAAGGTCTGGGCGCAGCCTGTCTTTCGCAATGGGTGGTGAGTGACCTGGTCAAGAGCAAACGCCTGCGCCGCATCCCGACCACCCTACCCAAGCTGACACGCCAGTGTTATTTGGTGGTTCACCATGACAAGCAAGCAACGCCGGCATTGCTTCGCTTTATCGCTCAAGCCACGTCATTCGTAAGTCCCTCTGCAAATAGCGAGACCGGTAAGCCTTCGCTGTAGGGCTTATTTACAGCCAGGTGCCATTGGCATCAGGCACCGCGCGTCGTTTGCGCCGATGCAGCCATGCTGACGTGGTTTGTAGGTCATTCATGGGACCGCGTCAGACTACCTAGAAAAAAGTAAGCCATTGTTACCACCCGCCAACTTTGGCTAACACATTAAGTGTGGTCGTAACCTTTGGAATCACGTTTCCCGCCATTGCCGGCCAGTTTAGGTCGCTGCCTTCCGAACGGTTGCATTGCAGCGCAGTGACTCTTTGACGCCATTCAATCGGTCCTCGCTACTTTTTTCAGGCCATCTTGATTTGTAGGTGATTTACCTACACGTTCACACCTTTCAAATTTATCATTTTTGCTTCCTAAAAAACCGCTTTTTAGCGTCCATTTTTTTCTGTCTTTATTAGATCGATAGAGAGGAAAATTAGCTTCTTTTTTACAAAAATAATCGCAATAAATATCAATCTTTTTTCTAACTATTTTTCGTAAAAATAGTTGCTTTCTTAAAGTCAAAATTCTCTACACCATGTAAGCCCATTCCTACAGCTTATGTGCGCCAGCGCACGTACGACAACGGCGCCACCCATGGACTTCACAGTAGACCCCGTGGCTTCAGATTGAGTTTTTTCATGCGCCACAGCGACCTTTCAACTCCAAAGCTGAAATTCGGAAGATGGCTTGAGCCGCTAACGGGTTCATTTCATCCTCACTGCGATGGCAGCTTTAATTACATTCAAATACATTAAATATGCAAAGACGAGATTTTTCCAAAGCTGCATCAGCATTAGCCGCTCTGGTCCTGGTACCCGGCTGCGGCGGCGGTGGCGGCGGCGGTGGTTCAGCAACACCAGTTGCAGCTGGCGCAGCCCCCGGGTTGGCAGGTCCATCTACTTTGGCATCTACACCAACCCGCGCGGATGGTTTGGCTGCAATGGGCACCAACCTGTCAGGGATGGAGTGGGCCGCGCCCGGCCTGCGATTTGGCACGAGCACCATGCCCAACCTTGATTTCACCGTGCCACGCAAAGCCGACGTTGCCTACCTTGCAGCGGGTGGCTATAACAAGAATCGTTTGCCGATACAGTGGGAAATGCTGCAGCCCATGCTGCACGATACGCTCGCCAATGCAGCGGCCAAATCGATGATCGGCAACCCGGGCGTATTCCACGCGGGCTATGAGTCCTACATCACCGGAGTGCTCGACGCCCACGCCGCCGCCGGGACCAAGTGCATCATTGACTGCCACAACTACTGCCGCTATCAGGACTTCACTTTTCAGGCCGATGGTTCGGTTATTGGCCTGACAGCACCCGCAGACCCATTGCGCCGGCCGTACACCACCGACAACACGCAGGTTCAAGTTCGGATTTTTGCATTGGCTGCGGGCGCGACGCTCAAGCAGTCCAACTTCAGGGATTTTTGGACCCGTGTGGCAACGAAATGGCAGAGTCACCCTGGCCTGGGCGGCTATGGCCTGATGAATGAGCCCCATGACCTGCCGCAACCCGGTGGGCTCGTTGCCTCGAACGGAGGGGAGGACTTGACGATCTGGCCAACCTTTGCCCAAGGGGCGATCAATGCCATTCGCGCAGTGGACGCAACAACCCCGATCTACGTCGCGGGCAACGAATGGAGCGCCGCAATGTCCATTGCGACGCAAAACCCGGGCTTCCCGCTGGCGGGCGCCAACCTCATCTATGAAGTCCATATGTACCTGGACGCGTTCAGCAACGGCGCTGCCTTTGACTATGACACCGAGGTGGCCAAGAACTTCAGTGCCGGTTTCGGCACGGGTGCTATTCAGCCGTCCACGGGACTGGACCGTATCAAGCTTGCCACCGACTGGGCCAAAGCCAAAGGCGTCAAACTGGCGTTGACCGAGGTGGGGATGCCGATCGATGACCCGCGCTGGCAAGAGATGTTCACACGGGCCGTCACGTATGCGTGCGGCGCGGGCTGCGAAGTCTATAGCTGGATGGGGGGCAGCCACTGGCCTATCCGCAACTACGCCATCAACCAGGCACCGGGTTGGCACCAGAACAAAACACTGCCGCCGCTCGTCTCCGGGGCGCTGCAGGCGTCTGCAGGGATGGCCCAGGTTTCTATATTCGATGACGGTCCAGGTTATGCACCTGCCGGCACGCCCGTCACGATCACGGTGTATGCCCGCGGTAACTTGGCTGCACCGGTCACCCTAACGGTCGCATCGAACAACGGCGGTACGCTGAGCAAGTCATCGCTTACCATTCCGGCCGGTCCCAATGGGAAGGACACCTATACCTACACGTCTGCGTCCAACCGCGTCGCCACACTGAGCTACGTCGGCGACGGTCAACTGGCAGGCCAGGTCCCGCCTGCGCGCAAAATCTTCTCGCTCAGCGATCCGGTGGCCTATGCCGCCACTAGCGTACCTGACGCCGCGCTGGCGATCATCGCCAAATACAGTGCCTGCAAATGGGAGCTGGCCGACGGCTACACCGACTTCATGCAGGGCGCACCGGCGGCAGATGGTCAAGAGGTCCGTGCGATCAGCGATTCGGGCTATGGCTCGAGCCCGGGCAACGCCATGGAGATGGTCAACTGGACCAACAAGGACAGTGCTGCCATGGGCACGATGGCGCTGCCGGTCATGCGCGTGACGAATGGTAAAAAGAATTCGGACCATACGGTTGATAACACGTTCGGATTCTGGTGCAAGAAGTCCACCCCGACGGCTGGCACCGAGCCCGATCCGACCAACCGGGTGCCCTACAACCTTGAAGACGCGCACTTCGCCATCGCTGCCGTGAGCGTTCCTTCCGCGAACAACACGGGCGTGGTGTTCCAAGCCTCTCAGGCAGAGCAGCTGTACACCTCTGAACTCGGTTTCACCAACAGCCAGCCTCAAGCCCGGTGGGTCGATGCAAATGGCCAAACGGTACAGCTGACCAGTGCTGTCAAGCTGAATGCCAATACCCCCTCAGTCGTGGCCTTTACGTCGGCACAGGGCGCGCAGAAATTGCGCGTCAACTCTGCCGTGGTCGGTAGCAGTGCGGCGACTTTCGCGCCCAGCGCTTATGCCCAAATGCTGATCGGTTGGGGGTTCCTGAGCTACTACCCGCGCGACGGCTTCATGGGAAATATTTACGCGGTGATTTCGGGTAAAGGCGCCCCTTCTGCTGGCGAACTGGCGGTGCTGGAGAAATACTTGGCAACCACAGCCGGCGTCACCTTGGCATAAAGGGAATAGCGCAACGAACTGACTAATAAGAAAAAGACCGGTATCTTTCAGTTGAGAACCGCAGAATCTCCTTAAAATTCTGCGTGACTTATGAAACTACCGTAATCGCCGCAGCCACGTCACCAACAGCCGCAACACTGGTGGCAGACGGTCTTTTCGTGGACGACATCCAGGTCCGTCGCTGCGGCTGGTGTCGGGCCACATCGGTCTACCGCAATTACCATGACACCGAATGGGGGTTTCCTGTAGCGGACGAGCGAAGGCTCTTTGAGAAAATCTGTCTGGAGGGTTTTCAGGCGGGCCTGAGCTGGCTGACTATTCTGAACAAACGCGAAGCGTTTCGGAGTGCCTTCATCAATTTCGACGCTGATCAACTCGCGCAGTTTGACCTTCGCGATGTCAAGCGTTTGCTCGGCGATGTCGGTATCGTGCGCCACGCCGGGAAGATTGCCTCAACCATTAACAACGCCCAGCGCGTGATCGAATTGCGCCGCGAATTTGGGAGCCTGGGCGCGTTTGTCTGGCAGTTTGAACCCGGTCTGGCCGACAGGCCAGGATGCATGTCGCACGCGGTCGTGAAGGCGATGCCTATTTCGCCTGCCGCAGTGGCCCTTTCCAAAAACCTTAAGAAGCGGGGCTGGACCTTTGTAGGTCCGACTACCCTCTATGCCTTCATGCAGGCCATGGGGCTGGTGAACGATCATCTGGACGGCTGTGTCAGCCGCCAAGCCGCGCTGGATGCGCGTGCAGCGTTCACGGTGCCGCGTCCAGGCCTGGCAAGCGCATGACGGCCGCATTATTCCGTTTGAACCGCTGCCGATCGGCGGGCGCGCACCTGCTGTACACGCCGATTTACCAGGGGGGCCGCCAATATCCATTTGGCCCGCGTGAGCCAGCCCAGGCGAAGTGACGGATCCGTCATTTTCGAATAAAAGTCCTCAGGGTCATGCGCAACGCCCCAGTCATGCACGGGCAGACTTGCAAGGTCAGACGCGGCGTACTGCGCATGGGAATCCTGGCAGCCATCCCACGACCGCCTGCCATTCGCGTGAATACCGTAGCCGGCGCTCCGGCCCTGAAGTCTGAGCAAAGCGGCTGCCTGCGCATCCAACAGCGAATCGGTCACGTAGGCGTCGGTCTGCACCCAGCGACCCTGCAAATACACTTCCCCGACCGCATGCGTGATGGCGCTGGGGTTAGTGTCAATGATGCCGTGCAAAAACGCAGTGGACATCGTGACAAAGCGCAAGCGTGCAGACACACCCGAGGAACGAAGAAGGGCGACGAAAAGCGTGCCCTTGGTGTGGCAGTCGCCGCGCCCGCTCTTCAAAACGGCACCGGCAGACATGTGATCGAAAGCAGCGACACAGCCAAAAGGCAAGGACTTAATGAAATTGTGAATTAGCACCGCTTTTTGAATATCAGTCTCGGCCAACTGAGTCAGCCGCAGGGCACAGATTCTCAACTTGGGATCTTCCAGATCCAGTAGCCGGCTGGAGCCCCGCCATTTATGAGGAGCGTCTTCATTAAGCAAGGCAAGCATAGTTCTCCAAGTCTATTCTTAGGTACATTGGATGTCTGACCGCTGGCTAGTTTCGCAGATTGCTGGACAATCGTACATCTCTTCCTCCTTCACCACGGACTCTCACCCATGCGACTTCTACACACCATGCTGCGCGTCGGCAATCTTCAACGCTCTATCGACTTCTACACCCAGGTGTTGGGCATGAAGCTGCTACGCACGTCGGAAAATCCGGAGTACAAATATAGCTTGGCATTTGTGGGCTATGGCAGTAATCCAGACCATGCAGAAATCGAGTTGACCTACAACCACGGCACCGAAAGTTACGACATGGGGACCGCCTACGGTCATATCGCATTGGGCGTGCCCGACATTTATGCGGCTTGCGACAAGATCAAATCGTCGGGCGGGAACGTCACCCGCAAAGCAGGCCCGGTCAAAGGCGGCAACACTGTCATCGCTTTTATAACCGACCCAGACGGCTACAAGATTGAGTTGATCCAACGTGCCGAAAATGCTGCCGGAGCGGGTCTGCGCTAATTGCGTTCAATGGGCCGCAGTACGTTCAACTGCGGCTCAACGCCCCCGGGTGACCACTTCCTGCAGGAGTTCAGCGAAGCGTGCAGCGGATTCCTTTGGCTTCTCCAGTGTAGGCAGATGACCGCAATTTTTTAGCACATGAAAACGGGCGCGTGGCAGGCTGTCAGCCAGCGCACGACCCACTGCCAGCGGCACCAGCGCGTCTTCCTCGCCCCACAACACCAAGCCTGGCATGGTCAAATCGCCCAGCCGTGAGGTCGCCTCTTGGCGCGCTTCCAACGAACGCGCTTGCGCGGCTCCAGCCCTGGCTCCAACGCGCTGCGCCATCGCCTTGAAGGTCACCGCCGCGGCCACCGCTTCGGGGTGTACGACCAGACCGGCGAGCATGTCAAAGACTGCGGCAGGGGTGGCTTCAAGGCTGCCAGCCAGATCAGGACCACCCGGTTGTGGTGCAGCCGGACTACACCCCATCAGCCACAGCGCCGTCACGCGCTCCGGCGCAGCCAAGGCCACTTCCAACGCCAAATTACCCCCATAAGACGTGCCAACTAGCGCGAATGTTGCGGGAGCGCGCGCAAGGATGTCGTCAACGCTATCTTCGAGCCGGGGTTTCGGCGACAACATCACGTGCGCCTCTATCGCATCGCCGAGTTCAGCAATGACGCCTTGGTACATCGCCTCGTCGCACAGCAAGGCAGGGATAAAAACAACCGGTGTAGGCGTTGAAGTCATTGAACATTCCTTTGCGTTGAGAAGCGAATGGCAGCAGATGTGCCCGGGTTCGCCATCAGTTCCTCCGGATTAAGCATGAAGATTGATTGTGGATTATTCTGTGTGGAATTATTTGGCTCTGCACAAAACGGCGCTTTTCACCCGCCACATAAATTTAAGGACAGGCATGACCACTGCATCGCGTTTTGAGCTTTTTTCTTTTTGGCGGACATCCGCTACCTACCGCGTGCGAGTCGCTTTTAACCTCAAGGGAGTTCAGCCCCATGAGCGCAACGTCGACATGGACGGAGGAGAACAGCGAAGCGAAGCGTTCTTAAAAATTAACCCGATGGGCGCCATTCCGGCGCTGATCGATCACGAAGAAGGCCCGTCAAGCGCGCCCCTGACACAGTCTCTTGCGATTCTCGAATTTCTGGATGAGATCTATCCGTCCCCCGCGCTTTTGCCTACCGATCCTCATGCCCGCGCACGGGTTCGGTCGCTGGCTGCGATGCTCGCCGCGGATACCCACCCGTTGATTACGCCTCGCGTCAAAAAATACCTGACTAGCGAAGGAAAATTTGATGATGCGGCTTGGCGCGCCTGGCAAATCCACTGGTTCACCACGGGCCTGCAGGCGGTCGAACAGCGGCTCGCCAGCGAGCAGGCAACCGGTACTTTCTGCCACGGCGAGTCCGTCACCATGGCCGATATTTGCTTGGCAAGCATCATGGTGATGATCCCGATTTTCAAGATCAAGGTTCCCAACATTCCGACGATTGACCGCGTCCTGGTAGCGTGCGAGGCGCTGGATGCCTTCGCGAAAGCAGCACCGAGCCGACAAGCGGGCGCGCCCAAGATCTGATTCCGGTTGTTAAACCGACTGCTTGCGACTATTTTTATAACCTATCGCACTCGCTCGGACTTGGCCGGATGGCTACTACCATTAGTCGTCTAACTTTTTAGGAGGAAGTTAAGGCGAAGTGCCGCGGCAGATGGGACGCCTGATAAGCCAGCGCCGTGACCTGCGCCCAATTGCCGCGCGCCAACGCATCGGCAGGGGTAAGCCACGAACCCCCCACGCACACCACATTGGGAAGCGCTAGAAACTCGGCCGCGTTGGCTACCGACACCCCGCCTGTCGGGCAAAACCTCACATCGCCAAACGGACCGTTCCAGGCCTTGAGCATGGCGCTTCCGCCGGCTTGAAGGGCGGGAAAAAATTTCAGTTCAGTCAGGCCAGCTTCTTGCGCCATCATGATTTCGCTGCCCGTCGCAACGCCGGGCAGAAGGGGTAGCCCGGCATCCCGACACGCCTGCCCCACCGCGTGGGTGTAGCCGGGGCTCACCGCAAATCGGGCACCGGCCATGGCACACGCTTGGGCGTCAGCGGCACTACGCACCGTGCCCGCACCGACGACGGCTTCGGGAACGTCACGCGCTATCGCTTCCATACAGGCCAGGGCCTGGGGCGTGCGCAGGGTAATTTCGAGCATGCGAATGCCCCCGGCCACGAGCGCGCGTGCCAACGACACGGCTTGATTGACGTCGCTCAGCACAATCACCGGAATGACGGGGGCGTCCCGCATCACCTGCAAGGCCGTCAACCTGCAGCTCACATTCAAATTCACATCCACGTTAACGCTCCTTGTTCAGCCGTCATCGCGTGACGCCGCATACCCGTGAACAATCCCCGGCCCATGCCGATGCCGTTGCGCTGGCGTAAGTCCGCAGGCATGACCGCCACCTGCCGCGCGGCCCATTCTGCCTCGGCCACCAACACCTGCAACTCGCCGCAAAGTGCGTCAACGCGAATCACATCGCCATCACGTACCTTGGCGAGGGGGCCACCTGCCGCCGCCTCAGGCGACACGTGAATGGCCGCGGGCACTTTGCCCGATGCGCCGCTCATCCGGCCGTCAGTGACGAGGGCCACCCTGAACCCCTTGCCTTGCAGGACCGCCAAGGGTGGCGTGAGCTTGTGGAGCTCTGGCATGCCATTGGCCTGGGGGCCTTGCCAGCGCACCACGCAGACCACATCGCGTTCCAGCTCACCCACATTGAAGGCGGCGTGCAAAGCCTCTTGCGAATCGAAAACGCGGGCCGGTGCTTCGATCACATGCCGGTCATCAGGCACAGCCGACACCTTGATCACGCTGCGGCCCAGGTTGCCTTGCAGCAGCTTGAGCCCGCCGGTAGGACTAAATGGGTTGGCCACTGGTCGCACAATTGTTTCATCCTTGGAGTGCCCAGCGTCATGCCACGCCAGGGAGGCACCCGCCAACGCCGGCTCGCGGGTGTATTCGCGAATGCCGCCTTCGCGCACCGTCAGCACGTCTTCGTGCATAAACCCGCCATCCAGCAATTCACGAATCACCAGCCCGGTGCCGCCAGCCGCCTGGAACTGATTCACGTCGGCGCTTCCGTTGGGATACACATGCGTCAGCAAAGGCACAACATCGGACAAGGCTGAAAAATCATTCCAGTCAATCACAATGCCCGCTGAATGAGCCACCGCGACCCAGTGGATCAAGTGGTTGGTTGAGCCGCCGGTGGCCAGCAAGGCCACCATGGCATTGACGATGGCGCGTTCATCAACCACTTGCCCTATGGGTGCAAACCGTTTGGATTTGATGATGCTCAGGACTGTGCGCGCCGCTTCACGGGTAAGCTCGTCGCGCAGCGCGCCGCCGGGCGCTACAAAAGCAGTGCCGGGTACATGCAGGCCCATGGCCTCTAGCAGCATCTGATTGCTATTGGCGGTGCCGTAAAAGGTGCAGGTTCCAGGGCTGTGATACGACTTGAGTTCGGCGTCCAGCAAACCCTCCCGCCCGACCAACCCTTGGGCAGCCTGTTCGCGTACATGGGCCTTTTCTTTGTTGGGAAGCCCCGAGGGCATGGGGCCGGCGGGCACAAACACTGTCGGCAAATGCCCAAACTGCAGCGCCCCGATCAAGAGGCCCGGCACGATCTTGTCGCACACACCCAGCATCAGCGCAGCGTCGAACATGTCATGCGACAACGCGACGGCGGTCGCCATGGCAATCACATCGCGGCTGAACAGGCTCAGCTCCATACCGCTGGTGCCCTGCGTGACGCCGTCGCACATGGCAGGCACGCCGCCAGCCACTTGTGCGGTGGCGCCTAACTTGCGCGCTTCGTCCTTGATCAGGGCGGGGTAGCTTTGCAACGGCGTGTGCGCCGACAGCATGTCGTTGTAGGCCGTGACGATCCCGATATTGGGCGCGTGCTGGGCGACGACCTTAAAGCGGTCATCCAGCGGCATGCCCGCCACGGCATGCGCCAGATTCGCGCATCCCATGCGGTCGGCACTGGGCGCGCGGGTGCTCGCCGCATGCAACTGTTCAAGGTAGGCGCTGCGCGTTGGGCGGCTGCGCTCGATGATTCGGGCGGTGATCTCTGAAACTGCGGAATGAAGCGCCATGCTGTGCCCCTTTATAAGTTCGTAACCTCGTTACTCACCCTATCGTAATGGGTTACAGGCCCGGTCGACGCCGTTACGGTGACTGCCAGGGTACCCAACAGGCGATCAAAAAATCAGGGCAAGGATCGTGGCCCGCAGGCTTATTGAATACTGATTTCTACCCGCCGCGCTTCGGCATCGCTACCGCTATCGGCCAGCGGCACGGGCTTTTGGAGTTCAATCTGCCCCGCTGCAACGCCGGCAGCCCTCAGGGCATCACGCACCGTCAAGGCACGCTGGCGGGCCAACGCGGCATTTCGGCCAGCATTACCCGTCGTGTCGTGAAAACCGGAGATCAACAGCTTGCGGCCCGACTTGGCGCCCTTGACCACATCGACCAACGCTTCGCCCGCGCCCGCTGCAAGATCAGCCTTACCCGAGGCGAAGTAAAACTTCACAACGCCCTGTTCGACCTTGACGCTGGCCAGATCCGAAGCAGCCTGCGCCACGTCAGCGGCGCTCAAGGCGACCGTTGCCGGCGATGGGATGAGCGGCTGGGACATCGGAGCCGCAGCGAAAGCCAAAGGGGCGGCTATTACGGAAATAACGGGCTGATGGCGCTGAAAACCGATCACACCAGAAACCAGAGCAATGACCAGGGCCACCACCCCGCCGACCACTGCCAATACCAAGCCCTGCTGGCCGTCATCGTACTGAGAAAACATTACCCGACTCCCGTCACAAAAACTCTGCGCATTGTAAAGTGCGATGGTGGAAAATCCAGCCAACCCAGCGCCGTCACCCGCACTCGTTTCCCGCCGCGATCCAGCGTCCATGCTGGAAGCCGTGCTGCGCGAATGGGGCGGGCAAACCGATTTGTGGATATTTGCATACGCCTCGCTGATCTGGCGACCCGAATTTGAATTTGCAGAAGAGCGTTTCGCCACCATTCACGGCTACCACCGCGCGTTGAAAATGTGGAGCCGCGTCAATCGTGGCACACCCACGTTACCGGGGTTGGTCTTCGGCCTGCTGCCCGGAGGCAGTTGCAAAGGGGTAGCGTTTCGCTTGCCGAAGGCCCATGCAATCGACGCGCTGCCAGTCTTGTGGGAGCGTGAAATGCCCAACGGGGTTTACGATCCAAAATGGCTCCGCTGCCAAACGGCGACAGGCCAGGTCAGGGCGCTGGCGTTCACGCTTTCAAAGCGCAGCCCCAGCCATACGGGCGTATTGAGCGAAGAGGCGTACCGGCAGATTTTTTCGGACTCCTGCGGGCGTTATGGCAGCACCCGCGACTACGCACAACTGACTTATGACAAACTGCGCACGCTGGGCATTCATGACCGCGCCCTCGGAAAACTGTTGGCGCGGGTCAGCCGCTGACCCGCCGCGCTCCCCCCGGTCAGGCACCGCTTTGAGAAAAAAAAGGCGGGCACCAGGCCCGCCGAGCAAAGGCTGCAAGGAAAGCAGCCTTGGCCCCGATTACTCCAGACTGATGCTGGTCGCCTGGATGCTGCCATCCGGCAATGCAAAACCCTTGACCTGAAGCTTGACGCCGTTGACCAAGCCGGCCAGAGTAATTCCGGCGCCAAACTTCACCCCGCTGGTGAGCGTTACCGTGGCTACGATTCCGCCGCTGGACTTCAACGTGAAGGTGAGCGACGTTGGAGTCCTGTTGAACACAATCCCGTGCAGTTCAAACTTGGACTGGTCATTTTCATCTTCGAGTTTGACCTTCTTCGCCACCAGCACCCCACGGACCAGGCTCCCCTCGATCTGGACCCGGACACCTAGGCCGAGGCCCGCCGGAACAGTGGCGCCACTGGCGTCGACCAGCAATCCGTTGACGCTGAACTTGCTGGAGGATGTGAAGTCCGTGATCGTGCCTTCAAGTTCGGCCTCGTCGTGGTCTTCGCTTTCCGCGATCACGGCACGGACTCGCAATGCCGTGCGTGTACCGGTCGTAGGCGTGGTGGCT
Source organism: Polaromonas sp. (assembly GCF_012927485.1). GTDB lineage: Bacteria > Pseudomonadota > Gammaproteobacteria > Burkholderiales > Burkholderiaceae_C > Polaromonas. Next base: position 67,172 of record NZ_JABBPC010000032.1, on the reverse strand, counting down.
ATCCGCACCCGCACCAGTAGACCATTGGCCAAATTGGCGGGAACATCAGCGGTTGCAGCGTAGTTGATGATCAGCGTGCCGATCTTGAAGGTTTTAGCCGCGCTGTCGAGGGCGCTGACCGTGCCCTGTAATTTGAAGGCGTTCACGTTGACTAATAACTTGCGTTCAATGCGGGTGGCCACCAGTGTGTTGGTCCCAGGATCGACGAGACCGTGCACTTCGACGACGTCGCTAAGCTGCAGAATCGCCAGGCTCAAGTTATCTTCAAAAATAGTGCTGAGCGTGATCTGTACTTTCTGCCCGAGCACTGACAACGTCTTGACAGTCGTATCAATGCTGTCGATGGGGCCGAGTAGCGTACTGCTGAAGCTGATCTCGTCAGCGTCAGCCGAGGCCGTGTCCGCGGTCCTGGAAACAGCCTTTCCCTTCACACGGACCATCATGCCGAGCTTCAGCTCACTGCGGTCGTGCGAGCCGCCGTCCTCGTCCAGGACTCTGGCAATCGAATCATCGAAGCGCACGCCATTGACAATAATCGAGCCGATGCCGGAAATGGGCCCCACCGAGAGCGAACCGGTGCCGCCGCCGCCGACACCAGCCACGCCACCGCCGCCTCCTCCGCCGCAGCCGGCCAGGGTTAGCGCGCCGGCCAGCATGGTCAACAAGCCCTCCCGGCGTGTGATGCGAGGAAAAGCAGGTGTTTTATGCGCAGTTTTCATGGGAGGCTCTCTTTGGTTGTTGTAAGAACGAGGGATGGGGAAACCGGGGGCATGGCCTGCGACCAAGTGAACAGGCCGATTCGTAAACTTTGGTCCTGCATGCGGCCGGCGCGATGGTCGTCCGCAATCAGTTCTTCGAGTTGGGGCGCGATCTCATTGAGCATGTTGCGCCACTGCTGCATCATGATACGGCGGGCCTGGGCCAGCGATTCGGCCGAGAGCTCGTCGGCAAAAATGGCTTGCTCAAGTTCCTCGCTACCGTCGCCGAGCACGTTGGCGGTCGCCGCGCGCAGGTGGTCGCCCACGTTGTCGCCCAGATAACCGACCATGCGCGCCCAGTCCCCGCGGGGCACAAAGGCCTCCTGCAGGACGTGCACAGTGTCGGTGCTGACGTCGTGCGCGGCCAAACGCAGGCGACACAGTTCTTCCATCAGCGTGCGCGGGTGCACATCACGCGTGACCGACTGGGCCAGGGACTCGAAACTGGGGGCCGGCCCGCTTCGCGCCAGGGGCTGGGGCCGGCCGGTTGCGGTGTGCAGCGCCGGGTCCGCCAGCCAGCGCATAAAGAGCTCGGTGACCGGCGAACGGCGAGGCTCGGCCGGACGCGCCGGCTGATTCTTCAGGCGCGTGACTTCGCGGCGGGTCAGTCCGGTGGTGGCACTAATGCGGCTCGTCAGGCGGCCTGAGGGATGATCAGCATGGACCAGCCGCGCAGCTTGGACAAACGCCTCACGCAGGCGCTCCTCAATCATCTGGATGGTGATGCCCTTGCCTACGCACAGCTGCGCCAAGGGTGTGAGCACGTTGCCAACAGCCCCCAACAACAACAACTTTTCCGCAGCAAGGGCAGAACCAGCCAGCGACTCTGTAGCGACATTCAAGGTTTGCATCAGCATGATGTCTGCATCATAAATGTGTAGAACGCACATTTACAATAAAATTTGTAACACGAGCATTAGGCGCTTGAGTCGATGCGCTTAAAAAGCGCTGCCCCAATTAAACAAAGTGTGAGGAAGTCACGACAGTGCCGGCCCGCGACAGGTCGAATGAGCGGTCAGTGTGTTGCCGCTAATAACGGCCAACGTCGGTACGCCACACTGACGTACCTAGTCATCGCATGTCGTTGCCTTGCAACTCCAGGATGTAAGCGCGGTTGAAGGCGACCAAGCGCCGGCCAGGAACGACAAAGCCGCCACCTGGCTCGGGAAATCCCGAAGCCAGATGGCGGCTATGCGTTAGAGGACCTTGCGACCCTTTTTCGTCAGATCATGCGAGATCGTAGCGATCAAGGTTCATCACCTTGGTCCAGGCTGCCACGAAATCATGCACGAACACCGGCTGCGAATCGCTGCAAGCATAAACTTCTGCGATAGCCCGGAGTTGGGAGTTCGAACCGAAAACCAGGTCGACCACGGTACCGGTCCACTTGACTTCGCCCGACGCCCGATCACGCCCTTCCAGCACCTCGTCGGAAGCCGCAGACCTTTGCCACTTGGTGCTCATATCGAGCAGGTTCACGAAGAAATCATTGGTCAGCGTTTCAGGCCGCTGGGTGAAAACACCGTGCTGGGCCTGCCCGACGTTGGCATTCAGGGCGCGCATGCCGCCAAGCAAAACCGTCATCTCGGGCGCGGTCAGCTTCATCAGGTTCGCGCGATCGATCAACAGCTCCGCCGCTGGCCGCGAGTGATCCTTCTTGATGAAGTTGCGGAACCCGTCGGCAGACGGCTCCAGCACGGCGAACGAGTGCACATCGGTCTGCTCTTGTGAAGCATCGGTACGCCCTGGCGCGAAAGGAACCGTCACATCGTGCCCGGCTTTCTTTGCTGCTGCCTCAACCGCGGCACCGCCGCCGAGGACGATCAAGTCAGCTATCGAGATCTTCTTGCCGTCCGACTGCGCGCCGTTGAAATCTTTCTGAATGCTTTCCAGAGTGTGCAGCACTACCGCCAGTTGGGCCGGCTGGTTCGCTTCCCAATCCTTTTGTGGTGCCAGGCGAATGCGTGCCCCGTTGGCCCCGCCACGCTTGTCGCTGCCGCGGAAGGTTGCCGCCGACGCCCAGGCCGTCGAAACCAGTTGGGAGATGGACAGTCCCGATGCGAGAACCTTGGCTTTCAAAGCGGCAATGTCCTGCGCCCCAACCAGCGCATGATCTAGCGCCGGAACCGGATCCTGCCAAATCTCTGCTTGCGCAGGCACCATAGCGCCAAGGTAGCGAGAAATTGGTCCCATGTCGCGGTGTGTCAGCTTGTACCAAGCTTTGGCATAGGCGTCTGCAAACTCTTGTGGGTTCTGGTGAAAGTGCCGGGAAATCTTCTCATAGGCTGGATCCATCCTCAGGGAGAGGTCCGTCGTGGCCATGAATGGCGCATTCCGCTTGGTCGGGTCGTGCGCATCAGGCACGGTGCCAGCGCCAGCGCCGTCCTTGGGCTTCCACTGATGCGCACCGGCAGGGCTCTTCGTCAGCTCCCACTCATAGCCGAACAGCGTGTCGAAGTAGCTGTTGTCCCACGTAGTTGGGGTCGCCGTCCAGGCGCCTTCCAGCCCGCTGGAGATTGTATCGACGCCTTTTCCGCTGCCAAAACTGCTGGTCCAGCCCAAGCCTTGCTCCGCTATATCGGCGCCTTCGGGTGCCGGACCCTTGTAATCCTCAGAGGCCGCGCCGTGGCATTTGCCAAAGGTGTGTCCGCCGGCGCAGAGTGCCACGGTTTCATAGTCGTTCATCGCCATGCGAGCAAACGTTTCGCGGATGTCTCGCGCTGCAGCGATCGGGTCGGGGTTGCCGTCCGGTCCTTGCGGGTTCACGTAAATCAAGCCCATCTGCACGGCCCCGAGAGGCTGCTCAAGTTCGCGGTCGCCGGTGTAGCGCTCGTTTCCAAGCCAAGTGTCTTCAGGTCCCCAGTAAATGTCCTCGCCTGGCTCCCAGACGTCTTCGCGTCCACCGGCGAAACCGAAGGTCTTGAACCCCATCGAATCCATAGCGACAGTACCGGTCAGAACGATCAGATCAGCCCAGGAGATTTTGCGACCGTATTTCTGCTTGATCGGCCACAGCAGGCGGCGCGCCTTGTCCAGGTTCACGTTGTCCGGCCAGCTGTTGAGCGGCGCAAATCGCTGCGTGCCGAAGCCTGAGCCCCCACGGCCGTCAGCGATACGGTAGGTGCCTGCGCTGTGCCAGGCCATACGGACGAAAAACGGGCCGTAGTGGCCATAATCTGCAGGCCACCAGTCTTGAGAATCGGTCATCAAGGCGTGGAGGTCTTTGACCACGGCGGGCAAATCGAGGCTCTTGAAGGCCTCGGCGTAGTTGAACTCCTTGCCCATGGGATTTGACAGTTCTGAGTGCTGCTGCAATATCTTCAGGTTCAATTGGTTCGGCCACCAGTCTGCATTTGTTCTGGTCCCAGCTAATGTGGCCTTGAGAGCAGTGCTCGGAAACGGGCATTTTAATTCGGTCGACATGGTTCTCTCCAGAGGTTAGCGGTAAGTTATTACCTGGTCGACTGTAGAGTCTGGCCACCGATTCATCAACGAAATATTTCCAATCGCAGCGATAGTGTGGTCAGACAAAGGCACCCCGCCTACCTCTTAGCCTACGCTGCCGGGTGGCGCTCAACGGCGCTGGACGCGCTCATGTGACTGATTTGAAAGACGTGGCCTCTTCTACCCCAGCCAGGCGCATCAATACCGTTGCCGAGTCCCCCTTCAGCAGCCTGAAGAAGGAGGGAGGCAAACTCAGACGTGTTTAAGTACATTAAAGGTTTTTACAACCTAATTTTTAAGCACGGTCATCTCGACCAGATAAGTCCGCTTGCGTTCAAGAACGCCTCCAACCCGGCGCTGAAATCCGTCTGCAAAGGTGGGCGAAGTGCCGCCAGCGTATCGACTTATCATCCCCCTTGTTAGACGCCCGACCGCAATTCGGCAAGACCCACAGTAAAGCGAGAACTGATCATGATTTACGAACTCCGAACCTACCATTGCGCACCAGGGCGACTGCCCGCGCTGAACGACCGGTTTCAATCCATTACGCTCAAATTTTGGGAAAAATACGGAATTCGCCAAGTGGGGTTTTGGACCGCCCTGATCGGGCCAAGCAATCAGACGCTGACCTATATGCTGCAGTGGGAAAGTCTGGCAGAGCGCGAAACCAAATGGAACGCCTTCGCGGCGGATCCGGAATGGCTGTTAAAACGGGCCGAAACCGAAGCAAAAGCCATTATTGTCGAGCGCATCGAAAACTACATTTTGGCGCCAACGGCGTACTCCGCCATGCGTTGAGCCGGAGATTGGGTTGGCTGTTATTGGCAGCTAACCGATCTCTCAGGTCGGCTTTCAGCGAAAGTTTTTGGCCGCCTGCTTTTGTTCAAAGGCGTCCTTGATCGTAGCCACAGCAGCCGCTGAGAAATCTATCTGCGAGGTCTGCTGAGCACTGCGGATACAAGCGGCGTCACTGCGCCAGATCCAACATTTCGCAGGTAAAAAGACGCCTGGGGATGCCAGGCGGTCTGCATTGAGGTGCGCCGTTGGGTGTCAGATACCTCCCGGTTCGGGGCAAAAGACCATTGATATTGCAGGTTGATGCATCTGCATTTAAAATGCATACAGAATGCTTCTTTTGTGTCGATTGTTTAAAATACATTGCAGGCACTGTCATGGCGCGGTCAATGGCTGACGCGGTGTTATGCAGTGACGAAAGATCGTGCAACTTGACAGAGGATTCTCTTCATACGTCCGCGACGACGCCTTCCTCGCCTCCTCCTTGGACGTCATAAGACGGCTATGCAACCAATTTCGAAATCGTTGACGCCATCGTCGGTAGTCGGCCGTGCTTAAAGCTTCGTCTCATGAAAAAAACATCCTCAAAAATCATTCCGATTCGTGTGCAGGCGGCCGAAGCAGCCGGAGGCGGATTGTTCTCGGCGTATGAAAAGCAGATCCGGATATACCCGAAATCTGTGCACGGCTGGTTCGCCAACCGCCGTTGGTTAATGGTCTGGGTGACCCAGGCGGTGTTCTATGGTCTGCCGTGGCTGCAGTGGAATGGGCGGCAGGCCGTGTTGTTCGACTTGTCCGAGCGGCGGTTTTTTGTGTTCGGCCTGATGCTGCATCCCCAGGATTTCATTTATCTCGCCGTGCTTCTGGTGATTTCCGCCTTGGCGCTGTTCTTCGTCACGGCAGTCGCAGGCCGCGTATGGTGTGGATACGCCTGTCCACAGACGGTTTACACCGAGGTATTTTTGTGGTTTGAACGTCGAATTGAAGGTGATCGCATCGCCCGAATGCGACTGGACGCCGCACCTTGGAGTATTGAAAAGATCACCCGCAAGGTCGGCAAGCAAGCGGTCTGGCTTGCCATCGGCTTGCTCACGGGGTTCACGTTTGTCGGCTACTTCACCCCGATGTACACGCTGGCGGCCGAAGCAGCGGTGTTGTCGTTTTCGCCCTGGGAATGGTTTTGGGTACTTTTTTATGGTTTCGCCACCTACGGCAACGCCGGCTACATGCGGGAACAGGTGTGCAAATACATGTGCCCCTACGCAAGATTCCAAAATGCGCTGATTGATATGGATTCAATGGTCATTGCTTATGACACGGGTCGCGGCGAAGCACGCGGGTCCCGGCCGCGCACGGCCGATCCAAAGTTGCTGGGTCTGGGCGACTGTATTAATTGCACCCTTTGCGTACAGGTTTGTCCGACCGGCATCGATATCCGCAATGGGCTTCAGAACGAATGCATCGCTTGTGCCGCTTGCGTCGATGTTTGTGATGATGTGATGGGGAAAATGGGCTATGCCCCTGGATTGATTCGGTATTCGTCTGGAAATGGCATGGCCGACGCATTGACACCGAAGCAAATGACCCGCCGCGTGCTGCGGCCACGCGTTCTGATCTACGGCGCCTTGCTGCTGGTCACCAGCATGGTTTTCCTGGGCAGTTTGTCGATGCGCAAGGGCTTTGCGGTCGATGTGATTAAAGACCGGGGTGCGCTGGCGCGTGTCGTCGATGACGGGGCAATTGAAAACGTCTACCGACTTCAGATTACGAACGGGACCGAACAGACCCAGCAATACAGCGTGGAGGTGTCTGGTCTGCCTGGACTCACTCTGGCGTTGCCGGCTCAACTGAGTGTTGAGCCGACGGGCATTGGCTCCCTGCCCGTGCGGCTGACTTTAGCGGCAGAAGCGGCAGAAGCTTATCGAGGGCACGCCAATCCCATCGTTTTCGAGATCCACACAGGTCAAGCGGGCGACCTCAAGACAAGCCGGGAAAAATCAGTTTTCTTTGTGCCGCGCTGACGGCGGGGATTCCAGCGAACGTGAGCGCTGCAGCGGTTTACCAACGGCAGCTTCCGCAATGGTCAAAATCCGATTTAATCAATCGGCGCGGCCATTGCAGCAGTGCCGCAGCGCGTAAAGCAGCCGTGCGAGCTAATGTCCCCTATACAGACCAGCACTATCATCCGGGAATGCACCCCAGCGGGAAGCTGTGGGGAGCGGTTGTTTTCGCCCTTCAATGACACTCATCAGTTGATCCCGTCGGTGCGCATACCAGCGCAGCAGGCATTCGCGATCGCGGCAGGTCGTCTCGCGTATGCGCCACTCCTGATTGGTCTGGCGCCGGAACGCTGCGCGGTCGGGGGTCAATTTACTTGCGCGCCGGTAGACCCGTCCTAGCTCGCGGTCAAGCCGGCTTAGCTCCGCGTCGGAACAAACCATCCTGTCGGGCACTGAACGAGCCCTCGTGCAATCAAAACCCGGCCTCGGCCGCCTTGTGGCGCCCGGATATTGCGGCACTTGCGGCGCCAGTAGTTCAGCCGTTGCGAGGTCGACTTGGATCGGCTGCGACCCGGACCCAGACGGGCCAAAAGGCGTCGACCCGCCTTCCTCCGAGCCGACCAGCCTGGTTGTGCTGTTCGCGGTGGCCTGAGCCGACTTTTCAGCCACCGCCCGGGAGTCTCCTTGCGCCAGCGTCTGCCGCACCGCTGCCAGCCCTTCGGCTGCAAACCGCGACTGCTCGTAGCCTTCGCCGTATTTGGCGACGTAAGCGTGCAAGCTTTCCGAGTACAGCAGCTCGGCACGTTTGAGCAGCTCCGCACGGTCGGCTCCGACGGGAGAACCTGCATCAAGCGCGAGTCTGGCGTAGTGCGCGCCCAGCTGGTACTTCGCGTTGGCCGACTCGACCGAACTGGCGCCTCTGAGCTTGTCCGCGACCCGGCACGACATCAAAAACGCAACTTCCGCGTCGCGCGGCCGTTCTGCAGTGGCGGCCTCCTTGCCGATGACCATGAATGTCGTAATATCCGCCGCGATCAATCCGGACACGCCGTCCTGAAGCGGAAAATGCCCGTCTTTTTCGCCCGCCACTAATGTCGCGGGCTGCCGAGAACATGCGTCACTCTGCCCCGAGGCGAGCACTTCGGACTGCGGCGCCGGACTACCGGCTGTGGGCTTGCCGGGCACCGGCGATGAATCTGCGTTGAGTGCTACCCATACTCCCACGAGGGCCGCGGCCGCAAGCAGAAACCCCGACGCGAAAACGATCAACTGCCGTGGTGTCAGCGCCACCGGCGGCGACTGAAGACCTGTTTCGGGTTGATCCGGCATGAGCGGTGGAATACCCATTGTCAACCCGCCAGGCGCGGGTGATGAGGCCGAGCGCGGTCTCTTCCATGCGCCCGTTTCGGGAGCGGCCGCGAGCGCAAACCCCGCTGCGAGAACGGCTGCTAGACGATTGGTGATAGACATGCCGATACCATAGCGCGGCAGGGCCCGCGCGCGAGTAGGACGCCACCCTTTGATGCATGAAAGCCCTTGCCGGCGAGGTCAAACCGAGTGTCTTCGTTCGGTGCATGTTATTGCACTGGAGGTGTAGAAGTTCTCGGATGCAGGTACGGGAAGACTAAATGTCCGGCCTATCCGATGGCGAGCAGGCAATCTCTATACTGGAAGAATGTCCGAGCACACCTCCTCCATTGCCGATCTTCGCAAAAGCTACGAACGCGCCGAGCTGAATGAAGACGCTTCGCAAGCCGACCCTCTGAAACAATTCGACCAGTGGCTGAACGAGGCGATCGCGGCCCAAGTGCCTGAACCCAATGCGATGACGCTGGCCACTGTGGCGGGCAACTTACGCCCTTCCACCCGCGTGGTGCTGATCAAAGGCTTCGATGCGCGCGGCATTGTGTGGTTTACCAACTACGACAGCCGGAAGGGCCATGAACTCGCGGGCAACCCCTATGCGGCGCTACAGTTTCACTGGGTAGAACTGGAGCGCGTCGTGCGCATTGAAGGCGTCGTCGAAAAAGTGTCTGCCGAAGAAAGTGACGTTTACTTTCACAGCCGCCCTCTGGATTCCCGCATCGGTGCCTGGGCCAGTCCACAAAGCGAAGTGATTTCAAGTCGCCGGGTACTGGTGGCCAATGCCGCCTTGTACGGCGCCAAATTCCTGTTGCAGCCGCCGCGCCCGCCGCATTGGGGAGGCTACCGTCTCAAGCCCGACAACTGGCAGTTCTGGCAAGGCCGAAAAAGCCGCTTGCACGATCGCCTACGGTATACGCAGCAGGCTGATGCCAGCTGGTTGCGCGAGCGCCTGGCACCTTAAAAACGCCCGCAGGACGCTCACATCAAAAGCTCGTTCAAGCGTTCAATGACCTGGTGCTGAACCGCTTGCAACTGTTCAATGCCAACGCTGCTTGGCGAAATCTCAGCCAGCGGCACCAGCACAAAAGCCCGCTGCAGCATGCGCGGATGAGGAACTGTCAGCCGGACAGAATCAATGCGGGCCGAGCCGTACAACAGCAAGTCGAGATCAAGCGTGCGTGGCGCATTGCGATAAGGCCTCTCGCGCCCTGCACCTTGCTCGATCCGCTGCAGTTGCGCCAACAATGCAGGCGCGGTCAGACCGGTTTCCAGCGCGACCACCGCATTGATATAGTCAGCCCCCGATGCCGGGACTTCGGTCGTTGAATCGGTATCGATGGGCGCTGTTTTGTAGAGGCTGGAAGCCTGGCGCAGCTGCGTAAGCGGCAAACGACTCATGGCCATGACAGCCAGCCGGAGCGCCACCACGCCATCGCCGACGTTGGCACCCAGGGCAACGTAGGCCCTGACGCGGGGAGCCTTGCTGACGGCCTCGCTTGGCGACTCTCCAGCGCGCATCCGGGTGCCGACCTCAATGGTTGGGAGTGGCCGCGTCGGGGTGCGGCAAGGGTTGCTCGCCGGTGCCTTCTGCATTGGCGGAGTTGACCTGGTTGGCGGGCTTGCGGCGACGGCGACGTTTTCTGGCCGGCGGCGCAGCGCCCTCTTCCAAGGAGGGCTCGCCCGAATCATCCGACTGGCGGCCGGCACTTGAACGAGGGCTAGGCGAATTGGCGGACGAACTTCCCACCTCAGCAGCAGGCCGCCTGACCCGGACCCGGGGCGACTGCGGTTTTTGCAACTGGGCCTCCCTCACCTCTTCAATCATGACGTGGCGTTCATCGTCATAGGCGGTACTGAATTTCTCCCACCATTCGGCAAGCTCGGCGTCGATCTCGCCGGTCTGGGCACGCAGTCGCATAAAGTCGAAGCCGGCCCGAAAGCGCGGTTGCTCCAGCAACGAGTAGGGAGAGCTGCCCACACGTTTTTCAAAGCGCGGCTGCATGGTCCAGATCTCGCGCATATCGGTGCCCAGCTTACCTCGGCCGGAGACGTCTCCGATCTTGGCGTTGAAGGCATCGTCGATCGCCTCCTGCAGCGCAGGCATGCCATGCTCGCCGCGCTTGAGCCGGCGATCCCAGCCGTCCCGTACGTCGGACCACAACACACAAGACAACAAAAAGCTGGGCGCAACCGGCTTGCCTTCGCCAACGCGGCGGTCGGTGTCCTGCAAGGCCAGCTTCAAAAACGGGTTACCGGCCATCTCAACCACCACGTCGAGCAGCGGATAGATGCCCGTGCCCAAACCGAGGGTTTTGAGCTGCTCAATACTGGCCAGCGAATGACCGGTCTGCAACAGCTTGAGCATTTCGTCAAACAGGCGCGACTGCGGCACGTCGGCCAGCAAGCCTCTCATCTCACGCAGCGGCGCAGCCGTCTTGTCCTCGAATTTGAAGCCCAGCGCATTGAGCTTGGCGGCAAAACGCACGGCGCGAATGATGCGCACCGGATCTTCCCGATAACGCACTGCCGGATCGCCAATCATGCGAACGATTTTTTTCTTGGCGTCGCGAATGCCATTGTGATAATCGACCACGATCTGCGTTTCAGGGTCGTAATACATGGCGTTGATGGTGAAGTCGCGGCGTGCGGCGTCTTCTTCCATCGAGCCCCAGACGTTGTCGCGCAGGACGCGGCCAGAGGCATGAACGGCGTGCTTCATGCCGGCCAGTTCGCTCTTGCTGGTGCGCTCATTGCCGCCCACCTGCTCGGCCAGGCTGCTGTCCAGGTGGGCGCGGAAGGTTGAGACCTCAATCACTTCATGCTCGCGGCCGCGGCCGTAGATGACGTGAACGATGCGAAAGCGCCTGCCAATGATGAAGGCCCGGCGAAACAGGCTTTTCACCTGCTCGGGCGTGGCATCGGTGGCGACGTCGAAGTCCTTCGGCCGCAGCCCGACCAACAGGTCGCGCACGGCACCGCCGACCACAAAGGCTTCAAAACCGGCGTGCTTGAGCGTGTGCACCACGTCCATGGCGCGCTCATCGACCAGTTTTGGATTGATGCCGTGTTCTTTGAATCCAACTTCCTGACGCTTGCCGAAAGGCGATTTTTTAACTCGCTTGGTACCGGACTCCAAACTGGTTGATTTGCCAAACAGCTTATCGATAAATTTTTTGATCATGATTCTTTAAAACTAGGCCGGACAGACGCTGACGCAACAGCAGCAAGCACCGTCCCCATCTGATGACGCGGGGCAAACCGCAGTGGCCTGACGGCAAGCGCTGCCCCGAACTGACTAAAACAGGTCAAGTATGCGCCATCCGCGCTCAATTGCCACGGCGCGCAAACGCTGGTCGGGGTTGGTGGCGACCGGGTGCGTCGCTCGCTCCAGCAGCGCAAGATCGTTCAGTGAATCGGTATAAAACGTGGTTTCCACATCGTTCCAGCTCAGCCGCCGGGCTGCCAGCCAGGCCTCGACCCGCGCCACTTTACCCTCGCGAAAAGAAGGTATTCCTTTGATTTCCCCAGTGACCTCGCCCAGAGTATTCCGCTCAAGCTCGACAGCGATGAGATCGCTAACGCCAAAAATCCCGGCAATCGGACCCGTCACAAACTCGTTCGTGGCCGTCACAATTACCAGTTCGTCACCCGCCGCCCGGTGTTGCTGAACCAGTGACTGAGCCTGCGTCGTGATAGATTTTTGAACCACCTCGTTCATAAATCGGGCGTGAGCAGCTATTGATTTAATAGCCCCTTGTTTCCGCATCGCTTGGGTAGCGAAGCGCACGTACTCGTGAATGTCGAGCGTGCCAGCTTGGTACTGGGCAAAGAAATCGACATTGCGGCGCTTGAATTCGGTCGCGTCGCACCACCCCATCGTGATGGTGAATTCGCCCCATTCGTAATCGGAATCGATCGGAATCAGGGTATGGTCCAGATCAAACAACGCGACCTTGCGGCGCCCCCCCTGCCGTTTCACTTCGCCGGCCTCGGCCGCTTTGGTACGCACTTCTCTGAAAGTCATTCGCTCTCCAGCATGGATTTGATCAGTGGAATGGTGATGGTCCGCTGGGTTTGCAAGGCGTAACTGTCCAGTTGATCCAGCAACTGCATCAGGCTTCCCAGATCCCGCGAAAAACGGGTCAGCATGAAATCCATGACCTCGTCGCTCAGAAACACACCGCGCGCATCGGCTTCGCGTCTGAGTACAGCGCGTCGCTCAGTCTCGGTTAACGCCTGCAAGCCAAACACATGACCCCAACCCAGGCGCGTGCGCAAGTCCTCACGCAAGGCCAGATCGGCCGGCGGTACATTGCCGCTGGCCAGCACCCAGCGCGGGACGCCGTCCGCGGCACTCAGCGCATTCACGAACCAGTTGAAAGCGACCTGCTGTTGTGCCGCCGTGTAGAGGTGACAGTCGTCCAGAATCACCGCGGCCCAGGACTCATTGAACTCACCCGGCTCCAGCACCGACGCATCGATCCAGCCGACCAAAGCGCCCTGCGCATGCAACACCTCGGCGACGGCTTTCAGCAAATGGGTCTTGCCGCTTGCGGCTTCACCCCAGAGGTAGGTCGGTACCGACGAACGCAGGGCGTTGCCGGCCCAGAGTGCCAGGTGTTTAACCACCGCCTCATTAGGTCCGACAAAGAAATTGGTAAACGAGGGGGCGGAAACCAGCCCGATATCCAATGCAAGCTGTTTCATCCCTGGCATGGCGCGAATCATCCGCCGTACAACTTGCTGGCGATGTAGCCGGCTCGCAAACGCCGAATGCCGACCAGCAGCACCGCACTGGAGGGCAACGCAATCAGAACGCCGAGAAAGCCAAACAGCTGCCCGAAAGCGAGCAGCGCAAAAATGACGGCCAGCGGGTGCAGGCCAATGCGCTTGCCGACCAGCCGCGGGGTCAGGTAAAAGCTCTCCACCAGTTGGCCGGCGCCATAAACGCCAGCCACCACCAGCACGCCATACCAACTACCGAACTGCAAAATTCCAGCCAAAAACGCGAGAATCATGCCCAGACCAAAGCCCAGGAAGGGAATGAAAAAGGCCAGCCCGGTAAACACGCCGACCGGCACGGCCAGATCAAAACCGAACAGCGTCAGCGCCAGACTGAAATAGATCGCCAATACCCCCATCACCAACAGCTGGCCGCGCAGATACTGGCCCAACACGCTGTCCGCTTCCTCGGTGAAACTGTCAAATGAAGCGCGCATCTTCGGTGGTACCAACTCGACCACGCGGGCGACAAACTGGTCCCAGTCATTCAACAGGAAAAAAAGCGCCACCGGAATCAGCACTACATTGCCGATGATCGTCAACGCCACGCTACCTCCCAGCTTCAGCGACGACATAACCGATATAAACGCCTCTTCCACGTTGGCATTGAGGTACTTGACGACAAAAGTCTTGATGCTCCCGACGTCCAGCGACACCTTGATGCCGAACTTGGCCAACCAGGGGACCAATGAGGTGTTGAGCCGATCCGCCAGCAGCGGCAGCTGGTCCCGGAGCAAAGGCAGTTCCTTGGCAAAAATCGGCACCACCAGTAGCAGGATGGACAAAAGAATCAGAATAAACAGGGTCTCGACGAGCAGGACTGCCACGACCCGCGGCACCCGGCCACGGTCCATGTCATCAAGTTTATTGACCACCGGCGTCAACACATAAGCCAATACGGCCGCTACCACAAAAGGTGTCAGCACCGGCCCCAGAAACCACAACGCCAAAATCGCCAGCGCAGCGATCAGGCACCATGTCCCGGCGCGTTTTTGGGTAGAAGTAAATTGCATACAACCTGACGGAGGTGAACCCTTAGAATCTTAGGCTGGATTCTATCGGGCTTGCGCCCCGCGCCCGGACTGAACAACCGCCACTCGTACCCCAGCCCTACCAACCCAACCCGTATGAACACTTCCACCCCTTCTCCCCTGAGCTACAAAGACGCCGGCGTTGACATTGACGCCGGTGACGCGCTGGTTGAACGCATCAAGCCCTTGGCAAAAAAGACATTGCGCGAAGGCGTGTTGGCGGGCATTGGCGGCTTCGGCGCGCTGTTTGAGGTGCCCAAGCGCTACCGGGAACCCGTGCTGGTGAGTGGTACGGACGGCGTGGGCACCAAGCTGCGGCTGGCCTTTGAGTGGAACATGCACGACACCGTAGGGATCGACCTGGTGGCCATGAGCGTGAACGACGTGTTGGTGCAAGGCGCCGAGCCGCTGTTCTTTCTGGACTACTTTGCTTGCGGCAAACTTAATGTAGATACCGCCGCCGCCGTGGTCGGCGGCATTGCCCGAGGCTGCGAGTTGAGCGGCTGCGCCTTGATTGGCGGGGAAACGGCTGAAATGCCCGGCATGTATCCCGAAGGCGAGTACGATCTGGCCGGTTTTGCCGTGGGCGTGGTGGAAAAATCAAAAATCTTGACAGGCCGCGAAGTCAAGCCCGGGGACGTGGTGCTGGGCCTAGCCAGCAGCGGCGTGCATTCCAACGGTTTTAGCCTGGTTCGCAAGTGCATTGAACGAGCCGGCGCCGATCTACCTGCCAGCCTGGACGGCAAGCCTTTTAAACTGGCCCTGATGGAGCCAACGCGGCTTTATGTCAAAAACGTTCTGGCGGCACTGGCGCAGCATCCGATCAAGGCACTCGCCCATATCACGGGCGGCGGCTTGCTCGAAAACATTCCCCGCGTACTGCCCGAAGGCACGTCCGCACACCTGAAAAAAGGCAGCTGGCCACAAACCGAACTGTTTGCGTGGCTGCAAAAGACGGCCGCCATCTCTGACTTTGAAATGAACCGCACCTTCAACAACGGCATCGGCATGGTGGTGGTCATCGATGCGGCCAGCGCCCCGGCTTGTGCAGACTCACTGCGCGCGGCGGGCGAGTCGGTTTATGAGATCGGCGTGATTGCCCCCCGTGGCGATGACGCCGCCGTCATCGTCAGCTGATGCATCCCGCGCAGCGACTGAAAAAGAACTTCAAGGCAACGTTTCATGCCTATCCCGCCTAAGGCCTCACGACGCACCGACGCCTCTCCAAGCCCGACGCGGCGCTTGCCAGCCGCCATCTGGGCGCTGGGCTTTGTCAGCTTGCTGATGGATATCTCTTCCGAGATGATTCACAGCCTGCTGCCGGTCTTTATGGTGACAGTGCTGGGCACCAGCATGTGGGCCGTCGGCCTGATTGAAGGCTTCGCCGAGGCCACGGCCCTGATCGTCAAGGTGTTCTCGGGCGTGCTCAGTGATTACTGGGGCAAGCGCAAGCCGCTGGCCCTGCTGGGTTATGGGCTGGGCGCTGCTTCGAAACCACTCTTCGCCTTGGCCACGACCACGGGTCTGGTGCTCGCCGCCCGCTTGATCGACCGGGTTGGTAAAGGCCTGCGGGGTGCACCGCGCGACGCGCTGGTGGCCGATCTGGCACCGCCCGAGATGAGAGGCGCAGCGTTCGGACTGCGCCAATCGCTCGACACCGTCGGGGCTTTCGTCGGACCGCTCGTCGCCATGGGCTTGATGCTGCTCTGGGCCAACGACTTCCGGGCTATTTTCTGGGTGGCAATAGTTCCGGGGTTCATGGCCGTGGCGTTACTGCTATTTGGTGTCCAGGAACCTGTGCCAGCCTTGGCAGCGCCCCGTCATAACCCTATTAGCAAAGCCAATCTGCGTCGTCTAAGCGCCTCCTACTGGCGCGTGGTCGCCATTGGCGCGGTGTTCACGCTGGCACGCTTCAGCGAAGCCTTTTTACTATTACGCGCCCTGCAAGGCGGCTTGCCCGCGGCTTACACGCCGCTGGTGCTGATAGCCATGAACCTGGTTTATGCACTCGGCGCTTACCCTTTCGGCAAGCTGTCGGACGCCGTCAGCCACACCACGCTGCTGGCTTGGGGCCTGGTGGTGCTGATTGCCGCCGATGGCGTGCTGGCTGCGAGCAGCCACTGGGCTTGGGTGTGGGCCGGCATCGCCTTGTGGGGACTGCACATGGCCATGACTCAAGGCCTGCTCGCGACCATGGTCACCGACACCGCCCCGACTGACCTGCGCGGCACAGCCTTCGGTTTTTTCAACCTGATGAGCGGCTTGGCGATGCTGCTGGCCAGCACAGTGGCAGGCGTTCTTTGGGACCAACTAGGCGCGCCCGCCACCTTCGCGGCGGGGGCCTGCTTTAGCTTGACGGCGCTCATACTGCTGTGGTTCTGGCGCAGACCCGGCGTCTCGTAAACGCCTCCTAAACAGCGGCTGCGCCGAGAAATTTTGCACCGGACCTTATCAAGCAGGCCCTTCAAAGATCCAGCGCCGTAATACCTTGGTTATTCGCTCTGTCGCAACTGAGCCAGACGCTCGGCCATGGCGCCGATATCCGGTGCGTCATCGGCATACCGCAGGTAGACCTCCAGATCGGCCACCGCCCGCGCCGGCTCGCCTTGCGCCGCCCAGGCCAGCCCGCGATCGCGGTATTCGGGCCATGCATCGGGCTGCAACACAATCAGGCGGTTCTGCACAGGAATCAAACGCGGCCAGTCTTCCTGGGTTTTGTGAATCTCCTTCAGATTGCACAGCATGCGGTTGATGATCTCGCGCGGAAGCGCCGACTGCAGGTAAAGACCCATGGGGACTTCGAACTCATCAAGCAGGCCGCTGCTGCGCTGCCGGAACGGCGCCAGTCGTTCGGCCAGCTCTTCGCGGCTTAGGGACTGGCCACTGAGCGGGTCAATCAGCACCTGACCCTTAGGCAGGTTGACTTTGACCATGAAATGTCCGGGAAAAGCCACGCCCCGCGCATTCAACCCCAGTCCCAAAGCCAACTCCAGCCAAAGCACCGCCAGCGTGATGGGAATGCCGCGCCGGGTCCGCAGCACCGCGTTCAGGTAGCTGTTGTCCGGATCGTAGTAGTCATTGACGTTGCCGCCAAAGCTGAGGTCCCTAAAAAAAAACTGATTCAGCGCTCGCAGGCGTTGGAGGTCGGGTGAATCGGCAGGCAGCCGCCGTTTGAGGCGGGCCAGCAGCTGGTCCACATCGCCGAGCACCTGCTGCACGTCCAAGCCCGGGTACTCGTCCTGGGCCAGACTGATGGCGGCTTCGAGCAACGGAAAATGCTCATCGCTCTGCACCAGGCTGGAGAAATACTGCAGCGGGGACGGTGTGGCCAGATTTAATTGCATAGCGATACTTTCTCACAAACCAACGCACCGTGTAAATCGGGAAATGCCTCCGGGTGGCCCCGCGATCAACCTGAAGCAAGTCCAGCCAGTTGGATCAGCGCCGAAGCAATTGGCGCAACTTCAATCCCGACACCCGGAGCGCTGCGAAATAAATAACGCCCGAGACGGTAAGAACCAGGGCCAGCAAGCCAATTCGCTGTAAATAATGGCTTTTGAGGCCGATCCAGCTCACCGCTCCCGCGGCCCAAAGCAAAAACACCGCCAGTAGCGCACTTGCCGCCAGCACCTGGATCGCAAACACGCCCCAACCCGGCGCGGGTTTGTAGCTTCCACGTCGTATCAGACCAAAGAGCAACAACATCGCATTGATCAGCGCGCCAATGCCGATGGCCAGCGCGAGCCCGGCGTGCTGAAACCCTGGGACCAGGACCAGATTCAGGAGCTGCGTGATGACGAGTACCCCGACCGCAATGCGTACCGGTGTTTTAATGTCCTGGCTGGCATAAAAACCCGGCGCCAGCACCTTGATGGCGACCAGCCCCAGCAGCCCTGCGCCGTAGCCCATCAATGCAGTCGTGGTCTGCTGCACATCGCGGTCGCTAAAAGCGCCATAGTGGTACAGCGTAGCCACCAGCGGCTGAGAAAAAGTCAGCAAAGCCACGGCGCAGGGCACCGCCAGCAGCACCACGATGCGCAAGCCCCAGTCGAGCATGGCCGAGTATCTGCCGGCGTCGCCTGCCGCTTTGGCGGCCGCAAGTTGCGGCGTCAGCACCACGCCGATCGCGACACCCAGCATGGCCGTCGGAAATTCCATCAAACGGTCGGCATAAGTCAGCCAGCTGACACTACCGGGCGTCAGATGCGATGCGATCTGGGTATTGATGAGGAGGGAAATTTGCGCCACACTCACGCCCAGCAAAGCTGGAACCATCAATTTTGCTATGTTTTTAGTAGCTGGATCTGACCAGGCCACCTTGATCATCGACCAATTCCAACCTATCCTTGGCAGTAAACCGAGACGCAGCAATGCCGGCACCTGTACCGCAAGCTGCAATATTCCGCCCAGCATCACGCCGCCACCCAAAGCGTAGACCGGCTCGATGCCCAAGGACTTGAACCAGGGGGCGCCCAACCAGGCCGCAGAAATCATGGCGACATTCAGCAGCACCGGCGTGGCCGCGGACACCGCAAAATGCCGCCAGGTATTGAGCACACCCGAGGACAGCGCCACCAGGGACATAAAGCCGATATACGGAAACATCCAGCGCGTCATCACCACGGCAGCTTCAAACCCGCGCGGCTGCTGCTTCAAGCCACTCGCCATGGCCCAGACCAGCGCGGGCGCCGCGGCCACACCGGCCACACAAGTCAGCAGCAGCACCCACGTCAACAGCGTCGCAACCCGGTCAATTAGCAGCTTGGTAGCCACCTCGCCGTTCTTGGCCTTGCTACCTGCCAGCACCGGCACAAAGGCCTGACTGAACGCCCCTTCCGCAAAGAGCCGGCGAAACAGGTTGGGAATACGAAATGCCACGTTGAAAGCATCGGTCATGGCGCTGGCGCCAAAAGTCGACGCAATCAACAGTTCCCGCACCAAACCGGTGACGCGGGAAACCAAGGTGAGCAGGGAAACGGTGGAGGCGGATTTGAAAAGTGACACCGCAGGAGTTTATGCGTTGTCGCGGAGCCCGCCCTCGGAGCTTTTGGGGCTGGCGGCATTACCGCGTCACGGCAGGCATGAACAGTCGTCACTTTCCGGGCGGGGAATCATCCTGAACACCTCTTTTGTTCTATTTACAAAAGCCCGCGCTGCACGAACAAGCCCTTACAAACTGCTTGGACTTCTCCTCCTCATGTACAAAACGTTGCTGCCAACAACGCTCGTGATCTCCGGCAAAAGGATGCCAAGCAGCGATTGTGGGAGGGTTCGTTGCAGCCCAGCCACGGTACGATCCAGAATCTTTGCTTGTCTGACGCGGGTGAGAAACGGTCCTTGTCTCAGCCCCTAAAAGTGGCAGCAACACGGTGGTTTAATTTTCAGCGGTGCACCTATCAAGATGTCAAATTTCTGGTTATTGAACAAATCTTCTGCTGCCGCGCCTGGCTACGGTGCCTTCTCACGGAGTCGATTCGGACCCGCCTGCGCCGTATTTTCTTTAGTGGCGACAGGTCTTGCCGTGGCCCAGGCGCAAGAAGGCGGGAGCACAACGCTGAAAGAAATCGTCATCAGCGCCAGCCGCGCCGAACAGCGCCGCTTCGATGCACCGGGCGCAATCGACTCGGTGGAGGTAGACCCGTTCCACACCGCGTCGCCCCTGGTTAACTTATCAGAGCTGATGTCCGGCGTGGCCGGCCTGCAGATACGCGATCGCCAGAACTTTGCGCAGGATTTGCAGGTCTCGGTACGCGGCTTCGGTACCCGCTCGACCTTTGGCGTGCGCGGCGTGCGTATTCTGGTCGACGGCATCCCTGCGACCATGCCTGATGGGCAGGGCCAGGCCGCTACCGCCAACCTGACATCGGTCAAACGCATTGAATTATTGCGTGGCCCGCTAGCGCAGCTGTATGGCAACGCCGCTGGCGGCGTGCTGCAGCTATTCACCAAGGACCCGCCGGTCACTTCGGGCAAACCTGAATACGGGCTATCCGCGGGCTTCGGGTCGAACAAGCAGCGGCATTTCGACGGCGGGATTGGCGGCGGCAGCGAAACGCTGAGCGGCCTGCTCGACGTCTCGCGCTATTCGACCGACGGATTTCGTGACCACAGCGCTGCCCGCAGGGAGCAACTCAACACGAAGGTCGTTGCCAAACCGTCGAGCGACACGACCCTCACGGGCATCGTCAACCTGTTCGATCAGCCACTGGCACAAGACCCACTGGGGCTGACACATGCACAGTTCGCGCAAAATCCGCGACAAGTAATTCCTGCCGCGAACGCCTTCAACACCCGTAAGACGATTGAACAACAGCAGGCTGGCGTAGTCGTCGACCACAGGCTATCGGCGGCCGACACCCTCAATGCACGTCTTTATGGAGGCGCGCGCAAGGTAGACCAAAAACTCGCACTATTGACAAATGGCGTCGTCAACCTCGATCGCAACTATGCGGGTCTGGGTGCCAGCTGGACCCACACCACGCGCGTCAACGCGTTGCCACTTCGCTGGACGGTCGGCATGGAGGCCGACCAGCTGAAGGAAACCCGCAAGGGATACGACAACATTGGCGGCAATAGCGGCGCATTGCGCCGTAATGAAGACGACAGCGCCAGCAACCGCGATCTGTTTGGCCAGGTCGACTGGACTTTCGCGCCGGATTGGCAAGCCATTGCAGGGGTGCGCGCGACCACGGTGCGTTTCAAGGTTGATGACCACTTCAATCCTGCCGCTACCAGAACCAGTGGAAACGTGGAATACCGCAATACCAGCCCGGTCGTCGGACTGGTTTGGCATGCCGCAGAAACGCTCAATGTGTATGCCAATCTAGGTACCGGCTTCGAAACGCCGACGCTGGCCGAAAGCGCCTACCGCCCTGATGGCGCAGCGGGACCCAACTTCGCATTGAAGCCGTCGAAAAGCACACAGAGTGAAATCGGTATCAAGTCGCATAGCGGCAGACATACCGTCGATGCGGCGCTGTTCGATGCGAGAAGCCGCGATGAAATCGTGTCTCAAACCAGCGGCGGTCGCGCCACTTTTCAAAATGCCGACCGCACCCGCAGGCGCGGTGTCGAGGCGTCGTGGTCGGCAAACTGGGCGGGCGCCAGCACTCGAATCGGCTATACCCTGCTGGATGCGCGCTTCGATGCACCCTACACCAACGCGCTGGGAACGGTCCCGGCCGGCAACCGGCTGCCGGGCGCGCCACGCCATAGCCTGTCAGCCGAAGTCGAAACAAGCCTTGGGGACTCGATGAAAGGGGGGCTGGAAATGCGCGTCGAGAGCAAAACCTCCGTGAATGACCGCAACAGCGACGCCGCCCCAGGCTATGCGGTGTTCAACGCCCGCTTGGGCAAGGAATTCACGTTCGACGGCGTGAAGATGGTGTTGTATGGCCGCCTTGATAATCTGTTGGCTCGGAACTATGCCGGGTCGGTCATTGTCAATGATGCGAACGGACGCTACTTCGAACCTGCGGCGGGAAGGCGGCTATTTGTGGGCGTGCGAACCCTTTTTTAAGATCTTCCCCGGCCCTGCACAAATCATTGCTACACGAATTGCGAATCGCGCCACCGGGATAACGCACTCCTTCGAGACGGCACAGAGGAACCGCAAGTGAGACACCAGCTCTATCGTATAATAATGGGCTTTGCTAGCATCATCCGCAGACTCCTCCCAGGATTAAAGGAACTCATATATGGCTACCGCCAAACCCAAGAAAAAGAACCCCCGCCTCGCCTCCGGTCGCAAACGCGTCCGCCAGGACGTCAAACTTAATGCGGCAAACACCTCGCTTCGGTCTAAATACCGCACCGCTGTGAAAAACGTCGAAAAAGCCGTACTCACTGGCGACAAAACCAAATCCGCAGAACTCTTTGCCAAGGCACAGAGCATTGTGGACATGATTGCCGACAAGGGAATCTTTCACAAGAACAAGGCCGCCCGCGATAAAAGCCGCTTGTCCGCCAAAGTAAAAGCGCTGGCGCTGAAAGCCGAAGAACCACAGGCCGCCTAAGCAATTAGAGCAACCCGCCCGGACTGCCTTTAACCAAAGACAGTCCGCCGTTTTGTAGGGTGCGCTGCAGCAAAGTGGAAAGCCGCCAAAGTGTCATACTTTGGCGGCTTTTTTACGTCTTATCGTTTAGGTTGCCGGTCGGCTCTGTCAAGGCTTCGGTGCATCGGGAAGCAGACAGGCTTCAGCAATTTGAAGATTGTTGTCGGTCGCAAAGTTGATCACGAAATCCCAAGCCATGGGCTCGGCTTCGCGTAACTCGGCGTTGACCACCACGCTTTTGACGCCATTAATGACCATCGGAAAGCACCAGCGCGAATACGTCAAGTGGCTGCCGGGCTGCGGTCCCCCTGGGCGAAACTGACTCATGACGCCGCATAGCCTGTCGGCCCAGTCGCTGGGCCGGAAGGTTTTACCAAGCTGGGTAATGCCCTGAATGAAAACTTCTTTGGCGGAATTGGAGACCATCGGATGGAAGGTTTTTTGCGCGCCAGGGGCAAGGATATGGCCCCATGCTGCATCGCACAAGTATTCTATCTTATATAAGACTCAGGCCCGCTGGGACCGGCCATCCCAAGAGCAGGTTGTCGGCACGACAGTGATTTACTGTGATGCACTATCGTCATGAAAAGCGCCGAGCTCTGCGCCTAAAATCACTGCAGACCCGCCTACTTGCTAGCGGCCTGCTGTTTTGTTTGCCAACGTCCTCGGAGTTTTCCCCATGACCGCTTCCCTTCCCAGTCATATTGAAGCTGCTTCCCCCCATGTGATGACGACTTACGGCCGCCTGCCGATAGCGCTGTCCCATGGCCAGGGATGCCGCGTCTGGGACGTCAACGGCAAATCCTATTTGGACGCCTTGGGTGGTATTGCCGTCAATACCCTGGGGCATAACCACCCCAAACTGGTCCCGGCCTTGCAGAACCAGATTGCCAAGCTGATTCACTGTTCCAACTATTACCATGTGCCGCTTCAAGAAACGCTGGCGGCCAAACTGGTGGCGCTGTCTGGCCTCGAGAACGTATTTTTTTGCTCTACCGGCCTGGAAGCCAACGAGGCCGCGCTGAAACTCGCGCGCAAATTTGGTCATGACAAAGGCATCGAAAGACCCGAGATCGTGGTCTACGAAAAAGCGTTTCATGGCCGCAGCATTGCCACCCTGAGCGCAACCGGCAACCCCAAGGTGCAAGCCGGTTTTGGACCGCTAGTGGAAGGTTTTATCCGCGTCCCGATCAATAGTATCGAGGCGCTGAAAGCAGCGACCGCCGGCAATCCCAATGTCGTCGCTGTATTTTTTGAAGCCATCCAGGGCGAAGGCGGCGTCAATAGCATGACCGACGACTATCTGCGGCAGGCGCGCAAGCTCTGCGACGAGAACGACTGGCTGCTCATGATCGACGAGGTGCAATGTGGCATGGGCCGCACCGGCAAATGGTTTGCGCATCAGTGGTCAGGCATCAAGCCGGATGTAATGCCTCTGGCAAAAGGGCTGGGTTCAGGTGTGCCCGTCGGTGCGGTGGTCGCCGGTCCCAAGGCCGCCCATATCTTTGGCCCCGGCAACCACGGCTCAACTTTTGGCGGAAATCCGCTGGCCATGCGGGCCGGCGTGGAAACCATACGCATCATGGAAGAAGAGGGCTTGTTGGCGAATGCGGTCAAAGTAGGCGACCACCTGAGGGCCTCCCTATCCCGCGAATTAACCGGCGTACGCGGCTTTAAAGAGATCCGCGGCCGCGGCCTCATGCTCGGTATCGAGTTGGCCCAACCGTGCGGCGAACTGGTCAAACGCGCCGCCGACAACGGCCTCTTGATCAGCGTCACGGCCGAAACCGTGATCCGCATCGTGCCTTCATTGATCATGACCACGGCGGAAGCAGATGAAGTGGTCGCCATTTTGTGCCCGTTGATCAAACAGCTACTGCAGAAAGGCGCATGAACATGAACCCAGAGGCCACGCCCACCCTCAAATCGCTGAAGCATTACCTCCAGTTCAGCGACTTGAACGCCGCCGAATACGCCTACCTGTTTGAGCGTGCCGCCACTATCAAGAAAAAATTCAAGGCCTACGAAAAGCACCAGCCGCTGGCAGACCGAACGATGGCCATGATTTTTGAGAAGGCTTCCACGCGCACGCGCGTGAGTTTTGAGGCCGGTATGTACCAGCTCGGCGGTAGCGTTGTGCACCTGACCACGGGCGACAGCCAGTTGGGCCGTGCCGAGCCGATTGAGGACAGCGCCAAAGTCATCAGCCGGATGGTGGACTTGGTCATGATCCGCACTTTTGAGCAGACCAAAATTGACCGCTTTGCGAAGCACTCGCGCGTGCCGGTTATCAACGGACTGACCAATGAGTTTCACCCCTGCCAGATCCTGGCCGACATCTTCACCTACATCGAGCACCGCGGCTCCATACAGGGAAAGGTCGTAGCCTGGGTAGGCGACGGCAACAATATGGCGAACACCTGGCTGCAAGCCAGTGAAATTCTCGGCTTCAAGGTTCACGTCAGCACGCCGGGCGGTTACGAGGTGGACCAGTCCATCGCAGGCATTCGATCGGCCGAGAGCTACCAGGTCTTCAAGGACCCCCTACAAGCCTGCGCCGGTGCCGATCTGGTCACCACTGACGTGTGGACCAGCATGGGCTACGAAGCCGAGAACGAAGCCCGCAAAAAAGCCTTTGCCGACTGGTGCGTGGACACCGAGATGATGCGCACGGCGAAACCCGATGCCTTGTTCATGCACTGTCTGCCGGCGCACCGCGGGGAAGAAGTTGAAGCCGACGTGATTGACGGCCCGCAGTCAGTGGTTTGGGATGAAGCAGAAAACCGGATGCACGTTCAAAAAGCGCTGATGGAGTACCTGCTGCTCGGCAAGCTCAGCTAAAGGCAAGCGCAACACGCGCAGTTGCAAACGATGGGGCTCTATCACCTAGCCCCGGCCAACAAACGGCATGGTTGTGGCCATGATGGTCATGAATTGAATGTTGGTGGAAAGCGGAAGTTCGGCCATGTGAACCACCGCATCGGCCACTTCGTTAACGTTCATCATGGGCTCCACGGCGATCTCTCCGTTCGCTTGCGGCACACCGCGAGTCATCGGCGCAGCGAGCTCAGTCAGGGCATTGCCGACATCAATTTGCCCACAGGCGATGTTGTACTTGCGACCATCGAGTGAGAGGGATTTAGTGAGGCCGGTAATGGCGTGCTTGGTCGCCGTGTAGGGCGCTGAATCAGGCCGGGGTGCGTGAGCTGAAATGGACCCGTTGTTGATAATGCGGCCCCCCTGCGGAATTTGGTCTTTCATAATTTTGACAGCGCCTTGTGCACACAGAAATGAACCTGTCAGGTTGACGTTGACCACGTGCTGCCACTGCTCGAAACTCAAATTTTCAAAATTGACGTGGGGCGAACTCACACCGGCGTTGTTGAACAGTACATCAAGCCGCCCGAACTTTTCCTGGATGTTGGTAAATAAGGCCGCGACCGACTCGGGTCGACTCACATCGGTGACGACTGGCCATGCACGATCGGTAGCCGAAGCTTCCGCGACCTCGTTGAGTAGTTCAACCCGGCGCCCCGCCAGCACCACGGAGTAGCCGACCCGCAACAGCGCCAGTGCAGCCGCTTTTCCGATGCCGCTGCCAGCGCCGGTGACCAGTGCAACCTTGTCATTTGAATTCATGCTGTGCCTTTATTTTTCTCTTTATCTGAATTGAATTGAGTTGAGTTGATACAGCATTCGGTTGCCGCCAATCACGCTGCCAACAATTGCCGGAGTACGAACGGCAGAATGCCGCCATTGCGGTAGTAATCCACCTCGATTGGCGTATCCACACGCAAGGTCACCACCACTTCCTGACGCGAGCCGTCGGCGCGCGTGATGATCAGTTTGGCATCGCTCTGCGGCTTGAGCTCGGGGTGCGGAATTACGTCGATGATTTCCGAGCCGGCGAGCTTTAGGGTCTGCCAGGATTCGCCCGGCTTGAACTGCAGCGGCAGCACGCCCATGCCGACGAGGTTACTGCGGTGAATGCGCTCGAAACTGCGCGCCACCACGGCCTTGATGCCCAGCAGCTGGGTGCCCTTGGCGGCCCAGTCGCGCGAGGAGCCGGTGCCATATTCTTCGCCGGCAAAAATCACCGTCGGTGTACCTTCTTCGATATATTTCATCGCGGCATCGTAGATCGGCATCTTCTGGATCACGCTGTCCGGCATGCGGTGGCCGGGGTAAAACAAGGTCACTCCGCCCTCCTCGCGCGAGCCATCGGCCGCGGCATGAATCATCAGGTTTTTAATCCGTACGTTGGCGAAGGTACCGCGCATCATCACGTCATGATTGCCCCGGCGCGACCCGTAACTGTTGAAATCGGCCTTCTGCACGCCGTGTGCCTGCAGCCACAAGCCCGCTGGCGAGCTGGCCTTGATCGCGCCTGCTGGCGAAATATGATCCGTGGTGATGGAGTCGCCAAACAAGGCCATGATGCGCGCGCTTTTCACATCAAACCCATCACTTTGGCCTTTAGCCCCCTTCCCCTCCTTTTCAGGCGCTTCAATTTCCATTCCAAAATTCTTGAAGAATGGCGGCTCCGCAATGTAGGTGCTGGCGGGCCAGGTATAAGCGGTACCGGTTACCCCCTTTATTTTTTCCCAGAGTTTGCCCGGCTCGGTTTTGACCTTGGCGTAATTGGCCCGGAAAGCCTTGCCATTCATGGCGTACTTCATCAGTTTTTCGATCTCCTCGCTGGTCGGCCAGATATCGCCCAGGTAAATATCTTTCCCGCCCCGACCCTTACCCACCGGCTCGGTCATCAGGTCGCGCATCACCGTGCCGGCAAGCGCATAAGCGACGACCAGCGGCGGGCTTGCCAGGAAATTGGCCTTGATACTCGGATGGATGCGCGCTTCGAAGTTGCGGTTGCCCGAGAGCACGGCCGCGCACACGAGGTCGCTCTTGGCGATGGCTTCATTGATCTCCGGTGTGAGATCTCCCGAGTTTCCAATGCAGGTAGTGCAGCCATAGCCGGCCAGCGCAAAGCCGAGTTTCTCAAGGTACGGCAACAACCCCGTTTCCGTCAGGTATTCAGTCACGATGCGGGAACCAGGCGCCAACGAGGTTTTGATGTGCGGCTGCACTTTCAGCCCCGCCTCCACCGCCTTCTTGGCCAACAGCCCGGCGGCCAGAATAACGCTCGGATTGGAGGTGTTGGTGCAGCTGGTAATCGCCGCGATCAGCACATCCCCGTTGCCTATGGTCACGTTGGCGGGAGCGGATGCCGCGGCACTGGCCGTCGTGCTGAGGCGCGAATCGTGGGTCGGTCCATGCGCCATCGCCAGCGTCGGCCGGTTAGCTTCCATTTCCACCACGGAGCGCGCTGCGCCCGGCGCTACCGGCGGGGCGGCGGGCAGCGTGTCCTGGCGTCCGTCGTCTGTTCGACGCACCAAGTGACGCGTGTTCAGCATTGCGGCGGGCTGATTAAATCCATTCTCGCCGTTGGGTTTGCTGAACAGCGCACCGAACTGACTTGCCACCTCACCCAACTCGATCCTATCCTGGGGCCGTTTGGGGCCGGCCAGGCTGGGCGTGACATCGCCCAGATCTAGCCTGACCACCTGCGAGTAGTCGATCTCACCTGCGCTGGCCACCCCGAACAGTCCCTGCGCCCTGAAATAAGCCTCAAAGGCTTCGATCTCCCCCTTGGATCGCCCTGTGCCTTTAAAGTAATCAATGGTTTTCTCGTCGACCGGAAAGAACCCCATCGTCGCGCCATACTCGGGCGCCATATTTCCGATGGTGGCGCGGTCGGGAAGCGCCAGCGTACGCGTGCCTTCGCCGAAAAACTCGACAAACTTGCCCACCACTTTTTCACGACGCAAGGTTTCCGTCACGCGCAATACCAAGTCGGTGGCGGTGACGCCCTCGCGCAGTCGGCCGGTCAGCTCCATGCCCACCACGTCCGGGGTCAGAAAATATACCGGCTGGCCCAGCATGGCCGCTTCCGCCTCGATACCGCCTACGCCCCAGGCCACCACCCCGATGCCGTTGATCATGGTGGTGTGGCTGTCTGTGCCGACCAGTGAATCAGGGTAGTAAATATCCTGGGCGGCCTTGTGAACACCGCGCGCCAGGTATTCCAGATTCACCTGGTGCACGATGCCAAAGCCGGGTGGCACGACGCCAAAAGTGTCAAAGGCCTGCATGCCCCACTTCATAAATTCGTAGCGCTCACGGTTGCGCTGGAATTCGAGCTTCATATTCAAATCCAGCGAATTCTTTTTGCCGTAGAAATCCACCATGATGGAATGATCCACGACCAAGTCCACCGGTACCAGCGGCTCGATCAATTTTGGATTCTTGCCAAGCCGCGCGGCCACGCTGCGCATGGCAGCCAGGTCGGCTAGCAGAGGCACGCCGGTAAAGTCCTGCAGGACGACGCGCGACACGATAAACGGAATTTCCTGGGTGCGCTCCGCATTGGGCAACCAATTGGCCAGCTCTGCGACATGCTCGGCCGTGACTTTCTTGCCATCGCAGTTGCGTAACACCGATTCAAGCACGATGCGCAGGGACACCGGCAGGCGCGCAATCTTCGGAAACTGTTTTGCCAGCGCCAGGAGGGAGTAGAACTTCCCGGTCTTGCCTGAAGCAGTCTTGAAGACCTTGAGAGTGGATGCGAAAGCGTGGGCAGGTGAACGCAGTTTGGCCATGGCAAGCTCCTTTAACTTCTATTAAACCAGTACCCCCATTCTGGCAGGCACTTGGTCGGGCAGGAAGAGGGCCTCCACATATCCGGTTTGGCAGGCCGAGCTTTGGCCCCGCGGGGGACAATAGGGCCATGACGCTCAAGATCCCTGAATTACTCCTGCCCGCCGGTTCGCTCGAAAAAATGCGCGCCGCCTACGATTTTGGCGCTGACGCGGTGTACGCCGGTCAGCCACGGTACTCCCTGCGCGCGCGCAACAACGAATTTCGACTGGAACAGATCCAGATCGGCATTGAAGAAGCTTACGCCCGTGGGAAAAAGTTTTTTGTCACCAGCAACCTGCTGCCACACAACGACAAGGTGCGCACCTATCTGCGCGACATCGAGCCCGTCATCGCCATGAAGCCGCATGGCCTAATCATGGCGGACCCCGGCCTGATCATGATGGTGCGCGAAAAATGGGCGGAAGTGCCGATCCACCTCTCAGTGCAGGCCAACACCGTGAACTGGGCGACGGTAAAGTTCTGGCAGAAAATGGGCGTGGTGCGTATCATCCTTTCGCGCGAACTAAGCCTCGACGAAATCGAGAAGATCCGGGAAGAATGCCCCGACATAGAGCTTGAAGTGTTTGTACACGGCGCGCTTTGCATCGCCTACTCGGGCCGCTGCCTGCTGTCAGGCTATTTCAACCGCCGCGACTCCAACCAGGGCACCTGCACCAATGCGTGCCGCTGGAACTACACACCACAAGCCGGTACCGACGACACTGATTCCGGTGAGGTCCAGCCCTTGACCCTGGAAGACGGTTTCAGCTTTGCCGAGGAGCAGCAGGACGCCGACCAGACGTTCGCGGCTTGCGGCGGCAACCCGCGCCACCCGCTGGCGGACCGGGTCTACCTGCTTGAAGAAAAGGAGCGCCCCGGTCAACTCCTGCCCATCATGGAAGACGAGCACGGCACTTACATCATGAACAGCAAGGACCTTCGCGCCGTGGAGCACGTGGAGCGGCTGGTAAAAATCGGGGTTGATTCGCTCAAGATTGAGGGTCGCACCAAAAGCCGTTACTACGTCTCCCGCACCGCACAGGTCTACCGCCGCGCCATCGACGATGCCGCCGCCAGCCGTCCGTTCAACCCTGCATTAATTACCGAATTGGAGGGCCTGGCCAATCGTGGCTACACCGGTGGCTTTCTGGAACGTCGCCCGGCGCAGGATTACCAGAACTACGAAACCGGGAGTTCCGAAATGCGCCGCAGCCAGTTCGTCGGCGAGGTCAAAAGTACGCGCGATGGCTGGGCCGAAGTGGAAACAAAAAATCGGTTTCAGGTTGGCGATACGCTGGAAGTCATTCACCCAAGCGGTAACCGTACCGTGCAACTCACGGGCATGAAGAGTCTGGACGGCGAAGACATTAACGTCGCTTCGGGAAGCCCGCTACGGGTCTGGATTCCGCTTCAAGCTCCGGTGGACGGAGCACTGCTGGCGCGACTGCTTTAGTGCGTATGTCAGCCAGCACCGACACGTACTTTGGACGGCGGCTGATGACCGACTTTTCTCAGATCGCCTAAATTCCGTAGAGAAATTAACTACTCAACGGAGTCTGTATGAGCACCATCCCGTCCGACCATGAAAAACTTTGGGATCTGATCAAAGACATCAGATTCGGTATGTTCACCCATCGCCATGCCAATGGCATGCTTCACAGCCTGCCGCTGACCACCCAGAACAGGTCTATGGATGAGGCCGCTACGCTTTTCTTTTTTATTTCCCGTAAAAGTGAAGTGGACAGTCAGATTCAGCAAGACAACCATGTCAACGTGGCTTACAGCAGTCCAAGCGACGACCGCTACGTGTCGGTCTCAGGCGACGCGTTTCTTGTCGAAGACTCCGGCAAGAAAGAAACGCTTTGGTCCCCCATGGCCAAGGCCTGGTTTCCGGGCGGTCCGACCGACCCCGACCTGGCGTTGATGGAAGTACGTATCAATCACGCGGAATACTGGGATGTGAAGGAAAGCAAGATGGTTCAGCTGGCAAAAATGGCAAAGGCAGCCTTCACCGGTGAGCCCCCGCGCGATCTGGGCGAGCACAAGGAATTACGGATGTCGTAAAGGTTGAATGCCGTCTAGCTGCACGCAGAGTGCACTAGACGCCGCTCGAACTGGCGCGGGCCAGCCGACCAGCACATATTCATCCCCGCAAAAAAAAGCCCGGCCGTATTTACAGCAGAGCTTTTTTATTTATCCGACCACTCGTGATGCCGCCGGCTCTGGTCAAACGAACTTTAAGCGGACACGCTGTCCTTGACGGTTTCAGCCAGATCGGTGTAGTCCTTGACCTGGTCAAAATTCAAATATCGGTACACCTGCTCACTGACCGGAGCCAACACCCTCATGTCCGCCATGTACTCCGCTTTGGTCGGGATGCGCCCCAGCTTGGAGCAGATGGCAGCCAGTTCCGCAGATCCCAGGTAGACATTGGAATTTTTCCCCAATCGATTGGGGAAATTGCGGGTGGAGGTGGAGAAGACGGTCGCGCCCTCTTTCACCTGCGCCTGATTGCCCATGCACAAGCTGCAGCCTGGCATTTCCAGGCGCGCACCGGCTGAACCGAGCACGCCGTAATGGCCTTCTTCGCTCAGTTGCTTCGCATCCATTTTGGTGGGTGGCGCCATCCACAGCTTGACTGGAATATCACGCTTGCCTTCGAGTAGTTTTGAGGCGGCGCGGAAGTGGCCGATGTTCGTCATGCAACTGCCGATGAACACTTCATCGATCACGGCGCCTGCCACATCGCTCAACGTCTTCACGTCGTCCGGATCGTTAGGGCAGGCCACGATCGGCTCATGAATGTCGGCCAGGTCAATCTCGATGACGGCAGCGTATTCGGCGTCGGCGTCGGCCTTGAGCAGTTTCGGGTCTGCGAGCCAAGCTTCCATGGCGGCGATGCGACGCTTGATCGTGCGCACATCCGAATACCCTGTCGCAATCATCCACTTCAGCATCGTGATGTTGCTGGTGATGTACTCAATGATGGGCTCTTTGTTCAAATGAACGGTGCAACCGCCAGCAGAACGCTCGGCCGACGCATCGCTCAATTCAAAGGCTTGCTCGACTTTCAGGTCAGGCAGGCCTTCGATTTCCAGGATGCGGCCCGAGAAAATGTTTTTCTTGCCCTGCTTCGCAACCGTCAACAAACCCGCCTTGATGGCGTACAGAGGAATCGCGTTGACCAGATCGCGCAGTGTGATGCCGGGCTGAAGCTTGCCTTTGAAACGCACCAGCACACTTTCGGGCATGTCTAGCGGCATCACGCCCGTGGCGGCGCCGAAAGCGACCAGACCGGAACCTGCCGGGAAGCTGATCCCGATCGGAAAACGCGTGTGGCTGTCGCCGCCGGTGCCGACGGTGTCGGGCAGTAGCATCCGGTTGAGCCAGCTGTGGATGATGCCATCGCCGGGGCGCAATGGGATGCCGCCGCGGTCGCTCATGAACTCAGGCAACTCATGATGCATTTTCACGTCAACCG
This sequence comes from Polaromonas sp., assembly GCF_012927485.1. Lineage (GTDB taxonomy): Bacteria > Pseudomonadota > Gammaproteobacteria > Burkholderiales > Burkholderiaceae_C > Polaromonas. The sequence goes on along the minus strand of NZ_JABBPC010000032.1, from coordinate 34,760 downwards.
GCTTCGGGTACGCTGCGGTGTGGCAGAACGACTGCATCACCAAGTCCGCGGAAAAACCCAGGCAAGCCAGATCTTTCAACTCGTCCCGGGTCATCGGGCCGGTGGTGTCTTGCGATCCCACCGACGTCATCCTGGGTTCGCAGTATGTGCCGGGACGCACGCCCTGACCGGCTGGCAAGCCGACCGCACGTCCGACTATTTTTTGGGCCAGCGTAAACCCATGGCCGCTGTCTGTAGGGTTCTGCGGCAAACGGAACTGGGTAGACACCGGCAAGCCCAATGCGGCACGCGCCTTTGCGGTCAGTCCGCGGCCGACGATCAACGGAATACGCCCACCGGCGCGCACTTCGTCAAACAGCACCTCACTCTTGAGCTTGAACTCGGCAATCACCTTGCCGTCTTTCAGCGCCTTGCCGTCATAGGGGCGCAGTTCAATCACATCGCCCATGGCCATCTGGCTGACGTCCAACTCGATCGGCAACGCGCCAGAGTCTTCCATCGTGTTGTAGAAAATCGGCGCGATTTTGCTGCCCAGGCAGACACCGCCGAAGCGCTTGTTAGGAACGAAGGGAATGTCTTCGCCGGTAAACCACAGCACCGAGTTGGTCGCCGACTTGCGCGATGAGCCAGTGCCCACCACGTCGCCGACGTAAGCCACAAGGTTTCCCCTGGCTTTGAGTTCGTTAATAAATTTAACCGGACCGCGCTTGCCGTCTTCTTCGGGCGTGACGCCAGGACGTGCGTTCTTGTGCATGGCCAGCGCGTGCAGCGGAATGTCCGGGCGACTCCATGCGTCGGGCGCGGGAGACAGATCGTCGGTGTTGATTTCCCCGGCGACTTTGAAGACCGTCAGCTGGATCGATGGGGGGACTTCCGGGCGGCTGGTGAACCATTCCGCGTCGGCCCAGCTCTGCAGTACCGCTTTGGCGTACGGGTTGCCTTTGTCGGCTTTTTCCTGGACGTCATGGAACTGGTCGAACATCAGCAAGGTGTTTTTCAGGCCGCTGGCGGCTTGACGCGCGACGCTCTCTTGCGCGTCGTCGAGCAGTTCGATCAGCGGGCTGATGTTGTAGCCGCCCAGCATGGTGCCGAGCAGTTGAGTAGCGTGTACGCGTGAAATAAGCGCACATTTTTCTGTGCCGTGCGCCACCGCCGCCAGGTAGCTGGCCTTGACTTTGGCCGCGTTGTCGACACCGGCCGGAACCCGGTGGGTAATCAGTTCCACCAGAAACGCTTCTTCGCCTTTGGGCGGATTCTTTAGCAGCTCAATGACCTCACCCGTCTGCTTGGCCGACAGAGGCAGAGGAGGAATCTCCAGTAGCGCCCGTTCGGCGACATGGTTGCGGTAGGTTTGCAAGAACTCGGATGACATGCGGGCTTTTCCTGTATTCAAAATCGTTGAGGGAATCGTGCGTCAAAAAGGCGTTTTATTTCGTGATCGCCACGGGCTTGGGCGCATCCAGCACGCTCGGGAGCGGGTTCAGCTTTAACGCCTCGGCCATCGCCACTTGCGTCGGGCTCATGCACTCATCAGCCAGTCGAACGCCTAGTTTCTGGTTCATCAGCATCGATTTGTTGGCCAGTTGCAGCCATACCGCACCCGCTTTCTGGTCCTCCAGGCGAATTGCACCGGTCGTGGTGGGGACTGGGAACATACGGTATTTGAAGTTTTTCCCCAATACATCAAAGTAGCCGGGTGCTTTGGCGTCGGCGGTGAGCGTGACCGATGCACCGAGTTCGCACGGCAGCTTGCCCACTTCCACGCGCTCGGCAATTTGAAGCTCGGCAGGGGTTAGTGCCGCTTCGGCGGCTTCTATGCCCGCTGCCACATTTTTAGCGGCACTCTTGAGATTGGTACGGCTGGCGCTGACCGCAGGCTTCTTCTTTTTGGCAGTATGGCCGGTGGTCGTCTGCGCGGTCGCCAGGCTGGAGGCTGCCATTAGCAGCGCTGCGGCGAGTGTGACGACAGCGGGTGCGGTGTGGGTGATTTTCATGATGTCTCCTTGAATTGGATCGGACCTGCTGAGTGATAGCTCAGTGAAGAGCCGTCTGAAAATAGATTTTCGCTTCTGGCGGAAGCGCCCTGCCGGTCTGATGCGCCCGCTCAAGCACTTGCCAGAAATATCGGTAGCTTGCGCGGTCGTGCAATTTACCCTCGAAACTGATCGGCGCCCAGTTAGAGCGGTCGGCAGCAGCTATTATTTTTGTCGCCTTTTCAATCTCGCTCTCGCTCGGGGAAAAGGCCGCGAGGATGGGACGGATCTGATTGGGGTGGATGCTCCACATGCGGGTGTAGCCCAGTTCCCGGGCGGCACGTCGCGCGGCAATCTCTATGGCCCCAAGGTCATTGAACTCCGTCACCACACAATGCGAGGGTACCTTTCCGTAGGCGTGACAGGCCGAAGCGATCTCCAGCTTCGCACGCACCACCAGCGGGTGGGAGAACTGCCCCTGACTGCTCATGCCTTCAGCCGGAATCGCGCCGCCATGAGCAGAGACGAAATCCATCAGGCCGAAGCTAATGGACTGCACCCGGGGATGCGCGGCGATTTGAAACACGCGATGAACAGCAGCCGGAGACTCAATCAGCACATGCAGCGGCAGATGGTCGGCCGATGCAGCACGCAACGCTCGCTCGGCCTTGATCACGTCATCGACGGATTCCACCTTGGGAAGCATAATGTGCGAGATCGTGTCCGCCAGATTTCCCGCAATGACGGCCATGTCCGATTCAAAGGCGGGATGCCCCACCGCATGCACCCGGACAGCAACGCGCGCCTTGCCACTGGCCAGGGTGGCCAGCGCGACCACCATCGCCGCGTGGTCCGCTTCACCGCCCATTGGCGCACCGTCTTCACAGTCCAGCGTGACGTCAAAAACGCAAGCACCAAACTCTTCGATCATCTCGGCCTGCAACTGAAGGCTTTTGCGCATTCGCGCCTCCACCCCGCTGTAATGATCGCAAACCGGTAGACCACAAGAGGCCGCCTGAGCGCCCAGAAGAACTTCCCGGGGATGCAGCACTGCGCCCACGCCTTTTACCGCGCGTGGTCGGCGCTCCCCCGCGAGGGCTTTCGCAACTTGAGACGGCTGGGCGGCCTTCATGGGATTACAGCAAGTGCGCTACGCCGGCTTGCTCGTCCTGCAACTCTTTCAGAGTTTTGTTGATCCGCTCCTGGCTGAATTCGTCAATCGCAAGCCCTTGCACCAATTTGTATTCGCCGCCTTCGGTGGTCACGGGGAAACCGAAGATGACGTCTTTGGGGATGCCGTACTGACCCGTCGATGGCACACCCATCGTGACCCACTTGCCGTTGGAGCCCAGCGCCCAATCACGCATGTGATCAATCGCCGCATTGGCAGCGGACGCTGCGGAGGACACGCCACGCGCTTCGATGATGGCCGCGCCGCGTTTGCCCACGGTAGGCAGAAACACCTCAGCATTCCAGACCTGGTCGTTGATCAGATCTTTCACGTTCTTGCCATTGACGGTGGCGAAGCGGTAATCGGCGTACATGGTCGGCGAGTGGTTGCCCCACACCGTGAGTTGTTCGATGTCTGCCACTTTCGTGCCGGTCTTGGCCGCGATCTGGCTCAGGGCGCGGTTGTGGTCCAAACGCAGCATGGCGGTGAAGTTTTTGCCTGGCAGATCTGGCGCGCTCTTCATCGCAATGTAGGCATTGGTGTTGGCGGGGTTTCCCACGACCAGCACCTTGACATTGCGGCTGGCGACGGCATTGAGTGCTTTTCCTTGGGCGGTGAAAATCTGGGCATTGGCAGCCAGCAGATCGGCGCGCTCCATGCCGGGACCGCGTGGGCGGGCACCGACCAGCAGGGCGTAGTCAGTGTCTTTAAAGGCGGTCATGGGGTCGCTGTGCGCCTCAATACCGGCGAGCAGCGGAAACGCGCAGTCGTCCAACTCCATGATCACGCCTTTGAGCGCTTTCTGGGGACCTTCAACAGGAACTTCCAGCAGTTGCAAGATGATCGGTTGATCTTTGCCCAGCATTTCGCCAGAAGCAATGCGGAACAGCAATGCATAACCGATTTGGCCGGCTGCACCAGTAACGGCAACACGAACGGGTTTTTTGCTCATGACGAAACTCCAGAAAAGTTAAAAATCGGTTGGCACAGATTGTGAAATAAGAGATTTGGCGTCAGCCCGGGCTTTTCGGATAAATTGGGATCGCCTTAAACCGCTTGGAGAGAACCCCAAAATGAGCAGGCTGCGCATTAAACTCAGCGCCATATTTTACGCTTGAAAAATGTACGAAGTCAATTTGTCTTATATCTTATATAAGATATGATTCCAGGTAATTCCCTGCCTTCTACCGAGCCGATGCGCGTCGAACCGCCATTTAAATCGCTGTCTTCATGGCAACCATTTTGTCCCCATTGACCCACCCCGTCGCCCTCACTGCCGCCAGCGAGGCGGGCGCGGGTGTTACGCCGGCTTTTAGCCCGCTGTATCAACAAATCAAGGTCTTGATCCTGAAAAGTCTTCAGACGGGAGAGTGGAAACCGGGCGAATCAATTCCCAGCGAGATGGACCTCGCGGCGCGATTTCGCGTCAGCCAGGGCACGGTGCGCAAGGCGATAGACGAGCTTAGCGCGGAAAACCTCGTCATGCGACGCCAGGGCAAGGGCACGTTTGTCGCGACCCATGCCGAACACCACGTGCAGTACCGCTTCTTGCGATTGATGCCTGACAAGGGCGACACCAGCAGCGAGGGGCCGGCCGAACGGCGCATCATCGACTGCAAACGTCAGCGGGCTTCTGCAGACATTGCCCGCCCGCTCACCCTGCGTCCGGGCGACGCCGTGTTGCAACTGCGCCGGGTGCTGGCTTTTCAGGGCGCACCCACCATTCTTGAAGACGTCTGGCTGCCAGCCGGTCCGTTTAAAGGCCTGACCGCTGAGCGGCTCGCCACTTACCATGGTCCGATGTATGCCTTGTTCGAAACCGAATTCGGCGTCCGCATGGTGCGTGCCGAAGAAAAAATCCGGGCGGTTGCGGCCGATGCGGCCGCCGCCGAATTACTTGAGGTGCCGGTCGGCGAGCCGCTTTTGAGTGTTGAGCGTACCGCCTTTACTTATAACGACCTGCCCATGGAGTTGCGCCGGGGCCTCTATCGCACCGACACCCACCATTACAAAAACGAGCTTAGTTAACGGTAATACTTGAGAACCCACCAAGGTTTGCAAATAGCTTTGCTGCATTGCAATAGAATTAAAAGGTTGGACTGGCGACCGCATCCCCGGTTACCACCAGTTATAAAAATCCACGAAAGCCCAAAAAATGACTGAGCTGGCATCTAAACAGCGTTCCAATCGGCCCGAGTTTCGCAACATCCACGCCCTCACCGATCTTCCCAGTTATCGCCTCCCCCTTGCGGGACTGGTGTCCATCCTGCACCGCATCAGCGGGGCCATCCTGTTCTTCCTGATGCCCTTTACCCTCTGGATGTTCGACACCTCGATTTCCTCTGATCTTTCCTTTGAGAAATTCAAGGCCGCATTCAATGTGGGAATGCTGGGCCTGCCCGGTGGGCTTTGGAAACTGGTCGCGCTGGCTCTGATCTGGGCCTACCTGCACCACTTTATCGCAGGTCTCCGCCATCTGGTGATGGATACCAACCATGCGGCCGTCAGCAAGGAGTTCGGCAAATCGTCTGCCGTCTTTACGCTGGTCGTCAGCATCGCCCTCACGCTCGTGCTGGGCGCCAAGCTGTTTGGCCTTTACTAATTCAACGGAAGCACACTATGTCTGTCAATTTCGGCTCCAAGCGCATCGCTGTCGGCGCTCACTACGGTCTGCGTGACTGGTTGGCCCAGCGCGTGACGGCAACCCTGATGGCCCTCTTTACCCTGGTGGTTTTGGCGCAGATCATTTTCAGCAAAGGGCCTATCGGCTACGACAAATGGTCCGGCATCTTTTCGTCTCAATGGATGAAAGTGCTGACTTTCACCGTCATCATCGCCCTGCTAATGCACGTGTGGGTGGGCATGCGCGACATCTGGATGGACTACATCAAACCAGTCCAGTTGCGGCTGCCTTTGCAGGTATTCACCATGGTGTGGATGGTTGCTTGCGCCGGCTGGGGTATTCAGGTGCTGTGGCGCCTCTGAATCCCTTCTGACTTTTTGACGACCAACTGTAAAAAATTATGACTGTATCTTCCAATCTTCCCAAACGAAAATTCGACGTGGTGATCATCGGGGCCGGCGGCTCCGGCATGCGTGCTTCGCTGCAACTGGCCAATGCCGGTTTGAACGTCGCGGTCCTCTCCAAAGTATTCCCGACGCGCTCGCATACCGTGGCGGCGCAGGGCGGCATCGCTGCATCGCTGTCGAATATGAGCGAGGACAACTGGGATTACCATTTCTACGACACCGTCAAGGGCGGCGACTGGCTCGGCGACCAGGATGCGATTGAGTTCATGTGCCGCGAAGCGCCCAATGTCGTTTATGAACTCGAGCATTTCGGGATGCCGTTCGACCGCAACCCCGACGGTACGATTTACCAGCGTCCGTTCGGCGGCCACACGAGTAACCACGGCGAAAAAGCAGTGCAGCGCGCGTGCGCCGCGGCCGACCGGACCGGCCACGCGATGCTGCACACGCTGTACCAGCAAAACGTCAAGGCCCGTACCAACTTCTTTGTGGAGTGGATGGCGCTGGACTTGATCCGCGACGCAGAAGGCGACGTGGTGGGTGTGATCGCGCTCGAAATGGAAACCGGCGACGTACACATTCTTGAAGCCAAGACCGTGCTGATGGCCAGCGGCGGCGCGGGCCGTATTTTTGCGGCATCGACCAACGCCTTCATCAACACCGGTGACGGCCTGGGCATAGCGGCACGGGCCGGCATTCCGCTGGAAGACATGGAGTTCTGGCAGTTTCACCCGACCGGCGTGCATGGCGCTGGCGTACTGCTGACCGAGGGCTGCCGCGGCGAAGGAGCCATTTTGCGCAACAGCGATGGCGAGCGCTTCATGGAACGCTACGCGCCCGCTTACAAAGACCTGGCGACACGCGATTTTGTGTCACGCTGCATGGACCGGGAAATCAAGGAAGGCCGCGGTTGTGGGCCGAACAAGGATTACATCAACCTCGACATGACCCATCTGGGTGTCGAGACCATCATGAAGCGACTGCCGTCGGTGTTCGAGATCGGCCATAACTTCGCCAACGTCGACATCACCCGTGAGCCGATTCCGGTGGTCCCGACCAATCACTACCAGATGGGCGGTATCCCGACCAACATCCACGGGCAGGTGGTCGCGCCGAAGAACGGCGTCAGCGAGGTTGTTAACGGTCTTTATGCGGTGGGCGAATGTTCCTGCGTCAGCGTGCACGGCGCCAACCGGCTGGGCTGCAATTCCTTGCTCGATCTGCTGGTCTTCGGGCGCGCCGCGGGCAATCACATCGTTGAGTTCAATCAGAAGAACAAAGCCCACAAACCCCTGCCCGCCGATGCAGCCGACGCCTCGCTGGCGCGCCTGAGCCGGCTGGAATCGACCACGGGAGGCGAATACGCACAACGAGTGGCCGACGACATCCGGGCGACCATGCAGCTGCACGCGGGCGTATTCCGCACGCAGGTCAGCATGGACGAAGGTGTCGACAAAATCGCCAAGCTGCGCGAACGCGTCGGCAACATCGCCCTGGCTGACAAGTCGAAAATTTTCAACACCGCTCGCATTGAAGCCCTTGAGGTCGAAAATATGATCGAAGTGGCGCAGGCGACCATGGTTTCGGCTGCCGCGCGGCATGAATGCCGTGGCGCCCACACCGTTCTGGAATATGAGCGCCCTGCCGACGACGTCGATTGCCCGCTCGGTCGTGACGACAAAAACTGGCTCAAACACTCGCTGTGGCACAGCGCGACGAACACCCTCAGCTACAAGCCGGTTGTCCTCAAGCCGCTGACAGTTGAGTCCATTCCGCCCCAGGTCCGCACATTCTGATCCGGCGAAGTCAAGGAGAAAATCAAATGGCGAAACGTACTTTTCACATCTACCGCTACGATCCGGACAAGGATTCCAAGCCCTACATGCAAACCATTGACGTCGAACTCGATGGCAGTGAGCGCATGCTGCTGGATGCCTTGATGAAACTCAAGGCGCAGGACCCGACCATCTCGTTCCGCCGCTCCTGCCGCGAAGGCGTCTGTGGCTCGGACGCCATGAACATCAATGGCAAGAACGGTTTGGCCTGCCTGACCAACATGCGCACGCTTGCGGGCACGATCGTTTTGAAACCGTTGCCAGGTTTGCCTGTCATACGCGATCTTTTTGTCGACATGACGCAGTTCTTCAAGCAGTACAACTCGATCAAGCCTTACCTGATCAACGACAACCTTCCGCCCGAAAAAGAACGCCTCCAAAGCCCGGAAGAGCGGGACGAGCTAAATGGCCTTTACGAGTGCATTCTGTGTGCCAGTTGCTCCACGGCCTGCCCTAGCTTCTGGTGGAATCCGGACAAGTTCGTTGGCCCGGCTGGTCTGCTGCAGGCCTATCGCTTCCTGGCCGACAGCCGCGACGAGGCCACCGAAGAGCGACTGGATAATCTGGAAGATCCTTACCGCTTGTTCCGCTGCCGCACCATCATGAACTGCACCGATGTCTGCCCGAAAGGACTCAATCCTGCGAAAGCCATCGGCAAGATCAAGGAAATGATGCTTCTGCGAACGGTCTGAAAATGGAACCTAGCGGACTTACCGATAAGACATCCGAACTACTTGACCAGCGCGGTTTAAGCAAGCTGAGGTGGCGCTGCCGCCGCGGTCTGCTGGAAAACGACCTGCTGATCGAGAAATTCTTTTTACGCCATGAATCCACATTGACCGTCAGGCAAGCCAAAGGCTTGGCTGATTTAATGGAACTGGCTGACAACGATTTGCTCGACCTGCTGCTAAAAAAGAAAGAGCCCGGCCAGCTGACTGAGACCAAGGCACAAGCCACTGCCTCCACAATGGAAGCATTTGAAGTTTTACACGTGCTCCGCCCTGCGGCTGCCGGGCCCCTGACCAGCCCAATTTGATACGAGAGAAAGAACCGAACATGAAGTTAGCCGACAATAAAGCCACCCTGTCCTTCAGCAATGGCAGCCCGAGCGTAGATTTGCCCATGTACCAGGGCACTGTAGGCCCTGATGTTGTGGACATTCGCAAGCTGTACGCGCAGACCGGCCTGTTCACGTATGACCCAGGTTTCTTGTCGACGGCGTCCTGTCAGTCTGCCATCACCTACATTGACGGCGACAAGGGCGAACTGCTGTACCGCGGTTACCCGATTGAGCAGCTCGCCACCAATTGCGACTTCCTGGAAACCTGCCACCTGCTGCTATATGGCGAGTTGCCCGACAGCGACGAGAAAAAAGATTTTGTCAGCCGCGTGACCACCCACACGATGATCAATGAGCAGATGCAGTTTTTCCTGCGGGGCTTCCGCCGCGACGCGCATCCGATGGCCATCATGACCGGTCTGGTCGGGGCGCTGTCGGCCTTCTACCATGACAGCACCGACATCAATAATCCAGTGCATCGCGAAATCGCCGCGATCCGCTTGATTGCCAAGATGCCAACGCTGGTGGCCATGGCCTACAAGTACACCGCAGGCCAGCCTTATATGTACCCCCGGAACAACCTGAGCTATGCCGGCAACTTCCTGCACATGATGTTCGCCACACCGTGTGAAGAGTACAAGGTCAACCCTGTGCTGGAACGCGCGCTGGACCGCATCTTCATCCTGCATGCGGACCACGAGCAGAATGCATCGACGTCCACGGTTCGCCTGTGCGGTTCATCCGGCACCAATCCATTCGCGGCCATTGCAGCCGGTGTCGCCTGTCTCTGGGGTCCGGCGCACGGCGGCGCCAACGAAGCCGCGCTCAACATGCTTGGTGATATTCAGAACAACGGCGGCATCGAGAAAATCGGCGACTTCATCAAGCAGGTCAAAGACAAGAACTCCGGTGTCAAGCTGATGGGCTTTGGTCACCGCGTCTACAAAAATTACGACCCGCGCGCCAAACTGATGCAGGAAACCTGCAAGGAAGTGCTGCGTGAGATGGGCTTGGAAAACGACCCGTTGTTCAAGCTAGCGATGGCCCTGGAAAAGATCGCACTGGAAGACGACTATTTCGTGTCCCGCAAGCTCTACCCCAACGTCGACTTCTACTCCGGCATCGTGCAGCGCGCCATTGGCATTCCCGTGCAGCTGTTTACCGCGATCTTCGCACTGGCCCGCACTGTGGGCTGGATTGCGCAGCTCAACGAAATGATTGGCGACCCCGAGTACAAAATTGGCCGTCCGCGTCAGTTGTACACCGGATCAACTCAGCGGGACGTGAAGCCCCTGGCCCAGCGCTAAGCTGGCAATCGTTTTATCGCCCTACCCCAGGCCTGCCAGATGGCAACATCGGCGGGCTTTTTAATGTGTGGCGCTCAATAATCGCATCGCATCGGCTGCCATGCGTCAGAGGCTTTCTTAAATCGCTGATCGAGTCCGTCCGATAGGCGCCGCACCCAAAGCCACGACCAAGTTTCAAACTATTGTTTGAAGGACAACCATTTTGGCAGGGTAGTCATCTCCTATTACGATGACTATTTTTTGTTTAATTGGAACAAAATGTAGATTCATCGCCAAATGCGATGCCGTCACACCATGTCCATCAAAAGCTCTGATCGTAACTTCGCCCGCCGCATTGACTTGACTTCGCTCCAGTTATTTGTAGCGGTGTGCGAGCTCGGCAGCATTGGCAAAGCGGCTGAGCGCGAATTCATTGCCGCTTCCGCAGTCAGTAAGCGCCTAAGCGATCTGGAGGCCACATTGAGCACCCCGCTGCTTTATCGCCACGCCCGGGGCGTCGACCTGACCCCGGCGGGTGAAAGCCTGTTACACCACGCCCGCTCGGTACTCTTCAGCCTTGAAAGAATGCAGGGTGAACTGAGCGAATACGCCAACGGAGTGCGCGGCCATGTGCGCATACACGCCAGCATTTCGGCCATCGTGCAGTTTCTGCCCGAGGACCTTGGGGCCTTCATACGCCAGCATGCAGAGGTCAAGATCGACCTGGAAGAACACCTCAGCACGGAGGTGACGCGTGCGGTTCAGGAGGGCGCTGCGGACCTGGGCGTCTGCAATACCGCCCATGGCACGGGGGACCTCCAGACCCGCCCCTACCGCAATGACAAATTAGTGCTGATCGTTCCCAGAGGGCACGATCTAGCTGCGCAAAGTGCTATTTATTTTGAAGCAGCCCTGGAGTACGACCAGGTCGGCCTGCCTTCCAACAGCTCGATTTACCTGGCTATGCGGCAAGCAGCGGCGGCCGTGGGCCGCACCCTCAAACTGCGCATCCACGTCACCGGACTGGACGCCATGTGCCGCATGATTCATAACGGCTTGGGCGTGGGCGTGATGCCGCAGCGCGCCTTTGACTTAATGCACGGTGTGGGTGAACTGGAAGCCGTCGAGCTGCTGGATGACTGGGCGGCGCGCCAGATCGAGCTGGTGGCGCGGGATTTCTCCACACTACCGCTGACCGCCCGGCTGCTGGTCGATCACCTCACCACGCCCGCAGCCCCCTAAAATCACATTCGAGATCACAAAGGAAACCCCATGGGACGCACCCTCTACGACAAAATCTGGGACGAGCACGTCGTTCACACCGAAGAAGACGGCACCTCGATTCTTTATATCGATCGGCATCTGGTCCACGAAGTCACCAGTCCGCAAGCCTTTGAGGGCTTGCGCGAAGCAGGCCGCAAGGTTTGGCGTATCAGCTCGATAGTCGCCACTGCCGACCACAACACCCCCACCACTGGCTGGGAGTTGGGCTACGACGGCATCACCGACCTGGTCAGTAAAGAGCAGATCACCACGCTGAACAGCAACATCAAGGAATTTGGCGCAGCGGCGTTCTTTCCGTTTCTGTCAAAACGTCAAGGCATCGTGCATGTGATCGGCCCCGAAAACGGCGCGACACTTCCTGGCATGACGGTGGTTTGCGGTGACTCGCATACCTCCACCCACGGTGCTTTTGGCGCGCTGGCGCACGGCATCGGAACCAGCGAGGTCGAGCACGTCATGGCGACGCAAACCCTGCTTGCGAAAAAAGCCAAAAATCTGCTCATCAAGGTCGAAGGTTCGCTGCCCAAAGGCTGCACCGCCAAGGACATCGTACTGGCCATCATCGGCAGGATCGGCACGGCAGGCGGCACCGGTTTCACGATTGAATTTGCCGGCTCGGCGATCCGCGCGCTCAGCATGGAAGGCCGCATGACCATCTGCAACATGGCCATTGAAGGGGGTGCGCGCGCCGGCTTGGTGGCAGTGGACCAGAAAACCATCGACTATCTGAAAGGTCGTTTGCTGGCCCCTGGAACGGACCCCAAAACCGGCCAGTTTGTCGGCGGCCCGGAATGGGACATGGCGGTGCAATACTGGTCCACGCTGCACTCCGATGCCGATGCAACATTCGATGCGACGGTTGAGCTGGATGCCAGCCAGATCCTGCCACAAGTGAGCTGGGGCACCTCGCCCGAGATGGTGCTGTCGATCGAAGACAAGGTGCCCGACCCCGAGAAAGAAAAGGACGCCAACAAACGCAGCGCCATTGAGCGGGCGCTGACCTACATGGGCCTGGAGCCCGGCAAGGCCCTGAACGATCTGTACATCGACAAGGTCTTCATCGGGTCGTGTACCAACAGCCGCATTGAAGACCTGCGCGACGCCGCGGCGGTGGTGAAGAAGCTCGGTCAGAAAGTTGCCAAAAGCGTCAAGCTGGCCCTGGTGGTGCCGGGCTCTGGCCTGGTCAAGGAACAGGCCGAGCGCGAGGGCCTCGACAAGATTTTTATTCTGGCAGGTTTTGAGTGGCGCGAACCCGGCTGCTCCATGTGTCTGGCGATGAACGCCGACCGACTGGAGCCAGGCGAGCGTTGCGCCTCGACCAGCAACCGCAATTTTGAAGGCCGTCAGGGTGCCGGAGGCCGCACCCATCTGGTCAGCCCAGCCATGGCGGCGGCAGCGGCGGTGCATGGCCATTTTGTCGACATCCGCAAATTTGTCTAAGCCCACGCTTCAGGAAAATTATTATGAAAAAAACTACGGCACTCCTCATTCTTTCACTCGGTTCACTGGCCTTTTTACTGGTCGGATGCAATACCTTTCGAGGCATCGGACAAGACGTGCAAAAGGTTGGCGAGAAAATTGAAGGCTCTGCGAAGAAAAAATAATGCAAACATTCACTGTACACAAGGGCCTCGTGGCCCCGATGGACCGCGAGAACGTCGACACCGACGCGATCATTCCCAAGCAGTTCCTCAAGTCGATCAAAAAAACCGGTTTCGGTGTCAACCTGTTTGACGCTTGGCGCTACCTGGACGCGGGCTTCCCCGGCCAGGACCCAGCCGCGCGCAAGCCGAATCCGGACTTTGTGCTGAACCAGCCCCGCTATGCAGGTGCCTCGATCCTGCTGGCGCGCAAGAACTTCGGCTGCGGCTCTTCACGCGAGCACGCGCCCTGGGCGCTGGACCAGTATGGCTTTCGCGCCATCATCGCGCCCAGCTATGCCGACATATTTTTCAACAACAGTTTTAAAAACGGCCTGTTGCCTATCGTGTTGCCCGAGGCGCAAGTGGCGCAACTGTTTGACGAGGTGACCGCTTTCCCCGGCTATACGCTGACGATTGATCTGGAACGCCAGGTCATCGTCAAAGCGCAAGGTGAAGAGCTACCTTTCGAGGTGCAGGCTTTCCGTAAATATTGCTTGCTCAACGGCTTTGACGACATTGGTCTGACCCTGCTCCAAACCGAAAAAATCAAGGCGTTTGAAGCCGAACGCCTGGCGCAAAAGCCCTGGCTGAACCATACGGTTTCGACCTGATCCATCAATCAAATCAAGCTCCTGCGCCATAGCAGAAGGCATTCTTTCCCATAAAAAATAGAGCCATCATGAAAATAGCAATTCTCCCGGGCGATGGCATCGGCCCTGAAATCATCGCCGAAGCGGTCAAGGTTCTCGGCGTTCTCGACCTGCCCTTCGACACCGAAACCGCCCTAGTCGGCGGCGCTGCCTACGAAGCCTTTGGACACCCGCTACCTGACGCCACGCTGAAGCTCGCCAGAGACGCCGACGCCATCCTGTTTGGCGCGGTAGGGGACTGGAAATACGACAAGCTCGATCGCCCGCTGCGCCCGGAACAAGCCATTCTGGGTCTACGCAAAAACCTCGGCCTGTTCGCCAATTTTCGCCCTGCCATCTGCTACGAGCAGCTCACCCACGCCTCCAGCCTCAAGCCCGAGCTGGTGGCAGGCCTGGACATCCTCATCATTCGCGAGTTGACAGGTGACATTTACTTTGGCCAGCCGCGCGGCCGTCGCATTGCAATCGACGGACACTTTCCGGGTTCGGAAGAAGCCTTTGACACCATGCGCTATTCACGTCCCGAAATAGAACGTATTGCCCACGTCGCCTTCCAGGCGGCGCGCAAGCGCAGCAAACGCGTGACCAGCGTCGACAAAGCCAATGTGCTGGAAACTTTTCAGTTCTGGAAAGACGTAGTCAGCGAAGTTGGCCTGCAGTATCCGGACGTAGCGCTGGACCATATGTACGTGGATAACGCAGCCATGCAGTTGATCAAGGCCCCGAAGAAATTTGACGTCGTGGTCACCGGCAACATGTTTGGAGACATCCTGTCGGATGCTGCTGCAATGCTGACGGGAAGCATCGGCATGCTGCCTTCGGCCAGCCTGAATGACAAAAACCAGGGCCTGTACGAACCCAGCCACGGCAGCGCGCCGGATATTGCCGGCAAGGGCGTCGCCAATCCGCTGGCCACCATCCTGAGCGCCGCCATGATGCTGCGCTTCAGCCTGAACCAGCCTGAAGCTGCCGCGCGCATCGAGAAGGCCGTCGGCCTGGTGCTGACCCAGGGCCTTCGTACGCCGGATATTTACAGTGAGGGCACCACCCGCGTGGGCACGGTACAAATGGGTGATGCGGTGGTCAGCGCCCTGGCCTGAAGTATCGAGCTGCGGCAGCTTTACCCAGGCGGTCGCAGCGGCGCCAAACAGCGTGGTCCGAGGAAGTACCCGTTCCCACACCAATAACTAGCGCTGGCGAGCTTTACGCGGTTTGCGGAAGAAAAACCTGCAGCGCGCTGAGGGTCTGCGCGGTCGCACCCCGGTTACGAGCCGCGAACGCCAGGCTTGCTGACACGGCATTCGCTTGTGACTGCGTATCGCTGAGCAACCTCACCGCCGTCTGCACGGCGGCCGAAAGGTTCGCTACCCGACGGGCCGCGCCGGCCGATTCCGCCATATCGGCGGCCTCGGCAAAGTTGAAGGTGTGCTTTCCCATCACCACGGGGCAGCCACAGGCGGCGGCCTCGATCAGGTTCTGGCCACCCAGTGGCGCAAAGCTGCCGCCCAGCAACGCCACATCGCTGAGCCCGTAATACAGCGCCATCTCGCCCAGCGAGTCGCCGAGCCAGACATCGGCGCGCATCGCTTCGCCGCTGTCGGCGGGTCCCACGGCCCACTCCGAGCGACGCGAAACACGCAAGCCGTGTTGTTCAGCCAGCGCCTGCACATCATTGAAACGCTGTGGATGCCGTGGAACGATCAACACTTTGAAGCCGCCAGTCCAAGTGGCTTCAAAAAGAGGGCTTGCTACCGTAGTGGTTCCGCCAGGCGTGTGGAGGCCCTGAGCGACCGCGCTTATTTGCTTGAAAAATTCATCTTCTTCACCGTCCCGGGAGCTGGCGAACATGAGCACGGGTTGTGTCAATGCGCGCCGCCACGCTTTGCCGTGCGCCAGCTGACCCGCGTCGGGCGTGGCGTCAAACTTGAGGTTGCCGAACACGCCGGCCACCCGGGCGCCCAGCTGGCGAAAGCGATGAGCGTCGTCCTCGGTCTGCGCATACACCGCCGACAGCGCTCCGTAGGCAGGGCGTGACAACGACGCCATGCGCAGCGCCTTTTTCATCGACAGTTCTGAAAGCCTGCCGTTGACGAGTACCAGGGGCATCGCGCGCAGCGTCGCGGCGGTCACCAGGTTGGGCCAGATTTCGGTTTCCATTAGCAGCCCAAGCCGAGGCTGAAAGTGGCTAAAAAAACGGGCTACAGCGGTTGGACTGTCCCATGGCTGCCACACCTGAACATCTCCTGGTTGCAACAACCCCAGACCTGCAGCGCGGCCCGTGGCTGTGCCATGCGTCAGCAAAATGCGCAGCCCTGGCGTTTGCGCGCGCATGGCGTTGAGCAAGATCGCCGCCGTCCGGGCTTCACCCAGCGAAACTGCATGCACCCAAACGAGCTCCGAAGAAATCTCCGCTGGTTGGGTGTAAGACCCAAAACGTTCCTCCATTGCCGCCAGATAACCGGGCTCCTGGCGACCCCGGCGTATTAGCTTGCGGCGCAACAAAGGTTGCGCCAACCACATCAGTTGGGAATATAACTTCAGGGCCAAGGCGCTCATGCGGGAACTTGAATGTGTACCGTTCGGCATGCCAGCCAAGCTTGCCATACGGCCTCAACGGAGGGTGTGGGTTGCGCAAACACGCTCACTTGGCGCCCTCCGGTCTGAGGCCCGGTGCGCCAAGCGGTGTCGAAGTTGTAGATCTGAACATGCGGCAAATCCAGCGCGACGGCGATATGGCTGACGCCGCTGTCAACCCCAATCACGCCAGTACATTGCGCCAATTCTTCAGTCAATGCGTCCAGCGTTAGCAAAGGCCAGATTTGGGCTTGCGCCGTATCGGTGGGGGCATCAGTACCATCGCATTCATTCAGCGCCTCTGCGATCGCCTGACTCGTCACCAATTCGCTGGCGTTGCCATACGGAAGCGCCACCTGGAAGCCCGCCGCATTCAGACGCCTGCCAAGCGCTATCCAGTGACTGAGCGGCCACTCCTTGTCTGCACGCGAGGTGCCGTGCACCAATGCCACCTTCATTGCCAGCTTGTCAGCAGCGAATGAGCTTTGCTGGTCTTTGAGCGAAGGTAGGTCTAGTCCAAAATGCGGGCCCGACCGCAGGCTGTACCCCAGTGCGCGTGCCGCCAGTTCGCGCGAGCGCTGCACGGCAGGGGTATGCGGTTCAATGCGGATGGCGACGTCAGCCACCCACCGGGTAGGTGCCTCGTAAGCAGAGCCCTCGGTCTGGTTGGCTAGCGCATAACGCTGGCCTCCAGGCGCCAGCCGTGCCATCCGCGCCACCAGCGCAGATTTACTCAAACCCTGGAGATCAATGACCGCGTCGTAGGCCTCTTGCTGCAATTGGGCGCGGAACGTGCGCCATTCGCGACGCGTCGCTGCCGTCCAGACTGACTTGCGCCAACGCCGGATCTCACATGGAATGACGCGGTGCAGCCCGCGGGACCGCGCCAGCAGCGGCGCAAAGGATTTCTCCACCACCCAGTCGATCTGCGCGCCGGGCAAGGCCGCACCAATATCCTGCACCACCGGCAATGTATGCACGACGTCGCCCAACGAAGACAGTTTGACCAACAAAATCTTCAAGGCGCCCCCACCTTTATCGCTTCGTTGAGGGCGCGGCGTTGGGTCGATGGCATCAATGCGCCGCTGCCGAAATACTTGCGTCTGGTTTCACGCTGCGCAGCAATGCCAGCATCTCGGCCTCGATGCGCTGGAGCGCTTCAGGGCTGTGCCCCTCAAAACGAAGCACCAGCACAGGCGTGGTGTTAGACGCCCGGATCAAACCAAAACCATCCGGCCAATCCACCCGCACGCCGTCAATAGTCGATAGCTTGGCAGGCGCGGCAAAATGAGCCCCTTTTATCAACGCTTCCACCACCGTGTGGGGTTCTCCCTCGCGGCAGGTCACGTTGAGTTCCGGCGTACTGAAGCTGGTGGGTAGCGCGTTGAGCAAGACACCCGCATCGGTTACGCGGCTGACAATTTCCAGCAGACGCGCACCCGCATACGTGCCGTCGTCAAAGCCGTACCAGCGCTCCTTGAAGAAGATGTGCCCACTCATTTCGCCGCCCAGCGGCGAGTTGATTTCCTTCATCTTGGCCTTGATCAGCGAATGCCCGGTTTTGTACATCAGGGGCACGCCGCCCGCCGCTTCAATTTCCGGGGCCAGACGCTGCGAGCATTTCACGTCAAACAAAATGGTACCGCCCGGCACGCGTGAGAGCACGTCACGTGCAAACAACATCATCTGCCGATCCGGGTAGATGTTCTGGCCGTCCTTGGTCACTATGCCGAGCCGGTCCCCGTCGCCGTCAAAGGCCAGCCCCAATTCGGCATCGCCGCTTTTCAAAGCGCGCATCAAGTCCTGCAGGTTTTCCGGTTTGCTCGGGTCAGGATGGTGGTTGGGGAAATTGCCGTCAACTTCGGTGAACAACTCGGTGACCTCACACCCCAGCGCTCGAAAAATGGACGGCGCCGACGCGCCAGCAATGCCGTTACCCGCATCAATAATAATTTTCAAGGGCCGCGACAACTTGATACCCGAGACAATGCGCTCGCGGTAAGCGGGCTCCACGTCGACCCTTTGGATGATTCCGGGGGCGGCCGGCAGCGTCCATGTTTCCGCCTCGATCACGCGCCGCAAGGCCTGGATGTCGTCGCCATAAATCGCGCGCCCCGCCAGCACCATCTTGAAGCCGTTGTAGTCCTTCGGGTTGTGGCTCCCTGTAACCTGAATGCCCGAGGTGGCCAACGTGTTGGCTGCAAAATAAAGCATGGGGGTAGTGACCATGCCGACGTCCAACACAGCCACGCCTGCCGCCGCAAGACCGCGTATCAGCGCGGCGCTGAGGGAAGGCCCGCTCAACCGGCCATCACGACCAACAGCTACGGTTTTCTCGCCTTCTGCCAGGGCAATCGTGCCAAAGGCTTTTCCCAGCGCTTCAGCCACCTCTTCGTTGATGGTGGCAGGAACCACGCCGCGAATGTCATAGGCCTTGAAAATGGATGCGTTGACTTGCATGGAAGAGGGTCTTTCTGAAAGTTTGCGTTCGATGATTGTAGGCGGCACCCCCTCCGCTAGCAGCCCGGACAAGACCTTCAGGGCATGTCCGGAAACGGCTAGTCCAAAGCCCTGCCCGGCGTATCATTTCTCCATGGCCAGCGCAACCGTCTCATTAGCCGACAACGAGTGCTACCTCGCCCTGAAAGCGAGGGACGCCCGATTTGACGGTTGCTTTTTTACCGGTGTCACGTCCACCGGCATCTACTGCCGGCCGGTCTGCAGCGTCAGAACCCCGAAGCGTGAAAACTGCCGCTTTTTCCGTCATGCGGCGCAAGCCGAGCAAGCGGGATTTCGTCCTTGTCTGCGCTGTCGGCCGGAACTGGCTCCGCATTCGGTGGTCTGGTCGATCCAGGACGCTTCCTACATGCTGGCGCATCAGGCGGCCCGTCTGCTCGACCAACCCGACGGATGGTCCGACGCGACGCCCTCGGTGAACAAACTCGCCGCCCGCCTGGGTGTCAGCGACCGCCATGTACGTCGAATTTTCGAAGCACATTTTGGTGTCTCGCCGCTGCAGTATTTGCAGACGCGACGCTTGCATACCGCCAAGCAACTTCTGGCCGACACCAATTTACCGATTACTCAAGTCGCGCTGATGAGTGGCTTTGCCAGCCTGCGGCGCTTCAACGCTAGCTTCGTGGCGCACTACCAACTCAACCCGTCGCAGTTACGACGTCAGGGCGCTGACCGCGGCGGCAATGGCAATGGCAATGGCACGACCATTCGGCTCGGCTACAGGCCGCCTTACGACGTCGCGGCCCTGCTCTACTTTTTCAGCCAGCGCTGCATCAAAGCGATTGAATTTATAGCTGCAGACGCAGAGCAGCCGGGAATCGCCAGGACGTTTCGCGTCGAGTCGGAAGGCACGGTGCATGCCGGCTGGTTGCATGCCAGCTTTGACGAGGCACGATCCCAGCTGGTTCTGCGTGTCAGCGATTCACTCCGGGAAGTGCTGCCGTTGGTGATTTTCCGAGTGCGCGCCCTGTTTGACCTGGACGCCGACCCGACCGCCATCAACAGCGTCCTGCACAACGCATTTCCAGCGGGCGACGGGCTTCGTGTACCCGGCGCACTGGATGGCTATGAGCTGGCGGTGCGTGCGGTGCTCGGCCAGCAGATCACGGTGGCGGCGGCCCGCACGTTGGCGCAACGCCTGGTCGATCGGTTTGGCGAACCGATTTCAACGCCATGGGCTCAACTGACGCATTTGTTTCCCGTCCCCGCCGTGCTGGCCGCTGCCAGCGGCGACGCGCTGGGCCAGCTCGGCATTGTCAAGCAGCGGCAGGCCGCCATCGTCGGGCTTGCCCAGGCCGTCACTGAGAAACGCCTGCAATTGCACGGCGCTGCGGATATCAACGCGACCGTGGCGACGCTGAAAGCGCTTCCCGGCATTGGAGACTGGACGGCGCAATACATTGCCATGCGCGCCCTGCGCTGGCCGGATGCGTTTCCGGCCGCCGATGTGGCATTGCAGAAAGCGCTGGGGGTGCAACACTTAAAAAATCCGGCCAAGCACGCTGAACAAGCCTCACTGGCCTGGAAACCCTGGCGCAGCTATGCGGTCGTTCGCGCCTGGAGCGGCAGGCTGGCCGCCGATCTCGTCGCGTCGCCAAACACGGTTGAATTGGCGACTTCCTGTGGTTCTCCTGCAAGGCAAAGCGCGCTAAAGGAAACAAGGCACTCCCCGCAACTCTTTGGAAAATCAGAGCACTCAAGGAATCCCTCATGAAATTCGATCCTTCCATCGTCCAAACCAGCCTGCCGAGCCCTCTGGGGCCTATCGTTATCGCGTCAACGTCCAAGGGCCTGGCAGGACTTTGGTTTGTTGAAAACCAGCGCTATCTGCCGCCCGAGCTCACTGGGCAAGTCGGCGCCCTGGTCTGGCCCAGTGGTCCCGACCATCCCGTGCTGAAAAAAGCCAGCCAGCAACTTGCCGACTATTTCACTCACCAGCGCAGCCGTTTTGATGTGCCGCTCGATCTGGCAGGCGGCACGCTATTCCAGCAAGCGGTGTGGCGGGCACTGCTCGCCATTCCGCACGGTGACACCGTCAGTTACGGCGAGATCAGCCTCCGCATTGGCAGACCGACCGCTGTTAGAGCAGTGGGCGCGGCTGTCGGGCGCAACCCTATCAGTATCATCGTGCCGTGTCACCGCGTAATGGGCGCCGACGGTTCGCTTACCGGCTACGCAGGGGGACTCGATCGCAAAACCGCACTACTCAAGCTTGAGGGTGCATTTCAGGAAAGCATGCTGTGAGTTCAAGGTCTTCAGATCGCGCGGGTGCCGCCGCCCTCGCCAATAACAATCCCAAGCACTGGGTCACCGATTTCGGATTGCTGGCGGCCATATGGGGCGCTTCATTCCTCTTCATGCGTATTGGGACGGTCGAGTTTGGGCCGCTGCCGACTGCGGGCGTCCGCGTAGCGATTGCGGCTGGCTTCCTGCTGCCTTTCGTATGGCTGCGCGGTCTATTGCCGGAGCTGAAGAAAAACTGGCGCAGGATTTTCTTCATCGGCATGCTTAATTCGGGCATTCCTTTTGCCTGTTTCTCATTTGCGCTGCTGTCCATCAGCACCGGGCTGTCGGCCATTCTTAACGCCACGGTGCCAATGTTTGGTGCGCTGATTGCCTGGGGATGGCTTAGAGACAAACCTAACCGCTCACGCGTATTGGGGCTGGCTATCGGCTTTGCTGGCGTGGCCCTGCTTGCGTGGGATAAAGCCAGCTTCAAGCCCGATGCCTCGGGAGTTGCGCCCGGCTGGGCCGTGCTGGCATGCTTGCTGGCCTGCCTGTGCTACGGTATTTCGGCCAGCTACGCCAAGCGCTATCTTTCAGGCTTGCAGCCCCTCGTGACGGCCGCAGGCAGCCAGATCGGCGCGACGCTGGGGCTCGCCTTGCCTGCCGTTTGGCTATGGCCCGCACGCCTGCCGAGCACATCGGCCTGGCTGGCGCTGCTGGCAGTTGGGGTGGTGTGCACCGGACTGGCGTACATCTTGTTTTTTCGCCTGATTGAAAACGCCGGTCCGCCGCGCGCGCTGGCAGTCACGTTTGTGATCCCTGTCTTTGCCGTGCTCTATGGCACGGTATTTCTCGGAGAACGCGTCACGCCGTGGATGCTCATGTGTGCCGGCGTGATTGTGTGTGGCACCGCGCTGTCCACCGGGCTTTTGAGGCTTGGGCGGGACAGAACCTTGGGGCGGTGATTCCCGCCGATCCGTCAGACGCAGGCGTCCAATAGCCCGGCAGTGAGCTATTGGAGGGCGCCGGCCACCACATTAATACTGAGCGCCAGAATCAACATGTTGAACCCGAAGGAAAGTACACCATGCACCAGCGTGAGGCGGCGCATCTCGCGCGAGGTCACCTGCACGTCGGACACTTGCGAGGTCATTCCAACCACATGCGAGTAATACAAAAAATCGAAATAATCGGGATCAAGGCCACCGGGAAACTGCAGGCCTGGCCCGTCGGGCTCATTCAACCGCTCTTTATGGTAATAACGATGGGCATAACGAAACGCGAATATGGTCTGGATGAATAACCAGGAAGCGGCCAAGGCGCCCATCGACAACGCAATATGAAGCGCGCGCTGCGCGCCCGCGTGGTTCCGAATCTGCTGCAGCATCAGCGTAATGGCCGTCACACACGCGACCGTTGCCAGCAGCATCAGCAAAAAAAGTATCACACTCGGTTCGTCTTGCGCCTGAGCCCGCGTTCGCGTTCGTTTTGAATCAAAGCGCACACATAGCCACCAGGCCAGCATCAGATACACGCCAATACCCACACACCATCCGAAGAGTCCGCGAAACTGCCACTGCATCGGAAGCGGAATCGCCGCGGCGGCAACGCCAATCAAAAAGCCATAGACCAGCCGTTGTGGACCTGTGGTTTCTGAAAGATGTTTGTGCATGGTCACTATTGTGAGGCAGCGGCACTCCCCCTTAAAACGCATTTTCAATAACCGCTCAACCTGTTCCTACGGCCGCTTGAACTGGCTGGACCTTGCCGGTCGGAAGGCAGGGGTCACGCGCTTCCAGCTTAAACCGACCCGGTTAAGGGTGCTGGCGGCTTTCTGGTTGATAGGAAAGTACTGCCCAGTCACCTGCCGCCTATTGCGCACCTTGTCGTTAATTTGCTCGCAGATGTAGCTTGCCGGCCAGCTTGAGCCCGTCGCGGAAATTCATGCCCATAAGGGTGAACTGCATACCACCGACAATCAGTTCCACTACCTGCACAGCATAAAAAAATACGTCGAATTCACCAGTAGCGGCCTTAATGTTGAGAAAAATCGCCGCTGGAATCATTACTAACAGGCCGTTGGTGCCGATGATCGCCATACGCTTCTTCTTCTGAACAACAAGCCCTCCTTTGCGCGTTTTGCCAAGTGCGAAGCCGGAGCCGCCGGTAGCGACCATGAACGGCACCAGCAAGAAGAGGCCGTAAACAATGGCGTGTTTGACTGCGGCCACAGCCGCACTGTCAAAAAACACCTCCGAGACTAGGGTGGAAGTCCAGAAGCCGGCGAGGAGAAACATCGCTGTGGTGCCGGCGATCGCGTGAATAATGGGCTTCATGCTCGGGAATCTTTCTTCGGAACGGGAGAGTCGAGCCGTTCATAAACAGTGTTTAAGGTTTGTAGTGTGTTCTTAAGGTCTTGCAAAGGAAGGCCAATAACGAGTCCGTTAGCCCAGACCGCCTCCATGGCCATCGCCTTAGTAAAAATGCGTTTGCCCATTTCGGTCAAGACATAAAGGGGCGAGCGCTGGTGGCGTGGGTTGATGCTCTGCTTGAAGAAGCCGTCCTCCTCCAGTCTATTGAGCTGCTTCTGTGTCCCTTGTCGGGTGATCCCCATCGCTTCAGCGATCTGCGGCGCAGAAAGGGGCTTTCCAGCTAATGCCATGGCACCCAGCACTTGCCAGCGGGCACTGGTGAGATTGAAGGGCTCAACCAGTTGGTCGCCTTTCTCCAAAAGGCGGCCATTCAAACGGAAGACCATGAGCATAATGTTGGTTAATATGCCGGCCTCGGGGGTTGGCTCGATTGTCACAATGGATTCCTTTATGGTCAGTTGGATTTCGCAGCCGCCTGTATGAGGATTGCTCAGTGCGCTTAATGACAACCAGTTTCCACTAACGGAAACTGGTTGTCAATAATTATTTATCGCTAAGAAGGGGCGTCTCAGAAAACGAGGTGCAAAGTAAGTTGAGCGTGCGAGGAGGCTGGAATCCAGCAGTACAGCGTTGGCACCGGCTCTCGATTCTTGGCTACGTGAGGCGACACAACGCAGATTAGCAATCTTCTTGGTTAAGTCGATCTTGCTGTCGGTCATCTGACGCTTACGTTCGCCTTTATGAACGCCAGGCCTGTGGGTTGCCCAGACCGAGGGCACCAAGTTCTGACTGCAAGTCGTCACCGAACTGAAGAACCGCGGAGTGCAGGACATCTTCATTGCCTGTGTGGATGACCTGAAAGGCTTTCCCGAGGCGATTGAAGCGGTGTTACCGAAGACGGCGGGCAGCTGCGTATGTGTGCACATGGTGCGCTACAGTTTGAACTTCGTAGGCTGGATTCTGCGCAATTAAAGTCGTAAATATGTCTTCAAACCAGGGTGTCGGTCGGCCGCAATGCTGCTGAAACGGGCGTCGGCTTTGCCGCTTGGATTCAACCGGTCAAGGCAACAAGTTGGCTAAAACGTTAAGCGGTCAATCGCGGCGGGCAACAAATTTCCAGAGGAAGATGCCTTCCGACGCGGCCACCGCTGCAAAGGCGGTGCTTTAATGATGAACCGCTATGTCCTGGACATGGTTAGGTAAATGAACCGCATCCATGATTTCGCCAGTCTGGGCGTTGAAGATGTCCAAAGGAGAAGCGGTAAAAGGAGGCTGGTCAAGTCCAACCAGCAGGTATTTACCGTCCGGTGTATCGCTCAATGCGCGTGATGTCCAGGCTCGTGTTCTTCAATGAGGCATTGAGTAATTCCCCACCGGGGTAGCTCACCGCTCGCACGGAGTTGGCAACCCAATTGCCAGTTTGCCTGCTGGTTGAAAATTCGTTGGGTGAGCACTAAACGCCGACGCTTCGGCTAGATTCTTTGTCATCAGATTCCAACCACCAAACTCGCCCGAAGTCAGGTCGGCCAGTGTCCAGACCAAGCGGCATGGCGCAGGTGAAATACTCATGCGGCGCGTAGCCCAGAAGCCACGGTCGGATAGCGCAACACGAGCTTCAGTTCTGTCTTCATCCGCTGGTTGTTCAATCTTCTTGACTCGCTCATGAAACTTAGCAGCATCAGCGACAGCTGCTGCTGCGCCGTGCTGCGCGGAGCCCGGGGCGGCCTTGGCAATTGGTAGAGATCAGCCGCCAGATCAAAATAATCGCCCATCTTCATCCGCGTGTCGTCGCTGACATGGGTAACTCGTTGCGGCTTGCCGCGCCACAGAGCTGCCAGACAGGCTCTTGCCAGGTCGTCGGCATGAATATGGTTGGTGTAGACGTCGTCCTCCTGGCGCAGCACGGGCGTACCCTTGAGCAGCCGCTCTCGCGGCGTACCACCTTCGCGGTCGGAGGCGTAGATACCGGGAATTCGCAGGATGTGTATCTTTGTGCCGGTGGCGCGTCCAAACAGGCGCAGATGGCCTTCTGCATGCACGCGGCGCTGGGAGCGCGGCGTGTGCGGGTTCACGCTGCGGGTTTCGCTCACCCAGTCGCCGCCGCAGTCGCCATAGACTCCGCTGGTCGACCCATAAACCAGCGACCTCGGCAGGCTGCGCAGACGCAGCGTGCGCAGAAGCGCCAGGGTACGGGGGTCGCTGCGCCAATCCGGGTTGTGATTAGGAGGCGGCGCCAGATGCACCACACGGGTGGCCAGCCCGGCCAGTCGGCGCAGGGTGGCAGCGTCATCCAGATTGCCTTGCAAAGGGGTGATGCCCTCCGCTCGCAGAGCCGGCAGGCGCGCGGCGGTGGAGGTGAGGGCGATAAGTTTGAGCTTGGGCGGCAGCTGGCGGGCGACGCGCAAACCGACATCACCGCAGCCCACGATCAAAACACGCTCACGGCGGAAACGGGAAGGCAGTGCGCCAAGGGGAGTTAGGTTTGAAGGCAAAATTGGGGGTTGCTGGAACACCAGCCGAGCTAATTAACGAACTGAATAATAGTACTAGCAAGGATACCGACTATGAGTTTCAACGTAACCGTGCAACCAAGCGGCCGGACTTTTACCGCTAAAGTCGACGAAGCGCTGCTGGCCGCCGCCATTCGACAGGGAATTGGCCTGCCCTACGGCTGCAAGGACGGTGCGTGCGGTTCCTGCAAGTGCAAGAAGCTTGAAGGCACGGTGACGCATGGCGCGCACCAGCTCAAGGCCCTGTCGCCCGAGGAAGAAACCAATGGCTTTATATTGACTTGTTGCGCCGTAGCCGACACGGACGTGGTGATCGAATCGCGCCAGGTAACCGATGAAAGCGCTTTTCCCATCAAGAAGATGCCTTCGCGGGTGAGCAGCTTAGTCCGCGCCTCGCGCGACGTGATGATTATTCGCCTGCAGTTACCCGCCAGCGAACTGCTCAAATACCATGCCGGCCAGTACGTAGAAATTTTGCTTCGCGATGGGGACCGCCGTGCTTACTCCATGGGCAACGCTCCGCACACGCAGGTCGATGCCCCTGGCTTGGAACTGCATATTCGCTACATGGCGGGCGGGAAATTCACCGAACACGTCTTCGGCCCAATGAAAGAAAAAGAAATTTTGCGTATCGAAGGACCCTATGGCAGCTTCTTCCTGCGCGAAGACAGCAACAAACCGATGGTTCTATTGGCATCCGGCACCGGCTTTGCGCCCATCAAGGCATTGATCGAACACATGCAGTACAAGAACATCACGCGCCCCGCCGTGCTCTATTGGGGCGGCAGACGCCCAGCCGACTTGTACATGACTGACTGGATACTTTCCAAAGTAGCCGCGATGCCCCACCTGACCTATATTCCAGTCGTCTCTGACGCCCTGCCTGAAGACCACTGGACCGGCCGCACCGGCTATGTTCACATGGCTGTATTAGAAGATTTTCCCGACCTGTCTGGCTACCAGGTTTATGCCTGCGGCGCGCCGATTGTGGTGGATTCAGCCCGCGCCGACTACAGCGCGAAGGCAGCCTTGCCGGCCGAAGAGTTTTACGCCGATTCGTTCACCACTGAAGCCGACAAGGCAAAGGCGGGGTAAATTAAAGCGACGCGGAATCAGAGTTTTTTGAACTATTCAAACCAAACAACACTAGAAAAAAACCGATAGTTCAGGAACTACCGGCGCCTTACGCTAGCCCTTCCAGCCCCATTTACTCACCCAGATAAGCGGCCTTGACGCGCGGGTCGTTGAGCAGCTCTTTCGCGGCACCGTTCATGGTGACGTGGCCCGATTCCATGACATAGCCTCGGTCTGCAATGCCCAAGGCGCGGCTGGCGTTTTGCTCCACAAGCAAAACGGTGACGCCGTGTGCGGAGACGTCGCGCACGACCTCAAAAATCTTGTCCACCATGATGGGCGACAAACCCATTGACGGTTCGTCCAGTAGAAGCACCTTGGGGCGGCTCATCAGCGCACGGCCCATGGCCAGCATCTGCTGCTCGCCGCCGGACATGGTCCCAGCCAGCTGGTCTTTGCGCTCGCGCAGGCGCGGAAACAACACAAACATTTTCTCGATGTCGGCGGCGATTTCGGGCTTATCGTTGCGGACGTAGGCGCCCATCTGCAAATTTTCGATGATGGTCATGCGAGCGAACACGCCACGGCCTTCAGGCACCATGGCCAGGCCTTCTTTCACCAGATCCCACGCGCCGCGGCCCCTGATGCTTTTCCCCATGTATTCGATGTCACCCGCCAGCATTGGCTGGGTGCCGGTGATGGCTTTCATGGTGGTGGTTTTTCCGGCACCGTTGGAGCCGATCAAGGTGACCAGTTCGCCTTCGTTGACTTCAAAATCAACGCCCTTCACCGCCTGAATGCCGCCGTAGGCCACCTTGAGGCCGGTCACTTTAAGAAGTGTATTTACCATGTCTTTGTTGTCCTTCAATGACCTGTACCCAGATAGGCACTGATCACTTTTTCGTTTTTCTGCACCTCGGCGGGCGGGCCTTCAGCGATCTGTTTGCCGTAGTCAAGTACCGTCACCCGGTCACACAGGCCCATGACCAATTTCACGTCGTGCTCAATCAGCAAAATAGTGCGGTTGTCCTTGCGGATCTGGTCGATCAGCTCGCGCAGTTGCACTTTTTCCGTCGCGTTCATGCCGGCGGCCGGCTCGTCAAGGGCAATCAGTTGTGGATCGGTAGCCAGTGCCCTGGCAATCTCAAGACGCCGCTGGTCGCCGTAGCTCAAGGTGCGCGCCTTGAAATCAGCGTATTTGCCGATGCCGACATATTCCAGCAATTCATGGGAACGTTGGGCGATGGCGGCTTCTTCATGCTTGAAGCCCGGGGTGCGAAACACCGCACCGATCAGGCCGGAGTGGGTACGGATATGCCGGCCAACCATCACATTCTCGAGTGCGGTCATGTCGGAAAACAGTCGGATATTTTGAAAGGTGCGGGCAATGCCGGCCTTGGCAACCTCGTGCACCGCCGTCGGTTTGTAAGGCTTTCCGGCCAGCTCAAAGGTGCCGCTGTCCGGCGTATACAGGCCGGTCAGCACATTGAAGAAGGTGGTTTTTCCGGCCCCGTTAGGGCCAATCAGACCATAGACCTGTCCACGCTCAATATGGATGCCGACATCACTGAGGGCCTGCAGCCCGCCAAAGCGTTTAGACACGCCGGCGACTTTAAGAATGGTTTCGCTCACGTCCATTCTCCTTAGCTTTTAATGGATTTGACAAGCGACTTGCCGTGCTCCGGCGAAGGCCAGAGGCCGCGGGGCCGCATGAGCATGATGGTGATCATGGCGAGCGCAATCAACAACTGGCGAAGGATGGCAGAGTCCAGTCGGCCATCGGTCATGGCCTGCAACGGCCCGGCCACGTAGCGCAATACCTCTGGCAGCGCTGCCAGCAGTAATGCGCCCAGAATGACTCCAGGCAAATGACCAATGCCGCCCAGCACCACCATGGCGACGATCATGATCGACTCCATCAGGCTGAACGACTCCGGCGAGACAAAACCCTGAAAGGCGGCAAACATCGAACCCGAAACGCCGCCAAACGTGGCCCCCATGCCGAACGCCAGCAGCTTCATGTTGCGGGTATTGATGCCCATGGCCTTGGCGGCGATTTCGTCTTCGCGAATCGCCATCCAGGCTCGTCCGATGCGTGAGTTTTCCAGCCGGTGGCAAATGATTACCGAAATGATGACCAGCACCAGAAAGAGGTAGTAGTACATGGACACCGTGGTGATCTCGAATCCGAAGAGCTCATGCGCCTTACCCAGATCGAGTCCGAAAAACTTTATCGAGTCAATCTGGTCGATGCCTTTGGGCCCGTTGGTCAGGTTGATGGGACGGTCCAGGTTATTCAGGAAGACCCGGATAATTTCACCAAAGCCAAGCGTGACGATAGCCAGGTAATCACCGCGCAACTTGAGCGTTGGCGCACCCAAGGCGACGCCGAAGAGGCCAGCAACGGCAGCAGCGGCCGGAATGGTGGCCCAGATCGGAAGATGCAGACCGTTGGGAAAGGCTGCTGCAATAGCCGGAAAAGAGCCCGCCAGATGGGGCGAGCCGAGCAGCGCAAACAGATAGGCGCCGACTGCAAAAAATGCCACGTAGCCCAGGTCCAGCAGGCCGGCGTAGCCGACCACAATGTTGAGTCCGAGCGCAAGCAGTACATACAGCAGCGCCATGTCGACAATCCGCACCCAGGCGTTACCCCCTTGTTGCAGCACCAGCGGCAACACCAGCAACGCGGCTGCAACCACCAAGAAAGTAAGCAATTTATTAGGTTTCATCAGAACTTTTCCTTATCACTGAGCTTGATATCGACTTCGACAGCAGGCCTAAGCCCGGTCCGCCACACGTTCACCCAGCAAGCCCGAGGGCCGGAGCGTCAGCACAAAAATCAGCACGACAAAAGCAAAAATATCTGAGTACTGGCTGCCCAGCACACCGCCCGTCCAGGTCCCGAGATAGCCACCACCGATAGATTCGATCAGTCCCAGCAAAATGCCGCCCAGAACGGCTCCCCCCAGGTTGCCAATGCCACCAAACACCGCTGCAGTGAAGGCTTTAAGGCCTGGCAAAAAACCCATGGTGTGCTGGACGGTACCGTAGTTGGAGGCGTACATCACACCGGCCAACGCCGCCAGAACGGCACCGATGATGAAGGTCGCCGAGATGACCGTATCGGGCCGCACACCCATCAGCGCGGCGACGCGCGGGTTCTCGGAGGTGGCCCGCATGGCACGACCGAGTTTGGTGTAGTGCACCAGCCACATCAGCACCGAGAGCGAAACCGCCGTCGCACCCAGAATGAAAATCTGCGTGACGGTAATCACGGCACCGCCCACCTGAAGCGGCTCCGGTGGGAGCAGTGTCGGATAAGACTTGTAGTTGGGCTTCCAGATGATCATGGCCAGCGTCTGCAGCAGCAGCGACATGCCAATGGCGGTGATGAGTGGCGCCAGCTTGGGTGAATTGCGCAGTGGTCGGTAGGCGATTTTTTCAATCGCAAAATTCAGAGCACCACACACCACGAAGGCGATCAGCAGTGAAATCAGCAAAATCAGCCAACCCGGAGTCGAAGGCAATGCCTCCTGCATCCAGCGGATGATGGTCCAGCTGGTCAGCGCCCCCACCATCAATACCTCGCCATGGGCAAAATTGATCAGGTTGATGATGCCGTACACCATGGTGTAGCCCAGCGCGATCAGGGCATACATGCTGCCCAAAACAAGACCATTGATGATCTGCTGAAGCAATACTTCCATAACTAATCTCCATTAAATTGAAATTGCCAACTCTGCTTGCGCCGCAAACCGTCGGGATCACCGGAGGATCGCGCGAGTTAACAAAAAGCCCGCCTGTCAAAACCAGATAACTGGTGAACGTGGCGAGCTAATCCGCGAATTGTAGCCATGCGTGTGAAGCGAGAATCGAGCCAACACGAAAGTTTTCGCGGGGTTTACCCTAGAGAAACTTTATTTTCGCGGTCAAAGAAGGCTTTATCAGTTGGTTTTGTTTTTTATTAGTTTTTCTGATTGTTCCTGGACTTCAACTCTTTCAGCTTATCGGAGATTTGGATCTCCAGGCCCCGACTGACGGGCCTGTAAAACTCGGGCGGAGGCATCCCTTCCGGAAAGTAATTTTCACCGGCGGCAAAACCACCCTCCTCATTGTGGGCGTAGCGGTAGTTTTTGCCGTAATCGAGCTCCTTCATGAGCCGCGTCGGTGCATTGCGCAAATGCAGCGGCACCGGACGCGTGCCGTCTTTCTTGATCAAGGCCTTGGCTTCGTTGAACGCCTTGTAGACCGCGTTGGATTTGGGCGCAACCGCCAAATAAACCACGCATTGTGCCAGCGCCAACTCACCTTCCGGTGAGCCCAACCGTTCATAGACCTCGGCCGCATCCAACGCCATTCGCAGCGCGCGCGGGTCGGCCAGCCCGATGTCTTCGCTGGCCATGCGGATGAGCCGACGCGCCATGTAGAGCGGCTCGGCGCCCCCATCCAGCATGCGCATGAACCAGTAGAGTGCGGCGTCGGGGTCGGAGCCACGCACGGATTTGTGCAGCGCCGAAATGGTGTCATAGAACTGCTCACCGCCCTTGTCGTAGCGGCGCAGGCGCTCACCCAGCACCTTGAGCAGCCAGGCGTCGGTCACTTCGGTAATTTTCTCGCTGCGTGCAGCAACATCGAGGGACTCGAGCGTATTGAGTAAACGCCGGGCGTCGCCGTCGGCGTAAGCCGTGAGTCGCTCGATCGCTTCAGTTGCAATTATTTCGATAGCTGGTAGCGCCCGCTCCTCAAGAACTCTCATCACTATTTTTTTAAGGTCATCCTCGAGAAGCGGTTGCAGCACGTAGACCACCGCGCGTGACAGCAAGGCCGAATTCACTTCAAACGAAGGGTTTTCGGTGGTAGCCCCGATAAAGGTAAAGAGGCCGCTTTCCACATGCGGCAAAAAAGCATCCTGCTGACTCTTGTTAAAGCGATGCACCTCATCCACAAACACGAGCGTGCGCTTGCCGTTACCCTCCCCCTGCCCTTGCCAGATAGTGGCCTGCTCAACGGCTTCGCGAATGTCCTTGACGCCACCGAGCACCGCGGAAATAGTGATGAAATGCGCATCAAAACTGCTGGCCATCAGGCGCGCGATGGTGGTTTTACCGACACCGGGCGGTCCCCACAAAATGCAGCTGTGCGGCTGGCCCGACTCAAAGGCGATGCGCAACGGCATGCCTTCTCCGAGCAAATGCTGTTGCCCAATGACCTGTCCCAAAGTTTGGGGGCGCAGCCGCTCGGCCAGGGGTTGGTGGGATGAGGAGGTAGCCATAGAGTCCTTGAGCCTCGAATCAGGCGCGCATCACACCCTGCCGAAAAAATTCATTCGTCGTCACTGACGAATTACATCCGCTCCCTTTGGCGGCTTGTACTGAAAGGTGTCGATGGGCAGGTGCGGGTTGACTTCCACCTGGCTGAAGCTCAGCACAGAGCGCTGGCCGAAACTATCAAGGATTTCCAGCGCGGCCAGGCCGGTAGACTTTTCGCCCGCTCGAAAGCCCACACGCACCGCTTGCAACTGGCCGTCCTTGGCCTTGGGCGTGGCCACGACCCACTGCAGGCCGTCCTTGTCGGGTGCGGCAGCCAGCTTAAAGTCCGCCTGCAAGGCATGCAAATCCGGCGCGGCGGCAATCAGGGCTGCCGGCGTAGAGCCCAGCGCACCAGACTGATTGCGAGCGGTAACCTGGTTCAGATCCGCGTCATACAGCCACAGCGTCTGGCCGTCGGCCACGATGCTTTGCTCAAAAGGCTTTTTATAATTAAATCTAAAGCGATTGGGACGGGCAAACTCGAACGTGCCGCTGGATATCTTGCTGCGCGGGCTCTGGCCTTCCTTGGCAGGTGCCGTGACCACTTGGGTAAAGTTCGCACGACCGCTGCTCACGGTCTTCACGAAACTTTCAAGGCTTGCCAGTCCGTCTGCCCACGCAAAAGAAGCGCAAGAAGCTATTAAAACAGTAGCAACAAAATTTTTCATGGTCGTTATTCCGCCCGTGCAGGCACCAAAATTTCGCGCTGGCCGCTGCCACTCATGGCACTGACCAACCCCGCGTTTTCCATCTCTTCCACCAGGCGCGCCGCGCGGTTGTAGCCTATTTTGAGGTGGCGCTGCACCAGCGAGATGCTGGCCCTGCGGTTCTTCAGCACCACTTCAACCGCTTGGTCGTACATCGGATCTTTCTCACCCCCGCTGGTTTCGCCCGTCAGGTCGCCGTCACCATCGACCGTACCGCCTTCAAGCACCCCCTCGATGTAATTTGGCTCCCCTTGCTGCTTGAGATAGGCGACCACCCGGTGTACTTCATCGTCGCTCACAAAGGCGCCATGCACGCGGACTGGAAAGCCCGTCCCGCTGGGCATGTAGAGCATGTCGCCCATGCCGAGCAAAGCCTCTGCACCCATCTGGTCGAGTATGGTGCGGCTGTCAATTTTGCTGCTGACTTGAAATGACAGGCGCGTCGGAATGTTGGCTTTTATCAGGCCCGTAATCACGTCGACGCTGGGTCGCTGAGTCGCCAACACCAGGTGAATACCCGCCGCACGGGCTTTCTGGGCCAGGCGGGCAATCAGCTCTTCAATCTTCTTGCCCACCACCATCATCAAGTCGGCCAGCTCGTCAATCACCACCACGATGTAAGGCAGACGCTCCAGCGGCTCAGGCTGCTCGGGCGTCAGGCTGAAGGGGTTGTAAATAAATTCGCCGCCTGCCTTGGCTTCGTCAATCTTGACGTTGTAGCCCGCCAGATTGCGTACGCCCAGCTTGCTCATCAGCTTGTAGCGTTTTTCCATTTCGGCGACGCACCAGGTGAGGCCTTGCGCGGCCTGACGCATGTCGGTGACCACCGGGCATAACAAATGCGGAATACCTTCGTAGACACTCATCTCCAGCATCTTGGGATCAATCAACAGCAAACGCACATCCCGCGCATCGGCCTTGTAAAGCAGGCTCAAAATCATCGCATTGATGCCCACCGACTTGCCCGAGCCAGTGGTGCCGGCTACGAGGCAATGCGGCATTTTGGCCAGATCGGCCACCACGGCATTGCCACCGATGTCTTTTCCAAGCCCAAGCGTGAGCAGTGATTTGGCTTCGTTATAGGCTTGGGAGCCCAGAATTTCGCTGAGCTTTATAGACTGCCGCTTCGCGTTAGGCAGCTCCAGCGCCATGTAGTTTTTGCCCGGAATGGTTTCAACGACGCGGATGGAGACCAGGCTCAAGGCACGCGCCAGGTCCTTGGCAAGGCTAACCACCTGTGAGCCCTTCACACCGGTGGCGGGCTCGATCTCGTAGCGGGTAATAACGGGACCGGGCGCAGCGGCCACCACACGCACTTCGACACCAAAATCCCTGAGCTTTTTTTCGATCAACCGCGATGTCATTTCCAGCGTTTCGGGCGCCACGGTTTCCTGCCGCAACAATGCGCCGTCGAGCAAATTCACCTGCGGCAGCTTAGAGTCAGGCATTTCGATGAACAGCGGCTTTTGACGCTCTTTCGCTACCCGCTCGCTTTTCGGAATATCGGCCAGCGCGGGCTCGATCAGGACCGGCACCGGG